>NZ_KB907124.1 GCF_000381825.1 Thioalkalivibrio sp. ALJT
CGAATCTGACCGTGAGTGCGGACGATCCGGCCGAGGGTGAGAGCACGCTGGACATCAGCGGCACCAGCCAGGATGTGCCGGAGGGTGGTGAGGTCGCGATCACCATCACCGACCAGAACGACAACACGGTCACCGCCACGGCGACCGTGGATGCCAACGGCGACTACAGCGTTGCCGATGTGGATGTGAGCAGCCTGACCGACGGTCCGCTGACCATCGATGCCGAAGCGACCGACAACAACGGCAACACTGTCACGGCGCAGGATACGGCCGAGCTGGATGCGCTGACGGCTGTGAGTATTGAGAGTGTCACCGCGGCTTCCGAGGCGGGTGTGGATGTGCTGGAGGCTGTCTGGGGCAGTCTGGGTGATGACGACTTTGGTGTTTCGCGTACAAGCGTTGATACGAGTGATGAGAATCAGTCGATTCCAGGTGGACAGTTAATTCCCGTAGACGCTGATGGGGATCCGGGCGGCAGGGCGACGAGAAACCTGGAGATTATTTCCACAACGGACAGTAACGAGACTGCTTACTTTGAGGTGGGTGATGCCTATCAGCTGACGTGGGAGGTCCGACTGGATAACAAAGGGCCATGGGAGGGCCGTTCGATGATCGGCACGGTAACCCGGTCGGATAAGAAGGGCGTCGATGGCGCAGAAACGGACCTGGTGGTATTTAGTGGTGTTGTAAATGGTGCTTCAATGACGCTGGTTATCGATAGCGAAGGCATTGAAACTGTCAACTACCTGACCAATGACCAGTTCCCGGAAAGCACAGTAGGATTCCGCGAATTCGAGATCGAAGGCACGGCCGCGGCGAATTCTCAGGTCGAGATTAGCCTCGGCGATGGGAGTGTGATCGATACCGTGACAGCGGATGGTGATGGTAACTGGTCCACAACGATCCGTCCGGCGACCGACGAGACCGGTGAAATTACGGCTACTGCGACGGATGCGGCAGGGAACGTAACAACGGACGTTAAGACCTACAACGTTGGTACGAAGGGGTCGGATACGCTGCTCGGGACGGATGGTGATGACGTGCTGTACGGTGGAGCGGGCGATGACGTGCTCATTGGTGGGCCCGGAAACGATATCCTGATTGGTGGCGACGGGGACGATATCTTCCGTTGGGAAGCGGGAGACGAGGGAACGACGGATGCGCCGGCTACGGATGTGGTGAAGGACTTCGGCAATGGCGAAAATGTGCTGGATATCGCAGACCTTCTACAAGGGGAAGAAGATGCCGCGGACCTTGGTGCCTATATCGTGGCGGAACAGGAGGGAGCGGATACGGTTCTGTACCTGAGTTCCCAGGGTGATCTGGATGGTGACAAGCAGAATGCCGACCAGGTGATTCGCGTGGAAGGGAAGTCCTTTAGCGACTTCGGTAACGCGAGCTCGGGCGAAGATGTGATCCAGCATCTTCTGGACAACAATCAGTTGAAGATTGATCAGTAGCGGCTTCCTGGGAATGAACCTCGCTCGCGACGGTCGCCCGAACCCGACAGTTTCCACGGTTACCTGAGTGGGTGAGGATGGTCCCGGAGGCTGCGAATGTATGTGAGAAGAGATGAAGCAGGTCGGATCGATCGGGTGAGCCGGGATGCGACTGCCGATTGTACGGAGTTGGTGGCGGTTGATGCCCCCGAATTGAGGGCATTTCTGCTGGGAGAGGATGCTGAATCGGCATCTACGGCGCTTCAGTCCTCGGATCTGGAGTTAATCCGGGTATTGGAAGACCTGGTAGAACTCCTGACGGACAAGGGCGTTATTCGATTTACAGACTTGCCGGAAGTCGCGCAGGGGAAACTGCTTGAACGCAAGGACCTTCGAGCCTCGGCGCAGCGTTTGAATCTGATGGAAGATGATGAAGGCCTCTTGTAGAGGGCTGTGCGTCGGGTGCTGCAGGGCGGTTTTCTGGTGGGTTCATGAGGGTGGATTTGTAATTTCAACAGGTTATGCATATAACTGAATGCAGGCTACAAGGTTGAGACGGCGTGCCTCCGTATATGGTTCGGGCCCGGGTCGCATGGTGGACCCGGACTTTGTGTCGGTCAGGCATCGGGTGTTATCACACTGCGACCTGTGACGCCGTCGATTCCGAGATCCAGGAGGGTTTCCACGTCGTCCGCACGGTCGCAGCCTTCGGCAATCACCAGGATGCCGATGGAATGGGCGAGGGTACAGAGTCCGCGGATCAGGGCCTGGGTCTCGGTAGAACGGTGGACGCCCTGGACAAGGGAGGCCTGCAACTTGACGAAATGCAGTCCGAACGCGGTGAGGTCATGCGAGCGGAAGGCCTCCGGACCGGCGTGTTCGAGGCCCACAACACAGCCCGTGTCACGAGCGATACGGCACAGGTCGCGCAGTTCTGCGGGGTGAGCCAGTGCGCCGCGAGCCGGGAACTCGAGCCACAGGTGGCCGGCCTCCTCGGATGCCGCCGTCAGGCGAGATTCCAGGCGTTGCCGGAAATCGGTATTTCGCAGGCTTTCCACTGAGAGGTTGATCGCGAGTCGGTCGCGGGAACGAGCGATTTGTTCCAGTGCAACATCCACCACCGTATCGTCCAGCTGCCGAATCAGGTCCAGGCGCACGGCCCAGGGCATGAAGTAGCCGGCCGGGCGCGACTCGCCGTCCAGCACCAGTCGCATCGGGGCCTCGTGGTGCATCAGCTCGTGGTCCGCGTCGATCACCGGGAACCGAGCGAGCTGTATGCCATGCGTGTCGAGGGCCTCGGTGATGGCGGTACGCCATTCATGTTGGCTGGAATAGGGCACAACGGCGGGCGGTTGTTCGACGACTGAATCGCCGGGTTCCAGTTCGGCACGGGCCAGCGCCTGGTCCGCTCGACTCAGGACTTCGGCTGTTGTGTTATTAGGATGAAAGGGCGTTGCCGCAATACGGAGTGCCAGGGATTGCGGCACTTCCGGGGCGCTGAGTTCGGTGCGAAGGGCATGCAGCAGGGATTCGGCGAAACGCCGGGTGTCACCAATCCCGTCACCGAAAATCGCAATATCCGAACCGTTGAGGCGCCCGGCGGCACCGTGGCTTGTCTGGTTGGCCTGTCGCCCGGCAACGCCTGCGATGCGCGCCAGAAGCTGGTCGAGCCCCTCGTGTCCAAGCGTCTGATTGAGTTTGGCCAGTTCGGAGATGCGCAGGACTGCAAAGCCACCGCCTGAGCTGCCGTGACGATTCTCGAGCGTAGCCCGGAAGTGCGCCAGAAAGGCTTCGCGGCTCAGGAGGCCGGTCACATGATCGTGTTGCAGCCGATTCTCCAGCCGTTCCAGGCGGGCGGATTCTTCCTGCAGCATTGTGCGGACGTGATCGGACAACTGGTTCATCGCGCGCACCAGGGCGCGGAATTCCCGGGTGTGCGGTTCAGCCGTGGTGATGAAACGTCTTTCGCTGATTGCCTCGGCCTGTTTGATCACTCGATGCAGCGGCCGAATCAGCCATCCGAGCAGTAAGGAACCAATGATCCCGATGATCAGCAAGCTGCCGGCGAAGATGGCGGCGAGCTGAAGTGTGCCCTCCCACAGGGCCTCGTATGCGTAATTGGTCTGGCTCTCGATGATCAGAGTGCCGAATGAACTCCAGCCATCGGAGACCTGGGCGAACCCCGGACGCACGTCGAAGGCCAAGTGCTCCACGAACCAGTCGGGTACACCCTCGGGCGGAGCCGGGTTGTGGCGCTCAATCATCAGCTCGCCGGTGGGGTCCATCAGCCGGATGCGCTGGTAATGACCCGTGTCGAACTGCGAAGCGATCTGCAGCTCCACGGTGGTTTCGTCTTTGGGGAGCTGCGAGAGCGACAGGGCGAGGGATGCGGCGTTGTCGATGTTTTTGGTCAGTAACTGTTGGGCAAGATAGTTTTGAGCCGACAGGGTGCTCACGACGATGCTGATCAGGAGCGCCAGCAGCATGATGATGGCGATGGCGAACCAGAGTTGTTTTCTCAGCGTCATGGCGGCGCTCTCATTCCGGGGTCGAGTGAATGGGTGGGTCGAGATCAAGGCCGTACTCGTCCAGCTGCTCCAGGACGCGGCGCCAGCGAGACAGGCGTGCCGTGGGGTCGGCCGCTGATTGGGCGTGCCCGTCAGGCCAGAGTCCCTGGCTGTTAAACGAGAAGACCGGGGTCAGGTCGTCACGCCGGGACGCGCGTTCAATTCGGGTGACCAGATTGTCCAGGATCAGGGGCTCCTCGTGCGGATCCGTGAAATACCCGAGCACCATGTGCGCCTGGCTGAGATTGCTTTCCGGTCCGCCCAGGCGGGCCCGTACATAAAAAAGCCGCAGGCGTTCATCGGGGATGCCCAGTTTGCGCAGGCTGACGTATTTGGCGATGGAGAAGTCCTCGCAATCCCCCGCGCCCTTGTCCAGGGCCTCCAGAGGGGTGGCCCAGAAGTCTTCCTGCCCCCAGGTGATGCGGTCATCCTGATACTGCAACTGACGATTAAAAAATTCGTTTACCCGGGCAATTTGCGTCTGTTCATCCTCACTGGCGAGGGCCTCCAGCAGCGCTCGCCAGCCCCGTACGCGCTCGGCGGTTTCGGGCCCGTAACGTTCGGCCGCAATCTGCTCCAGCTGGCCCGGGTTGTCGGGGCTCGCATGGCTTGAGCTCAGCCACCACACCCCGGCCAAGAGCGCGAACACGAGGTTCGCGCACCGGGTCAGGCCGGAGGGGGTGGTGGGCCCGATTGCAGGCACGTCGATGGCTCTCCGGTGATGATGAAGATGTACCGTCCTCAGGATCATGGGCCATGCCGGTGTGGAAGGCCAGGGATACGCTGGTTTAATCGCACGTCCACGTTGGCGTCCCCAGTTTTTGGAGACAAGCGTCCCGAGACAAGGCGCGTCGTGCAGCGGGTAGTGGTTCTACCCGACCGTTTCTGATGGATTCGGGGCGCAACGCAGGCTCGAGGAACAGGGGGCACCAACCTCACAAGCCATTGAAAGCGGGGGCTCGGCCGCCCGTTGTTAATCTAAAACGGGCGCGGGAACGGCGTTGCGGCTCCTTTGTGCAGAATGACTGCACGGCCGTCACCGCGCATTAAACGCACGCAAAAGCGATTCGAGCGCGAACGTGCGATTGCTCCCTCTGAAACGTGATCTTATTCAATCATGATTGCTCGAGTAGGCGCTTGGGTTTATCGTTGCAAGGACTGAAGTGCGGCTCAGTGTCGTCCGGATGCGGTGATGCTGCAGGGTGGTGCAGAAACATTCCACGCAGAATGATATGGGGACACAGAATGGCGGGTGTGACAAGGCGGACGGCCGGCAAAAGCGGGCTGCTGGCACTAACGGCGGCGTTAGCGATGATTGTGGGTGGATCCGCACAGGCCGCGGCCCCGGAACCGTTGCGCGCTGCCGTGCTGGAAGCGGTGCTGTCGAACCCGGATGTGCAGTCGCAATGGCATGCCTTCCGTGCCGCCGGGGAAGAACAATCCGGCGCCCGCGGGCGTTTCCTGCCCGAGATCGATCTGAACGCACGTACCGGGTACCAGAGCCGGCGCTCGAACGACGACGCCTTTGATTCGTTTTCGCGCAATCCGCGAGGCGTCGACATCACGCTGACGCAAATGTTGTACGACGGCTTCGAGACTGCGAGCGAAGTCAATCGCCTGGGTGAGATTCAGCGGGTGCGGTACTTCGAACTGCTCGAGACCACCGAAGAGATCGCACTGGAGGCCGTGCGTGCCTTCGCTGATGTACAGCGCCAGCGTGCCCTGGTGGAACTGGCGCAGGAGAACTATGACGCGCACAAGCAGGTGTACGATCAGATCTTGGACCAGACCGAGCGCGGCGTGGGGCGGGGCGTCGATCTTGAGCAGGCCTCGGGCCGTCTGGCGCTGGCCGAGTCCAACCTGCTGACCGAGCGTCAGAATTTGCACGATGTGAATGCACGCTATTACCGGATCGTAGGGGAGTTGCCGGAGAATGAGCGCGTGGACCTGGTCGGCAGTTTCTCCGACGAGCCAGTTCCTGCCACCGTCCAGGAGGCCCTTACGGCGGCTATCACCACGAACCCGGCCATGTTTGCCTCGCTGCGGAACATGGAGGCGGCGCAGGAACAGCGCAACGTCGCGCGCTCGGCCTTCTACCCGCGTCTGGACCTGCGTCTGCGCCACGCCTACGAGAACGACGCGTTCGAGCGCGAGGACATCCGTACCCGTGACACCTCGGCACTGCTGGTGATGAGCTGGAACCTGTTCCGGGGTGGTACTGACCAGGCGCGGGTGCGGCAGTTTACCGAGGAGTTCAATCAGGCGCGTGATCAGCACGAGACGGTATGTCGCAACGTGCGTCAGACGGTCTCGGTGGCGTACAACGACATCCGCTCGCTGGATAGCCAGTTGCGCTTCCTGCGCCAGCATCGTGACTCATCCGACCGTGTGCGCACGGCGTATCGCCAGCAGTTCGGTATCGGTCAGCGTAGCCTGCTGGACCTGCTCGACACGGAAAACGAGTACTTTGAGGCAAGTAGGGCCTACATCAATGGCCAGCATGATATGGAGATCGCCAGGGCGCGCGCTCTGAATGGTATGGGGCGATTGCTGGGATACCTGGAGATCTCGCGGAGCGATATGCCATCGGCGGCGGAGCTCGGGCTCGTGAATGATGCAGCCCGGATCGATCCGGATTCGGTGTGTCCGGCAGAGGCCCCCGAGATGAGCGAAGTGCGGCACGAGAGTATCTTCCGCTAAGCGCGCCCCACGGGAGGGCACACAGGCAAAAGGGCTGGCCATCTTGGGCCGGCCCTTTTGCTGTATACGATATGGAGCCGGCGACAGGAGTCGAACCTGCGACCCTCTGATTACAAATCAGATGCTCTACCAGCTGAGCTACACCGGCCTGGTATGGATCAGGGTCTGATGGAAGACCCGAAATGGGTGGTGCCGGGAGCGAGAATCGAACTCGCACTCTGTTGCCAGAACCGGATTTTGAATCCGGCGCGTCTACCAGTTCCGCCATCCCGGCATTGGGATCGAGCGTAGTGTAGCGCACGTGAGAGGTTAGACAAGGGCCGGGTGTCCCGTCTCCCGGGTCGGCCGGGCGTGATAGCATCGCGCGCCATGCGTGTCGCTGACTTTGATTACCAGCTCCCTCCGGAGTTGATTGCCCAGTATCCGTTGCCCGAGCGGGCGGGTTCCCGCTTGCTGGTACTGGAGGACGAATATCCCCGGGATGCCGGCTTTGCCGAAGTCGAAGCGCTGTTGCGCCCCGGCGATCTGCTGGTGTTGAACGATACCCGGGTCATCCCGGCGCGGGTGTTCGGCCAGAAAGAAAGTGGCGGGCAGGTGGAAGTGCTGGTGGAGCGGATCGAGTCCCCGCGGCAGGTGCTGGCGATGGTGCGGGCCAGTCGCGCACCCAGGCCGGGTACACGGCTGCGGCTGGCGAACGCCTTCGGGGTTGAAGTGACGGGGCGTGAAGGTCCGTTTTTTCGTCTCGCACTGGTGGATGGCGACGATATCCTTGCATTGTTGCGGGCGCATGGTCATATCCCGTTGCCCCCCTATATCGAGCGTTCCGACGATCCGGATGATGCGGATCGCTATCAGACGGTCTTCGCACGGCGGGAAGGGGCCGTGGCTGCCCCCACGGCCGGGTTGCACTTCGATGCGGGTCTGCTCGAGCGTCTGCAGGCCCGAGGCGTAGCGACCGCGACGGTGACCCTGCATGTAGGTGCGGGGACTTTCCAGCCGGTGAAGGTTGAGGATACCCGGGCCCACCAGATGCATGCCGAGTGGCTGGAGGTGGGGTCGGAGACCTGTGCGGCGGTGGCGGCCTGCAAGGCGCGAGGCGGGCGCGTGGTCGCGGTGGGTACGACCTGTGTGCGCTCGCTGGAGACTGCGGCCGCGGGTGGCGAGCTCAAGCCGTTCCAGGGCGAGACGCGGTTGTTTATCCAGCCCGGCTACCGCTTTCGGGTCGTTGACCGCATGGTGACCAACTTTCATCTGCCGCAGAGCACGCTGCTGATGCTGGTCGCCGCATTTTGCGGTTACCGGCGTATCCTGGATGCGTATGCCCATGCGGTGGCGCAACGCTACCGTTTCTTCAGCTACGGCGATGCGATGTGGCTGGCTCCGGGCGATCCAGCCGATCTGCCCCCAAGTGCGCACGAGGCATCCGATGAAGTTTGAATACCTGGGCCATGATGGTCCGGCCCGTCGTGGGCGCCTGCATTTTCCACGCGGAACGGTGGAGACACCGGCCTTCATGCCAGTGGGCACCTACGGCACGGTGAAGGCAATGACGCCGGAGGAACTGCGTGGCCTGGGTGCGCAGATCATTCTGGGCAACACCTTTCATCTGATGCTGCGCCCCGGGACCGAGGTGATCCGCGCTCATGGTGATCTGCATGACTTCATGCACTGGAACGGCCCGATCCTGACGGATTCTGGCGGCTTTCAGGTGTTTTCGCTGGCCGAGATGCGCAAGATTAGCGAGGAGGGGGTGCGTTTTCAGTCGCCGGTGGATGGATCCCGGGTGCTGATGACGCCGGAATCCTCGATGCAGGTGCAGCGCGAGCTCGGCTCGGACATCGTGATGATCTTCGACGAGTGCACGCCCTATCCGGCGACCGAGGCGGAGGCGCGGCGATCCATGGAGCTTTCGTTGCGCTGGGCCGCCCGCTCGCGGGCGGCGCATGGCGACAATCCGGCGGCATTGTTCGGCATCGTGCAGGGCGGCATGTACCCGGGGCTGCGCCAGGAATCGGCCGCGGGCCTGCAGGCGATCGGGTTCGACGGCTATGCGATCGGGGGGCTGTCGGTGGGGGAGCCCGAAGATGAACGCCTTGCCACGCTGGATGCAACCCTGCCGCTGCTGCCGCAGGACCGCCCGCGTTACCTGATGGGGGTCGGGCGGCCGGAGGATATCGTGGAGGCCGTGCGCCGTGGCGTGGATATGTTCGACTGCGTGATGCCGACCCGTAATGCCCGCAACGGCTTTCTGTACACGCGCGAGGGCGTGCTGCGCATCCGTAATGCGCGGTTTCGCGATGACACGGCACCGATTGATCCGGAATGCGGCTGTTACACCTGCCGGAACTACTCGCGCGCCTATCTCAAGCACTTGGACAAGTGCAACGAGATCCTGGGCTCGCGTCTGGCGACCACACACAACTTGCATTACTACCAGGACCTGATGCGTGGACTGCGCGATGCGATCGCGACGGGTTCGCTGGACGGGTTCGTGGCCGATTTCTACGCGCGCCGCGGCATGGCGGTTCCGCCTGTGCCATAATCCGCGCGTTATTTTTCGCGTTGGACGGGCGGTCTGTTTACGCTCGGCCAGCAGCCGATTCCGAAACCAAGATGGAGTAAATCGATGGACTTTCTGATTTCTGCAGCGCACGCTCAGGAAGGCGCCCCCGCCGGTGGTGGAATGATCGAATTCCTGATCATGATCGTGATTTTCTTCGCGATCATGTATTTCCTGATCATCCGTCCGCAGAGCAAGCGGGCCAAGGAACACCGCAACATGGTGGATGCGCTGTCCAAGGGCGACGAGATCGTCACCAACGGCGGCGTGGCCGGCAAGATCACCGAAGTCAGTGACGATTTCATCAAGGTCGATGTCGCCGAAGGCGTGAACGTGGTGGTGCAGAGGCAGTCGGTCGCCTCGGTGATGCCCAAGGGCACGCTCAAGGATATCTGAGCATCCGCCGGGGGCGTGGACGGATGTTCTCGCCCGTGCGGGTCGGGCTGTAGTACTGCAGCCGTTACACTGGCTTCATCGCCTGTGCGCACGGCTTCCCAGCCCGCAGGATGCTCAACGGCGGTGCCGGGCCGGTCAGGCCCGGCGTCTGTGTGTACCGCCAGTACCCCAGGGAAACACATGATTCAGTACACGCTCGCGTTGGCACCCCGGATCTTCCGAGACCTGGCGTCGTGCGCGGTCGGTAATGCTTCTGCTTGCTTGCGCGCGAGTGGGTTCCGATGCAAGAGCCATTCGAGTGCGCGCGTGCGCCTGAATCCGTGTTACCCCCAGTCTCTGCTAGCAGCGTCTCTCTAAGGTCCTCGATATGCGCAATTCCTATCCGGCGTGGCTTTACACCCTGGTCGTAGTGGTCATTCTGGGGGCAGGGCTGTATGCCCTTCCCAACTTGTTCCCGGAAGACCCGTCGGTGCAGGTCGGCAACCCGACTACCGGCGAGATCGACGCGAATATCCGCGAGCTCATGGGGACCATCCTCGGGGCTCAGGGCGTGACGCCGATGCAGGTGGAGGAACAGGACGACGGCCAGCTATTGCTGCGGTTCGAGACCACCGATGACCAGGCACGCGCGGCGGAGATCCTGCGCAACGCGCTGGACAGCAACCACACCGTCGCCCTGAACCTGGCGCCGGCCACGCCCAACTGGCTGCGCGCGATTAACGGGCAGCCGATGGCCCTGGGGCTGGATCTGCGCGGGGGGGTGCACTTCCTGATGGAGGTGGACCTGGAAGCCGTCATCGGGACGGCAATGGAACGCTATGCGAACGAGCTGCGCGGGCGCATGCGGGACGAACGCATGGAGTTCGATACCGTGGAGCGCAGCTCCAGCGACCTGACCGTGATGTTCGCCAGCGACGCGAGCCGCGAGGCCGCCGAACAGTGGCTCACCCGCGAGTATCGCGGAGAACTGGAATGGGAGATGCGCGGTTCCGGAGACACCAGCCGCATGGTGGCCACACTGGAGGACGACCACCTGACCGATCTGCGCCGCCAGGCGCTGCAGCAGAATATTTCCACCCTGCGGTCGCGCGTCGACGAGCTGGGCGTGGCTGAACCGATCATCGCCCAGCAGGGTGAAAACCGGATTGTGGTGCAACTGCCCGGTGTACAGGACACCGCGCGGGCGAAGGAGGTCCTCGGGGCGACCGCGACCCTCGAGTTCCGCCTGGTGTCGGAATCCGGGGATCCCTCCGAAGCGGACGCCACCGGGCGTGCGCCGTCCGGCACGCGCCTGTATCACGAGCGCGACGGAACGCCGGTGTTGTTGCAGCGACAGGTCATGCTCACCGGCGAGTACATCACCGATGCCTCTTCCGGTATCGCACAGGACACCGGCGGTCCGGCCGTGTTCATCAACCTGGACGGCCAGGGGGCGCGTATCTTCTCGCGGGTAACTTCGGACAACGTGGGGCGTCTGATGGCCTCGGTGTTCATCGAAACCACCACCGAGACGGTGGAGGAAGATGGCGAGCAGGTCATGCGGACCTCGCGCAGCGAAGAGGTGATTAACGTCGCGCGCATTAATGAGCCGCTGGGGCGTCGGTTCCAGATCTCCGGCCTCGACAGTACCCGCGAGGCCCGCAACCTCGCGCTGCTGCTGCGTGCCGGTGCGCTGGCTGCACCCATGTCCATTGTGGAGGAGCGCACGGTCGGGCCGAGCCTGGGCCAGGAAAATATCGACCGCGGCATGCAGTCGGTGGTGATCGGCTTCATTGCGGTCATGATTTTCATGGTGCTGTATTACCGCGTGTTCGGGTTGTTCGCGAACCTGGCGCTGGCCCTGAATCTGGTGTTCATTGTCGCGGTACTGTCGATGCTTCAGGCGACCCTGACCCTGCCGGGGATTGCGGGTATCGTGCTGACGGTGGGGATGGCGGTGGATGCCAACGTTCTGATCTTTGAGCGAATACGCGAGGAGTTGCGTAATGGCCTGTCACCCCAGGCGGCGATCGCCTCGGGTTACGACCGCGCGTTTACCACCATTGCGGATGCCAACGTGACAACGCTGATTGCGGCCCTGGTGCTGTTCCTGTTCGGCACCGGCCCGATCAAGGGCTTTGCCATCACGCTGTCGATCGGAATCATCGCGTCGATGTTCACGGCCATCATCGTGACCCGCGCCATCGTCAACCTGACCTACGGGCGCCAGCGTCGGCTGACGCGCCTCGCCATCTAGCGCGGAGATAAGACTATGCTTCCGCATTTGAATTTCGCCGATTCGAATATCGATTTCCTCGGCAAGCGCAAGATCACCATTGTGATCTCGCTGATTCTGATTCTGACCTCGATCGCGATGCTCGCCACCCGCGGGCTCAATTTCGGGATCGACTTCACCGGCGGTACGCTGGTCGAGGTCGGCTACCCCGAAGCGGTGGAGCTGGACCCGATCCGCGAGGCGCTGGCCGATGGCGGGTTCTCCGGCGCGCAGGTGCAGACCTTTGGCACCTCGCGTGACGTGTTGATCCGGCTGCCGCCAACCGAGGACGATGATGACGCGGCGCTGCTCTCCAACCGCGTACTGAACACGCTGCGTGACGGGGGGCCGGATGATCCCGACTTGCGCCGAGTGGAGTTCGTCGGGCCTGCGGTGGGCGAGGAACTGCGCGAGCAGGGTGGGCTGGCGATGATCTATGCGCTCGCCGGCATCCTGATCTACGTGGCAGTACGTTTTGAATGGCGCTTTTCGATCGGGTCCGTGCTCGCGTTGATCCACGACGTGGTGATCACCCTGGGCATCTTCTCGCTGTTGCAGCTGGAGTTTGATCTCGGGGTGCTGGCTGCCGTGCTGGCCGTGATTGGTTACTCGCTGAATGACACCATCGTGGTCTACGACCGAATACGCGAGAACTTCCGCATCCAGCGCAAGAAGGGTACCGAGGCGGTCATGAACCATGCGGTCAACAAGACCCTCGCGCGAACGATCGTGACCAGTACCACCACATTGCTGGTGCTGTTCGCGCTGCTGTTCCTTGGCGGGGCGGCCCTGCAGAACTTCTCGATCGCCCTGATCATCGGCGTGATTGTCGGGACCTACTCGTCGATTTTCATCGCCGCCACCGCGGCGCTGATGCTGGGGGTAGACCGTCAGGTGCTGTTGCCGGTGAAGAAGGAAGGTGCGGAGGAAGACCTGACGCCCTGAGTGCACAGGTAATGCCAGCGGTGTTTTCCGGTGGCGGTCTGCACAGAAAAAACGCCCGGGCATGCCCCGGGCGTTTTTTTGGTGCCGCGTGCGGCCGGGCCTGCTGGTTCGCCCGCAGCTCGGAAGGCGCGATCAGAAGGCGAGGGCCTCCTTCACGATGCGCTCGACCAACTGGTTGACGTCACGCAGGCTCTGCTTCGATTCCTCATCGCCGATCTCCGGTACCGGGGTGTAGCCCATGTAGATGGTCCCTGGTTCGGCGCTCAGTTCATAGACGGTGATAATGTAGGGGCAAAACAGCATGTTGTGCGGGTCGGCCTCCATCGTGGCGCGTGAGAAGGTCGCGCTGCAGAAGTCCACCGAGCGCCCGTTCAGGTAGATCCCTTCGCCCTTCTCGTGGCCGCCGGTGCGATCCAGCATGTTGGCGATGTGACCAACGTTGTTGATGACGAGGCCTTCGGAGGCAATGGCCTCCTCGACCATTTCGAAGTAGAAATCGAATTCGCCCTCGGTCTTGAAGATCACGCGCTCGTCGGTCTCCATAATGGTCTCGTAGGCGCCGGCAACACCCGAACCGGCCAGGCCCACACCCAGCACGGCGGCCAGTGCCGTGCGCCGAAGTGTGTGGCCGAGGGAATGGCGTGTGAATACGTTCATGGTTCCTTCCTCTTGAATGGATGGGGCCCCGGGCGGGGTGTCAGTCAAAGAAGTGGCCGGCGAAACGCGTGCGCGGTCGCCAATAGGGGTTGTCGAGTTGTTCGATGCGAACCTGCCCGCGGGCGCTGGGGGCGTGCACAAAGCGACCGTCTCCCACGTAGACTCCGACGTGGTCGATTTGATTCCCGTTGATGGCGAAGAACACCACGTCACCCGGGCGGGGCGCACCGGCGCGACGGGTAGCGGCGCGGGCCTGCTCGCGGGTGGTGCGCGGGACGCTGCGGCCGGCCTCGCGGTAGGCACGCTGCACGAGCGCCGAGCAGTCGAGCCCGGAGGCATCGGTGCCGCCATAGCGGTAGGGGGTGTCGAGGTGACCGAGCGCGGTCAGGACAACCTCGGAGCGCGCCAGCGCGGCTTCCGGGGCCGGGCTTGACGGGCCGTCAGAGGTTGGCTCCGGGCCGGCCAGGGGTTGTGGTGTGGTCGAGCGTGGTTCCGGCCCCGAGCTGCACGCAGTCAGGAAAAGCGCGCCCGCACCAGCAAGTAGCGTGAGCCGCAGCCGCGGCGGGGGATTGTCAGAACCGCTCGCGCGCTTCATAGCGGTCGGGGATGGTAAACAACTGCGGGCTCAGCTCGTCGCTGGAGCTCCCCGCGAGGCGCGTGGTGACGCCATCACGTTCGCTGACCTCGAGCGGGACGCCGTCGACCCGTGGCAGCAGCGAGGCACCCATCCGGGAGGCCATGGGTCCACCCGCCTCCAGGGCCTGCAGGGAGAGCTCGTATAGCCGGCCCATCAGGGCCCCCAGGGTGGCGAAGTCCTCGGACCCCAGTCCCAGTGTTCCCGGTTCCGCTACGCAGACGGTGCTCTGGGCCTGACCGGAAACCAGCACCTCGTATTGGTCACAGACGAAATCCCCGATCGCTTGCGTCTCGCCGGTGGCGCGGGTGCGGATGTCGGCCTCGAAACCCTCCGACCCGATCCCGAGCTGTTGCTCCAGCTGCTCGCGAACCTCGGGCGGGAGCTGTTCCATTTGCTCCCGGAGCTCGCTCACCATGTCCGTCATCGCGCGTATTTGCTGGTCCATGACCTCCGGGGTCAGGGCCGTGTAGGTCTGTTCCTGATCGTCCACTACGGTGAGCCGGTCATTGCCAGCGTCGAACAGCATGTAGCCCGACGTCCCGCTGACGGCCTCGTTCAACTCCATGCGGACCATGTCGCCGCGCACCAGGATCTGGCTTTCCAGCCCCTCGTCGTCAACGTAGTGCAGCAGGGCATCGGCCTGAACGCTGCCCGTGCTCAGAACAGCCGCGGTGGCCAGCGCGGTGGCCCCGTGACGGAGGCGGTGACGGATGCCGGGACGACTTGAATACATGCGGACTCCTGGTCTGCCGGGATACGCCGCCGGGTGTCGGCGCGCGCCGGGTCTTGTGATGGGTAAAAGTGATTGTGGTTTCTGGGAAACACTGGTGAGCGCTGGCATCAGGGCGTGACGGGTTTCAGGAGTTGCCGGGCAAGGGCGTCCGGGTCCAGTGGTGTGTCGGGTGCGACCTCGATGCAGCCTTCGTCCGCGCCTGGCCATTCCTGTTGCGGTTGTTGATGTTGCATGACCTCAATGCCGGCATCGGAGGCATCGTTTCCCATCCTTGTTCGTGTCGCAAGGCGCTGGCGCAGGATGTCCTCCCTGGCGTGGCAGGCCACGATGGCGAAGCCGGCCCCGCGAGTGGCGGCCAGTGTCTGGAAAGGCGCCCGCTGGGCCCGGGTCAGGAAGGTTGCGTCGACCACTACAGTCAGACCGAGGGCGAGCAGCGCCTCGGCGCGCCGATGGAGATGGGCGTAGATCTCGGCGCGCGCCGATTCGCTGTAGGACACCGCTTCGGAAAGACGCTTGCGCTCGATGTCGGAGCGCAGGCGGATGGCGCCAAGCGCCTCGAGCACCTGGGTGCTGATGACCGTCTTGCCGCTGCCGGAGACGCCGTGCATCAGGATCAGGCGCGGGGTGCGCGGTTCGGCGAGGCGCTCGGCGAGCGCCAGATAACGGCCCATCTCTGCGCGGTGCGTGGCCTGGTCATGCGAGGTCAGTCCGCTCTCCGCGCCATGGATGCCCGCGACCTTCGCACGGATCAGCGCGCGATAGACCTGGTACAGCGGCAGCAGGGCCAGGCCGTCGAAGTCCTCGCGGGCGTCCAGGTAGGCGTTCAGGAAGCGCCAGGCGTGGGCGCGGGCCTGGCGCGCGAGCAGATCCATGGTGGTGAAGGCGATCTCGGAGATCACGTCGATCCAGCGCAGGGCGGGGTCGAATTCGATGGCGTCGAAGGCCACGGGGACGGGCTCGTCGATAGCCGGGTCGTCCACATAGACCAGGTTGCCCAGGTGCAGGTCGCCATGGCCGTGACGCACGAAGCCCTGGTCACGTCGTTTCTCAATAAGTTCCCGCAGCCGATTGATTTCATATTGGGTCCATCGTTCCAGGCGTTCGAGCCGGGCACGGTCGGCGGAGCCGTGTACGTGCTCGGTCAGGGCCGGAAAGTTATCGAGCATCGGCCGGGTGGCGGCCTCGACAGTGCCGAATTCGGCGTGCTCGTCACTGCGCTCGGTGCGTTCGTGGAAGGCCGCGATGTAGTGCCCCAGCGCCTCCATCGCCGAGCTGGGCAGGCGTCCGGCGTCCAGTAGTCGGTCCAGCTGGCGCTTGCGGTCAAACCGACGCATGTGTACCGCATAGTCGAGGACGGGACCGGTGCCGTTGAGCACGGGCTGCGCCGGGTCGCCGTTGAGCGTGACGACGGCGAGGTAGATCTGGGGGGCCAGGCGTCGGTTGATCGCGAGCTCGGTGTGGCAGAACTCGCGGCGAGCCTCCAGCGTGGTGAAATCCAGAAAGCCGAGGTTCAGAGGTTTCTTGAACTTGTAGGCGGAGTCGCCCGCAAGGATGACGGTGGAGATGTGGGTCTCGATGCTGCGAACGCTCGCAGGGTCAGGGGCCGGGGCCGGGAAACCCATGCCCTCGACCAGGTTGCGCAGGCGTTGGTGGTGCAGTTCCAGTTCGCTCATGGGGTCTCCGCAGGCGAGCGTCGTTCGGAAGCGGTCGGGGTTTTCCCGGAATTGACGGCTGTGCACCCGTTTTCATTGTCGGGTCAGGTTACCATTGCAGCCGTCTCTGTCACCCGGTTCGACCCTGTCCATGCCACGAAAATCGTCTTCCCGTTCCCGCAACGGCAGTCCGTCTCGCCGAGGCCGTATCTGGCGCCTGCTGGGTGCCGGAGGCTGGGTCCTGACCGGATTGGTGCTCGCTGGCGTTGCGGTGGGCGCCGTATATGTGCATCAGCTTGACCGTGAGATCCGCGAACGGTTTGAAGGTCAGCGCTGGGCCTTGCCGGCCCGGGTTTACGCCCGTCCGCTGGAACTCTATGCGGGCCGGCCGTTGACCGCTGCGGCACTGGAGACGGAATTGCGGGCATTGAACTATCGCGAGACCCCTGACGCGGCGGGCCCTGGCGAGTTTCACATCGACGGTTCCCGTGCACGCCTCACCACGCGCCCGTTCGTGTTCGGCGATGACCCGGAACCGGCCCACTCCGTGCGATTGCGCCTGGCCAACGGCCGGGTGCAATCGGTCAGCGACCTGTCCAGCGGGCGCAATGTGGATTTGATGCGGGTGGAGCCGCTGTTGATCGGCAGTATCTATCCGACCCATGGCGAAGATCGCATCCTGGTTGATATCGACGAGGTGCCGCGCGAGCTGATCGTGGCGTTGCTGGCGATCGAGGACCGCCGGTTCATGTCCCATCGCGGGCTGGACCCGGTCGGTATCGGGCGTGCCATGGTGGCCAATCTGCGTGCCGGCCGCACGGTGCAGGGGGGCAGTACGCTGACCCAGCAGCTGGTGAAGAATTTCTACCTGACCCATGACCAGACGCTGACGCGCAAGCTGAACGAGGCGGTGATGGCCTTGTTGCTGGAACATCGCTATGACAAGCGCGAGATCCTCGAGGCCTATCTGAATGAGGTCTTCCTCGGGCAGGCCGGTGAACGCGCGATCCACGGTTTTGGCCAGGCCGCACATTTCTACTATCAGCGCCCGTTGAACGAGCTGCGTCTGGATCAGCTTGCGCTGCTGGTGGGGCTGGCGCGCGGGGCGAGCTATTACGATCCCAGACGTTTTCCGGAGCGGGCGCGGCAGCGCCGTGACCGGGTGCTGCAGGCGATGGCAGACACTGGCCTGGCGGAGCGCGAACGGGTCGATCGTGCCCTGGCGACCGAGCTGGATGTGTCCCCGGTGATGCCGGGCGGGCGCAGCCGGTTCCCGGCGTTCCTGGATCTCGTGCGCCGCGAGCTGCGCGCCGATTATGCCGACGAGGACCTGCGCAGCGAGGGACTGCGTATCTTCACTACCATGGATCCGGTTGTCCAGCTGCGTCTGGAGGAACGCCTGGTTCGGGGGGTGGACCAGGTGGTGCGCCAGCGCGGGCAGGATGGGCGCCTGGAAGGATTGCAGGCCGCTGCGGTCGTGACCGATCCGCAATCGGGCGAAGTGCTGGGGGTGGTCGGGGACCGCGATCCGCGATACCCGGGCTTCAACCGCGCGGTCGAGGCACAGCGGCAGGTCGGCTCGGTGCTCAAGCCCTTTGTCTACCTGGCGGCCCTGACCAATCCGCATCGCTACACCCTTGCCACGCTGCTGGATGACAGCCCGCTGACCCTGCAGTTGCCGCATGGAGAACCCTGGACGCCGCGTAACTTCGATCGTGAGCATCGCGGGCCGGTCACCGCCTGGGAATCCCTGGTTCAGTCCTACAACGTGGCGACGGTACGGCTGGCCGAGGACATCGGCGTTTCCCAGTTGATTGGCCTGTTGCAGACCCTGGGTTTGCAGCGCAATCCGGCTCCGCTGCCCTCGCTGGCGCTGGGCGCGATCGAGCTGTCGCCGCTGGAGGTGGCGGGTTTGTATCAGGCGCTGGCGAATGGGGGGTATGCCACCGGGACGCGGGTGATCCGCGATGTTCTGGACCAGAATGATGAAGTCCTCTCGCACTACGGACTGGCATTGCAGGGGGCCGTTGCAGACGGTTCGGTGCGTGTGCTGACCCACGCCCTGCATGACGTCACACGCGAGGGGACCGGGCGTCGCATCGATACCCGGCTGAATGGCCAGGTCGTCGCCGGCAAGACGGGCACCACCAGCAATTTCCGTGACAGCTGGTTTGCCGGTTTCGACGATCGCCACGTCGCGGTGGTGTGGTTGGGGATGGACGACAATCGAGCCACTGGACTGACCGGCGGGGTTTCCGCAGCGCCGGTCTGGGCGGAAATCATGGCCGGCATTGGTGTGCAGTCCCTGCGTCTGGAAGGACACCCCGGGATCGACTATCGGGGCGTGGACCTGGCCTCCGGCCTGCGAGTGGATAACGACGACCATGCCTGTGAGGCGGTGAAGACGCTGCCGTTCTGGCAGAATTCGGGCCCCGAGAGACGCGCCGAGTGCGACCTGAGTCATGACCCCAGCCAGCAGGGCTGGTTTGAGAGGCTATTCCGGTGAAGACCTTCCGCAACATCCGATCTGTTGCCCGCGTCGGGTCCGTGGCCCGCGCGGGTCTTTGGCGGCGCTGCGTGGCGCCGGTACAGGGGCTCGCCGTACTCGGGCTGGCTCTTGTGCTTGTGGCCTGCGCAACCCCCGCCCCCCGGGATGCGACGGCACCCGCGCCGGAACCTCGATCGATGCCGGAGCCCCGATCCAGCGGCCCCGATGCGGATGAGCGGGATGCGGCCCCGGCTCCGGAGCCGGAGGTCGCCAGAACCCCCGCAGCTGCCCTGAATCTGGCACAGCAGGCCGAATCGGCCCGCCAGACAGGTAACACCGGGCGTGCGGAGCAGCAGCTGGAGCGTGCGCTCCGGATTGCCCCGCGCGACGCTGGGTTGTGGCACCAGATGGCGGTGCTGCGCCTGGACCAGCAGCGCTTCCAGCAGGCCGAACGCCTGGCCGCACGGTCCCTGCAGATGGCCGGGGCGGGCGATCGCGACCTGGCCCTGCGCAACTGGCGGGTGATGCTGGAAGCCCGCGAGGCTCAGGGGGACGCGCGCGGCGCCGAGGAGGCGCGTGAGGCCATCCGGCGGCTGGAAGCCGAGATTGTCTGACGCATCCGACCCGATTCCCGCCGTGTCCCCGGCGGTGCGCGCGTTAAGCCCCGAGGGCGCGATCGCCGAGGCTGTTGAGGGCTTCCGCCCGCGTGCGCCGCAACAGCAGATGGCGCTGGCCGTGGAGGACGCCCTGGTGACTGCGCCGGGTGCCCTGCTGGTGGAGGCCGCCACCGGCGTCGGCAAGACCTTCGCCTACCTGGTGCCGATCCTGCAATCGCGCCGGCGTGCTCTGATCTCGACCGGGACCAAGACGTTGCAGGACCAGTTGTTCGAGCGTGACCTGCCCGTGGTTTGCGAGGCCCTCGGGTACCACCCGCGCGCGGCACTGCTGAAGGGGCGCGCCAACTACCTGTGCCATTACCGGCTGGAACTGGCGGCCGCCGAGGCCGGCGGTGCCAGGGGCGGTTCCGTTCAGCGCGAGCGTCTGCCGGTGATCGAGGCGCTGCAGCGCTTTGCGCGTACCAGTGGCACCGGCGACCTCGGTCAGGCGGGTATCCTGGCCGAGGATTCGCCGCTGTGGCCGCAGGTGACCTCTACCGTGGACAACTGCCTCGCGGGGGAGTGTCCCAGTTACAACGACTGCTTCGTGGTGCAGGCGCGCAAGCGCGCTCAGGAGGCGGATGTGGTGGTAGTGAATCATCACCTGTTGCTGGCAGATATGGCACTGAAGGAAGAGGGCTTCGGCGAACTGCTGCCGGAAGTGGATGCGGTGATCGTGGACGAGGCCCATCAGCTGCCTGATATCGCGGGTTCCTTTTTCGGTGTCGCGGTGGGCACGCGGGCCTTGAAGGAGCTGGCGCGGGATACGCGGCGCGAGCAGGAACAGCATGCGCCGGAAATGCTGGACATTCGCCAGCGAATCGCGGAGCTGGAGGCCTGTGCAGGTGATCTGCTGGACGCTTCACAGGCCTGGGAGGGGCGTTCCAGCTGGGATGAGATCAACCCGGAGGGTGCGCTGGATCCGCTGCTGGATCGCCTGGATGCATGCCTTGGCTTCGCGCATGACGCGCTCGCGGCCGCAGCACCCAGGGCCCCGGGCCTGGAGCAGTTGCGCGCACGCAGCGCGCAGCTGCTGGAGCGCCTGCGCGAATGGCGCGAGGACAGCCCGGATACCGTGGCCTGGGCGGAGCGTTTCAGCCAGAGCCTGATCCTGCACCGGACGCCGCTGGATGCGGCCCGTCCGCTGGCCCAGCGCCGCGCGGCGCGGCCGGCGGCCTGGGTATTCACCTCGGCGACCCTGGCGGTCGGGGATGACTTTGGCCATGCCGCCCGGCGCCTGGGGTTGCCGGCGGACGTGGCCAGCGAGCGCCTGGACAGCCCGTTCGATTTCCCGCGGCAGGCCTGTCTGGTGCACCCGCATCCACCGCTCCCGAATCCGAATGATCCGCGCTATACCCGGGCCTGTATCGCCTGGGCCCGGCCGCTGCTGCGCGATAATCCGGGCGGGGGCTTTTTCCTTTTTACCAGCCATCGCGCGCTGCGCGAGGCTGCGGCGATCCTGCGGGCCGAGCTGCCGCCCGGTCGCGAGTTGCTGGTGCAGGGCGAACAGCCGCGGGGCGATTTGCTCGCGCGTTTTCGCGAGTCGGGCAGCGCCTGGCTGCTGGGTGCGCACAGCTTCTGGGAGGGTGTGGATATCCGCGGCGAGGCGCTGTCCGTGGTCATCATCGACCGTCTGCCGTTCGCATCGCCGAGTGACCCGGTGCTGCAGGCGCGGGCCGCGGCGCTGGAGGCGGAGGGGCGTTCGCCGTTTATGGAATTCACCCTGCCGCAGGCGGTCCTGGCCCTGAAGCAGGGGGCCGGGCGCCTGATCCGGGATGCGAATGACGCCGGCATCCTGGCTCTGTGCGATCCGCGTCTGACCGGCAAGCCCTACGGGCGCCGGTTCCTGGCCAGTCTGCCGGCCTTTCACCGAACCCGGGAACCGGCCGCCGCGCTGCGCTTCCTGGCCCAGGCACGGGAGCGGGACGCATGCGTTTGATCGCCATCGAGACGGCCAGCGAACAGTGCTCCGCCGCGCTGTATCTGGACGGCGCCATCCATGCGCTGCGCGAGCGCGCAGCGCGCCGCCATGGGGAGTTGATCCTGGGGCAGATCGAGCAGTTGCTGGCGGCGGCCGGCATTGCCCGCAGCAGCCTCGACGGCGTTGCCGTCGGGCGGGGCCCCGGGGCCTTTACCGGCGTCCGGCTGGGGCTGGGCGTGGCCCAGGGCATCGCCTTTGCGCTGGACCGCCCGGTAGTCCCGGTCTCCACGCTGCAGGCCCTGGCTCAGCAGGCGCTGCGCGGCGGGGTGCGACCGACGGCGGTGCTGGCCGGGCTGGATGCGCGCATGGGCGAGGTGTACTGGACGCTGTGTCCGGTTCAGGGTGAACGTGTGTTGCCGGGCGCGGAGCAGGTGGAGGCGCCGGCGCTGTTGCAGCCGCAATGGCCGGATGGTGGGCGGTTCGCGCTGGGTTCGGCCTTTGCCGCGTATCCCGATCGGGTGCCGGCGCTGGGCCTTGTGGCGAGTCAGGTGGATGCAAGCGCCCTGCCCGATGCACACGATGTAGCGCTGCTGGCGGTGGATGCCTGGGAGCGAGGCGAGGCGGTAGCGCCCGAGGCGGCCCAGCCGGTCTACGTGCGGGATGATGTCGCCCGTCCGGGGCCGGCGCGATGAGCGCCGCTGCGCGCGGGCTGGAGACGCCGTATCCGTGGCAGCCGCCGCTGGTTGCGACCGTCAAGGGGCGCCCGGAGGACTTCCGAGTCGAGGAGCTGCCCGCCACGGTGCCGGAGGGGGTGGGGGAACACGTCTGGCTGGAGATCGAGAAGACCTTGCTGAACAGCGAGGATGTCGCGGTCTGGCTGGCGCGGGAGTCCGGTGTCGGGCGGGGGCGTGTGAGCTACGCCGGGCGCAAGGATCGGCATGCCGTCACCCGGCAGTGCTTCAGCGTGCAGTGCCCGACGGAGACCGAGCCGGACTGGGTCCGCGGCGCGGAGGCATGGAATGCGGCGCGCGTTGCTGCCGGGGAGGAGGGGACAATGCGGGTGCTGTCCGCGGTGCGGCATGCCCGCAAGCTGCGTACCGGTCACCTGCGAGGTAACCGCTTCGAGATTCGACTGGCCGACGTGGACGGCGACCGGGCGGCCGCCGAGACCATTCTGGCGGCCATCCGTGCCGGCGGTTTGCCCAATTACTTTGGTGTCCAGCGGTTCGGGCATGACAACCTGGCCCGGGCGCGGGCCTGGCTGGACGGCGGGCGCGCCCCGCGCAGTCGCAATCAACGCAGCCTTCTGCTGTCGACGGCGCGCTCGGCGATCTTTAACGCGGTGCTCGCCGAGCGTGTACGCCGGGGCGACTGGGACCGCCTACTGGCGGGAGATGTCGCCAACCTGGAGGGCTCCGGGAGTGTGTTCGCCGTGGCCGAGGTGGATGCCGAACTGGAGGCCCGTGTCGCGCGTCTGGATGTGCACCCCACCGGTCCGTTGTGGGGGCGGGGCGCGATGCAGACCGGAGGTCAGGTGGAGGCGCTGGAGGCGCGTATTGCGGAGCGCGAGCCGGTACTGGCAGCGGGGCTTGCGAATGCCGACGTAAAGGCGGCGCGGCGGCCGTTGCGCATGGTCCCGGCCGCGGTTGCGTGGCACTGGGAGGGGAATGATCTGTTGCTTGCGCTGGAGCTGGGGCCGGGCGAGTACGCCACCGGTGTACTGGATGCCATCTGCGTGGCGCGCGGTAACGGCGGCTGAAGCGGCCGTGCGGCGGCGTCAGGCCGAACTCTTGAGCTGGCGTTCGGCGCGCTCGGCGCGTTGCTCGGCCTCGACCCGGTCGGTAATGTCTTTCTGGATGCCGATGTAATAGGTCAGGCGGTCTTCGTCGTTGAATACCGGGGTCAGGGACAGCTCGTTCCAGAACAGTCGGCCGTCCTTGCGGTAATTACGCAGGGTGACCCGGCAGGGGCGGTTTTCCGCGAGGGCCTCGCGGATCTGATGGCGTGCCTCCTGATCGGTGTCGTCGCCCTGCAGGAATCGGCAATCGCGATACAGGATTTCTTCGGAGTGGTACCCGGTCAGCTCCTCGAATGCGTGGTTCACATAAATGAGGATGTTGTCGTCGCCCTCACGTTCGGCGATGACGATGCCGTCGTTGGAGGCATCCACGGCGAGGGCAAGCAGTTCGGCGTCAATCGTTCGCGTCATGGCATGGGGTTGGTACGAAGGTTGGTGCAGGGGCTGCCCAGCGGGTATGGCATGAAAATAGCACGATCGGATGCCTTTGTATTCAGCCCGGTGTCGCCGCATGCCGGTCGCGAACGAAAAAAGGCCGCCCGAAGGCGGCCCTTGTCAGGCTGTATGCGGGGCGCGGTTACATTTCCTGAGTGATGGTAAACGCGCCGCGCACCTGGCCTTCGCTGTAGCCCGTGGCCTGATCGTCGGGGTACAGGCGTTCGAGGGCGTGCTTGACGTCGCCACTGACATTGGAGCCGTGGCAGACCAGGCAGGCCCCGCCGGTCGGGATGGCGGCCATGAAGCGGAACTCGGGCTGGCCTTCGTCCGACTCGACCACACCATAGCGCGGCGGCAGGTCCGCCGCGGGCATGCCGGCCGCATGCTGGGCCTCGAAGCCCTGGAGGGTCAGTCGCTCCCAGCGATCCGGGGCGTTATCCGGGTTGCGCAGCTTGAGGCTGGTACGTCCGATATCGATGCCGGTCTCTGCGGAGATGTCGCGGGCGATCTCCGGCGCGCGTTCGTTGCAGACCTGGATTGCCTCGGTCGGGCCACCGGACTGCATGGCGGACATCAGTTCGCCCTGCAGGGACTGGGCGAATTGCTGGATGGCCTCGCGATTGGCCGCGATGCGTTCCTGGAGGTCTTCCTGACTGAGCTGGGGCATCGAACCGCCGGCACTCGCGGAACCGCTGCCAAGGGTGAATGCCAGCAGGCCGAGGGCCAGGGGGGCAAGATTTCGATTCTTCATGACATATTCCTCGCAGTGCTGTGGGCGTTGCGTGCTTAAGCTTGTACAAGACTTGTACAGATACTGGGCCGGTTACGGGATAAATGCAAGAGTCGGCGTGCAGAAATCACGCGTGCATCCACATGCGGATCACATACGCCGCCCATTGAAATCAAGACCAAGTCTAAGCAAGCAGATCACAAAATGCGAACCGACTGGCGCCGCGGCCAGGAGCCTGTCGACCCGGCACGCCCGGCTGCAGCGCGGGGTCTGAACCGGCCGTGTTCGCTCGGCCTTCAGCGTGGGTTGGTGCCGGGGTTCCGCGGGCGTTTGAGCAGGATGTAAACGGCACCCGTGCCGCCGTCGGCGGGTCGTGCGGAGCAGAAGGCGAGGACGTCATCGCGCTGGCGCAGCCAGTGGTCGGTCAGTCCCTTGAGCACCGCTCCCTGCTGGCGCGAGCGCAGACCCTTGCCGTGCACGATGCGCACGCAGAGGGCGCCGTTGCAGCGGGCGTCATCCAGGAACATCCCGACGGCGCGGCGGGCCTCGTCGGCGAACAGTCCGTGAAGGTCAAGCTCGTCCTGAATACGATAGTGGCCGCCGCGCAGCTTGCGAAACACACGCTGACTGATGCCGGGACGCGCAAAGCGGAGTTCGTCGCCGGGTTGCAGGTCGGTCGTGCCGAGCGGGTCGCTAAGCCAGTCGGCATGGGCCTGGGCTTCGTCGGCATCGCGCTGGAGCGCGCGCGCGGGCGGTCGTGGCGGGTGCACGTCGGCCCGATCGCTGTGCAGTCGGCGTACATGGCCGATGGCCTGCAGGAATTCGTCGGAATCGTTGGGATCGTCCCCGGAGTTCATGGCAGGATAATCGCATTTTTCGGGGGGCGGACGCGATTGCGCGCGGCCGTGGATGAGAGAGGTGATCAGTTGCTGTCTGTTTCCAGTATATTGATAGCTCGCTCAACGGCCTGTTCCTGCATGCGCATTCTGGTAAGCAACGACGATGGAATCCACGCCCCGGGCATCCAGTGCCTGGCGAACCACCTGCGTCGAATCGCGGATGTTTCGGTCGTGGCCCCGGATCGCGATCGCAGTGGTGCCAGTAACAGCCTGACGCTGGTGCGGCCGCTGCGCACCCGGCATCTGGCCGGGGGCGATGTGCAGGTCGACGGGACCCCGACGGATTGTGTTCATCTGGCGATTACGGGGTTGCTGCAACAGGAACCCGATGTCGTGATTTCGGGTATCAACGCGGGTGCGAACATGGGGGATGATGTGCTCTATTCCGGCACCGTGGCGGCAGCGATGGAGGGGCGGTTCCTGGGGCTCCCGGCGATTGCGGTGTCTCTGGTCGGGACGGAACTGCGGCATTACGAGGCCGCGGCAAGCGTTGTGGTTGAATTGCTGGATCGTATCCATCGCGTGCCGCTGCCGGCGGCAACTATCCTGAACGTGAATGTCCCCGATTTGCCGCGCAACGAGATCCGCGGGGTGCAATCGACCCGGCTGGGACACCGGCACCGGGCCGAGCCGATGATCGCGGACGAGGATCCGCGTGGCCGGCCGATCTACTGGGTCGGGCCGGCCGGTCCCGAGCAGGATGCCGGCCCCGGGACCGATTTCCATGCGGTGCGTGAGGGGTATGTCTCGGTTACACCCATTCAGGTGGATCTGACGCGCTTTGATGCCATCGATACGGTGGGGCGCTGGCTGGATGACTCGTTGCCGGAGACTGGCCATGGCGTCTGATGCCGCCGGCGCCGGGCTGACCTCGCAGCGCGCCCGGGACCGCCTCGTCCGCTTGCTGGAGGAGCAGGGCATCGGCGACCCGCGGGTGCTGGAGGTGATGCGGACCATCCCGCGCCACCTGTTTGTGGAAGAGGCATTGCGTCATCGCGCCTACGAAAACACGGCGCTGCCGATCGGCCATCGCCAGACGATCTCGCAGCCGTTCATCGTGGCGCGTATGACCGAGGCACTGCTGGAAGGCGGGCCGTTGCGCAAGGTGCTGGAAGTGGGTACCGGCTCCGGTTACCAGGCCGCAGTGCTGGCGCAACTCGTGGGTCGGGTGTACTCGGTGGAGCGTATCCAGGTGCTCAGTCGTGATGCCCGCGAGCTGTTGAGTCAGCTGGGCATCAATAACGTGAACCTGCGTCATGGTGATGGCAATGAGGGCTGGCCGGAGCGCGCACCATTTGACGGTATCATCCTGACGGCCGCACCGCGGGAAGTGCCGGAGACCCTGCTGATGCAGTTGGCGCCCGATGGGCGACTGGTGGCGCCGGTGGAGTCCGGAAGCGGGCGTCAGCAGCTGGTGCGTTATACACGGACTGAAGAAGCCTTTGTACGTGACATCCTCGATGCCGTGATGTTTGTGCCCATGTTGCCGGGGGCCGAGCAGTGATCCTGGCGCATGGGCGTATGCGCACACATACGAGTGGACCGGGGTGCCGGGAGATCAATGAAACTCTTTGAGCCCCTGTACGACCGGGTGATGAGCTGGTCCCGGCATCGTTATGCCCCGCGCTATCTGGCGGGGCTGTCGTTTGCGGAATCCTCGTTCTTTCCCGTGCCTCCGGACGTGATGCTGGCGCCCATGGCCGCGGCTCGCCCGGCTTCGGCCTGGCGCCTGGCGGCGCTGACCACGGTGTTTTCCGTTCTGGGCGGTATGCTGGGCTACGTGATCGGATGGCTGGCCTTTGAATGGATCGGCCCATGGCTGGAACAGATCGGCTACGGCCCGGAATTGCAGCAGGCCGAGGCATGGTTTGCGACATGGGGAGTGTGGGTGGTCCTGGTGGCGGGCTTTTCCCCGATTCCCTACAAGCTGTTCACCGTGACGGCGGGCGCGTTATCCATGGCCTTGTTGCCCTTCGTGATCGCGTCGTTGCTGGGTCGGGGGCTGCGCTTTTTCCTGGTTGCGCTGGTGATGGCATGGGCCGGGCCCAGGGCCGAGACCTATTTGCGGCCCTACATGGAACGCCTGGGCTGGGCCTCCGTGGTCCTGCTGGCGCTTGCGATGGCATTTTACCTGGTCATGGACTGATGCGGCAGTCTGCGGTAGAGGTTCTGCTGGCCAGCCTGCTGCTGATTCTGGTGGCGGGGCTGGTGGCGGGCTGCGCGGCGCGTGCGCCCGGCGTGGCTTCCGTACCCGAGACGCACGTGGTTCAGCGCGACGAGACGCTGTACCGCATTGCCCGGCGCTATGGCCTGGAATGGCGCGCTCTGGCGGAACGCAATGCGATCAGTGCGCCTTACCTGATTTATCCGGGACAACGCCTGCGTCTGCGCGGAGCGGTGCGCGCGTCGCCGCCCGCGGTGCCGCAGCGGGCACCCACACGGACGGCGGCGCAGCCCGCGTCCGACGCGGAGCCGCCGCGGCGCGAGCAGGACCGCGCGGCGACGTCCTCGAGCCCCGGTCCCTCGTCCTCGACGCCTTCCGAAGCGCCATCGGAACCGGCGAGCTCTCCTGCCCCCCGTGACGCTGGGGGCTGGCACTGGCCGGCCGATGGCGAGGTGTTGCGGACATTCTCCAGCAGTGGCACACGGCGGGGAGTGGGGATCGGAGGTGAACGCGGAGATGATGTCCGGGCAACGCGGGCCGGCGAGGTGGTCTATGCAGGTGGCGGTCTCGTGGGGTATGGTCGATTGATCATCCTCAAGCACGATGACCGTTTTCTCAGCGCTTACGGGCACAACGACGAGCTGCTGGTATCGGAGGGTGACCAGGTGCAGGCGGGGCAGACCATTGCGCGTCTGGGCTCCTCGGGAAGCGAGCGCCCGATGCTGCATTTCGAGATCCGGGTGGATGGATCGCCTGTGGACCCGGCGCGTTATCTGCCGGAGCGTTGAGACGCACGCAAAAGCGACTCAGCCGCGAGTGTGTACATGAGTCAGTGTTTCCCAAGAGCAGAATACGATATGGCCAAGACCCTGCAGCCGGTGGATCCGGTACTGGACGATTACAGCCTGATGCCGGAATCTGTGTTGGGTGCTACGACAGCCATTGAGGCCGCGGAACCGACCGATGCCGATGCTGTAGCTGAAGCCGAGGACGTGGTGAAGGGCGAAGACCCGGCGGAGCCGGGCGCGGTGCAGGCCGATCCGGAATCGAAAGACGAGAGCCCGGAGCCGCTGCGTGCCCTGCGGGATGCCCGTCCGGCCGAGCTGGACGCGATCCAGATCTACCTGCGCGATATCGAATACCGCCCGCTCCTGACCCCCGAAGAAGAACGCAAGTACGCCCGTCTGGCGCGTGCTGGCGACGAATCGGGGCGTCGCCGCATGATCGAATGCAATCTGCGTCTGGTGGTGAAGATTGCCCGGCGTTACCTGAATCGCGGCCTCCCGCTTCTTGATCTGATCGAGGAGGGCAACCTCGGGCTGATGCACGCGGTGGAGAAATTCGACCCGGAGCGCGGCTTCCGTTTCTCCACCTACGCCACCTGGTGGATTCGCCAGACCATAGAGCGCGCACTGATGAACCAGGCGCGCACCATCCGTATCCCGGTGCATGTGAACAAGGAATTGCGGATGCATGCCCGGGTCGCGCGCAGCATGACCCAGGAACTGGGCCGCGACCCCACCGAGGATGAACTGGCGCGGCGCCTGGGCAAGCCGGTGGCGGAAATCCAGAAACTGCGGGCGATGTCGGAGCCCTCGACGTCCATGGACCTGCCTTCGGGGCCGGACGGCGACCGCTCGTTAACCGACGTCCTGGCGGATGCAAATGCCCCGGAACCGTCCACCCTGCTGGAGGATCAGGATATTCAGCACCTGGTGGGGGAATGGCTGGGCGAGCTGGACGACAAGCAGCGCGAGGTGCTGGTGCGTCGCTTTGGACTGCATGGGTTCGAGCGTTCGACCCTGGAGCAGGTGGGTGCGGAGATCGGCGTAACCCGCGAACGTGTGCGCCAGATCCAGATGGATGCCCTAAAGCGGCTGCGCAAGTTGCTGGAGTCGCGCGGGATGAAGGGCGACGAGGTGCTTCCGAACGCCTGAGCCGGCCGGGGTCAGTCGCCGTCGATGATCAACGCTGCGGCCACGTCGCGGCCTTCGGCCATGATCAGGTTGTACGTTCGGCAGGCAGCGGCCGTATCCATGATCTCCACCCCCATGCCCTGTTCACGCAGGTGGCGCCAGACCGTACGGTCGGGAAATTGCTGGTGCAGGCCGGTGCCGATCAGCAGGACCTCCGGTGGCGTGTCCAGCACCGACTGCAGATCCGGCAGGGTCAGATCCCGGACGGTATCGACCGGCCACTGCGCCTGCAGGGCGTTCGGACGTACGATCAGGCTGCGGGTATAGGCGACCTGATTGATCCCGACCTTGCCGGGCTCGTAGCCGGTGACGATATAGGATTCGTCGCTGGTCACTTCAGAAAACAACATGAGGCTAAGCTACTCCACGGGTCGATATCGCTCAAGAAGCCGCCCTGGATCCGGGTCTGTTCGGGGTGGTCGATTCGTTGACAGGTGCGGGTCCGGGTTATACTTTGGCGCGTTTTCCGGTGCGGCATCCGGAGGGGGTGGCGATACGCTTGCGCGTGTTGTCGAATGGCCCCGCAAAGCGCCGCAGGCCCCAACCCGGCCCCAACCAGGATCCAGACCCGTGACCGACGCCTTCCCCCGTATCGAGCGCCTTCCTCCCTACGTCTTCAACATCGTGAACCAGTTGAAGGCCGAGGCCCGAGCCCGAGGCGAGGACATCATCGACTTCGGCATGGGCAACCCGGATCAGCCGACCCCGCCGCATATCGTGGATAAGTTGTGCGAGGCGGCGCAGCGGGGCGACACCCACCGCTATTCCGTTTCCAAGGGCATCCCGCGGCTGCGTCGGGCGATTACCCGCTGGTACAAGACGCAGTTCGACGTGGACCTGGACCCCGAGACCGAGGCGATTGTGACCATCGGTTCCAAGGAGGGGCTGGCGCACCTGGCCCTGGCCACCCTGGGTCCGGGCGATGCGGTACTGGTGCCGAATCCGGCCTATCCGATCCACCCCTATGGCTGTGTGATTGCCGGGGCGGATGTCCGCCACGTGCCGCTGACCCCGGACGTGGATTTCTTTGCCGAGCTGGAGCGCGCGATCCAGGATTCCTGGCCGAAGCCGAAGATGCTGATTCTGAACTTCCCGGCCAACCCGACCACGCAGTGCGTGGATCGCGAATTCTTTGAACGGGTCGTGGCGATCTGCAAGGAACACGGCATCTGGATTGTGCACGATCTGGCCTATGCGGAGATCAGCTTTGACGGCTACAAGGCCCCGTCGATTTTCGAGGTGCCGGGTGCGAAGGACATCGCAGTGGAGTTCTACACCCTGTCCAAGACCTACAACATGCCCGGCTGGCGGGTGGGCTTCATGTGCGGCAACCCGACGCTGGTGGCGGCGCTGGCGCGCATCAAGTCGTATCTCGACTACGGCACCTTCACCCCGATCCAGGTAGCTGCGATTGCCGCGCTGGAGGGGCCGCAGGACTGCGTCGAGGAGATCCGCGAACTCTACCGGGTGCGCCGGGACGTGCTGTGCGAGGGCCTGAACAAGTTGGGCTGGCAGGTGGAAAAGCCGAAGGCGACGATGTTCGTGTGGGCGCCGATCCCGGAGCCCTACCGCGAGATGGGTTCGCTGGAGTTTGCCAAGAAGCTGCTGCGGGATGCCAAGGTGGCAGTCTCACCGGGGGTTGGCTTCGGTAACTACGGCGATGACCACGTGCGCTTCAGCCTGATCGAAAACGAGCAGCGCACCCGCCAGGCCTTGCGCGGCATCAAGGCCATGTTCCGCGCCGATTCCATTCTGGCGGATGCGGCGCCTGCGTCGGCCACGCCCGATCAGGCGCAGTAGCACTTCACCATTTTCGGCAACATGCCGGGCCGGTGCTGCGGTCCGGCGCAATTAGAGCAAAGGGTTATATGACGCCGGTAAAGATCGGAATTCTGGGGCTGGGGACGGTTGGCTGCGGCACGGTCAATGTGCTGGAGCGCAACGGCACCGAGATTGCCCGCCGTGCGGGACGTGCAATCGAGGTGGTGGCGGCTGCTGCCCGTGATATCGAACGCGAGCGTGACTGCGACGGTTCCGGCATCCGCCTGACGACGGACCCGGCGGCGGTGGTCAACGACCCCGAGGTTGAGGTCGTTGTTGAACTGATGGGCGGTACCGACCCGGCGCTGAACCTGGTGCTGGCGGCCATCGACGCCGGCAAGCACGTGGTCACGGCCAACAAGGCCCTGATTGCACTGCATGGCAACGCGATCTTCGAGCGCGCGCAGCAGCGGGGCGTGATGGTGGCGTTCGAAGCGGCCGTGGCCGGGGGCATCCCGATCATTAAGGCGATCCGCGAGGGCCTGGCCGGCAACCAGATCGAATGGCTGGCCGGCATCATCAATGGCACCGGCAACTTCATCCTGACCGAAATGCGCGACAAGGGTCGCGACTTCGACGACGTACTGGCCGAGGCCCAGGCGCTGGGCTATGCCGAGGCCGACCCGACTTTCGATGTCGAGGGGATCGATGCGGCGCACAAGCTGGCGATCCTGGCCTCCATCGCCTTCGGCATTCCCCTGCAGTTCGACCGTGTCGCGGTCGAGGGCATCAGCAGTATCACCCGCGAGGATGTCGGCTTTGCCGCCGAGCTGGGCTATCGCATCAAGCACCTGGGCATTGCCCGGCGTGCGGCGCAGGGGTACGAGCTGCGGGTGCACCCGACGCTGATTCCGGAGCGCCGGCTGATTGCCAACGTGGACGGGGTGATGAACGCGGTCCTGGTCAATGCCGACGCCGTCGGCCCGACGCTGTACTACGGCGCGGGTGCAGGCGCAGAGGCTACGGCCTCGGCGGTGGTCGCCGATCTGGTCGATGTGGTGCGCGCCCTGACGACCGATCCCGAGAACCGGGTGCCCCATCTGGCGTTCCAGCCGGATGCCTTGTCAGACAGGCCCGTTCTGGACCTGGCGGACGTCGAGACGTCGTTCTACCTGCGCCTGCGCACCCAGGATCGTCCGGGTGTGCTCGCGGACATCACCCGCATCCTCGGCGAGCACGGCATCAGCATCGAGGCGATCCTGCAACGCGAGCCGGACCCGGAGCGTGGCGAGGCCACGATCATCATGTTGACGCACAAGGTGCGCGAGGGCGCGATGAACGAGGCGATCGCCGCGCTGGAGGCGCTGGATCACCTGCTGACCCCGATTACCCGCATCCGCATGGAAGGGCTGGCGCGCTGACCCCGGCGCCCGGTCTGTAACCGCAACGACAGAGAACATCATGGCCTTTGGACACCGTTATACCGGACTGATCGAACGTTACCGCGACCGCCTGCCGGTGCATGACGACACTCGCATCATCTCGCTGGGCGAGGGCAACACGCCGTTGATCCGGCTGAACAACATCCCGCGCGAGCTTTCGCGGGAGGTCGAGATCTACGTGAAGTTCGAGGGCCTGAACCCGACCGGGTCATTCAAGGACCGCGGCATGACCATGGCCGTGACCAAGGCGGTAGAAGAGGGCTCGCGGGCGATTGTCTGTGCCTCTACCGGCAACACCTCGGCCGCGGCGGCCGCGTATGCCGCGCGCGCCGGGATTACCGCGTTCGTGGTGATCCCGGACGGCAAGATCGCGATGGGCAAGCTGGCGCAGGCGATGATGCACGGCGCCACCGTGATCCAGATCGAAGGCAACTTCGATGACGGCATGCGCCTGGTGAAGGAAGTCGCCTCGAATACGCCGGTCACGCTGGTGAACTCGGTCAACCCGTACCGCCTGCAGGGGCAGAAGACCGCCGCCTTCGAGATTGTCGAGGAACTGGGCCGCGCCCCGGATTATCACTGTCTGCCGGTGGGCAACGCCGGCAACATCACCGCGCACTGGATCGGCTACAGCGAAATAGCGGCCAAGGGCAGCGACGACGTGACCGATGCCTGTGCCTACTGCAATGGCCATTGCAAGTATGCCGGGGGCGGGATGGTCGGCAATCGCCCGCATATGGTCGGCTACCAGGCGGCGGGCTCCGCGCCGTTCATGCGCGGTGCGATGGTGGACAACCCGGATACCGTGGCCACGGCCATCCGCATTGGTCACCCGCAGTCCTGGGACATGGCCTGGAAGGTGCGCGAGGAGTCCGGCGGCTGGTTCGACGAGTGCCAGGATGACGAGATCCTGGCGGCGCAGAAGCTGCTGGCGGAGCGCGAGGGCGTCTTCTGCGAACCGGCGTCGGCCGCATCGCTGGCCGGCGCCCTGCGCGATATCCGCGAGGGCAGGATCCCGGAAGGCTCCACCGTCGTCTGCACGTTGACCGGAAACGGCCTGAAAGACCCGGACACGGCGATCGCGCAGAGCGTCGTGCAGCCGACCAAGGTCCCGGCCGAGCTGGACGCCGTGTCGCGCGCCATTCGCGAAAACCTGGCCTGAGCGCAGACAGAAACGCCCCCTCCCCGGAGGCGAAGGATCAGGGCTTGCTGTGCAGGTCCAGGTCGAACAGGGTGTCGGCGCCCAGGCCGAAGATGCGGCAGGGCGGCCGCAGGGCCTGATCGAGGTGGGTGATCTCGGGCAGGCGAATGCCGGGGCGGCCGGAGCCAATCAGCATCGGGGCGATGGTCAGGTGCAGGCGGTCCAGGGTGTCGGCCTGCAGGAATCGTGAGACGGTCTGACCGCCGCCCTCGATCAGCAGGCGATTCAGACCGATGGCAGCCAGACGGTCGCGAATGACGGCCGGATCGAAGTGGCCATCATGCCCGGTGGGGAGCTCCATGCACTCGATCTGCGCGAGCCGGTTGCAGGGACCGCAGCCCGCTGCGTGCAGGACCAGTGTCTTCACTTCAGGATGCTGGTAGACGTGAGCCTCCGGGTGAATGCGTCCCTGCGGATCGAGGATGACGCGAACCGGGTTGTCCCCCTCGGCCTTGCGTACGGTCAGGCGCGGGTCGTCTGCGACCACCGTGCTGGCGCCCACGACCACGGCATCTACCAGGGCACGTAGTCGGTGCAGGTGTTCGATGTCCTCGGGGCCGGTGACGTACTGCGAATGCCCGTTCTGCGTCGCGATACGGCCGTCGAGGCTTTGCGCCAGCTGGGCGACGGCAATCCGGGGGGCTTCGACGATCGGTCCGTACAGTTCCAGGAGATCGTGAGCCGCCGGGGCCAGGGGGCCGGGCAGCGGACAGCAACCGGGATCGGCACGCCGGGCCAGGAGCCAGCGCCAGGCCTGTTCCTCGGAGACGGGGTAGGCCGTCATGCCGCGAAAACCGGGGTTTCAGGACCGTGGCCGGCCACTTGCGGTAGGCTACGGGCCGATACGGGCCGTCCGGTCGGGGCGGTGAGGCGGGCCGGGGAATTCACGGTTCGCGGACTGGTCATAAACAAAACTCCCTATGGAAACACCCGATGCACAATGCCGATCGCGGGATCTTTGATCTTCGACGGGGCCATCCGGTCCTGGTCAGTGGTTCGCAATTGAGTGTACTCGTTGCGGCCGTAGAAGGTCTGACCCCGATTCTGCTGGATCGTCTGACCCACATGACCGGGTCGGGTCCTCGCCTGATTCTAACGGCGCACCGAGCCTCCGCAATGGGCTGGTCGGAACCCCTGGCCGAGGGCTGGGAGGGAGTGGCGCTGGAGTTTGCGCCGGATACCGAGCCGGAGGCGCTGTTCACCCTGGCAAGTGCGCCCGAGGCCTCGAACGAGGGTGCACAGCCGGATGCGGGCCTTGGCCATGCGACCGTCACCCGTGCCCTTCCGGCGGAGGTCGCGGCTTTGGAGCTGGCGCGGGCGGGTCGGTTGCTGCCGGCCGTGGTGGCCACGCCGGTCCCCGATCCGGTGCCCGAGGCGATTACCTCGGCCCTGTCCGACGGCATGTTCCTGGATGTGGATGAACAGGAGGCGCGTGCCGTATCCGAGCATCCGCGTCTCGAGCTGGCCTATGTCAGCGAGGCCCCGGTGCCGCTTGCGGATGCCCCGGTCACGCGCTTCATGCTGTTCCGCGAGGGGAACGGCATCCTGGAACATGTGGCGGTGCTGATCGGCGAGCCGCGCGACTGGCCGGATGCGGTGCCGGTGCGGCTGCACTCGGCCTGCCTGACGGGGGATTTGTTCGGGAGCCTGCGGTGCGACTGTGGCGACCAGCTGCGCCTGGGGGTGAAGACGATCAACGCATCCGGCGGCGGGGTGTTGCTGTATCTGGCCCAGGAGGGTCGCGGGATCGGTCTGGCCAACAAGCTGCGAGCCTATACCATGCAGTCGGCCGGGCTGGACACGATCGACTCCGACTGCCAGCTGGGCTTCGAGGCGGATGGCCGGCGTTACGACGCGGCGGTGGAGATGCTCGAGTTTCTCGGTATCGACAGCGTGCGCCTGCTGACCAACAATCCTGGCAAGATCGAGGCGCTGCGCGCGGGTGGAATCGACGTGGTAGCGCGCGAGCCGGTACACGGCAAGCTGAACCCGCATAATCTGCGCTATCTTAGTACCAAGGCCGACCGCGGTGGGCACTGGCTGCAGGAGTTGTTGGCCTCCGAGGCCGAGCGCGGGTAGCGCTACACCGACTCATTGGCGGCGTTGCGGCCTGTCCGTGCGAGCGCTGGCAGACAGGCTGGTGCCCCGGTCTGCGGGTCAGGGCGCGAGTTGCCCCAGATCAAAGCCGGCCGTGTCGCGAATCGCGGCGGCCAGCGATTCGGCATAGTGGGCGACCAGTGCTCGGCCCAGCTTCTCTGTGGCGGCGCCGGCGTTGCCGACCACCCCGGCTGGATTCAGATCGCGCGCCATCCAGGCAAAGGCGACCCGACCCTCGGGTTCCAGGTGTTCGAGTGTGTCGGCCAGGGTCTCGCCCAGCGACGCTGTGTTCGCAGCCGCATCAAGATGCACCCGATCCGGTGCCAGTGCCAGCATCATGGCCGTCTCGATCTGGCCCCCGTGCAGACCATGGCGCTGTTCCCGTGCGGGGATGCCCAGGTCATCCGGCAGCGGTTGCAGGAAATAGTGATGCTTGGCGACCAGCAGGCCCTGCTGCTGTCGCAGTTCGAGGGCGGCAAGGTCGCAGATGGCGGTGTTGCCACCATGACTGTTGACCAGCAGCAGGCGACGGAATCCGCTGGAGGCCACGCTGTGACCGAGGTCGCGCAGGGTGTCCAGGGCGGTCTCGGGGCGCAGGGTCAGGGTGCCGGGAAACCCCGTATGTTCGTTGCTGGTGGCGACACACATGGGCGGCAGGATTAACCGCGCAGGTTCTTCGCCAAGCCTCGCGTGGGCGGCGCCCAGCAGCCCCAGCCCGATGCGATGATCGGTCTCAAGCGGTAAATGCGGGCCGTGCTGTTCGATCGCCGACAACGGCAGGATCGCGACCGCGCCACGTCCGGCACGTGCGGCAATCTCGCGGCTGGTTAGCGTTTGCCACCAGGGGAGGGATTCGGTATCCATGGGGCAAGCCTTGCCGCTGGCGCGGGAGGCGTCAAGGGCACAGGCGTGCGTAGAGGTCCCCGGAGCCGAGCCGCTCGCCGTGTGCCTCGAGCCAGGTGAGGATTTCGGTGCTGCTTTGCCAGTCGTGGAATTCAAAGGTGCGCCGTTCGCCCCGGATCAGGTTGAACTCGTATGTGCCGAGGCTGGCGAGCTGTTGCAGGCAGTCGGCAGTCACCTCCAGGGCACCGGCTACGAACTCGAAGGACAGGGCCGGTATCGGGTGGCTCAGTCCGCGCAGCACCTCTGCCTCCAGCCCCTCCACATCGATCTTGCAGAAACGGGGTGTACCGTACTCCTCGATCAGCTGGTCCAGGGTGATCATTGGCACTGTGATCTCGTCATCCCAGCGTACGTGGCGGAAGCTGCGATTGCGTTGCCCGAGTGAGCGCACCCAGGACCGCGAGGCGGAGGAGACCGTGGGGTGGCGGCGGCTCACCTGCAGGCGCGCGCTGCCGGGCGCTGGGCCGGCGGCCTCGCGGCGTATCGCGATACCGGGCCGGCCACGTACCGCCCGGCGCAGCCACGGCAGCAGCTGGGGCTGGGGCTCCAGGGCGATCACGCGCGCCCCGAGGGCCGCGAATGCGCGGGTGCGGTCGCCCACATGCGCTCCAATATCGAAGACCAGGTCACCGGCATGGACGAACGGGCCATACATGCGCTGCAGACCGCGCTGGCGCCCCGGGCGGCGATAGATGAACAGAGAGCGCAGGACGCCGATGGTGCGGCCGATCCAGGCGCTCCCGGCTGCAGTGGGCGGACGGATACTCATGCGTGCAGGCTAACCGACTGCGTGACGCGGGGGAACGCCGTCGGCTGGGCGGGGTCTTCTGGAACGGTACGACGCGTTGCACGTAACCACTACTCAAGCAGGAGATGCAAATGCGGATGAAGGTGCGCGGGCCGCGGTCGCGATGGCTGGGTGCGGGGCTGGTGCTGGGCATGGCGCTGGCAGGACCCGTGCAGGCCGAGGCTGGGTGTCCGCCCGCAGGGGGTTGGGCCACGCCGGGAGGCGAGCCGGTGGACAGCGCCGCCCTGTACGCAGAGCTAGCCACGGCGGATGCGGTTCTGATCGGCGAGCACCACGACCGCATGGACCATCACCGCTGGCAGCTTGGTACGCTGGCGGCCCTGCATGGGTACCGGCCGGACCTAGTGATCGGGCTGGAGATGCTGCCGCGCTCGAAGCAGCCGGTGCTGGATGCCTGGGTGGCCGGCGAGCTGGCACCCGAGGCCTTCCTGGAAGCGAGCGAGTGGTATACCCACTGGGGATTCGATCCGGCGCTGTACTGGCCCATTCTTCATTTTGCCCGGGTGCATGCGATCCCGTTGCTGGCGCTGAATCTGGAACGCGACAAGATCCGGAGCCTCGGGCACGACGGCTGGGATGCGCTGGATGCCGAGCTGCGCGATGGTGTTACCGCCCCGGCGCCGGCAAGTACCGCGTATCGGGCCTACCTGGACGCGGTGCTGGAGCGGCATCCGACGGGCATGAGGCCGAACCGTGACCGCTTTATTGCGACCCAGTTGGCCTGGGATCGCATGATGGCGGGGGCGATCGCGCAGCGGATCGAGGCGGGCGGCGCGGAGCCGCCGCTGGTGGCGGCGCTGATCGGCTCCGGGCATCTGGAATACGGCTATGGCGTCCCGCATCAGCTGGCGGATCTCGGGATCGAAGCGGCGCCGGTGTTGCTCCCGCGCGCGCCGGGCGACTGTAGTGACACGGATCCGGCACTGGCGCGCGCGGTGTTCGGCGTGCCGGCTGACCCGCGCTTCGAACCCGCAGGCCCCATGCTGGGCGTGCAGATCGAGTCGGCCGACTCGGGGGTGCGTATTCTCGGAGTGCAGGATGGCTCGGTGGCTGCGAGGACCGACCTGAAGGCCGGCGATCGCGTGTTGCGGGCGGGTGAACGCGAAGTGAATTCGACGACGGACTTGCAGCGCGTGGTGCGTGGCGTACAGCCGGGTACCTGGTTACCGCTGGAAATTGAACGCGACGGCGAACACCTGGAGCGCGTCGCGCGTTTCCCACGGGAGGATTGACCGATGCCCTGGCGTCGATGGTGGTGCGGGTTGTTCTGTCTGCTGGCGGCGGCCGGCGCGGTGGCGGATTCAGGCGCGGCCGGGCCCGAGCTGGAGCTGGTGCTCTGGCCCGAGCAGGCGCGACTGGAGGGGCATTTCCGGGTGGAACTGCAATACCTGGATGCGGCATCTCCGGTACGCTTCCGGCTGGACCCCGGCATTGCCGTCGACGCCGTGGAGCTGGACGGTCAGGCCCTGGCATACACCCGTAGCGACGACGGCTGGCTGGAGTTGACGCAATCGCTCGCGGCGGTTGATGGCACGCTGGTGATCCGTTACGGGGCACGCCTCTCCGATGCCCCGCGCGGCGCCCGCGGGGGCGGCTATCTCGGTGCCGAGGGCGGCTTCCTGCCACCGGGTGCTGACTGGTACCCGCGCCGGCCGGCGGCCGAGCCGCATCCGTTCCGTGTGGACCTCGATGTAATGGACGGCCACCTCGGGGTCGCATCCGGTTCGCGGGTGACGGAAGATCACGCAGAGGCGAGCTACCGTGCGACTTTCGAACACCCCGGCGGGCGCGCCCTGGCGGTGGCGACCGGGCCCTGGGAACCGGTCACGCAGGCGGCGGGCGAGGTCGAGATTCGCACCCTGTTTCCGGCCGCGCTGGAGGCCGGCTTTGGCGAGCTCTATCGCAATCAGGCGGCCGCCTACATCGAGCGATTTTCCGACGAGCTGGGTGCGTACCCGTTCTCCACCTTCACCATTGCCGCGAGCCCGCAGCCGGTGGGCCTGGCGTTTTCCGGGTTTACGTTGCTGGGCACACAGGTGATCCCGCTGCCCTTTATCCCGTATACCTCGCTGGGCCACGAGGTGTTGCACAGCTGGTGGGGGACGAGCGTCTATGTGGACCCTGCCGATGGGAACTGGTCGGAGGGGCTGACGACCTTCCTCGCCGACTATCAGTTCAAGCGAGAGGCCGGTGAAGCGCGCGCCGAACGCGGCCAGTGGTTGCGCGACTATGCGGCGCTGCCGGCAACCGAGGACCGTCCGCACGGGACGTTTCGTGGCGGCAATGCGGGGGCGGCGCGGATCGCGGGCTACCATCGCGGGGCCATGCTGTGGTTGATGCTGGAGGACTGGATCGGTCGCGAGGCGCTGCTGGCCGGTACGCGTGAGCTGTATGCGCAGTGGCGTTTTCGCGAGGCCGACTGGGATGCGCTGATTGCGACCTTTGACCGCGAGGCCGATGCCGACCTGCGGCCCTTCTTCGACCAGTGGATCGGTCGTAGTGGTGCGCCGCTGCTGGAACTGACGCAGGTTCAGCGCGAGAGCGCGGAGGCCGGGTGGCAGCTGCGTGCACAATTGCATCAGCGTAGCCCGGGCGAGCCCTGGAAGCTGCGTGTCCCGCTGGGACTGAAGACAGAAGATGGGCAGGAAACCCACTGGGTGGAGCTGGAGCAAGAGGGGCGAGAGGTCGTGATCGAGACGGACGCACGGCCGCTGGCGGTTGCAGTCGATCCGGACTGGCGACTGTTCCGTCACCTGGCGGCGGAGGAGTCGCCGGACATCCTGCGCCGGGCGGCGCTGGACCCGCAAACGCGCCTGATCGCACTGGGTGATGCCAGTGCCGAGGAAGTGGCGTCCTGGCTTGGACGGTTACCGGACCCGGCCGAGCGCGATCAAGGCACGCGCATCCTGCTGGGTGACCACGAAGCCACCCGGCGCTGGCTGGCGGAACGCGGATTCCCCGGTCATCCTGCGACAGTCAAGCCGGGTCTCGATGTCCCGCCCGGGCCGCGTGCCTGGATGGTGCCGGGCGCGGCGGTGGTCGTGATCAGCGGTGCCGATGCAGCGGCGCGCCGTGAGGTGGTGGGGGCCCTGCGCCATCGCTCGCACTACAGCTACCTGCTGCCGGGGCAGGATGATGCGCCGACGACCGGACTGTGGCCGGTGCCCGGTGTCTGGCAGGAATTGAACGATGACGAATGATTTTGTACTGGACCCGCGCCTGGAAGCAGATACCTGGGCGGTCGCGGAGTGGCCGTTATCCAGCCTGAGGCTGATGGATCACCGCGACTATCCCTGGTTCCTGCTGGTTCCGCGGCGGGCGGACGTGACGGAACTGCATCAGCTGGATGCAGCGGATGCCGCACAAGTGCTGCGCGAGTCGCGCATGCTCGCGCGGGCGATGGAACAGGCGTTTGCGCCCTCGGCCCTGAACGTGGCCAAGCTTGGCAATATCGTCGGCCAGCTCCATCTCCATCATGTAGCGCGTTTCAAGGGGGACGCCGCATGGCCGGGTCCGGTCTGGGGGACGCCGCATCCCGGGGGGCTGGAACGACACGAGGCCGAGGAGCGCATGGGGCGCGTCCTCGGCCTCGTGGTGGATCACGCGGACCGGTAAAGGCGTGGTACGCGTGCGCTCGGTCAGAAGCGGTAGCCGAGGTTTACACCGAAGGTCCAGGGGTCAATGTTGACCGTACCGAGATGGGTACCTTCCAGGGATGCGTCGGTGTCGATGTCGATCCAGCGCACCTCGCCGTTCACGAACCAGTTGTCGTCCACCGCGAAGTCGATCCCGGCCTGCACCGCCGCCCCCCAGGAATCGTCGAGGTCCACATCTGCGCCCAGCACGGCGCTCGTGTCCTGGTCGAAGATGAAGGTGTAGTTGATGCCTGCGCCTACGTACGGGCGGATGCCGGAGCCGTTGTTGAAATGGTACTGCAGGCTGAGGGTTGGCGGCAGATGCCGAGTGGTACCCACTTTACCGATGCCGTCAATCGTAATGTCGTGCTTGAACGGGATCGCGACCAGCAGCTCCAGACCCAGGTTGTCGGTCAGCATGTAGGTGATGTTGCCGGACGGTTTGGTGTCGGAACCGAGATCGACCGATGCATTGCCCAGGTGGGTCAGGGTGCCGTTGTCGGACTTGGGCGCCACATGGGTCAGACCGCCACGGATCAGCCAGTCGCCGGCGGAGACATCGGCACTGGCGGCGGTAGCGTGTGCCGGGATCAGGGCAGCGGGGGCCAGCAGTCCGGCCAGTGCCAGGGAGCGGAAGGTCAGGGTGCGTCGCATGTTCGGTTCCTCCGATTTATTAGGTGTGCGGGAGCACTGTCGCGCACACCGCATCAGGAAACGTTGATGCAGATCATTTGTTGTGCCGGTTCTGATGAATCATGCGTTTTCGGGCGCCCTGTGGATATACTGCAGGAACGCCCTACTATAGGAATAGCCTGTTTGGAGACGAGCGGCCAGGCCCCTCGCCACAGCAAAGACCGACAAGACGATTCAGCGCCGCATGACTGCACGGCAGTGATCGCCGCTTGTTCGCGCGCAAAAGCGCTAGAGCGCGGACATGCGATTCAATCAGCGTATCCCTAGAACGGCAGGCGTTGTCCCTCGAAGTCAAAGAAGGTGCCGGAATTCGAGGCGTCCAGTCCGTCGAGGACCTGGAGTAGCGCATCAGTGGCGGTTTCTGGCGCCAGGACTTCGGGGGCGCGTTTACGGTAGGGCTCGGACAGGCGTGTGGCACAGGTGCCGGGCTGCAGGGCCACGATCACGGCCTGGCGGTGACTGAAACGCAGTTCCAGCGCAGTCGTGCGCACGATCTGGTTGAGCGCCGCCTTGGAGGCGCGATAGCTGAGCCAGCCACCGAGGTGGTTGTCCGCGATCGAACCGACGCGGGCGGACAGGGTGGCGAAGATGCCCTTGCGCGTGCGCGGCAGCAGCGGCGCCAGATGCTTGAACAGCAGAGCCGGGCCGATCGCGTTGATCGCAAAGGCGTGAGCCATGATTTCGGGCTCCAGCTCGCGCAGGCGTTTCTCGGGGCCGTGGCCGTCGATGGTAAGGATGCCGGTGGCGTCCAGGATCAGGTCCCATTCCGGTGCCTGTTCCAGAAGCCGGGCCGCTGCGTGCTGGATGCTGCCTTCGTCGAGCAGGTCCAGCGGTGGGTCACTGTGCCGGTGCAACCCGATGACATGGCCGCAGTCGGGGTCCTGTTCGAGGTGGTGAATGAAGGCGGTGCCGAGTCCGCCCGTGGCGCCGATGACCACGGCACGATAGGGTGTTTGCAGGGATTCCATAGGACTGAGACCGCCGACCCGGTGATTGATTCCGGCGCGGTTGCCCCGGCGTGCGCCGGGATGGGACAGCGAGCGCATGAACTTTTTCCATACCCTCGGCCACGCGGCCCGCAATCTGGCTCCCATCGTGATCGTAGTCGCGGTGTTCCAGGCACTGGTGCTGCGTACGGTGCCGGAGGGCCTGTTGGCGATGGTGGTCGGGCTGGCCATTGTGGTGTTCGGCGTGGCGCTGTTCCTGCAGGGCCTGGAGATGGGTATCTTCCCCATCGGCAAGAATCTTTCCAACGCCCTGGCACGACGGGGTTCCCTCCTGCTGCTGATGGCCTTCGGTTTTACCCTCGGCTTTGCCACGGTAATCGCGGAACCGGCCCTGATCGCGGTGGCCGAACAGGCGGAGCTGATCAGCGAGGGGCGAATCGAGGGGTTCGTCCTGCGCCTGATCGTCGCGCTGTCCGTGGGTGCCGTGGTGGCGCTGGGGATCCTGCGCACGGTCATGGGCCACCCGCTGCACTGGTACATCCTGACGGGCTACGTGCTGGTGGTACTGGTGACCTTCTTTGCCCCCGAAGAGATCGTGGGCCTGGCCTACGACTCCGGCGGGGTAACGACGAACATCGTGACCGTGCCGCTGGTGGCCGCTCTGGGGCTGGGTCTGGCCGCCTCGATCAGCGGGCGCAATCCGTTGCGCGATGGTTTTGGCCTGGTGGCACTGGCGGTGATGGTGCCGATGATCACGGTGCAGCTCTACGGGATCATCGTGTTCGCCGGTGCCGAGATCGATGCCCCGGGTAACGGCGAGACCGCGGCGATGGATGCGGATACGGATCTGCCGGGCGCCGATGAGGGGCACTGGCTGTCCGCGATGGGTATGGACCTCTTGTTGATGCTGCGCGACGTGGCACCGATCATCGCGGTGATCGTGGTATTCCAGTACTTCGTGCTGCGCAAGCGCATCCCCTACCTGCCGCGCGTCATCTTCGGTTTCGTGCTGGTAGTGCTGGGGCTGTACGCCTTTGTGGTCGGCCTCAAGCTGGGTCTGTTTCCGATCGGCGAGAGCATGGCCGAGCAGCTGATCACTAACGAACTGTTCCTGTGGGTCTATCTGTTCGCGTTCTCCATCGGGTTTGCGACCACGATGGCGGAACCGGCCCTGATTGCGATCGGCCAGAAGGCCGAGGAGGCGGCGCACGGTTCATTGCGGGGTAATGTGATCCGCATCCTGGTCGCACTGGGGGTGGCCATCGGCATCACCATCGGGGTTCATCGAATCCTCGCAGGGGATTCCATCCACCACTACATCATGGGCGGCTACCTGCTGGTCATCGTACTGACGATCCTCGTGCCCAAGCAGATCGTGGCCCTCGCGTTCGATCTGGGGGGGGTGACCACATCGGAGGTGACCGTGCCGCTGGTGACGGCGCTGGGGATCGGCCTGGCCACGCACCTGGAGGACCGCAACGTGCTGATCGACGGCTTTGGTCTGATCGCATTTGCCTCGATTTTCCCCATTGTCACGGTGATGCTCTATGCGATCGTCGTGGATCTTTACGAACGCTGGTTCGCTCGTACCGAGCGGCAGGAGGAGTAGGCGATGAAGTTTTCCGCACTGGTGGCCGTTCTTTCCGATGACCTTGAAGAACAGGCAATCGCGGCGGCCAAAGCGGCCGGTGCAGCCGGAGTGACGATCATGGATGCGCGTGGTATCGGAGCCGAGGCCCGCAGGACGTTTCTGGGCATGACCTACGAGGGCAGTCAGTCGGTCCTGTTGTGGGTGCTGGAGAAGAAGGTGGCCCTGAATGTACTCAAGTGTATTTCGAAGGAGCTGGATCTCGCCAATGATCCGCGCGGGATCGCCTTCACGGTGGATGTGGCCCACCTGGCGGGGATCGGGCGCAACCAGATCGAGCAGTTCCAGGAACAGGTCAAAGACGAAATCTGACGGAGAACATCATGCTGGTAAGTGAAGTCCTGCGACCGAATGTCGTGACCGTTTCGCCGTTGGCAACGCTGCGCGAGGCCATGCAGCTGATGCGCAGGCATGGGGTCAAGTCCCTGGTAGTCGAGAAGCAGCATGCCCACGATGCCTACGGGATCATCACCTACACGACGATTCTGAAGACGATCGTGGCGGAGGAGGGTGACATTGACCTGTCCAATGTCTACGACGTCTGTAACAAGCCCGTAATCACGGTACCCGCCGAGATGGATGTGAAGTACGTGGCCCGGTTGATGGTCAGTCAGGGGATTCGGCGTCTGGTCGTGCTGCGGGGCAACGAGCTGGAGGGTATTGTGACGACCAGTGATATTGTGGGCTCCATCCTGCAGATGGCTGATCTTGAGTGAGTCGGGCGGGATGGACCCTTGTTTGGCACGGCAGCCTCCAGGCGGGACCGCATTCCGCATCGGCCCCGCTCCGGATGCTCATTTGTAACGCCAGGACGGCCTGATGCCTCCCCTCTCGTTCATCGAAGGCTTCGAGAAGCTCCGTCTTCTGGATGCCGCTATCGAGCAATCACACAACGCGGTGCTTGTTACCGATGCGGACCTTGAGGCCGGCCCCCGCATCGTCTACGTCAATGCCGGCTTCGAGCGCATGACCGGTTACTCGCGGGAGGAGGTGCTGGGGCAGACGCCGCGCATCCTGCAGGGCTCGCGGACCTCGCCGACCGTGCTGGCTCGGTTGCGGACAGCTCTCGGTCGTGGGGAATGCTTTGACGGCGAGACGATCAATTATCGCAAGGATGGCTCCGAGTATTGCGTGAGCTGGCACATCTCGCCGGTCATGGCCCAAGACGATGAGCAGCGGATCACGCATTTCGTTTCGGTGCAGCGGGATGTGACCGAGGACCGCAGGCGCGACGAGCAGCTGCGGCTGCTGTCGACGGCACTGGAGGTCTCGGCCGATCCGGTGTTTATCACCGACTCCGCGGGCAGCATTACATACGTGAATGCAGCATTCGAGGAGCAGACCGGCTACAGCCGCGATGAGGTCAAGGGCCAGAACCCGCGTATCCTGCAATCGGGGCGGCAGAATGCGGTGTTTTATCGGGAGTTGTGGGAGACCCTGGGACGTGGAGAGGTTTTTCGGGGCGAATTCGTGGATCGGTGCCGGGACGGATCGCTGATACACCTGGAGCAGAGTATCAGCCCGGTGATGAATGCCGAGGGGGAGGTGACGCACTACGTATCGGTTGGGAAAGATGTGACCGACCGGGTGCGTATGGAGGAAGAGATCCGCCGTCTGGCACACACCGACTGGCTGACCGGGCTGGCCAATCGGTTAAGTCTTGGCAACACCCTGGAAAGCGAGCTGGAGCGCGGCCGCCGCTACGGGCGTCCGCTGGCGCTGATTATGTTCGACGTTGATCACTTCAAGGACTTCAACGACGAGTACGGGCACGAGACCGGGGACGAGATCCTGAAACGCCTGGCCGGGGCCATACGCGAGAACCTGCGAGAGGTCGACTTCCTGGGCCGCTGGGGCGGCGAGGAGTTCATGGTCGTGGTCCCGGAGACCGATGGCAGCAGAGCCGAGATCATGGCGGAAAAACTGCGCAAGGCCGTGGCGGCGATGAAGACGTCGTGTCCGGTCCCCGTCACCGCCAGCTTCGGAGTGACAGAGGCGCGCCGGGGGGATACGCAGAAGTCCCTCGCGCGGCGTGTCGACGAGGCGATGTATCAGGCGAAGAAGGCAGGCCGGAACTGCGTGGTCCGACTCTGAGCGGATCTCGAGAGGCCATTCCGCTCGTTACGACAGGCGCCAGAGCGGACAGCCGGGTTTCACAAAAAAGGCCGACCTGAACAGGCCGGCCCTTGCGATGGGTATACGCAGGCGTTGCGCCGGCGTGATCCATGTGCCTACGCGCGGCGGCGCAGGACCCAGATCTCCAGCAGCGCCCAGTCTTCGCCCGGATAGTTTTCCTGTTCCAGCGGCGACAGGCGGCGGTGACGGCTGGCCGTGCTGCCCACGAATTCCAGGTGTTCCAGTAGCAGGCGCTTGGTGGCGTCGGCCTTTTCCAGCGCGAAGGGGTTCAGGAAGTTGACGAGCATGTAGCCCTCGCGCGGGGTCTCGGCGAAGGAACGCACCAGCTTCTCGATGGCCGGCGGATCGAGGTAGACCAGCGATGCGGTGGAGATCACGATGTCGGCGTCGGCCATGGCCTTTTCGATCGCGGCCTGGGTTTCCGGCGCCGGCTGGTTCAGGTCGGCCTCGAAGGTCTCGTCGAACAGCCCGGCGCTCTTGCCGTAGGCCAGGGCATTGCCGGAGATGTCGATTCCGGTGGTCTTCATCGGCAGGCGCCGCGGTGCGGTGACGGTCTTGCAGGCCTGTTCGTCGGCCCAGTTGGCGCGGATCGCCTCGACATCCATATTGTGGATGGCGGCCATGGTGGTGTTGCCAAAGCAGCAGCACAGATCCACGTAGTTCAGGGTCTTGCCGGCGGCGGACTGCTTCTCGGCCCAGGGGAGGATCAGCCGGTCGAAGGTTTGCCGGTTGAAGTCGTCGGAGATGTAGTCAAGTGCGTCGATGATGCGTTCCTTGAACGGCACCGGCGTCTCGGCGACATAGATGTCGTCGAAATGCTGTTTCTTCTCCTCGGTCTTCACTTGCGGCTCACTCATCGGCTTCTCCTAGTTGGATAAACCCACCATGATCGGGGGCATGTAAAGGCAGCGTCAAGTAACGCTACTGGCAGCATTGATGCCGGCATCGACTCCTTCCGGGGTTCTGCTATGTATCATGGAGCAATACCGGTTCCGGTTCCGCGCGGAGCGGGAAACGGGGGCGTGCAAGGATGGCGAAAAGGGATATGCATGAAGATTGACTGTTTCAAGGCCTATGACGTGCGGGGCCGGGTGCCGGACCAGCTCAACCCAGAGGTGGTACACGCCATCGGTCGCGCCTTTGCCGAGGAGATCCGGCCCGGTCGCACGGTCGTTGGCTACGATATCCGCCTGTCCAGCCCGGAACTGGCCGGTGCCCTGACGGAAGGGCTTACCGCGGGTGGCAGCGATGTGGCGGATATCGGCATGTGTGGTACCGAGGAGGTCTATTTTGCCACAGCGCATTACGGGGCTGGCGGCGGGATCATGGTCACGGCCAGTCACAATCCGCTGGATTACAACGGCTTGAAGCTGGTGCGCAGCGAGGCTCGGCCGATCAGCGGCGATTCCGGCCTGCAGGCGATTCGTGACCGGGCCGAGCGGGGGGATTTCCGGCCCATGCCCAATGGGCAGGTGCGGCGGCTGGACCACCGGGCGGATTACATCGAGCGATTGCTGAGTTCGGTGGATCGTTCCGTACTGCCTTCGTTGAAGATTGTGGTGAATCCGGGCAACGGTGGCGCCGGGCCGGTGCTGGAGGCACTGGAGCCGCATCTCCCGTTCGAGCTGATCCGGGTCAATTTCGAGTCGGACGGGCATTTCCCCAATGGCATCCCCAACCCGTTGCTGCCGGAGAACCGTGCCGCCACCGCCGATGCGGTGCGGGCGCATGGCGCGGATCTGGGCGTGGCCTGGGACGGGGACTTCGACCGCTGCTTTCTGTTCGATGCCGAAGGCACCTTCATCGAGGGTTACTATATCGTGGGGCTCCTGGCGCAGGCCTGTCTGGAGGGCCATGCGGGCGAGCGTATCGTCCATGACCCGCGCCTGACCTGGAATACCATCGAGATGGTGGAGGCCGCCGGCGGGGAGCCGATCCAGTCCAAGACCGGGCACGCCTTCATGAAGGAACGCCTGCGCAAGGAAGACGCGATCTACGGCGGCGAGATGAGCGCCCATCATTACTTCCGGGACTTCGACTACTGCGACACCGGCATGCTGCCGTGGCTACGGGTGGTGGAACTGATGGGCCGCCGCGAGCAGTCGCTGGGGGCTATGGTCGCCGAGCGCATGGCGCGGTTTCCTTGCAGTGGCGAGCTCAACTTCGAGGTCGAGGATGCGGCCGCTGCGACCGCCCGTGTGCTTGACGCGTATGCCGGCGCCGGTGGGCGCCTCGACCGTACGGACGGCGTGAGCGTCGAATTCGCCGACTGGCGCTTCAATCTGCGCAGTTCCAACACCGAACCGCTGCTGCGCCTGAACGTGGAGACCCGTGCCGACGCGGCCCTGCTGCGGCAACGGGTCGATGAGATCTCGCGACGGATACGGGGGTGAGGCGATGACCAAGGAACACGTGCGGGATCACTTGCAGCCGGTGATCCTGGCCGGTGGCTCGGGGACGCGTCTGTGGCCGGTTTCGCGCAGTCGATATCCCAAGCAGTTCCTCCCGCTGGTGGGGGACGAGACCCTGCTGCAGCAGACCGCACGCCGTCTGGAGGGACTTGGCGGCGAGCCGCCTTTGGTGCTGGCCAATGTGGAACACCGCTTTCTCGCCGCCGAGCAGTTACGCGCGACAGGCGTCACCGGGGCGCGCATCCTGCTGGAACCCGAGGGCCGCAATACGGCACCGGCGATCGCGCTGGCTGCCCTGCAGGCACAGGAACAGGGGCATGATCCGTTATTGCTGGTTCTTGCGGCGGACCATCACATCGGTGACCCCGAGGCTTTCCGCACCGCGGTCGAGCGTGCGGTCGAACTGGCCGCTTCCGGCCATCTGGTCACCTTCGGGATTGTTCCTACCGCGGCGGAGACCGGGTACGGCTACATCCAGCAGGGTGAGTCACTGGGTCCGGCCGGCGCCCGCGTGGCGCGTTTTGTCGAAAAGCCGGATGCGGCGACCGCACGGGCCTATATCGAGCAGGGGGATTACCTCTGGAACAGCGGCATGTTCGTGTTCCGGGCGTCACGGTACCTAGACGAGCTCGAGCGTTTCGAGCCCGGTATTGTGGCTGCCTGCAGGGCCGCCCTGGAACAGTCGCGGGACGATCTCGACTTCCTGCGGGTGGACCCCGACGCGTTTGCGGCGGCCCCCAATATCTCGGTCGACTACGCGGTGATGGAGCGCACGGAACTCGCGGCGGTGACGCCGCTGGCGGCGGGGTGGAGCGATATCGGGTCGTGGTCCGCGCTGGCGGGTGTGCGTGGTACGGACAGCCGGGGTAATACCCTGCGCGGCGACTGCCTTCTGGAGGACAGCGAGGGGTGCGTGGTGGATGCGGACGGCCTGCTGGTGGCCGGTATTGGCTTGCAGAACCTGGCGGTGGTGGCGACACGCGATGCGGTCCTGGTGGCCGATCGTCACCGGGTGCAGGATGTGAAACGCATCGTCGAGCGTCTGCAGGCGGCGGAACGTAGCGAGCACGTGGATCACACGGTGGTGTACCGCCCCTGGGGCTGTTATGAGTCCATCGACAGCGGGAGCCGCTATCAGGTCAAGCGCATCACGGTAAAGCCGGGGGCGCGCCTGTCGCTGCAGATGCATCACCACCGGGCGGAGCACTGGGTGGTGGTCAGCGGTACGGCCCGTGTCACCAACGGTGAACAGAACTACCTGGTCACCGAGAATGAGTCGACCTTTATCCCGATCGGGCAGGTGCACTGCCTGGAGAACCCTGGCGCGCTGCCGCTGGAGTTGATCGAGGTGCAGTCCGGCAGTTACCTGGGCGAGGACGACATCGTGCGCCTGGAGGATATGTACGGGCGCGCCTGAACGGGTCTCCCGAGCGCCGGCGGGATGCTATGCTTTCGCGTTTTCGGCGGCGCGCGGCTCAGGCGCCGCCCGGCAGCGGGAGTCGGCATGGCCAGAGTGGCATTGATCACCGGGATCACCGGGCAGGACGGGGCCTACCTGGCCGAGTTCCTGCTGGACAAGGGCTACGAGGTGCACGGCATCAAGCGTCGTTCCTCGCTGTTCAATACCGATCGCATCGACCATCTGTATCAGGACCCGCACGAGAGCGATCGCCGCTTCATCCTCCACCACGGTGATCTGACCGACTCCACCTGCCTGATCCGCATCATCCAGCAGGTACAGCCGGACGAGATCTATAACCTGGCCGCGCAGTCGCACGTGGCGGTCTCCTTCGAGGAGCCGGAATACACCGCCAACTCCGATGCCCTGGGCACCCTGCGTCTGCTGGAGGCGATCCGCATCCTCGGCATGGAGCAGACCACGCGCTTCTACCAGGCGAGCACCTCGGAACTCTACGGCAAGGTGCAGGCCACGCCGCAGGACGAGACCACCCCGTTCTACCCGCGCAGCCCCTATGCGGTGGCCAAGCTGTATGCCTACTGGATCGTGGTCAACTACCGCGAGGCCTACGGCATGTACGCCTGCAACGGCATCCTGTTCAACCACGAATCCCCGGTGCGCGGCGAGACCTTCGTCACCCGCAAGATCACCCGCGCCCTCGCGCGCATCAAACTCGGGCTGCAGGAGCGGCTGTACCTCGGCAACCTGGACGCGAAACGCGACTGGGGCCATGCCCGCGACTACGTCGAGATGCAGTGGCTGATGCTGCAGCAGGACACCCCGGACGACTACGTGATCGCCACCGGCGAACAGCACAGCGTGCGCGACTTCATCGACGCCGCAGCCCACGAGCTGGGCATGCGCATCGAGTGGCGCGGCGAGGGCGTGGACGAGCAGGGCTTTGACGACAAGGGCCGCTGCATTGTGTCGGTGGACCCGCGCTATTTCCGGCCCACCGAGGTCGAGACCCTGCTGGGCGATGCCCGCAAGGCCAGGCGCGAGCTCGGCTGGGAGCCGCGCATCCGCTTCGACGAACTGGTGGCCGAGATGGTGCGCGAGGACCTCCAGAGCGCCGAGCGCGACGAACTCGTGCGTGAGCACGGCTACCGCACCCTGAGTCACCATGAATAGGCCGCAGCGCGTCTTCGTCGCCGGGCACCGGGGGATGGTGGGCAGCGCGATCTGCCGCCAGCTCGAGGACTGGCCGGGCGTGGAGCTGCTGACCCGCACCCACGCCGAGCTCGATCTGACCGATCAGGCCGCGGTGGAGGCCTTCATGCGCGTGGAACGCCCGGACCAGGTGTACCTGGCGGCGGCGAAGGTGGGCGGGATTCACGCCAACAACACTTATCCGGCCGAGTTCATCCGCGATAACCTGGCGATCCAGACCAACGTGATTCACGCCGCCCACGGCGCCGGTGTGCGGCGGCTGCTGTTTCTCGGCTCCAGCTGCATCTACCCGCGCGAGGCCCCGCAGCCGATCGCGGAGGCGGCCCTGCTGACCGGGCCGCTGGAACCGACCAACGAGCCCTACGCCATCGCCAAGATCGCCGGCATCAAGCTGTGCGAGAGCTACAACCGTCAGTACGGCACGGACTACCGCTCGGTCATGCCGACCAACCTGTACGGCCCGGGCGACAACTACCACCCGGAGAACAGCCACGTGATCCCCGGGCTGATCCGGCGCTTTCACGAGGCGAAACAGGCCGGCGCCGATCACGTGACCGTCTGGGGCAGTGGCACCCCGCGCCGCGAGTTCCTGCACGTGGACGATATGGCAGGGGCCTGTGTGCATGTGATGAACCTCGACCAGACCACCTATGCGGAGCACACCGAGCCGATGCTGAGCCACATCAACGTGGGCACGGGCGAGGACCTGACCATTGCCGAACTCGCGCAGCGGGTGGCCGGCGTGGTCGGCTTCCGGGGCGAGCTGCGCTTTGACCGCTCGAAGCCGGACGGTACCCCGCGCAAACAGCTGGACGTCTCGCGCCTCGCGGCGCTGGGCTGGAAGGCCCGTATCGGGCTCGACGAAGGGCTGGCCGGGGCCTATGCCGAGTTTCTGGAACACGGCGGAGCCAACCGGTGAGCCAGCCGGTGAGCGATTCGCCGGCAGACCCGATCCGGGTCAAGTTCCTGTCGACCATGCGCGAGTCGATCTGGCGCCACCAGCTGCCGGACGGCGAGGCGCGCTGGGGGCGCTGCGAGTTCACCTTCGACCCGCAGGCCACCGCGTACGACTGGCTGGTGGTGTACGACGAATTCCCGTCCAACACCGGGCGCAACCGGCATTACAGCGAACGCCTCGCCTGTGGCGCCGAGCGCACCCTGCTGGTGACCATGGAGCCGCCCTCGATCAAGTCCTACGGCCGGCGCTTTACCCGCCAGTTCGGCCGGGTGCTGACCTCGCACCCGGAATGGGCGCTCAAGCACCGTCGGCGCATCCATTCCCAGCAGGGAATGATCTGGTACTACGGCTTCGGCAGTCAGGGTGAACGGCCGTACAACGAGATGCGGGCACACCCGCCGCTGGGGAAGACCCGCGAGATCGCCACCATGTGCTCCGCCAAGCGCCAGCGCCATACCCTGCATCGGCGGCGCTATGACTTCACCTGGGCGCTGAGGGCCCAACTGCCCGAGCTGGAGATCTTCGGCAAGGGCTTACAGCCGCTGGACGACAAGGCCGAGTGCCTGGATGCGTACCGCTATCACGTCGCGGTGGAGAACTACGTGGGGCCGCATCACTGGACCGAGAAGCTGGCCGATGCCTTCCTCGGCGCGACCCTGCCGTTCTACTACGGCGCGCCGAATGCCGCGGACTACTTCCCGCCGGAGAGCTTCATTGCCATCGACATCGACGATGTCGATGGGACGGCCGAGCGCATTCGCCGCGCGATCCGCGACAACGAATACGAACAGCGGCTGCCGCACATCCTCGAGGCCCGCCGTCGCGTGCTGGAGGAGTACAACCAGTTCGCCGTCGTCGCACGCATCATCGAGGCCGCGCACGATACCGAACCGGCCGGGCCGACCGGCCAGTGGATCCACTCGCGCCGGGCCCTGCGCCGTCGCGACCCGCTGGCCGCCCTGGAGGGCGCCTGGGAAAAACTCACCCAGCGCATCGGCCACCTCTCCGGCCGCGCTGGCTGAGGTGTTTTCCGGGCCGGGGATGTCAGGCCGAAAGATCATGCCTGTCCAACCAGAGCTGTTTCGCGTGATCGATTCAGCGATGCATCCCGGGAATTCTCGGTGGACTCCGTGTGCTCTGTGGTTCCCACGCCCTTTTCCTTCGTGCCTTCGTGAGCTTCGTGGTGAATAAGGCCCCGGTCTTTTAGTCGCTGTTGCGGATGACGAATGCCGATCAGCCGAAGTCGCGGGAGCGGGTGGTCAGCTCGCCCAGCCAGGCGCTGCGGTCGATCAGGCGCTGCACGATCAGATGGCCGACCCCGTCGCTGTACTGCCATTCTCCGTGGGCCTCCAGCAGGCGGCCGTGCAGGACCTCGGCGCGAAAGCGCTCCACCCGGTCCGGCCAGACGATCAGGTTCAGCGTGCCGGTTTCGTCCTCCAAGGTCAGGAACACCGTGCCGTTGGCCGAGCCGGGCCGCTGGCGGGTGATCACCAGCCCGGCATAGCGCGCCCCGCTGTGACCGGGATGCTCCAGTAGCCGGGCGGCGGTGGCCAGTCGGCGCTGATCCAGGAACGGGCGCATCAGCGCCAGCGGGTGCGGGCCCAGGCTCAGGCCCTGGGTGGCGTAATCCTGCACCAGGTCATCCACCGCATCCGGGCGCGGCAGGAGCGGGGTCACGTCGGCCTCGCGCACCGTCTCCGCCGGGGCGTCGGCGAACAGGGGCAGGGGTTCCTCCACCGCCTCGGTCGCCCAGCGCGCCTGATGGCGGTGGCCGGCCAGCCCCTTCAGGGCATCGGCGCGGGCGAGGCGGTTGGCCTGGGCGCGGGTCAGTGCGGCGCGGGCCACCAGATCCGGAACGTCCGTGAACGGGAGCTCGGCGCGCGCGGCGACAACACGCTCGGCCACGGCCTGCGCGAGCCCGCCAACCCGGTTCAGGCCCAGGCGCAGGGCCAGCGCGTCGCCCCCGGCCACCGGTTCCACCGTGCAGGCCCAGTCACTGCAGCGCACATCCACCGGGCGCACCTCCACGCCGTGGCGGCGGGCGTCGGCGACGATCTGTGCCGGGGCGTAGAAGCCCATCGGCTGGCTGTTCAGCAGGGCGCAGGCAAAGATCGCCGGCTCATGGCACTTGAGCCAGGACGAGACATAGGTGATCAGCGCAAAGCTGGCCGAGTGCGACTCGGGGAAGCCGTACTCGCCAAAGCCGAGGATCTGTTTGTAGAGCTGCTCGGCGAACTTCTCCGGATAGCCGCGTTGCCGCATCCCGTCCATCAGGCGCTCGCGGTAGCGTGCGAGCTGGCCGGTACGGCGCCAGGCCCCGATCGCGCGGCGCAGCCCGTCCGCCTCGCCGGCGGAGAAGCCGGCTGCGACCATCGCCAGCTCGATCACCTGCTCCTGGAAGATCGGCACACCCAGGGTGCGCCCCAGCACCCGCCGGATCTCGGCATTCGGATAACGCACCCGCTCCGGGTGGGCGCGGCGTTTCAGGTACGGGTGCACCATCTCGCCCTGGATCGGGCCGGGGCGCACGATGGCGATCTCGATCACCAGGTCGTAGAAGTTCGCCGGTTTCAGGCGCGGCAGCATGCTCATCTGCGCGCGCGACTCGATCTGGAACACGCCCAGGGTGTCGGCCTTCTGCAGCATGCGGTAGACCGCCGGGTCCTCGGCGGGGATGTCGGCCAGGCCCCAGTCGCGGCCCCGGTGACGCGCCATCAGCTCCAGCGCGCGGCGCACGCAGGAGAGCATGCCCAGCGCCAGCACGTCGATCTTCAACAGCCCCACCGCGTCGAGGTCGTCCTTGTCCCACTGGATTACCGAGCGCTCCGGCATGGCCGCATTCTCGATCGGCACCAGCTCGTCCAGCCGGCCCTCGGCGATCACGAAGCCGCCGGTGTGCTGCGACAGGTGGCGGGGGAAGCCCAGCAGCTCGGCGGTCAGCGCCTGCCACTGCCGGGCCAGGGCGCCGTCCGGGTCCAGCCCGACCTCGCGCAGGCGCTCGGCGGGGATGCCGTCGTCCCACCAGGCGAGGTTGGCGGTCAGCGCATCCAGCCGCGCGCGCGAGATGCCCAGGGCGCGGCCGACGTCGCGCAGGGCGCTGCGCCGGCGGTAGCGGATCACCGTGCAGGCCAGCGCCGCGCGCTTGCGACCGTAGCGCTGGTAGATGTACTGGATCACCTCCTCGCGGCGCTCGTGCTCGAAGTCGACATCGATATCCGGTGGCTCGCCACGCTCGGCGGAGATGAAGCGTTCGAACAGCATGCTGGAGCGCGAGGGATCCACCGCCGTGATACCGAGGGCATAACAAACGGCGGAATTCGCCGCCGAGCCGCGTCCCTGGCACAGGATCCTGCGGCTACGGGCAAAGCGCACGATGTCGTAGACCGTCAGGAAGTAGGGCTCGTAGCCGAGCTGCGCGATGATCCCGAGCTCGCGATCGATCTGCTCGGCCACCTTCGGCGGGATGCCGTCGGGCCAGCGGCCACGCGCCCCCTTCAGGGTCTCCTCGCGCAGGTAGGCGGTCGGGCTTGTGTCCCGGGGCAGGGGATCGGTCGGGTAGCGGTAGGTGACTGCGTCCAGCGAGAAGTCGCAGTCCTGCGCGATGCGCACACTGGCCGCGAGCCAGGTGGCGGGATACAACGCCGCCAGGTCGTCGCGCGGGCGCAGGCAGCGCTCGCCGTTGGGGAAGCGCGCCGGGGCCGCCTCGGCAACCGTGGTGCGCAGACGCAGCGCGGTCAGCACGTCCTGCAGGGCACGCCGGCCGCGAGCGTGCATGTACACATCGCCGCAGGCGACGATCGGGAGGCTCGCCGTCTCGGCGAGTTGCCGGGCGCGGGTCGCGAGCGTGGCATCGTCCGGCGTGCGCAGCTGGCTGACCGCCAGATGGGCCTGCCCCGAAGCGGCCCATCCGGCCAGCCAGCGGGCCGCGTCGGCGAGCGTCGGTTCCGGGATCTCGGGTTCGATACGCAGCAGGACGTGCCAGCCGGCGCGCGTCTCGGCGGGCAGGGCGTCGAGATCCGCCTGCGCCAGGTGGTAGTGCCCCTTGTCCGCCGCCCCGCGCGCCCGGGTGATCAGCCGGCACAGCGCGGCATAGCCCGCCGCATTACGTACCAGCAGGGTCAGGACGGGGCCGTGCGCCAGCCGGAAGGTCGCCCCCAGGATCAGGTGCAGGCCGCAGTCCTTCGCCGCCGCATGGGCGCGGACCACGCCGGCCAGCGAGGCGATATCGGTCAGCGCCAGCGCGCGGTAGCCCAGCGCCCGGGCCCGCTCCACCAGCTCCTCCGGGTGCGAGGCCCCGCGCAGGAACGAGAAGTTGCTGACGCTGGTCAGCTCGGCATATGCCGGCTTTGCGGCCTGAGAGGGCAGGGCGGTGTGCATATACTGTATATAAAAACAGCTACTGGGCAGGCGCAAGAACCCGGGTGAGTGTGTGCGTTCCTCAGCGTGTTCCGAGCGCCGCGTCACGGTCCTCGCTGGACGGGGGCGTGCTGTCCCGGCCGATATTCCTGCCGTATGGCCAGGTGTCGTTGCCCCGGTGTTTCGGCTGCCAGCGGCCCGGCGCGTGTCGGGGTGTCGTCGTCCATCTGACTGTGTTATCCGTCGTTCGGACTCCGTTCCCGGTACGGGCGGGATGAGATGGCCCATGGTTCCTGACTGTATTGGTCTGTTCGTTTTTCTCCTTTTTTATTCAGTAGGTTGCGATTACGCTTTTGCGCCCGGAATGATTCATGACGCGCCCTGATATGGGCCTGTCCTGCGGTATTCCTGTCTCCTGCGCACCTCTACAACAATTCATAACATCACTAGATTAGTCAATTCGGATATAACAATACCCCTATATTGGTTTATTTCTGGATAGCGCATCGCGTTGGCACCCCCTATTTATAAAGTATTAGCCTTAAGGGTATCGTGCTTTTTGCATCCCCCCGCCAATAGCATGATGTATGCGCTCAGGTGGCCAGGGCTCGACCTCCAGCGCAATAAAGGATGCACGGTAGGTTCTCGACCGGGTCCTCGGGTCTCCCACGAGTGGTTGTCAGTGCCTGATGCAACTGAAACGCTCATATAACACGAAGAATTCAGATCCATCCTAGGAGGATGTCATGGGGCATAAGGTGATTAAACGCTCGGTCTTGGCTGCATCGGTTGCGTTACTAGTAGGGGCGAGCGGTGTTTCTCACGCGACCAACGGTTACTTTGCGCATGGGTTCGGAACCCAGTCGAAAGGTATGGGCGGCGTCGGGATGGCGCTTTCACATGATTCCTTCGCGCCTGCAACCAACCCGGCTGGGATCGCGGGCATGGAAAGTCGGGTCGACGGTGCGCTCGCATACTTCAGGCCCGAACGCTCCTATGAGGTCTTCGGCGATGGCCTTGATATAACAGATCCCGGCCCGGTTCTTGAGAACCTCGAGCTTACGGGTGAAAACCTGGCGGACGGATTGATCGGTGCCCTTGATGGTCTGGCGGATCTTGATGTTATACAAGCCACCGACAATCTTTTCCTGTCCCTTGTTCCGGCAACCCTCGTCCCGCTTAACAGTAATGGCGAATCGGTCGAAAGCCGTGAACGCATGTTTCTTATTCCGTCGTTCGGGTTTGTTCGGCAGATTAATGACCGGTCATCCTGGGGTTTGACGGTCGTGGGCAATGGGGGCCTGAACACCAATTATCCGGCGTTTGATAATACGGAAGGCTGTGAAGGCCCGTTTGGCTCCGAGGTCGGTAACCAGACCGGGCCATTCTGTGACGGCGCTGCCGGGGTGGATCTCCTGCAATTGATGGTGATGCCGACGTTTGCCACGAGCTTCGGCGAGGAAGGGCAATGGCGAGTGGGGGTCAGCCCGCTGGTCAGCTACCAACAATTCTCGGCCCGCGGGCTTTCGAATTTCGGGGACCTGAGTGAGAGCCCCGAACATGTTTCTGACAACGAGACCGACGACAGCTTTGGCTACGGGGTTCGGGTTGGTGTTCAGACTGACATCGGGCAGTGGGGCTCTTTGGGCGCCAGCTATCAGTCCAAGCAGCGGCACGAGGGCTTTGATGACTATCGGGGACTGTTTGCGGAGCAGGGTAATTTCGATATCCCGTCGACCTGGGGTGTCGGTGGCGCGATCTACCTGACGCCGCAGCTCACCCTTGCTGCCGATTATTCCCGCATCAATTATTCCGATGTGAGTTCGATTACGAATTCGGTTACGAATCTGACCGAAGATGGCGCACGCCTGGGTTCATCGGAGGGTCCCGGTTTTGGCTGGGATGATGTGGATGTCTTCAAGGTCGGGGTGCAATATGAGACCCGCGGTAACTGGACATTCCGCGCCGGCTATAACTACGGGGACAACCCGGTCGAGCCGGACGAAGTTACCCTGAACATCCTTGCCCCCGGGGTAACCCGGGAACATTACACCGTGGGCGCGACGCGCGCGGCGGGTGATAACTGGGAGCTGAGTTTTGCCGCCATGTATGCGCCGCGAGAATCGGTTCGAGGGCAACACGCGTTCTTCGAAGAACAGGATGTGGAAATCGAGATGACGCAATATGAATTCGAAGTGGGGATTGGCTATCGGTTCTAGCCGCAAGTCGGTCCGGTCATCAAAACGCCTGTCAAAGGCGTAGCGACCATACACCATAAGGAGGATCCGAAAATGGTTGAGCACCGAGCAGTTATTAATGGAACGTTCTGGAGTGTCATGGGGATGGCACTGATGGCATCCGGGGCGGTAGCCGCCGAGCCACTGAAGCCTTTTGTACTGGGCGAAAGGGCGGCAGATGGAAACGTGGAGCAGGTCACGGAACGTGTTTCTGGGTCGCTGGAAGAGGGTGGATTCCAAATCCTTGGTGAATACCCGGTAAGTTCGACTTCCCATGTGGTCGTGGCGACGCATGATGACCTGCTGGCGCTGGCCGAAGCCAATCCGCGCTCGGCCTATCTGGCGCCGGTACGCGTCGCGATCACCGAAGTCGATGGTAACGTCCAGGTGAGTTACAACAACCTGGAGTATTTCCGGCACGCGTATCGCGTGGACCAGGACGTGTCGGCGGTGCAGGGCGCGCTGGAAGGCGTGATCGGGCACGAGAAAACCTTCGGGTCCGATGACGGCATGTCGCAGCGGGAACTGAACCGTTATCGCTATACGTTCGGCATGGAACGTTTCGATGATCCCTACGAGCTGGGAAGCCATGGAAACAGCGATGCGGCCACGACGCTGCTGGAGAGCGGGCTGGCATCGGGAGAGAGCGGGGTCGAAAAGATTTACAAGCTGGAGATCCCCAATGCGGACGTGACGGTATACGGTGTGTCCGTGCGTGAAGACCGCGGTGCACCGGAGGCTGCATCGGATCTCTTCAAGCTGGAGACCATTGATGTCAACGAGCTCCGGCATACGGCGTATCTGCCCTACGAGATCCTCGTGCACGATGGAAACATCGAGGCCCTGCACATGCGCTTCCGCACCGCGATTCACTGGCCGGACCTCGGCATGATGGGGCCGAACAGCTTTATGACGTTGCGGCGTTCGCCGGGGATCCTGGAAGAGGTTCTGCAACAGGTGGCAGGCTTCGAGGAAGAGTCGGGTGGTTTTGAGTGGTAAACCGGCAGCGTAGATCACGCCGGAGATCGATCGGCGCCGATTCGGGCGCTTGATCAAAGCCGTTCGGGCACGCCTTGTTCAAGGTGGTGGTCGGGCGGCTTTTTCTTTCTTGGTTGGAGGCGACGTTCAGCCCGTCTCGGGCAGGGCTTGCGCCCAGCCACCGCCGTGACAGGGTGTGGTTGAGTGTAGCGCGACGCACCGTGCCCCGTTAGCGCAGTTCCCTTGATGAGATTCGCCGGGCTCATCCGGTTCTGGGACTGGGACCCGGCGAGTCGCGGACGCTCGTTGCGCATCAGGTTTTCCTTTCTCGCGTTGTGCGCGTTGTTCAGGACAAACGGTTACAAAAGACCGTTGGCGGTCAGCAGTTCCGGAATCTGGTGCTTGAAACGGAAAAAGCCGTGGGTGGCGTGCGGCCAGGCAAGCGCATCCCAGCGGCGGCGCAGCGGAATCAGTTCGATGCCTGTGGGTGCCAGTTCGCGGGCCAGCTGTTCCAGTCCGTCGGCCAACGGTCCAACCGGGGCCTCGGGGGTGGCGATTACGTGCACGTCCGTCTCTGCGCAGGCCTGTTGCAGGGCGGCGGCATCGAGTGCGGCGAGTCCTTCGGTGGGACACTGCCGTGCATTCTCGACGTGCGCCTTGGCATCGGCGGCGAGGCGGGCCACCCATTCCGCGGCAGGGTTCCCGAAGGGCCAGGGGTGCTGCGTGTGCCCCCCGGCTGCGATTCGGACTGCGGCCACGCGGGTTGGGGCGGGAAGCAACGCATCACCGCAGAGGTCGTCGCCATGCAATAGCAGCAGCACGGGTTCGCCAGGTGGCAGGTGGCGCGCCGTGCCCGGCGGGGTCGGGTCCGGGGGTGGGGCGGCGGGCAGCGGGTGAGCCTCGCGCGCGAGCCTGGAGGGTCGGAAGCGGTGGTCGCTGAAACGCGCGATATTGTCGGGATCGGCGCGGTAAGTCTTGCCCGGGGTCTGGATGCCGGCGACCCAGCGCCAGCCCAGGGTGTTCGAGGCCGGGTCGGCGTCAAGAAGGTGGCGAAGAAAGAAATCGGCCCCCAGCGTCCACGGCAGTTGCAGGGTGAAGGTCCAGATCGAGGCGAACCACATACGGGCGTGGTTGTGCAGGTAGCCAGTCTGCACCAGTTCATGTGCCCAGTCGTCAAAGCCTTCCACGCCAGTGCGGCCCTGTTCGGCCGCCATGACCGCCGCGCGCAGTCCGGGCTCGTGTGCCAGGCGTGCCTTCTGGTTGGCGCATTCATCCAGAAAGGATCGCCAGACCCGTGGCCGCATTTGTAGCCAGCCCTTCCAGTACGTGCGCCAGAACACCTCCTGGATGAATTTCTCCGCGGCTTCCGGCGTGTGGTGCTGTAACACCTTGGCCAGGACTTCGTGTTCCGTAAGCGCGCGGTGGCGGATGTACGGAGACAGCAGGGACACATTGTCGCGGCACTCCGGCCCGGAGTCGCGGTTGCGTTCGGCCGCGTAGTGGCGCCCGGCCCGGGGCGCAAAGGCATCGAGACGTGCCCGTGCGGCGTTCAGGGCGGGTGTGAACCGCGAGGAGGTCATGGTGTGCTCCCGGGGCGTGTCACCGGCATGGAGGCAGGCTGTCGGCGACGGCAGCGGCCAGGGCCTCGCCGCTGTCGAAGGCGGCCTCGACACGAGCGCCCAGGGCCCAGTCGCCACAGGCTCCCAGACGCCGCTCGGCATGCCACAGGCAGGGCTGGCCGGCAGCCTGTTCGACCCGGGCGTACAGCCAGCGATGAACCTGGCGATGAATGGGCTCCGCACCGCCCACATAGGGTCGGAGGGCCTCTACAAGGGGTTCGGCCAGCGTCTCCGGGTCGGCCTCGATATGCGCACGTGACCATTCGGCGCCGGCGTGGGCCACCAGGGTCTCGGGCTGAGCCGGGCGCTCGGGTTTTGAGTGGTTGCGCGCAATCCAGGCGAGCGGACTGCATGCAGGCTGGAGGGTGTCGGCGATCCCGGTCAGGGGATGGTCGAAGGCCGCCATCAGCGTCACCGTGGGCGCGTAGCGTACGTGCTCCAGTTCGGGCAGCCCAACCTCCGCGGTGTTGGCCAGGGCCGCAGCCTGCGGGGCCGGGATGGCCAGCAGTACTGCCGCGAATACGCCCTCGAGCTCGGCGGGACGGGCGCAGGTGGCCGGGTCGGCCTGCAGGCGCCAGCCTTCGGCGGTCGACAGCAGTTGGGTGATGCGGCATTCGTAATGGATGGTGAGGCCGCGGGCCAGGGCGTGCGCTGGCGCCGTCATGTCCGGGCAGCCCACCAGGCGGCCGGGTGCCCACGCGGCGACAGTCCCGAGCGCTTGCCAGGTGCGCACCCGCGTCTGCAGAGAGGGGCCACGCGCGGTGAAGTACTGGGCGCCGTGATCGAAACGCAGTGGGCCGGCGTGTCGGGTTGCCATGCGCCCGCCCAGCCCGCGGCTTTTCTCGAATACGGTACAGGTGTAGCCGCGCGTGCTCAGGTCACGTGCGGCCGCCAGCCCGGCGATGCCGGCCCCAATGATGGCGATGCGATTCATGTGCGTTGTACCAGGGGGCGTACGCGGGAGAAGCCACCATCCACGGACAGCACTTGCCCGGTCACCCAGGCAGCCGCATCGGACAGCAGCCAGTTCGCGGCGCGGGCGATGTCGTCGGCCTCGCCGTAGCGCTGCAGCGGGTATTGTGCAGCGATTTGGGCCTCGGCATTACGCGCCGCGAACAGATGTTCGGTGGCCCCAGTCCGGGTCAGCCCCGGGGCAATGCCGTTGATGCGCAGCCCCTGGGCGGAATAGGTGGCTGCGGCGGCCGGGATCAGGCTGGCAATGGCGCCCTTGGCCATGGCGATGGCCTCGTGATTGGAGATCCCGATCTGCGCGACCACCGAGCTGAACAGGACCGCGCTGCCCGCGGGTGCGTCAGCCTGCAGCCGCGCCCGGACCCAGGCGCGGAGAGTGAAGAAGGCGCTGTCCTGGTTGGCGGCCACGCAGTCTCGATACTGGCGATCGGTAGTGCGGTGCAGGGGCGCCAGCAGAGCGCTTCCGACACCGTGGGCGAGACAGTCCGGGGCGGTTCCGAAATGTTCCGAGGTGGCCTGCACCGCTTCGTCGGCACCCTCCGGGGTGCTGGTGTCCGCGTCGATGGCGATGGCTTCAAGTCCGGCCGGAAGCGTTGCGGCGAGTTCGGCCAGGGTGGTTGCGTCGCGTGCGACCAGTGCGGCGCGGTCACGCCCGGGCTGGAGTTGTCCCAGCAGGGCGCGGGCGATACCGCCGGTGGCGCCGGTGATCAGCAGGGTCCGGTAGCTCATGGCGGCGGGTCCTGTTGGTAGGTGAAGGGGCAGGCGCAGGGTCACACCCGTAAACAAGAGCTATGGCCGGTCGAAACCCCGCAAGTTCCCCTGGGCCCAAGCGTCGGAACCGGGCGCAATGGGCAGGGTCTGTCGATGAGGGCGTTGGCCCCAGTGCGCGCTTGTGTCGAGGCCGGCACGTATGGCGATCACCATTCGGGGTGTCTGCGGCAGCCAGAATCGCAGCGCCACAGGCGCGTCCGGTCACGCTCGGCATCGGGTGGGCCGTGTACCGACACAACCCGACGAACGCCGCAGGTGCAAGGACCCCCCGTTTTGGCCCGCGGGGCCCGAGTGGGTCGGGGAACCCGTTAGCGAGGAGATTTCACATGGCATCGCCGGTTCAGGTGGTCTGGTTCAAGCGCGATCTGCGGATTGATGATCATGTGCCGCTGGTGCAGGCGGCACGGACTGGTCGCGTGTTACCGCTGTATATCGTCGAACCGGAGTACTGGGAGCAGGCCGATACCAGCCGTCGCCACTGGGATTTCATCCGTGGCAGCCTGGTGGCGCTGGATCGGGCGCTGCGCGGCCTGGGGCAGGCGCTGATCGTGCGTCATGGCGATGCCGCGGGCGTGATCGAACAGCTGTGTGCAACTGTGCCGGTGGCGGCGCTGCACAGCCACCAGGAAACGGGCAACCAGTGGACCTTCGCTCGCGACCGCGCGGTGGCCCGCAGCCTGTCGGCGCGTGGCATACCGTGGCATGAATATCGACAGCACGGGGTGGTGCGCCGCCTGCGGAAACGCGATGGCTGGGCCGCGCAATGGGAGGCGCTGATGGCCGCGCCCGCGGCGGCTGCGCCCGCGGCGATTACTGGCTGTGAAGGCGTTGCCGGCGGGATCGAGCGACTCCCCGACTGCCCCGGGCCGGTGGCGGCGGAGCCCCTGATTGACCTCCAGCCACCGGGTCTGGAGGCCGGGCGCGACGTGTTGCGCGATTTCCTGCGCGAGCGCGGTCGCCACTATGCCGGAGGTATCAGCAGCCCGGAGCGCGCGTGGACGGCCAGCTCGCGCCTGAGTCCGCATCTGGCCTATGGCACGCTCTCCCTGCGGCGGGTGTTGCAGGCGACCCGCGAGCGTCGGCATGCGCTTCGCGGCACGCCGGATCCGGCGTGCCGGGCCTGGCAGCGTTCACTGCGCCAGTTCGAGGAACGGTTGCACTGGCATTGCCACTTCATGCAGAAACTAGAGGATCAGCCTTCGATCGAGTTTCGCAACCTGCATCGCGCCTGCGACGGACTGCGCGAGGAGGGTTTTAACCGCGACCGTTTCGAGGCCTGGCAGGCGGGCCACACGGGGTTCCCGCTAGTGGATGCCTGCATGCGGGCCCTGCGCGACCATGGATGGATCAATTTCCGCATGCGGGCGATGGTGGTGGCCTTTGCCGCCTACCACCTGTGGCTGCACTGGCGCGAGCCTGCGTGGCATCTGGCGCGAATGTTCACCGACTACGAGCCCGGCATCCACTACAGCCAGATGCAGATGCAGTCGGGCACGACCGGCATCAATGCCCTGCGCATCTACAACCCGGTGAAGCAGTCACAGGATCAGGACGCGGAGGGACGCTTCATCCGGCGCTGGGTGCCCGAACTGGCGGCGGTACCCGGTGACTGGATTCACCAGCCATGGAGGATGCCGGAATCCTTGCAGCACAGGGCTGGTTGCCGCATCGGCGCCGATTATCCGGCCCCGCTGGTGGATCATGTGCACGCGGCGCAGCGCGCCCGCGAGCGGTTCCGGGACATCCGACGAGAGGCGCTGGCCCGGCGTGAGAGCGTGACCATCCGGGATCGACACGGCAGCCGGCGCCCCGCCCGCGGGCGGGGCGGTTCGCAAAAGAGTCGGGCGGACCGCCATCAGCTGGACCTGTTCCCGGAGCCGGACCGGTGAACTGCCCATAGCGGGCTCGTAATCAGAAACGACGTTCAGCCCGTCTCGGGCTGGGTTTGCGCCCGGGCTGGCACCCAGCCACCCCAGGGGCAGGGTGTGGTTGAGCGTAGCGCAACGCACCGTGCCCCATTGGCGCCGCTCCCTTGATGAGATTCGCCGGGCTCATCCCGTCCGGCGAGTCGCGGACGCTCGTTGCACATCAAGTGCGGGCTTGTGTGCCATCAGCATGTAGTTGACGCTCAGCGAGCGGGACAGCCACATCCGCCGCGTCAGCGGGTTCACCTTGACACCGATGCGTGCCATCGGCTCGAGCCCGTCGCGGGCGAAGAAGGCCAGCATCTCTGCGGGGGTGACGAAGCGCCGCCACTGGTGGGTGCCTCGCGGCAGGATGCGGAAGAGGTATTCGGCGCCAAGGATGGCCACCAGGTAGGATACCGGGTTGCGGTTGATGGTGGCGACAAAGCTGTGGCCGCCCGGCCGCACCATCCGATGCACGGCCTGCAGGAAGCCCGGCAGGTCGGCCACGTGCTCGACGACCTCCATGTTGAGGACCACATCGAAGTGCTCGCCGCGTCCGGCGAGGGCCTCGGCAGTGGCCAGTTCGTAGTGCACGCGGAGCCCCGTGTCCCGCGCGTGCTGGCGCGCAACGGCGATGTTGCTTGCGACCACGTCCACGCCCAGTACGTCGGCGCCCAGTCGGGCCATCGCCTCGCTCAGCAGGCCGCCACCACAACCGGTGTCGAGTACGCGCAGCCCGGCAAGCGGGGTCGGTTGAGCCGGGTCGCGGCCGAGCGCGGCGCAGAGCCGATCACGGATGTATTGCGTACGCAGAGCATTGAGCACATGCAGCGGCCACAGGCGGCCCTCGGGCTCCCACCATATCTCGGCCAGGGCGCGGTAGCGTGCCACTTCTGCGGGATCGACCGTGCGGTCATGGGGGGCGGGGGAAGAGGTCATAAGCGGGGCCCGGGCCGTGATTGTGTTCCTGCTACGACCATGCCCCGGCGCAAACGATCAACCGTTGCGGACTATTCCGGGCCTTGCGAGGGTCGGCGGCGATGAACCGGGATGGGATCGCCGTCGGTCCCGGCGGGCGTTGGTTTCGCGATCACCAGGCAGGCGGCGCGCCCGTGGTGTTCATCCAGCGTGATCCATTCCTCGATCGTCAGTCCGGCATTGGTCAGATGCGCGCGGAAATCCGCTGCGTAGGTCACCTGCCCGAAGTCGATGGTGGTCAGTCGCCGTAGCCAGGGTTTGATGCGCTCGACCAGCCACGAGCGCCGTGTCTGGAAAGTCTGGGTAAAGTAGACGCGCCCCGCGTTGGTCAGCAGGCCCGCGCAGTGGTGCAGTGCCCGTTCGGGCTCCGGCAGCAGCATGAAACTCCCGGAGAAATACACCGCCTCGTAGGGACCGCCCGCGTGGTCGTACACCGACTCCAGGGTGACTTCGACCCGACCCTCCAGCGCCGCCGCACGCACCCGCGCACGGGCACGGCGGATATAGTCCGCATCGATATCGATGCCGGTCACGTGCAGCCCGCGTTCGCGTATCCAGCGCTCATGCGCGAGCAGGGCGCCTGCGGTACCCACGCCGATGTCCAGTACAGTCGCCCCCGGCGCCAGACGCTGGAACACGGCGGCATACCACTGCGTGGTCAGGCGCAGGATCAGGGTGTCGTAGATCAGGCTTCTAAACATGGCGTCGGACTTCGCGGCAGCCGGCGTTACAGGGCCGGCAGTGTGCGCAGGCTCGGCCGGTGGTGCAACGCCGGCTCAAGATATCGCGCCCGCGGCCGTTACCCTCCGTACCCGCCCCCGTGTGTGTGACTGCCATGACCATCGATAGCCCCCTTTCCGTTTCCAACCGCACCGTACCCGCCCACCTGCGGACCGGCTCCGAAGGCCCTGGTGCCGCTCCGGTGGGTCCTGCGGCTGCAACGCGCGGCTTGAGCACGCTGCAGAATCAGCTATTGCAGCATCTGCCCGGGCAGAGTCCCGGCAGCCTGAAACGGCTGGATGCGAACGACTTTTCCCCGGAGAAGGTGGCCGAGCGGGTTGTCGGCTTCGTCGAACTGGGCCTGGCCAATGCACGCGCCCGAGGGGCCTCGGAGGCGGAGCTGGCCAACCTGAAGGAACAGGCAGCGGCCGGCGTGGAACAGGGCTTGCGCGAGGCGCGCGAGATCCTGTCCGGCCTGAACGTCCTGAATGGGCAGGTCGCCGCGGACGTGGATAAAACGGAACGCCTGATCTTCGCGGGTCTGGAAAAACTGGGCATCGAGCCGGTGACCACGACGGCCCCCGAAGAAGCCCGCTTCGTGCGTGCGGAGCGATTTCAACGGGCGGAGAGCCTGGAGCTGAATATCCAGACCCGATCCGGAGCCGAGATCCGCATCGAATTTCAGAGCATCCAGGATGCGCGCGCGCAGCTCGCGCTGGAGTCCGGGCCGGATGCAGCCGTTGCATGGCTGGACGTGAGCCGCTACCAGGAGAGCGGGTTCCGCTTTTCCGTACAGGGCAGCCTGGAACCGGATGAGTTGCGAGCGGTGCAAGGCATGGTCCGGGATCTGGGCCAGGTGGCCGACGAGTTCTTCAACGGCGATGTACAGCAGGCGTTCGCGATGTTGCCCGACCTGCGCTTCGACACTGGGCAGTTGCAGTCCATGGAACTGCGCATGACACGCACCGAGGTCTCCCGCATGGCGCAGGCCTACGAACAGACCCGGCAAATCGATGCGCCGGAGCAATCCGCGCAGGGGCAGCGCCTGGGCCAGCTCATCGAGGCCCTGCGGGAAAGCCTGAAGGCCCCGGGGCTGCCGTTTGCCGACGAAGCGAACCAGGCGATTACGGCCGCAGGCCCCATCCTGCAGACGCTGATGGAGCAGGACACCCGCTTCAAGACTGCGGCCACGGACCAGCAGGAGAACTTCCGCAAGAACCTGGACCGCCTGCTGGACGCCGTGCGCGAATAGACCGGTCGTCAGCCGCTCCACCAACAAAAAGGCCGCCCCGGTTTCCCTCGGGCGGCCTTTTCTGTATCTGGTAGGCGCGATTGGACTCGAACCAACGACCCCCACCATGTCAAGGTGGTGCTCTAACCAGCTGAGCTACGCGCCTGTCGTGTTCAAGCGGCGTATTCTACAGCGTCTCCCCGTCGTGTCAAAGGTCTCTGCAACCGGTTGTTGCAGAGCCAGAATTCAGGAAAGCGAAAAAGGCTCCGTGAAGTTCTTCGGCTTCGGCTCGGTGAAGGCAACCCATGGCCAGAAAGTGAGAAATGCCTCGCGGGCAGTTGCGGCTCATCGGTAGCCCGTACCGTGGTCTACTTGCTCGGACAGCCGTTGACGATGCCCTGTCGAATTGAATGCCACCCTGGCGGGTCCGGAGCGGTTTAATGGAAGACATCCGAATTTTAGGACCCATCCGAATCGCTGTGCGGTAGTGTTCGACGAGAGCTTTCTCCTGGCAGTCGAAAGGTGACGTAGCGGCGGGCCGTTGCCCATGGGATGGGCAGCTTGTGGGCTTCGGCCGTGTGATTGACCGGTATGGGCGGCTTCCGGATACTGGCTTGCAGATACGGATTGCATGAGCGGCCCGGTGCGGCCGGGGTGCCGAGATACCAATGGCGGATTGGGGCTACGGACTACGCGCAAAGTCGGTTGTGGCCCTGGTCATTGCCTGTATGGTGGCGCTGATGCCGCTCAGCCTTGTGGGCTGGCAAGTGGTCGAGAATGTCCGCGGCCACTTCGGCGAGGCCTATGCCCGCAACATTACCCTTCTGAATGCCCAGAACATCCTGGCGCCGGTTTCCCAGGAGCTTGCGCTTGCCAATCGGCTGGCGGATTCGGTGCTGACGACAGACTGGCTGCAACATGAGGAGGACGCCGAGCGGCGTACGCGTTTCTTCCGCGAGGCAGAACGCTACCGGGCGGATTTTCGTGATGGCAATTACTTCATCGCAAGCGCCGAAAGCCGCCATTATTACACCAACGACGGCGCGACGGCGTTCAGTGAAAAGCCGCGTTATACACTCGATGACGAAAGCGTGGATGATCGCTGGTTCTTCGCGACGATGGCGCAGGAAGCGGGCTTCAATATCAACGTCAATCCGGATGTGGAGCTGGGGGTGACCCGGGTCTGGATCAATGTGCTGGTCAAGGGTCCGGAGGGCGAGCGTCTGGGGCTGGCCGGTACCGGGCTGGATCTCAGTCGTTTTCTGGAGCAGTTCCTGAGTACCTCGGAGCCCGGGGTGACGCCGATGATCCTGGATCGGGCGGGCGCGATTCAGGCCCACCCCGATCCGGAGCAGATCGCCTTTGGGTCCGCGGCGCGGTCCGCCGGCTTTGATGAGACCCTGCAGCACCGGATCGGGGGCGAGCAGGGGGAGGCCCTGGGGGCGGCGATGGCGCGTGCCGAGACACATCCGGGTGCGGTCGAGCTGGCCGGTGTGACGCTGGATGGGGCGGAGCGCGTGCTCGCGCTCACTTTTGTGCAGGACCTGGGCTGGCATGTGGTCAGCGCCGTGGATTTGCAGACTGCCAGGGTGGTCGAGGGGCCGTGGTTCCGGCTTGCCGTGGGGGCCCTGGTGGTGACGTTACTGGTGTTGATGCTGGCCTTTGCCTACGGAGTGGATCGCATGGTGTTGCGACCGCTGCGTCAGCTCAGCACCTCCGCGCGGGCGATGGCCGCCGGGGATTATGCGGTTTCGCTGCCGCCACCGGGGCGCGACGAGGTGGGTGATCTGAGCCGAGCGTTCGACTCCATGGCCACACAGATCCGCAGTCATACGGAGGAGCTGGAAAACAAGGTCCGTCAGCGTACCCGGGAGCTGGTGGCGGCCAACCGGGAGATGGCGGCGGCGCAGAAACAGATCCGCGACTCCATCGATTACGCCGGGCTGATCCAGCGCGCGCTGTTGCCGGATAACCAGTTGCGCAACACTCTGGGGCACGATCACTTTGTGCTCTGGCATCCGCGTGATGGGGTCGGGGGCGATTTCTATCTGTTTCGTCGCGAGGGCGAACGTTTTCTGGTCGGGGTGGTGGATTGCGCCGGGCATGGGGTGCCGGGTGCGCTGATGACCATGCTGGCGCGGGCCGCCTTTGATGATGCGATGAACCGCCATGGCCTCCATTCTCCGGCCAGGCTGTTGAAACATGCCGATGCGGTCCTGCGGGAGATGGTCCGGCAATCGGAGATGCCGTCCTCGGTGGCCACCAATCTGGATGCCGGCCTGGTGCTGGTCGAACCGACGGCGCGGCGTCTGCGGTTCGCGGGCGCGCGCATCGGGCTCTACTGGAGCGATGGTGAGCAGGTGGTGGAGTTGCCCGGTGGTCGGCGTGCGCTCTGCGATCGGCGCCAGGGCGAGTACAGTGATCGCGAGGTGATGGTCGCGAGCGGGCGAACCTACTACATGGTGACCGACGGCTATCTGGACCAGGCCGGAGGCGAGCTCGGGTTTGGCTTTGGCAATGCCCGTTTCGCCGAACTGTTGCAGGACCATGCGGCGCAGCCGATGGCCGCGCAGGCCGAGGCGATCCGGGCCGCCCTGGCCACGTATCAAGGTGATTATGAGCAACGCGATGACGTCACTGTCCTCGCCTTTCGTGTGGAATGACAGGGGAGCCCGGATGAATCAGTTCGACCTCTATGGTTTGCGCAAGCACTTCCAGAATCAGCGTATCCTGCTCTGCTTCAACGGGCCGATTTCGCGCAGCTTGATCGAGGAACTTGGCAACGCCCTCAAAAAATACATGGAGGCGGAGTGCCTCCAGGCGGACGCGATTACCGATGTGTTCGGGATCTACATCGAGATGACGCAGAATATTCGTCATTACGCCGCCCGCCATGATTACGGCGAGCATGAGGCCGAGGCTACGGTTGTGATCGGCACCGACGAGCGCGGGCGCTACCTTGTCGAGGCCGGTAACCGCGTGGAACGGGCGGATGGCGAACGGTTGCTCGCTCGGGTGCGGGATCTGGCTGGTATGGACGCCGCGGAATTGAAGGCGGTTTACAAGCAGCAGCTACGCGCGCCGCGCGACGAAGCGGGTGCCAGTGGCTCGGGCCTCGGTCTGATCGACATGGCGCGCCGGTCCAGCGCCCCGCTGGAGGCGGATCTGCGGGATGCCGGTGCCGGCGGTACGTTTTTCAGCCTGCGTGCGATGGTCTGATGCCGGACACCATTACGTCGAAGTACGGAAAGTGCACATGAACGACCTTGCTGTTGAAAAAACCCAGTCCACGCCAGCGATCACGGCCGATTCCGCCAGCGGGCTCCTGAAAATGGAGGGCGATTCCTACCCGGAAAACTCGTTCGAGTTTTTTGGCCCGGTGATGGAATGGGTACGGGAACAGTTGAGCGATAAAGCGTGTCCCCTGCACCTGGAACTGCGCCTGATCTATCTGAACACCAGTTCGGTTCGCGCCATGCTCGATATCTTCGACATGCTGGAGGCCGCGCACGGGCGTGGCGTCGATGTGGCGGTGGTCTGGTACTACGACGCGCGTAATCAACGGGTGGCCGATCTGGCTGAGGAGTTCAAGGAAGACTGCACGTTTGCCTTCGAAATTACTGCCGAAGAACCGGATTGATGGTGGAGCCCGTGGAATCGGACTTTGCAGATGCACGGATTGTTGAACGGGTCCGGCAGTTGCTGGACGATCCGGCTCATGTTGGCAATCCGCTGTTCGAACCGCTGGCGGAACTGCTCCAGCTTGCCACCCGGCAGGGCGAGCGCATGGAGCGTCTGATCCGGATTGCCGACGGATTTCAGGGTGCGGCCATGGAGCGACACGAGTCACTGGTGGCGTCCTATGACCGGAATCTGCGGCGGCTGGAAAAAGTTGTGCGGATCTCCGATCTGTATCACGAGGGCATGCGCGAACTGAGCGAGAGCTTGCAGGCCGCGGCCACCACCGATCCGTTGACCGGTGTTGGTAACCGGCGTTTCCTGATGGAACGGCTGAGCGAGGAACAGGATCGCGCTCGGCGTATGGGGCGACCCCTGACCCTGGCATTGCTGGATGTCGACCGTTTCAAGACCGTGAATGATCGCTATGGGCACGAGGTGGGCGATCAGTTGCTTTGTCAGGTGGCCGACACGATTCGTGGCCATCTGCGGGAATATGACATCTGCGGACGCTGGGGTGGCGAAGAGTTCCTGCTGCTGTTTCCGGAGGCCGGGACCGAGGTTATGAAGGCCTGCGAGCGCGTCCTGGATGCGGTTCGGGCGATCGAGCTGCCCGGGCGCCCGGTCGGACATTGCATCACCGCGAGTATTGGCTTGACGCAGGTCGACTACTCGAGCCGGGGGTATTCGGAGGGCGTCAACCGCGCCGACGCGCTGTTGTATCGGGCGAAGGAGCTGGGACGCGACCGGATTGTGCACGACTTTGCATCGCAGAGCCCGGCGGACTGATCGGTTACTCCTGTTTCTCCTTGCGGACCCCGGGATGTGCCGGGCCTCGCGTGGGGGGAGACCGCTTTTTGCTGCGTACTGGCGGCCACGATCGCGGGGCGGGGACCGGGTGCGCGAGACGGTTTTGGATACAGGCGCGGGGACAGCGCAGAATTGAGCAGGGCCGCGCATGAACCTCGTCGCTTTGGGCGGGGCGCTTGTGCGTCCGTTCTGGATAATAAACGGCGCGGGTGCTGGCCTGTCAGGGCCCGCCGGGCGCCGCGTTGTTGCAGGACATTCATCGCAGACTGAGACGTACGCAAAGCCGGTGCGCGCGCAGGCGGGTACATGGATCAGTGTTTCCTGAAGGGGATTGGCTGGGCGGATGGGACACTGGAAGCTGTATGGGACGCTGGCCCTGGCCGCGATGCTGGGGCTGGCGGTGGGCTGTGCGCCACTACCACCGGCGCCGGATCGAGCGCTGGAGGAGCTGGCACCGCCTGCCGCCGAGGGGCCGCTGGCGCAGTGGCTGAACGGGTTCGAGCCGGCTCAGTCCGGGGGGAAGAGCGGGTTTCGGTTGCTGGATGAGGGCGCAGAGGCCTTTCGCTGGCGGGTCATGAGCGTGCGCAAAGCACGTGAGCGGATTCAGGTGCAGTCCTACATCTGGCGGGACGATGCCGCGGGCCGTGTGCTGATGGGTGAGTTGCTGGGGGCGGCCGATCGCGGGGTGCAGGTATCGCTGCTGCTGGATGATGTGGATGCTCGTGGTCGCGATGCGAAACTCGCGGCGATTGATCAGCACCCGAATATGGAGGTACGGATCTTCAACCCGTTCCGCACGCGCCAGGGCTGGCTGAGTGCGAGCACCGAGTTCTTGTTCCGCGGTAGAGAGCTGAACCACCGGATGCACAACAAGGCCTGGGTGGTGGACGGGCATCTGGCGATCACCGGGGGGCGCAATGTCGGGGATGAATACTTCGAGGCGAGCCCGGATTACAACTTCGCCGATCTGGACCTGGTGATGGTGGGTCCGCTCGCCCGGTCGGTCGAGCAGTCCTTTCTGGAGTTCTGGAACAGCCCGGGGGCCATCAGTATGGCGTGCCTGGCGCCGGGGAAGGGGGAGCCGGAGCGGCTTGTGATGCAGCAGGGCGCGTTACGCGCCTGGATTGCACAGAATCACACCCATCCGCTAATGCAGATGGAGCCGCTGAACGGCCTGCCGCTGCCCCAGCCGATGGCGGACGCGGCCAGCTATATATGGACGACGCAGGCGGAATTCGTGGTGGATGACGAGGCCAAGGCGCGCGCCCGCGGTGAGGGTTCGCGGGTCGCGGATGCGCTGGGTCAGCGGCTCCTGGGCGTGGAGAAGGAGTTGCTGATTATCTCGCCGTATTTCGTGCCCGGACGTGACGGTACGGCGCAGTTGTCGCAGATGAGTGCCTCCGGTGTACGGGTTCAGGTGCTGACCAATTCCCTGGCCTCCAATGATGTGGCCTTCACCCATGGCGGCTACGCGCGCCGACGCCATGCCCTGCTGGATGCGGGCGTGGAGCTGTTCGAACTGCGTCCGACCGGGCCGCCGCGCTGGGCGCGGCTGGAGCGTGACCGTGGCATCGATCCGTCGCAGGCCAGTCTGCACACCAAATTGCTGGTCTTCGACGGCGAGGAGGCCTTTGTCGGTTCGTTCAACATGGACCCACGCTCGGCACACACCAACAGCGAATCAGGGGTCTTTCTGCGCGATCCGGTCCTGGTGGGGCAGCTGGCCGAGTTATACCGCGAGGCGCTGCGGCCGGAGGTCGCCTATCGGGTGGAGCGGGATGCGGAGGGCGCGCTGATCTGGCAGGACGGATCCCGGGCGCATCGCTACGAGCCCAAGGCAGGATTCTGGAGGCGGTTCGTGTCCGGCATGACGCGTATTCTGCCGGTGGAACCGTTGCTGTAGAGAGCAGAGAGACCCCTGGATACGGCGATAAAGAGAGAGGGAGAGATCATGAAATGCGTCCAGTGCGGCAAAGAGAATGCCCCGGATGCCCGTTTTTGCGTCCAGTGCGGGGCCGTGTTGGACCCAGCGGTCCTGGAGGAAGCGGGTCCACCCGAAGATCGTGCGGCCTATGGCGGTTTCTGGGTGCGGGTTGGGGCCTATCTGCTGGATGCGGTGATTATCGGTGTCCCGCAGGTGGCCGCGCAGACCTTGATCAGTCCGGAGACCATGGTGGCGCGCGGCCCCGACGATCCCGTACCGCCGGCAGAGGCGACATGGTTCCTGGTGAATGTCGTGGTGGCCTGGCTGTATTGGGCAGGGATGCACAGCTCCCGGTATCAGGCGACGCTGGGCAAGATGGTGTTCGGCTTGCGGGTGGTGGACTTTAACGGGGACCGAATTACGTTCCTGCGGGCGACCGGGCGCCATTTCGCGACCATTCTGTCCGGGCTGATCCTGATGATTGGTTACATCATGGTGGCGTTTACCCGGCGGCGTCAGGCGTTGCATGACCTGATTGCGAACACCTTGGTCGTGCGCAAGGAATGGTTGCGCTGAAGATGTCGGGTGGGTGGCAGGGCTCGCACGTCGCGGGGCACACGCAGTGACGGACGCGCCGCATCCGACGGAGGTCTTCGATGTTGTAGTGATCGGGGGTGGCGCGGCGGGGCTCATGTGCGCCCTGACCGCGGGCGGGCGCGGCCGGCGGGTGCTGGTGCTGGATCATGCCAACCGCGTCGGAAAGAAGATCCTGATGTCCGGTGGTGGCCGCTGCAATTTCACCAATCTGTATTGCGAGCCGGAGAATTTCATCTCCGCTAATCCGCATTTCGTCAAGTCGGCGCTCAGCCGCTACAGCCAGTGGGACTTTATCGCCCTGGTGGAGAAACACGGCATTCCCTACCACGAGAAGAAGCTGGGACAACTGTTCTGCGATCGCTCGTCCAGGGATATCGTGCGCATGCTGCTGGACGAATGCGCGGCGGTCGGGGTCGTGGTGCGCACGGATACGCCAGTGCGCGACGTGCAGCCGGGCGCACCCAACCGGCTGGCAGCAGGCGCAGAGATGATCGCCTGTGAATCGCTGGTGATCGCCACTGGCGGCTATTCGATCCCGCGTATGGGCGCGACCGGGTTCGGGCTCGATCTTGCGCATACGCTGGGCCTGTCGCTGCAGCCGACACGGCCGGCGCTGGTGCCCTTTACGCTGAGCGGGCGTCCCTTGCAGGAACTGGAGGGGCTGTCCGGTGTGGCGCTGGATACGGTGACGACGGCCGGCGGGATGGGGTTTCGCGAGAACCTGCTGTTCACCCATCGCGGCCTGAGCGGGCCGGCCGTGCTCCAGGCCTCGTCCTACTGGGAGGAGGGGCAGGCGGTGACGATCGACCTGTTTCCGGAGCTGGATCTGTCCGCGCACCTCCAGGCACTGCGGGCGCAACGCCCGAAGCTGGAGCTGAAAAGCGTACTTGGAGAACAACTGACGCGGCGGGTGGCGCAGCGCTGGTGCGAACTGTGGGTCGAGAACCGGCCCCTGGAGCAACTGAGCAATGCCCATATCGAGCAGGTGGTCGCGGCCTGTCAGCCCTGGACCGTGTGGCCCTCCGGGACCGAGGGCTATCGGACTGCGGAAGTGACCCTGGGCGGGGTGGATGCCGGCGAGCTCTCCTCCAAAACCATGGAGTGCCGGCGGGTCCCCGGTGTGTACTTCATTGGCGAGGTGGTGGATGTGACCGGCCACCTGGGCGGGCATAACTTCCAGTGGGCCTGGGCCTCCGGGCATGCGGCCGGGGAACACGCCTGAGCCCCGCGGCAGTCCGGCTGCCAGCCCGTGCGCAAAAAACCGGTTCAGCAGCCTCCGTCCCGTTGGAAGAAGACGTGGCGGGTGACTACGCTCCTGTGGAAGGCATTCAGCCGTTACAGCGCATTGCCGCAAAGGCAGGCAAGGAGCAGGCATGAAGATCGACCAGTTGGCCGAGACCGCCGAGGCGATGGTGGCGCCCGGCAAGGGCATCATCGCCATTGATGAATCCACCGGTACGATTGCCAGGCGCCTGGCGGCCGTCGGGGTGGAGAACTCGGAGGAAAACCGGCGAACCTATCGCGAGCTGTTGCTGACTACCCCGGGCCTGAACGAATACATCTCCGGGGCGATCCTCTACGACGAGACCATTCGCCAGTCCACTCGGGCTGGCCGCCCGTTCGTCGACGTGATGCGGGAGGCCGGCATCCTGCCCGGTATCAAGGTGGATACCGGGGCGAAGGATCTGGCCGGTTTTCCGGGGGAAAAGGTGACCGAGGGTCTGGACGGCCTGCGCGAGCGCCTGGCGGCCTATGCCGGGATGGGCGCACGCTTTGCCAAGTGGCGAGCGGTGATCACGATTGGCGAGACCATGCCTACTGACACCTGTATCGAAGCAAACGCGCATGCCCTGGCCCGGTATGCGGCCCTGTGCCAGGAGCAGGGGATCGTACCGATGGTGGAACCGGAAGTCCTGATGGACGGGGACCACGATATCGAGACCTGCTATGGCGTGACCGAGGTCACCCTGAGGGCGGTATTCAAGGCCCTGTACGAACACCACGTACTGCTCGAAGGCGCCATCCTGAAGGCGAGCATGGTGTTGCCCGGGAAGGACTGCCCCGAGCAGGTCGACGTCGAGGATGTCGCGCACGCGACCCTGCGCTGCCTGGAGTCCGCAGTGCCAGCCATCCTGCCGGGCATCGTGTTCCTTTCGGGTGGCCAGAGTGATGCGGATGCAACCCGGCATCTGGACGCGATAAACCGGATCGGCGGGGCGCCGTGGCCGCTGTCATTCTCGTACGGTCGGGGCATGCAGCAGGCGGCGTTGCAGCTTTGGGGGCAGGACATGGCCGGAAACTACGAGAAGGCGCAGCAGACCGTGTATGCACGAGCGCGCGATAACGGGTTGGCCTCTCAGGGCCGGTACGGGGACTGACGCCGGATGCCTCGCCCCGAACGGGTTGAGTTCTTGATATGGATCAAAAAGAGCGGGGGCGCGGATGACTAGCCTGAGGGTGCCGGATTCGATTGCGGGGCCACGCGGGATGCACGTCTCCCCAGCGTGTGCGTGGCCGGCTCGTCTTCGGCGGTGTATGTCGCGTCTTGGCCTGCTATCTGCGGATAGCAGGCTTTTTTGTGTGCGCATGCGGGGAATGGGGTGTCGGCCCAAAAGTCATCAAAATCGTGAACGCGCGTGATTTTTCGTTAAAAAATCAAAAAACGTATCGAATTGCACCGAACGGCTGCATTGCAGGCGGTGCGAACGGCATTCCGAATGGAACATTCTGCGGCCGCGTGCGTCGTGAAGCGGGAAGGGCGGTATTGTCCTGAACCATCTGAAGTCACCGAGGAGAACCTGAATGAGCCTTACGCGCAGAGAGTTTCTTGAAGCGATGGTTGCGGCAAGCGCAGCCGGATTCTCGATGAATGCCTGGGCCGGCGAGAAGGGAAGCTGGCGGCCTGCCGATGCGGCCATGTACGACCTGCCGAAGTTTGGCAATGTTTCGCTGCTGCACTATACCGACTGCCATGCACAGCTGAGGCCGGTGCATTTCCGCGAACCCGACGTAAACATCGGCGTGGGGGACATGCAGGGCAAGCCGCCGGTGCTGGCGGGCGATGCGATGCTCGAGTACTTCGACGTAAAGCCCGGCACTGCCATGGCGCATGCGATCACCCACCTCGACTTCAAGTACGCCGCGCATAAATACGGCCGTCTGGGCGGCTTCTCGCATCTGTCCACGCTGGTCAAGAAGCTGCGTGCCGAGCGCCCGAACTCGTTGCTGCTGGATGGCGGCGACACCTGGCAGGGTACCGCGACCTCGCTGTGGACTGATGGTCAGGACATGGTGGATGCCCAGAAGCTCCTGGGGGTCGACATCATGGTGGGACACTGGGAGTTCACGTTCGGGGCCGAGCGGGTGCTCGATGTAGTCGAAAACGAATTCAAGCCGAACAACATCGACTTCCTGGCGCAGAACATCGAAGACCGCGACTGGGGCGACCCGGTGTTCGAGCCGTACAGCATCCGCGAGATGAACGGGGTACCGGTGGCGGTCATCGGCCAGGCATTCCCGTATACCTCGGTCGCGAATCCGGATTACATGTTCCCGGACTGGAGCTTCGGCATCCGCGACCAGAACATGCAGCGCATGATCGACGAATGCCGCGAGAAGGGTGCCAGGGTGGTGGTGGTCCTGTCGCATAACGGCATGGTGACCGACATGGAGATGGCACGTCGCCTGCGCGACGTGGACATGATCATGGGCGGCCACACGCATGATGCGGTTCCGGGTGCAATGGAGATCGAAAATGCCGGTGGCGGCCGTACGCTGGTGACCAACGCCGGCTCGAATGGCAAGTTCCTCGGCGTGATGGACCTGGATGTGACCGATCGCGGCATCCGCGACTACAGGTTCACCCTGCTGCCGGTATTCTCCAACCTGATCGAGCCGGATGCGGACATGGAAGAACATATCCGCAAGGTGCGCGCGCCGTACGAGGACCAGCTGAACGAGGAGCTGGCCGTGACCGAGGGCGTGCTGTACCGCCGCGGCAACTTCAATGGCACATTTGACGAGGTCATCATGGACGCGATGATCAAGAAGATGGATGCCGAAGTGGCCCTCTCTCCGGGCTTCCGCTGGGGTATCAGCGTGCTGCCGGGCCAGCCGATCACCTTCGAGGAGCTGATGACCCAGACGGCGACCACTTATTCGGAGACCCAGCGCAACGAGATGACCGGTGCGCAGCTGAAGAACGCACTGGAGGATGTGGCCAACTCGATCTTCAACTCTAACCCCTATCACCACCGCGGTGGTGACATGGTGCGTACCGCCGGCGTCGAGTACACCATCGACCCGCACGAGTCGATGGGGAGCCGTATCAGCGATCTGTACATCAACGGCGAGCCGGTGGACGCGGACAAGAACTACGTGGTTGCCGGCTGGGCCAACGTGCATGAGCCGCTGGATACCGATCCGGTCTGGGAGGTCGTCGCCGATTACCTGCGCGAGCAGGAGACGATCCGGCCCGGCAAGCCGTACCTGCCGAAGCTGAAAAACGTGGAGGGCGACCCCGGTCTGGCGCGCTCGTAGCCCGTCGGATTTGGGCGATCGTCGCGAGCGTAGCGGGAGAGTGAGGCCCTTTGTTCGGTCTCTCGAGGCCCTGGTGGGGATGATGTAACAAGAGAGAGCGGGTAAAGGGGCCGCTGTCCCGCACGCGCAGCCGATCGGCCCCCAATCGGACAGGCTCCCGGCGCGCAGCGTGTGCTTGGCCCGCCGCTGCGGGCCGGTTAGTCTCGCCGCCGTGTACGCAAGCCGTGCACGGCGGTTTTTTTTGCGGGTCTGGTGGCGACCCAGGGGCAGGTGGCGATGGGTAAACAGGAAGAGGGCTTTGCCGGACTGCTGCTGTATTGCCGCGCAGGCTTCGAGGGCGATCTGACGGCCGAGCTGACCGATCGTGCGGCCGCGGCGGGCCTGGGCGGCTTTGCGCGAGTGCAGGCCGGCGCGGGGTTTGTCCTGTTCGAGCCCGCGGACGGCCGCGTGGCCGCACTGGAGTCGGTGCTGGCGCTGGAGCATCTGGTGTTCGCGCGTCAGGTCTTTCCGGCGCTGCCAGCGCTCGCGGGGCTGGATCGCAGTGACCGTCTGACGCCAATCATCGGACAGGTCGTGGCGGCCGGCTGGCAGGTCGAGTCGATCTGGCACGAGACCCCGGACACCAACGATGGCAAGGCGTTGCGGCGGTTGATTCGGGCGCTGGAGCGCCCGCTGGCAGCGGTGCTGAAAAGGCAGGGTGTGTTGCGCGCGGCGGCGCACGGGCAGCGCCTGCATGTGTTCTGGTGCGCGGGCGACCGCGTCCAGCTCGGACTCAGCCGGCCGGGACGGCGCAGCGAATGGCCGGGCGGCATCCTGCACCTGCGTTCGCCGCGGGAGGCCCCCAGCCGTTCCACGCTGAAGCTGGAGGAGGCCTGGCACACCTTCATCCCTCGCGAAGCCTGGGATGAACGCCTGGCGCAGGGGATGCAGGCAGTGGACCTGGGGGCGGCGCCGGGCGGGTGGACCTGGCAACTGGTTCGGCGCGGGATGTACGTACATGCCGTGGATAACGGGCCCATGGATGCCCGATTGATGGCGACCACTCAGGTCGAACACCATCGCGAAGATGCCTTTACCTGGGAGCCTCCGAGCCCGGTGCGCTGGCTGGTGTGCGATATCGTCGACAAGCCCGCGCGGGTGGCTGCGCGCATGGCGGACTGGCTGGAGGCCGGCTGGTGCCGGGAGGCGATCTTCAACCTCAAGCTGCCGATGAAGAGCCGCTGGCAGACGGTGCGCCAGTGTCTGGGGCATATCGAAGACCGGCTGCAGGCGGCGGGGATTGGCTACCGACTGAGGGCGCGGCAGCTTTATCACGACCGCGAGGAGATCACCGTGCACGTGGTACGGGACTGATCCCGGCAGACGAGCGTGAAGCGGCAGCGCTATTCGCCCTGGATGGTGATCGTCAGGCGGCGGCTGTGGGGCGCGTAACGGTGCTCCCACAGAAAGATACCCTGCCAGGTACCGAGTACCAGGCGCCCGTGACCGACCGGGATGGTCAGGTCGTTGTGGGTGAACATGGCGCGCGCGTGGGCGGCCATGTCGTCGTCGCCTTCCATGTCGTGACGGTAGGCGGAGTCGGCATCCGGTGCGACACGCTGAATCAGGGTTTCCAGATCCTGCCGCACATCGGGATCGGCGTTCTCGGTGATCAGCAACGAGGCACTGGTGTGATGCTGGAAGACGTGACAGGTCCCGGTGGTGATGCCTGATGCCCGGACCACATGTTCTACTGCAGAGGTGATGTCGAGAGTGCCGCGACCGCGGGTCTGCTGGGTGAACGTGTCCTGGTAAACGGCCATGGGTATTCTCGAATGCAAACAAAAAAGCGCCCGCAGGCGCTTGATTGGTTGGTCAAAATTGGTGGAGGCGGCGGGAATCGAACCCGCGTCCGCAGGACCTCCGCCTTCGGCTCTACATGCTTATTCTGTCTTTGAGTTTAACCAGCCGCTACCCGACAGGCAGGGAATGCAACTGGCGATCCCGGTTGAGTTTTAATGGATCCACGCCGGGAGCGCTTCACCACGAGCTTGTGAGAGTCGACGCCCGATACTGGACGCACAAGCACGGCTCCAGTCGGACGGCATCTACCGGTTTTTAAGCGGCGAGTGCGTAGTTGTCGTCGTTGGCAACTATTTTTTTGCAGTGATTTTTACGAGGCTCACCACATCCTCGGCATGCACCTAAGGTTTCGCGACCCGCGTCGAATCCAGGTCGCCCCCAATTACTCCATTGACAGGATACCGCACCGAGAGTTCCCCGGCTATCTGCGATTCGACTTTTCGTAACGCGGTGTGGTCCGAATGGCCAGCCGATCGATGGCGCTGCATGGCTGGTCGGACAAGGCTTTGCTAAGCTCGTTCAGGGTCTTGCGGAGGCAAACGATGAGAATCAAACGACAGTACGGGTTCGGTGCTCTGTGCGTCCTGCTGGCGACGTCGGGCACGGTATCGGCGCAGCAGGTGAGTGACGACTTCGACGTCACCATCACCCTCGAAGATAGCTGCGAACTGACCACGGCGCCGACAGACCTGTCGTTCGGTACGGTTGGGCTTCTCAATACCGACCACACGGCGACCTCGACGGTAGCGGTGACCTGTACGGACGGCGCCGCATACGACCTCGTGCTGAACGCCGGGTTACACGATGACGGTACGACCCGTCGTATGGAACAGGCTGGCGAACATGTCAGCTATCGTCTGTACAGCGACAGCGGTTTCACCGCCTTATGGGGGAACGACACAACCTTCGGATCGGTTGTCAGCGCCACGGGAACCGGGGAGGAGGCGGAGTTCACCGTCCACGGGCGTGTCGAGTCGGCCGACAATGCCTCCACACCGCCGGGGGGCACCTATTCGGATACCGTGACCATTGAGGTCAGCTTCTGAGGATGTCAGATGCGGGCTCGGCCGGGCGGTGGCTGCGTCGAGGGGCTGGACCCTCGCGGTGCTGGCAGCCTTGGTCGATGGGGCTGCTGTTGTGCGTCCTTCTCGCCGGGAGCGTGATGCCGGCCGCCGCGGCTGCGGGCCTGAGCGTGGCCCCGACCCTGCTGGAGTTTGCTCCCGGGGAGACGGCCAGGGGATTGACGCTGCGTAATACGGGGACGACTCCCGTGCAGGCCCAGGTGCGGGTGTTCGAATGGCGCCAGGAGAACGGGGAGGATCGGCTGGAGCTCTCCACGGAGCTGGCGGTCAGTCCGCCTTTTCTGAGTGTGCCGCCCGGTGGTCGACAGGTGGTGCGGGTCCTGCAGCGGGGCGTCTCTGCCCCGGGCTCGACGAGTGCCGAGCGAAGTTTTCGCCTCCTGGTGGATGAAATTCCGGCGGACATTGGCGCGGAACAGGCGCCGGCCGGGGGGCAGGGCGGTGCGTCCGGTATTCGGTCGGGATTGCGTTTTCTGATGCGCTTCTCCGTTCCGGTGTTTGTGGCCGTGCAGTCCGACACGGCCCCCGATTTGCACTGGCGCCTGCAGCATACGGATACCGATGAGAGGGCGCGCCTCGTGGTGCAGAACACCGGGACCGGTCGCGCCCAGATCGCTGACCTCGAGCTGATGGATGGCGACGGGCGGGCCCTTTATCGGCATGCCGGCCTGGCCGGGTATGTCCTGTCCGGGACGTCGCGCGAGTGGTCGTTCGACCTGCCGGACGGTGCCGCAGGGGCCGAGGCAATCATCAGGATGCGGCTCAATGGTCAGCCGACACGCCATGACCTGGCGGTGTCTGGTGCTGTCGATTACTAGCGCCCTGATCGTCGCATAGTCAGCCGCAGGTGCAAGCGGCCCTGCGGGCGAGCTGGATGGCCGAAAGCCGCGCGCGTCGATTCCGGGGCTACGGATTTGGCTCGAACACGTCGAGCGCGAGGTGGCGTTCGATCCTCCTGTTTGGAAAGACCTCGAAGGTCCGGCTTGGACATGATGTATGCTGATTCCCAGAGACCAAGCCTGCGGTTGCTTCTGAACCTCTCGCAACGACAGAAAAATTTGCGGACGATCTTGATCAGGCCTTCCCTTGCTTGGAATTCAGCGGTAACGCATGGGGACGAAAAGGGAATCGACTTATGGAAGACATGCTTGGGTTGCTGGGGGGAATCGGTCTTGCGGTGGTTATTAGTATCGCGTTGATGGCCTACCAGAAAAAGAAGCGCAATCAGGCCTGGGCCGGAGCGGTCACGGATATCCGGCAATTCGAGGCTACCGAGGAAGACAGGCCCGGCAAGGAGTACGTCCGCGTTCGCTACCGCCGGGATGACGGTAAGAAGGGGAAACTGACGCTGGAGCGGTATCAGTACCAGCAGATGTTCCCCGACCTGAAGGTGGGCGACCGGTTGATCAAGGAAGTCGGACAGGATCATCCCCGCGTCGAGTCCGCGGCTACTCGGAGAGACTGAACCCCCGCGACGGGTGGCGTAACGTCGCGCAGGGACTGTCTCGTCGAAAGCGCCAGTCACGCGAAACCTGGAGCAGTGGATCCGGTTGGGCAGGGTGAGGCCCGCAACTCCGACCGCCCCCTTCGCAAGGATCGAATGATGGTAAGCACACACGCTTTTCCCGAGAAGGGAAGCACCCCGACCCAGTGGCACGGAGCTGCCCGGTTATGCCCCGGGGCGAGCGTTCTGGTCGCTGTCGGCCTGCTGCTGTCGACGACCGGCCTGGCCGCGGGGGATCGGTCTGGCTCCGCGATGGATGCACGCGAATCGTCCGTTCCGATGCAACTGGCGTCAGGTCGGGATTCGGGGGTCATCATCTACGATCCCTGGCGTGGCGAAGAGGCGCTTTCCGGTTTGCGGGATGAAGAGCCCGCGTCCACCGATGGCACCCCGCTTGTGGAGCCGGATCTGGATTTTGAGCATGAGCCGCCCGAGTTCCGGATCGTGCCCGATGGGTTCCTGGATCATCTGTTTGCCGAAGACGAAGACGAAGACGAAGACGAGGCAGCGGAATTCGCGCCCGTTCGCATTCACGATAAGCGGGTACAGCTCACCCTTGGCGAGACACACCAGATTCAGGTCGATCCCGGCGGCTTCGAGATTCTCGACATCGCCTACGAGGTCACCCAGCAACGCGAGGGCGGCTCACGGTTTTTTCGTGATCCGGTCATCGATTTTGATGACGGTCGCATAACCGCTATGGGGGCCGGCACGGCCCGGATTGGCGTCTCGATTGAATATGCCGTTCCCGACTCGGATTCGGAGGAATGGCATTTGGCGGAGAAGACCGTGCATGTCCAGGTAATGGAATGCATCGATTCCACCATCCGCTTCAGTGACTTCTTCGGTGAGGTCTTCGTCTACCCGCATGACGATCCCGAGGATTTCTATTTCGCCACGCTCGACGCCACGCTGTGCGTCGGTGACAACGTGGAAACCCGGCACGACAGCGGCGCCATACTGAGCCTGGTCGACATGACCACGTTTGTTATGCGATCCAACTCCAGGGTAGAAATCGGGGGTGTGGAAGAGTCCGAAAACCGGTTGCGGATTCTCGTCGGTCATGTCTTCGGGAATTTCAAGCGCATGTTCAAGGACGGCTCAATGGACGTCGAGATGTCTCAGGTCGCGATGAGTGTCCGGGGCACCGTGGTGTCCTTCGTTGAAGATGGAAATTCCACCATCGAGGTGCTGCAGGGCGCCATGGATGTCCGGCCCAAGGGGACCACCGAAAGCATACGGGTGAACGCGGGGGAATCGCTTCGCGTCACCCCTGACGGCGTGACACGGTCCACCTTTTCACCCGCTGATGTAGCCGCACGTCTGGATGCGCGCAAGATTGATCGGTTGCTGGCCGATGGTGTTGACCCGGCCCTGCTGGGGCAAACGGAGGCCGCGGCGCAGGCGGCCAAGGCCGCCCTGGCAGATGACCCGCCCCCGGCGAAAGCCGTCACGCCGGGCGCCCGGCGGGAGCAGCGCCCGGATGCTCGGGCACGCGACCCGGTTTCCATGTTGAACGAGCGGGATCAAGTTGCGCTCAAGTCCGCGGAGGGCGAACTGGATCGCGATCATCGTGAGCAGTGGCATGATTTTTCGGTCGACCGTCCCGGTGCCGTAGTGATTCGCGTTGAGGCCGATGCGGGTTTGAATTTGCGGGCGAACCTGTTTGATGCTGATGAACGGCACCTGAGCGGTTCAAGGGACGAGGACGGGATACGGACGTTGACCCGTGAAAACCTGGCAGCGGGTGACTATCGACTGCGTATCCGGAGCAACCAGGGAGAAGGCGCCTACGACCTGTCCGTCTGGCTGTACACACCGATGATTATGCCCCAGCCAGCGGCGGCCGCCGGTCCCGAAGAGGCGTTGCACGCCGACGCGGCGCTGCCACTGCGTACCGCGAGTGCCGGACTGCTCGGGTATGTCGATCGTGGAGCGCGTGACGCCGAGGACTGGTTTGTTTTCGAGACGCCTCGCTCCGGCGCCATCGAGTGGCGAGTTCATGCCGAGGACGACTTGAGCCTCCGGGTGAATCTGTTTGATGCTAATGAACAGCACTTGAGCGGTTCGCATGACGAAGAGGGGGTGCGTGTCCTGACGCGCGAGGATCTCGCACCGGGCACCTACTTCCTGCGCATCCGGCGCAACCAGGGACAAGGGGCGTATGTGTTGCAACCGCAGTTCACGCCGGCAGCGCATCCCGATCCGGTCCGTCCGCATGAGTCTCGTGAACAGGCCCGAAAAATCGAACCGGATGTCGAGGCGACCGGCCTGCTGGGTTACCGGGACCGGGGCCAGCGAAACACCGAGGACTGGTTCCGTTTCGAGATGGCCACCTCCGGGGCCCTTCATGTTGCGGTGCGCCCCGAGGGAACGCTTGCGGTTCGGGTCAATCTGTTTGATGCCAATGAACAGCACTTGAGCGGTTCGCATGACGAAGAGGGGGTGCGTGTCCTGACGCGCGAGGATCTCGCACCGGGCACCTACTTCCTGCGCATCCGGCGCAACCAGGGACAGGGGGGGTACACCCTCCTGCCGATCGTTACACCAGCGCTCTACCCCGATGCCGATGCACCACACGCTTCTCGTGAACAGGCGCGGGAAATCGCACTGGGGGCCGAGACAACCGGCCTGCTGGGTTACCGGGACCTGGACCAGCGAAACACCGAAGACTGGCTGCAATTCACGCTCGCCAATCCCGGCGATCTTCAGGTCACGCTCAACGCCGAAACGGGACTTCGCATCCATGCCAATCTCTTCGATGCCGATGGGCAGCATTTGAGCGGGGCGCGTCGTGAGGATCAAACCTGGACCCTCGAACGCGACGACTTGGAGCCCGGGACCTATTTCCTGCGCATCCGGCGCAACCAGGGACAGGGCGGCTACACCGTCCGTCCCGCAATGACACCGCCGACTCAATAACCGTTGCCCCTGGAGGGGCCTTATCCTTATCCATATTGGCTTTTGGCGATCTCGCAAGCGCTCGGCATTCATGTGGCGTGGGCTCGTGTGGAGTCCGGGGCACTACGTGGACTTGCAGACGTGTTTGTGGTCGGGGTACCGGTGAGTGGGCATCCTGGAAATTTATCAGGGGGTAACGTGATCAAGCGAGCAACTGTGGGGATGGCCGGCTGGGTGGCGGCGGCGCTACTGAGTGTGAGTGGCGCAGGCGCATCCGAACTCGAGGGGGCCGGAGATCATTCGGAGGTGCCGCGGGTTGCGGGGTCGTTCATCGTGTTTCATGAGTCGAGTGATTTCGATCGTCTGTCGATCCCGACAGGGGCCTGGGACGGGGATCAGTTCGAATCCTTCGAGCGGCTGGAGGGACAGGTTCTGCGGCTGAGCTATAACTTCGAGGACCCCGGCGTGACCACGCTGCGCGTGAAGCGCAGCTATCTGCAGGCGCTGGAGGCGCGTGGCTTCGAGATTCTCTTTTCCGGTTCCGAAGAAGAACTTTCCAGCGGCGCCGGGCGCACGTTCTTCCGGGAGTCGGGGCTGTTCGACCGCGGGGCACGGGATTGCTGCCGCGTCGCCAACCGGGATCGCCAGGTTCGGTATATGGCGGCACGCTCGGAGGCCGGCAATGTGCTGGCGGGGATTGCCGTGTTCAACGCCCGACGGGTCGACGGACCGGCGGTATCCAAGGCTATCGTGACCGCAGCGGAAATGGACGCGACCATGGATCATCAGCCGTTAACGGCCGACGAGATGGAAACCGGGCTGGTCGAGGATGGTCGCGTGGCGGTGCCGGACATCCTGTTCGAGGTCAATAGTGCGGCGATCCTGCCGGAGTCCGCCGAGGCCCTGGAGTCGATCGCGGAGTTGATGAACGCGCAGTCGTCGATGGAGTTGCTGGTGGTCGGGCACACGGACAACACCGGGGACTTCGACTACAACGTTTCATTGTCCCTGCAGCGCGCGCAGTCTGTGGTGAACTGGCTGCGTGATGAGTACGGGATCGCCGGCGCTCGGCTTCAGGCCGCCGGGGCCGGGATGATGGCGCCTGTTACTACGAACCGGACAGAGGAAGGACGCGCGCAGAATCGGCGTGTGGAGCTGGTCGAACGCGGACGTTAACGGGGTGCGCGCAACCCGGAGCGGACCCCCATGATTTTTCCTGATCCGCAAGGCGCGTCACCCAGGCTCACGGCGTGAGCCTTCCCGGGTGAACGCGGATGGTCCACATCGAGCGGAGGCTGCTCCCATCGCACAGAATCGAACCCAGCCCCAGCGCGGCCTGGCGTGGCCGGCGTCCATGGCACGCTACAGCACGGAGGTGCAGTCCGGCGCGGCCCCCGAGTGGCACGGGCGCTTGCAGGATACGGATACCGATGAATGAGCGCGTCTCGTGGTGCAGAACATCGAAACCCGCCGTGCACAGATCGCCGACCTGCCGGACGGCGCCGCCGGGGCCGAGGTAATCATCAGGATGCGGGTCAATGGTCAGCCGACACGCCATGACCTTGCGGCGTCTGGCGCTGTCGATTACTAGCGCCCTGATCGTCGCGACCGGGGCCAGTGCGAATGTGGATCATGCGCAGGCCCCGGAAGCGCCGGCCAGGGGCAGCGGGGAGTGGTTGCTCCTTGACGGCCCCGGCCTGCACGGCAGTGATCAGCAGCTCTACCTTGAAGTGGTGCTCAACCAGGTGCCCACGGGCTTTATCCTGCAGGTGGCACAGCAGGATGGCGCCCTTTACGTGCCGTCGGAGCATCTGACCACCCTGGGATTGCGTATGGGAGAACGGTCCCGGGGAGGATATCAGACACTGGAGAGCCTGCCCGATCTGCAGTATCGCTACGATGCAGCCCGGCAAAGACTCTATCTGGAAGTGCCTGTCCGGCGCCTCAATCGCGAGCTGCAGGAGGCCCGTGCCGTACGGCACACCGGCCCTCGGGCCAGGGTCAGCCCCGGCATGCTGCTGAATTACGAGATGCATCTGGCGGCAGACGAACAGGGGGTGCTGGACTTCACGGCGGCGACGGGATTGCGCGGATTTGCCGGCAATCATGTGGTGGAAAATACGGCTCTTTCGCGGTTATCGAGTCGAGGGGGGCAGCGCGATCACACCCGTCTCGATACCCATTGGACCTGGTCCTCTCAGGATCGACTGCTCACGGTTACCGCGGGGGATCTGATTACCGGTGGCCTGGAGTGGACGCGGGCGACACGTCTGGGTGGCCTGCAGCTGCGCCGTAACTTCGCTTTGCAGCCGGGTTTGGTGACTCGGCCGCTGCCGGCCTTCTTCGGCGAGGCGGCATTGCCCTCCGAGGTGGAGCTGTACGTGGAAGGGCAGCGACAATTCAGTGGCGAGGTGCTGCCCGGTAGCTTCCGCGTCGATGGCCACCCGCCGATCACGGGGCTGGGGCAGGGCGAGGTGGTGCTGACCGATGCCCTGGGGCGTACCACGGTTCACGACTTTTCGTTCTACAGCTCGCCCCGCTTGCTGCAGCAAGGGCTGAGTGACTTTTCGCTGGAAATCGGCAGCGTGCGCCAGGGGTATGGCACGGACTCCTTTCGTTATCGCAGTCGCCCGGCCGGGTTTGCCAGCCTGCGCCATGGTCTTACCGATACCGTGACGCTGGAAGGCCATGCCGAGGGCGATGACCGCCTGATGCTCGGTGGGCTGGGCGCCCTCTTTACTCTCCGGCATGCGGGACTCTTCAGCGCGGCATGGGCGCAGAGTACCGGCAGCAAAGCGGATGGCGAGCAGCTGGCGCTGGGTTACAACTGGACCGGACACGGATTCACGGTGGATTACCGTCTGCAGCGTGCCGATAACGACTATCGGGATGTCGCTTCCAGCGTGAGTCGAGCGCCACCCCGGCGCAGCGAGCGTCTGGCGCTGGGGGTGGGGTCGAGTGCCACCGGGCGGCTGTCGCTGCACTACAACCGTTTCGAGGGCCAGGAGAAAGAGCGGGATTTCCGTAACGTGGGTGCGGGCTACAGTCGGCGACTCTTCCAGGGAACCACCCTGTTTCTCAATGCCTCGCGGGAACTTGGTGACGAACGGGATTATCGCCTGCGCGCCGGCTTGTCCGTGTCCCTGGGCGCGGGGGTCAGCGGCGGCGGCTCGGTCAGCCACAGGCGCGACGGCGACGACCGTCAGTCGGCCCATTTGCGCCGTGGTGTGCCCGGTGACGGTGGTACCGGCTGGGCCTTGCAGGCACAGCGTTCGGGTGATCGGCCGCTGTTCCGGGCCGACGTGGTACACCGAGGCGATTCCGCTCAGCTGCGCGGTGGCATTCGTGCGCGGCCCGGCGGCGGCGCGGTATACGGGGGCCTGGATGGCGCACTGGTCTGGATGGCGGCTGCACCGCAGGATCTGTTCCCGGCGCGTCGGGTGAGCGACGGTTTTGCGCTGGTTTCCACCGGAGGTGTCGGCGGCGTACCGGTCGCGCTGGAAAACCGCTACATCGGCGATACCGATGCGCGTGGCTACTACCTGCTCACCGGGCTGGGGGGCTATCGCAAAAACCAGGTCTCCATCGACCCGCTGGACCTGCCAGCCGACCTGCAGGTGGATCGCCACCAGGTCAATGTGGTTCCCGCCGAACGGGCCGGGGTGCGCGTGGATTTCGGCCTGCGTCGCGTGCGTGCCGCGCTGTTGACGGTGGTTGACCCGTCCGGCCAGCCGCTTCCCCTCGGCAGTTATGTACTGCGCGAAGGTCATCGCCTGGCGGTTGTGGGGCATGATGGTCAGGCCTATGTGGAAGACCTGGAAGCGCACAATCGCCTGGTCGTCAAGCAACCGGATGGCAGCGATTGTAGTGTCGAGTTCGAACTGCCCGAAGCGCCGGATGCGGTTCCGCCGATTGGCCCACTGACGTGCGAGGGGGCGTGATGTTTCGGCGAGTCCTTGCGGCGGGTGTGCTCGGCGCGGTGGCGCTGGCCGCCCTCCCGGTTCAGGCGGCGACCACCTGCAGCGCCTCGATGACTGATGTGAGCTTCGGCGCCAGCGACCCCTTTACCGGCTGGAGTGATGTCACGGCGACCATAAGCTATGAGTGCAGCACATCCGGACTCTCCGTGCTGGGAAATACGCGGGCCAGGCTGTGCTTCAGCATCGGTTCCGGCAGCCAGGGCAGCGGCAGTATTCAGCCACGCCGTATGACCAGTGACGGTAACGAAGTGCAATTCAATCTCTTCAGAGACGCGGCACATTCCCAGGTCTGGCCCGATAGCTTGCAGCAGGACACCCAGGTGGACCTGCAGTATTCGCTCTCGTTGTTAGGGGGCGGTTCAGGCAGCGGCAGCGTGACCGTGTATGGCCGGATCGGCCCTGACCAGACCGCGGTGATTCCGGGCAGTTATGACAACAGCTTTTCCGGCCCGGATGCGCGGATGGAGTTCCGGGCCAATGAACCCACCCTGCTGGGTACGCCACCCTGGCCTGACAGCTGCACCAGTGGTGGCGGGCAAGGCGGAACCGATAGTTTTCCCTTTACCACCAGCGCCACGGTTGCGGCGGCCTGTAATCCGAGTTTCTCGCTGGAGGACCTGGATTTTGGTACCCAGGGTCTTCTGAACACTGCGGTGGATACCACCGCCATCATTGCGCCCCAGTGCACCAACACCACCCCTTATCAGATGGGTCTGGATAATGGTCTGCACGCCGACGGCACGACCCGGCGTATGCACAACGGTGCCGGTGACTATGTGATCTATGAGCTATACCGCGACGCCGCGCGTTCGCTGCGCTGGGGTGACACCCTGAATGTGGACACTCTGGCCGACACCGGTACCGGGAGTGCGCAGGCCCAACCCATCTACGGACGCGTCGACCCGCAGATTACGCCGCCCCAGGGGCTGTACAGCGATACGGTGACGGTGACGATCTACTACTGAGGGCAGCCCGGTTCGGCGGTTCATCGGCGTTCACCGCAGTACAGGGCCATGCAGCGACATGCCGCGAGAAGCGCCGGGCAGGTCCCGCGCGGCGGGTGGGTCCGGTACAATGCGTGGCTTTTGCCACGTCGGGTTTTCGAGGAAGCGCAATGCGGGTTGTGGAAGGGGGCGCGGCGGTCTCGCCGTTCAGACTGCAGGCAATGGAGGCGGGCCTGCGGGCGGTGGTGCCGGGGGCCGGTCCGCTGGCCGCGCGGTTTGTGTATTTCGTGGCGACCCGGCGCCGGTTGAGCGCCGACGAGGAGTCCGTGCTCGGGCGCCTGCTGAACGAGGGCGAGGCATGGACGGGCCCGGGGTTCGAGGTGTGTCGCGAGCTGGTGGTGACCCCGCGCTTCGGCACGATCAGCCCGTGGTCGTCCAAGGCCACCGAGATCGCGCACCACGCGGGGCTGGAGGACGCGGTCGAACGGATCGAGCGCGGGGTGCACTGGCAGATCGGAGGGGAGGCGGCCCGGACCGCCGATGCCGGGACGCTGGCTGCGGTCTTTCATGATCGCATGACCGAGGCCGTGCTCGAGGACCCGGCCGCGGCGGTGCGGCTGTTCCACGATGAAACGCCGCGCTCGCTGACGCGCGTGGACCTGGGAGGTGATGCCCGCGGCGCTCTGGAGCGCGCCAATGCCGATCTGGGCCTGGCCCTGTCCGCGGACGAGATCGACTACCTCGCGGAGGGCTTCCTGGCTCTGGGTCGGGCACCGACCGATGCCGAGCTGATGATGTTCGCGCAGGCGAATTCGGAACACTGTCGGCACAAGATTTTCAATGCCGCCTGGGTGCTGGATGGTCAGGAGGACACACGCACCCTGTTCGGGATGATCCGCCAGACCCACGCGCGCCACCCGGAGGGCGTATTATCGGCCTACAGTGACAATGCCTCCGTGATTGCCGGGCACCAGGGGACGCGTCTGATGCCGGATGCCATCACCGGCGAGTATCGGCGCGAAGCGCTGGACCTGCCAATCCTGATGAAGGTGGAGACGCATAATCATCCGACCGCGATCTCGCCCTTCCCGGGGGCGGCGACGGGCTCCGGGGGCGAGATCAGGGACGAAGGCGCCACCGGCCAGGGGTCCAGGCCAAAGGCGGGTCTGACCGGGTTTTCGGTGTCCAACCTGCAGATTCCCGGTTTCAGGCAGCCCTGGGAGCGCGATTTCGGGCGCCCCGGGCGAATCGAAAGTGCGCGTAAGATCATGCTGGACGGGCCGATCGGAGCCGCGGCGTTCAATAACGAATTCGGTCGCCCCGCGCTGGCCGGTTACTTCCGCACCCTGGAGATGGCATTGCCGGACGGGAGCGGAGGCGAGCGGCTGTACGGTTATCACAAGCCGATCATGCTGGCCGGCGGGGTCGGGTCGATCCGCGGCGAGCATGTGCATAAGCAGGACGTCCCGGCGGGTACCCCGATCGTGGTGCTGGGCGGTCCGGCGATGTTGATCGGTCTGGGCGGCGGGGCGGCCTCGTCCATGGCCAGTGGCGCCAGTTCCGAACAACTGGACTTCGCCTCGGTGCAGCGCGGCAACCCGGAGATGGAGCGGCGTTGTCAGGAGGTGATCGACCGCTGTACCGCGCTGGGCGATGGCAACCCCATTCTGTCCATTCATGATGTCGGGGCGGGCGGGCTTTCCAATGCGATCCCCGAGATCCTCGACGACGCGGGGCGCGGCGGGGTCATTCAGTTGCGCGATCTACCCAGCGCGGAGCCGGGGCTGTCGCCGATGGAGCTCTGGTGCAATGAGGCTCAGGAGCGCTATGTACTGGCGATCGCTGCCGATCGCCTGGAGACCTTCCGCACTCTGGCCGCGCGCGAACGTGCGCCCTTCGCGGTGGTTGGCGAGGCCACCGATGCCCGACACCTGCAGGTGCAGGATCGCCTCTTCCACGAGCCGCCGGTGGACATGCCGATGGGCATGCTGCTGGGCAAGACGCCGCGGATGACGCGTGAGGACCGGCGTCTGCCCGCGCCGGTGACGGCCTTCGACCCGGAGCGCGCGCCGCTGGCGGAGGCCCTGGAACGGGTCCTGCATATGCCTGCAGTGGCGGCCAAGCACTTCCTGATCACGATTGGCGACCGCAGCGTGGGCGGCCTGGTGGCGCGCGACCAGATGGTGGGCCCGTGGCAGGTGCCGGTAGCGGACTGCGCGGTCACGCTGACCGATTTCGATGGCTACAGCGGCGAAGCCATGGCGATGGGCGAGCGCACGCCGCTGGCGATCCTGTCGGCCCCGGCCTCCGGCCGTATGGCGATCGGCGAGGTCGTGACTAACCTCGCGGGTGCGGACATCGACGGTACCCATGCAATCCGTCTGTCGGCCAACTGGATGGCGGCCGCCGGCGTACCGGGCGAGGACGCCAATCTGTTCGACACCGTGCGCGCCATCGCCGAGGACCTGTGTCCGGCGCTGGGTATCTCGATCCCGGTGGGCAAGGATTCGCTGTCGATGCGAACCGTGTGGGAGAGCGCCGATGGACAGTCGCGCCACATGCATGCGCCGGTGTCGCTGATCGTGTCCGGGTTCGCGCCCGTGGCGGATGCGCGGCGAAGCCTTACGCCGATGCCGGATGCGGCCGCCGATGAGCGCCTGTGGCTGATCGATCTGGGCGAAGGCCGGATGCGCACCGGGGGTTCGGCGCTGGCCCAGAGCCATGAACACATCGGCGAGACGGTCCCCGATGTCGTGGACGCCGGACGTCTGCGGGCCTTCTTTGATGCGATCACGACGCTGCGGCGCAACGGGCTGTTGCGGGCCTATCACGACCGTTCCGATGGGGGCGTGTTCACTACGTTGCTGGAGATGGCCTTTGCCGGACGCTGCGGGCTCGAGATCGAGGTGCCCGCAGTGCATCCGGCCGTGGCCTGGCTGTTCAACGAGGAGCTCGGTGCGGTGGTGCAGGTTGCGGCCGGGGCCGAGTCCGCCCTGCGCGACGCGATGGCGGCCGCCGGGCTGGAGGCGCATCTGCACCCGGTGGCGCGTCTGCGTGACGACGAAGCGATCGTGGTGCAGCAGGGTGGCCGTGAGTTGCTGCGCGCGAACCGCGCGGACCTGCAGCGCCAGTGGCAGGAGACCTCGGCGCAGATGCAGCGTTTGCGTGATGATCCGGAGTGTGCCGACGAGGAGCTGGAGCGCGTGGATGTGGATGGCGGTCTGCAGCCGCGGCTTGTTTTCGACCCGGCCGAGGATGTGGCCGCGCCCATGATCGCGGGGGGGGTCCGGCCGCGGATCGCGATCCTGCGCGAGCAGGGCGTCAACGGGCAACTGGAGATGGCCGCCGCCTTCGAACGGGCCGGCTTTGCACCGGTGGATGTGCACATGACCGACCTGCTGCAGGGGCGCCAGGAGCTGGGTTCGATGCAGGGCATGGCGGTCTGTGGCGGTTTTTCCTATGGCGATGTCCTGGGGGCCGGGGGCGGCTGGGCGCAAACCATCCTGAATCACGCCAGTCTGCGCGATGCGTTCCAGGCCTTCTTCGAGCGCGAGGAGACCTTCACCCTGGGGGTCTGCAATGGCTGCCAGATGCTGTCGCACCTGGCACCGCTGATCCCGGGGGCCGAGCACTGGCCCCGCTTCGTGCGCAATCGGTCGGAACAGTTCGAGGCGCGGCTGTCGCAGGTGCGCATCGAGCCGGGACCGTCGGCCCTGCTGGACGGGATGGCCGGGTCGGTGCTGCCGGTCGTGGTGTCGCACGGGGAGGGCCGCGTGCACTACCCGGACGAGGCGCCGCTGCATGACCAGGCCGCGTTGCGCTATGTGGAGGCCGATGATGCCCCGGCCACGCGGTATCCGGCCAACCCCAACGGTTCGCCCGGCGGTGCCACCGGGTTCTGCAGTCAGGATGGCCGTGCGCTTATCATGATGCCGCACCCGGAGCGGGTGTTCCGCACGGTCCAGCATAGCTGGTACCCCGAGGACTGGGGCGAGGACGGGCCGTGGTTGCGGTTGTTCCGCAATGCCCGGGTGTTCGTCAACTGAGAACAGCCGGGGGGTTTGGCAAGAAGGCGGTGGCCGCGGCCGGAGGGAGCGCATGGACCAGACCAGTGAGAACGAATTCCTCGGGGAGGAGCTCCGGGTCTCCTGTCCGCTGATGATCGGTCCCTCGCGGCGCCCGCTGACCGACCCGGTTCTGGCGCAGCGTCTGATCGAGAGACTGGATCTGTTCGACGATTCCCAGTCGCGCGGACCCTCGGCGCACGAGGATGAAGTGGCACCCGAGATCCAGCGGCTGGAGCACAAGCTGGATCTGTTGCTGCATCTGGTCGCCGAGTCGCTGCATCCCGAGCGCCCCGATCCTGTCGCTGTCACCCTCAGCACCTGCGGGCTTGTGCTGCCAGCGGGCACGCTGCCCGAGGATTGTGACCGCGTGGAGGTCTATCTCAGTCGGTTGCTGCCCCAGCCCTGTGTGCTGGGTGTCGAGACGCCGACGACTCGCGGAACGCAGCAATTCACGCGCTGGACCGGGATCGAGGGTCCACTGGAGGAGGCGATCGGGCGCTGGATCTTTCGTCTGCATCGGCGTGAGGTGGCGGAGAAACGCCAGAAAGTTGACGCCAATCGCAGTCAGGCCGGATACTGAGAACTCGATCACAGAACCGGATGCGGCGACGATCCCGGGCGCCCGCAGCGGTCACGGCCATCGAGGCACAGCGGTATGTCGGATCTGGATGCAGACGCGCCTGCCCTGCGCATAGCGCTGAGCGGAGACGCCAGCGTGACGCAGACTACACAGGCGATCCTCAACTGTATGGGCTGCGCCGCGGAGACATACACGAATCCCGCTGATCTGACCGTGGCTGCGCCTGCGGCGATCTGGCTCTGTGGTGCGGCCGCAGAGCTGGATGCACGCCTGCAGGAGGCACCCGTGGAGTCGGCCGCGGTGGTGGTGCGGCCGACCGACGGGGGGGCGGTCCGGGCGGAGGGTGTGGATTGCGTGGTTGAGCATCCGTTGACAATCGCCCGCCTTTCGCAGGTGCTGCAGTGGCTGCGTTTCGGTCGCGAGTCGGGGGATGATGACGCGTCGGGCCTGGTCGGGTCGCACTCGACGATGCAGGCCGTCAAGCGCCTGGTGGAGCAGGTTGCGCGAACGGATGCCACCGCGCTGATCCTGGGCGAGACCGGGTCGGGCAAGGAACTCGTCGCCCGTGCGATTCATCATGCCTCGGAGCGTGCGGACAAACCCTTCGTCGCGGTGAACTGCGGTGCAATTCCCGGTGACTTGCTGGAGAGCGAGTTGTTTGGTCATGAGAAGGGGGCCTTCACCGGGGCCTTTACCGCCCGCGCCGGGCGTTTCGAACTGGCCGGGGACGGCACGTTGTTCCTGGACGAGATCGGCGACATGCCGCTGCCCATGCAGGTCAAGCTCCTGCGGGTGCTGCAGGAGCGGGTGTTCGAACGCGTAGGCTCCAGCAAGCCCATTCCGGCGCAGGCGCGGATTATTGCCGCCACCCACCGCGATCTGGATGCGGCCGTGGCGGATGGCAGTTTCCGTCAGGATCTGTATTTCCGCTTGAGTGTCTTTCCCATCGAACTGCCGCCGTTGCGCGAGCGCAGCAGCGACCTGCCACAGCTGATTGCGGCGCTGGAGGAGCGCTTGCGCGAGCAGGGCATGACCCCGGCCCATCTGACCCCGGCCGTGGTGGCCCATCTGGCGCAACTGGAATGGCCCGGCAATATCCGCGAACTGGCCAATCTGCTGGAACAGCTGGCCATTATGTATCCGGATCTGCCGGTGGATCTGCCGCAACTCCCGGCGCGGGTGCGACCGGACGGCATCGAGGCCCTTGGCCTGCCACCCGCGGAGGCGCAGGAGGCCGGGGCCGGTACCGCGGCGGCGGATCTTGCGCTTGTGGGCGGGCTGCCCCCGGAGGGGGTCGACCTGCGCAGTTTTCTCAACGATCTCGAGCGCGACATGATTGTGCGGGCGCTGGAGGAAACCGGGCAGGTGGTGGCACGGGCGGCCCGGCGGCTGGGTATGCGGCGGACGACGCTGGTCGAACGGATGCGCAAGTTCGGGCTGGGGAAACACTGACGGATCGGCGGTTCCCGTAAGGACGGAATCCCGTCACGGCAGCGCCCGGAATGGCCGGATGAGGGCGTCGGAAGTTCGACGGGTTCGCGGTTTTTTCGCCAATAATTCTCGTAAAATCCGCATCTTGAGAATTTGGCGTATATCTTGCTGAATCCCTTCCGAGATTCTTTCGGAAGACATCCATGGCGCGCGCGACAATCCTGCTGGTCAATTCCGACCCGAACCTGCGCGAGGCCGTCGTACGGGTGCTGGCGACCATCCCGCGGGTACGTCTGCAGACCTGTGCGATGGTGGCTCAAGTCGCAGAAGAGCTCGAGGCGGGGTCACCCGCCGCGATCCTGCTGGGCGAGGTGGAGGATCTCGATACCTGGACCGCGCCTGTGTCCGCGCGCGGCGAGCCGGCGGTGGCCGCGGTCAGTCGCGAACCCAGCCACGAGCGTGAACTGGCCGCGATGCGCGCCGGTGCCGAGGCGCATTTCGCCTTGCCGGAGATGGCCGCAGGCCTGGCCCGCTGGCTGCGCCCGCTGTTGTGTTCCGAAGACGGTTTCGAGGCACCGACCATGGTTGCGTGCAGCGCGGCGATGCAGGCGCTGGACCGCTTCGTGACGCGGATTGCGCGCAGTGACGGGACGGTCTTCGTGACCGGGGAGTCGGGTGTGGGCAAGGAGGTTCTGGCGCGCCAGCTGCATGCGCGTTCGCCGCGCAGTCGGGGTCCGTTCGAGGCGATCAACTGTGCGGCGCTACCGGAGGCGATGCTGGAGGCGATGCTGTTCGGCCACGCCAAGGGTGCGTTTACCGGTGCATTGGAGGCCCGGCCGGGCAAGTTTCAGCGCGCCCACCGCGGCACGCTGCTGCTGGACGAGGTGACCGAGATCCCGGTCCATCTGCAGGCCAAGCTGCTGCGCGCGTTACAGGAGCGCGAAGTGGAACCGCTGGGCGGGCGCAAGGCCGAGCGGGTCGACGTGCGGGTGATCGCGACGTCCAACCGTGATCTGCAGGCGGCGGTGGCCGATGGCGTGTTGCGCGAGGACCTGTACTACCGCCTGAATGTGTTCCCCCTTTGCATCCCGCCGCTGCGCGAACGCGTCGAGGACATTGTGCCGCTCGCGCAGGCGCTGCTGCGCGGTTTGAGCCGCGATCGCCTGCAAGCACTCGACGAAGGGGCCCGGCGTCGCCTGGAGGCCCATGACTGGCCCGGTAACGTCCGCGAGCTGGCGAATGTGATGGAACGTGCGATCACGCTGCACGAGGGTGATGCCGGGTCGGTGGTGACTGCGGAGTCGGTATGGCTGGATGCTGACATGCTGGGGCCATGGACAACCGCGGTCGGGGACACGAAACCGTCAGACGCGACAGGGAGGATTGACGAGAACCCGACACCTTTGCTCGAGCAGACCCTGCAGACCCAGGAGAGTCGGGTCATCCTGAACGTGCTGCGCGAGTCCGGTGGGCGCCGCAAGGAGGCTGCGGATCGACTGGGAATCAGCCCCAGAACGTTGCGCTACAAGATCGCACGCTTGCGCGAACATGGCTTCACGGTTCCGGCCTCGGGGTAGAGTTGTTTATGGCATGTACCTTGCATTGCGTTCCTTGGGCAGTCGGATCGGACCGCCTGCGACATTCAGGGTTTCGGTTCCAAGACAGGTCGTAAGCCGGGCAGTGACCGGTGTGGGGTCGGCGAGAGGGTAAGAACATGAGCGAGATGCAGATCCAGAACGTGCTGCAGCAGATGCGCCAGCTGAGCCAGACCAGCGGTGTGCAGAATACGCAGCCAGCCCAGCCCGCGCGCGAGCCGCAGCGGGCAGGCGGGGTCGACTTCCAGAATGTGCTGACCGAGTCGCTGCGGGGTGTGAATCAGGTACAGCAGGAGGCAACGGCCCTGCAGACACGATTCGAGCTGGGCGACGAGAACGTGAGTCTGCCGCAGGTGATGACCGCAATGAACAAGTCCAGTATCGCCTTCGAGGCCACGAACCAGGTACGCAATCGGCTGTTGAATGCGTATCAGGAAATCATGCGGATGCAGGTCTGATCGGCGCTCGAGCTGAAGGAGAGGGCGGATAATGGCCGAAAATGCACAGTCCCTGCCGGCGGTGGTGAGCAGCGGCATCAAGGAATTCAACGGGATGCCGGCCGGGCGCCAGCTTGCCCTGATGGGCATGGCCGCCGGCGCCATCGTGGTGGTCGTGGCCCTGTTGTACTGGTCGATGCGGCCGACCTATGTGCCGCTGTTCCCGCGCATGGAGGCCGAGGACGCGGCCGAGGTGGTCCAGGTCCTGTCGCAGGCCGGGATCCAGTATCAGGTGGATTCCACGACGGGTCAGGTCAAGGTGCCGCAGGGGGATGTGGCCAGTGCGCGCCTGCAACTGGCCAGCGAGGGTCTGCCGCGCTCCGGGGATCTGGGGTTCGAGTTGCTGCAGGAGGATACTGGCCTGGGCACCAGCCGCATGATCGAGGGCGCGCGCCGCCACCGGGCGATGGAAGGCGAACTGGCGCGTACCGTCGCCTCTCTGGATGCGGTGGATCGGGCACGTGTGCACATCGCCGAGGGTGAACAATCCGTATTTGTGCGTGATCGGCGCCCGGCCAGCGCCTCGGTGGTGGTGCACCTGCGCGGCGGGCGCTCGCTGAGCGAGGCGCAGGTGGGGGCGATCGTGCACCTGGTGGCCTCCAGTACCTCGGATCTGGATCCGGAGCAGGTGACCGTGGTGGATCAGCGCGGACGTCTGCTGACGCAGGATGGCGCCGAGGTCGGCATGGGCGGCAGCAGTGATCGCCTGGGCTTTACCCGGGATGTAGAGCAGCGCTACACCGAGCGTGTTCAGGACTTGCTGATCCCGATTGTCGGGCGTGACCGCGTTCGGGTGCAGGTGAATGCCGATATCGACTTTTCGCAGGTGGAACGGACCGAAGAGCTGTACGACCCGGAGACCATTGCGCTGCGGTCCGAGCAGACGCGCGACGAGGAGCGAACCGGTCCCGACGCCGGCGCCGGGGGGGTGCCGGGGGCGCTGACGAACCAGCCGCCGGCGGGTGGTGTGGTCGGTGAGGCCGAAGCCGACAACGAAAATGGAGTGCGACAGTCCGGCAGCCGCAGCAGCAGCGTGACCCGCAATTTTGAAGTGGATCGTCGCATCAACCACATTCGTGAAATGCCGGGCGGGGTACAGCGGGTATCGACCGCGGTGGTGGTGGATTTCCGTCAGGATGTGAACGAAGACGGCGAGTCGGTACAGGTGGCACGTGATGCCGAGGAGCTGGACCGGATCGAGTCGCTGGTGCGCGAGGCGGTGGGTTTTGATGCCGCTCGCGGGGATACGATCAACGTGGTGACCGCCCCGTTCGAGGCTCCGGTTGAGGAGGTTGTGACCGAGGAAATTGCGTTGTGGGAGCAATCCTGGTTCCTGGAGCTGGTCAAAATTGTTGCCGCCCTGCTGCTGGCGCTGGTGATCCTGCTGACCGTGGTGCGCCCGGCCATGAAACAGCTGTTGCAGCGTCCGGAACCACCGCCCGGGCACGACGAAGAACGCGAGGCGTTGACGGACGCATCCGGCGGTGCCGGGGCGGGGGCGGCCGCATCGGCCCCTACGGAGGCTTCGGCCGTGCCCTCCCTGACCGGTCCGAAGGGGCCGGACCAGCAGGAAATGGATCTGGAGGCGGTGCGCGAGATGGTCCGCGAAGATCCGAAGCGCGTGGCCCAGGTCATGAAAACGTGGTTGGGTGAAGATGGCCGCTGAAAAGAACTCCAAACTGGAAGGCGCCGAGCGCGCTGCGGTGTTCATGATGAGCCTGGGCGAGGAGGCCGCGGCAGAGGTCATGCGCCACATGGGGCCGAAGGAGGTGCAGAAGATCGGCACCGCGATGGCCTCGATGGAGCGGATCTCGCGCAGTGACGTGAATGCCGCGCTGCAGGACTTCTCAAGCCAGGTGCAGGAGCAGACGGCCCTGGGCCTGGGTGCCGACGAATACGTGCGCAGCGTGATGCAGAACGCCCTTGGCGACAAGGCCTCCGGCCTGATCGACCGTATCCTGCTGGGGCGCAATTCCAAGGGGATCGAGGCGCTCAAGTGGCTGGACCCGCGAGCCATCGCGGACATGATGCGCAACGAACATCCACAGATCGTGGCCATTGTGCTGTCCCACCTGGATGCCGATCAGTCCGCGGATACGCTGCAGTATCTACCTTCGCGCGTGCAGTCGGACATCCTGATGCGCATCGCGACGATGGACGGGGTCCAGCCTCAGGCCCTGCAGGAGCTGGACGAGATCCTCGACCGGCAGTTGTCCGGCAATGCCTCCAGCACGACCTCGATGCTGGGCGGGGTGCGCTCCGCGGCTGACATCATGAACCTGATGGAGGGCTCGCGCGAGGCCGAGATCATGGAGGTGATCAAGGAATCCGACGCTGATCTGGGAGCACGCATCGAGGATGAGATGTTCGTCTTCGAGAACCTGGCCGAGATTGACGACCGCGGTATCCAGACCCTGTTGCGGGAGATCCAGACGGAGTCGCTGGTGCTGGCCATGAAGGGTGCCGATGACGACCTCAAGGACAAGATCTTCCGGAACATGTCCAAGCGCGCCGGCGAGATGCTGCGCGAGGACCTGGAGGCGAAGGGCCCGGTTCGCGTCAGTGAGGTCGAGTCCGCCCAGAAAGAGATCCTCACCGTGGCGCGCCGGCTGGCGGAGAGCGGCGATATCGTGCTCGGTGGTGGCGGCGGCGAGGCGATGCTGTGACCGACGCGCCCGCGGCCAAGCCGTACACGGACGCCTCGGCGTCGCTCTGGGAACCCCCGGAGATCGGCTCCGCAGGCGTGCAGCCACCGCGGCGCCTGCCCACGGCGGCCGAGATCGAGGCGATCGAGGAAGAGGCCCGCAAGAACGGTTTCGAGGCCGGGTATGCCGAGGGTCATGAGCTTGGTCGGAAGGAGGCCGAGAAGGCAACGCTGGCACGCGAGGAAAAAAAGCTGCGGGAAACCGTGGCCGCGCTGGAGGCCGTCGCCGGCGGGCTGGTGGATCCGCTGGCCGCGGCCGCCGATGCCCTGGAGCCGGAGCTGCTGGCGCTGGTGACGGCGCTGGCGCGCAAGGTTATTCAGGACGAACTGCAGACCCGGCCGGAACGGATCGAGGGCGTCCTGAAGGATGCCCTGGACCAGTTGCCCGGACGCAACCAGGCCGTTCGCGTCTACCTGCATCCGGACGATCAGGCTCTGGTGCAGGAATACGGCGCAACTGCGCAGGCCGAGATTAGCTGGGTGCCGGATTCGGGGCTGGCGCGCGGCGGTTGCCGGGTGGAGGCGGGGGCCGCGAGTGTGGACGCCAGTCTGGAACGGCGCCTGCAGCAGGCGGTAGAGGCCCTTTGGGATGGCGAGTATCCCGATGCCGAGTCCAAGTCCGCCGCGACCCCGGGCGATGCGCCTGATGCAGATGCGAATGGCCCCGACCAGGAGGCGCCATGAGCCGGTCGATCGAAGAAGAGGTGCGGCGCAAGGGCCGGGAACGCCTGAGCCGTGGCCTTCTGGACCGCCTGCAGCAGTCGCGCGGTCGGGTCGAACGGGTCAATCCGCCGCAATCGGAGGGGCATCTGTCGCGGCTTACGGGACTGACCCTGGAGGCCGAGGGCCTGCGCCTGCCGATCGGTGCGCGGGCGTTGATTCATGGCGAGACCGGCCCCCCGGTGGCGGCCGAGGTGGTGGGGTTCCAGAGCGATCGCACCTTTCTGATGCCGGAAGAGCTGGCGGCAGGACTCACCCCCGGAGCCCGTATCGAACCCCTGGACAACCAGCGTCAGATCCCGGTCGGCGAAGGCCTTCTGGGTCGGGTGATCGACGCCAATGGTCAGGCGCTGGATGGCAAGGGCCCGATCCGGACGCATGTATTCGGTCCCCTGGCCGGGCGCCCGATCAACCCGCTGCAGCGGGCGCCGGTGCGTGAGCCCCTGGATGTCGGCATTCGGGCCATCAACGGGCTGCTTTCGGTCGGACGTGGCCAGCGCCTGGGCCTGTTTGCCGGTTCCGGGGTGGGCAAGAGCGTCCTGCTGGGCATGATGACGCGCAACACCACGGCCGATGTGATTGTTGTTGGACTGATCGGCGAACGGGGCCGGGAGGTCAACGAATTCATTCACGAAATCCTGGACGAGGAGTCGCGAACGCGCACCGTCGTGGTGGCGGTGCCGGCGGACCAGTCGCCACTGCTGCGCCAGCACGGGGCCTGGGTCGCGACCGCGGTGGCCGAGCATTTTCGCGATCAGGGTCTGCATGTCCTGCTGCTGATGGACTCCCTGACCCGATTCGCCCAGGGCGCCCGCGAGATTGCCATGGCGATTGGCGAGCCTCCGGCATCCAAGGGCTATGCGGCCTCGGTGTTTGCGCGCCTGCCGCAGCTGGTGGAGCGAGCGGGCAATGCCGATACCGGAGGCGGGTCGATTACCGCCTTCTATACCGTGCTCGCTGAAGGCGATGACCAGAATGACCCGATCGTGGACGCCGCACGTGCCATTCTGGATGGTCACGTCGTGCTCTCGCGCGAGGTTGCGGAAACCGGGCGCTATCCCGCGATCGACGTGGGTGCCTCGGTCTCGCGTGTGATGTCGGCTCTCATCGCGCCGGAACACGAGCGTGCTGCGCGCCGCTTCCGCGACCTGTCGGCGACCTACATGCGCAACCGCGACTTGATCGCGGTCGGAGCCTATCGCAAGGGGGCCGATCCGCATCTCGACGAGGCAGTCGCCATGCACGAGCGGCTGGAGGCCTATCTGGCGCAGGGTCGCACCGAGGCGGTCAGTTTTGACCAGGCGCGCAGCGACCTGCTGGCGCTGGTCGGGGGCAAGGGATGAACCCCGGGCGCCTGGAACGCCTGCTGCGACTGCGGCGGATCGAGGAGAGCGAGGCGACGCGCCAGCTCGGGGAGCGGCTGCAGCAGCTGGACATCATCGCGGATCAGCGCCAGCGGCTGGAGACCTACCAGCAGGACTACCTGCACACGACCCTGCCGGACGACGCCAACGCCCTGAAATGGCTGGCCGGGATGCGGGATCAGTTGCGTTCGGCGCTGGATCAGCAGGACCTGCGCCTGCAGGCGGCGGAGTCACAGGTGGAGTCCGCGCGCCAGGAATGGCTGGAACGCCACCGCAACTGTCTGTCGCTGGAAAAACTGCTGGAACGGCGCCGGGCCGAGGCCCGGCAGCAGGATACCCGGCGGCAACAGGTGGAGCAGGACATGTGGGCGACGCGTCAGGCGTACGCACGCGGGGATGGCCCGGTGTGGCAGGGTTCTTGAATGGACTGCATAGGGCAAGGGCATCGGACAACCCCCGGTAGACAGAGGATCCGGACATGATCGCGACACAGAACACCGGTCAGGGCATGTTACCGCTGCTGCAATTACTCGGCGGCAATGGCACGGCTCAGGATCTGGAGGGCCTGCAAATGCTGGAGCTCGAGGCGGACGGCAGTTTTCGTTCCGTGCTGGAGCCACGGATGGAGGCCTTGCTGGCGGAGCTGGGCGTGTCCGCCGACGAACTGGACGGGCTGGACCTGGTGGCCATGCTGAGCCGCCTGCAGGAGTTGCTGGACGGGCACGCGCTGGCCGCTGGCGAACATGCGCAGGGCAAGCCCTTGCCGCTGGCCGCCCTGATGGCGGCGGGCGGCGAGGGTGCGCCGCGTGCCGCCGGTCGTGACGAACCTGCCGTTGGCACATCCAGCCCGGCCCCGGTGAAACCGCTGCCGGCGGCCCTGATGCGCCTGTTCCTGGACGCCAGCCAGGTCCCGGGTGGCCGCGAGGGTGTAGCCTCCGTGAAGCTGGACGTGGCGGGCATGCCGGGAGGGGCGCGGGAGCACCTTGGGGAGGTCCTCGCTCAGTGGATGCAGCAGGGGGGTGACGAGGGGCGGCGCGGGCGCGCGGACGTGCTGAGCGCGGTAGTCCCGGCCGCGGTAGTCCCGGCCGAGCCCGGGGACTCGGCGCGGGGCCTGCCGCGGCTGGACCTGACGCGCCTCTTGCAGCAGCCGAACGGCGCCCGTGAACTGGCCGACCAGGTCCGCATGCTTGCCCAGGCCCAGGGCGGGCGTACGGAGCTCAAATTACACCCGCCACAGCTGGGCAGCCTGGATGTGCGCGTGCTGGTAGAGGGCGATCGCACCAGTATTCAGTTCATCAGTGCCAGTCCCGTGACCCGCGAGGTGCTGGAGGCGGCGCTGCCGCGGCTGCGCGACAGCCTGGCGGAAAGCGGACTGCAGCTGGCAGATGCGACCGTCTCCGATCACGCCGCCGAAGAACAGCGGGAGGACGCGGATGAGACTGCGTGGGACTCCGGCGCTGGCGCGGATGACGCAGCCGGTGACGAGGGACATGACGGGAGCACCTTGTCGCAGTTGAATCGACGTCTTGATCTGTTTGCCTGATCCGGTCGCTGCCTGGTCGGCACGGCGCATAGTGGCTGGGCCGGCACATTGACGCCAACCCGGCCGCGGGCTGGCGCGTTCGCCCGGGCTTTCCGCTTTCGACTCGGCGCCAAGAATCCGTCTCCTGGCCGGTGCGGCTGGCTAATTCTTGACGTTCCTGCCTTTGCGGGTCGCTCGGTTGTGCATTCGGAATGCGTCAGAATCAACGCAACCCACTAAAACTGCGACTAAAAATCCATTTGGCATCTGCCTTGCTAAGTTCCCGGGAAAGGGCGAATCCCGGGTTCAGCGGAGAGTGGGTGCGACATGGCGGAGAAGGAAGTCAATCTGGGCGGCGATGACGCCGCCGGGAAGAAGGGTGGCAAGGCCAGGCTGATCATTCTGTTGCTGGTGGCGGTCATCCTGGTGGCCGGTGGCGGGGCGGCGGCCTGGTTCCTGCTGATGGGCGACGAGACAGACACCGAGCAGGCAGAACCCGGTCCTCCGCAGCGACTGTACCTGAGTCTGGAGCCGATGACGGTGAACATCGAAGCCCCGGGACGAATTCGGTACCTGCGCACCGAGCTGAGCCTGGTCACGCACGACCCGGCCGTGAGCGCGGCCATCGAACGCTACATGCCGGCGATTCGCAATGACATGCTCGGCGTCCTCGGCGAACAGCGCTACGAGGATCTGAACACGCGGGCCGGCAAGGAGGCGCTGGCAGAAGAATTGCGCGATACGGTGCGCGGGATCCTGGCTTCGCGCAATGCCCCGCAGGCGGTCGAGGCCGTCCTGTTCAATGAACTGGTCATGCAGTAGGGGCCGGTCATGGCGCAGACGGATATCCTCAGCCAGGACGAGATCGATGCCCTGCTGCACGGCGTGGACGAGGGCGAGGTCGAGACCGAAGACCCCTATCCGAGTGATGGCGAGGCACGCGACTTCAACTTTGCCACGCAGGACCGGATCGTACGCGGGCGCATGCCCACGCTGGAGATGATCAACGAGCGTTTTGCACGCCAGCTGCGCGTTCGACTGTTCAACCTGCTGCGCCGTTCTGCCGATATCTCGGTGGCCGGTACCCGCATCGCCAAGTTTTCCGAATACATGCATTCGCTGTTCGTGCCGACCAGCCTGAACCTGGTGCGCGCGCATCCGCTACATGGCACGGGCCTGTTCGTGTTCGATCCCAAGCTGGTGTTCATCTTGGTGGATAACTTCTTCGGTGGGGACGGGCGCTACTACACCCGCATCGAGGGTCGCGATTTCACGCCAATGGAGATGAAGGTGGTCCACGGGGTTCTCGAGGGCGCCTTCGAGGACATGCAAAAGGCCTGGGAGCCGGTGATGGAGCTGCGGTTCGAGTTCCTGAACTCCGAGGTCAATCCGCAGTTCGCGAACATCGTCTCGCCCACCGAGATTGTGGTCATCAGCGAATTTCACATCGAGCTGGACGGTGGTGGCGGCAACCTGCACGTGACCATGCCGTACTCGATGATCGAGCCGATCCGTGAACAACTGGATACCGGCATCCAGTCGGATCGTTCCGACGTGGATCAGCGCTGGATGAATGCGCTGCAACAGGAGATCCAGAGTGCCGAGGTCGAGATCAGCTCCGTCCTCACCGAGGCCGAGCTCACCGTGCGTGAACTTCTGGACATCCAGCCGGGCGACATCATCCCGGTGGACCTCCCCGAGAAGATCGTCCTGCATGTCGAGGACATCCCGATGTTTCGCGGGAAGTTCGGCGTATCCAATGGCATGAATGCGTTCCAGGTGCTGGAACGCACGTTTAAACGATAGAGGGCGGCATCATGGCAGACACCGACGATCCGAAACAGGAAGGCCCGATTCCGGAGGATGTCTCCATCGGGCAGGAACCGGCGGACGCGGCCCCCGAAGGTGGCGCCGACGATCAGGCGCTTGCGGATGAATGGGCCGCCGCGCTGGCCGAACAGAAGGACGAAGATACCGCGGAGACGGCGGACCCCGATCAGCAGGAGGACGCGGAGCCGGATGGCGGCTCCGGCGCCGCCGCGGCGGCGGGCAAGCGTGAACGCAAGCACAAACCCGATCCGGGCGCCGAGACCCTGCAGCCGGAACAGCTCTCGGGTGTTGTCCACGGCGATGGCGAGGAAATGAATCTGGATATGGTCCTGGATGTGCCGGTGACCATCTCCATGGAGATCGGTCGCACGCGCATCCCGATTCGCAACCTGCTCCAGCTCAACCAGGGCTCGGTGGTGGAACTCGACCGTCTGGCCGGCGAGCCGCTGGATGTGCTGGTGAACGGCACGCTGATTGCGCACGGGGAGGTGGTCGTGGTCAACGAGAAGTTCGGGATCCGTCTGACCGACGTGATTAGCCCCAGTGAGCGCATCCGCAAGCTGAAATAGCCCGGGTTGGAATGACTATGGATCCACGTAGCGTACGCAATCTGGCCGTAGTGTGGATGGCGACTGCCGGGCCGCTCTGGCCGCTGGCGGCCCAGGCCGAGGGCAGTGGCGTGGGCGCGGCCGGGTATCTTGCGCAGTTGATCGGAGGGCTGGTGCTCGTGATCGGCGCCATCGTGATCCTGGGCTGGGTGCTGCGCCGCACCCAGGGCGGGCTGAATCGCGGCTCGCAGGTGATCGAGATCGTCGCGGCGCGTTCGGTGGGGACGCGCGAACGCCTGGTACTGGTTCAGGTCGGCGACGAACAGGTGCTGGTGGGGGTGGCGCCTTCGGGCCTGCGCACGCTGCACACCATGAACACCCCGGTCCAGGCGCCCGCCGGTGGCGAGGCGGATTTCTCCGGCGCGCTGAAACGCGCAGTGAGCCGGGGTATGAACGCCGAGCAGCGGGGCACGTCATGAACACCCGGATGCTGCGCCTTTTGCTGGGCCTGGCCCTGCTGGCGCTGCCCGGATTGGCCGGTGCTCAGATGGGCCAGGGCATCGAGGCGCTGACGGTCACCACCAATGGTGACGGTGGCGAGACCTACTCGGTAACGCTGCAGATCATCCTGCTGATGACGCTGCTGACCCTGTTGCCGTCGATCCTGATCATGATGACCGCCTTTACCCGCATCCTGGTGGTACTGGCGATCCTGCGCCAGGGCCTGGGGACGACCCAGACGCCGTCCAACCAGATCCTGATCGGCCTGGCGTTCTTCCTGACCCTGTTCGTGATGGCGCCGGTGTTCGAGGAGATCCACGATACCGCCGTGGTGCCCTACCTGAACGAGGAGATGGGCACCGAGGAGGTGCTGGCGGCCGGCGTGCAGCCCCTGCGCGATTTCATGCTGGCGCATACCCGCGAGAGCGATCTGGCCATGTTTGCGGAGATCAACGGCATCGACGGGTTCGAGGATGCGGACGACGTGCCGCTGAGCCTGCTGGTGCCGGCATTCGTGACCTCCGAGCTGAAGACGGCCTTCCAGATCGGATTCCTGATCCTGATCCCGTTCCTGATTATCGACCTGGTGGTGGCGTCGGTGCTGATGTCGATGGGGATGGTGATGCTGTCGCCGTTGATCATTTCGCTGCCCTTCAAGGTGATGCTGTTCGTCCTGGTGGACGGCTGGGCGCTGCTGGTGAACACCCTGGCCACCAGTTTCTTCGTATAGGAGCCCGACATGACACCCGAACTGGTTGTGGATCTGGGACAGGAGACCCTGATGGTGGTGACGCTGCTGGCGGCCCCGCCGCTGCTGACCGCGCTGGCCGTCGGGCTCGCGATCGGCATGCTGCAGGCCGCTACCCAGGTGCAGGAGATGACCCTGTCCTTCATCCCGAAGCTGCTGGCGATGTTTGCGGCGCTGCTGCTGAGCGGGCACTGGATGCTCGCCCTGTTGATCGACTTTACCGAGCGGCTCTACGAGGGCGCGCCGGGGATGGTGGGCTGAGCCCATGACGCTGGCGGCCGAGCAACTGGTGCTGTGGGTGGGAGCGGTCCTGTGGCCGTTCGCGCGCATCGGCGCCATGCTGGTCGCGATGCCGATCTTCGGCGCCGACACCGTGAATGTGCGCGTTCGGATCGGGCTCGCGTTGCTGCTGGCGATCTTCGTGGCCCTGCAGGGCCCGGTGCTCCCGGACGTCGATCCGCTGAGCCTGGAAGGCGTGCTGGTGACCCTGCACCAGGTCGCCATTGGCGTGTTCATGGGCTTTATCCTGCAGATGGTGTTTTCCGCGCTGACTCAGGCGGGCGAGGTGATCGCCCTGGGTATGGGGCTGGGTTTCGCGTCCATCGTGGACCCGGCCCAGGGCGTGCAGGTGCCAGTGGTCTCCACCATCTTCGTGATCTTCTCCACCCTGCTGTTTCTGGCAATGAATGGCCACTTGATTGCCCTGGAGTTGCTGCTGACCAGCTTCGAGACCATGCCGGTGGCTCCGTCGGGGCTGAGTGCGGAGGCCTTCTACGCCCTGGTCGCGTTCGGCTCCACCATGTTCGTGGGGGCCATCCTGGTGGCGCTTCCCGCGGTGGCCTCGCTGCTGCTGGTGAATATCTCCATGGGGGTGATCACCCGTGCCTCGCCGCAGTTGAACATCTTTGCGGTCGGGTTCCCGATGATGATCCTGATCGGGTTTGTGCTGCTGATGTTCACGCTGCCCGGCCTGCCGGAGCGCTTCGGCGAGCTGATGCTTGCGGGCTTCCACCTGATGCAGACGCGGATGGGCTTCTGACATGGCCGAGAACGAGAGCGGACAGGAGAAAACCGAACAGCCCACTCCGAAACGCCTGCGCGAGGCAAAGGAGAAAGGGCAGGTGCCGCGCTCGCGCGAGTTGAGCACCTTCCTGGTGCTGATGGCGGCCGGTGGTTTCCTGTTGCTGTTCGGGCCCACCATGGGCGCACAACTCGCGGATCAGATGAGCAACCGCTTCACCTTCGAACGCGAACTGGTCTACGACTCGCAGCTCCTGCTGCCGTATCTGGCGGAGGAGATCTTCCAGACCCTGCGCACGCTGTTGCCGTTGTTCGCCGTGCTGATCGTGGCGGCGATGCTGGCCCCGATCGTGATTGGTGGTGCCAATTTCTCCTTCAAGGCCGCAGCGCCCAAGCCCTCCAAGCTGAACCCGCTCAAGGGTCTGAAGCGGATCTTTTCCTGGCAGGGGCTGATGGAGTTTGGCAAGACCTTTGCCAAGTTCGTGCTGATCTCGAGTGTGGCGGTGGCGGTGCTGGCGACCTTCTCCGACCGCCTGCTGATGCTTGGCTACGAGCCGGTGCACCAGGGGATCGCCCATGCCGCCCAGCTGGTGCTGGGCACGTTCATCGCGGTCTCGGCTGCGCTGGTCGTGGTGGCTGCGATCGATGCACCGTTCCAGATGTGGAACCACCAGAAGCAGCTGCGGATGACGCGCCAGGAGGTCAAGGACGAGTACAAGGAGACCGACGGCAAGCCGGAGGTCAAGCAGAAGGTTCGCCAGCTGCAGCAGGAGATGGCGCAGCGACGGATGATGGAAGAGGTGCCCAAAGCCGACGTGGTGATTACCAACCCGACCCATTACGCCGTCGCGATCGTCTACGAGGCTTCGCGCATGGCGGCGCCGAAGGTGGTTGCGAAGGGCGCCGACGAGGTAGCGGCCTCGATTCGTGCGGTGGCTGACGAGCACGCGATCATCCGGGTGGAGGCGCCGCGGGTGGCGCGCGCCATCTACTTCACCACCGATCTCAACCAGGAGATCCCCAACGGCCTGTTCGTGGCGGTCGCGCGCATCCTGGCCTATGTCTATCAGCTCAAGCGCGCGGACGCCGATGCGCAGATGCCGGATGACCTGCCGGTGCCGGACGACTATCTCGATCCCGACAAGCAGCGCGGCCCGCGGAGGCAGCGCTGATGGCCTTCTTCGATCGTATGGGCAATGTCGGCAAGTGGGGTCTGGGGGCACCGATCCTGCTGGTGGCGATGCTGTCGATGATGGTGCTGCCGCTGCCGCCTCTGGCGCTGGATGTCCTGTTTACCTTCAACATTGCGCTGTCGCTCGTGGTCATCATGGTCGCGATCTACACCCCGCGGCCGCTGGAATTCGCCGTCTTTCCGACCGTGCTGCTGGTCGCGACGCTGTTGCGTCTGGCGCTGAACATCGCCTCGACCCGGGTGATCCTGCTGGAGGGACATACCGGGACCGACGCCGCTGGACAGGTAATTCAGGCCTTTGGCGACTTTGTGGTGGGCGGTAACTACACCGTGGGTCTGGTGGTGTTCGCGATCCTGATCATCATCAACTTCGTGGTGGTGACCAAGGGGGCCGGCCGCGTATCCGAGGTCAGTGCCCGTTTTACCCTGGATTCCATGCCGGGCAAGCAGATGGCGATTGATGCCGACCTGAACGCCGGCATCCTGACACAGGAAGAGGCGCGCAAACGCCGCGAGGAGATCGCCAGCGAGGCGGATTTCTACGGCTCCATGGACGGTGCCTCCAAGTTCGTCCGCGGCGACGCGATCGCGGGCATCCTGATCCTGTTCGTGAACATCATCGGCGGCCTGACCATTGGCGCGGTGCAGCACGGCATGTCGTTGGGCGATGCGGCGACGAACTACGTGCTGCTGACCATCGGCGATGGTCTGGTCGCGCAGATCCCGTCGCTGGTCCTGTCGTCGGCGACCGCGATCATCGTCACCCGCGTGACCAGCACCCAGGACATGGGGCAGCAGGTGTTCGGGCAGATGTTCTCCAACCCGCGCGTGCTGTATGTGGCGGGTGGCGTGATTGCGGCGCTGGGGATCGTGCCGGGGATGCCGAATGCCGTGTTCCTGGGCCTCGCCGCGCTGATCTTTGGCGGTGCCTACCTGCTCAGGCGCCAGGCCCGCGAGGCTGCGGTGGAGGTCGAACGGATCCCGCAGGAGGACGAGGGCGGGGCGCGCGCGGAGGATCGTGACCTGACCTGGGAAGACGTGCCGCCGGTGGACCTGGTCGCGCTGGAGGTGGGGTACCGGCTGATCCCGCTGGTGGATCGTACCCAGGACGGCCAGTTGATGGGTCGCATCAAGGGCGTGCGCCGCAAGCTCTCGCAGGAGCTGGGCTTTCTGCTGCAGCCGGTCCACATCCGCGACAACCTGGAGTTGAGCCCGAATGCCTACCGCATCAGCCTGCTGGGTGTGACGGTGGCCGAGGCCGAGGTCTTCCCCGATCGTGAACTGGCGATCAATCCGGGCGAGGTCTTCGGCACCGTACCGGGGACTCCGACCAAGGACCCGACCTTCAATCTGGACGCGCTCTGGATTGATCCCGCCGACCGCGACCAGGCGCAGGGGGCCGGCTATACCGTGGTGGATTGTTCCACGGTGATCGCGACACATCTCTCGCAGGTCTTCCGTGAAAACGCCCATCGTCTTATCGGGCACGAGGAGGCCCAGCACCTGCTCGACCAGCTGGCGCGGCATTCGCCGAAGCTGGTGGAGAACCTGGTGCCCAAGACCCTGTCACTGTCGATTGTGCTGAAGGTGCTGCAGAACCTGCTGGCCGAGCAGGTCTCCATCCGCGATCTGCGCACGATCGCCGAAACCCTGGCAGACGAGGGTGTGAAAAGTCAGGATCCCGGCACCTTGACCGCGGCGGTTCGCGTCGCGCTGTCGCGCTCCATTGTGCAGGACCTGGTGGGACCGGAGGAAGAGCTGCCGCTGGTTGCACTGGACCCATCTTTGGAACAGCTCTTGCATAAATCTCTGCAGGGCAGCTCGAACGGCACGGTGGGGCTGGAGCCTGGTCTGGCGGAACGGTTGCAGCGTTCAGTCGCGGATGCCGCCCGCCGCCAGGAGATGGCGGGTCAGCCGGCCGTCCTGGTGGTGGCGCCGGAGATCCGTTCCTGGATCGCCAGTTGGCTGCGCGGGGCCGTGCGCAGCCTGAGCGTGCTCGCCTTTACCGAGATTCCCGATAACCGACGGATTCGGGTCGTGGCCACTGTTGGTCAGGAAGAGACACCAAAGCAGCCCGCCTGAGCCAAACGATGAAGGGTTCCGCCGCCTCCGCGGCGCAGGAGAGATAGCATGAATGTTAGACGATACTGGGCCCGGGACATGCGCGACGCGATGCGGCAAGTGCGCGAGCAGCAGGGTGAGGACGCGGTCATTCTGTCCAGTCGGCGGGTGGATGGACGACTGGAGGTGGTTGCGGCGCTGGAGGGCGAAGCAGGTCCGGAACCGGTATCTCCTCGGGGGTCGACTGCCCCGCGTCCGGAACGTAAGGGCACGGAGCGTGGTGGTGGTCAGGCGCAGGCCTCCTGGCCATCGGACCCGGAGCTGACCGCCATGCGTCAGGAGCTGCGGGATCTGCGCAGTCTGATGACCCGGCAGTACGCCGATAGCGAGGAGGCGCGCTGGGCGGCGCGGCACCCGCTGGCCGCCGAGTGCAAGGCGCGTCTGATTGATCGTGGCTTCAGCCCCGAACTGGCGGGGAGTCTGGCCGGAAGCATCCTGGATGACAGCGCCCCGGAACAGGCCTGGGAGCGGCTGCGTGCCCGCCTGTCCGGCGCGATTGCGACCCACCGCCCGTCCATCCTCGACGAAGGTGGCCTGCTGGCGATGGTGGGGCCGACCGGGGTCGGCAAGACCACCACGCTTGCGCGGATCGCGTTACGCCAGATCCGCCGGATGGGGCCCGATTCGGTTACGCTGGTTACGCTGGACAGCCAGCGCATCGGCGCTACGCGCCAGCTCCAGGCCTTCGCCCAGATGGCGGGGATCTCGGTGCGCGTGTTGCAGGATGCGCGGGAGCTGCGGGAACTGGCGCGCCGGGTGGATGACGGTCACCTGATCCTGGTGGATACCGCCGGGCAGGCGCCACGGGCGGTAGAGGTCGAACCCCTGTTCGCCCATCTGCCCCCGGATATCCGCGCCGAGAGCTGGCTGGTGGTGTCTGCAACCACCCAGGGCAGTGTGCTGCGGCGGGTGCTGGAAGCCTTCCAGAAGGCCGAGCCGACGGCGCTGGTGCTGACCAAGCTGGATGAAACGGAACAACTCGGGGAGGTGTTGTCGGTGCTGCTGGATCAATACCTCGGTCTTGCCTTTGTCAGTGACGGGCAACGGATCGCGGAAGACTTCCACCGGGTCGATACTGGGTATTTGACCGAGCGGGCGCTGGATGGTCCGGACGCGGGGGCGCCGGCCGCAGGCAATGCGCGCGAGCGCTGGGCCGCCGAACGTCTCGCCGGCGCGCAGCCGGGGGCGGCCCGCAGTACCGAGTCGGCGCCTCTGGAACTGATTCAGCCGGTGGGCAAGGGGCGTTATGCCACGCACTAACAAGCCATTGAAGGTGATTGCCGTCGCCTCGGGCAAGGGCGGGGTCGGCAAGACCAACGTATCGGTCAACCTGTCCGTTGGGCTGGCACGCCTGGGGCGTGAGGTGATGCTGTTCGACGCCGATCTCGGTCTGGCCAACGTCGATCTGCTGCTGGGGTTGCGCCCCGAGCGCACGCTGCATGATCTGGTCACGGGTGCAGTGGACAGCCTGGACGACGTACTGGTGCAGGGGCCGGACGGGGTCAAGGTTGTGCCTTCGGCCTCCGGGATTGCTGCGATGGCCAACCTGACACCCGCCGAACACGCGGGCCTGATCCACGCCTTTAGCGCGTATCGGAAGCCGCTGGATGTGCTGGTGGTCGATACCGCCGCGGGCCTGCAGGAATCGGTCACCGCGTTTTGCCGGGCGGTGCAGGAGACCCTGGTGGTAGTCTGCGACGAGCCGGCGTCGATTACCGACGCCTATGCCCTGATCAAGGTCCTGCACCGCGATCATGGCCTGCGCCGCTTCCGCATGGTGGCCAACATGGTGAATGGTCGCGACGGCGCCGAGCGCCTGATGCGCAAGCTGAGTACCGTCTGTGAGAATTATCTGCCGGAAGTGATTCTGGACCTTGCCGGCTATATTCCCATGGACGAGCACCTGCGCAAGGCGGTGCAGAAGCGGGTTCCGGTGGTTCAGGAATATCCCGGCAGCCCGGCCGGAAAGGCCTTTGTGGACCTGGCCCGGGTCGTTGACCGCTGGCCGGTGGGCAAGGGTGACCACGGGGGTGTCGGGTTTTTCATCGAACGGATGCTGCAGAGCGCATGACGATGACACGTAATCGACTTACCGGCTACAAGGCGGTTTCCGCGACCACAGGCGGTCACGACCAGTTGATTGCGGATCATGTCGAGCTGGTACATCGCATTGCGCATCATCTGATGGCGCGCCTGCCGGACTCGGTTCAGGTGGACGACCTGATCCAGGCGGGCATGGTCGGTTTGCTGGAGGCGGCGCGTCAGTTCGAGGGTGGCCATGGGGCGACCTTCGCGACCTATGCGGGCATTCGTATTCGCGGGGCGATGATCGATGAGCTGCGGCGCAGTGACTGGACGCCGCGGTCGGTGCATCGGAACAGCCGGCGGATTGCCCGGGCCGTGCAGACCGTCGAGGCCCGCGAGGGCCGTGCGGCACGAGGTAACGAGGTGGCGGCCGAGCTGGAGGTGCCGATCGAGCAGTATTACGAAATGCTGCAGGATCATGCCGGGGCGCATCTGTTTGCCCTGGACGACCTCGGCGGCGGTGATGACGGCGCCGACCGTGTGGTTGAGGGCCAGGAGCCATCGCCCGGCGGGACTCTGGAGGCCGGCGAGTTCCGCGAGGAACTGGCACAGGCGCTGAGTGACCTGCCGGAGCGTGAACGTCTGGTGTTGTCGTTGTACTACATGGAAGAACTGAACCTGCGCGAGATCGGTGCCGTGCTGGGGGTTACCGAGTCGCGCGTCAGTCAGATCCGCGGTCAGGCGGTGATTCGGCTGCGGGCGCGGCTGGGCGCCTGGCTCGAAGACGGAACCGCTTTGCAGTTATTCTAGAACTCACCCTACGAACCCCGGAGTAACGCGTGGACAAGGGAATGAAAATTCTCATCGTGGATGACTTTTCCACAATGCGGCGCATTATCAAGAACCTCTTGCGCGATCTCGGCTTCAACAATACCCAGGAGGCCGATGACGGGAGTACTGCGCTGCCAATGCTGCAAAACGGCGATTTCGATTTCCTGATTACGGACTGGAACATGCCCAACATGCCGGGCATCGACCTGCTGAAGGCGGTGCGCGCGGACGCGAACCTGAAGTCAATGCCGGTCCTGATGGTGACGGCGGAGGCCAAGCGCGACCAGATCATCGCGGCGGCCGAGGCCGGTGTGAACGGCTATATCGTGAAGCCTTTTACCGCTGAAACCCTGAAAGAAAAGATCGACAAGATCTTCGAACGCATTGAAGCGCAGGGATAAGCGCGTTCCCGGCGTGTCCGGACAGGATCGGGAATTCCGGGTCCTGTCGCCTGCGTGGATGGATACGATCTCGATCCGGTCCGTGTCGTGTCAGCGAGAGAGCCTCCATGAGTGAACAGGAATATCCCTCCCGCGATGGTCAGCTCGATCTGGCCCGGCAACTGGTGCAAAAGCTGGAGGCGGGAGACCAGGTGGCTGCGCGTGCGCTGGTACAGGATCTGGCGCGCCCCTACGACCGGGAGCTCTTCGAAGAACTTGGCAAGCTGACGCGCGATCTGCATGAGGCCCTGCAAAGCTTTCGGGGGGATGCGCGGCTGGTCGAGCTGACCCAGGCGGAGATCCCGGATGCCAGGGAGCGTCTGCACTACGTGGTCACCATGACCGAGCAGGCAGCTCACACCACGATGAACGCCATCGAGACCAGCCTCCCGATCGTGGAGTCCTTCAGCCAGCATGCGGCCGATCTCACGGCCAACTGGACGCGCTTTCGTCATCGTGAACTGTCGGTTGAGGAGTTCCGCGATTTCGCGCGCGAGCTGGATGCCTTTTTTGCCCGGACCGGAAAGGATGCCGAGGAGCTGCGGCGGCTGCTGTCGGAGGTGCTGATGGCCCAGAGCTATCAGGATATCACCGGACAGGTGATCCGCCGGGTGATCCAGCTGGTGACGGACCTGGAGGAAAACCTGGTCGCTCTGATCCGGCTGTCCAGTGGGCGCATGGATCAGGTCGAAGCCGCCGAGGAATCCCTGGAACGTGGCAAGGAGGCGCAGGAAGCGGATCGCAAGGGCCATGGTCCATCGGTGCCGAAGACTCAAGATTCCGGTGCCGATGTCGTTAAGGGACAGGACGAGGTGGATGATCTGTTGTCGAGCCTTGGATTCTAGGTCCGGGTTTCAGGAGCCTGTCGGGTTGGGGCGATCGTCACGAGCGTCGGGCGGGAAGCGAGACCGTTCCCCCGAGATGCATGGTGAGGACTGCGCATCGAGCAAGAGGGAGAAAGGGCCATTCTTCCTCCAGTGCCGCCACTTCGTCGCGAATCCGACAGGCTCCCGGGAAAGACGGATGAGGAACCGTGTTCGTGTGGGCATTCCGGGTTTTCCGGGGGCGGGCGCGTCGCGCAAAGAGTAACGCGGCTACTCTCCTGGCCCGGGCGGCCGTCACCGCACATTCAACGCAGGCAAACGCGACGAAGCGAGCATGTTCATCCGGCGGCGTGCCCCTGGATCGCACCCCTCATGCGGCTGGCGCCACACGGGACTGGAGAAACGCAATGGCCATCGACCCCAATGACGAAATTCTTCAGGACTTCCTGGTCGAGGCCGGGGAGCTGCTGGAGGGGCTCAACGAGCAACTCATTGACCTGGAACACAATCCGGAAGACCACGATCTGCTGAACGCGGTCTTCCGCAGTTTTCATACCATCAAGGGCGGGGCGGGGTTTCTGAACCTGGAGGCCCTGGTGACCGTGTGCCACCACGCCGAAGACGTGTTCAACCTGTTGCGTAATGGCGAGCGCCGGGCGGACAGCCAGCTGATGGACACGATGTTGCGTGTGCTGGATTCGCTGAACGTGATGTTTGACGATCTGCGCTCCGGGGTGGAGCCCACTCCCGCCGAAGCGGACCTGGTGGAAACCCTGCGGCAGATGGCCAGCAACGAAGAGGCCGCGCCCGCGGTAAACGCCGTGCCGCCACCCGAACCCGAGCCCGAGCCGGAACCCGTATCAGAGCCGGAAGCGGAAACGCCGGCCGCCGATACGACCCGGGTGGGGGCGGATGACGAGATCACCGACGACGAATTCGAGGCACTGCTGGACAGCCTGCATGGCGGTGGCGCGCCGGCGTCGGCCAGCGGTGCCGCCGAATCCGATGCAACGGGGGAGGGACCTGCGGCCGCAGGCGGCGGGGATGATCTCATTACGGATGACGAATTCGAAAACCTGCTGGACGAGCTGCAGGCGCGCGGCGCGGGTTTCGCAGCGCCCGTGCCGGCCAAAGCGGCGGAGCCGAAGTCGACACCAGTCGAACCCGAGGCCCCGCCACCCGTTGCCCGCGAACCGGAGGCGCCGGCCGCTGCGGGTGGTCAGGGCGGTGGAGGCGGCCCTGCCGGAGGCAGGGGCGAGCCGGGCGGTCGCGCGGCGCCTCAGGGTGAGACCTCGGTTCGGGTCGACACCGAACGTCTGGACGAGATCATGAACCTGGTGGGCGAGCTGGTCCTGGTTCGCAATCGGTTGAGCATGTTGCGCGCGCAGCATGTCGATGACGAACTGGGCAAGGCCATCAGCTCGCTGGCGCTGGTGACCTCGGACCTGCAGACATCCGTGATGAAGACGCGGATGCAGCCGGTAAAGAAGGTCTTCAACCGCTTCCCGCGCGTGATCCGTGATCTTTCGCGCAGCCTTGGCAAGGAGATCGATCTGCAGATATTCGGCGAGGATACCGACCTCGACAAGAACCTGGTGGAGGCACTCTCCGATCCGCTGGTGCATCTGGTGCGCAACGCGGTCGACCACGGGATCGAAAGCCCCGAGGTCCGTGAGGCCGCCGACAAGCCGCGCAAGGGAACCGTGGTGCTGGGCGCGGCCCAGGAGGGTGACCACATTGCCCTGCTGATCAAGGACGACGGGGGTGGTATGGATCCACAGGCCCTGCGCCGCAAAGCCGTGGAGAAAGGCTTGATGGATGCGGCGATGGCCGAACGCATGTCGGATCGCGAGGCCTTCAACGTGATCTTCATGGCCGGGTTTTCCACCAAGACGGAGATCTCGGATGTATCCGGCCGTGGGGTCGGGATGGATGTCGTGAAGACCCGGATCTCGCAGCTGAACGGCACCATCGAGATTGATTCCGAACTTGGCGTGGGCACCACGCTGCGGGTGAAACTGCCACTGACCCTGGCGATCCTGCCGGCGTTGATGGTGATTCTGGAGGGTCGTCGCTTTGCGATCCCGCTGAGCTCGGTTTCGGAGATCCTGGATCTCGATCTGACCCGCACGCATTACGTGGATGACCAGGAGGTCATCATCGTGCGCAAGCAGGCGCTGCCGATTCACTATCTGAAGCGCTGGCTCAAGGCCGGATCGGAACCGGAGCCACGCAAGAATGCCCATGTGGTGGTGGTGCATACGGCCGATCGCAAGGCCGGACTGGTGGTGGATGGCCTGGTGGGTCAGGAAGAGGTCGTGATCAAGCCGCTGGGACAGAACCTGCAGGGCGTGAAAGGTCTGGCGGGGGCGACGATCACCGGGGACGGCGGGATCGCGCTGATCCTGGATGTATCCGATTTGATCACCATCCTCATGCAGCAGCAGATGAACCGTCGCCCGCGCCGGGCGTCGGGGTCGAAAGAGGGTTAAGGATGCCGATCAAGGTATTGATCGTAGATGATTCCGGCTTCTTCCGCCGGCGGATTGCGGAGATCCTGGATGCCGACCCCGGGATCGAGGTGGTCGGTGCTGCCGAGAACGGTGAGCAGGCTATCGAGAAGGTTCGCGAGCTGGATCCCGATGTCGTCACCATGGACATCGAGATGCCGGTGATGGACGGGATCACGGCGGTACGCAGGATCATGGCCGAGAGCCCGCGGCCGGTCCTGATGTTCTCCAGTCTCACCACCGAGGGTGCCCAGGCCACCCTGGATGCCCTCGAGGCGGGGGCTGTGGATTTCCTGCCCAAACGCTTCAGCGATATGGCGAACGATGAAGGCAGTGCGCGCCTGTTGTTACGTCGTCGTGTGCGCTCGCTGTCACGCAGTCGTGCGCGATCGGCCAGTGTGCTCGGGGGTTCGGCACCGGCGCGCGAGGCGCGGCCTTCGGCACGCCGCGAGGAAGCGGATCGTCAGGCAGCCGCAGAGACCCATCGGCCGGCCACCCCGGTTGCGAACGCCCGGCCGCCCATCGCCCTGCAGCAGGTGCGCGCGGTGTTGATTGGCACGTCGACCGGCGGGCCGGTCGCACTGCAGGAGGTGCTGAAACCCCTGCCCAAGCATTTCCCTCAGCCCATCCTGCTGGTGCAACACATGCCGGCCAGCTTTACGCCGGCCTTTGCCGAGCGTCTGAACGCGATGTGCAACATCGAGGTCCGGCAGGCCGTCGATGGCGACGTACTGCAGCCGGGGGTTGCACTGCTGGCGCCCGGCGGCATGCAGACGACCCTGGAACGCGGCAGTCAGCCCCGGTTGCGGGTGACCGAAAGCCCGCTGGGTACGATCTACAAGCCCAGTGTGGACGCCGCATTCAGCTCCGCGGTGGAGGCGCTGCGGGGGCAGGTGCTCGCGGTCGTGCTGACCGGCATGGGGTCGGATGGTCGCGAGGGCGCCCGCGCACTCAAGGCGAGCGGGGCCCGGGTGTGGTCGCAGGATGCCGCTACCAGCGTGGTCTACGGGATGCCGGCGGCTGTCGCCGAGGCCGGTTTGTCCGATCATGTCTATCCCCTGCCGGAGATCGGGCCTGCCCTGCTCAAGGGGTTCTGCTGATATGGATATCCTGAGCCTCGTTGGGGTCACCCTGGGGCTGGTTGCCGTACTGGGTGGCAGTATCGCCAAAGGCAGCGGGATTGGTGCGCTGTGGAATGCCGCGGCCTTCGTGATCGTGGTCCTGGGTACGCTCGGGGCGACCCTGGTGCAGGCGCGCATGACGGTGTTCATGCACGGGATGCGGATCCTGCCGTGGGCGTTCAAGCCGCCCCGGATCGACAATCGTGCAATGGTCGAACGCATCGTCGAGTGGTCCAACGTGGCCCGTAAGGAAGGGCTTCTGGGCCTGGAGACCCTGGCGGAAGAGGAATCCGACCCGTTTGCGCGCAAGGGCCTGCAACTGCTGGTGGACGGCAGCGAGCCGCAGACCATCCGCCAGATCCTGGAGGCCGATCTCGATACCCGCGAGCAGTTCGACATGCAGGGCGCCAAGGTCTTCGAGAGCATGGGCATCTACGCCCCGACCCTGGGGATCGTGGGGGCGGTGATGGGCTTGATGGCGGTCATGCAGAATCTGGCCGATCCCAGCAAGCTCGGGGCCGGTATTGCCGCGGCCTTCGTGGCCACGATCTACGGGATTGCCTCGGCCAATCTGCTGTTCCTGCCGGTCGCGAACAAGTTGAAGTCGATTGTTCAGAATCGATCGCAACACCAGCAAATGCTGATGGAGGGGTTGATTGCAATCGCAGAAGGAGAAAACCCGCGCAACATTGAAAGCAAGCTGAGTGGCTTCATTCAGGAGTGAGGTCACATGGCACGTCGCAAACGCGCGGAAGAACACGAGAATCACGAGGCCTGGGCGATCCCCTATGGTGACCTGGTCACGCTGCTGCTGGCCTTTTTCGTGGTGATGTACGCGATCTCCTCCGTGGATGACGGGAAATACCGGGTGTTGTCGGAATCCCTGGTGGATGCCTTTCGGGCGCCGATGCAGCCGGAGCCGATTCAGGTGGGCGAGCCCACGGTGGCGCGGGATCATTCGCTGCAGGATCTTCGCGCGCTGGTGCCGATTGAGGTGCAGCCCGGTCTGGTCGATGATGGACCACCGCAGCCGATCGACATGGCCCTGACTGGCATGCTGGACGAGGTGCGGCCGGAAGACGGGATGCAGGCCTTTCTGGACGAGCTGGCGGATACCGCGCGCGAGATCGAACAGGCAATGGGGCAGAGGATCGAGGATGGGGAGCTGCGCGTGAGTCGCGAGGCCTACTGGCTGGAGATCGAGATTACCAGCCGCCTGCTTTTCCCCTCGGGCTCGGCCACGCTGAATCCGGCGGCCGAAGAGTTGCTGCGGGAGGTGGGCGAGATCCTGGCGCCGCGGGTCTCGAGAATCCATGTCGAGGGGCATACCGACAATGTTCCCATTGACACGGCGGTCTATCCTTCAAACTGGGAACTGTCTTCCGGCCGCGCCGCGGCGGTGGTCAGCATGTTCGAATTGGTCGGGGTTGATCCCGAAAACCTGGTGGCGCTCGGCTATGGCGAGCATCGCCCCATCGCGAGCAACGAGACCGCCGAAGGACGCGCGGAGAATCGGCGGGTGTCGATCGTGGTCCTCCCGGGCCGGGCTCCGCGTGCGGAAGGTCAGCAGGAGCCGGAGCGGCTGCGCGAGGACCTGGGGCCGGCCCCGCTTCCGCTGGATGGAGACACACCATGAAGGTCTGGGCAGTCGCGAACCAGAAGGGGGGGGTGGGCAAGACCACGACCACGGTGACCCTGGGCGGGTTGTTGTCCGGGCCCGAGCAGCGGGTACTGCTGGTGGACGTGGATCCGCACGGCTCGCTGACTGCCTACTTCGGGCATGACCCGGAGACCGCCACGCGAGGCGTGTACGAACTTTTCAGCCAGTGTGCCGAGGGGGTCTCGCCCGATCCGACCGGCTTGATCCGCGAAAGCCGGTTTCCGGGGCTGGACCTGCTGACTGCCAGTACCGCGCTGGCTACGCTCGATCGGCAGCTTGGTACCCGCAGTGGCATGGGGCTGGTGCTGCGCCAGGCCCTGGAAAAGGTGGCCGGTTGCTACGATTACGTGCTGCTGGACTGCCCGCCCATGCTGGGGGTGTTGATGGTGAATGCCCTGGCTGCCTGTGACGAGTTGCTGATCCCGGTACAGACGGAGTTTCTTGCCCTGAAGGGGCTCGAGCGGATGATCAACACGCTCAAGATGGTGCAGAAATCGCGCAAGGGCGAGCTGCGCTACCGGATCATCCCGACCCTGTTCGATCGCCGCACACGAGCGGCCCACGAGGCCCTGGCGGAGCTGCGGCGCCAGTATGGCGATGATGTCTGGCCGGGCGTGATCCCGGTCGATACCAAGTTCCGTGATGCCTCGAGTGCGGGTCAGCCGCTTTGCTTCATGATCCCGGATGCACGTGGTGTGCTGGCGTATTCGGATTTGCTCGAGGCGATCGGCGGACACTTGTCGGACCCTCATGAACGGAGGCGGCGCGGATGAGTCGTGCGAATCCGGACAACCTGGCACTGAAGGCAGAGCCCGAGGCGCTGGACGACTATTTTGGCAGCCTGCTCGACGAGCCGGCGCCGTCACGGCCGTTGCTGCCCCCGGATATCCTGGAGCCGCGCCCGACGGTCGTGGAGCCGGAACCGACCGCGATCGTGGAAGCGCCAGGGGGGGTGGCAGAGGCCGCCGCCGCTGCGGCCGAGCCGGCAGAGCGCGAGTACGCGCGTCCGGAGGCGCCGTTCTCGGTGCTGGTGTTCGAGGCGGGCAATCTGACCTTGCTGGCCCCACTGGACGCCCTGGGCGGCGTGGCGCCACTGGACAGCCTGGAGGTGCGGCCAACCCCGAATCATTCGGTCTGGTACCTTGGACTGGCGGATACCCGGGAGGGGCGGGTGCAGCTGATTGACCTTGCCGCCGTGGTAACCCCGGAAGGCCGCGAATACGAGCCGGACACGGCGCATCAGGTCGTGTTCCTGGCGGGTTCGCGCTTTGCGCTGGCCTGCCATGCGATTCACGGTACCCGGGTGATCCAGCCGGAGGCGCTGCGCTGGCGCAAGAAGCGGCGGCGACTCCCGTGGCTGGCCGGGGTGGAACGCGAGCAGATGGCCACGCTACTGGATCTGGAGGCGCTGGACCGAACCCTGGACGAGGGCGCCTGGGAGTAGGTCATACCCGCGCGCCATTCAAGCATGGCCGTCGCCGGCCGATACACCGGTCAGGAGCGCATACCATCAGGGAAACCCTGCCGCCGGAGCGAACAACGAGGACGACATGAGCAGCGCACAAAATGCAGAAGCCCTGGCCAAGGCCGACACCGCTCCGTATGTGACGTTCAGCCTGGCGGACGAGACCTATGCGATCGACGTACTCCAGGTGCAGGAGGTTCTGAAGGTCGCGGAGATCGCACCGGTCCCCGGGGTGCCGGACTATATCCTGGGGATCATCAACCTGCGCGGTAACGTGGTGACAGTGATCGATGCCCGGCGGCGCATGGGGCTGGAGGATCGCGAACCCACCGATACCTCGCGCATCGTGATCATCGACGTGGATAATCAGAATGTGGGCATTCTGGTGGACTCGGTGTCCGAGGTGGTTCGGATTTCCACGGATGCCATCGAGCCTGCGCCGGAGGTCGGCAACGACACCAGCAGCCGTTTTATCGAGGGCGTCACCAGTACGGATGAAGGCCTGACCATCCTGGTGGACCTGAACAAGTTGCTGTCCGATGAGGAGTGGGCGCAGCTGCGCGAATTGTAGGGCGCCCACCACGGGCACTGAACGAGACCATGAGAGGCGGTAGCCGGGAGGTGTGCCATGGTCGACGAGCTGCAGCCGGATCGGACCGTGCGTCCGGTCCATACGACTGTCCCGGGCCGCCAACTGAGCGATGACCATGATCGCGACCCGGTGTTTCGGCCCGCGATTCGGCCGACCCAGCAGCGCCCGCCACGTAAGGAAGAACGTCGTCCACGCCGTGGTCTGATCGACGACTACGCCTGAATTCGGCCCGTTGCGCCCGGCCGGTGCGGCGTTCGGGCGGTGGTCGTTGACCTTCGAGAACGCGGTTTTGCCGATCCGTCCTGCTGGTCAGCCGGCCCTGATTCACGCGACAATCGGGTTGCTCAGGGCTTGAGGGGACAGGTGCGATGGGTGAGGGATTACTGATATGGCTCGTTGTTTTGGTGGCCTTGCTCGCGACGGTCGTTGCGGCCTTCGCCGTTGGCCTGGTGGTCCTGCTGCGTCGCCAGCTTGCCGCTCTGCGCGAGGATCACCAGCGTCAGGCGACCTCGGTCATGGCCCTGAAAGGCGCGATGAAGGCCCTGTCCGAGGGGATGGCCTCGCACGGTCAGGCACAGGCCTCGGTGCAACGCGCGCTGGAACGCCTGCATGACCAGCACAGCGAACTGCGCGCTCGAGAGGGCGACAGTGGCACCTATGAACAGGCGATTCGTCTGATTCAGGAGGGCCACGGCCGTGAGGAAGTGCGGCGTCGCTGCGGGTTGACGACGAATGAACTGGATCTGTTGTTCAGCCTGCACGGTTCCGGCACTGCGGATGCCCGCACGGGCCGATCTTCATGATGGTGGCTGGCGCCCGCGATAGCCGGTATCGCGGTCGTCCGGCGTAATCCCTGCCAGCACGAACACGAACGCCAGGATCTCGGCCACGGCCACGTACAGCTCCTCCGGAATCTCGCTGCCCAGCGGGATTTGCGCAAGGGCCTCGCTCAGGGCCGGGTCCTGATGCAGAGGGATGCCATGTTCTTCGGCCAGGCGCAGGATGGCCTCGGCCGTCAGCCCCGAGCCACTGGCGGTGATCCGTGGCGCGTGTCGTCGATCCCACTCCAGTGCCACTGCACGGGCCGGGGGTGGTATACCCCGATCCGCTCCGGTTTTTCCGTTATCACGTGTACCCATGCCTCAGGCCTGTTCGTTCAATATCCGGACACTGTCGCGGGGCTGCGGTTCGGGGTCGACCTCGCCCTGACGGACCGACACGGTCGTGACCTGCAGTTCTCGCTGCCCGAGGCGTTCTCGCAGGTCGGGCAGCTCCGTACGCAATCTCGCGACCGTATCCGGCTGACTCGCGGTGAAATGCACCTGAATCTGGCCCGCGCGAGTGGACACTGCGATGCGAGTGGGGCCCATGTCGGCAAGATTCAGGGTCAGTACGATGGACCAGCGCGCTTCTTCTTCCACACCCGCGCGGGCCTCGCGCCGGATCTCCGCCAGGATTCCCTGCACGCCCTGATCACTGCGCAACGGCAGTTCGAAGAACCAGCGCGGATTGCCGGATTCATCGTCGGACATGGTATGCAGTGATTGCAGCTGCAGCGTGGTGACTCGCTTCAGCAGCCCCTCGAGGAGCGCGTTCATGGCGGGCAGGGCCGCGGCATTTGCAGGGGCAGGGGGTGCGCTGGCCGCGGTTTGCGGACGGGCTTCTGTGCGCAGTTGACGCAGCTGGTCCGCGGCCCGCAGCAATTGTGCCTTGAGGTCCGCACCCAGGACCGGGTAGGCGGCCTGCCCGCGCGCGCTCTGTCCCAGCATGGCTTCCAGCCACAGGCCTGACTGCTGGACCTGCTGGCGCAGGGTGTCCGGGCGCGCAAGCTGTCCCGGATGCGGAAGGGATTCCAGTACGTGTTGTAGCGCAGCCGGGGCCGGTGTCGCCTGGCCGGGGCCAGTCATGGCGTCGAGACGCACACCGCGGCCGGCCAGGCTGGCCAGGCTCTGCAGCGCAGCGGCAAGGGGACGGGCACCGGGCAGCTGGTAGCGCAGTTCCTGTCCCAGCCATTGCTGGGCGGGGTTCCGGGCCTCCGAACCCGGCGCGCGGGCCTGGCCGCGTTCGCCGGGAAGCGGCATCAGCCGCACCTCCAGCCGCGGTTCCGTTCGGACGACCTCCATCATCATGACAGGGCTGCGCGCGCCCGTTGCGGGCCGGTTCAGCAGGGCATCGGGCAGGTGACCGGCAATCCGGGCGGTGATGACGCTTGTCGCGGCGGGACCCGTGGAGGCCGGGACGGGTATGCCCCCAGCCGGACGGTCCAGGCGCAGTCGGACCTCCCGCTGGCCGACGCGTTCCACCAGTTGGACCTCCATGCGGGCCCCGGGCGCCAGCGCGGGACGTTCGCTGCTGCCTTGCGTCGCCGTTGTGCCAACACCCGGAGGGCTCCAGCCGGGTGCGCGGGGACCGCTGAGATCGGCCATGGGCTGCTCCCGAGATCCAGTCAAGGTGACAGCATCGCACACTTGGCGTCAGCACGAGGGAAACACATGCTGCGCGGGTACATGTTCGCGGCGGCGTCGCTTGTACTTGCGTTCGATCCGAGGTGACTGCTCCCGGATAACATGGCGTGCTGTCGTGAGGGCATGCATGAGTCCGTGCCTGCGGGGCCGCGACAGGACCGGTATGGCGACGGGTTTGTTATCCTGATGCGGTTTTCGTTACCGGTTTTGAGGCGATGTCGAAGATTCGGGTGTTAATGGTGTGTCTGGGCAATATCTGTCGTTCGCCGATGGCGCACGGGGTGTTCGAGGCGCGCGTGCGTGAACAGGGCCTGACAGGGGCGATCGAAGTGGACTCGGCCGGGACGGCCGGCTACCACATTGGCGCTCAGGCGGACCGGCGCGCCCGCCAGGAGGCCCGGTCACGCGGGTACGATCTCGAACATCTGCGGGCCAGACGACTGGAACCGGAGGATTTTCTGGAATTTGACTACATCCTGACCATGGATGACGCGAACTTCCAGAATGCGGAACGCATCCGCCCGGAGAACGCCCGGGCGGAACTGCTGCGTTTTCTGGATTTTGCGCCCCACAGTGGGAAGACCGAGGTTCCTGATCCCTATTACGGGGGTGACGAGGGCTTTGCGCACGTGATGGATCTGGTCGAAATGGGCGCGGACGGCCTGCTGAACCACATTCGTGCGCGGCATGGGTTCCCCTCGCGGCACACGGCGTCACTTGATTAGGAACGAGCGTCCGCCAGTCATCGGGCCGCAGGATCGCAGGATGGGATGGGCCCGATAAATCCCATCAGGAGCGGTGCGCCACTGGGGCGAGGTGCGTTGCGCTCAACCGCACCCTCTCTCGAGGTGCATAGCGGGACTATGTAAAGCGGGACCATGTAACAAGAGAGAGAACGGACGCTCTCCCGTACGCGCAGCAGAACCGTCTTGAATCCGACAGGCTCCCGGCCGAGGGTGTAAGCGTCGTCCCGTCGTCCCGTCGTCCCGTCGTCCCGTCGTCCCGTCGGGCGTTGACGGTGAGGGGGTAGCCCCCTGAAAAGAAGAGCCCGCCTCAAGGGCGGGCTCGGGTGTTGCCGGGGCCGTGCTGGCCTGTCAGTCACCGTCCTTGCGTTCTGTTTCGGTCCCGGTGGCGGGCTTCTCCGCTTTCGGCTTCTCGGCTGCCGGTTTCTTTACCGCTTCCGGGGCATCGGTAGCGGATCCTGCCTGCGCGGAGTCCGGTTTTGCATCGGCCCCGGTCGCCGGTGATGATGCGGAACGTACCTGTTCCGGCTCGCCGCTCGCAGGGGGCGTCGAGTTGTCTTCGCCCTGGGGCTGCCTGGCCCGGCCACGACTGCGGCGGGGCTTGGGTGCAGGCTTGTCGGCATCGGCCGGGGTCGTCTTCGTCTCCGCTGTGGCGGCAGAGGTCGAAGCGCCGGCGGCATCCGCGGTGTCATCTGGCGCCGAAGCATCCTTTTCGCTGCCGTTTCCGATCGGCTCGGCATCCGCGGCGGGCTTGCGCTTGCGACCACCCCGGGAGCGGGATGCCGGACTGTCCGCCTTCGCAGCGGCCGCCGCGGCGCCGCTGTCCTCTGGGCCCGTCTCGTTGCTGGCAGCAGTTTTACGGGCCTGATCCTTACCGGGTTGGGGCTCGCCTGGCGAAGCGGCGTCGGCAGGACCGGTGTTCGCTTGCGCGCGGTCCCGCTCGCCGGTTTCGGTTTTGGCGGCAGGTTTCTCCTGACTGCGTTCCCCCGCATCGGCCCCGGCAGCAGGCTTCTCGCTGCTGCCTTCTGTGGTGTCTGGCCCGGAGGCCGCCTTCGTGTTGTCACCTTCCTTCGCATCGTGCTGGGGGGCAGGCTTTTCGCCACCTGCGCCGGCATCTTTTCTGGCGCTCGGCTTCTCGTTGCTGCTGTCCCCGGTGCCTTGCGTGCCGGTCGGCTTTTCGCTGCCGCCGTCACCGGATGGAGCAGCAGCGCCGCTGCCGGTTGCGTCATCGGAGCCGGATGGGGCCGCCTTGTCGCTCGATGCGTCACGGGACGAATCGGCTCCCTGTTCACCCGAGGAGCGGCCACGCCCGCCGCGCCGGCGCCCGCCACGCCGGGAGCGCCGGCTGCGGCTGCGGCCCTTGCCGCTGTCATCCTGCTCCTGGGCCTCGGGGCCCCGGGATTCGCCGCTCGCCCCGCCATCTCCGCCGGTTGCGGCCGGGTCCTTGCTGCGGGCTGGCTTGTCAGCGGTCTTGTCGGCCGATTTATCCGTGCGCTTGCCGGATGCCGCTTCCGCCGCCGGGGCCTTGTCGGCCTCGGTCTTTTGCGCTGCGCCATCCTTTTTGCCGCCCCCGCGGCGGGAACGCCCCTTGCCGGCGGACTCGGACTTGTCGCCCGGCTTGCCGTTGCCACCGCGCCCGCGGCCCCGGCCGCCGGACTTGGCACCTCGGCCGCCGTCGGATTTGTGGTCGCCGCTGCGCTTGTTAGGGGTGTCTTCCTGTTCTTCCTGCGCGGCGGGGCGTGCATTGGGGAACAGCGACGACCAGATCCGGGTGAAGAAGCCGGGTTGTTCGACGGGTGCGGATGAGGGGGCCGGGCTTTCCGGCGCGGCATCACTCACCGGTGCCGGGCCGGTCATCTTCACACCCTGAACCATGGGTTTTTCGACCTTGCCGCGCCGTTCGCGATGGGAGTCGCCTTCTTCTTCCTCGATCTCCACCAGTTCATGCGAGCCGCGATCGCTGACCGCCTCTTCGCGCTCGTCGCCGCGTACCCGCCGCACCTCGAACTTCGGGGTGAGGTACTGCGGGTTGGGGATGATGCTGATGTCGACCTTGTGACGATCTTCGATGTCGGTGATCGACTCGCGCTTCTCGTTCAACAGGAAGGTGCCGACATCGACCGGGACCTGGGCCAGGACCAGGCCGGTACGGTCCTTCATGGCCTCTTCCTCGATCAGACGCAGGATCGACAGGGCCAGCGACTCCACGCTGCGTACCTGACCGTGACCCTGACAGCGCGGACAGGTGATCTGGGACGATTCACCCAGCGAGGAACGCAGGCGCTGACGCGACATTTCCAGCAGGCCGAAGCGGCTGATGCGGCCGATCTGGACGCGCGCGCGGTCCATTTCCAAGGCTTCGCGCAGCCGGTTCTCGACCTCACGCTGGTGCTTGTTGGCGTTCATGTCAATGAAGTCGATCACGATCAGACCGCCCAGATCGCGTATGCGCAACTGGCGCGCGACTTCCTCCGCGGCTTCGAGATTGGTATGAAACGCGGTTTCCTCGATGTCGCCGCCCTTGGTGGAGCGGGCCGAATTCACATCGATGGAGATCAGGGCCTCGGTGTGGTCGATCACCAGTGCGCCCCCGGAGGGCAGAGTGACCTCGCGGTCGAAGGCGCTTTCGATCTGGCTTTCGATTTGGTAGCGGTTGAACAGCGGGACCGGGTCGTCGTAGCGCTTCAGCTTGCGCAGGCTGTTTGGCATGACCAGCCGAACGAAATCCTCCGCCTGCTGGTAGACGCCGTCATCGTCAATGATGACCTCGCCCACATCGTTGCGCATGTGGTCGCGCAGGGCCCGGATGATGACGTTGCTTTCCTGGTGGATCAGGGCCGGGGCCTTGGCCTTTGCGGCGGCCTCGGTGACGGCAGACCAGAGGGCGGTCATGTAGTCCAGGTCCCACTGCAGTTCTTCCGTGCTGCGGCCGACGCCGGCAGTGCGCGCGATCACGCCCATTCCCTCGGGCATGTTCAGGCCGGACAGGGCGTCCCGCAGCGAGGCGCGGTCCTCGCCCTCGATCCGGCGCGACACGCCGCCCGCCTTCGGGTTATTGGGCATCAGGACCAGATAGCGGCCCGCGAGGCTGATGTAAGTCGTCAGGGCCGCGCCCTTGTTGCCGCGCTCTTCCTTTTCGACCTGGACGAGAAGTTCGGTCCCTTCCTTCAGGTAGTCGCGGATGGGCTTGTCCGCATCCGCGCTCGCGCCCACTGCGGAGTAGGCAATCTCCTTGAACGGGAGGAATCCGTGGCGATCAGCACCAAAGTTGACGAACGCCGCTTCCAGGCTGGGTTCGACTCGGGTGATCCGGGCCTTGTAGATGTTGGCCTTCTTGCGTTCGCGGGAGGGAAGTTCGATGTCGAGGTCGTACAGCCTCTGGCCGTCGACCATGGCCACCCGCAGCTCTTCGGGCTGGGTGGCATTGATCAGGATGCGTTTCATGCAATGGACTCGGTCGGAAGTCCTGGCAACCAGCGGCGATACCGGGGATCCGGGTGGCGGCGAACGCGCGGCGAGACAGCAACGGGAATGTACGCGCGCTCACAGCGGCGGCGCGTAGCGAAAGCCAGCGCGCAAGCCAGGTGTTCACCAGCAACCACGGGAGCAGCCGCCTGCGGGAGGCGGGGCCGGGAAGACAGGACTGGGTTAGAAAAAATAGCGTCACAGTGTCGCTTTGCGGCGATGGCCCTCCGACCGCGCAGCCGTTGGCTCGGGGTCGAAGTGGCGGGTGATTCGAGGCGCGCTGCCGTTTGGTTGCAGCGGAGCATCTGGGGTCAATGTAGGGCATAACCCCGCGTCCGGGCAAGTTTTTTTCGCCCGGCGCCCGATGTTCGGAGTAGCCGCCCACGCGTGGGTCCGGTAGCATCGCGCGCCATGACTGCCAGGCACGCAACTTCCGGCCCCCGCACCCTGAAGGTGACCGAGCGCGGTGACGGCCAGCGTCTGGATAACTTCCTCCTGCGCGAACTCAAGGGCGTGCCGCGCGGGCTGATCTACCGGTTGGTGCGCCAGGGCGCGGTACGGGTTGATGGCCGTCGTGCCAAGGCCCACAAGCGCCTGGTCCTGGGTAACGAGGTGCGTGTGCCGGACCTCGATCGTCCGCAGGCGACGCGCGCCGATATTCCGCCGCGCGTGCTGGATCGATTGCGCCGAGCGATCATCCACGAAGACGACGATCTGCTGGTGCTGGAAAAACCCTCCGGTCTCGCGGTGCACGGCGGGAGCGGCCTGGCCTTCGGGATCATCGAGGCGATGCGCGAGCTGCGACCCGATACCGAGCTGGAACTGGGGCATCGGCTCGATCGCGAGACCAGTGGATGCCTGTTGCTGGCCAAGCGGCGCGAGGCCTTGCAGGATTTCCATGCTGCCCTGCGTGAAGGCCGCGTCGAGAAGCGCTATCTGGCGTTGCTGGTGGGACGGTTCCGCAGTGATCAGCCGATCGTCTGTGACCTGCCCATTGCCAGTGGTCGGGAGGATGACGGGCGCCGGCGCATGCGGGCCGGCGCGGACGCGTCGGGCGGGCGCGAGGCCCATAGCGAATTCCAGCCGCTGGAGGGACATGGCGCCTTTCAGCTCGCCGAGGTGCGCATCGGCACCGGTCGTACGCATCAGATCCGCGTGCATGGCCAGGCGATTGGTCACCCGGTGGGCGGTGACCACGATTATGGCCTGCCGGATGCCAACCGGGTCTTGCGACGGCATGGGTTGCAGCGGCTGTTTCTGCACGCCCAGGTTCTGGCTTATCAGTCCGGTGATGGCGAGCAGCACCTGTTTTCCGCGCCGTTGCCGGATGAACTGGTGGCGGTGCTGGACAGCCTCGACGCCGGAGAGGATGCATGAGCGCGCCGTTGTTGCCGCCCGTGGACGGCGGGCTGCGCCTCGTGGTGTTCGACTGGGATGGCACCCTGATGGATTCGCCGCTGCGCATCGTGCATTGCCTGCAGCGGGCCGCCGCGGTTGTGGGGCTGGAGGTTCGCGACGCGGCGGCCCTGCGTAACATTATCGGCCTCGGGGTGGACGCCGCCGTGCGCGAACTCTATCCGGAGGCCGATGCGAGACTGGTTCATCGGTTCGCGACGGCCTACCGCCTGTGCTACCTGGAAGGGGATGATGCACCGCCGACCCCGTTGTACCCGGGTGTCGCGCCGCTTCTCGACTGGCTGGAGGCGCGCGGGGTGTTGTTGGCGGTGGCCACCAGCAAGTCCCGTCGCGGGCTGGATCAGGCCCTGGAGACGACCGGACTCGGTGCGCGCTTCGTGGCGACCGCGACCGGGGACGAGCACCCCTCCAAGCCGCATCCGGCCATGCTCGAACACGTAATGGAAAGGGCCGGAGTTGAACGTACGCGCACGCGGATGGTCGGTGATAGCGTTTATGATCTGCAAATGGCGCGTCATGCGGGCGTCCCTGCTGTGGCGGTTACCCACGGGGTGCACTCCAGTGACCGTCTGCGAGCGGAGGCCCCGTTGGGGCTTCCAGCCGATCTCGAGGCATTGCTGGAGATATTCCGGCAGGCCGAATGCGCAACTGAATAAAGGAATGTAACGATGGGCTGGGCGAACGAGAACAAACCGGGCTGGGAACGCGAGACCCTGGAACGCCTGGTTCAGGCACAGGTGATCGAGCAGCGCCGCGCTCGCCGCTGGGGCATCTTCCTCAAGCTGCTGTTTCTGTTGTATCTGATCGCGCTGCTGTTCCTGGTGCGCGGGAGCGATATCGGATTTCCGGGGACCTTCGAAAGCGCGCGCGATGCGGATGAGTATGTGGCGGTGGTCGAGGTTGAAGGCCTGATTGCGTCCAGCGCGTCTGCGAACGCCGAGGATATCTCTTCGGTGTTGAATGAGGCCTTCGAGGCGCAGGGCACGCGCGCCGTGATGCTGCGCATTAACAGCGGTGGCGGGAGTCCGGTGCAGGCGTCCATCGTTCATGACGAGATCCTGCGTCTGAAGGACGCGCATCCGGACATCCCGGTCTATGCGGTGATCGGCGACGTCGGTGCTTCTGCGGCCTATTACATCGCGGTGGCGGCTGACGAGGTCTTCGCGAGCCGGGCCAGTCTGGTGGGCTCCATCGGGGTACGCATGGACAGCTTCGGTGTGGTGGACCTCATGGAGAATATCGGCGTGGAACGCCGTCTGTTCGTCGCCGGGGAAGACAAGGGCTTCCTGGATCCGTTCCTGCCGCTGGATGCCGGCCACGTGGGCCACCTGGAAGGCGTGCTGGAAGACGTGCGACAGCAGTTCGTGGATGCCGTGCGCGACGGGCGCGGCGAGCGCCTGGTCGAGGACGAGGACAGTCTTTTCGGTGGCCTGATCTGGGCCGGCGACCGTTCCGTGGAGTTGGGCCTGATTGATGGCCTGGGGACGGATCGCAGCGTGGCACGCGACGTGATCGGCGTAGAACAGCTTGTGGTCTTCAAACCGCGCCGCTCGCGGCTGCAGTTTCTGTTCGACGAGCTCGGCATGGCGGCGATGAAGCAGTGGCTGAGCTGGGAATCCACCCCGCAGTGGCGGTAGTTGCGGCGGGGCCGCTGTCCCGTACGCGCAGTAGATCAGCCTCGGATCCGACAGGCGCCTAGCTTTGTCGGTCCTCGTCGATCCGGGTGACGCGGGCGATGATGCCGATCACCGGGTGGTCGAGGTAGAACAGGTCATCGCCGGAGTTCATCCGCTGACTGCCGCGTACGCTGATTGCGCGCGGGCTTGTGTCGGCGGCCAGGGGCTCGTTCACGTGATAGATCAGGTCGGTCTCCAGATGGAGAAAACGTCCGACCCAGATCCGTAGGCGTCCTTCCAGCTCGTATCGCACCTCCGGGTCATGGTCCAGGGGGCGGGGGGCCTGTCGCCCCGGGGTCGCGTCGAACAGGTCGCGCAGGCCGATTTGATGCCCCTGTTGCACCCGCAGCCACGGAGCGGTGGCATGGTTCCGCCCGGTTTGATCCCAGGCCAGACGACTGAGGATGCGGCCGGCCCCGGATTCCTCCAGGCGGCGCACGACCCGGTCGAGTTCGAACCCCTTTTCCGACTCGCGGTAGATGTTTCCGCCCAGTTCCGAGTCGCCGAATCGGGGCTCGCGCGGCATGGCCAGTTCCTGCTGCAGACGGCGGCTTTCTTCCGTGCGGTGTTCGAAGACCACCAGTTCGATACGGTATTCGCGCCCGGCCTGTGCCAGTGCAGGGCCGGCCAGACCGACGAACGGCAGGGTGGCGAGGGCGCCAACCAGACGGCGCCGCAGGGGGTTGGGGCGGTTCGGGTTCGGATCGGACATTCAGGCGGCCTGTTGTTCGGGGCTGATGGTATTGAGCAGGCGCAGTACGGCCTGGACGCGCGCTTCCAGAGTCTCCATCGGGGCGAAGAAGCGGAAGGCCTTCTGCCCGTCCAGTTTGTACGCCTGCGGGTCGGATTGCACCAGTTGAATCAGCGCGGCGATGTCGAGATTGGGATGGGTGCCAAAGACCAGGCGTCCGCCGGCGGGTCCCAGTTCCAGTTTGCGGATCCCCAGCGGGGTCAGGCGCAGGCGCAGCCGGGCGGCCTCGAACAGGGCCTTGGCCGGGTCGGGCAGCAGCCCGAAACGATCCACCAGTTCGATTTCCATGTCGCGCAGCGCCTCCGGCGAAGTCGCGGAGCTGACGCGCTTGTAGAGGATCAGGCGGGTGTGCACGTCCGGCACGTAGTCTTCCGGCAGCAGGGCCGGGAGACCCAGTTCGACCTCGGTGCCCGCAGCCTCCGGGGCGTCCAGCTCCGGCATGTTGCCGGAGCGCAGGGCGTTGACCGCGCGATTGAGCAGGTCGTTGTACATCGAGAACCCGACCTCGTGGATCTGGCCGCTTTGTTCGTCGCCCAGGAGTTCGCCGGCACCCCGAATCTCGAGGTCGTGGCTGGCGAGGGTAAACCCGACGCCGAGGTCCTCCAGCGAGGCAATGGCCTCCAGCCGCTTGCGGGCATCCGCGGTCATGGCCTTCTCCGGCGGGGTGAGCAGATAGGCGTAGGCGCGGTGATGGGAGCGCCCGACGCGCCCGCGCAATTGGTGCATTTGTGCCAGTCCGAGCTTGTCGGCCCGGTTCATCACGATGGTATTGGCGGTGGGCACGTCGATCCCGGTCTCGATAATGGTGGTGCACACCAGGATGTTGTAGCGGCGGTGATAGAAGTCGAGCATCACCTGTTCCAGCTCGCGCTCGCGCATCTGGCCGTGGGCGATGCCCACCCGGGCCCCGGGGAGCAGCGCTTGCACCTGCTGGGCAGTGCGCTCGATCGTGTTGACCTCGTTATGCACGAAGTACACCTGGCCGCCGCGGCGGATTTCGCGCAGGCAGGCCTCCTGGATGATGGCATCGTTCCATTCGTTGACGAAGGTCTTGATTGCCAGGCGTTCGCGCGGTGGCGTGGTGATCACCGAGAGGTCGCGCAGGCCGGCCAGGGCCATGTTCAGGGTACGCGGGATCGGCGTGGCCGTCAGGGTCAGCATGTCCACCTCGGCGCGCAGCTTCTTGAGTGCCTCCTTATGGCGCACGCCGAAGCGTTGTTCCTCGTCCACAATGACCAGGCCGAGGTTGGAGAAATCCAGATCCGCCTGCAGCAGCTTGTGGGTGCCGATCACGATGTCCACCTTGCCTTCTTTGAGGCCCTCCAGGACGGCGGTCTGCTGCTTGCCGCTGCGAAAGCGCGACAGCGACTCGATCCGGACCGGCCAGTCGGCGAAGCGGTCGTTGAAGTTTTGATGGTGCTGCTGTGCGAGCAGGGTGGTGGGCACGAGCACGGCCACCTGCTTGTGGTTCTGGACGGCCACGAACGCCGCGCGCATCGCGACTTCGGTCTTGCCAAAGCCCACATCGCCGCAGATCACGCGGTCCATCGGGCGCGTGTCGGCCATGTCGGTCAGTACTGCGTCGATGGCGTGCTGCTGGTCCAGGGTCTCCTCGAACGGGAACCCGGCCGCGAAGGCGTGGTATTCGGGGGTGTCGGTGGAGAACACGGTGCCCTGTCGGGCGGCGCGCCGCGCATGGATGTCCAGCAGTTCCGCGGCCACGTCGCGAGCCTTTTCGGCGGCCTTCTTGCGGGCCTTGCTCCACTGCTCGCTGCCCAGGCGGTGCAGCGGGGCGTGATCGGCATCGGCGCCGGTGTAGCGGCTGATCAGGTGCAGCGACGAGACCGGGACGTAGAGCTTGGCGCCGTCGGCATATTCGAGGGTCAGAAACTCGGAGGGCTGGTCGTTGAAATCGAGGGTCTGCAGACCGAGGTAGCGACCCACGCCCTGTTCCTCGTGCACTACCGGCGCACCGATGGTCAGGTCGCTGAGGTTCTGGATGATGGCGTCGGCATCCCGGGTGGGGCGATTGCGGCCCCGCGTCTGCCGCGCACGCTCGCCGAGCAGGGCGGCCTCCGGCACCAGGGCGACACCATCCGGGAGGACAAAGCCCTCGCCCACTGCGGCGACCGTGACCTGCAGGCCTGCTCCGGCCGCGAGAAATGCGTTCCAGCTGTCGGCCGCCTGGTGGGCCACCTCCTGGTCGCGCAGCAGGGTCAGCAGGGCCTCGCGGCGTCCGGCGGATTCGGCAGTCAGCAGTACCCGCTGCTGGTCGGCCACAAAGGCCTTCAGTGCCTGCGCCGGCGCATCCTTGCCCTGCTGCAGTCCAAGGTCCGGCAGGGGGTCGCAGGCAAAGTCGATCCGGGCCCCGCGCCCCGGCGGAAGCGGGGCGGCCGGGGCGCCCAATGCGATTCCGGTACACTTTGCCAGGCGCCCGCCGAGTTGTTCGAGGTCGAGATAAAGCCGCTCCGGAGGCAGCAGCGGGCGATCGAACTGGTGGCTCAGTTGTTCGAAGCGCTCGCGAATCTCCTGGGCAAAACCCTCGGCGGCACCGGCGATATCGCCCACTTGCACCACCTGCGCGTCGGGGCAGTAATCGAACACGCTGTCCATGTGCTCGAAGAACAGAGGCAGGTAGGCCTCGATCCCGGGTGGCACCACACCCTCGCTGATGTCGCGGTACACCGGGTGACTGCTGGGGTCCCCCGCGAACTGTGCGCGGTAGCGGGTGCGAAACTCGCGGATGGAGTCGTCGTTCAGCGGGAATTCGTGGCTGGGCAGGATCTCCAGACTTTCGACCTTTTCCGTGGAACGCTGGGATTCAGTATCGAAACGCCGCAGGGAGTCGATCTCGTCGTCGAGGAATTCGATCCGGACCGGCTCGTTCGCCCCCATCGGGAACAGGTCCAGGATCTCGCCACGGGCGGCGAACTCGCCGTGGCTGATGACCTGCTGAACCGAGCTGTAGCCGGCAGTGGCCAGGTTCTCGCGCAGGGTCATGCGGTCCAGGCGTTGGCCGGTGTGCAGGGATAACCCCTGGGTGGTCAGCCAGTCGCGCGGGGGCAGGCGCTGCATCAATGTCGAGACCGGCATCAGCACGATGCCGCGTTCCAGTGCCGGCAGATGGTACAGGGTGCGCAGGCGTTCGGAGATGATGTCCTCGTGCGGGGAGAAGACATCGAAGGGCAGGGTTTCCCAGTCCGGCAGGCGCAGCAGCGGGAGCTTGCGTTCGCCGGCGAAGAATTCCCATTCCTCCTGCCAGCGGTCGGCCGCCTCGTTGGACTCGGTGATCACCAGCACCGGGCGGTGGAAATCGGAGCCGTTCTGCGCCAGGGCGAGGGTGGCCGCAGAGGCATTGAGCCCCGACCAGACCTCGAAGCCGGAGCCGGGGAGGCGGCCGGGGTGGAGCGGGTTACGCCGTTGATCGGACATGGGCCAGTGCGTTGTCGGGTCTGCGGGAAAGGGACTGGATTATACGGATTCTACTGCACGGGCGCGCGCGACCCCCTTGCGGGTCGGGGGCGGTGGTGCCGCAGGCCGCTGTGAGCGATCACGCAGCGAAAGGGCGATGCACAGGAAGAAGCAGAGATGTCTGTTTGCTGGAGGCATCCACGGCATTCGTTGTCAAACGCAGACGCGCCTGGCGCGGCAGTTCCCCTGTCCGTCTCCCGGTTTTCCCTTGTTCCCGTGAATCGCCTTTGAAGGGGGCATGGCAATCAGTGTGGGTCGCGATCGATATAGCGGCGCAGGATCGGGTCGTAGGCATCGATCCGGCGATCGCGAAGGAAGGGCCATTGTCGGCGGACGGCCTCGGTGCGCTGGCAATCGAGGGCGACCTGCAGGGTCTCGGGCGCATCGGTGCCGGCCGTGGCAAGAAACTCGCCCTGGGGGCCGGCGATGAAGCTGCTGCCCCAGAAGTGCGCGCCAGAGGTCTGGCCGCTGGGGTCGGGTTCGAGGCCGCAGCGGTTGCAGGCAATGACCGGGAGGTTGTTGGCGACGGCGTGACCGCGTTGCACGGTGGTCCAGGCATCGCGCTGGCGGGCCTGCTCGTCCGGGGTATCTTGCGGGTCCCAGCCGATCGCGGTCGGATAGACCAGGATTTCGGCACCGGACAGGGCCATGATCCGGGCCGCCTCGGGATACCACTGGTCCCAGCAGACCAGTACGCCCAGGCGCCCGACCGAGGTGTCGATGGGGACGAAGCCGGTATCGCCCGGGGTGAAGTAATACTTCTCGTAGTACCCGGGGTCGTCCGGGATGTGCATCTTGCGATAGAAGCCGGCCAGGCGGCCGTCGGTCTCGTAGACCACGGCGGTGTTGTGGTAGAGCCCCGGCGCCCGGCGTTCGAACAGGGAGCCTACCAGCACGACTCCATGAGTGCGCGCGATGTCGGCCAGGCGTTCGCTGCTGGGGCCCGGTATAGGTTCGGCTCGGTTGAAGGTTGCGAGGTCCTCGTTCTGGCAGAAATAGGGGCCGGTGTGCAGTTCGGCCAGGACGACCAGGCGCGCGCCGGCAGTTGCGGCGGCGGCCACCGCGTCGGCGGTGAAGTCGAGGTTGGACTCGACGCTCCCGGTGTCGCGGTGCTGGATCAGGGCTACGGGCAGGTGCTTGGATTCCATCGTGCAGGCTCGGTGGGGGCACTTATTCCTGTGGGATGCCGAGGGCGGCGGCCGGGTATTGCATGGTCAGGCAGTGCAGGCTGCCGCCCTGACGGATAATCGGGCGACAGTCGATGGTCACGATATCGCGCCCGGGAAAGGCCGTCGCCAGGCGTTTGCGGGCAACGGCATCGGCCGGGTCGCCATAGACCGGCAGCAGTACCGCACCGTTGATGATCAGAAAATTGGCATAGGTCGCGGCAAGGCGCCGGTCGTCCTCGATGATCGCGCTTGGCCAGGGCAGCGGGATCAGCCGGTAGGGTTCGCCGTCGCGCTGGCGCAGGGCCTGCAGCTCGGCCTCCATGGCCTGCAGCTCCGCGTAGTGGGGGTCCTGCGGGTCGTCACAGCGCACATATGCGATCGTATCCGGCGCGCAGAAGCGCGCCAGGGTGTCGATATGGGCATCGGTGTCGTCGCCTTCCAGCTGGCCGTGCTCCAGCCAGAGGATGCGGCGCGCGCCCAGATGCTGCGCCAGGCGCCTTTCGATCGCGGCACGGTCCAGTGTCGGATTGCGGGTCGGGGTCAGCAGGCAGCGACGGGTGGTTAGCAGGGTGCCGGCGCCGTCCGACTCGATCGAGCCGCCTTCCAGGACCATGTCGATCGGTTCCGGCACGCAGGCACCGAAGACGCCCTGACTGGCCAGTGTCCGGGTGATCGCGTTGTCCAGTTCGGCGGGATACTTGCCACCCCAGCCGTTGAAGACGAAGTCGAGCAGGCGCGGTTGCCCCTCCTCCAGTACAGTGATCGCGGCATGGTCACGGGCCCAGCTGTCGTTGCTGGGGGCGAGCGCGAACCACAGCCGGTCAGGCTGGATCGCGGTCTCGCTCAGAAAGCCGGAGATCTCCTCGATGTGCTCGGGGTCGCGCGCAACAATGATCACCGGCTGGTAGCGGCTGATGCCCGCGGCGATCGTGGCCAGGACCGGATGCACCTGGTCCAGGGTAGCGGCCCAGTCGGTCTGGTCATGCGGCCAGGTCAGCTGGACCGCACCCTGCGGTTCCCATTCCGCGGGCAGCCGCCTGCGGGCCGGGGCGGGTTCCCCATTGCTCATGGACGCCTGGTTCATGGACGCTCGGGGCGGGATTCGCCGCGAACGGCGCTGTGCAGGACGAATTCACCCTCGAAAACCACCGAAAATCCGGCATAGTCCCAGCGTGTGATGGGCGGATCCCCGACCGTGGCATGGCGTTTCTCGGGCTCGCCATGATCGCGAAGCACCGCGGTTTGCGTCTGGCCGCGCGCGGGGAGGCCTTCTTTCTGCTGCACGGTGAAACCCCCGTCGGGGGTGCGCAGGATATCGGCCGAGGCGGTGGCGGCGACGCCGCCCATCAGGATCACGGCCAGTGCCCAGCCAGTCGGGGCCGAAAGGCCGCGCGCCCGGTGCGGACGGGTCTTCGGGTTGGGGTTCGAAATGGGGTATTTCCCTGGCATCACCGGCTCTCCGTTTGCGGCATCTCTCCACGGCATGCCCACCATGGTAGCGCCAACGGTAACGGCCTGCCTCCCCGGCGCGGGTTCCGGCGCAGAGTGGCGGGGGCTCGCGGGGATAGGCGGGGCCGGGGATCTCTGGCATGATTTCGTAATGTTCCGCCCCCTGACTCTCGCCATCGGCCTGCGCTATACGCGGGCCAAGCGGCGCAATCACTTCATTTCGTTCATCTCGGTGGTCTCCATCATCGGGCTGGCCCTGGGCGTGATGGCGTTGATCACCGTGCTGTCGGTAATGAATGGCTTCGAGCGCGAACTGCGCGAGCGCATCCTCGGCATGGCGTCGCACGCGACCATTCAGGGTGTCAACGGCGGGCTGCAGGACTGGGAGCGTCTGCAGCGCGAGGCGCCCGGGCTCGATGACCGCGTCGTGGCGGCGGCACCCTATGTTCAGGGTGAGGCGATGTTCAGTGCCCGCGGCAATATCTCCGGGGCCATCGTGCGTGGCGTGCAGCCGGAGGCCGAGGAACGGGTCGCGCGGATCGGCGAACACATGCTGCATGGCGGCGAGCTTGGCAGCCTGGAGGCAGGCGGTTACCGGGTGGTGCTGGGCCGCGAGCTGGCGGCCGAGCTGCGGGTGCGAGTGGGGGATTCGATCATCCTGATGGCGCCCCAGGCGTCGGTCTCGCCGGCCGGGGTGATGCCGCGCATGCGGCGTTTCGAGGTCTCCGGGCTGTTCGAGGTCGGCATGTACGAATATGACCGTGGCACTGCGTTCATCCACCTCGAGGATGCCCGGGCGGTGTTCCAGACCGGGGAACAGGTCACGGGCCTGCGTCTGCGGCTGACCGACATGATGCAGGCCGGGGTGGTGGCGCGCGATGTCGCAGCGCAGCTGGACGGGTTGTTCCGGGTGTCCGACTGGACGCGCCAGCACGCGAACCTGTTCCGCGCTATCCAGATGGAAAAGATGGTGATGTTCATCATTCTCTCGCTGATCGTCGCGGTGGCTGCATTCAACATCGTGTCGACCCTGATCATGCTGGTGACAGACAAACAGGGCGATATCGCGATTCTGCGGACCCTGGGATTGTCTCCTGGCGGCATCATGATCATCTTCATGGTGCAGGGCGTGGTCATTGGTACCATCGGCATCTTGATCGGCACGCTGGCCGGCGTCGCGCTGGCCACCCATATCGACGTGGTAGTGCCGTTCATCGAGCGGGTCTCCGGGGTCGAATTTCTGTCAGCGGATGTTTATTACATCAGTGACTTGCCGTCTGAACTTAAACTTTCGGATGTGTTTCGTGTCGGCATCCTCGGTTTCCTTCTGACCGTAGTGGCAACCCTGTTCCCGGCCTGGCGCGCCGCGCGTACCCAGCCGGCGGAGGCCCTGCGCTATGACTGATCCGGATACTCCGGTGCTGGAGGCGCGCGGCCTCGAACGGCGGTTCCGCGACGGTCGGCTGGACGTGGCCGTGCTCAGCGGGGTCGATTTCGTGCTGCAGCCTGGCGATCAGACCGCGATCATCGGGGCCTCGGGCAGCGGCAAGAGCACGCTGCTGCACCTGCTGGGCGGGCTGGATCGACCGACGGCGGGCGAGGTGCGATTGCTCGGTACGAACTGGACCCGGATGAGCGAGGCCCGCCGCGGACAGCTGCGCAATCAGCATCTCGGGTTCGTGTACCAGTTTCATCACTTGTTGCCTGAGCTGACCGCAGCGGAGAACGTGGCACTGCCGCTGCTGATCCGCCGCATGACGGGCCGCAAGGCGCGGGAAGAAGCGCAGCACTGGCTGGATCAGGTGGATCTGGGCCATCGCCTGAATCACAAGCCGGCGGAGCTGTCCGGCGGTGAACGTCAGCGGGTTGCCATTGCCCGGGCTCTGGTCACGCGCCCGTCGGCTATCCTGGCGGACGAGCCGACCGGCAACCTGGACCAGGAACGCGCCGCCCAGGTGTTCGAGCTGCTGCGGGCGATGAATCGCTCCACCGGAACGGCCCTGGCGCTGGTGACCCATGACATCTCGCTGGCCCGCGAGCTGGATCGATCGGTGCAGCTGGTCAAGGGGCATCTCCAGCAGTCCTCACTCGAGGCCGTCAGCCGCGTACCGGAATCGTAGCCAGCACCACCACTCCGGGAAACCCTTCGGGGTGCATGCCCCCCGGATCCCGGGTTTCCGGCCGGGGGTCTCAGCGCGGCCGCTGGTCGCCGTCCCCGGGGCTCTGGTCCGACTTCCTGGCAGTGGCCTCACGCTCGCGTTCCGCTGTTTCCTTGCGCAGGCGCCGCAGATAGCGACGGCTGCGTACCCGCTGCACCACGTTGAGCCGCCACAGGAAGCGCACCAGCAGATAACCGGACAGGCTGGCGGCGGCCCCGAGCAGAACGCTCCCCAGTAGCAGCGGTTGCCAGATGGTCAGCAGCTCGGTGGTGAACCACTCCCAGCTCCAGTCGAGGTGAATATCGCGGCGCGGCTCGTCGAGCAGCTTGCGCCCGAGCGTGTACGCCGTATACAACATGGGTGGCATGGTGATTGGGTTCGAGATCCAGACCAGAATCACCGATATCGGCAGATTCACGCGGACCAGCAGGGCCACAGCGGCCGCGATGAGCATCTGCATGGGCAGTGGCAGGAAGGCCACGAACAGCCCGACGGCAAACGCACCAGCCACGGAGCGGCGGTTCAAATGCCACAGATCCGGCGACCCCAGGCGCGGCCCCAGCGGCGACAGTGCCTTGTGCCTGCGCATGTGCTCCATGCCGGGGAACAATTTCTTGATGATGTGTCTGGCCATGATCCGGGTGGTCGAGCCTGCCTGAGGTTCGGGGTCTCCGCGCCGTTCGATCCTCTTATTGTCGCTGATTGTGCCGGCCTGTTGGGGGCCTCGAGTGCGCGCCGTGTGCGCGCGCCTCATAGGCGGTATCGATCGTGATCGGGTTCACACTGGGGCTGCTGGTCACGGCGTGGTGGCTGCATCGCCTTCCGGAGCCGCTGGGGCTGTCCACGGGTGGGGTGCTGGCCGTTGCCGGTCTCATGCTGGCCGCGGTGGTGGCCCGTAGCGTTCTGAGTGGCCGCGCGCATCCGGTGCTGACGGTGATCATCGGGGCGGCCGTAGCCTGGGTGGTCGTCACCGCAAGTGCCAGCCAGTGGCTGCAGCATGCGCTGGACCCGGCGCTCGCGGGCGAGGAGGTCACCGTGCGGGCGACCGTTACCAGCTTGCCGGATCACGACGAGGAGCGCAGCCGTTTTCGCGTCACCGTGGACGCGGTGGAGGCAGGCCCGGAGGCCTTTCGGGCGCGCGAGCTGCTTGTGGCGGTGTACCCGGGACGCCCGGAGCTGGGCTCCGGCAGCCACGGCCGCATGACCCTGCGCCTGCGGCCGGCGGCGGGGCCGTCGAACCCCGGCGGATTCGATCGCGCCGGATGGTACTTCCGCGAGGGTTTGCACGGCTCCGCGACCCTGCAGGACTTCGAGCTGATCCCCGGAGCACGGCCGCAAGACTGGAGTGCGGTGGCCCGCGCCGGGCTGCATGGAAGCCGCGAAGCGCTGCGCGCCCGCCTCGAGGAGGCAGCCCCCGACTTGCGCCATCCGGGCCTGGTGCAGGCGTTGATTATCGGGGACCGGCAGGCGATGACGGCGTGGGAGTGGCAGGCATTCCTGCGTACCGGTACCAACCACCTGATGGCCATTTCGGGGCTCCATGTGGGACTGGTCGCCGGTTTCTCCGCGCTCCTGGCCCGAGTCCTTTGGGCATGGCTTCCGGCGCTGCGCCAGCGGGCGCGCAAGGCGATCGTGATGGGTGTCGTGGGACTGGCGGGCGCCGCGCTGTATGCGGCCCTGGCCGGTTTCAGTATCCCGACTCAGCGGGCATTGATCATGCTGGCCGCCTTTATGGTGGCGATCTGGTGGCGCCGCGGCCCAGTGGCCTGGCGCGGCCTGATGCTGGCCGCGGTCGCTGTAGTGCTGTGGCAACCCGGCAGTGTGCTGGCCCCCGGTTTCTGGTTTTCGTTTGGTGCGGTCGCGGTGATCCTGCTCCTGTTGCACGGACGTGGCGGGAAGCCGGGCTGGCGGGAGGCGGGTGCGATCCAGGTGCTGCTGGCCCTCGCGATGCTGCCGTTGAGCCTGGCCTGGTTCCAGCTTGGCTCCTGGGTGGCCCCGGTCGCCAATCTGGTGGCGGTGCCGGTGATCAGTCTGCTGGTGTTGCCCTTGCTGTTGCTGGGGGCCGGCATGGCAGTCCTGTGGGCACCGCTGGGGCGACCGTTCCTGCATGCCGGCGACGAATTGCTGGCGATCCTGGTGCGCCTCCTGGTCGAGCTATCCCGGATCCCGGTGCTGGTGGACGAGCGTCAGGTGCCCGTGGCGGCGACCCTGCTGGGCGGGGTTGCCGTGCTGCTGGCCCTGCTGCCGCATCTGCGCAGCGTGCTCCCCTGGGTGCTGCTGGCCGGCCTGGCCCTGGTGCTGCCGTTGCGCCCGGGCATCGATCACGGAGCGATGCGGGTGCACTTGCTGGACGCAGGTAATGGGCAGTCGGTCCTGGTGCAGACCCGGCACCATACGTTGTTGTACGACGCCGGTTTCGGTCGTGCGGGCGGCTACAGCGCCGGCGAGCGGGTGGTGGCGCCAGCCCTGCGTCGACTGGGAGTACGGTCCGTCGACCGCATGCTGTTGAGTCACGAACATGCGGCGCATGCGGGCGGGGCGGCCGGAGTGCAGGCAGTCCTGCCGGTGGCGGAGGTTCTGCGTCGCCGCCCGCAGCACCCGGACGAGCAGCCCTGTCAGGCCGGCCAGACCTGGCGCTGGGATGGTGTGCGTTTTGAGGTGCTGCACCCGCCGGTGGGCTGGGATGACACGGCCTCGGCCTCCTGTGTACTGGCCGTGACATCGGCCGGGGGGGTGCGTCTGCTGCTGACCGGGGGGCTGGGCGGACTTGGCGAGGCGGTGTTCATGCGCGGGCCGCGCGCGCAGCGCCAGGCCGATCTCCTGGTGCTGCCGCGCGCGGCGGGTGCGTCCAGTCTTTCGCGGGGCTGGCTGGAGGAGACCCCGCCGGCCCTGGCGTGGGCGAGTACGGATACCGGCGGGCGCGGGCTGGATGATGCGGTGCGCGAGCGTCTGGCTCGGGCCTGCGTGCCGTTGCAGGAGACCGGGGTGCTCGGAGCGCTGCGTCTGGACGCGAAGGATACGCTGCAGGTCGGCCCCGGGTATCGGGCGCGGCGCCCCCGGGTCTGGCGTCCGGCACCGGCCGCTGACCTGAAAACGCCACCGGACTGTACGCCGGCGGACGGCTAGCCCCATCCGCGAGAATGCGGGGCGAGGCAGCCGGGGTGCTAACGCGAGCGTGTGCATTGATCAGTGTTTCCTTAGAATGGTCGGATGCGCCAGGAACACTCCGATACCATTCGTCCCATCCACTTTGCCGATGGTCGCCTGCAGCTTCTGGATCAGCGGCGGTTGCCACGGGAGACCCTGTGGCAGTCCTACGATGCGGCGCCAGCGGTGGCGGAGGCCATTCGCGCAATGGTCGTTCGCGGGGCGCCGGCGATCGGGATCACGGCGGGCTTCGGGGTGGTCCTGGCCTGCCAGAATGCGCTGGGGCAGGCGGACTGGCGCGAACGCATTGCGGCGGATATCGAAACCCTGCGGGCCGCGCGGCCGACCGCGGTGAATCTGTTCTGGGCCCTGGACCGCATGCAGGGGGTGATGTCGGGGTGCACCGATGCGGAGAGTGCCCTGGCGGCCGCGGAGGGCAGCGCTCGAGCGATGCTGGAGGCGGATATTGCCGGCAACCGCCGGCTCGGGGCCCTGGGCGCCGAGCGGATCGCCGCGGGGAGCGGTGTATTGACGCACTGCAACACCGGTTCGCTGGCAACCGGCGGGTACGGTACGGCGCTCGGCGTGATCCGGGCGGCCTGGGATGCGGGCCGGATTCGCGAGGTGTTCGCGGACGAGACCCGGCCCTGGCTGCAGGGCAGCCGTCTCACCGCCTGGGAGCTGGTACACGACGGCATCCCGGTGCAGCTGTTGTGCGAGGGGGCGGCCGCCAGCCTGTTGCGATCCGGACGTGTGGGCTGGGTCATCGTCGGGGCCGACCGCATTGCCGCCAACGGGGATACCGCCAACAAGATTGGCACCTATGGGCTGGCGCTGCTGGCGCGCGCCCACGGCGTGCGTTTCATGGTCGCGGCGCCGGTGGCGACCATCGACTTTGCGATGACGGACGGCACGGGCATCCCCATCGAGCAGCGCGGTGAGGAGGAGGTGCTGGAACTGGGCGGTACACGGGTGGCCGCCGCAGGGGCGCATGCCTTCAATCCGGCGTTTGATGTGACCCCGGCGAATCTGATTGATGCGATCGTCACCGAACGCGGCGTCGTCGAAGCGCCGACGCGGGAACGACTGGCGACGCTACGTGAAGCGTAATCCGGCGCTGACAGCCGGGCAAATACGGAGGCAACGCCCCCGCGAGTGTGCTGAGAGCTTCGGAGAACCGTTTTAAGGGCGAAATCCCCCCGCCCCACGGAACCCCCTGTGCTATGATCGCGGGCTTGTTCAGACGGACGGCGTAACCCTCGATGGCGGAATTTGCCAAGGAAATCTTCCCGGTTAATCTCGAAGACGAGATGCAGCAGTCCTACCTCGATTACGCAATGAGCGTGATCGTGGGCCGGGCCCTCCCCGATGTCCGTGACGGCCTCAAGCCGGTCCATCGCCGCGTGCTCTACGCGATGCGTGAGCTGGGCAACGACTACAACAAGCCCTACAAGAAGTCGGCGCGCGTGGTTGGTGACGTGATCGGTAAGTACCACCCGCATGGCGATTCCGCCGTCTACGATGCCATCGTGCGCATGGCTCAGCCGTTTTCAATGCGCTACATGCTCGCCGACGGGCAGGGCAACTTCGGCTCCATTGACGGCGATTCCCCGGCGGCCATGCGGTACACCGAGGTGCGCATGGCGCGCATCGCGGCCGAGCTGCTGGCCGACATCGACAAGGAAACCGTCGACTTTATCGACAACTACGACGGCTCCGAGACCGAGCCGGCGGTGCTGCCGAGCAAGTTCCCGAACCTGCTGGTCAACGGCTCCGCCGGGATCGCGGTGGGGATGGCCACCAACATCCCGCCGCACAACCTGAGCGAGGTGATCAACGCCTGTGTGGCGCTGATCGACGATCCCGAGATCTCCATCGATGGCCTGATGGAACACCTGCCGGGTCCGGACTTCCCGACGGCCGGCATCATCAACGGCATCGAGGGCGTGCGCGAGGCGTACCGCACCGGCCGCGGCCGGGTGCTGATTCGGGCGCGTTCGCATGTCGAAGATCTGGAAGGCGGGCAACGCCAGGCGATCGTGGTTACCGAACTGCCGTATCAGGTCAACAAGGCCCGCCTGACCGAGAAGATCGCGGAGCTGGTCAAGGAAAAGCGCATCGAGGGCGTCTCGGAGCTGCGTGACGAGTCGGACAAGGACGGCATGCGCCTGGTCATCGAGCTCAAGCGCGGCGAGATGGCCGAGGTGGTCCTGAACCACCTGTACATGCATACGCAGATGCAGAACGTCTTCGGTATCAACATTGTCGCCCTGGTGGACGGGCAGCCGAAGGTGCTGGATCTGCGCCAGGTGCTGGAGGCCTTCCTGCGCCACCGCCGCGAGGTGGTGACCCGCCGGACCATCTTTGACCTGCGCAAGGCACGCGAGCGCGCCCATGTGCTGGAGGGCCTGGCGATCGCTCTGGCCAACATCGACCCGGTCATCGAGCTGATCCGTGCCGCCCCCAATCCGGCCGAGGCCAAGGCGGGTCTGCTGGCGCGCAGCTGGCCGCTAGGGGTGGTCAGCGGCATGCTGGATCGGGCCGGCGCCAGTGCCTCGCGCCCGGAAGACCTGCCTCCGGAATACGGTGTCAGCGACGCCGGTTATCGCCTGTCCGAGACGCAGGCACAGGCGATCCTGGACCTGCGGCTGCACCGCCTGACCGGGCTTGAGCAGGACAAGATCCTCGACGAATACCGCGAGCTGCTGGAACGGATCGACGACCTCCTGGATATCCTCGGGTCCGGCGAGCGTCTGCAACTGGAGATCCGCAACGAGCTGCTGGCCGTGGCCGAACAGTTCGGCGACGAACGCCGCAGCGAGATCCGTGAGCGGCAGGCGAACCTGACGCTGGAGGACCTGATCGGCGAGGAAGACGTGGTCGTGACGCTCTCCCATGCCGGTTACGTGAAGTACCAGCCGGTGGCCGATTACCGCGCCCAGCGTCGCGGCGGGCGCGGCAAGGCGGCGACCAGCTTCAAGGAAGAGGACTTCATCGACCGTCTGGTGGTTGCGAACACCCACGACACCATCCTGTGCTTCTCCAGCCGCGGGCGTGTCTACTGGCTCAAGGTCTACGAGTTGCCGCAGGGATCGCGGGCTTCGCGCGGCAAGCCGATCGTGAACCTGCTGCCGCTGGAGTCCGACGAACGGATCAATGCGATCCTCCCGGTGCGCGAATACGATCCGGACCACTACGTGTTCATGGTGACCGCGCAGGGTACGGTGAAGAAGACCCCGCTGACGGATTTCTCGCGCCGGCGCGCCTCCGGCATCATCGCGGTGGACCTGCGCGAGGGCGACCACCTTGTGGATGTCTCGCTTACCGATGGCACGCTGGACGTGATGCTGGTGACGACCGCCGGCAAGGCCGTGCGTTTCCACGAGAGCGACGTGCGCGCGATGGGGCGGACGGCCTGCGGGGTGCGCGGCGTGCGGATGGAGGACGGGCAGCGGGTGATCGCGCTGCTGAATGTGGACACGGGTTCGGCGCTGCTGGCGAGTCGCAATGGCTATGGCAAGCGCACGCGCTTCGACGAGTTCCCGGTGCACCGCCGCGGGGGGCAGGGCGTCATTGCGATCCAGACCGAGGGGCGTAACGGTCCGCTGGTGGGCGCCTCGCGCGTACTGGAAGACGACGAGGTGATGTTGATCACCAACGGCGGCACCCTGGTGCGCACGCCAGTGGAGCAGATCCCGCTGATTGGACGCAATACGCAGGGTGTGCGCCTGATCCGCCTGGACGAGGGCGAGAACCTGGTGGAGCTTGCGCGCGTGGCCCAGTTACAGGGCGAAGACGATCCCGAGAATGCAGACATGAGTGAGGACCCGGACGCCGGTCCCGAATCCAGCGACAACGGAGAACAGGCATGAACCGAGTGATGAACTTCAGCGCCGGGCCGGCGGCCCTGCCGCAGCCGGTGCTGGAACGCGCCAGGGACGAGCTTCTGGACTTCCGCGGGTCCGGGATGTCCGTGATGGAGATGAGCCACCGCGGCAAGCCGTTCATGGCGGTGGCCGAGAAGGCCGAGCAGGATCTGCGCACGTTGCTGTCGATCCCGGATAACTATTCGGTCCTGTTTCTGCAGGGCGGTGCGACCGGGCAGTTCGCGGCCATTCCGCTGAATCTTGGCGGCGGTCGCAGCATGGATTATGTCGATACCGGGGCCTGGTCCGGCAAGGCGATCAAGGAGGCGCAGAAATACGGCTCGGTGAATATCGTCGCCAGCTCGCAGGCCAGCGGCTATGCCTCCATCCCGGAGCGCGCCGGCTGGAACCTGAACCCGGACGCCGCCTACGTGCATTACACCCCAAACGAGACGATTGGCGGGGTGGAGTTCCACGACATCCCGGAGGTGGGGGGCGTGCCGCTGGTCGCGGACATGTCCTCCACCATCCTTTCGCGACCGATCGATGTCTCGAAGTTCGGGGTGATCTATGCCGGGGCGCAGAAGAATATCGGGCCGGCCGGCCTGACCCTGGTGATCGTGCGCAATGACCTCCTGGAGCGCGAAAAGGGGCCGGTCCCGGCGGTGCTGGACTGGGCGTTGCAGAGCAAGAACGACTCCATGTACAACACGCCGCCCACCTTCGGCTGGTACCTGGCCGGGCTGGTGTTCGAATGGCTGCTGGAACAGGGCGGCCTGCAGGCGATGGCCGAGATTAACCAGCGCAAGGCCGGCAAGCTGTACGAATTCATCGACAATTCGGCGTTCTACCGTAATCCGGTGGAGCGTTCGGCGCGCTCCTGGATGAATGTGCCGTTTATCCTGGCGGACGACTCCCTGGACGGGACCTTCCTGAATGAGGCCGATGCGGCCGGGCTGTCCTCGCTCAAGGGGCACCGCTCCGTGGGTGGCATGCGCGCCAGTATCTACAATGCGGTTCCCGAGAGCGCGGTGGATGCGCTGATCGAATTCATGGCGGATTTCGAAAACCGCCACGCTTGATCCCGGGGCAACGCACACACCGGGAAAGGAGGCTGTGATGTACCGGATTCAGACCTATAACAATATCGCGCTGCGGGGGCTGGAACGTTTCCCGCGTGATCGCTACGAGGTTGCGTCTGACATCAATCAGCCAGATGCTCTGATGCTGCGATCCTTCGACCTGCATTCGGTGGATATCCCGGACTCGGTGCTGGCCGTGGGCCGTGCCGGCAGCGGCGTGAACAATATCCCGGTAGCGGCTCTGTCGGAGACCGGGGTCGCGGTATTCAACGCCCCTGGCGCGAACGCCAATGCGGTCAAGGAACTGGTCATTGCCGGCTTGTTGCTGGCGGCGCGCAACCTGCTTCCCGCCGCCGGCTACGTACAGGAGCTGGACCCGTCCAAGGATGACTTCATGTCTGCTGTGGAGCAGGGCAAGAAGAAGTTTACCGGCTTCGAACTGCCCGGGCGTCGTCTGGCAGTGCTGGGCCTGGGGGCGATAGGGGTCGGTGTGGCGAATGCTGCGCGGGCGCTGGGCATGGAGGTCGTCGGGTTCGATCCGAAGGTAACGGTGGAGAACGCCTGGCGACTGGATTCCGGCATCGAGCGCGCCCGCTCGGTGGAGGCGGCGATGGAGGGTGCCGATGCGGTGACGGTGCATGTGCCACTGACAGAAAACACGGCCCGGCTGGTCAATGCACGCAATCTCGCCGGCATGAACCCCGGGGCGATGGTGCTGAACCTGGCCCGCGAGGGCGTGGTGGATGACGATGCCGTGCGCGAAGGTCTGGATAGCGAACGCCTGCATGCCTACATCACGGACTTCCCGGTACGCGGCATGGTGGGGCATCCGCGGGTCATCACCCTGCCGCATCTGGGGGCCTCGACCACGGAGTCGGAGGAGAATTGCGCGGTGATGATCGCCGACCAGCTCCGTGATTACCTGGAAAACGGGAACGTGGTCAACTCCGTGAACCTGCCGACGCTGGTACTGGATCGCAAGGGCGATACCCGCATCGCCATCGTCAATCGTAATTTGCCGGATCGGGTGGGGCGGATCTCGCATACCCTGGGTGAATCCAACATCAACATCCTGCATCTGATGAACGACTCGCGCGGCGATCTCGCCTATACCCTGCTGGATGTGGACGGTCACCCGGACCAGGCGACGCTGGATGCGTTGCACGCGATCGATGGTGTGCTGCGGGCGCGGGTGCTGTAGCTCGTGTCCGGGGATCAGCATGCACAACCGCCGGCCTCCGAGCACGAGGATCTGCCGGGCCTGCGCGAGCGGATTGACCGGCTCGATGCCGAATTGCTGGGCCTGCTGAGTGAGCGTGCTCGCTGCGCCGAGGCCGTCGCACGGGTGAAGCGGCGCCAGGAGGCGAACCCGGTGTTTTATCGCCCCGAGCGCGAGGCTGAGGTCCTGCGCCGGGTGCGTGAACGCAACCCGGGGCCGCTTTCGTCGGAGGCAGTCACGCGCCTGTTCCGCGAGATCATGTCGGAATGCCTGGCGCTGGAACATCCGCTGAATGTGGCCTATCTGGGCCCGGTCGGGACCTTTACCCATCTGGCGGCACGCAAGCACTTCGGACACGCAGTGGAAACCCGGCCGCTGGCATCCATCGATGCCGTGTTCGGGGCGGTAGAGACCGGGCGGGCGCAGTTCGGCGTGGTGCCAATCGAGAACAGCTCCGAGGGCGTGGTTACCCACACCGTCGACTGTTTCATGGATTCCGACCTGCTGATCTGTGGCGAGGTGGTAACGCCGATTCATCATCATCTCCTGACGCAGGCGGAAGACCTGAGCCAAGTCCAGCGCGTGCGGGCCCATGCCCAGGCGCTGGCGCAATGTCGTCAGTGGCTGGACAGCGAATTGCCACATGCCGAGCGTGAGGCGGTCTCCAGCAATGCCCGCGCGGCCGAGATTGCGGCCGGGGACCCGAGCGCCGCGGCGCTGGCCAGCCAGGCAGCGGCCGAACACTACAAGGTGCCGGTGCGTGCCCCCCATGTGGAGGACCGGGCGGATAACACCACGCGGTTCCTGATCATTGGTTCCGGCACGACCGAGCCCAGCGGTGCCGACCGGACCTCGATCATGCTCAGCACGGCGAACCGTCCCGGCTCCCTGTTTTCGCTGCTCAAACCGATTGCGGAGGCAGGTATCAGCCTGACCCGCATCGAGTCGCGGCCTTCGCGCTGCACGCCCTGGAACTACGTGTTTTTCCTCGATCTGGTCGGGCATCAGCAGGACCCGCTGATTCGCGACTGCCTCGAGCAGCTGCGCGCAAGTGCCGACACCGTGAAGGTCCTGGGGAGCTACCCCCAGGCCGCGACCTGACCCGATTATCCGAACGCGTCGAGGTTCCTACCGATGGCAATGAATTCCTCCGTATCCAGTACGGCCGATCCGGTATTCGACCCCGTTGCGCTGGCCGTGGGGGGTGTACAGGGGCTGACTCCGTATCAGCCGGGCAAGCCCGTTGCGGCGCTCGAACGCGAACTGGGGATTCGCCAGGCGATCAAGCTGGCGTCGAATGAAAATCCGCTGGGACCGTCGCCACTGGCGGTGGAGGCGGGAAGGGCGGCGCTGGCCACGGCGCACGTCTACCCCGATGGCAACGGCTTCGAGCTAAAGGCGCGGCTGGCCCAGCAGCATGGTGTGGCGCCGGAACAGATCACGCTGGGCAATGGTTCCAACGAGGTGCTGGAGCTGATCGCGCGTACCTGGCTGGCGCCGGGCCGGGCCGCGGTGTTTTCGGCGCATGCCTTTGCGGTGTATCCCCTGGTTACGCAGGCGGTAGACGCCGAGGCACGGGTCGCGCCCGCGCTGCCGGCCGGTCATGCCACGCAGCCCTATGGCCATGATCTTGCGGCCATGCAGGCACGGGTGGATCAGGATGTGCGCGTGGTGTTCGTGGCAAACCCCAATAATCCGACTGGTACCTGGGTGGACGCAGCGGCGCTGGAGGCCTTTGTAGCGGCAATGCCCGCGACGACGCTGGTGGTGGTGGACGAGGCCTATTTCGAATATGTCGAGACGGCCGACTACCCGGACTGCACGCAGTGGTTGGCGCGCTATCCCAACCTGATCGTGACCCGGACCTTCTCCAAGATCCAGGGCCTGGCGGGGCTGCGGCTGGGCTATGCGGTCAGTTCCGTCGCGGTTGCGGATCTGCTGAACCGGGTCCGGCAGCCGTTCAACGTGAATGCAGTGGCTCAGGCCGCGGGGCTCGCCGCACTGGACGACAGTGCGCATGTGGAAAAATCGGTCGCAACCAATCGCGCGGGGTTGCAGCAGGTGGATGCCGCGCTGCGGGAGATGGGGCTGCGGGTCATCCCCTCGGTGGGCAATTTCATCACCTTCGACACGGGCCGCGAGGCGGGCGCGGTGTATGAGGCGCTGTTGCGGGATGGCGTGATCACGCGACCGGTGGAGAATCACGGATTGCCCGGTCATCTGCGGGTGACCGTGTCGACCCGGGAAGACAATGACCGGTTTTTGCAGGCATTGAAAAAGGCCCTGGCGTGATCGAACGACTGGTCATCTTCGGGGTGGGCCTGATCGGCGGCTCGCTGGCGCTGGCCCTGCGCGAGGCGGGTGCCGTGGACGAGATCGTGGGCTGCTCGCGCAATGCCGACAACCTCCGCGAGGCCGAGCGGCTGGGCGTGATTGATCGCTGGACAACGGATGTAGCGGCCGCGGCGGAGGGTGCCGATATCGGTGTGCTGGCCGTGCCGCTGGGGGCGATGGAACCGCTGGCACGCGACCTGGCGCAGTTCTGGCCCGAGGGCAGTCCGCTGACCGACGTGGGCAGCAGCAAGCAGGCCGTCATCGATGCCGTCGGGGCCGGGTTTGGTCATGTCCCGCGCGAGTTCGTGCCGGGACATCCGATTGCCGGCACCGAGAAGAGCGGCGTGGGCGCGGCCTTTGCCAGTCTGTTCCGCAACCGTCTGGTGATCCTGACGCCTGCGGATGCGACCAACCCGCTGGCCACCGATCGCGTGGCCGCGATGTGGAAGGCCGCCGGCGCGCGGGTCGAATACATGACGCCCGCGCATCACGACCGGGTGCTGGCGGCAACCAGCCATCTGCCGCATGTGTTGGCATTTACCCTGGTGGAGTCGCTGGCGGGGATGAGCGAGCGCGACGAAATCTTCCACTACGCGGCCGGCGGATTTCGCGACTTCACCCGTATCGCCTCCAGCGACCCGGTGGTCTGGCGCGATATCTGTCTGGCGAACCGCCCGGCCATCCTCGATGTGATCGCGCAGTATCAACACGACCTGGAGGCACTCCGGGGCGCGATTGAACGCGGTGACGCCATCACCATCGAGCAGCAATTCGAACATGCCAAGGAAACCCGCGATCGCCTCTGCGATCCCGCGGATGCACAACTGGATACCTGAGACACCATGAATACCTTTACCGTACAGCCTGGCGGGGACCTGTCGGGCCACGTCCGAGTGCCGGGTGACAAGTCCATCTCCCACCGGGCGATCATGCTGGGCGCGCTGGCCGCTGGCGAGACGCGCGTGACCGGCTTCCTCGAGGGGGCCGACTGCCTCGCCACGCTGGAGGCATTTCGTGCGATGGGGGTCGAGATCGAGCGTATGGGTCCCGGGGATGTGCGCATCCACGGGGTGGGGCTGCGCGGCCTGCGGGCGCCGGCAGCACCGCTGGACATGGGCAACTCCGGCACGGCGATGCGCCTGATGTGCGGTGTCCTGGCCGGGCAGGCGTTCGATACCGAACTGGTGGGTGACCGTTCGCTGAGCGTACGGCCGATGCGACGCGTGACCGAGCCGCTGGCGCGGATGGGGGCCCGGATCAGCACCAGCGAGACCGGGACCCCGCCGCTGCGGGTGCAGGGCGGCGCGCCCCTGCATGGCACCGACCACGAACTGCAGGTTGCCAGCGCCCAGGTGAAGTCCGCGCTGCTGCTAGCCGGGCTGTGGGCGGACGGGCGCACCTGCGTTACCGAGCCGGCGCCCACCCGCGACCATACCGAGCGCATGCTGGCCGGATTTGGCTACGGCGTCGAGCGCGACGGGCCGCAGGCGTGCCTGGAGGGCGGTGGGGAGCTGATCGCCAGCCCGGTGGATGTGCCGGCGGATATCTCTTCGGCGGCCTTCTTCCTGGTCGGGGCCTCCATTGCCAGTGGCTCGCGGCTGCGGTTGCAGCACGTGGGCATCAACCCCACCCGCACCGGCGTGATCGACATCCTGCGCCTGATGGGCGCACGCATCGAGGTGCTGGATACGCGGGAGGCCGGTGGCGAACCGGTGGCGGATCTTGAAGTCGAGGCCTCCGAGCTGAAGGGCGTCGTCATTCCCGAAGAACTGGTGCCGCTGGCCATCGACGAGTTTCCCGCGATCTTCGTGGCGGCCGCCTGTGCCTCCGGCGAGACGGTGCTGACCGGCGCGGAGGAGCTGCGGGTCAAGGAGAGTGACCGCATCCAGGTCATGGCGGACGGGCTGGCCGCGCTCGGGATCGAGTGCACCGTCTTGCCCGATGGCATCCGCATCCAGGGGCGCGGCCACTTCGATGGGGGCGAGATCGACAGTCATGGCGATCATCGCATTGCGATGGCGTTTGCGATGGCCGGTCTCCGGGCCCGTGATCCGATCCGTATTCATGACTGTGCCAATGTCGCGACGTCCTTCCCCGGCTTCGTCGAGCTGGCCAGGACGGCCGGCCTGCAGGTGGAGGCCGCATGAGCGCGACGGTTCCGGTCTTGACCATCGACGGGCCCGGGGGCGCCGGCAAGGGCACGGTATGCATGCGCATTGCTGCCGCCATGGGCTGGCATCTTCTGGACAGCGGTGCCCTGTACCGGCTTCTGGGCCTGGCGGCACGCCAGCACGGGGTGGAGCTGGCAGACGAGGGCGCGTTGGTGCGCCTGGCGGCGGGCCTGGATGTGGATTTCGAGGTCAACCGGGATGCCACCGCTGTTACCACGCTGCTGGAGGGTGCCCCGGTGGACCAGTTGCTGCGCACGGAGCAGGCCGGCAGTGATGCCTCGCAAGTGGCGGCCATTCCCGCCGTGCGCGAGGCACTGCTGGAACGCCAGCGCGGCTTTGCGAAGGCCCCAGGTCTGGTCGCCGACGGTCGCGATATGGGCACGGTCGTCTTTCCGCAGGCGGATCTCAAGGTGTTCCTGACGGCGTCACCCGAAGAGCGGGCGCGGCGGCGTTACATGCAGTTGAAGGAACAAGGACTTAGTGCTAACCTCCCCGCCCTTCGGGATGAGATGGAGGCACGCGATCGCCGCGACCGCGAGCGCAGCGTGGCCCCCCTGAAGCCGGCCGAGGATGCCTGGGAACTGGATACGACGGATCTCGACATCGTTGGCGTGGTGGACATGATCCTCGAACGCCTCCGGGACGTACTCCCGGAACCAAGCCCCCGCCCCGCGGAATAAGCCGTCGGAAGCGGGACCATAAACCTCTAGAACTGGTTGCAGGAAGTTTCTGCAAGCATTTGTTAAACCACAGGTTCACAAACCCATGAGTGAAAGTTTCGCGCAACTGCTCGAAGAGAGCATGGCCTACACCCAGATGCAGCCGGGTGCCATCCTCAGTGCCACCGTCATTGAGGTCACCCCGGATGTCGTCATGGTGAACGCCGGGCTGAAGTCCGAGGGGGTCATCCCCACCGAGCAGTTCATGAACGACGAGGGTGAGCTCGAGGTCCAGGTCGGCGATGTCGTCGAAGTGGCCCTCGAAACCCCGGAAGACGGTTTTGGCGAGACGCGCATGTCGCGCGAGAAGGCCAAGCGGGCCAAGGCCTGGGACCGTCTCGAAGGTGCGATGGAAGAAGAGCAGTACGTTACCGGCAAAATCTCCGGCAAGGTCAAGGGCGGCTACACCGTCGAGCTGGGCGATATCCGGGCGTTCCTGCCGGGTTCACTCGTGGATGTCCGTCCGGTGCGCGATACCGCGTATCTGGAAGGCAAGGAGCTGGAATTCAAGCTCATCAAGCTGGATCGCCGCCGCAACAACGTGGTGGTCTCGCGTCGCGCCGTGGTCGAGCAGGAATACAGCGCCGAGCGCGAAGAACTGCTGAAGAACCTGCAGGAAGGTGCTCAGGTCAAGGGTATCGTCAAGAACCTGACCGACTACGGTGCGTTCCTGGATCTGGGCGGCATCGATGGCCTTCTGCATATCACCGACATGGCGTGGAAGCGCGTGAAGCATCCTTCCGATGTTGTTGAAATCGGTCAGGAAGTCGAGGTCAAGGTTCTGAAGTTCGACCGCGAGCGCATGCGTGTGTCCCTGGGCCTCAAGCAGCTGGGCGAGGATCCGTGGGAGAACATTACCCGCCGTTATCCGACCGGCACCCGCATCTTCGGCAAGGTCACCAACATCACCGACTACGGTTGCTTCGTGGAAATCGAAGACGGCGTGGAAGGCCTGGTGCACGTGTCCGAGATGGACTGGACGAACAAGAACGTGAACCCGGGCAAGATGGTCGCGATCGGCGACGAGGTCGAGGTAATGATCCTGGACCTGGACGAAGAGCGCCGCCGTATCTCGCTGGGCATGAAGCAGTGCCAGTCCAACCCGTGGGACGACTTCGCCGCCAACCACAATCGTGGCGAGAAGGTCCGTGGCCAGATCAAGTCGATTACCGACTTCGGCGTGTTCGTCGGCCTGGAAGGCGGCATCGATGGCCTGATCCACCTGTCCGATCTGTCCTGGCACGAAGCCGGCGAAGAAGCCATTCGCAACTTCAAGAAGGGTGACGAGGTCGAGGCCGTGGTGCTGTCCGTGGACCCCGAGCGCGAGCGTATCTCGCTGGGCCTGAAGCAGCTGGATCGCGATCCGTTTGCCAACTTCGTGGCCGAGCACAGCAAGGGCAGCATCGTGTCCGGCACCGTGAAGGAAGTGGACGCCAAGGCGGCTGTGATCGAACTGGCCGATGGCATCGACGGCATCCTGCGTGCCGCCGACATCTCCCAGGATCGAGTGGAAGATGCCAGTACCGTCCTTAAGGTCGGCGAGACCGTCGAGGCGAAGTTCATGGGTGTCGACAAGAAGACCCGCGCCATCAGCCTGTCGATCAAGGCCAAGGATCGTGCTGAAGAGGCCGAAATGGTCTCCGACTACGGCAGCAGCGCGGGCGGTGGTACCACCCTGGGCGACCTGCTTAAGGAACAGATGGACAAGAACGACTAAAGTCCGTTCCGATCCGGCCCACGGCACCAGGGGGTGCCGTGGGTCTTTTTGTTCCGGACAACCCCATAGCCTTTCTTGCTGACGAGTCCCAGATGACCAAATCGGAATTGATCGAGAACCTGGCGCGAAAGTCTCCCCATCTGCCCGCTCGGGACGTCGAGATGTCGGTCAAGGCTTTGCTTGAACGGATGAGTCATGCCCTCGCCAATGGGCAACGCGTGGAAATACGCGGTTTTGGCAGTTTTTCCCTGCACTTCCGGCCACCGCGGCTGGGACGCAACCCGAAGACCGGAGAGAGCGTGGCTCTGCCCGGCAAGCATGTGCCTCATTTCAAACCCGGCAAGGAATTGCGCGAACGGGTAAACGACGCTGTCTCCGACACGAAGTAGGGGGCTTCCATGGACGAGAGGCGCCGGCAGAAGATCCGCAATATCGTGGCGTTTGTCGCGTTGATCCTGATTTCCTCGGCCGTCGGTATTCTCGTTGTCCTCAATGAAGAACTGGCCACGCTGGTGCTGCCTGGCATGGAGCTGGAAGCGCCCCTTGTGGTGCTGCTCGGTGTGTCGGCGCTGGTAGGCGTCCTGCTGGCAACGGTAGTCCTGTGGTTGCGGCTGCGACGGCTGCGCCAGAAGATCACGGCCCTGCGCGAGCAGAACCATGCCCTCAAGGCCGAGGTGGAACAGCTGCGTACCGCACCGATGCGGGATTTCTACTAGCCGCATCACCATGCGGTCTTCCATACCCTTTGCTTCGCTGTCCGTACCCGGGGAGCGTACTCGTCGATGATCAATGACTGGTTCTGGTTGCTGCTCCCCATCGCAGCCGCGAGCGGCTGGTGGCTGGCGCGGTACGGTGTGCAGGAGGACTGCAAGGAGCAGGAGCCCTCGCTGGATCGCTATCTCGAGGGGGTACGGTATCTGCTGGATGACCGCACCGACGATGCCCTGCATGCCTTCATCGAAATGGTGGAGGTGGATCACGAAACCTTTGAAACCCACGTGATTCTGGGGCGCCTGTTTCGCCGCAGGGGCGAGGTGGATCGCGCAATTCGGATTCATCAGAATCTGGTGGCGCGCCCCACTTTGTCGCCCGCACACCGGGCGCAGGCGCTGTGCGAACTGGGCGAAGACTTTCTGATCGCCGGGGTGCTGGATCGTGCGGAGGCGGTCTTCCGCGAGCTGGCGGATTCTCCGCACCAGGCGGTTCCTGCGCTGAAAGGGCTGCGCCAGGTGTACGAGACCCAGCGGGAATGGGAGCGGGCGATCGAGGTGGGTGACCGCCTGAAAGCGCATGGCCTCGCACACGAGGACCAGCGTATTGCGCATTATCACTGCGAACTGGCGCAGATCGCGCTGGCAAAAGGTGACTGGCAGGCCGCCGGTGACCGCGCGGAACGCGCGCAGGCGATGGTGCCCCGGTTGTCGCGGGCGTTGCTGATCCAGTCGGAGATTGCGGCGCGGCGCGGCGCGATCCGCGAAGCCATCACGCTGGGGCGCGATGCGGTCGCACTGACGCCACAACTGGCGCCCCTGCTGGTGCCGCGGCTGGAGTGCCTGCATCAGCAGCTACCGGGGGATAACCGGCTCGCTCAGCTCGAAGAGGTGCTGGACGATCTGGCCCGCAACCTGGGCATTACGATGGCCCGCATCGCCCTGATGCGCCTGTACCGGCGCACGCAGCGTCTGGATGCGGCCCTGGCGGAGCTGGGCATGATCCTGGCGCAGCGTCCGGTCCCGACCTCAGGTCTGCTGGAGGCCGTCCGCTGGATGAAGATTCTGCCCGCAGTTCAGCAGTACAGTACGGAGTTCGCGGCCTTTGAAAAGGCGCTGGCCGACCAACTTGGCAGTCAGCATCTGTATCAGTGCGTAAATTGCGGATATCAGGGGCGGGCGCACGTATGGCAGTGCCCGAGCTGTCGGCGCTGGGATACGCTGCGCGGCCTTGATTTCGACATCGACCAGAGCACGGAGGCGGCCGAAGAGGCGCTCATCCAAGAAGGAACCCCGAAGCCATGAATGCCATTCAAGCAGAACCCGGAACTCGTTTGATCGTTGCGCTCGACTTTGCCGATGCTGATACCGCTCTGGACTTTACGCGTCAGCTCGATCCTGCCCAGTGTGCGGTCAAGGTTGGGTTCGAGTTGTTCGTGGTGGCCGGCCCGGATCTGCTCAGCCGTTTGCATGATCTTGGTTTCCGGGTGTTTCTGGACCTCAAGTTTCACGACATCCCGAATACCGTGGCGGCGGCCTGTCGTGCGGCGGCGCGTACCGGGGTCTGGCTGCTGAACCTGCATGCCAGCGGCGGGCTGGAAATGATGCAGGCTGCACATGCGGCGGTACGGGAGACCAACGACACCACGGCCTTGCTTGCGGTTACGGTGCTGACCTCCAGTAATGCGCGAACGTTGCGCGAGATCGGTGTGCAGCGCGAGCCGGCGGATCAGGTGGGCCTACTGGGCGCTCTGGCGGTTCAGAAAGCGGGCCTGGACGGCCTCGTGTGCTCGGCCCAGGAGGCGAGCATGCTTCGCGAGCGCCTCGGCCCGACACCGCTGCTGGTAACCCCGGGCATTCGCCTGGAGCAGGCTGGAGGGGATGACCAGAAGCGGGTAATGACGCCGGAGCGCGCCATCGCGGCAGGGGCGAGCGCCGTTGTGGTTGGGCGTCCGATTACCCGTGCGCCTGAACCGGCCAGGGCTGTGGAGACGTTTGTGAGGAGACTGGGCAGTCCGCGCTGACGCCAGGGGCTTTTCCCATACGAATAATCCGGCTAGGATACCTTTGGTGCATGGATGCACCATTCGCCAAGTGAAACTAAGGAGGGTTTTCATGAAACAGCTTTTTCAGTGTGCAAAATGCTGGGTTCTGGCGGGGTTGTGCGTATTGCCCCTGGCAGTGATGTCCGCATCCGCGGGGCAGACGTTGAACGTGAATGCGGCCACGGCGGAGGAGCTGTCCGCGCTGGCCAACGTGGGGCCGGTCAAGGCGCAGGCGATTGTCGAACATCGCGAGGCGCATGGAGATTTTGCGTCGGTGCAGGCGCTGACCGAGGTCTCCGGTATCGGTGAGCGCACGGTAGAGATGAACCTCGATCGTATCATCGTCGAGTAGCACTTCGGGGTGGTGGCCAGGGCTGCCCCCCGAGCGAAGCCCCTGGTCGATGGGTCCGGACAGGACGCAGAGGCCGGGGGCTTTTCGATGGGGAAGCACTGACCAATGGATACACTTGGCTGGGTCCCCCGGGTGTTCCGATACCCGGCGCCTCGCCCGGCGGGTAGTGATTCCAGGCGCCCGTTCCGGATGGATTCGGGCCGCAACGCAGGATCGGTGAACCCGGGGTACGAATGCCGAAGGGGCTTCGGCCTCCCGTTGTGATCCACGACGGGCGTGCGCACGGCGTTGCGGCCCCCTTGTGCAGAATGACTGCACGGCGATCACCGCGCCTCGTTCGCACGCAAGGGCGACGAGACAGCGAGCGTGTACAGGGATCAGAGTGTCCCCCCAGGGCAATGCCGCTGCGCCGGGACCACGGCGTCTGCAAGAGTGAACAGGAGATGGAATGAGCCAGAATCACGCCCCCATTCGTACCGCGGTGTTCCCGGTTGCCGGCATGGGCACCCGGTTTCTTCCGGCGACCAAGGCGAACCCCAAGGAGATGCTGCCGGTGGTCGACAAACCGTTGATCCAGTACGCGGCGGAGGAGGCGGTCGCGGCGGGCATCGAGACCCTGGTGTTCGTGACCGGGCGGAACAAACGCTCCATCCCGGATCATTTCGACAAGGCCTACGAGCTGGAACAGGAGCTGGAGGAGCGTGGCAAGACGGAGCTCTTGAAGCAGGTGCGCGACATCGTGCCGCCCAACGTGACCTGTGTGTACGTGCGCCAGTCGGATGCCCTCGGGCTCGGGCATGCCGTGGCCTGCGCGCATCCGATTGTCCGCAACGAGCCGTTTGCAGTGATCCTGGCGGACGACCTGATCGAGTCTGCCGATGGTGGTGCCACGCGCCAGATGGTGGATCAGTACGCCGCACACGGCTGCAGTGTCCTGGGGGTAGAGGAGGTGCCGGCTGACCGCACTCACCAGTACGGCATCATCGACCCGGTGCAGACTGGTCCGAGGTCCTGGGATGTGAAGGGGATTGTCGAAAAGCCCAGTCCGGATCAGGCACCGTCCAACGTGGCCGTGGTGGGACGCTATGTGCTGACGCCGAAGATCTTCGAGATGCTGGCCACGCAGACGCCGGGCGCCGGTGGCGAGATCCAGCTCACCGACGCCATCGCCCGTTTGCTGGATCATGAACGAGTAACCGCCTTCAACTTCGAGGGGCGGCGGTTCGATTGTGGCAGCAAGCTGGGCTATCTGGAGGCCACGGTCGAGTTTGCACTGAATCATCCGGAGCTGAAGGACGACTTCGCCGCCTACCTGAAGGCGCGCGCGGCGGGCTGAGCACGCCCGCCGCAGCCGCGTTCACAAGCGACCGCTTCTCGGGCGAATTCCAAACTCGGGCCGCTACCACCAGAAACGGCGCTGGCGCGGCCGGAGGGGCAGGCGCCCGCGCCAGTACTGGATCAGCAGGAACCCAAAGGCCATGCCGCCGAGATGGGCGAAGTGGGCAATGCCGGCCAGGGTTCCGGAAATCCCCAGATAGAGCTCGAGTGCGCCGTAGGCGATCACGAAGTATTTGGCCTTGATCGGGATCGGAAGAAAGATCAGGAACATGCGCTGGTTGGGAAACATCATCCCGAACGCAAGCAGGACGCCAAACACCCCGCCGGAGGCACCAATGGTGGGGTAGATCATGTCGCCGTTGCCATGGGCGGTGACGACCAGTTGCACCAGACCCGCCCCGATCACGCAGACCAGAAAATAGATGGCGAAGGTGCGCGAGCCCCAGGTGTTCTCGAGCTGCACCCCCAGCATCCAGACCACAAACAGGTTCACGAACAGGTGGATGGGGCCGCCGTGCAGAAAACCGTAGCTTACGAGTTGCCATAGCTGGAAGTCGGGCACCCGCATCCAGCTGCCGTCCTGGTGGATGACGGCGGGCGTGCCCACTGGCCAGAGCCCGAAATGACCGATCAGCCAGTCACCCAGCCAGGGCATTACCAGGAACAGCGCGACGTTGGTGACCAGCAGAAACCCGATGACGGGGGGCACCACCTGGAAATCGGGATGCCGGGGGTCGGGGTGAGTCATGGACGCAGCAAGGTTCGGGGCATCATCATTCGTCCAAAGCCCGGCAGGCTCCTAATGGGCACCGGGTTCGCCCTGCCGCGAGTAACGCCCTTGCATGAAACGGTCGAAGAATTGCCCCAGGGCCGGGTGATCGATCTGCTCGCCGCGGGTATCGGGCTCCAGATGCCGCTCTGCCACGTAGGTGCTGTGCGTATGCTCGTCGACCAGGACGTGATACCACGGTTGATCCTTGGGCGGACGGCTGCGGGCGACGGTCTCGTACCATTCGTCCGATCCGGCATAGACCGGGTCGACGTCGACGATCACACCACGGTAATCGAACTTGGTATGGTGAACGAGTTCACCGATGGAAAAGCGCGTGCGTGTGGTCATGCTCCCCTCTGTACACCTTTGTGCCCGACTGTACCGTGGACCGTAGAGGATTGCGCGTGTTTGTGCAGCACGGGCGGCGCAGTGCGCTGCCGGTGAGGCCCGCAAACCTGATTCGTCGAACCCTGTTACGGAACCCTCATGAGTCCCGAGCAACCGGCCCTGGCGCCCCGATTCCAGCACAGCATCCCGCAAGGTGACGACCGCGAACGGCGGGTCTGTGACCATTGTGGTTTCATTGACTACGAAAACCCGCGAATCATCGTCGGAAGCGTGGCCATCCGTGACGGGCGGGTGTTGCTCTGTCGCCGCGCGATTGAACCGCGCAAGGGGCACTGGACTCTCCCGGCCGGTTTCATGGAGCAGGGCGAAAGCCCGGCCGAAGGTGCGCGCCGCGAGGCCTGGGAAGAGGCGCGAGCGAAACTGGAGATCGATCAGCTCCTCGGGGTGTACAGCGTGCCACATATCGGCCATGTGCAGTTGATCTACCGTGCGCGACTGTTGGACGATCCGATTGCACCGGGCCCGGAATCGCAGGAGGTCGGGCTGTTCGCATTTGACCAGTTGCCGCCGACCTTGGCCTTTCCCTCGGTTACCTGGACACTACAACATTATCTGGAGACATGCGACCAGACCGACTTCGCCCCGCGTTCGGCCCCCCAGAACGGCCCTGAAGCCGGCAACAGCACGCGGAAAGTGGGGCTCTGAGCCGCGTGGGTCAGGTGCGTTCGCGGGGCCCGTAGTCCCGGAATTTCGCGAGCACGCGCTCCATCTCGGCATCATCAAGCAGTTGCGGTCCCCCGATCTGCAGACTCAGGACGTACTGCTGCGCCAGCAATTCGACCTCCTCGGCCAGCCACAGTGCGCGCTCCAGATTCGCGCCGGTGGCGATCATGCCATGATTGGCCAGAAGGCAGGCCGTGCGGTCGCGCAGGGCCTCCAGCGCATGCTGTGAAAGGGCTTCGGTCCCGAATGTCGCATACGGCGCACAGCGAATGGAGTGGCCACCGGCCGCCGCCACCATGTAGTGCAGCGCGGGGATATCCCGCCCCTGGATGGCCACGACACTCGCATGGACGGAATGTACATGGATTACGGCCGCGAGCTCGCGTCGCTCCTGCAGGATCGCGCGGTGAAAATGCCATTCGCTGGATGGCCGGAGGGAGCCTTCCCAGTGCCCATTGGCGTCGACGAATACGAGATCTTCGGGACGCAGCGCCTCGTATGGCACCCCGGACGGTGTGATCAGCATGCCGTCGCCCAGACGCACGCTCACATTGCCCGAGGTGCCCTGGTTCAGGCCGCGTCGATTCGTTTCCAGCGCAGTGGTGATCAGGGCCTCGCGGAGTGCGTGTTCATCGGGGTGGATGGGGGCTGCGGACATGGCAGGAGCGACCTCTGGATAATTCATCATTGTAATGAACGGAACACCACGTATTTTACAGGGTCAACGAATCGAGACGGGTGCCCCGGCCGGCGCGACTGTGCTGCAATGGTCCGCGGGGCCGAGTCCAAGGTCCGTCGCCCGAGCCGCAACCGCGCGGCCCCGGGTGTTTCGGCTTTTTGATACAGGGAGTAAATACCATGAAGCGATCCGCACGTCTGTTCACTGCCGCCTCCGTCGCGGCGACCCTCACGCTGGGTTTGGGTGCCACCAGCTCGGTCCAGGCCTTCGACGAGCACGAAGCCACTATCGACTACCGTCAGGGTGTGATGCGTGCCATTGGCGGCAACATGGGTTCGGTGGCGGCCGTTGTGATCGACGGGGCCGATTATGCCGGAAACCTGAAGATGCACACCCAGCAGCTGGTCGACCTGACCCATGACATCCCGTCCCTGTTTCCGGAGGGCAGTGACTTCCCCGACACCGATGCCCGCGAGGCGATCTGGGACAACTGGGATCGTTATGTCGAGCTTTCCAGCGACAGTCGTGATGCGGCCAGGGCGTTGCATGCCGCGGTCGAGGCCGGGGACGAGTCCGAGTACATGATCCGGTTCCGCAACCTGGGGCAGTCCTGCCAGGCCTGCCACGATGACTTCCGCCGCGACTGAACCCGTGGCGGGGTCTCTTGTACCCGAGAGGCGGGCAGCCTGGTTGCCCGCCCTCTGTTTCCTGAGCCTTGGCGCGTTCACGTTCACCCCGGCTCAGGCCGAGATCGCGATTGGCGAGATCGATCCCGCAGCCAGTGAGGACGACCGGATCGCCTACGGTGAATACGTCTTGCGCGCCGCAGGTTGTGTCACCTGCCACACGGCCGAGGACGGCGAATTCCTGGCCGGAGGGCGACCGATCGAAAGCCCCTTCGGCGCGTTCTACGGGCCCAACATCACCCCCGACCCGGAATACGGCATCGGCACATGGTCAGAGGCCGACTTCAAACGTGCGCTGCAGGAAGGGCGCAGCCCGGATGGCCGGCACTACTATCCGGCATTCCCGTTCACTTCGTACACCAGGATGCGCGACGAGGACATCGAGGCGTTGTGGGCGTTTCTGCAATCCAATGTCGATCCCGTAGCCGAGGCGAATCGACCACACGAGCTCGACTGGTTCGCGCGTTTCCGTCCGGCCCTGATTGGGTGGAAATGGCTGCATTTCGAGCCCGGTCGCTTCGAATTTGACCCGAATCAGTCGGAACAATGGAACCGTGGTGCCTATCTGACCCATGCCCTGGGCCATTGCATGGAATGCCACAGCCCGAGAACCCGCACCGGCGGCCTGGAACTGGAGCGGCTTGGTGCCGGTACACGACTGCCGGATGGCGACATCGCTCCCAACATCACCCCGGACCGCGAGACCGGCATCGGCCGCTGGGGCGAGCGTCATATCGCGCGCTATCTGGAGATCGGAATTACTCGGGATGGCGATTTCGCCGGTGGCAGCATGGCCGACGTGATCGATCACGGCACCTCGCACTTGACCCCCGAGGACCGCCAGGCCATCGCCAGCTACCTGCGCGCGCAGGATCCGATCGGATACGAACCGGATTAAGAATGCCCCACCAACGCTGGCCATGCATGCAGGAGCTTCCCAGCAGCCAATTCTCACGGGATTCGTGGGCCGAACAGATCGCGAGCCCGGAAACCGCACAGCGGTTATCCGCGATCTCCACGGATTGGGGTACCTGTACGCTGGGGTGGATCAGAGTGTGGCGATCTCGGCTTTGCGCGGCGCTACGGCCGGGATCGCCGTCGATGACGGCGCACGTCCCGTCCCCGTTCCGCCAAAGGACGTTCCAGGGCGCTAGTGGGTCATGCGGGAAATTCGGTGACGATGGAGCACAGCCAGAAGTGCCGGAGCAAGACAAGCAAGTGCTGGAATAGCCACCCTATTTCAAACTTGCGGAACGCAGCGCCGGCACTTCTGGCGAAGCGATCGGTTACCGAACTTTCCGCGTGGCCCACTAGGCATGCGTCGCGCCGTTTGTAGACGGGAGTATTCCGCCAGGCGCGAGCGGACGCAGAGTGCCCGGGCGCGAACGCTTCAGGCCAGGATCGCACGAACTCGGGTTCGTCCTATCCTGCCTCCGTGTGACGGCCGACCGAGCATGCCTGCGCCTCAATGGCAGCGACAAATCCCGGTGCGTGTGGTCACGGGATCGTTCTGCGGTGTACGCTTGCGATCCCTTATTGCGTTTGTCGGGAGTCGCATACATGCGTCTGGGATTCAGCGCGGTCGTCCAGCTGTTGTTCGTCGCCATGATGATCATCACCGTTACGCTTGTTGCGGCCACCGGCTACAGCCTGGCGCGCTCAGGCGTCGTCGATGCCGGCACCCGGGTGATCGACGGGGCGATGGAGAGGACCCGTGACCGCTTCGTCGAGCGTTACACCGAGACCGGCGATCGTCTCGCGCTCCTGGCCTCGGGGCTGAAGGGCCTGGATGCGCTGGAACAACGTGACTCCGTGTTCCGCAGTCTCTGGGAGCTGGCGCAACAGTCCGAACTGCACCAGTCAAGCTTCATGGCTGGCCCGGATGACCTCTTGCTGGAGGCACGCAGCCTCCCCAATCCTGCGACCCGTTTCGTGCCCCCCAACAACGGGGACGCGCTGGAGGAGTGGATCTATCGGGACGACGACTTCAGCGTCATGACTCGCCTGACCAAACCACGGACGGCATCCCAACAGGATGCCAAGGCGTTTGACAAGGGCGCCGCGCCCGAGGACACCCGCTTCAGCGAGGTGCATCCGCTCAGTCTGACCGGGGCACCCGGCATCACGGTCTCCCGGCCCGTTCAGGATGCGGAGGGGGCGGTGAACGGGGTCGTTGGCATCGAGATTCCACTCGCCCGGCTGGAGGCACTATTGCGTGCCGGCAAGCTTGGCGAGGAATCCATGCTGATGATCATCTCGGATGACAACAAGGTTGTGGCGCACCACCTCGGGCCCAGGCCGGGCCGGGACGCACCACCCCCCGGTGAATTACTCGAGGTTGCGGACCTGCGCCAGCAATGGATCGCAGACGCCTGGATGCAGTTGCGCGCGAAGGCGAAGGCGCAGGGCGATCCCGAAGTCACACTGCTCGATCTGGAACCGGGTAACTACTTTGTGCAGAAGAAGCGACTCACCGAGCACCTCGATCATGACTGGCATCTGTTCTTGATGGTGCCGGATCATGCGGTGCTGGCCGGCGTGAACCGCGGCCTTCATACCTCGGTGACCCTGGCCACGATCATGATGATCGTGGCCGCCTATGCAATCTTTTTGACCGCCAGCAAGCTTACGCGACCACTGCGCCAGATGGTCGATAACGCCCGACTGCTCGAGCAGTTGCGCTTCGGTGAACTCAGACCTGTCCAGGGCGAGTTCAGCGAGTTCAATGCCCTCGACCGCTCCCTGCGCCAGATGGCGTCCAGCCTGATGGCCTTCAATCGGTACGTCCCGACTGCCCTGCTGCGACGTCTGCTTTCGGAGAAACACGAGGCCACGCTCGGGGCCGAATGCCGGTCACTGGTTCTCATGAACACCGGGATCAACGAGTTCAACACGACGGCTGCGGAGATGGAGACCCAGGAGGAGGCAGAGTACCTGACGCGTTATCAGCGCGAGATCTTCGAGGCCGTGCATCGCAACGGCGGTGCCATCGACAAGTTCATCGATGACCGGATCATCGTGTTCTGGGGGGCTCCGGATGCGGCCGAAAACGATACCTATCACGCCTGCACGGCGGCCCTCGAATGCCAGGCCGCGACCCACCAGCTCAGTCAGGCACTGCGCTGGGAAAACCATCCGGCGATTACGCTGCGCGTGGGCCTGCACCGCGATGTCTGCATGGTCGGGAATTTCGGCTCCGAAGACCGCATGTTCTACTCGGTCGTTGGCGGCGCGGTATCGGTCAACAACTGGCTGGGCAACCTGAATCGGCGCTACGGCACGACCATACTGGCCAGCGAGGCCATCCGCAGTGAAACCACCGGCGACTTCGTATGGCGCTGGATCGATCGGGTCGAAGTCTTCGACGGATGGAACCCCTCCGACGGGGAGGCCCACTCGGACAGGGGCGAGCCCTTCGATATCTACGAACTACGCGGGCATGCCGCCGACCCGGGACTCGCCCAACAACGCGACTATGTCGCGCGCTACGAGGCCGCGCTCGCCCTGCGGGTCAACGAGAAGGACCTCGAACGGGCGCTGGAACGTTTCTACGCACTGCATGAGCAATTCCCGGGCGATGACGCCGTGGCCTGGCAGGTCAAGGTCATTCGCGCAATGCTTGAGGACGACAAGGTATGAGTTATTTCGACCAGGACAAGATGGTCGAGACGGCGCTTGAGCGCTTCGATCGTATTCACGCCATGCATCTCCAGGGATCGGCGGCCCTGGCACAACGCCTGAACTTCCTCTACCGGGTAACGTTCCTCGGTCTGGCGCTGCTGCTGGCGGCCCTGTTCGCGCTGGTGATTGTGGTCTCGGCCCAGATGAACAATATGAATCGCGTGATCTCGGCCGTTAACAACCACATGGGGGAGATCAACCAGGATATGAACCGGATGCTCGCGACGGTCTCGCGTCTGGATTCCAATATGGAGGGCATGTCCGGCGTCGTGCTCCACATGGATAAGATCAACCACAGCGTCGACACCATCTCGATGGACATGTTCGAGATCAACCGCCACGTCGCGCTTCTGGACCGTGATGTCGAGCAAATGTCAACCCATATCGGGGACATGCAGCAGTCGTTCCGCGCCGTCGACGGCAATATGGGGCTTCTGGCCGATGATATGCAGCGCATGTCGCAGCCGATGCGGATGTTCAACCAGTTCAATCCCTTCTGGTAACGCCGATGATCGGTTCCAGCAAACACCTCGACAAGATTGTCCGGCACCTGGAGCACGTCGAGGACGATATCCGGCAGACTCAGCTGGAGCATGCGGCTCACGAGCGTCGCACCGACCGCTTCATGCAGATCACGGTGGCATCACTCGCGGCGGTTGCGCTTTTGAATCTCTACTTCGTCGGCGAACTGGCCCATGAAATCGGGGTTCTGGTCCGAAACATGGACCGCACCCTGGTGCATCTTGAGGAGATAGAGGATCGCATGACGGGGATGGAGCTGCACTTTCAGCAGGTCGGGGAGAATGCTGGCAGGCTCCCGATCGTCGTGGACCAGATGACCTCCATTAGCGCCCGGATGCAGGAGATCGAACGGGACCTTGGCGGCGTCTCCGGGCACATGCACCAGATGAGCAGCCACGTGGCAGAAATGGACAGGAACGTCAGATTCATGACCCACTCGTTCCGGAATGTCAATGGTAAGCTCGTTCACATCCGGCATAATGTCCGGGAGATGTCACGCGTCGTTCCTTGACCACGACGCGGGCTCACTGGCTTTCGCCTCGCCGGGGTATTCCGGCCGCGCATGAGCCAACGCTCCGGAGCACCAACCGGATCGAATCGACGTTTCGCCAACGTTGCGCCTGCGTACCGAAGGGATCCGGGGTTCCGCGACCCGCCAAACGGTCCTGAGCCTGACGTTCAAGCTCGGCCGGCGCGCACAGAAGCGCTTTTGTCCACTTCCCCGGTCCAGGGCCATAGCACAGCGTCAAGTGGTACAGATCCGGGCACACAAACGAAAAAGGCCAGCCCGAAGGCTGGCCTTTTTCGTTGTTTTATCTGGCTCCCCGGGACGGGCTCGAACCGCCGACCTAGTGATTAACAGTCACCCGCTCTACCGACTGAGCTACCGGGGAATTGGGCGCAGATCCTAATGGGGCGGGACGGAGGCGTCAAGGAAAATCTTCCGCCGGTGTCGCCCGCACCGTTTAGCGGTGGGTTGCGGCGAACTGGCGTAGCCGCTCCAGGGCCTTGTCGAGCGTGTCCATGCTGGTGGCGAAGGATACGCGCACATGCCCGGGGGCACCGAAGGCGCTGCCCGGCACCAGGGCCACCCCAACGTCGTCCAGCAGTTGTTTGCTCAATGCCACGTCGGTGTCAATGTCTGCGGCCGCCATCAGGCCGGTTACCCGCGGGAAGCAGTAGAAGGTGCCATCCGGCATCAGGCATTCGATGCCGTCGATGGCATTCAAGCCGTCGACGACATGCCGGGCGCGTTCGGCGAACGCGGAACACATGGCGATCACGCAGCCCTGGTCGCCGTCCAGTGCGGCCTGAGCGCCGGCCTGGGCGATCGATGTGGGGTTGGAGGTGCTCTGCGACTGGATCTTCTTCATCGCGGCGATCAGGTTCTTCGGGCCTGCTGCATAGCCGATGCGCCAACCGGTCATTGCGTAGGCCTTGGAGACGCCATTGAGCACCACGGTGCGTTCGAGCAAATCAGGCGCGACGTTTACGATGTTCACGAACGGGGTGGCGCCGAAGCGGATGTGCTCGTACATGTCGTCGGTGGCGATCACCAGACGCGGATGCTGGCGCAGTACCTCGGCCAGGGCCTTCAGTTCGTCCGCGGAGTAGGCGGCGCCGGTCGGGTTGGACGGACTGTTCAGGAACACCAGGCGGGTGTTCGGGGTGATGGCGGCGGCCAGTTGTTCGGCGGTAATGCGGAACCCGGCCTCCTGGGTGGCGCTGACGATCACCGGACGCGCGCCTGCGAGCAGGGCGATGTCGGGGTAGGAGACCCAGTAGGGTGCCGGGATCACGACCTCGTCACCCGGGTTCAGCAGGGCCTGGCAGAGGTTGAAGATGCTCTGCTTGCCGCCGGAGGACACCAGAATCTGGTCGCGTTCGAACGAAAGCCGGTTATCGCGATCGAATTTGCGGATGACGGCGTCTTTCAACGCTGGCGTACCGTCCACGGCAGTGTACTTGGTATCCCCGCGGGCAAGCGCGTCCACCGCGGCCTGCTTGATATGCTCGGGTGTATCGAAATCCGGCTCGCCGGCACCCAGACCAACGATATCGCGGCCCTCGGCGCGCAGTTGCGCGGCCAGCGCGCTCACGGCCAGGGTGGGGGAGGGCTGGATGCGCTGAACGCGATCGGAGAGCTCGATATCCAAGGCGGGGCCTCTTTTGCGGGTTGTGTTGCGTGGGGCCCGCTCGCGAACGGGCTGAAAGGTTGCGAAATAATACTGAAATCAGGCGCGGAGGATAAGGCGTGCAGTCAGATGGGGGCGAACAGTTCAAGGTGGTCTCGCAGTATCGGCCCGCCGGTGACCAGCCGACGGCGATCCGCGAGCTGACCGATGGTATCGAGGCCGGTCTGGCCCACCAGGTCCTTCTGGGGGTCACCGGTTCCGGCAAGACATTCAGTATTGCCAACGTCATCCAGAACCTGCAGCGTCCGACGATCATCCTCGCGCCGAACAAGACCCTGGCTGCGCAGTTGTATGGCGAGTTCAAGGAGTTCTTCCCGAACAATGCGGTGGAGTACTTCGTCTCCTATTACGACTATTACCAGCCGGAGGCCTACGTCCCGTCGTCGGATACTTACATCGAGAAGGACGCGTCCATCAACGACCATATCGAGCAGATGCGCCTGTCTGCGACGCGCGCCCTGCTGGAACGGCGCGACGCGATCATTGTCGCCTCGGTGTCGGCCATCTACGGCCTGGGGGATCCGCGCAAGTATCTGTCCATGGTGCTGCATATCCAGCGCGGTGACCGCATCGACCAGCGCGATCTGCTGCGCCGGCTGGCCGAGCTGCAGTACACCCGCAACGATGCCGAGCTGCGCCGTGCGACCTATCGGGTGCGCGGCGAGGTAATCGACATCCACCCGGCCGAGTCGGAGGTGGAGGCGGTGCGCATCGAGCTGTTCGACGACGAGGTGGAACGCCTGTCGTACTTCGATCCGTTGACCGGCGAACAGTTGCGCACGGTGCCACGGCTGACGATCTACCCGAAGACGCATTACGTGACGCCCCGCGAGACCTTGCTGGAGGCCGTGGACCACATCCGGGACGAGCTCAAGGAACGGCTGGATTTCCTGCGCAAGGAAGATCGCCTGGTAGAGGCCCAACGCCTGGAGCAACGCACGCTGTTCGATCTGGAGATGATCCTGGAGATCGGCTACTGCAACGGCATCGAGAACTATTCGCGCTATCTGTCCGGCCGGGCCCCTGGCGAGCCGCCCCCGACCTTCTTCGACTATCTGCCGAAGGATGCGTTGCTGGTGATCGACGAGTCGCATGTCACGGTCCCGCAGGTGGGCGGGATGTACAAGGGCGACCGCTCGCGCAAGGAGACCCTGGTGGAGTTCGGCTTCCGCCTGCCGTCGGCGCTGGACAACCGCCCGCTGCGCTTTGAGGAGTTCGAGGCCCTGCAGCCGCAGACCATCTACGTATCCGCCACGCCGGGGAGTTATGAACGTGAACACGCGGGGGCCATTGTGGATCAGGTGGTCCGGCCTACCGGACTCCTGGACCCGATCCTCGAGGTTCGTCCGGCCGGCAGCCAGGTGGACGACTGTCTGTCCGAGGTGCGCGAGCGGGTGGAGTGCGACGAGCGTGTGCTGATCACCACGCTGACCAAGCGCATGGCCGAGGATCTGACCGACTACCTCTCGGAGCACGGTGTGCGCGTGCGTTACCTGCACTCCGACATCGACACCGTGGAGCGCATGGAGATTATCCGCGACCTGCGCCTGGGCGAATTCGACGTACTGGTGGGGATCAATCTGCTGCGTGAAGGCCTGGACATGCCCGAGGTCTCGCTGGTGGCGATCTTCGATGCCGACAAAGAGGGCTTCCTGCGTTCCGACCGTTCGCTCATCCAGACCATCGGCCGCGCGGCGCGCAATGTGAAGGGCAAGGCGATCCTGTATGCCGACAAGGTCACCGGCTCCATGCAGCGGGCGATCGACGAGACCGAGCGCCGCCGCGCGAAGCAGATCGCCCACAACGAGGCGCACGGCATCACTCCGCAAGGCATTCGCAAGAATGTCGCGGATATCCTCGAGGCACGCCATGCCACGCCGGGCGCCGGTCGCCGTCGCGGCCAGAAGAAGGTAGCGGAGGAGGGTGCCGATTACATCGATGCCCCCGAAAATGCTGCCCGCGAGATCGAACGGCTGGAGCAGGAGATGTTCCAGAAGGCGCGCGACCTGGAATTCGAGGAGGCCGCGCGCCTGCGCGACCGCATCGAGAAGCTGAAAGCACTCGCCTTTCTGCCCGAAGCCTCGCTATCCTGAGCAGATCGCTCGCAGGAGCCCTACTAAGACCCAACCCGATGGCTGCATCCCCGGAACTGCCCCCTGGCCCCGTCATGCTCGACGTGAGCGGGCTTGAACTGACGGCCGAAGACCGCGAACGCCTTCGCCACCCCGCCACCGGCGGGGTCATCCTGTTCGCCCGTAACGCCGGTACGCCGGAAGAGGTGCGGGCGCTGACCGACTCCATCCGTACCGAACGCCCCGGCATCCTGATCGCCGTGGACCAGGAGGGTGGGCGCGTACAGCGCCTCCGCGATGGCTTCACCCGTATCCCGCCCATGCGCGAGTTGGGACTGGTCGATGACCATGACCGCCACAAGGCCTGCGAGCTGGCCCATGCGGTCGGCGAGCTGCTGGCGCTCGAACTGCGCGAGGCGGGGATCGATTTCAGCTTTACCCCGGTGCTCGACCGCGATATCGACGTCAGCGAGGTGATCGGCGATCGCGCCTTTCACCATGACCCGGACGTGATTGCGCGGCTGTCCGGCGAACTCATTCGCGGACTGGCGGCCGGCGGGATGACCAGCGTCGGCAAGCATTTTCCTGGCCACGGGGCAGTCGCCGCGGACTCTCACGTCGCGTTGCCGGTAGACGCTCGGCCACTGGCCGAGATTGAGGCCGATGACCTGTCCGCCTTCCGGCCCGTGCTGGGGGATCTGGGTGCCGTCATGCCGGCCCACGTGGTGTATCCGCAGGTCGACGACCGTCCGGCCGGTTTCTCGCGCATCTGGCTGCAGGACATCCTGCGGCGTGAATTGCGCTTTCGCGGCGCCATTCTCAGTGATGACCTGGCCATGGCCGGTGCGGAGGCCCTGGGCAGCCCGGCTCAGCGTGCCGCTGCGGCTCGGGCCGCTGGTTGTGACATGGTTCTGATCTGCAACCAGCCGGAGCAGGCCGATGCGATCCTGGAATCCTGCGCGACGGAAGGACTGGATGCCGCAGCGCTGCGCCGTCTGGAGGCCTTGCGCATGCGACCGCTGGAACCGGGGCCGCGCCGCCTGCAGACCCTGCGCGCGCAGCTGCAGCACTGGCTTGCAGCCGCCGCTGCGACCCCGGCCTGAAGGCGTGCGTGCATGGTCGCCGGGGCCCGATGGTCATCGGGCATTGGCGCCCGCTCGCTCACACGCCTATAATGCGCGACCGGTTTGCACCTAAGCCAATGGTTATATTCACACTCACCACCGAAGCTGGAGATTAAAAGATGGCTGACAAGCTCCTGATCGTCATGGTCAACACCGACCCGAGCAGCCCGTCCGAACTGGGTGCCCCGTTCTTCCAGGCCACCGTGGCCGCCGCGATGGAATACGACGTTGAGGTCATCATGACCGGTCGTGCCGGTGAGCTGGCCAAGAAGGGCGTGGCCGAAAACCTGTTTGTGCAGGAAGGCTCCAGCAAGAGCGTCTATGACTTCATCAAGGACGCCCACGAAGCCGGCGTTGCGATGAAGGTCTGCACCCCGACCCTGGATCTCTGGGGCAACGACCTGATTCCGGAAGTCGACGAGACCGTGGGCGGTGCCTACGTGATCTCCGAGGCGATGGACGATGACACCGTGACCTTCACCTACTAAGGTCGACGTGTTGTTTGCCAGCCGGCCGGCCCTTGTGCCGGCCGGTTGCGTTTGTGGGGGTCGGAACCCGGCGCCTTGCGCACTTCGGTCCGCTCGCACATGATTCCCGCATCCTCCTCTCAGGACAGGCCATGAACCCCGAACAGGCCCGAGCAACACTGCGTGATGCCGACTGCCTTTTCAGTCGCGATGCGGTTGAAACCGCGATAGATCGACTGGCCGAACGCACGGCGGCGGAGCTGAAGGACTGCAACCCGTTGGTACTCGGCGTAATGAACGGAGGGGTGGTGCTCCTGGGCGGGCTGCTGACACGCTGGTCCTTCCCGATGCAGGTGGACTACCTGCATGCGACCCGCTACCGCGGCGGCACCCGGGGCGGCGAGCAGCTGCACTGGTTGGCCCGGCCGCAGACGCCCCTGGCGGGCCGCACGGTGGTGATTGTGGATGACATCCTCGACGGCGGGATTACCCTCGACGGTATCCACACCTTCTGCCGGGAGCAGGGCGCGGCACGCGTGTATTCCATCGTCCTTGTCGAGAAGGACAATCCGCAGCGCGATCCGGCAATCACCGTGGACTTTGCCGCGCTGGAAGTGCCTGATCGCTATGTATTCGGTTACGGCATGGACTACCAGGACTACCTTCGGAACGCACCCGGCATCTTTGCGGTCGCGGGCCATTGATCCAGCGGACCATTGAGAGATTTCGATATGTCGACCCCGCGACTTGCCATCATTGGCGGTACCGGCCTGACCCAGTTGAAGGACCTGGAGATTACTCGACGCCAGGTGATGCACACGCCGTATGGCGAGCCCTCAGGGCCGCTGGTGTTCGGTCATCTGCACGATACCGAAATCGTGTTTCTGCCGCGGCACGGGGCCCGACACACAATTCCGCCGCATCAGGTGAATTACCGCGCGAACATCTGGGCGCTCAAGCACGCCGGGGTGGACAACGTGATCGCGGTAGCGGCGGTCGGCGGTATTACCGAGGCCATGCGGCCAGGTCTGATCGCCATTCCCGATCAGATCATTGACTACACCTGGGCACGCGCCAGCACCTTTTTCGAAGGGGGTGATCTGGAAGGGGTCACGCACATCGACATGACCTGGCCTTACCACCCGGCCGTGCGCGAAACGCTGCTACGGGCCGTGGACGAACTGGAACTGGATGCTGTCGACCACGGGACCTATGGCGCGACCCAGGGTCCGCGTCTGGAGACTGCGGCGGAAATCGACCGTCTGGAGCGCGACGGCTGCGATCTCGTCGGCATGACCGGGATGCCGGAAACGGCGCTTGCGCGCGAACTCGGGCTGAACTACGCCTGTTGCGCCGTCATTGCCAACTGGGCCGCCGGACGCTCGGCGGGCGAGATCACCATGGACGACATCGCCGAGAACCTGAATGTGGGCATGGCCAAGGTCAAGCAGGTACTGACCCACGTGATCCACAGGCTCTCCTGAGCCGAGCGCGCCGCGGGCCCCGCACGGGCGCGTATTCCGTCATCGAAAGGGCATGCGCCGCACGCAGACGACTGCCGAGAAGTGGCGGCCTGGGTGCCACCCGTATCGTTACGCACATCCCGTCTTTAACATAATATGTATTATGCGACGTTATCCGTTGGGCGTTATGGCATGGTGCGTCGGCACCGTTCGTTGATGAAACCTTATGATTCGGGCGCGTGTATTCGAAACCCTTGTGGGAAACACGGCCGAAGGTTCATGCCCGCGCTCGATTTGCCCTTGTGTGATGGTGTATGAGCAAGGCGCGTTGGTCGCACGGATGACCGTCGCGAATAATGCTGCGGGACGGCGCGACCGATCCGATCAAGGATTCGGATTATCTGAGCTGTGGCGATGATCCTGTGCCTGTGCGCGCAAGGACACCAGCGCGTACCTGCGCTCGTGGCACTGCACACAGACTCGGAAGCATGCATCGGCGGATCGCCGATCATGCTCGTACGGCGTGCTCGATGCCTTCGGTCATGACCTCGACCAGAAAGTCGATCTGCTCCTCGGTGATGACATACGGCGGCATCAGATAGCTCACATTGCCGAGCGGACGCAGCAACGCCCCGCGCCTCAGGCCGTGTCGATAGATATGGAGCCCGCGACGTTCCTGCCAGGGATACGGCGTCCGGCTGGACTTGTCCTGGACCAGTTCCACGGCGGCAATCATCCCGTGCTGGCGCACATCAGCCACATGAGGATGCTCGCGCAATGGTTCAAGTCTTGTCGCGATATGCTGGGCAAGCTCTTGATTACGTTTAATAACTGGATCGGAATCGAAGATATCCAGAGTGGCCAGTGCCGCCCGGCAGGCCAGCGGGTTCCCGGTGTAGGAATGGGAATGCAGGAACATGTTCAGACGCTCATAATCGTCATAGAACGCCTGGTAGATCGTCTCCGTGGTCAGGACCGCGGCCATCGGGAGATAGCCGCCGGTAAGCCCCTTTGACAGGCACAGGAAGTCGGGCGTGATCGGCCCCTGTTCGCAGGCGAAGAGCGTCCCGGTACGGCCAAACCCCACCGCGATCTCGTCGGCAATCAGGTGCACGCCATGATGGTCGCACGCCCTGCGCAGCAGACGCAGGTATTCGGGGTCGTACATGCGCATGTGGCCGGCACACTGGACCAGTGGCTCAACGATGACGGCGCAGACTTCGTCGGCGTGTTGTTCAAGCGCCGTTTCCATGTGCTGGAACTGGCGGCGGGCGACATCCGCGCAGGTTTCACCCGCCTCGCGTTCAAAACAGTCCGGTGCGGGTACGGTGATCACATCCAGCATCAGCGGTTCGTAGGTCGCGCTGTAGAGCGGTACGTCGCTGACGGACAGCGCACCCAGGGTCTCGCCGTGATAGCTGTTGGACAGACGAATAAAGCGGGTCTTCTGGTTCTGGCCACAGTTGCGCCAGTAGTGAAAGCTCATCTTCAGCGCCACCTCAACGCCGGCGCTGCCGTTGTCGGCCAGGAATACCCGATCGAGGCCTTCGGGGGTGATGTCGATCAGACGCTCGCAGAGCTCCACGACCGGTTCGTGGGTACAACCGGCCAGGATCACATGTTCCAGTCGGTCGAGCTGATCCTTCACGGCATCGCCGATACGCGGGTTGGCATGACCGAACAGATTGACCCACCAGGAGCTGATGGCGTCCAGATAGCGGTTGCCGTCGAAGTCGTACAGCCAGACGCCCTCCCCGCGCTGTATGGGAAGAAGTGGCAACGTGCCCTCCTCCCCGTAGTCCTTCATTTGGGTGCACGGATGCCAGAGGGCCCGCAGGTCGCGTCTTTTCAGGGTGTCGTTGTCCATGCCGCGTATTGTGCCAAAAGCATGCGGCCGCGCGTCGCGTTGGCAGGTGTTCTCAACCTCGAAGGAACCGGGTACCCTTCGCCCCCACTTGAGGAGGACCGCCATGCACCCGGAATTTCCCCAGGATGGGATCATCCATCTCAACCACGCCGCGGTAGGCCCCTGGCCACGCAGGACCGAAGACGCGGTATGCCGGTTCGCGCGCGAGAATGTAGTCCATGGTTCGCGTGACTACCCGACGTGGCTGCGCCATATGGAGGCCACGCGTGAACTGGCGCGCAGCTTGATCGGGGCGCCTGCAGCGTCCGATATTGCGTTTGTGAAGAATACCTCCGAGGCCCTGTCGATGGTGGCATTCGGACTGGACTGGAAGCCTGGTGACAACGTGGTGTTTCCCGCCGGGGAGTTTCCGTCCAACCGCGTGGTCTGGCTGGAGGCGGCGCGCCGCTATGGCATTGAGGCCCGGGAGGTGCCGGTAGACGCTGAACCCGAACCCGCGCTGCTGGCCGCCTGCGATTCCCGGACACGGCTGCTGGCCACCAGCGCCGTGCGCTACGACTCCGGTATGCGTATCGACGTGCAGGCCCTCGGTGTGGAATTGCGGGCTCGCGGCATCCTGTTCTGCGTGGACGCGATTCAGCATCTGGGCGTTCTGCCCTTTGATGCACAGGGCTGCGATGCCGATTTCGTGATGGCGGACGCCCACAAATGGATGCTCGGTCCCGAGGGCATTGGAGTGTTCTACGTGAACCCCGAGGTCCGCGAGCAGCTTACGCTGCAGGAATACGGCTGGAACATGCTGGCGCACGCCGGTGATTTCGCCAATCCGGGCATTGCGCCGGCTACCAGCGCCCGTCGCTTTGAACCCGGGAGCCCAAACCTGCTGGGGATCCATGCCCTGAATGCAAGCCTGGGGTTGTTACTGGAAACCGGCCTGGACACGATTGACCACGAGATCCGCGAACACTGGCTGTATCTTGCGGACGGGCTGCGGGCGCGCGGCTGCGAGATTCTGACACCACCCGGACGCCGGGCCGGCATCCTGACCTTTCGCCCGCCGGTGCAGGACCTCGAAGGGCTGTATGCACGCCTGCAGGGTCGCGGCATCCTCTGCGCCCTGCGCGGTGGCGGGATTCGCTTTGCGCCGCATTTCTACCTGACACGGGCACAGCTCGATCAGGCCCTGGAGGAGCTGGACGCCGCGCTGGGATGCACTGATTGAAGCAGCGCGCGTGTTGGGAGAGCGGGGCTAGGCTGCCCGTTGTTGATCAAAAACGGGCGCGGGAACGGCGTTACGGCTCACCAGAAGCAGAATGACTGCACGGCCGTCACCACGCATTAAACGCACGCAAAAGCGACTCGAGCGCGGACGTGCGATTCAATCAGCGTCTCCCTAGAACGTGTGGGTTTTGCGATCAGAATTCAGCATGGTCCCCAGATGTTCTTCGATTCGGCGGTGGGTGATGCCTTTATCCGACTGGTTGAACTGAACGCCAATGCCACGCAGGCGGTTGCCTTGGGCACGTGGTGGCGTGATCCAGACAACGGTGCAGGGTGTCGGCAGGCGATCGGAGTCGTCCAGCAGGGATAAAAGCAGGAACACCTGATCCCCCAGCTTGTAGACCTTGTCGGTCGGGATGAACAGACCGCCATTGGTGACGAACGGCATGTAAGCCGCGTAAAGCGCGGGTTTTTCCTTGATCGTCAAGGTGAGCATGCCCTGCCCGGCCATAGAACCTCCCCAGTGCCTTGAAAACGTACTCCTCAGCCGGAGTCACAACCATGGAGTATCGCCCATCAAACCCGTGGCGCGCCAGGTCGCTGCCGGGCCTGACGGACGCCCCCTGGCCCGATGTTTTATGAATTGCGTCCGAGGAGACTGAGGGCGATATCTTCCAGACGCAGCTGAGGATTGAGCTGGCGCGCTGCCTGGCGCTGCCAGACATGGGCCCGCGAGGAGAGTTCGGCCAGACGCCGGGGCCCATGCCGGCGCGCAAACGCCTCCAGCAGATCGCGCGGGAACTGGCGGCCAAAGGCATCCGCCTGCTCGGTAACCAGCAGGCGCTGCGCGGCGAGCAGCAGGGCCTGTAAACGGGGGATCAGGGACTCTGGCAGGCTGCGCTGCATGACGCTGGCCATTGGCGTCACGCCGGGGGCACGCAGCAGGGTCGTCAGGGCCTCGCGGTCTTGCTGCCACTGTTCCATGCGTTGCGGGTCAACCAGAATCTCGCGCGCCAGCAGCGGACGCCCCAGCGCCGCTGCATAGGCCTCGTCCGCGGCCTCGGGTGCGGAGGCGAAGCGGCGCAACCATGCTCCCGCCTCGCCCGCGTCGGGTGTCGGGATCTCGACCATCTCGCAGCGACTGCGGATGGTCGCGGGCAGGCGTGCGGGCTGATCGGCGATCAGGATCAGCATCGCGCCGGCGGGCGGCTCTTCCAGCGTCTTCAGCAACGCATTCGCGGCATTGGTGTTCAGCGCGTCGGCTGGCTGGATCAGCACACAGCGCAGTTCGCCGGAACCGGACAAGCCGAGGAATTCGATGGCGTCGCGGGCCGCAGCAATCAGGATCTCCTTGCCCGCCTCTTCCGGTTCCAGGCTCATCACCTCCGGATGTACGCCCCCAAGAAAGCCCCGGCAGGCATTACAGACCCCACAGGGTGGATCGGCCCCTTTGGCCTGCTGGCATAGCAGGGTCTGCACCAGAGACCGGGCCAGCAGCCCCTTTCCCACGCCCCCGGCACCGTGGACGAGGAGCCCGGTGGGCAGGCGCCTGGCGCGTCCGCGCTGAACCAGGGCTTGCCATGGGGCCTGCAACCAGGGCGGCAGGCGCTCGCTCGTGTCCTGCGTATCCATTATTCGTCCAGTATTCGGGAGTTGTCCTGACCCTGCAGCCCCGCCATCGGCAGACGGTCTTGCAGGCCGTCGAGGATACGTGCGGTCACGGTGTCCGGGTCTGCATTCGCATCCACGACCAGATAGCGGTCCGGGGTCCGGGCCGCGCGTTCCAGATACGCTGCCCGCGCGCGTTCGAAGAAATCCAGCGCCTCGTGTTCGATCCGGTCCCGGCGCCCGCGCTGAACCGCCCGGCCGAGTCCGATCCCGGCCTCGATATCCAGCAGGACCACGAGGTCGGGACGCATCTCGCCCTGTAGCCAGGATTCGAGCTCGGCGACACGGTCCGTACCGAGCCCACGCCCCGCGCCCTGGTAGGCAAACGAGGCATCGGTGAAGCGATCACTGAGTACCCACTCCCCGGCTTGCAGTGCCGGCCGGATGACCTCCTGCAGATGTTGCGCGCGGGCCGCAAACATCAGCAGCAATTCCGACTCCGGGCACATGCCGGGGAGGTCCGGGTCCAGCAGAAGACCGCGCAATCGCTCGCCCAGGGCCGTGCCGCCGGGCTCGCGGGTCAAGCGAATACGCGAGCCGCGATCGCGCAGGGTGGCGTCCAGACGTTCGATCTGAGTGGTTTTGCCCGAGCCCTCGATGCCCTCGAGGACCAGAAAGCGGCCGCGATCGCGCGCGCGTTCCATGTCGTAGCGCCCTCCTCAGCGGTTGCGAATGCCATAGCGGCTGCCGTCACCACCGAGCTGATAGCGGATAACGGCCTCTCGATGCTCGCGGTAGGTCTCGGAAAAGTGATGACTGCCATCCCCGCGCGAGACGAAGAACAGGTCATTGGTGTCCTCAGGGCGTGCGGCAGCCTGCAAGGCTGCGCGCCCGGGCAGGGCAATCGGCGTCGGCGGCAGGCCGGCCCGAGTGTAGGTGTTGTAAGGGTGGTCGCGGTCGAGTTCGTCCCGCGTCAGGCGCTGAACGCCGGGGTCCTGCACATACAGCAGGGTGGGATCGGTCTGCAGCCGCATCCCGCGCTGGAGACGGTTTACGAACACCCCGGCTACACGTTCACGCTCGTCGCCGCGGCCCGTCTCCCGTTCGATGATGGAGGCCAGGATCAGCAGCTCGTAGGGAGACTCCACGGGGTGGTCCTCCAAGCGGTCTTTCCAGGCCTGTTCCAGCTGGATCCGCATGGACTGGTGGGCGCGTCGCAGCACCGTCAGGGCATCCGTGCCGGAACCGAAGAAGTAGGTATCGGGAAGGAACCAGCCCTCCGGGTGCTCGACATCGTCCAGCCCCAGGATCTCTGGCAGGTTGTGTACGCCCACCGACTCCGGCGGCGCAATCAGTTCCGGGTGCTGGCGCAGGGCCGACAATGCCTGGCGGACGGTCCAGCCCTCCGGGAAGGTAACCCGGTGCTGGACCACATCCCCGCGGGCCATCGCGTGCACCAGGTCGCGCGCGCTCATGCCGGGGGTCACCGCGTATTCCCCCGCCTGCAGGCGCGGGGCAACACCCTGACGCCGCCCGTAGACTTCAAGCACCCAGGCGGAGTCGATCCAGCCCCGCTCGACAAAGGTGGTGCTGATCTGGCGCAGGCCCTGTCCCGACTCAAGCTGGAATCGCTCGACGCTCTCGAGCGCCAGTGGACGATCGAGCTGTACGCGGTAGTGCTCGCTGAGCCACCAGGCCGCCGCAAGCGCCAGCACTACTACCAGGCCCAGCAAGCCGAGACTAATCCGCTTCATGCAATGCGATTCCCATTGGATACAGCGGATCATCCTGCCATGTGCCGGCCGGGATGTCCGCATCGATCAGGCGCGCCGGGGCGATCCCCAGCCGCGCATTGCTCACATACAACGCATCGGCCGACCGGACCCGGGCCGGTTCGGGATAGGCCTCATGCACGCGGAGGCCGAACTGCCGCGCGTGCTCGAGTATCCATGCGCGTCGGGTGCCGGCAATGCCGGCCGCGTCCACCGGCGGGGTCAGCAGCGTTCGCCCCTCGCGCAGCCAGAGGTTGCCCTGGCTTGCACTGATCACGCGCCCCAGCGCATCCCGCAGGACTGCCTCATCCCACTCGGCGTGCCAGCCACTGCGCGCGAGTACGTGTTCCAGCCGGCTCGTATGCTTGAGCCCGGCCAGTGCAGGGTTCACCCCGATGCTGACCTCGGCCCAGCCCATCATGAGCGGTTGCGCTTCGAGGGGCGCGGGAAACATCCGTGCGGGGCCCGCACTGACGATACGCGTGATGGCTGGCACGGACGGCGGCGCATAGCCCCGCGGCCCCACCCCGCGGGTGATCGTGAGCCGCGCCATGCAGGTGTTTCCGTTCGTGGCGCGGGCCAGCTCCTCGAGGACCGCAGCTTCCTCCAGCCCGGGAAAGCCCAGACACTGCAGCCCGCGCGCAAGCCGTTCGCGATGGTAGCGCCACAGTTGTGGCCGCCCATTCCGCATTTGCAGGGTCTCGAACAGACCGTCACCGAGCAGCACGCCCCGATCCAGTGCCGAGAGCGTCCCGGCGGCCACGCCATTGACCAGCGTCATGCGTCTTGCCCTGGCGCCGCCTGCAGGGCCTCGATCAGGCCACGGGCCTTGTGCCGCGTCTCCTCGAGTTCGCGCCGGGGGTCGGAATCCGCCACGATGCCGGCCCCGGCGCGGAAGCGCAGCTCCCGACCCCGCACCACCAGGGTCCGGATCAGGATATTGGTATCCATGCGCCCGTGCCGGCTCACATAGCCGCAGCTGCCGGTGTAGGCCCCGCGCGGGGCGGCACTCTCCAGCTCCTGGATGATCTGCATGCTGCGAATCTTCGGGCAGCCGGTGATGGTCCCGCCCGGAAACACCGCTCGCAGGATATCCCCTGTCCGGGTTCCCGGGCGCAGGCGCCCGATGATGCTCGAGACGATGTGATGTACGCGCCGATAGCTCTCGATGGTCATGAGTTCGGCCACACGCACACTGCCGGTCTCGGCCACGCGTCCGATGTCATTGCGCTCGAGATCCACAAGCATCACGTGTTCAGCACGTTCTTTAATATTAAAAGTCAACTCACTGAAAAGACGCTTATCTTTCTCGGAATCCGAATCGCGCCGGCGGGTACCGGCAATGGGCCGGGTTTCCACCTCTCCGGCGTCCACCGAGACAAGGCGCTCGGGCGAAGAACTGATCACATGGGCGCCGGGCAACTGCAGCCAGGCCGCAAACGGAGCGGCGTTCGCCCCTCGCAGGCGTTCGTACAGCACGCCCGGATCCAGCTCAACTTGGGCCGTCGCGCGCCATTCGCGCGACAAGTTGACCTGAAAGGTATCGCCGGCCCGGATGTATTCAAGACCCCGCGCGACCGCATCCAGATACTGTTGCGCCGGTTCCTCCTCCAGGGTCATTTCCGGGAGGGGCGCGGCCTGCATCGCGGCCCCGGTCTCCAGCGCCGCCAGGTCGCGCAGCAGCTGTTGCTGGCGCGCATCCGTAGCGGCCTCGTCGACAAACCAGGTGCGCTCCTCGTGATGGTCGCGTATGACTGCCGCCGGGAAATACGTCACCAGCGCATCCGGCAGCCAGGGGTCGGCCCGACACTCCCCCAGGGCCGGTTCCAGCCGCCACGCCAGCTCGTAGCCCGCATACAGGAACCAGCCGCCGAGAAACGGCAGATGGGCATATGCAGACCACGCCGGATCGGCTGCGTGCGAGCACGAGAGATCCTGCTCCAGTGCCGCGAGGACATCATCCCCCGAAGCAGTGGAAAGCGTGCGCCCGGGAAAGGCAAAGAGGATCGAGAAACGTGCTGGAGCCTGCCCGATCAGGGCCGACTCCAGCAGATGGGGATAGCGTTCGGGAAACCGCCGCGCCAGGGCGACGAGATCGGCCCCGGCGGACAGCTCATGGACCGCCATGGCGGTGAACCGGCGTCAGATGGTGCGGAAGACCAGGGTGCCGTTGGTGCCCCCGAACCCGAACGAATTCGACAGGCCGACCCGGGTGTTCATGTCGCGCGCTTCGTTGGCAACATAGTCCAGGTCGCAACCCTCACCCGGGTTTTCCAGGTTGATCGTGGGCGGCGATACCTGATCGTGCAGCGCGAGCGCGGTAAACACGCCCTCGATCCCGCCGGCGGCACCCAGCAGGTGGCCGGTCATCGACTTGGTGGAATTCACGAGCAGCGAACGCGCGTGATCGCCGAAGGCCTTCTTCAGGCCCTGGGTCTCGGCCACGTCGCCCGCCGGCGTGGAGGTGCCGTGGGCATTGATGTAACCAACCTCGTCCGGGTTGACACCGGCATCGGCGAGTGCGCGATGCATGCACTTGGCCGCGCCGGACCCATCCTGCACTGGCTGGGTCATGTGGTGCGCATCGGCGTTCCAGGCAAACCCGGCCAGTTCGCAGTAGATCTTCGCCCCGCGAGCCTTCGCGTGCTCGTATTCCTCCAGCATCATCACACCGGCACCGTCGCTGAGCACGAAGCCGTCACGATCGCGATCCCAGGGGCGCGAGGCCTGTTCCGGGGCGTCATTGCGGGTGGAGAGCGCCCGCGCCGCCGCAAAGCCGCCGATACCCAGCGGGGTCGTGGCCATCTCGGCACCGCCGGCCACCATCGCATCGACATCGCCGTAGGCAATCATGCGCGCTGCATCGCCGATATTGTGCGTGCCGGTCGCGCAGGCGGAGACGATGGAGATGTTCGGCCCTTGCAGGTTGCGCATGATCGACAGGTTCCCCGCGACCATGTTGATGATGGCGCTGGGCACGAAGAATGGTGAAATCTTGCGCGCCCCACCCTTCAGGTAGGCGCCGTACGAGCGCTCGATGTACGGCAGACCGCCGATACCGGAGCCAATGGCAACCCCGATACGGTCCGCGTTTTCTTCGGTGACTTCGAAACCGGAGTCGTCCAGCGCCTGCAAGCCGGCTGCGAGTCCATAGAGGACGAAGGTGTCCATCTTTTTCTGGTCTTTCGGCGGGACGTAGTCATTGGCTTCAAAGTCCCGAACGGATCCCGAAATCTTTACCGGCATCTCCGACGCATCGAATACATCGATGGGGGAAATGCCGCTCTTGCCAGCCTTGATGTTGCTCCAGGCCTTGTCGATAGTGGATCCGACCGGGGATACGATCCCGAGTCCGGTAATCACGACACGTCGCTTAGCCAATGATGTTCTCCTCGAAAGACTGCAAATCCGCGTTCAGCGAAACGACGAAAGGCCGCCCTGCGTGCAGGAAGGCCCGTTCGCCACTCACGTTCTGACCGGCGCCAGCAGGCGTCGGATCAGTCCTTCATGTGTTCGTTGATGTAGTCGATGGCCTGCTGCACGGTCGTGATCTTTTCGGCCTGCTCGTCGGGGATTTCCGTTTCGAATTCCTCTTCAAGCGCCATCACCAGTTCAACCGTGTCCAGCGAATCCGCACCCAGGTCGTCGACGAAGGCAGCCGTGTTGGTCACGTCTTCTTCCTTCACGCCCAGTTGTTCGACAACGATCTTCTTGACGCGTTCTTCAATGCTACTCATGGTTCAGAAATCCCCTTCGGATTGAGGCGGCTTCGATAAAGGCCCACCATTCTAGAGAAAACCCCCGCCGCGATCTAGCGATCAACGCCGCGGACGCCACGGGCCACACCGGGTGGTCCCGCGAAAATCAATGCATGAACATCCCGCCGTTTACATGCAGGGTCTCGCCGGTGATGTACCCGGCCTCTTCCGAGGCCAGAAAACCGACAGTTGCGGCAATCTCCTCCGGTGCGCCCAGGCGCCCCAGAGGAATCTGGCCCAGAAGGGCCTGCTTGGTGTCATCACCCAGTTCACGGGTCATGTCGGTATCAATGAAGCCGGGGGCCACGGTATTCACCGTGATGTTGCGGCTGCCCACCTCGCGCGCCAGCGAGCGCGCAAACCCGGCCAGACCGGCCTTGGCTGCGGCGTAGTTGGTCTGGCCCGCGTTGCCGGAGGACCCGACCACCGAGCCAATCAGGATGATGCGACCGCGCCGCAGCTTCATCATCCCTTTCAGCAGCCGCTGGGTCAGCCGGACCGCCGCAGACAGGTTGGTGTCGATAATGGCATCCCACTCTGCGTCCTTCATCCGCATGAACAGGTTGTCACGCGTGATGCCGGCGTTGTTCACCAGAACCTCGATGGCCCCCTCCCGGTCCTGAATATCCTTCAGGCCGGCCGCCACCGATTCCGCATCGGTCACGTCCATTGCGATACCACGACCACCGTATTCCTTCAGGGCCTCGGTAATCCGTTCGGCACCGGCCTCGCTGGTGGCCGTACCAATGACCTGCAGGCCCTGCTGGGCCAGGCGTTGAGCGATCGCGGCGCCGATGCCGCGGCTGGCTCCGGTCACCAGGGCTACGCGTTTGCTGTCGGACATGTTTGAGCCTTTACGTCGAGATGAGAAGAGTTCAGGTGCGGTCGCCGGAGAGGCGCTGGACGGTCGCCTCGAGGGTTGCGCGATCGGCGACATCGTACAGTTCCAGGGCGCGGTCGATGCGCTTGGCCAGTCCGCTCAGGACCCGCCCGGGCCCGCACTCGACCTGGACGTCAACTCCCTGCGTCCGGAGGCCGCGAATGGTCTCGACCCAGCGCACCGGCCGGTACAGCTGTGCGGCCAGGTTGGCCTTGATATCGGCCGCGGACGCCACCGGACCTGCCGTCACGTTCTGCCAGACCGGAAGGGTCGGCGCATGAAACGCGGTCCGGTCAAGAACGGCCTGCAGTTGCTCGGCGGCCGGCTGCATCAGGGCGCAATGCGACGGCACCGAAACCGGTAGCTTGACGGCCCGCTTCGCACCGGCATCCTTCGCGGCGCCCACCGCGCGTTCCACCGCCGCCGTGTTGCCGGCAATGACGACCTGTCCCGGGGCATTCAGGTTGACTGCCTCCAGTACCTGGTCCCCGGCATGGGCCTCGCAGAGCGCCTGGACTGCTGCATCATCGAGCCCCAGGATTGCCGCCATTGCCCCCTCGCCCTCTGGCACCGCGGCCTGCATCGCGCGTGCACGTTCGGCAACCAGGTGCACGGCATCGGGAAAACGCAGCACACCGGCCGCGACCAGGGCGCTGTATTCACCCAGACTGTGGCCTGTCACGGCCTGAGGGCGGGCATCGGTCTGCGCGCAGAGCAGTCGCCAGGCCGCCACGCCGGCCGCGAGCATGACCGGCTGGGTCCATTCGGTCTGATTCAACTGCTCGACCGGGCCGTGCTGGCACAGACTCCAGAGATCGGCATCAAGGCAGTCCGAAGCCTCTTGAAAGGTGTCCCGCACGATGGCGTGGTCGTCGCCCAGGTCGGCCAGCATGCCGGTAAACTGAGAACCCTGGCCGGGGAATACGGCTGCCCAAGTCGTTGTCATACGCTGTCGGTCTCGCTCGTGAAAGCGATCGTAGTGTAGGCGCTCGCGTGAACGTCGGCAAACGAGCCCGATGCCCGGAAACCGGGAGCCCGCCGGGGCGGCCTGCCGTTCGGAATTCCAATCCGGTCACAAAGGGCCAATACTTGTGTTCCCTCGACGCATCCGGATAATGTCGCCACCTTGATTCAACGCGAGAGGAACTGTATGGCGAAGGAAGACGAAATCGAGCTGGAGGGCACTGTCGTCGAGACGCTGCCGAACACCACCTTCCGGGTGGAGCTCGAAAATGGGCACACGATCACGGCGCACATCTCCGGGAAGATGCGCAAGCATTACATCCGGATCCTGCGCGGTGACAAGGTGATCGTACAGATGACGCCCTACGACCTGACCAAGGGTCGCATCGTCTACCGCAACAAGTAAGCCCCTCTCGAACGAAGAAGCCCCGGCCGGACCGGGGCTTCTTCGTTCGCAGGCCATCCATGGCCCGTGCGTTTGCAGCCGGCGCTTCAGGAAGAAACGGCCGTCTCCTGGACATCCAGCTCCAGCCCCGATTCGCCAAGGCGTACGACCACTTCACCGCCCTGGGTCAGACGACCGAAGAGCAGTTCGTCCGCCAGTGGCTTCTTGATGTGCTCCTGCAGAGTGCGCGCCATCGGTCGCGCCCCCATCTTGGCATCGTAGCCGTGCTCCGCCAGCCAGGCCCGGGCATCCGGTTCCACGGTCAAGTGTACCTTCTTCTCGTCGAGCTGGGCCTGCAGCTGAATCAGGAACTTGTCGACCACATTGAGGATGGTCGCCTCGTCCAGCGGGCCGAACTGGATGGTGGCATCCAGCCGGTTACGGAACTCCGGCGTGAAGGTGCGCTTGATCGCCTCCATCGCATCGCTGGAGTGATCCTGCTGGGTAAAGCCCACCGACGGGCGGCTGGCCTGCTCGGCCCCCGCATTGGTAGTCATCACCAGGATCACGTTGCGGAAGTCCACCTCACGTCCGTTGGTATCCGTCAACGTGCCGTGGTCCATCACCTGCAGCAGCACATTGAACACATCCGGGTGGGCCTTCTCGATCTCGTCCAGCAACAGCACGGAATGCGGATGCTTCAGGATGGCATCGGTCAGCAGCCCGCCCTCGTCATAGCCGACATAGCCGGGCGGTGCCCCGATCAGGCGCGAAACCGTATGGCGCTCCATGTACTCCGACATGTCGAACCGCGCCAGATGAATGCCCATCTGCTGCGCCAGCTGACGCGTGACCTCGGTCTTGCCGACGCCTGTGGGACCTGCGAACAGGAACGAGCCAATCGGCTTGTCCATGTCGCCCAGCCCGGAGCGCGCCATCTTGATTGCCGTCGCCAGGGTGCCGATCGCCTCGTCCTGCCCGAACACGGTCATCTTCAGGTTGCGGTCGAGGTTGCGCAGGGTCTCCTTGTCGGAGCTGGAGACCGACTTCGGCGGGATGCGCGCGATCTTTGCTACGATGGTTTCGATGTCCTGCACCCCGATGGTCTTCTTGCGCTGGCTGGCCGGCTGTAGCTGGCGGCTGGCCCCGGCCTCGTCGATCAGGTCGATCGCCTTGTCCGGCAGGAAACGGTCGGTGATGTAACGATCGGCCAGTTCCGCCGCGGCGCGCAGCGCCGGCTTGGTAAAGCGCACGTTGTGATGCGATTCAAAGCGGGATTTCAGACCGCGCAGGATCTGCTCGGTCTCGTCCACCGTGGGCTCGGGGACCTCGATCTTCTGGAAACGCCGCGCCAGGGCGCGATCCTTCTCGAAGATGCCGCGATATTCCTGATAAGTCGTGGACCCGATGCACTTCAGCTCGCCCGAGGCCAGCATGGGCTTGATCAGGTTCGATGCATCCATCACCCCGCCGGAGGCCGCGCCGGCGCCGATGATGGTGTGGATCTCGTCGATGAACAGCACCGCACCCGGCTCCTTCTTGAGCTGGGCCAGAACGCCCTTCAGACGCTTCTCGAAGTCACCGCGGTATTTGGTCCCGGCGACCAGCGCCCCCAGGTCCAGGGCATAAACGGTCGCGGATTCGATCGCCTCCGGTACCTCCTCGTCGACAATGCGCCGCGCCAGACCCTCGGCAATGGCGGTCTTGCCGACCCCGGCCTCGCCGACCAGCAGCGGGTTGTTCTTGCGCCGGCGGCAGAGGATCTGGACGGTGCGTTCGATCTCGTGATCGCGACCGATCAGCGGGTCGATCTCGTCCTTGTGCGCCTTTTCGTTCAGATTGCTGGCATACAGCTGCAGCGCGTTGGTCTTCTCCTCGCGCTCGCCCTCCACCGGCTCGGCCTGGGACTCGTTCGGGTTGGGCTGCGCCCCGAGTTCGTCCTCGCCCACCTTGGAGATCCCGTGCGAGATGAAGTTGACGACATCCAGACGCGAGATGTTCTGCTGCCCCAGCACATACAGGGCCTGGCTGTCCTGCTCGCCGAACAGGGCCACCAGGACGTTGGCGCCGGAGACCTCCTTGCGTCCGCTGGACTGCACATGGAACACGGCCCGCTGCAGCACCCGCTGGAAGCCCAGCGTCGGCTGCGTCTCGCGCGAATCGTTTGGCGGGATCCGCGGCGTGTTCTCGTCGATATAGGCCTCCAGCTCGTCGCGGATGCGATCGAGATCGCCCCCGCAGGCCCGCAGCACCGTGGCCGCGCTGGGATTCTGCGCCAGCGCCATCAGCAGATGCTCAACGGTCACGAACTCGTGACGTTTTTCGCGGGCCTCCTTGAAGACCATGTTCAGGCTGAATTCGAGTTCCTTGTCGAGCATGGGAGTCAGGCCTCCTCCATCGAGCAAAGCAGTGGGTGCTGATGGCTGCGGGCGTAGTCGTTCACCTGCGCCACCTTGGTCTCGGCCACATCCCGGGTAAAGATGCCGCATACTCCCTTGCCGCGCGTGTGCACGTGCAGCATCACCCGGGTGGCCTTTTCGCGATCCATGCTGAAGAACGTCTCCAGCACTTCGATCACGAACTCCATCGGCGTGAAATCGTCGTTGAGCAGGACCACCTTGTACTGTCGTGGTGGCTTGAGCTCCGGCCTCGATTCTTCGACCGTTACCGAGTCGTCTCGATCGGGGTTTTGGGGCTTGTCATCACTCATCGGTCGAACTCACGCCTTCAGCGGTTACTCGTTTGGGTCGTTTCCATCCTCGAATGGTTCCGGGCCGGGGCCAAGTGCCCTTACGGACACTCCGACCACCGGCCCGCCCCATCACATGTGCTTGATCATTGCCTCGCCAAAGGCGGAGCAGGCAATCGGCTCGACGTTATCCATCAGCCGCGCGAAGTCGTAGGTCACCTCGCCGGCGCTGATCGCGCCGCCCATGCCCTTGACCACCAGATCCGCCGCCTCGGACCAGCCCAGATGCCGCAGCATCATTTCGGCAGACAGGATCAGCGAACCGGGGTTCACCTTGTCCTGGCCGGCGTACTTCGGCGCGGTCCCGTGGGTCGCCTCGAACATCGCGGTGGTGTCCGACAGGTTCGCACCCGGGGCGATGCCAATGCCACCCACCTGCGCGGCCAGCGCATCCGAAATGTAGTCGCCGTTGAGGTTCAGGGTGGCGATCACCGAGTAGTCCTCCGGGCGCAGCAGGATCTGCTGCAGGAAGGCATCGGCAATCACGTCCTTGACCACGATATCGCGGCCGGTCTTCGGGTTCTTGAAGGTCTGCCACGGGCCACCGTCCAGATCCTGTGCACCGAACTCCTCGCGTGCCAGCTCGTAGCCCCAGGCCTTGAAGGAGCCCTCGGTGAATTTCATGATGTTGCCCTTGTGCACCAGCGTCACCGACGGACGGTCGTTGTCGATCGCGTACTCGATGGCCTTGCGTACCAGGCGCCTGGTGCCCTCGCTGGAGACCGGCTTCACGCCGATGCCGGCAGTATCCGGGAAGCGGATCTGCGTCACGCCCATCTCGCCCTGCAGGAAGTCGATGATCTTCTTCGCCTCCGGCGTGCCGGACTCAAACTCGATGCCGGCGTAGATGTCCTCCGAGTTCTCGCGGAAGATCACCATGTCGGTTTTTTCCGGCTCCTTCAGCGGGCTCGGGGTGCCGTCGTAGTAGCGCACCGGGCGCAGACAGACAAACAGATCCAGCTTCTGGCGCAGTGCCACGTTCAGGGAGCGGAACCCGCCACCCACCGGCGTCGTCAGCGGGCCCTTGATGGACACGCTGTATTCCTTCACGGCCGCAAGCGTCTCTTCCGGCAGGCCGGAGTTGTCGTCGTAGACCTGCGTGGCCTTCTCACCGGCAAAGACCTCCATCCACTCGATGGCCTTCTTCCCGCCATAGGCCTTTTCCACGGCGGCATCGGTCACCCGGCGCATCACCGGGGTAATGTCCACCCCGATCCCGTCCCCCTCGATAAACGGGATGATCGGACGATCCGGGACCGTCAGCTTGCCCTGCTTGTCCACGGTGATGCGCGCGCCCTGTTCCGGGACCTGAATGTGCTGATAGGCCATGCCAACTCCTTGTGCGGATCTGAGATCAATGAATGCCTGAAGGCGTTTATTGGGATTATACATGGCAAGCCTGATTAACCAGTGGCCTGAAACCGTCCTGAATGACCCCGACCGTGCCCCTGGTCGGCGGTGAGCGCACCTGCTGCGTTATCATGGCGGCCATGACCGACCGCCTCCCCTGCCATATCACCGTGGCCGCCGTCATCGAGGACGCCGGCCGCTTCCTGTTTGTCGAAGAAACCGAGGCTGGCCGCCGCGTGCTGAACCAGCCTGCGGGCCACCTCGATGCCGGCGAGGACCTCGTGGCGGCCGTGATTCGTGAGGTGCGCGAAGAGACCTGTCTGGAATTCCAGCCCGAGGCAACCCTGGGCTGCGACCTGCTGGAACTGTCCAGCGGCAGTGTGATCCTCCGGGTCAGCTTCTGCGGCCCGACACAGCGCCCCGCAGCCCCCGGGCCACGCGATGCGGCCATCCATGCCCTGCACTGGTTAACCCCGGAGGAGGCCGAACATGGCTGGCCACTGCGCAGCCCGCTGGTCATGCGCAGCATCCAGCGCTATCGCGAGGGCGGACGCTTCCCGCTGGCCGCGGTGGGCGGCCTGGTGCGCGCCCCGTTCGCATGAGTGCTGGCGAGCGCGTGATCGTCGGCCTGTCCGGCGGGGTGGACTCGGCCGTGGCCGCGAGTCGCCTGATCGAGGCCGGCTACCGCGTCGAGGCCCTGTTCATGAAGAACTGGGAAGATGACGACGACGCCGAATACTGCGCCGCCGAGGACGACTACCGCATGGCCTGCGAGGTCGCCGCGACGCTGGAGATCCCGCTGCACAAGGCCAATTTTGCCGAGGACTACCGTCAGCGTGTATTTGCCCGTTTTCTGCACGAGTACGAAGCCGGACGCACCCCCAACCCCGATATCCTCTGCAACCGCGAGATTAAGTTCCGCTCGTTTCTCGACCACGCCCGTGCCCTGGGCGCGCGCTGGATCGCGACCGGGCACTACGCCCGAGTGCGCCACCACCCGGATTACAGCGAACTGTGCCTGGCCGCCGATGCGAACAAGGACCAGACCTATTTCCTGCATACCCTGACGCAGGAGCAGCTGCGCCCTGCCCTGTTTCCGCTCGGCGACATCCCCAAACAAGAGGTGCGAGAACGCGCCCGTGAACTGGGCCTGCCTAATCATGCACGCAAGGACTCCACCGGGATCTGTTTCATCGGGGAACGGCGCTTTCGCGATTTTCTGGCCCAGTACCTGCGCGCAGCGGCCGGCGCGATGCAGACCCCGGAAGGCCAGGTCGTCGGTCAGCACCAGGGCCTGATGTTCTACACCCTGGGGCAACGCCAGGGCCTGGGCATCGGCGGTGTCGATGGCTTTGCCGAGGCCCCGTGGTATGTGGTCGACAAGGATATCCGGCACAACCGGCTGATCGTCGCCCAGGACCCGCAGCACCCGTTGTTGATGAGCCCCGCGCTCACCACCGAGGCCGTGCACTGGATCCATCGGCCCCCGGAGTCGGGCGAGCCGTTGCTGGCGCGCCTGCGCCATCGCCAGCCGCTGCAGTGGTGCCGACTGGGGCCCGGTGACGGCGCCGGCAGCCAGGTGGTGTTCGACACCCCCCAGCGCGCGGCGACCCCCGGCCAGTCGATTGCCTTTTACCGCGAGGACGTCTGCCTGGGGGGCGGCGTTATCGCTCGGCGCAACACCCTGGCAGAACCTGCGCCGTGAGTCTCTGACGCCACTTCCGGTATAGTGGCAACTCCTTTTTGACGACCCCGGGATCTACTGGCTTGGACCGCTCCGATCACAACCGCACCCTCGCGCTCGCCGCCCTGTTTCAGTGCGCAAGCCTGGTCAAGGATCTCGCCTGGCGCGGGAACTGCGACGAATACGAGTTCGAAGTCCTGATCGGGAGCCTGTTCGCCTTCGATGCCGAGACCCCCGAGGCCGTCTATCGCGAGACCGTCAGTCTGAAGAGCGGTCTGGAGCGCATCGAGAGCCAGTTGCAAAACGGCAACAAGCCGCCGGATATGGAGATTACCCGGTATGCGATCGGGCTGATCTTTCTGGAACGCAAGCTGCAAAAGCGCGATGACATGTTGCAGAAGCTCACCGATGGTCTGCAGGGCGCGCAGCGTCAGATCGACTACTTCCACATCACGCATGAAAGCGTGATCGCCCGCCTGGCCGAGGTCTACAAGGAGACCATTTCCGAACTCGGCCCGCGCATTATCGTGCAGGGCGAACAGAACAACCTCTCCAATCCCGATACCGCCGCGCGCATCCGGGCGCTGCTGCTGGCCGGGATCCGGGCCGCCGTACTCTGGCGTCAGGCCGGGGGATCACGCTGGAAGCTGCTGTTCGGGCGCAAACGGCTGATCCGGGAGGCCAACGACATCCTCAATCGACTCAACACCTGACCGCGGAAGACGCAACATGAGCCACGCCGAACCGAAGAACACCCGCACCCTGAACGCAGGCGGCCGCGAGTGCCGTTACGTCCCGATCACCGACGATTCGCGGGCGCAGGATCTGCCCTTTGCGCTCAAGGTGCTGCTGGAAAACCTTCTGCGCTTCGAGGACGAGCGTACCGTGCGCCGGGCTGATATTGAGGCCCTGCTGGACTGGGACCCACAGGCCGAACCCAGTCAGGAGATCGCCTTCCGCCCGGCGCGGGTGCTGCTGCAGGATTTCACCGGAGTGCCGGCGGTAGTCGATCTGGCCGCAATGCGGGATGCCATGGAGGCACTGGGTGGGGACCCGAAGAAGATCACGCCACTGCAGCCGGCGGAACTGGTGATCGACCATTCGGTGCAGGTGGATGCCCACGGCAACGCCAACGCGATGAATCTTAACGCCGAGCTGGAATACTCGCGCAACCGCGAGCGCTACAGCTTCCTGAAGTGGGGCCAGCAGGCGTTCGATACCTTCAAGGTCGTACCGCCGGATACCGGCATCGTGCACCAGGTCAACCTCGAATACCTCGCACGCACCGTGTTCGTGGATGACCGGGCCGCGGGCGGCTGCATGGCCTATCCGGACACCCTGGTGGGCACCGACTCCCACACTACGATGATCAACGGCCTGGGTGTGCTCGGCTGGGGTGTGGGCGGCATCGAGGCCGAGGCCGCGATGCTCGGCCAGCCGATCTCGATGCTGATCCCGCAGGTCGTCGGCTTCCGCCTGAGCGGCAAGCTGGCCGAAGGCGCCACCGCCACCGATCTGGTGCTGATCATCGTCGAGATGCTGCGCAAGAAGGGTGTGGTCGGCAAGTTCGTCGAGTTCTTCGGCGACGGCCTGGCCGACCTGCCGCTGGCCGACCGCGCCACCATTGCCAACATGGCACCGGAATACGGCGCCACCTGTGGCATCTTCCCGATCGATGACGAGACGCTGGAATACCTGCGACTGACCGGGCGCGACGCCGGCCATATCGAATTCATCGAGGCCTACGCGAAGGCCCAGGGGCTGTGGCGCGACGACAGCGCACCGGTCGCGCGTTACAGCGACATGCTGGAGCTGGACCTGTCAACGGTCGAACCCAGCCTGGCCGGCCCCAAACGCCCGCAGGACCGCATCCCGTTGAGTCAGGCCGGCGCTACGATCAGCCACCATCTCGACACCATGCTCAAGGAACGCGAAAGTGGCGCAGACGAACCGGCCGAGGCCGAACGTTTCGCCACCGAGGGCGGCCATACCGCGGTGGGTGTGGAACACCAGGCGGAGGAGCCCCATCACACCGCGATCGAGATGGACGGCGAGACCTTTACCCTCGATCACGGCGATATCGTAATCGCCGCCATCACCTCCTGCACCAACACCTCGAACCCATCGGTGATGCTGGGCGCCGGTCTGGTCGCGCGCAAGGCGCGCGAGGCCGGGCTGCAAGTCAAGCCCTGGGTGAAGACCTCGCTGGCCCCCGGCTCGCGGGTGGTGACCGACTACCTGGAGAAGTCCGGCCTGCTGAAGGATCTGGAACACCTCGGCTTCCATGTGGTGGGCTACGGCTGCACCACCTGCATCGGCAACTCCGGCCCGCTGCCGGAGCCGATCAGCGAAGCGATCATCAAGGATGACCTGGTGGTCAGCTCGGTCCTCTCCGGCAACCGTAACTTCGAGGGGCGCATCCACTCCGAGGTGCAGATGAACTTCCTCGCATCGCCGCCGCTGGTGGTGGCCTATGCACTGGCCGGTCGCAGCAACATCGACCTGTACAAAGACCCCATCGGCGAGAACGCCGAAGGCCGTGCGATCTACCTGCGCGACATCTGGCCCACCACCGAAGAAGTTCGCCGCGAAGTCGCCGAACATGTAGGTGCCGGGAGCTTCACCAGTGCCTACGGCGACCTCTATTCCGGCGAGGAGCGCTGGCGCAACCTGGAGGCCCCGCAGGGCGAACGTTTCGACTGGCAGGAAGATTCCACCTACGTGCGCAACCCGCCCTACTTCAAGGGTATGGGGATGACGCCGATGCCCCTGAACGACATTCAGGGGGCCCGCGTGCTGGCGCTGCTGGGCGACTCGGTTACCACCGACCATATCTCCCCGGCCGGGTCCATCGCCAAGGACAGCCCCGCCGGCCGTTACCTCGAATCCAAGGGCGTGAAATCGGCCGACTTCAACTCCTACGGCTCGCGGCGCGGCAACCACGAAGTGATGATGCGCGGGACCTTCGCCAACGTGCGCCTGCGTAACCTGCTGGCGCCGGGTACCCAGGGCGGTGTCACCCAGCACCTGCCAGATGGCGCACAGATGTCCATCTATGACGCGGCCATGCGTTATCAGGAAGAGGACACCCCGCTGATCGTGATCGCCGGGCAGGAATACGGGACCGGCTCCTCGCGTGACTGGGCCGCCAAGGGCACCCTGCTTCTGGGCGTGAAGGCCGTGATCGTCGAAAGCTTCGAGCGCATCCACCGCTCCAACCTGGTCGGAATGGGCGTACTGCCGCTGCAGTTCCTGCCGGGCGAGAACGCCGCCAGCCTCGGTCTTACGGGACGCGAGACCTACAGCATTACCGGGGTGGAGAACGGCGAGGCGCGCGAGGCTACCGTCACCGCTGTCAGCGATGACGGCCAGCGCAAGACCTTCAACGTCCGTGTGCGGCTGGATACACCGCAGGAGGTCGACTATTTTCGCCACGGCGGCATCCTGCCCTACGTATTGCGCCAGCTTGCGGCTTCGGCATAAAGTCATGGCATGGGACGGAGGATATCCACCGCATCGATCCGGAGCGGTCAGACACTCGCCGAGGCGGTGCATGACCGGTCCGGCCGTCTTCTGATCCCGGCCGGCATGGTGCTCCAGGACAAGCAGATCCGCGTGCTGCGGTCCTGGGGTATCTGTACGGTCGACGTCGTCGAGGATGCACAGGATACGGACACCACCGGGGCCGATACGCCCCCGCCCCGTGTCTCCCGGAACGCCCCGAACAATGTCTCGGATACCGAGCAGCCCACATCCGTCATGGAAGAACAGGTCGACCGGGCTCTGGCTGACCGTTTTCGCCACTGCGATGTAACCCACTACCCGATGGATGGCATTTATCGCCTTGCACGTCAGCGACTCCTCGAAGAGCTGGTGCAATGCGGTGGCCGTGCGCCGAACGCATGAAGACGATCGAGGAATTCCTCAGCAAGGACGACTCCCTCTGTAGTTTTTCAGATACTTATAACACCATCTTCAAGCGCATTGCCGATCCTTCCGCAACGGTGGCCGGGATCGCCGAGGCCGTGGAGCTGGACCCGACCATCGCGGCCAAGACGTTGCGTATGGCGAATTCCTCGCTTTACGGTTTTCCCGAACCGATCGAGACCCTGCATCGAGCCATCAGCATCATCGGCCTGCAGCAGATCCGACAGATCGTGATGTCAACCATCGTGATTCAGAATTTTCGTGACCTGCCGGTGACCGGCGTGGATATGGAATCCTTCTGGCGGCACAGCATCGCGGTCGGCGTGCTCAGCCGTTCGATCGCCCGCTCTCGGCGCGAAGCCAACGTCGAACGCCTGTATCTGTACGGGATCATGCACGATCTCGGTCGCCTGCTGTTGTTCCTGCATCTGGGGCCGCGCACCGCGGAGCTGTTCGAACTGCGCGAACGCGAGCAGTGCCTGCTGCACGCGGCCGAGCGCGAGCTGCTGGGCTTTGACCATGCGGCTCTGGGTGCCGCCCTGCTGGAGGCATGGGGGATGGCCCCGGCCCAGATCGAAGCGACCTGTTACCACCACGCGCCGGAACAGGCCTCAACCTTCCCGCTTGAAACCGCGATTGTGCATGTGGCCGACAGTATCGCCCATGCCTTGCGGCTGGGCAGCTCCGGGGAGTTCTTCGTCCCCCCGGTGACACCGGAAACCTTCGACCGTATTGGCCTGGAGATGCCGATATACGAGGACATCATTGGCCAGGCCCGCGAGCATCTCGACCAGATGCAGGCGATCCTCCTTCGCTAACCCAGCCATGCTGGCAAAGGATGCTGTCGCATGAGCTCTTCTTCGCACCCGGCCGCAAACGTCGAGCTCAATACACTTCGGGAACGGGTCCAGTTTCTGGAAGAGGCGCTCGATTCCAGCGCCAGCGCGATGGAGGTGCTGGCCTCGACGACGGCGATCTTCGGCGATACCCGCCGCAGCCGCAGTCCCGAAAGGATCATCCAGAACAGCGCCCAGGCACTACGCGCCCTGCTGCCGGCACTGGACATGGCGATCTATATCGTCGACAACGAATGTTCGTTCAATCTGGCCCGCCAGGAACACCCGGGTACGCTGGAGCCGGACTTGCCCTGCATCGTCGAACAACTGATCGAGGATGGCCAGTTCGCCTGGGCCCTGCATCAGAGCCACGCGGTCTGTCTGCCCTCTCCAGTTGCGGACGAGAGCCTGATGCTGCATGTCATCTCCACCCGAACGCGGATTCGCGGCATGTTCGTCGCGCGCTTCCGCCAGGAAGACCTGCAGCGCTACGAGGTGATCCAGGCAACACTGACCATGCTGTTGTTCAATACCGCCTACGCCCTTGAAAGCGCAGACCTGTTTCAGATGATGGAGCGGCGCCAGCAGGCCCTGCAACGGGTTACCGAGCGGCAATCGCGCGACCTCCTGCATCATATGTCGCACGACTCGCTGACTGACCTCCCCAATCGGATGCTGTTCAGCGACCGCCTGTCGCAGGCGATCGAGCGCCATGCGGAGAACCCTGATCGTGTCGCGCTGATCCTTCTCGATCTGGACAACTTCAAGCGCATCAACGACTCGCTGGGTCATCGGGCAGGCGATGAACTGATCCGCAAGGTCGCGCAGGACCTGTCGGAGCTGCTTGATCGGGCCCGAGCGCACTCCGGAGGGCGGCTGCGCACCACTTTGTCACGTCTGGATGGCGACGAGTTCGGAATCCTGGTTGAGGACTCCCAGGGGCTGGACGGGATCGTGCGTCTGGTGACCGACGTTGTACGCAGCACGGCGACCGAACGCCGGATCTTTGAACAACCGGTCATCAGCAGTGTCTCCTGCGGTATTGCCGTCTATCCCTACGATGGAAAGGACGCGGACACCCTGCTCGGCAACGCCGACGTGGCGATGCACGAAGTCAAGCAGCGTGGTCGCAACGGTTTTCGGTTCTACACCCATGATCTTCACTCGCGCACCTTTCACCACTTCGAGCTGGAAAACGAGCTCGGGCAGGCCATCGCCAAGGATCAGCTGGTCCTGCACTACCAGCCCAAGGTCGCCCTCGACAGCGGCCGTATCCTCGGCGCCGAGGCGCTGATCCGCTGGCAGCACCCAACGCGCGGACTGCTGTTACCCGATCATTTCATCGCGGTGGCGGAGGCCATGACCCTGATCGAGGAGATCGGCGAGTGGGTGTTGCGCCAGGTCTGCCGTGATCTGCAGTCGCTGCGCCTGCCCCCGGAGCAATTGCCACGCATCGCGATCAATGTGTCCGCACGCCAGCTGCGTCATCCCGATCTGGCCGGCGACTTTCACCGCATCATCTCCGAGGCGGGTATCCCGCCACGTTGCATTGAACTGGAACTGACCGAGAGCACCATCGTAGATGATCCCGAGGGTGCCTTACGGGTCTTTCAACGCCTGCGCGAGCTCGGCATGTCGCTGGCCGTGGATGACTTCGGCACCGGCCACGCCTCGCTGATACAGCTCAAGCAGTTGCCGGCCGATACCGTGAAGATCGACCGCTCCTTCGTGATGGATCTGGACCAGGGCGCTGATCATTCCCGGATCGTGCATGCGATTATCCTGATGGCCCGCACCCTGGACCTGGACGTGATCGCGGAGGGCGTGGAGACCGCACGCCAGGCCGAGATCCTGCAGGAACTCGACTGCCACATCGCACAGGGGTACCTGTACGCGTACCCGGTCCCCTTCCCGCAATTCCGCGACTGGTTTCAGGATGCGGTCACGTTGCCTGTGACCACGGCCGGAGATTGAGGACGCTCGTTGCGCCTCGGGAGCACGAAAAAAGGGCCTCGCTCCCCTGCGCTCGCGACGATCGCCCTAACCCGACAGGCTCCCGGGATTCATTCGGGCTTCTGCGGGCCGGTCAGGACCACCGGATCCAGCAGCGCCTGCAGACGCTCGCGCGGGATATCCGTCTGCTCGGCCGCGACATCCACAATGGGCCGACCGCTGGCATAGGCCTCCTTGGCGATGCGTGCGCCCGCCTCGTAGCCGATTTCCGCGTTCAGTGCAGTCACCAGGATCGGATTGCGGTCCAGTGCCGCGCGCAGCACCCCTTCATTGACCGTAAAGCCGGCAATCGCGCGATCGGCGAGATGCTCGGCCGCCCCGGCCAGCAGGCCGATCTGCTGCAGCAGATTGTCGACGACCAGGGGCAGGCCGACATTCAGCTGGAAGTTGCCACCCTGCCCGGCCGCCGCGATCGCCACATCCAGCCCGACCACCTGCTGCGCAGCCATGATCACGGCCTCCGGGATCACCGGATTGACCTTGCCCGGCATGATCGAGCTACCCGGCTGCAGGGCCGGCAGTGCGATCTCCCCCAGCCCCGCAAGCGGCCCGGAATTCATCCAGCGCAGATCGTTGGCAATCTTGATCAGGCTGGTGGCCAGGGTGCGCAACTGCCCGGACAGTTCGACGGCTGTATCCTGACTGGCCAGTGCCGCAAACCCGTTTGCCTCACGCACAAAGGCCACCCCGGTGCGCTCGGCCAGACGCCGCGCCACGTGATCGCCGAACTCCGCCGGGGCATTGATGCCGGTGCCCACTGCGGTACCTCCAATGGCCAGCCGGTTCACCCGCTTGCGGGTGTCGCCCATCCGCTCGGCGTCCAGTTCCAGCTGGGTGCGCCACCCGGACAGCTCCTGACTCATGCGCACCGGCATCGCATCCATCAGATGGGTCCGCCCGGTCTTCACGATCGCCGTCAGTTCGCCCTCGCGGCGCGCGATCGTCGCGATCAGGTGGCGCAGTGCCGGCAGCAACCGCCGCTCCAGTTCCAGGCCGGCCGCCACATGCAGAGCCGTCGGGATCACATCATTGGAACTCTGCGAACGGTTCACATGATCATTCGGATGCACCGTCAGTGCGGCATCGGATGCCAGCCGGGCGATCACCTCGTTCATATTCATGTTGCTGCTGGTGCCGGAACCCGTCTGATAGACATCCACCGGGAAGGCATCGGCATGGTCTCCGCTGGCGAGACTGTCGGCCGCCGCGACGATCGCCCCGGCAACCGCATCCGGCAACTGGCCCAGGTTCTGGTTGGCCTCGGCGCAAGCGGCCTTGGTCAGCGCCAGGGCACGGATGAAGGCCGGCGGCAGCGGCCGCCCGCTGATCTGGAAGTTATCGATCGCACGCTGGGTCTGGGCACCCCACAGGGCCTCCTGCGGGACCTCCACCGTCCCCAGACTGTCCTGTTCCTGACGCATTGCGGGCTTCGCCATGCCTTTCTCCTGATTGAGTCCGCACCAGGCTCCAGGGTCCGGGGCAGGCCACGCCCGGCCAACCCATGGGGCCAACCGGGCCCGGCGCGATGCTGTATTGGATCTGAACGCCTTAGTATACTGCGCCGCCTGACCTGAACCCGACCCCGGAATGCCCATGTCTCTGAGCCCATTGAGCGCGATCAGCCCCGTCGACGGCCGTTATGCCCGCCACACCCGTGACCTCGCCCCCTATTTCTCCGAGCAAGGGCTGATGCAGGCCCGAGTGCGCGTCGAGATTGCATGGCTGAAGGCCCTGGCGGCGGAGCCTGCGATCCCAGAAGTCCCCGCGCTGACGACCGAGGCTGCGGCCTTCCTGGACGAGATTGCATTCAGCTTCGACGAAGTCGCAGGCACGCGCGTCAAGGAGATCGAGGCCACCACCAACCACGACGTCAAGGCCATCGAGTACTACATCAAGGAACAGATGTCGGACCGGGCCGACCTGCAGAGCCAGATCGAATTCGTGCATTTTGCCTGCACCTCGGAAGATATCAACAACCTCGCCTATGGCGTGATGGTCCGCGAGGCCCGTGATCACGTGATGCTGCCGGCCCTGGATGCCGTGCTGGCCCCCATGCGCGAGCTGTCCGCGCGCTTTGCCGACCAGCCGATGCTGGCGCGCACCCACGGCCAGCCCGCCTCCCCTACCACCATGGGCAAGGAGCTGGCCAACGTGGTCCAGCGCCTGGAACGCCAGCGTGCCGAGATTGCCGGCGTCGAGTGTCTGGGCAAAATCAACGGTGCGGTCGGCAACTTCAACGCCCATACCGTGGCCTACCCCGAGGTGGACTGGCCGGCCCTCTCGCAGCGCATGGTCACGAGCCTGGGCCTGGTGCCAAACACCCACACGACCCAGATCGAGCCGCACGACTTCCTCGCCGAGCTGTTCCACGCCTGCATGCGCATCAACACCATCCTGCTGGATGCCGCGCGCGATATCTGGGGCTACATCTCGCTGGGCTACTTCAAGCAAAAGGTCGTGGCCGGCGAGGTGGGTTCCTCGACCATGCCGCACAAGGTCAACCCGATCGACTTCGAGAACGCCGAGGGCAACCTGGGCCTGGCCAATGCCCTGTTCGATCACCTCGCCGGCAAACTCCCGGTATCGCGTTTCCAGCGCGACCTGACCGACTCCACGGTGCTGCGCAATATCGGCATCGCCTTTGCCTGGTCCCTGATCGCCTACAAGGCCTTCGGACGCGGGCTGGGCAAACTGGAGATCGAGCCGGGGCGACTGGCGGAGGATCTGGACCAGAACTGGGAAGTCCTGGGCGAGGCCGTGCAGACCGTGATGCGGCGCTACGGCATCGAGTCGCCCTACGAAAAGCTGAAGGAACTGACCCGCGGGCAGCGCATCACCCCCGAGGCCCTGGGCCGCTTCATTGACGGCCTCGAGATCCCCGAAGAGGCGCGCGCGCGGCTGCGCGAACTGACGCCGGCCGCCTACGTTGGCATCGCCGGCCGACTGGCCCGCGAATCCTGAGGACGGCGTGGCCGCACCGGACCCGCAGCAGCCTCTGACCATTCTGGGAGGGCTCACGCCGGCCGAGTTTCTGCGCGATTACTGGCAGCAGCGGCCCCTGCTGGTGCGCGGCGCGATCCCGGGCTTCGAAAATCCGATCGAGCCCGACGACCTCGCCGGGCTGGCGACCGACCCGGACGCGAGCAGCCGTCTCGTGCTCGGCCACCAGGACCGCCAGGACTGGGCGGTCGAATACGGTCCGTTCGCGGCGGAGCGCCTGGAACGGCTGCCCGAGCGCGACTGGACCCTGCTGGTCACCGACGTAGAGCGCTTCTGGTCCGACGGCCTCCATTTCCTTGCGCGCTTCGACTTCATCCCGCGCTGGCGCCGGGACGATCTGATGATCTCCTGCGCGGCCCCGGGCGGCTCGGTGGGTCCGCACGTGGATCAGTACGACGTGTTCCTGTTCCAGGCGGCCGGGCACCGGCGCTGGCAAATCCAGGACCCGCCCGGCGCGCTGGATTGCCACGATGATCTCCCGCTCGCGATCCTGCGCGACTTTGCGCCCACCGACAGCTGGGAACTGGGTCCTGGCGACTTGCTCTATCTGCCGCCCAACCTGCCGCATTACGGGCTGGCGCGGGATGCCCAGTGCATGACCTGGTCGGTCGGCTTCCGCGCCCCGAGCCTGCTGGACGTGTTCGGCGGCTATTTTGACGAACGCGCCAGCGCGCTCGACGAACAAACGCGCTTCGAAGACCCTGGCCGCGCCCCCGCCATACACCCCGGCGAGATTCCTTCCGGTGACCGGCGCATGCTGCGCGACAGCCTGCGCGCGTTGCTGGCTGCCGACGACGCCGAGCTGGACGCCTGCCTGGGGCGCTTCCTGACTCGCCCGACGCATTCCCTGGGTCTGGTGCCCGACGACCCTGCCCTGGCCTCCAGCGCCCCGGCGGATGCGGCGTTCGACGTCCATCCGGGGGTACGCCGGGCCTGGTTTCAGGGTATGGACGGCCCGGTACTATGTCTGGCCGGAAAGGATTATCCGCTGCCGCCGGTCGCGCCGGACGTGCTGGAGGCCTTCTGTCGCGCCCAGTCGCTCAGCGTGGCCGAATGGCGGGAAGCGGTACCGAATATCCGCGCGATCCTGCGCGACGGGCTTGCGGCCGGCTGGCTGGCGCCCCGCGACACCGACACCGACACCGGGCCATAACGGCTTCAGGCGGCGCGGGGCAAGCAGGCGCGTGCGGCGCGCTCGACCAATTCAGGGCCGGCATCGGCGTGGTGTGCCCCTTCGGTGAGGATGCGCCGCCACTGACGGGCACCAGGCTCGCCATGGAACAGCCCGAGGATATGTCGGGTCAGGCGCGCCAGCGGGACCCCGTCCCGGCGCATCGTCTCGGTCAGCGCGAGCACGCCGGCCAGCACCTCGTCACGGCGCGGGTCGCAATCGGCACCGAAATACAGCCGGTCCACCGCAGCCAGCGTCCATGGCTGATGATACGCCAGCCGCCCGAACATCACGCCATCGACATACGTCAGGTGCGAACGTGCCGCGGCGACGTCATCCAGCCCGCCGTTCAACACAATGCTCAGCTCCGGAAATTCCGCTTTCAGCCGATAGACGCGCGCATAGTCCAGCGGCGGTACATCGCGGTTGTCCTTCGGGCTCAGCCCCTGCAGCCACGCCTTGCGGGCATGGACCACAAAGGTCTGACAGCCCGCCGCGGCCACCGCCCCCACAAAGACGTGGAGATCGCGTTCCGAGTCCTGATCATCGATCCCGATACGGTGCTTGACTGTCACCGGCACGTCCACGGCGGACTGCATCTCGCCGATGCATTCCGCCACCAGCGCCGGCTGCGCCATCAGGCAGGCACCGAACGCCCCGGACTGTACGCGGTCGGACGGGCAGCCTACATTCAGATTGATCTCGTCAAAGCCACGATCGGCCGCGATGCGTGCCGCCTGTGCCAGCGTGGCCGGGTCCGACCCGCCCAGCTGCAGTGCGATCGGGTGTTCCACCGCGGCAAAGCCGAGCAGCCGGTCGCGGTCGCCATGAATGACCGCGTTGGCATGCACCATCTCGGTATACAACAATGCCCGTCGGGTCAGCAGCCGATGGAACTGGCGACACCAGGTGTCCGTCCAGTCCATCATCGGGGCCACCGAGAATCGCGGATCGCAGTGGCGAACCGTATTACCCACCCACCAGTCTCCGCGCGGGGCCGCCTGCAGCGTCAAATCTGAAAGGATTTCTCATCATGCCGGAATGCGAAACACCCGAAACGTTTCTCGATAGTGTCTCACACATGGTCGACCGGGCGATGAACTACCTGGAACTGCCGGAGGGCGCCCGTAACGCACTGAAGACCTGCGATTCCGTCATCCAGGTCAGCTTTCCGATCAGCTTTCGCGACCGCATCGAGGTCTTCAAGGGCTGGCGTGCCGTGCACTCATCGCATCGCCTGCCGGCCAAGGGTGGGCTGCGTTTCGCCCCCACCATGGACCAGGAACACGCCGAGGCCCTGGCCGCCCTGATGACCTTCAAGTGCGCGCTGGTGAATATCCCCTTCGGAGGCTCCAAAGGCGGGTTGCGAATCGACCCCCGCAACTACAGCCCCTGGGAGATGGAACGCATCACCCGGCGCTTCGCCCGAGAGCTCATCCAGCGCGGGTACATCAGCCCGGCCCAGAATGTCCCGGCACCGGACCTCGGGACCTCGGGACCTCGCAGCGCGAGATGGCGTGGATCATGGAGACCTATCGCGATCACCATCCGGAGGATGTCAACCATATCGCCGCCGTCACCGGCAAACCGGTCGAGATGGGTGGCATTCGGGGCCGTCTGGAGGCGACCGGCCGCGGTGTGCAGTACGCGCTGCAGGCGTTTTTTCGCGAATCCCAGGCCCCGCAGGACGCCGGGCTCAAGGGCAAGCTGGGAGACCAGCGCATCATTATCCAGGGCTTTGGCAATGTCGGCTCGCATGCGGCGCGCTTCCTGCACAAGAACGATCACGCAAAGATCGTCGGCATTATCAATATTGACGGCGGCATTTACGATCCGAATGGCCTGGATGTGCCCGCGGTCGACGAATATCTGCGCCGCAGCGGCACGCTCGAGGGCTATCCCGGGGTGCGCTTCGAGCGCAACGGCAACGTGCTGCTGGAGGAAGACTGCGACATCCTGATTCCGGCTGCACTGGAGGGCGTGATCCACCGCGATAACGCACACAAGATTCAGGCGAAACTGGTGGTCGAGGCTGCCAACGGACCCTGCACCTTCGAGGGCGACCGCATCCTCCAGGAGCGCGGCATCACCGTCCTGCCGGATGTCTATGTCAATGCCGGTGGCGTGATCGTGTCGTATTTCGAATGGGTGCGAAACCTGTCGCACATGCGCTTTGGCCGTATGGAGCGCCGCTATGACCAGAGCCAGGGGCAGCACATCGTCACCGCCATCGAGATGCTGACCAACCAGAGCGCCCCGGACTGGCTGCGCGACGCCATCGTCCGCGGCGCCGAGGAAATCGACCTGGTGCGATCCGGGCTGGACGACACGATGTGCGAAGCCTTCCGGGAGATGCACGAAGTACGCGAAGTGGAAAGCAACGGCCAGGTCCTGGACTACCGCACCGCCGCCTACCTGATCGCCTTGCGCAAGATCATCCGAGCGCGCAGCGACCTGAAACTGATCTGACCCGGCCGGTCTTGCATCTGACTCTCCTGGTCTTCCTGCGGGCACCGGGGCCGATGTATCGCCCTACCCCGGCTGCCCGTAACGCGACTCCAGCGCCGCGAACAACGCCCGCAGCCCCATGGCCTCGCCCCCCTTGGGCCGGCCGGGCCGGGCGCGGTCGTTGAAGGCCATGATGTCGAAATGGAGCCAGGTCGTCCCTTCGGGGACAAACTCGCGCAGGAACAAACCGGCAGTAATGGCCCCCGCATAGCCGCCGCTGGAACTGTTCGCGATATCGGCCACATCACTGTCGAGCATGTACCGATACGGGGCATGCAGGGGCAACTGGCAGATCGGGTCGTCCCATTCCCGCGCTGGCTCCACCAGAGCCCTTGCCCAGCCCTCGTCCTCGGTCAGGCAGGCGCTGATCTCGGTCCCCACCGCCACGCGCGCAGCCCCGGTCAGGGTGGCAAAGTCCACCAGAAGATCGGGATGGAATGAACCGGCGCGATCCAGCAGGTCCGCCAATACCAGACGGCCCTCGGCATCCGTGTTGTCAATTTCAATGCGCTTGCCATTGCGGGCGGTCAACACATCGCCGGGACGGAACGCACCGGCACCGATTGCGTTTTCCACCGCACCGATCAACACCGTCAGCCGCACCGGCAGAGCTTGTGCCATGATCAGACGCGCCAGCCCCAGCACAATGGCGGCCCCGCCCATATCCTTCTTCATCTGACGCATGGAGTTGCCCGGCTTCAGATTCAGCCCGCCGGAATCGAAGCACACGCCCTTGCCCACCAGCACCAGCGAGGGGGCATCGGGCGGGCCCCAGGTCAGCTCGATGACACGGGCGCCGTGTTCGCTGGCAGCCCCCACTGCATGCACGCAGGGAAATGTTTCTTCCAGTTTGTCGCTGTCACTGACCACATGCAGGCTGCAACCGTAGGCCTCGGCCAGGTCCCGTGCCTGCAGCGCCAGATTGGCCGGCATCATGTCGGCCGCGGGGGTGTTGATCAGGTCGCGCGTCAGCGTGATGGACTCCACAAATGCCAGCACCCGGTCGCGGTCGGCGTCCGCAGGCCACACCAGCCGCGGGGCCCGGTCCGGAGCCTCCCGGTAGCGGTCGAAGCGATAGCGACCAAGTCCCCAGCCGATGGCGGCGAGGTTCTGGATGTCGGGGTTCAGGAAATCGGTCTCGAGCTGGTAATCGCCGGTGCCAAGGGTCTCCGCCGCCGCGGCCAGCATCCAGATCGGGGTCTCTGCGTCAAAACCGGCCAGCACTGCGGCCAGGCCACCCTCCGCATCGGGGATGCGCAGGATGCCCCCCGGCTCCGCCTCGTAGCCGGAGGCCTCCACCCAGTTGCGCCAGGACTCCGGCGCACTCTCCAGGCGCACTGGCAGGGACTCGGGGCTCACCGGGATCAACGGGATGGCGGTATCGGACGACGCAACAAAAACAGAATCCACGCGGCTTTCCTCGAAAACAGTCGAAAGCCTTCATAATACGCGCCTTGTCGATCCCCGGGCGCCGGTCGAATCCGGGCGGTGATTGCGTGCGCAGTGGGAGAACGGCCTCGTTTGGCGTGCTCCCGCATGCGCAGCCGATCCGCCCCGCATCCGGCAAGGGCCCGGGGTTCCCCCCATGTTGTCGAACAGGATGTGCCCATGACGCCAGCGCTGGAGATTCGCGGGCTGAAAAAGACCTACAAAAACGGCTTCCAGGCCCTCAAGGGCATTGATCTCGAGGTCGCACCGGGAAGCTTCTTCGCCCTGCTGGGGCCGAATGGCGCCGGCAAGTCGACCACCATCGGGATCATTACCTCGCTGATCAACAAGACCGCGGGCACGGTCAAGGTGTTCGGCCACGACCTCGACACCGACCTGCAGGCGGTCAAGCGCTCCATTGGTCTGGTGCCGCAGGAGTTCAATTTCAATAACTTCGAGCCGATTGGCGAGATCGTGGTGAATCAGGCCGGCTATTACGGGATCCCGCGTAACGAGGCCTGGGAACGCTGCGAGCATTACCTGAACGAGCTCGGCCTGTGGGAAAAGCGCAAGGACATGGCGCGCACGCTCTCCGGCGGCATGAAACGACGCCTGATGATTGCACGTGCCCTGGTGCACGAACCCCGTCTGCTGATCCTGGACGAACCCACCGCCGGGGTGGATATCGAACTGCGGCGCTCGATGTGGGACTTCCTCACCCGCATCAACACCGATGGCCGCAGCATTATCCTCACCACTCACTACCTGGAAGAGGCGGAGACGCTGTGCCGCAACATCGCGATCATCGATGATGGCGGCATCATCGAGAACACCACCATGAAGCAGTTACTGGCCAAGCTGGAGACCGAGACCATGGTCCTGGATCTCAGCGAGCCGCCGCCCGGCATACCGCAGGACGCCCCGCTGGCACTGCGTCAGCTGGACGACCTGACCCTCGAGGTGGATATCCGCCGCGGCCAGCACCTGAACGACCTGTTCCGGGTCCTCGATCAGGCCGGCATTCGGGTTCACAGCATGCGCAACAAGTCCAACAGGCTGGAGGAGCTGTTCCTGCGCATGACCCGCAATGGCCAGACGCCGAGCCACCTGACGCCGGGCGCCGGCGGTACCAGCGAGCAGCCGGAGAACCAGGCATGAGCCCATCTCACCTGCAACAGTACTGGACCGCCTTTCGCACCATCGTCACCAAGGAGGTGCTGCGTTTTGCCCGTATCTGGGTGCAGACCATCCTGCCCCCGGTGATCACGACCGCCTTGTACTTCATCATTTTCGGCGGACTGATCGGCGAGCGCATCGGCGAGATGGAAGGCTACCGCTACATGGACTTCATCGTCCCGGGCCTGATCATGCTCGCGGTCATCACCAACAGCTATTCCAACGTCGTCTCGTCGTTCTTCGGGTCCAAGTTCCAGCGTCATATCGAGGAGATGCTGGTCTCCCCGATCCCCAACAGCGTGATCATCCTTGGCTTTGTGTTCGGAGGCGTGGCGCGCGGGCTCGCCGTGGGCGTGGCCGTACTCCTGATCTCGCTGTTCTTCAGCCCCCTCAGCGTGCACAACCTGCCGGTCATGCTGGTGATCGTGCTGATGACGTCCATCCTGTTCGCCCTCGCCGGCCTGATCAACGGCGTATTTGCCCGCACCTTCGACGACATCGCCATCGTCCCGACCTTTGTGCTCACGCCGCTCACCTATCTCGGCGGGGTGTTCTACTCCGTCAGCCTCCTGCCGGAGTTCTGGCAGGGACTCTCCATGCTGAACCCGATTCTGTACATGGTCGATGCCTTCCGCTATGGCAGCCTCGGGCACAGCGACTTCCCCGTCGCCCTGTCCTTTGCCATCATCGCCGGCTTTATCACGGTGCTGTACAGCGTCGCACTGATTCTGCTCAACCGCGGGGTCGGCATTCGATCCTGAGAAAGACCCTGCGCCTGTATACCGCGAAGCCACCGGGGCACGCCCCCGGGAGCCTGTCGGTGTAAAATCGCGCAAAAAACGTGGTATAAAGTGGAAACTTCTCGGGTCCAGGGTCTTATGGTCAAGAACAGAAAGAAACTCCATCTCTTTCTGGCGGGTACCGCCGGTCTCACCATTGTGGTGGGCAGCAGCCTGTTTCTGTCTTCGCGCCCTGCCGAGACCTCCCAGCCGCTCTCAATCGGCGCGGGCAAGCCCCTGGCCGATATCCAGCTCCCGGTGACATCGCTTGACCACCCGGCCGGCGGTGCGACCATCCATCCCGTATCCAATGGCCGGGTCAATGGCAGTGCGGAAACCATTGCAGCCGCTACCGACACCCTGGACGATCCAGCCCTGCAATACGCATCGTTTGCCATCGAGCCGGATGCAGATGCCCCGACCTCACCGGATGCGGACGCCCCGACCTCGTATGAGACCTTCGATCTCGACGACGAAGATCCGCACGCCATCGACCCTGAAGACTCCGACTGGAAAAGCCACACCCTCAAGGAAGGCGAACGCCTGACCGACCTGTGGGAACGCGACTGGGAACTGCCTCTGGCCACGCTCTACCGCCTGCTGGACGACAGCGATAATGCCTCCATCCTGAATCGCGTCCGCCCCGGTCAGGAGATCGAATGGCAGGTGGACGAAGACGGCTACCTGACACACATGCGCCTGTGGACCGACCGCGCCAGTGGACACGAGTGGGTGCGCGAGGCCGACGGCTGGGACTTCGACCGCGCCGAGGTCGAGAACGGGCGCGAGTTCAGTCACCTGATCATCCACGCAGAGATCGACGGCAACATTGCCTCGGCGCTGGCCGCGCGTACGGATCTCAGCCCGGGCGCAACCAATGCCCTGGCCGTGCTGCTGGACCGCTACCTCCCGGTGCGCACCCATGCCCGCACCGGCGACCAGTTCACCCTGCTGGTCGAACAGGAGACCCTGGTCGGTGACGACACCCCGCACAATCTCCGCTTGCTGGCCTTTGACTACGAAGGCCAGCGCATCGAAGTGCGCGCGGCCCGTAACGTCAATGGCCGGTTCTACACCCCGGAAGGCGAAAGTCTGCTGCCGCCGTTCGATCGTCGCCCCTTCGCCGGCAACTATCGCATCAGTTCCGGTTTCAATCCGCAGCGGCGCCATCCGGTCACCGGCCGCATCGCTCCGCATCACGGGACCGACTTTGCCATGCCGATCGGCACGCCGATCCTTGCGCCGGCGGACGGCCGCGTCACCCGGGTCGAGAATCACCCCCATGCGGGCCGCTTCATTGTCATCGAGCACGGCCAGGGATACTCCACCCGCTATCTGCATCTGGATCGCCAGCTGGTGCGTCCGGGACAGACGGTGGAACGTGGCGACCGCATCGCCCTGTCCGGCAACACCGGGCGCAGCACCGGCCCGCATCTGCATTACGAGATCCACGTAAACAATCGCCCGCAGAACCCGATGCGGGTCGCGCTCCCGGAAAGCGATTCACTGGAAGGCGACGAACTGGACCGCTTCAAGTCCATCAGCCAGACCCTTCTGGCGCAACTGGACGCAGGCCAGCGCAATCAGCAGGTCGCCTTCACTCCGTTCGAAGAACTGACTCGCTAATTGTGCACCGTCGGGCCGTTATCGGCCCGGCGTACCTGCCCCCGCACACGTGACACCCGTACCCGTCTCCTACCCCGTACTCGACCGGGCGCGCCTGGAATGGCGCGACGGGCTCCCGTTCGCCGTCGACTACGGGGATGGCTACTTCGGGTCCCGTGATCCCCGCTCCGAGGTGCAGGAGGTCTTCATAGGGGCCAACGCCCTCGCCTCTCGATTCCGCCAGTGCCGCCGATTCGTACTGGCCGAGACCGGCTTTGGCAGCGGGCTCAACCTGCTCATGGCCTTGCAGACCTGGCGGCACGAGGCCCCTCCCGGGGCGTTTCTGTCCATGCTGAGCCTGGAGGCCCACCCCCTGGCCCCGGAGGACCTGGCTGCGATTCACGCCACACTGGGACTCGACGGTACCGACGCGCGCCGGTTGCGCAGCCAGTACCCGCCCCCGGTAGCCGGGCTGCACCGCATCGAGTTTCCCGAGGCCCGCGCCGTATTGACCCTGGCTTTGGGCGATGCCGCGCCCCTGCTGAGCGGGGTTGCGGGACAGGTGGATGCGTGGTTCCTGGATGGTTTCGCGCCGCGCAGCAACCCCGCGCTCTGGAACACGGGCGTCTTTCGCCAGATCGCGCGGCTGTCGGCGCCCGGCGCCACCTTCGGCACCTATACCGCGGCGGGACAGGTCCGGCGCGACCTCGAGGACGCCGGATTCGAGGTCCGGCGCGTACCGGGCCACGGCCGCAAGCGCGAGCGCCTGCAGGGAACCCTGCGTACCCGCCCGAATACGCCGGTATCCTCGCGCAGCGTGCCCGAACGGGTCGCCGTGGTCGGGGCCGGTCTGGCAGGGCTTGCGGCGGCACATGCCCTCCAGGCACGGGGCGTCACGGTGGAGGTATTCGACCCCGCGGGCGTCGCAGGCGGGGCCTCCGGCAACCCGGCCGGTGTGCTTTTGCCCAACCTGCATCCTCAAGACCTGGAATTGAACCAGATCGCCCTGGCCGGTATGCGGCACACCGCCGCACTCACTGACCACCTCGAGGGGAAGACCCACCGGCCCATTCGTCTCGCCTCGGGGGTCGCCTTTCATGGCATTAGCGCCCACGGGCGCAAGCGCGTACAGCGTCTGCAAAAGGCCGGACCGGCCCGCGCCGGCCTGCTCTTCGCTCCCGAGGGACCAGGCTGCAACCCGGCCCCGCACCTGTTCTATCCCGACGCTCTCGCCCTGGACATCCGCGCGCTCTGCGAAGCCCTGGCGGCCGAGCTGGCCCCCGTCCGGCACGAGACCGTGCAGGATATCCAGACCCTGGCGAACGGATCCCTGCGCCTTCAGGGGGCCTCCGGGCTCGAGGAATACGATGCGGTCGTGCTCGCCCTGGCGGCCGGCCACCAGCGGCCCCTTTGCCCGGAACAGGCAGCCATTGCGACAGTGGACGGTCAGATGAGCCGGATACAGGCCCCCCTGCCGGACTGGGGCGGGTTTGTCGCGACCGGGCAGGGCTACTGTATCCCGGAGGCTCACGGCCGGGCCTGGATTGGCGCGACCTACCGACATACCGCTGCACCGGCGACCACGGCGCCTGCGTACACCACAGCAGAGGACGATCAGGCCAACCTCCGGCACCTGTCCTGGGTACCGGGACTGCAGGACCCGTCCGAAGTGAAAGTGCTCGCGCGCTGGGCCGGCACGCGGGCCGTCGTGCGGGATCGACTCCCGCTGGTCGGCCCCAGCCGCATGGACCCGGAAGGCCGGGTGATGCTGAGCCTGGCCCACGGCTCGCGCGGCCTGCTGTACGCCCCGCTCGCAGGAGAATGGCTGGCAGATCACCTGCTGGGGTTGATCGAACCCCTCGATGCGCATACGCGGGCACGTCTCGACCCCATGCGGATTGCCGTTCCAGGTGAGGATTCCGCCGAGTCCTGAGCTGAGCGGTTTCCGGACTGACGCAGCAGGAGGCGGCTGGAGACCCGTTCCCGAACGGCCTCGACCCAGGCAGACACCCGATGCGAATCAGGTAATTGAATGGTGGGGACGGCCGGAATCGAACCGGCACGGGCTTGCGCCCAGCGGATTTTAAGTCCGATGCGTCTACCAGTTCCGCCACGCCCCCGGAGCCGCCGCATCATACCGCGCACTCCCGAACACCGCACCCGTCAGCCGACCGGCGTTGTCGAGGACGGAGATCCGCTACCGGGCTCGACAGCCCCTGCCGGCGGCGCGTCGGCCGCCGGCAGCTCGGCAAGCGGTAACGGCACGTGCAGTGCGCCCGCGATGGCACGCAGCAATTCCACCTCGCCAATCACCGTTTGCCCCCCATGCGTAATGGTCGCGAGCATGGCATTGATCAGGGCCTGCTTGTCCGCCGGCCGCAGACCATCCAGGGCCTCCAGCGCGGTATCCAGCACCTGATGCCACGCACCGCCATCGCCCACGCGCGACAGGGCCTGATCCGCGGCCGCCTCGGCGTCTTCTACCGTCAAAGACGTCAACCCGGCCACGACCGCCGCACGCGCAGCGACGGCATCACCCGGATGCCCGTGCCGCGCCAGGATCGCCAGAACATCCTGCGCGGGCTCGATATTCCGGGCCAGCTTCGCCCGCCCACTCGGCCGCGCCCGGTCCGGCTGTTCCAGATCGCGCAACTGCCGGCGCAGCAACAGCCCCGTCGCGTACTCGAACGGCGAGACCCGGCCATCGGCCCGGATCAACTCGGCGATCAGCCCCTCCAGCGCCAGGCGTTCCTCGCGCGGGCGGTGCCGCAGCACCGGGAAGCTCATCTCCAGTAGCGGTATCCGCAGATCCGCCTGCAGCTCCGGCACAGCATCCAGCAGATTCCGCACCCGCGTCTCACTCTCGCCACCGCGCACCTTTGCGATCTGCAAAAGCTGCGCATCGCGCACGTCCTGATCGGGGCTGATCAGCAGGTACAGCAGCACCTCGACGCCCCAGGCATCCGAATGCGCGGCGCGCTCCAGTGGCCCCGGCATGGACGCCACCAGCAAACCAGCCCCCAGGATCTGCGCCAGCCCCGGGTCTCCGATCTGGTCCACCAGTCGTGTCGGGTCCAACAGCAGTCCGCCCGGTCCGTGTGCCGGTGCTGCCTCCCGAGCTGCGGCTTCGGCCTCGGCCTGCGCCTCCCGTTCCGCACGGCGGGCCTGCGCGTCCTCCTCCATGCGCTGGCGGATGGTCGCCAGCTCATCCTCCTGGAACCCGGGCTCGATCGCCTGAATCCGCGGCACCAGCGGCGGATGGGTCGCAAACATCTGCCCCAGGGCCCCCGAGGCAAACAGCATGTGCCCCACCTCCTCGGTGTCGGCGCGCATCGCGCCCTGGCTGGCCCCGATCTTCTTCAGTGCGCCGGCAATGCCCGCAGGCTGACGCGTGAACTGCACCGCCGAGGCATCCGCCAGATACTCGCGCTGCCGCGATACCGAGGCCCGAATCCAGCGCCCGAAGAACAGGCCGATATACCCCACCACCATCAGTGCCACACCCGCGGCCACAATGCCCCCGGCGTTGCGGTTGTTGCGCGACAGGCGCATCGCCAGCAACATGCGCTGACCAATCAACGCCAGCAGCAGGATACCGAACAGCATCCCCATCAGGCGGATGTTCAGGCGCATGTCGCCATTGAGAATATGCCCGAACTCGTGCGCGACCACGCCCTGGAGCTCATCGCGGTCCAGCTGCTCCAGTGCACCGCGGGTCACGGCAATGGCCGCATCGTCCGGCGAATACCCGGCCGCAAACGCATTGATACCCGACTCCTGCTCGAGCACATAGATCTCCGGCACCGGCACGCCAGAGGCGATCGCAATCTCCTCCACCACGTTGACCAGGCGCCGCCGCAGCGGATCGCGGGTATCCCCGTCCACCCGAGTCCCGCCCAGCTCACGCGCCACTGCACCGCCGCCATCACGCAGGCCTATGGTGCGATAAAGGCTACCCAGCCCGATCAGCCCCAGGGTCAGCACACTGGTCCACACCATCACATCCACATTGCCCGCGAGAAAATCCCGGGTCAGCCAGGGTTCGCCCTGTGCCACCGGCTCCCCCTGGCCCAGCAGCACCAGCACGATCGCATTCATCACCAGCACAATGGCCAGCACCGCCAGCGCAAACAGCACCAGCAGCCCCCGGGTACGCCGCTGCGCCCGGTCCTGATGTTCGAAGAAGTTCATCGCCCAGCCCGTATCAGGAGAAGTTGACCTGTACCGCCTCGCGCTTGCGCTCGTCCTCGATCTCCAGCATCTGCGCCGGGCGGAACGCGAAGTTATTGGCAATCAGACTGTTCGGGAACATCTCGCGCAGGATGTTGTACTGCATCACCGCATCGTTGAAGCCCTGACGTGCATAGGCCACACGGTTCTCGGTACTGGTCAGCTCCTCGGAGAGCTGCATCATGTTCTCGTTCGCCTTCAGATCCGGATAGTTCTCGGACAGCGCAAACAGCCGACCCAGTGCGCCAGATACCCCCTGCTCGGCCCCCGACAGCCGCTGCACCGCCTCGGCATTGGTGGGATCACCCTTCGCCTCCTGCAGGCGGTTCACCGCCTGATTGCGCGCCTGGATCACCGCCTCCAGGGTGTCGCGCTCATGGCTCATGTAGCGATCCGCCACCTGCACCAGGTTCGGGATCAGGTCATAGCGCCGAGTCAACTGCACATCAATCTGGGCAAACGCATTCTTGTACCGATTACGCGCCGTCACCAGCCGGTTGTACGTCCAGATCCCCCAGATCACCAGCAGTACGAGGATTCCCAGCACCACCCACATCATATCCATCCCGCCACACTCCTTGACCGTAGGAACCGCGAGTGTACGCCGGATGCCCGGCGCCCACTACGCCCACATCACGCCCACCCGCCCCGACGAGCCGCCCAAACCGCCCTATCCAACCAGCGAATTTGGGCCACCAACCCCTCCACCCTTATACTCGTGCCGCGTTCGTCTCCGTAGCTCAGCTGGATAGAGCGGCCCCCTCCTAAGGGGCAGGTCGCAGGTTCGAATCCTGCCGGGGACACCACATTCCCAGCCTTTTCCGACACCTACGCCACGCCTTCACCCCAGCCACCCGGTATCGACCCGCGCCAATCAGCCCTTCACTGTGGCAACCGCGTGGCAAGACCGTTGCACTACACATCCCCTGTGTGCTGGTCTAATTTTCGTGGACACCTCGATCGGTGGAATGATTGGGATCTGATCGAGGAGACGATATGGGACGCAGGAATTTTGATCCGGAGTACAAGCTTCGGGTGGCCCGGATGGTGGTGGATGAGGGCCAGAGTGTGCCGCAAGTGGTGCGGGACACCGGGGTCGGCGAGACGGCCGTTCGACGCTGGGTCGAGCAGCTCAAGGCGGATCGCGCTGGAGAAGCCGGCGACGGCCGGCCCCTGACGCCGGAGCAGCGGCGGATCCGGGAGCTGGAGGAAGAGAACCGTCGGCTGCGGGAGGACAAGGCGATCCTAAAAAAGGCCTCCGCCTTCTTCGCCCGGGAACTGCTGTGATGCATCGCTGCATCACGACGCTGGCGAACAAGGCTCCGGTACAACGGGTCTGTGATCTGCTGGAGGTGAACCGGTCGGGCTACCCCTCCTTCGCGAATCATGGGCGTCAGACCTAGCCAGCGCAAAAGCGACTATCCCCGCATCTCCCGTCCTTTCCCTACATAGAAGTCGCATTTGCTCCCCAAAATCACCCCAATAAGCCCGAATTACGCGTCGGTTCTACTTTTTTCTCTCGTTCGTTCAGACGGTTATCGTGGTCCGACCCCGTCATTCCGGTAGAACCTGACCGGTGGCAAGGCGCTTGAGTTCTCGGGCAGGCTTTCCGGTGCCAGGTCAGCTTGCCACCCCCGCTCTAAAGCCCACTGTCTGAGAGAAATATCATCAATCATTGGATAATCAAATGAGCGAGGGTGAGGAGTCGAAGACGGGAACGCTTTAACGACCTGCTCATAAGGGATCACCAGATCTTTTTTATCGGTTGCCTCGAGTTCTGAATCCAGCGCATCTTTCCATTTAGAATCCTCAGAATCAGTCATTTCTAGTGCCCCTTTCTCATTCGCCTAACGTCTAAGCTAAGCGGCGCGGCGTTAGCCGCGTCCGGTGGAGCGCGAAGCGCGGAACGAACTTGAGCGACTTGTTATGTTTCATCTCGGCTCTTCTTCCAGGGTCGCTTTATCTGCCCAGTTGTCGCTGAGTCAACGTTTCTAATTGCACCAGGATAAAACTCTGAGAGAAGTTCCCGCGGGTCAACACCAGAGTCTCTGAATGTCCCAATAAGCTGGAAGCGAGCGACTGTGCCAGCCCTTATTCGTCTTATATTGAAGATAACTAAGGCACCATTTGCAGCTAAGCCGAGGGGCACATCAAAGCGGCTCTCATCGTAATCTATGGTTCTTACATCAATGGCTGAAAAGCCTGGAAAATATAGAGTTGGCTTCTGATTACCTGGGATTTGTTCTCCGGATATGTCGGCTCGCCCCTTCAGCCTCAGTTCAATATTGAAGACGGTGAGATTATTTATTGGGCTTCCTCGCAAGAACATTGAGAGCTTATCGTGAAATTCGCCGGGATCAAGATAAGCAGCCACCTGCACGTTGAAGCAAAGCCGCGGACGGTGAATAAATCGGGTCGTAACCCAATAGGTGACTAATCCACCCGCCACTAGGCCGGCGATCAAAAGGGCGATATCCATGGCCTCCCCTCAATGTTGGAAAGTGGAAACATCACGCGAAGCTGAGCCGCCGGGCCGCCGTAGGTGGGCGGGTCCGGAACCTGTCAACCTGTTTCGGACGCCTCACACGGAGGATAATGTATTTTCCGTCCTCGCCCTGGCTGCGCCCATGGTCGGGAAATTCACGACCATGGACTCGCCGGCATCCGCCTCTTCGGGTGACACCGGGTTGATGGTCACCACCTCCGGCGGTCGGGCGGCGACGGGTGCCCCTTTGACGAAGCGCTCGGGGTGATTGCGGTACTGGGCATCGAGCACCTGCTGTCGCTGCGTACGGATG
>NZ_KB907125.1 GCF_000381825.1 Thioalkalivibrio sp. ALJT
TCGCCTGGTCATATACACGTTTTCGAAATAAATCGGGGCGTTCATGGTGCCAGGCCTTGAGGGTTTCCACCGGTGTCCGGTGCCCAAGCGCCTTCTGCCCGATGTGATGGTTGTACAGCCGCTGGTAGTGTCGCAGGGCGTCGTGCAGGTGCTGACCGGAATCGAAGTGATGCGTCCGCAGCAGGTCGGCGATGCGCCCGTTGAAGCGCTCGACCATACCGTTGGTCTGGGGCCGCTTGGGCCGGATCAGGCGATGCTCGATCCCGTGCTCGGCGCACAGCCGGTCGAACGGGTGACGCCCGGTCGGCTCACGCTCCCCGGTCGCGGCCAATCGATCCGTGAACTCCTTGCCGTTGTCGGTGACAAGGTGGGTGATATGGAATGGCGCTTTCTCGAGAAGCTTCTTCAGAAAGCCGCGCGCGGCTTCGGCGCTCTTGGCCCGTCGCACCTCCAGGTAGACCCAGCGGCTGGCACGGTCGATGGCCACGAACAGGTAGCCCCGCGAGGCCTGATCCGCCATCTGCGGCAGGTACTTCACGTCTACATGCACAAAGCCCGGCACGTAGTCCTTGAACGGCTTGTGGGCCGGCTCCTCGGGCTCTCCTTCCCGTTCCCGCTGCAGGGCCCGAAGGTCGCCCACGCCGTGCCGGCGCAGGCAACGCGCCAGCGCCGCCCGGCTCAACTCCGGGTTCACGAACTCGCGCGCCACAATCAGCAGGTCATCCAGCGACAGCAGGGCCACTTCTCGGACCTGGACCACGATCGCTTCCTGCTCCGGCGTCAGGGTCGTGTGCAGCCGCTTCGGGCAATGCGAACGATCCTCGACCTCTCGTCGGTAGCGCCACTTGCGCACGGTCATCCGGGTGATGCCGTAGCGCCGGGCCAGCTCAGGATCGCTCACGCTCGGCGGCGCTTCCTGCAGCTCTCGCCGGATCTGGGGTGTGGTGCGCGCGTTCGAATGGATCGTACTCGCCATGCTATCCGTCCTGCGTGGGGCTGTCGTACACGATACTCAGCCACTCCTGGGCACGAAACAGGGGTGCCTTCTCGTGCGGTATAGAATCATCCGTTACCCAACAAATATATCTACTTCTACATTATTAACATGATTGCAAGAAAGTTAATACAGAAAAAGGTGAGTTAACTTTGAAGAATATCGCAAACAAAGAATTTAGCGAGTTCGTTCTTTTTTCCGAAGACGAGAACCAAGCCCTAGACCAGCGGAGTTTTGAACGAGAAGTTCGAGGAAAACCTGCTGTCTTCGTCACTTGCCTTGCTCGCAATAAAGACGTCCAGCTCAAGCCTGAGGAGCGCACTCGGCAACTATGGCTGGCGCGGCTGATTGACCAATATGGCTATCCCTCGTCCAGAATTCAGGTTGAATACCCGATTACCTTCGGGCGCGACAGTTCCAAGCGCGCCGATATCGTGGTCTTCGACCCTGACCGTCCTACAGTTCCTTACATCATAATCGAAGTAAAGGCGGCCAAACTGCGCGATGGCAAGGAACAACTTCGCTCCTATGCGCACGCGACAGGCGCACCGCTGGCGATGTGGAGCAACGGGATTATTGCCGAAGTCTGGCACCGCAAGAACCCCAACTACTTCGTCCCTATTCATTACCTGCCACGGGCTGCGCAGACGATTGAAGATATCGTCGATCAACCGTGGACCATTCAGACCCTCATCGACAAAGAGAACGAGCGGGAGCGCGAAGGATCAAAAGCACTGTCGCTGCGCGAGTTAATCGTGGACATGGAGAACGAAGTGCTGGCCAACGCTGGCGTCGATGTCTTCGAAGAAGTGTTCAAGCTGATCTTTACGAAACTCTATGACGAGATGGCCACGCACCGGGGCCAGCACCCGTACCTGCGCTTCCGTAACACCAACACCGCCGCACAACTCAAGCGCGCCATGCAAGACCTGTTCGACGAAGCCAAGCGCAAATGGCCCGGCGTCTTCCTCGAAGATGAACGCATCCGCTTGTCGCCCGATCACCTGCAAGTCTGCGTCGGGTCGCTTGAAGAGTGGAAGCTGTTCAACTCCAATCTCGACGTGATAGACGACGCCTTTGAATACCTCGTGAACAAGTCGTCGAAGGGCGAGAAGGGGCAGTACTTTACGCCGCGCTGGGTCATCGACATGTGCGTGAAGATGCTCAATCCGCAGGAGCATGAAACCGTTATCGACACGGCGTGCGGTTCGGCAGGCTTCACAGTGCATACCATGTTCCACGTCTGGCGTCAGATTATGGAGGACTTGGGGCTAGCGGAAAGCCACCTGTTCACGATGGACCAGAAGCCGCCGCGCTGCGAAGACTACGTGCGCGACAAGGTGTTCGCTATCGACTTCGATGAAAAGTCAGTGCGCGTGTCGCGTTGCCTCAACCTCATTGCGGGCGATGGCGAAACCAACGTGCTGCACCTCAACACGCTGGATTGGACCAAGTGGGACGAGACAGTAAAGGAGGACGAGTGGTCTGACACTTACGGCGACGGGTGGCGACGGTTGCGCAAGCAAAGGGCCAACCCGCGTCAGGCCAACTACCGGTCCTTCAGCTATGACGTGTTGATGGCGAACCCGCCCTTCGCGGGCGACATCAAGCAGTCCGACATGCTGTCGCCCTATGACCTGGCCCACAAGAAGAACGGCAAGTTGGAACGCGCAGTGGGGCGAGACTTGCTGTTCATCGAACGCAATCTGGACTTCCTGAAACCCGGTGGGCGCATTGCCGTGGTGCTGCCGCAGGGCCGGTTCAACAACTCGTCCGACCAGCGTGTGCGCGAGTTCATCATGGAGCGCTGCCGCATCCTTGCCGTGGTCGGTCTACACCCCAACACCTTCAAACCCCACACGGGGACTAAGACCAGCGTGCTGTTCGTGCAGAAGTGGAATGATGATCCCGCAGCCGGGCCGCTTTGTCCGAAGGTGGACGACTACAACATCTTCTTCGCCACGCAGCAGGTGGAAAGCGTGAACAACTCGGGCGAAAAGGTCTATGTGCGCCGGGATGACGGAACCCTTATGCGTGACACTCACGGGCACTTCATCGTGGCCCATGATCTCTACAATCACGAAGGGCTGACGCAGGACGGGATAGCTGAAGCCTTCCAAGAGTTCGCGGCACAGGAGCAGTTCAGTTTTTTTCGTCAAGCCCCTTCGACAGTGAGCGCTTAAGCGCACTGTTGGAGGGGCTTGAAGCCTCTATAGCAAGAGCATCGCAACTGGAACGAACGTCGCGCATAGACGCGGAATACTTCCAAAAGCGTTTTTTGCGGTCTGCGAATTTGATAGCCAAGTGGCAACGCGAGAGCGTGCAAACACTGGCTCGCGTTTCAGACGGAAATCACTTCACCATAAGTGATGCCTTCGTCGATGACGGCATTCCTTATTATCGTGGGCAAGACGTTACGGATCGCTTCTTCGCGGAAACGGCATCGCCTATTTGCATCACGCAGGAGGCATATGACCGCAAATACATGCGACGGTCATATCTTGAACGTGGCGACGTGCTGCTTTCGATTATCGGAACCATCGGAGAGTTAAGCCTTGTTGCCTCAGACGATCCGGCAACATGCTCGTGCAAACTCGCCATTTTGAGGCCGCGCAAGATTGCACCTGAGTTCTTGGCCGTTTTCTTGCGCTCTGAGCATGGCCAAAACCAGATCGAGCGGCTTACGCGTGGCGCAGTGCAAAAGGGTCTGATCCTCGAAGACATGGAGCAACTATGGGTTCCTGATGTTTCAGAGGGCTTCGAGAAGCGTATCGCGAAAGTTGTCCAGTGTGCGCGCAATGCACAGGAAGCGTCCGGGGGCAAGATCAGTGAAGCTGAAGAAACGCTGCTTGAGGCGCTGGGGTTGGCAGACTGGTCGCCGCCGGAACCGCTCAGCTACTCCGCCCGCGCCAGCGACGCCTTCGCCGCCGGGCGCTTGGATGCAGAGCATTTTCGTCCGAAGTACGCGAGAGCAATGGCGCACATTGCTGAAGCGGGGGTGACTATAACGCCGCTGCACGATCTGATTGAGCCATTGCGAAACGGCGTCGACTTGCGTGAGTTCACCGAAACTGGAACCCCATACATCCGCGTTGGTGACATTAAAGGTGGACGGATTGAGGTCGAAACCGCGAAGCGGGTTTCAGACAGCCCTGCCTCAGTCAAAAAGAGCATTCACTTGAAACCGGGCGACATACTGTTCACGCGGAAAGGCTCATTTGGCAACGCGGCTGTGGTCAGTAGCGAGCAGACAGACGCGATATTGAGTACTGAGATCATGCTTCTGCGACTGAACGCGCGCGGGCAAAGCGAGATCGTCCCAGATTACCTCGCAGCGTTCTTCAACAGTCAGTTGGGCAAATTACAAGCAGAACAATGGGCGCATGGAGTGGCGTTTTACAGTGTCACACAAGACGACTTGTACAAGTTCCAAATCCCTCTACCGGACAAAGCCATACAACAGTCGATATCCGCTCAACTCGATGAGGCAGATAGGCTTAGGTATAGATCACGCGAAACTCTCGAAGCCGCCAAGCGTGCGGTCGAGATCACCATCGAAGACGGCGAAGACGCCGCGATGGCCTTACTTGATGAAGCAGAGGGGGCAGATTGATGGCGCTTCCGCCGCACGCTAGGGATTGGCTTGAACGGGCAGAGATCGACTATATCGGCCCGTTCGTAAAAGCATGGGCCGCCTTCAATGCTTGGTATAGGGATGCCAGTGGGCAGGCGAGAGAGCGGGACATGCTCAACTTCGCTATCCGCAACAACAACAGCCGGTTGCGCCGCCGCGTCCTGCCATTGCTGCAACATGACAACGAAACCGCAGAAGCGGAGCGGCTCAAACAGGCAATCTGCGATTTGCAGCTTCAGCTGGACGGCATTCAGTGGGAGGTAACGCCCAAAGGCAATGTCGAGAGAGTATCGCTGCGGGAAGTGTGCATCGCACCCAGGTATCTTCAGAACGAACAAATTGACCGCAACGGGCAACGCTTCACCGCCCGGAAAATCCAAGGTGGGCAGATTGAAGTTAAGGTTGTCTCCCTCACAACTGGGAACGTGAAGTTTGAATACGTGCAGGAGCGGTATGACCCGGCGACCGTCTATGCCCAACCAGAGTTCACAACCGATTTGTCCGCAGCACAGCAACTCAGGCTGCGAGAGTTCTATGACGGATGCAATCCGCGTCCGATGGTGGACCTTGTGCAAGGTGGCGGCCCACATTTGCAGGTATCGACCATGCACTTCCAATGCACCAACGAGGACTTGTTGGCTGGCCTTGTCGAAACGCTCTACGCGATGCGCAATGCCTTGTTGCATGGCGAAGTGGACCCGGACGAGCAAGTGCTTGCCTGCTTCGAACCGGCATATCGAATAGTTATTTCTTTCCTGGAATCAATAAGGTGAATGATAAGAAAAAGAGCTTCATGCTGATATCGGCGGGAATAGCGCAACCAGCCTGAAATTTAACAAGTGGGTGAAGCTGACCGATACTACGCTGCGCTCCGTCCCGGCAGCTTACCCAAGGCGTTATGCGGCAATTGGGGAGTCACACGATGTCAATAGATTCAATCGTTACTGTTCTTGAGCAATATGGAACCTGCGACAGCAGTGGGTCAGACCTTGCCTTTTGCCTCCCTGCCACGGCAGTGACCTAAGGCAAGGCCTGACCCCTTAGGTGCTCTGTTAGGCGCCGAAAATCATGGGGGGGCAGCATGGTAACTGAGAATAAGCGATACAACAGACTGGAAACGTCCAGTGACCACATCTACCTGAATTACTATGGTGGCAACGGGGTGGGAAACCATGAGGTTTTTGGCTACATCAAGTGTAAGCTTGCCCATACAGAAAATGCTTCGGTGATTATCCCCGATCAGATCTTTTTTAACTGGGATGGCGAGCTTAGGTGGATTCAGCCTTTCAACTTCCTGCCGTGCGTCCTCGTAAAGGACGACGATTTCATTGTTTGTGAGTTGTATTTCGATATCTCATGCGGTTTTGTGGTTCGAGCACGTTTCTTCGATAACGGATTCGTTAGAACTTTTCAAGACGGCTCACAGTTGTATAAGTGTAAGTTCTATGTTCCTGATAAGTTCGGTGATCACGCCATCGGCGTTGCGAAACAAGGAGATGATTGTTCTATAGCTGTCCAGCTGTTTCATCACACTAAGCCAGAGACGGTTGATTTGATAAACCGGTCGGGGGCACTTATAGGGTCACGATGGAATATTCAGGGCAATAAAGAGTTAAAAGATTCCGATCATGTCTATTTCACGCCTTTGCATGAGCTGAAGGTAAACAACGACCTAGAAAAAATTGCGATGTCTAGCGAGGCAAGGATTACCCTGGTAAGAGACGGCTTTGAGCCTCCCGGGTTATTATTTCCTGGTTGGGAAGAGGCCTATAAAACAGACATTCTGATCATGGAAGTCTACAGGGAGGACGTCTCATGCCGGAGTGCCACGATGGATTTTTGGATTCCTGTTGAACTTATTTCCCCGCATCATGTAATTAAGCACTCCCCGCCGAACAGCATGGTCTACTACGAAATTTCGGCGCCGTTCATTCATCGCGTACGAATTTGCAAGGGCTCCCGATTGGGATTTTCTGGCTCTGAAATAACAGATTCGGAGGCGGTTCGCTTTCATGACAAGGTGATTATAGGTGATGGAAGAACTCTTGAAGGACTGTTAGCCCCTTTTGATGAAGAGAACACAAGTCAAACATTTGAAATTCAAAAGACCGATCCCCAAAAGACAATCCTGGAGTTCTGGTTCGACCATGCGAATCAAGATCTGTACGGGAAAGGCAATTGTCATGTTATCCAGCCCCAGAGTTAGTAAGCGTCATGGGGTCTACCTTGTCAAAATGGCGTCGGACCTCGATAGGTCGCTGAATCTAAAGGGCTACCGCGCCCTCTCTTACCGCTCGACAGGCGCTTCAACGGCCATTTTTGGGTCGAAAAGCCCAAGCGAAGTGGACACCGATGGCCGTTCGCCGGAAAGCTGGCTGGCCATGCAGCGCCGGCACGACCTCTGGTGTGCACGAAAGCGCGTCAAGCTGGACAGCGTGCGCCCGGTGCGGTTCGATCGGCCTGGCGACGGCGGGCAACCCGTCGCTTAACACCGCAGGAAGTACGCCAGGGAAGTGGCGCCCACCTTTCTCCTGACCTGACATTACGGGGTCGGACCTCGGTAGGCGACTGAAACACCAGACGTTAATGCGCTCTCCTTGCCCATATTGAGCCTTAGACGTGCAGTTTCATGGGCGAGAATGGCCGACTAACGGGCAAGCTAAGAGGACACGCATCTTCCTTCACAATTTCGACGGCTACCGTGGGCTGTGAGCTACATCATGGGGTCGGACCGCGATAAGGCGCTAAATCTAAAAGCCTAATTTCCTCTCTTGGCGCTCCACAAGCGCTTAGACGGCCAATTTTCGGGTCGAAAAGCCCAAGCGAAGTGCGCACCATGGGGTCTACCTTTGGATTTCAGACCTTGGCTTTTGCCCCTGTGGTGGTACGGAGGGCAAAGGGCAAGGTCTGACGCCTTCGGCGCAACCTACCCACAGCCGCAGCGTCTCCGGCGTGCAGCCGATCTTCGGCGCAATGGACTACATCTCCGCATGCTGCGACGAATACTCCTCCCGGTGTTCCCACACCAGCCGCACCGCCCGTTCCCGGACCTCCGGGCTATACCGTGTCATCTCACTCATCGCTCTATCCTCCCCAGGATCAGAGCCTCCGGAAAAGTCGGTACGGTTCAGAAGGCAACGGTTTCCATTTTGGAAACAGTTCGAACCGTTGCACTAAGCACCATGGGGGTCAGAGTCCTTCGGCGCTTCCTTCGCCGGCCTGCGAAATCCAAAGGTAGACCCCTTCGGCGCTTCCCAGCGGCTGTTCGGGGATCTACCAGTGCTCTTCTAGGACGAAGATGAGCTTCGCCGCCTGTGGAGCCGCCCGGATACCCGGAAGCGCCTGCTGGAGGGGCTGGAGGAGAAGGGCTACGGCACGCAACAGCTAGCCGAAGTCGGCAAGCTGATCGAGGCCGAAAACAGCGATCTATACGATGTGCTGGCCTACATCGCCTTCAACATGGCGCCGGTCACCCGGGCCGAACGAGTGGATGCCCACAAGGACCGCATCTTCCGGGGACACGACTACAGCCAGCAGGAGTTTCTGCGATTCGTGCTCGATCACTATGTCGCCCAGGGCGTAAGCGAACTGGACACGGCGAAGCTCCCCCAGCTAATCGAATTGAAGTACCACAGCCTCGGTGATGCGGTGCACGAGCTGGGCCCGGTGAGCAACATCCGAGATGTGTTCGTGGACTTTCAGCAGCATTTGTATTGATGCAAGGCCACGAATAAAGCCGCGGAAGAAGTGCGCACCATGGGGTCTACCTCTGAATTTCGCCCTCCATGGCACCACAGGGGCCAAAGGCAAGGTCTGAAATCCAAAGGTAGACCCCTTCGGCGCTTCCAGCACATCGCGAACGTGGAACATGAGCGGAAGGCCCTGTCGAGCGGCCGTTCAGCGCCCCGTCCAACGCGTTACGGGGCCGTCGGGATCCCCATCAGGCCTGCGGCCATCAACCCGATGGTCGTCAGCACAACCGCCACATTGACGCCCAGCCAGGGCACCAACCTGGGGATGTCCCTGGCGTGCCGTCGAACCCGGATGACCAGCCAAATGGCCACAGGCAGGGGTAACAACCCCGCCAGGGCACCGGCTGGGAGGGCCCCGAACCCTACTGAAACCATCAAGGCCACGTAGGCGCCCATCACCAGCAACGCGAACACAATAGCGGCCCGCTCGCGGCCCAAGACAATGGGAAGATGCCTGCGCCGCACCCGGCGATCAGCGTCGGTGTCCGGAATCTGGTTGACCAGCAACAAGGCGCTACAGAGTAATGCCGGCACCAGTGTCGCTACGAGAGCGACGTTGTCGAAGGTCCCGGTCATCGCGTAATGGGTACCCGGCACCATCAAGCCGATACCTAGCCCCGGAGCCATCAGACACATCAGCGGCGAGCGCACAATCCAGCCCGAATATCCCGTGACCAGTATCAAGCCCATCGCCCCCAATAGCAGCAAGCCCGGGCCAGCAATGATCACCAGCCACAGGCCAATCGCCACCACCAGCCCCAGGGCCACCCACGCAGCCACTTGCACCCAACCGAGGGCGGCCGGCTGCGCTGGCAATGTGCCACTGCCTCCGCTGAATGAGGTCCGGGATGTTTGCAGGTCGAGCCCTGAGCGAAAATCCTCCGCCTCGTTCAACAGATTCACGGCCGCATGGGCCAGCAGAGCGCCCAGCGTCACCAGGACCAGCCGCCACGGATTCCAGTCGGCCTGCGCCGTCATTGCCGTGCCCAGTCCCAGCGCCACGCATAATGGGGTCAGTAGCAGAAACGAAGGCCGGGATGCCTGAATCACCTCCCGCCAGAAGGTTCCATTTCGGGCATGCGCCTCAGCCATTCCGAATCCTCGGTGGTGTCAGAAACAGGCCACGCGCCTGCCGGGTTTTGACGATGTGACAATGGACGGACAATGGGGACAGATTTATTTTCTCACGTCCGTGCCGCTACGGCGGCACACATTGCGATGCAGGATGCCCCCATACCCCCCCAAGGCCAGCGCTTGCTACATCAGGCCGCGATGTTCGCGCCAGACGCGCAGCAGGTGCTCGCCCCCGGCCAGCAGCGCCCGCGGGCATCGGCGGGCATCAAGGTCGGACCTCAGCAAGCCACTGAACGTAATGCGCATGCCGCCCCTTGTGAGGGCCAGTAGCCGTTTGGACAACCCATTTTGGCCGCAAATACGGCACCAAAGGCGTCCCCTACGTAAACGGGTTTCCCCTTCTGCCCGTGCCGGCCCTTCAAGGCAGCAAGTGCCTCGACGCGGGCCGCAGGAAACAGCCACGCCGGGCTGTGGGCCCTCCCTCGAGACCACGTTTGATGGCCGAAATAGCCGATGTAAGGCGGGTTTTCGCACCTGCCGCACCCATTTTTTCCGCTCTTTCAAATGGTTAGCGTGGTCCGCCCCCGTGGCTCCCGCGCGTGACTCCGCCGTGACCTCGGGTGGTCTCGACCCCGTGATCTCGGGGTCGGACCATCAAGCATCTGCTCGGACATGCGGGTAAGCTCGAGCGCGCACGTACCGGATTGCTTCGTGCTCTGGCACAGTGGGGCACCACAGAGGCTATGCGACCCGCCGCGCCGGTCGGTGCGGGAGCATTCCCTGTGCGCGTGGGTCGATGGGATGGAACAACTCGAAGCGCTGACGATGCGCGAGCTCTCAGGGTGGAGAGGGATGAAATGAAGACGGTGATTCTGGCGGGCGGCTTCGGCACACGTCTGGCCGAGGAAACACAATTGAAGCCCAAGCCGATGGTGGAGATCGGCGGCAAGCCATTGCTGTGGCACATCATGAAGCTGTACTCCGCCCATGGCGTCAACGAGTTCGTGATCTGCTGCGGCTACAAGGGCTACCTGATCAAGGAGTACTTCGCCAACTATTTCCTGCACATGTCGGACGTCACCTTCGACATGGCCACCAATCGCATGGAAGTCCACCAGCGCTACGCCGAACCCTGGCGCGTCTCGCTGATCGATACCGGCGAGACGACCGGGACGGGCGGTCGGCTGCGCCAGGTACGCGACTATGTGAAAGATGACGACTTCTGCTTCACCTATGGCGATGTGATATCCGATGTGGATATCACCCGGCTGATTGCCTTCCACCGGCGCGAGGGCCGCCTGGCGACACTGACGACCACCCGCATGCCCGGGCGCTTTGGTGTCCTGAGCCTGGACGGCGGCCGGGTCAGCAGTTTCGAGGAAAAACCGCACAACGGTGGCGGCTGGATTAACGGCGGCTTCTTCGTCCTCTCTCCGCAGGTGCTGGACTACATCACCGACGACACGACCATGTGGGAACAGGAACCCGCCGAGGCCCTCGCCCGCGAAGGCCAGTTCGCGGCCTACACCCACGATGGCTTCTGGCACCCCATGGATACCCTGCGGGACAAGAGCCACCTGGAAGAACTCTGGGCCGCGGGCTCCGCCCCGTGGAAGGTCTGGGACACCAGGTGCTGACCATGGCGGGAAACCCGCTCCTGCGCCGTGCCTATGCAGGCCACACCGTGGTGGTCACCGGACACACGGGGTTCAAGGGCGCGTGGCTCAGCGAATGGCTGCTCATGCTGGGGGCCCGGGTAGTCGGCATCGCCCAGCCCCCGCGTGAGCGCGCGCTTTTCACCGCGCTCGGCCTGGAACCGCGCCTGCAGCACCACATGATCGACATCCGCGATGCCGACGCGCTCAAGAGGTGCATCCTCGATGCCGCTCCGGATTACGTATTCCACCTGGCGGCTCAGTCCCTGGTGCGCCCCGCTTTCGGGGACCCCGTCGCGACACTGTCCACGAACATCATGGGCACGGCGCACGTCCTGGACGCCCTCCGGGCGCTGGACCAGCGTTATGCAGGCACGCATCGCACGTGCGCGGCCGTTCTTGCCACCAGCGACAAGTGCTATGCGTCGCTCGGCGCCGATCAGCCTTTCCATGAGGACCACCCCCTGGGCGGGCATGACCCCTACAGCGCCAGCAAGGCCGCGGCGGAGATCGTTATTGATGCTTACCGGGCCTCGTTCCTCCGCCCGGACGGCGGCAAGGTCAGCGTGGCCTCGGTACGCGCAGGCAATGTCATCGGCGGGGGCGACTGGGCTCCCGAGCGCATCCTGCCGGACTGCATACGCAACCTTGAGCGCGGCGCCACCATCCCGGTGCGCAACCCGGAAGCTACCCGCCCCTGGCAGCATGTCCTTGAGCCGCTCGGTGGCTATCTCACGCTGGCTGCGCGACAACACCAGGCGCTGCAGGATGGGGATGCGGACGCGAGTCGCGCCCTGGCGTCGGCATTCAATTTCGGCCCCGAGGCAGGGGCCAGTCAGCGGGTGCGTGAACTCGTCACGGAGCTGCTGCGCCACTGGCCGGGCGAGTGGGCACATCAAGCCGAGACGAGTGCCCCGCAAGAGGCCGAAAACCTCGCCATTGACTGGAGCAAGGCGGAGCAGGTCCTGGGGTGGTCGCCTCGCTGGGGGTTCAGCGAGGCGGTTGCGCGGACGGCGCTGTGGTATCGCAGGCATGTAGTCGAGGGAGCAGACGCGCTGGAACTGACCAGGGGGGATATCAACGCATATGGATCTTGACGCCCGACCGACAGGCATTCCCGGCTGTCTGGAACTCCGGCCGCGGGAAATCAGCGACCATCGCGGCGCCTTCATCAAGACGTTCCGGGAGGACCGGTTCCGGGCGCTGGGGCTGCCGACGGACTGGGCGGAGCAGTACTACTCGGAGTCCAGGCCCGGCGTGCTGCGCGGGCTCCACCTGCAGCTCCCGCCGTTCGATCACGGCAAGCTCGTCCACTGCATGCGCGGCCATGTGGTGGACGTGGTCGTGGACCTGCGCAAGGGCTCCCCTGCCGAGGGGCAGGCGGCGCGGGTGGAATTGAGCGCCGAAACGCGCAACATGCTCTACGTGCCGAACGGCCTGGCACATGGGTTCTGCACGACGGATGTGCCGGCCACCGTCCTCTACTGCGCCACGACGGTCCATGCACCGGACTTCGAGGCAGGCATTCGCTGGGACTCGCTTGCAGTCGCATGGCCACTCAGTGCGCCCACGCTCTCCGCGCGCGACGCGCGCCTGCCGCCGCTCTCCGCATTCGAGAGTCCCTTTGTCTTCGATCCCGACGCACAGGCCATTGCAACACCATGAGTCTGCGACACGCCCTGGTCACCGGCGCCACCGGATTCGTCGGCCGGCACCTTGTCCGCCATCTCCTGGATACCGGCTGGCGGGTCCATGCACTCGTGCGTCCGGGCTCCGAAACCGACGTGCTCCCGGTGGAGACCGCAGCCATCACGGTGCACACCACCGACGGCTCCTCCGACTCCGTGGAGCAGGCCGTCGCAACCGCCCGCCCGGATGTCGTATTCCACCTCGCCTCCCGGTTCGTCGCGCAACACGGGCGGGCGGACATCACACCCATGATCGAGTCCAACCTGCGCTTCGGCACCCAGCTCGCCGAGGCGATGGTGCACGCCGGCAGCAGCGCCCTGGTCAACACCGGCACCCCCTGGCAGTACCGTGAGGGCAGCGACTACAGCCCGGTCAACCTCTACGCCGCGACCAAGCAGGCCTTCGAGGATCTACTGCAGTACTACGCGGACGCCGACGGCCTGCGCGTCATCACCCTGGCGCTCGCCGACACCTACGGCCCCGGCGATCCGCGCCCGAAGCTGCTGCCGAAACTGGCCGCCCACGCGACGGGTCACGCGCCACTCCCGCTCAGCCCCGGAGAACAGCACCTGGACCTGGTACACGTGCGTGACGCCGCCAGGGCATTCCGCATGGCGGGAGAACACGTCCTCGAGTGCGCACCGGGCCACCGCGCCCGCTACGCAGTCACCTCGGGTAGCACCCTGTCCCTGCGGGAGCTGGTCGCCACCATCGAATCCGTCGTCGGGCAGCGCCTGCCTGTGGCCTGGGGTGCACGCCCCTATCGGCCGCGCGAGGTCATGCGGCCCACGATCGGCACCCCACTGCCCGATTGGGCCCCGGAGATCGCGCTTCGCACGGGACTCAAGGAGCTGTTTCCATGATCACCATCCTCGGCGCAGGCCTGGCAGGGCTGAGCTGCTCGTACTATCTCGGTCACGACAACTGCATCGTGTTCGAGCGCAACGCCCACGCCGGTGGCCACATTCACAGCCAACAGCGCAACGGCGTCGTCTGGGACGAGGGGCCGCACATCTCGTTCACCCGGAACCCGTACGTCCGCGAGCTGTTCGAGCAAAGCGTCCAGGGCGATGTCCGCGAGATCCCGGTCCGGGTGGGCAACTACTACCATGGCCACTGGATACCCCATCCCGCGCAGTCCAACCTCTGCGCCGTCCCCGAGCCCCTGCGCACCGAGTGCCTTGACGCGTTTCTCGCCACTCGGCGCAGCGCCGAGGAGCCGCACGCGCCCGCGAACTACCAGCAGTGGCTGGATCAGGCATTCGGCCCCACCTTTGCCGCGCGCTTCCCCCGCGCGTACACCGAGAAATACTGGACCGTCCCGCCCGAGGCACTGGCCACCGACTGGGTCGGCCAACGCGTCTATTACCCGGACGAGGACACCGTAATCCAGGGCTATCACGGCCCCCAGGATCGCTCCACGCACTACATCCGTACCGCGCGCTACCCCAGCCGCGGCGGCTATCGGGCGTTCGCGAGCGCACTGCTCGAGGGCGCACCCGTCCGCTTGCAGACCGCCGTCATCGGGATCGATCTGCGCCGGCGCGAGATCCAGCTCGCGGATGGCACCGTTCACCCGTATCAGCAGCTCATCAACACCCTGCCGCTGCCGGAATTCGTCCGCATGATCCCCACGGCCCCGCCCAGGGTGCAGGAAGCCGCCGACGCACTGCAGTGCTCCTCGCTGCTGCTGGTAAACATCACCGCCAGGAACGTCGCCACACATCCGTTCCACTGGTTTTACGTCTACGACCGCGACAAGTTCGCCACCCGGGTGCACCATGTGGACCGCCTGTCACCGCACAATGCACCGGCCGGGACAACGGGCGTCCAGGTGGAAGTCTACGCCTCCCGCGCCCGGCCCTTCACGCGCAGCCATGAGGCGATCGCCGCAACGGTCGTCCGGGAGCTGATCGAAATGGGCGTGATCGAGCACTGCGATAGCGTCCACACCCAGTTCATCCCCTGGGCCAACGTCATCTTCGACCACGCCCGGCGCGAGGCCCAGGATACGATCCTGTCCTGGCTCGCCGACCAGGGCCTGGCTCGCGAACCCGACGACCTGGAACCGATGACGGACTGGGATCAGGCCCTGCCCTCGCCCCGGGGGTCCATCGCGCTGGCCGGGCGCTTCGCGCAATGGAAATACTTCTGGACGGACGACTGTGTGCTGCGCGGGCGGCAGCTCGCCGGTCTGCCCACCCGCACAGCCGGGGGCTGACAACATGGCCACCCGAAACCCCGCGCCCGCCCATCCGGACGCGACGCCCGCGCTGCCCGATAAGCGCCCTCTGCTCACGATCGCCATCCCGTCCTATAACAACGCCGAGACCGTCGGGACGGCGGTCACAAGCGCCCTGGAGCAATCCGATCTGGAGTCCTGCGAGATCCTGGTGGTAAACAACGCCTCCACGGACGGAACGGCGGACGTGCTCCGCCGCCATGTGCACAACCCGGTTCTGCGCGTCGCCAACAACCCCGAGACCGTCGGCCTCTGGGAGAACCACAACGTCTGCCTGCGGAAGGCGCGAGGCGACTACGTGCTCTTCTGCCATGCCGATGACCACCTCGACCGGCACGCCGTGCACGCAATCAAGCGCAAGCTGGAGCAGCGCGACTACCCCGAGCGCTACATCCTCTGGGGCCACAGCCTGTTCCGCGACTATTACGCCCCGCTTGCCAACGCAGGGCTGACCACGGGCAAGCTGTTCGCCGGCCTGGCCGCAGTGCGGCCGTTCATCAATGTCGGCCTGACACCCTCGGGCACTTGCTACGCCCGCGAACTCATCGACCACGGCGGCTTCTTCCCCGTGGACAATCTGGCCCCTTCCGACTCCTCGTCGATGGTCTGGGCTGCCCTGCAGGGCTTTCGCTTCGAGATGATGGAAGACATCCTGTTCCACCGCCGGGACGCCTCGACGGCCCTGAGCACTTGCAAACGCAGCGAATACATCCCGCGCTTCAAGGCTGCCTGGACGCCCCTGCTTGAGCGCATCGACGACAACACGGCGGTCGATCTCGTCCGTGCCAGCCAGGCTGTACGCTGGGTCAATCCGGGCTTCTACGCCTGCCTGGCCGACCGCATCCCGCGGGAAGTCCGCGAACGCATGCTCATCAAACTCCTGGAAAGCCCCCTCCACGCGATACGGCCACCGTTCTGGACAACACTGATGCGCTGCGCCTTCAAAAACTAGCTCCGGTCGCCGGGAGAATACGCGCACACTCCATCCTCCTGGTGAGCCGTGCAGGCGCCTGGTAATGACGGATCACCGCCAGAAGAATCGCAGATGCGAACGCTCTTGCGGCGGACCGCAGCGATGATCAGCCCGGCCAGCGGCATGCGTCCTTCAATGACTCGCGCTACGAAGAGACCGTCGATAACCGGAAGTCCGCGCACTCGTCGGAACACCATTTCCGCCCGCCCGGGCGGCCATCGTGGCATGGAAGCGCCGGGGCTTTGACAATCCCACTGGCGGCAGGGATATTGCCTCGAAGGCCGCTCGATTTCACAGGCCTGAGCTTTGCCCTTGAACACGGAGGTGAGAAATGTCCGGCGACAAGTTTCTTCCCATCATTTATGTGCGCGGCTATGCCGGCAGACAGGGCGCTGTCGAAAACACCGTGAATCTGCCGTATTACGGCTTCAACCTGGGCAGCACCCAGACCCGCACCGGCCCCGAAGGTGACCCGGAATTCAGCATCTTCGAGAGCCCACTCGTCCGCCTGATGAAGGATTTCGGCTATACGGATTTCTTTGCTCGCGTCACGCCGAACGGCGATGTGGAACTGCTGAATAACGAAGCCGATCAATATGAGGAATCGGGTTTTCCTCAAAAGGGCCTCTGGATCTACCGATATTATGACGAGACCTCAAACTGGGCCGGCAGAGGGGAGCGCGAAACCATCGAGACCATTGCAGATGGACTGCACACCCTGGTCGACTTCGTGCTCGACAAGACAGGGGCACCCGCCGTCCACCTCGTCGCCCATTCCATGGGGGGGCTGATCTGTCGCAGTCTGATCCAGCGCACACTGCGTGAAGAGGCACAAGAAAAGATCGCGAAGCTCTTCACCTATGCGACACCGCATCGCGGCATTCATTTCCGCAAGGGGCTGGGTGCGTTGACCATGATCCGCGACCTGACCGGAATCAACGAAGCGGATACCTTTGGCCTCCGCCGCATGCGGGAGTTTCTTGCAACACCGGATGCAACGCTGGACGACGTTCATCGCATAACCCATTTCCCGACCGACCGCGTGTTCTCCCTGATCGGGACGAACCACTCGGATTACACCGTGACCCCTTCTAGAATCGCGGTGGGCCCGGCAAGCGACGGGCTGGTGATGAACAAGCATGCTTATGTCAAAGGCAGCCGGCGCGCCTACGTGTATCGCAGCCATAGCGGGCCGCAGGGCATCGTGAATTCCGAAGAGGGCTATCAGAACCTGCATCGGTTTCTGTTCGGTGACACCAGCGTGCGCATCCGGCTGGAGAACTTGCGTCTCGCCCCGAAATATCGGGACGACGAAACGCTGCGTTATCTGATGATCGAAAATCAGGTACTGATCCGTGGTGGCGAAGTCATGATGACCGACCAGCGTGAGGAACGCGGTTCGGCCTTGACGATCGGCGCACGGGACGGCGAGCAAGAACCCCTTACGTTGTTTCGCGTCTACCTCTCCAGCGCATGCCGGCCGGAGGGAGAACGCCACTATTCCAGCTTCCAGATCCGCCTGGGCATCCTGCCCCATCATGTCAGAGGCCGGCGCGTCCTCAGCGACAGACACTTCTTTGGTGAGCGCCTGTTCCACAAGGCGCTGACGGTCGCGATTCGCGATGACGACAAACGTGGCGGGCGTCTGGTCAAGACCGCATGGACCGAAATCGACGACGACATGCCACGCAGCGGAACCCGTTACGACAACGCACAGGACATTCGCATCCCGCTCGCAAGCAAGGCGTTCGTCAGCGGTGAAATCGTGCTGTCGGTGACCGACGAGTAGCATGCTGGCCGGCCGCGCTCGGGGGCGACCCTTCCGAGCCGGTCGGAAAGGTCTCGATGATGACAGTTCCGGGCCTCCCGCTGGCTCAGGGGGACGCTCGCTTACAAGCCCGTTTGATAGCGCGAATGCCCTGCATGAGCACGCGTTGCGCGCCTGTTGGCGCTCGTTTCCACCTTGTTCTTTCCGTGGGTTACCGTTGCCCGGCCTCGTAATGGGCAACCGTCATATTCATGGGCGCATTGGAAGACGGGCCGAATAAAACGCCAAATCCGGCCCCGTTTCCATTCTTGCTGCGGGCGAACAGGGCCGCCCGGAGCCGTCCTGCTTATGGACGGTCTCCCCCTTCAAGGAGTACGAAATACCGAGAACCTCGTCGCAGACTGAACGCGGGTAATTCATCTCCTGCATGGCCTGCACGATGTCGTCGAGTACCGCCACGAATTCGTCCACGCATGACGTTCATGCCGGTATGCGTCTCCAGCATGGATCGCCCGGTATATTCCACCGGTCCTCCCGGTCCGGCGCCGAGGAACTCCTTGACTAGTTCCCGGGCGTGGTCGACCTGGTCGTCGGTCAACGCCCAGTACCAAGGGCCAATGGTCGGATTCTTAAGGAGACGCTGATTGAATCGCACGTCCGCGCTCGAGTCGCTTTTGCGTGCGTTTAATGCGCAGTGACGGCCGTGCAGTCATTCTGCTACAGGTGAACCGCAACGCTGTGCGCACACCCGTTTTTGATCAGCAACGGGCGGCCGAGCCCCTTCTTTCAATGACTTGCGGGGTTGGCGCCCCCCCCCCCGATTCTGAATATATACGGCCCGATCCTGCGTTGCACCCCGAATCCATCAGAAACGGGCGGGTAGAACCACCACCCGCTGTTTGAGGCGCCTTGTCTCGGAACGTTTGTCTCGAACAACTGGGGGGCACCAACGCGGACGTGTGATTCAATCAGCGTCTCCTTAAGGTGAAGTTCGACAAGGCGGTTCACCAGCTTGTCGATACCGGCCTGACCGCCGAGCCGGTCGTAGAGTACTTCGGTTTCGGACATGACAATCACCCCCTATGCTCTGGTTAATCGGAACGATGCATCGAGCACCTACAGGGAAGACGTGACATTTGCTGTCACGATACGGACCAGGAGACGTGAGAGATGGCGGAGCCAGACCTGACACCGGTACGCGCGGCCCTCGACGCCGGCGACTTTGCCCGAGCACGCGACCTGATCAACAACCTCGACATCCCGCCTTCGGCGGAGCTGCTGGAGCTACGGGCCATGGCGGCGTATGGAGGTGGAGACCTGGAAGGGACTCTGGCCACATATGGCGACCTGTACCGCCTTCATCTCGAGAACGAGGCGCCCTGCGAGGCAGCCCAGGCCGCCGTAAACGTGGCCATGTATCTGATGATGGATTCAGGCCTGATGGCACCCGTACGCGCCTGGCTGTCACGGGCCGAGCACCTGCTCTCCGATGCACCGGACAATCCGGTGTGGGCCTGGGTCGCTGCGGTAAGAACCTACGAACGCCTGATGTGCGGCGACATGCCGGGGACCGGGCACTGGGCGCAGAAGGCGATGGAAGGGGGACACAGGCATGACCTGAAGGCACCGGCGATCATCGGACAGGTGGCTCACGCCAGGGTCCGTATCCATGACGGCGCGATCAACGAAGGACTGAATGCGCTGGACGATGTAGCCGTGGAGCTGAGCGCCGGCAATCTCGACCCCCTGACCTCCGGGCAGATGTGGTGCGAGGTCATTTGCGCGATGCAGTGGATCGGTCAACACGACCGTGCCGAACAGTGGACCGAAGCCATGGAACGCTGGCGCCAGGGTGCCGCGTTCGGGGGCCTTGGCGGCCGCTGCCGAGTCCACCAGGCAGAGATCAAGCGCCTGCGGGGACCCTGCGATGCGGCCGAGCAGGAGGCATTGCTGGCGTGCGAGGAACTGCGCCCCTGGATGCGCCGCGAGTACGGCTGGCCACTCACTGAACTGGGCAACGCACGCCTGCGCAAGGGCGATTTCGCCGGGGCCGAAGAGGCGTTTCTGGCTGCCCATCAGCATGCCTGGCTTCCCCAGCCGGGCTTCGCCTGGCTGCGGCTGGCCCAGGGGCACATTGAAGAAGCCTATGCGATGATCGAGAACGCACTCGAACATCCGTTCGACATCCCCTCGAAGGAGCGCCCACCTACCGGGGCCCTGCGCAGGGCCCCGTTGCGCGATGCCGAGGTGGTGATCGCACTGGCCGCCGGGCACACGGATGTGGCGCACGCCGCCGCGGTGGATCTGGAGGCCACCGCGGAGACCTATCAGAGCCAGACACTGCGCAACGCAGCCGTCGCGGCCCGGGGACGTCTGGCGCTCCATGACGGACAAACCGCAGAGGCGATCCGTCTGTTGAGTACTGCCGTCACGGCATGGGTCTCGCTGCGCATGCCCTTCGATGCAGCGACCCTGCGCATCGACCTGGCCGAAGCCTATCGTGCGGCGGGCGACAGCCGGACGGCCGAGCAGGAACTCGAGGCAGCCTGTAGCGCGTTCCGGGAGCTCAACGCCGCTCCCTGGGCGGAACTCGCCCGCGAACGGGCACCAGAGAAACTGGCGCAGGCAACAGCCGAACCCGAACGCTGCGTCTTCCGCCGGGAGGCGGACATGCGGACGGTGGCTTACGCCGGTTCCACCGTGCGCGTCAAGGACCTCAAGGGCATGCGCTACCTGGAGCGTCTGCTGGCAGAACCCGGTCGCGAATTCCACGTCCTTGACCTGGTGTCGGCCGAACGCGGGGCGTTGCCGGTCACCCGGCTTACGGAGGACCTCCGGATCGATGCCCAGGTCGGACTGGAGGTCTTCGATTCCAGGGCGCGCGAAGCCTATCGACAACGACTTGCCGAAACGGAAGCGGATATCGAAGAGGCCGAGGCCGACAACGACCTTCACCGAGCAGAACTGGCACGCGCCGACCGCGAATTTCTGATCAACGAACTGCGCCGCGGCGTAGGCCTGAACGACCGTGCCCGAACCGTGGGGGACGGCGTAGAACGGGCACGCACCAGTGCAACCCGGTCACTGCGTTATGCCCTCGACCGGATCGCCCGGCACCATGCGGGTCTCGGCGAGCACCTCGAACGGACCGTACGCACCGGCACCTACTTCACTTACGAGCCCGACCCTCGGGCACCCGTCGAGTGGCAAATCTGACCGCATCGCGTTCGCATTGCCATCCGGCCAGTACAGGGCCGGAATTCGATCCCCCTGCAAGCCCATGATTTCGATCAGGCGGACCGAAAACAGGACACGCGTGCTCCAGGGGTCAAGGAAACACGGATCCTCGAAACGCACACTGTTCAGCGGCGACAAGCATGCGCGGACGTTTTACCCTCAAGCTCAGTGATCGAGTAAGGGGCTGATCATGCCGTTTCCCGCACAGAAGACGAAGATCGTGGCCACCGTGGGACCAGCGTCCGACTCACCGGAGACGCTGCGACGAATGATTCTGGCCGGGCTGAACGTGGTGCGACTGAATTTCTCGCACGGGGATGCTGCGTACCACGGCGAGGTAATCGGCCGCATCCGTGAAGCCGCGCGTACGACGGGCAGACGCGTTGCGATCCTCGGGGATCTGCCAGGCCCGAAGATGCGGATCGGCGCGCTGCGCGAAGAACCGATCGAACTGGAAGCCGGTCGGGCCATTACGCTGACCACGGAGGATGGCCCTGGCGATGCCTCGCGCATCAGCGTATCGGTTCCCGGACTGTCGGAGGCGGTGCGCCCGGGCGATGCGCTCTTTCTGAACGATGGGTACATCGAGCTGGAGGTGGCATCGGTCGAGGGCGAAGATGTCATCTGCCGCGTGCAGAGCGGTGGCGAACTGCGCTCGCGCAAGGGCCTGAACCTGCCGGGCATTGATCTCGGCATTCGCGCCTTTACCCTCGACGACCACGAGTGGCTGCGATTCGCGGCGGAGCATCGCGTCGATGCCGTCAGCCAGAGCTTCGTGGTCGACGGTGACGACATCCTGGCCGTGCGCAAGGCGGCGGAGGCGCTGGACTACAACCCGTTCATCATCGCCAAGATTGAGCGGGCCGCGGCGCTGGAACAACTCGACAGTATCCTGGAAGCGGCGGACGGCATCATGGTGGCACGCGGCGACCTGGGGGTGGAGATCCCGATCGCGAGCATCGCCCGCGCCCAGCGCCGGATCACTCGACGCGCGAACCAGTATCACCGCCCGGTCATTACTGCGACCCAGATGCTGGAGTCGATGGTCACCTCGCGCCGCCCGACCCGCGCGGAGGCCACCGACGTGGCCAATGCGATCCTCGGCGGCACCGATTGCGTGATGCTCTCCGGCGAATCCGCGATGGGGCGCTATCCGGTAGAGTCCGTCGCGATGCTCGCGTCCATTGCCCGCTCCATCGAGCCGGAGCGCGACACGGGCATACCCCCCGATGGGCCCGATGGCCCCGATGGCCCCGACGGCCTCGATAACCTCGATGACCACAACGCAGGCGGGCATGACCGCGCCGTCGATCTGATCGTACGCAGCGTGTTTCACACCGCCCAGCGATGCCAGCCACGTGTGATCCTCGCGCCCACTCTCAGCGGCGCCACCGCCCGGCGCATTGCACGCCTGCGCCTGCCCTGCTGGACCGCGGCGTTCACCCCGGATCCTGCAACCGCGCAGGGCCTGCAGTTCTCCTACGGCGTCCAGCCGCTGCAGGTCGCCGAGGACCGCAGCGACTGGAACGCGTTTGTCCGCACCTGGCTCGCCGAGAACGCCATCAACGACGGCATCGCCCTCCTCGTCCAGGGCCCCTCGGTCCCCAACCCGGCCGGCAACCACCGTCTGGAACTGCTCGAACTCGACGACTCCGAAAGCAGAGCGCCGTCATCGGATCAGTAGCCAGTCGGGCCAGCCCACGCAACGGTCGGGCCCCGGAAACTTTTCGAACCTTTAAATCAAGGACTTGCCTCCTTCTTCTGAAAGGCGACGGGAAAGGTCGGGGAATCGCGTGAGGTAAAACCAGGACAAGACGCAAGGTCCGGCCCGCCATTGGTTGATCCGGGTTATCGCGCATACGGGTTCATGCGCTTGCAACCCGCCGAATACAGCTACACTATCGGATGTATATTGCTTTGGTAATGCCTGTCTGCGGAGGTCAAAGGGGTACCGGCATGCTCGGATGGTTATGGCGCGTTATGGGTGTCGTGGTGGTCAGTGCAGCTTTTTCGAGCTCGGGCATGGCGGCTGGCGGCAAAGAGACCCGCGTAATGGTGGAAATGCCAGGTGGCCTTTTGGCGCAGGGCAGTTACTGGGCGGGTGCCCCCGATATGCCCGCGGTCATGATTCAGCACGGGTTCCTGCAAACGCACGAGTTTCATACCGTCCGCAACCTGGCGCTGGCACTCGCCACGACTGGCTTCCATGTCCTCACTCCTACCCTCACGCTGGGCGTCGACCGGCGCGCATCCAGCCTGCCCTGCGAAGCCGTGCATGCCCACAATCTCGATCAGACCCGAGAGGAGGTCAGGGTCTGGACGGACTGGCTGCACGCCGCAGCAGGTCGATCACCCGTGCTAATCGGCCACAGCGCAGGCAACATGAACCTGCTGGCTTACCTGGAGGACGCCCCGGCGGACCATGTCGCGCACGCCATCTTCATCAGCGTGACCTTTTTCGGAAGCGGCGAGGTCGCCTTCGAATCCCCGAAACATGCGGAACGCGCACGAGTCGCTCTCGACCGAGGCGAACAGGGGCTGAAAGAGTTGGCGCTCGGTTTCTGCCGCCAGTACACCACCACACCCGCGGCGTATCTCTCCTACTACGACTGGGACCGTCCTCGCACCGAACAGGCTTTGCGAACGGCCAACGTGCCCTCAACCCTCATTGCGGGCGGCGCCGACAACCGGATCGACCTGGACTGGATCGAGACCATACAACGTCATGGCGCCGAGGTTCGCGTCATTGACGGCGCCAATCACTTCTACGATGAGTTGCACGAATTCGAGTTGATGGAGGAAATCGAGCAGGTCCTGCGGAAACACGTCGCGCAATGATCGCCAGGCACCCCCCGTCAATCATTCACTATGCCCTGCTGCTGGCCGCGATCACCCTGATCATCATCTTCGTCTTCGGCCTGTACACCTGGTACAAGGTCGATCAGTTACGCGGCGAGATCCACGCAGGCAGCCAGGCCGCAGGCCAGCAGGAACTCGCGACTGCCCTCGAGCGCGTGCAAACACAATCGATCCAGCAGGCCCTCCGTTTTGCAGAGTGGGAGGAGGTGCGCCAGCAACTGCGTACCCCGGAGTTCTACGGTCACTGGAAGAATCACCGCATGCATCAAGCCAGCATCCTGAGCAAACGGGTGCAAGATGCTCATATCTACGATGCCCGGGGCGTCGCCCTGTCCGGTGGCGGCACCCGCCAATTACCTCCCGACGTCGCGGTTCCCCCGCCCTCCGCACACGCGACCCAGGGCGAAAATGAACCGTCCCTGATTATTTTCAAACCTATTCCGGCCGCAGAGCCGGACCAGGCACCAATCGGCTTTGTGGGCATTCAAAGCCGATTTGTAAATGCGCTGCGCGAGGGCCACACCTATCATCATGTGGACCTCGAATCGATCCGTTTCGATTTTCAGGACAGGACCACCATCCCGGCCGAAGATCTGTTGAGCCATGCCCGGTTCGACCTGCGAGCCAACCCCCTGGCCGACCAGGTCAAAGACCGTCTCTCGGTTGCGGCCCTCAATCTTGGCACTCTGCTCAGTGCGACGACCCTCGCGCTGTTCGCCAGCCTCGCCTATCTCATCGTACGCCCGCTGCGAGCAATCGCCTCACATGTCGACCACCTGCGTGAGAGTTCCGGCGAGATAGAGCTCAAACGCCCGGGCGGGCTGCTGCCTGTCGCCGAGACCGAGAAGATCCGTGAATCGCTGAACTCCTACCAGGCCCGCCTGCAGGACGTCCATTCCAACCTGGAGGCCCGGAACCGCGAATTCTGGCGCATGGCCCACCATGATGCGCTGACCGGCGTGCACAACCGCCGGGCATTTGAAGAGCAATGGGAAACCCTGCCGAACCTGGCCGCCCGACAAGGCGTCCCCGTGTGCTTTGTCCTGTTCGATATCAACCAGTTCAAGGCCATCAACGACAGCTACGGACATCAGGTGGGCGATGCGGTCCTGCAAACGGTGGCCCGCAGCATCGACGAGGTCTTGCGAGACGGAGAACACCTCTTTCGCCTTGGAGGCGACGAGTTCGCCACGATCCTCATGGACTGCGACGAGGCGGGGGCACTCCGCCTGGCCGAACGCTGCCAGGAGAAAATCCGGGACACCGACTTCACCACATGCGGGGTCCACGAACCGGTCAAGGTCAGCATCGGGTTGGCGGTCACACACGGTACGGATCGGGAGGCTTTACGTTCACTGCAGTGGCAAGCCGACGTGGCGATGTACAAGGCGAAGCGCCCAAGCACCCCGCAAGTGGTCCTGTTTTCCCGGGAACAGTTAAAGGATACCCGGGGCCTCTACTCGAACTGGATCAACAATGCAGTCATCGAGGCCATCACCCACGAGCGCGGTGTGCAGATGGTCTATCAGCCGGTGGTCAGCCTCAACCACCGACATACGCCCTATTTCGAGGCCTTGTTGCGCATCCAGCACCGGGACGAGATTATCGGTCCTGCCGATATCTTCCCCCTGGTGACCGCGCGCCGTCTGGAACTCGATCTCGACAAAGCCATACTTCACTGCATCCTTCACGATCTACACGCGCACCGTATCCCACCCGGGGCCGGCGTCTCCATCAACGTTTCAGGTCCGACCATCGTACATGCCCAACTGACCGAATGGCTGGCCCCCTTCGTGCCCTTCCTGCAGGACCGGGACATCATCCTCGAAGTGACCGAGACCGCTCTGATCACCGAAATCACTCGAGCCACGGAAAATCTGCGGACATTGCGCCAACAGGGGTTCCTCATCGCACTGGACGATTTCGGTAGTGGTTATTCCTCGTTCCGCTACATTGCCTCCATGCCTGTCGATACTGTGAAGTTCGACATCAGCCTGATCCGCAGTCTGGAGACCCCGGGCCAGCATCACATCGTCGAAGGCCTGGTCAAAATACTAGGAGAGGCCGGCTATTCAACGGTCGCCGAAGGGATTGAGACCCCGGAACTACTGGAACGTGTGCGCGATCTGCAGTTCGACTTCGCGCAGGGCTATCATTTCGGACACCCGACCCGGCAACCCCAAGGATTCCCGCCCCTGCCGTCGTCTCACCGGCCCGATATCTCCCCGGTCTGAACAACCCCGGCATGCAAGCGATCGGTCAAGGCCGCGTACGGCCCGTTCGCGGACCACGGGGACAGACTTCGGCGGATCCGGAAAGAATTACGGTGGAGTATTCGGGGTGATCCAGCCGCGGAAGCCTTCGCGCACGGAGAGGCTGCGGGCATAGCCCAGGTCGCGCAGGAGTTGTGCAGCACGCAGGCTGCGACGGCCGCTGTTGCAAAGGCACAGCAGGATCTGGTCCTGAGTGACGTGGTGGCGGTTGATCAGGGACAGAAAGTGCTGGAAGTCGCGTTCGTCCGGCTCGTCGGCGTCCAGCAGTTCCTGTTCTTCCTCCGTCAGCGTGCGCCCGAGCAGTTGTTTCAGACGAAACAGCGGGACCGAGACCGCATTTTCCACGACACCCTCCAGTTCCAGCTCGAAGGGCTGGCGGATATCCAGCAGCACGGCCAGCCCGATATCCACCAGCTCACGGGCAGCACCTGCGCTGATCTCCAGCTTTGCATCGTTGCTTGCTGCGGCCATACGGGCTCCTTCCGGTTCGGACTTCGGTGGGCGGTTTCATGTTTCGGGAAACCTCGGCCGATTGCAAAAGACACGGCCGCTGCCATGTCTCCGCCCGCGTGTCGCGGATAACGGGGCCGGGCCGGCGCTGCGCGGATGGACAGGTTCGCGGGGCTTGGCTATCATGCGTGCGCCCTCAGGGGAGTAGTCGCTTCGGCCGCCCTGGTCGAAGGCACACGTCAACATACTTGGCCGCATGGCCATGGCGTGTGCAGCCCGTGCAAAGGCGCTCTGGCGCCTGTCCAGCGCCGGGCCTGACAAGACCTGTGGCACCGATATCCGGCCTGCCTTGTGGCGGGCCCGGCCCGTGGGCGGGCGGCGATGTCGGTGTCACCGGTTTTGTCGTGCCGCTCGCCCCGGATGATCTTCATGGAACTCTTCCTGCTTTCTATTGTGGCTGTTGCGATCGCGGAGGTCGGCGACCGCTCAATGTTCCTGGCTGCCCTGTTCGGGATGCGCTGCCGCAGCGCCTGGGCCGTGTTCTGGGGTATGGCCACGGGTCTGTTTCTCAATCAACTGCTGTCCGCGGTGGCCGGGATCTGGCTGTTCGCGGTGATCGCGACCGACTGGCATCTGTGGGTGGTGGGGGCCGCGTTCCTGGCGATGGCGGTCTGGGTACTGATCCCCGAGGACGAGGAGATCGAGAAGGACACCCGCGCCCGCAGCGCCTTTTTCGCCGCGGCGATCGCCTTCTTCGTGTTCGAGATGCTGGACAAGACCCAGCTCGCGGTGGTCACCCTGGCCGGGGCCTCCGGAGCGCTGCTGCCGGTGGTGCTGGGCGCGACGGTCGGGATTCTCCTGATCACTACCCCTGCGCTGATCCTCGGCAAGCGCTTTGCCAACAGCATCCCGGCCGCGCCCCTGCGGTTTGTGGCCTCCGGCCTGTTCCTGCTGGTGGGCCTGTGGACGTGGGCCGAGGCCGGCGGCTGGATGCCCGATCTGGGTCTGCCCGATTTCTCGGGGATGCTGCTCCGGGCGATGGAGAACCACCCGTGACCCAATCGGATGCGGCCGTTCGGAGTGACCCGTGAGATGGCGCCAGCAGGCGCCGCTTGCGGGGTTGGTGATCAGTACTCCACACGGGAAGTGCGAATGAAGGCATGCGCACGGATGCAAGCGGTGCAGCGGACCCTGACACCACGGGGCATTGCGATGGGTTCACCTGCCGGATGACCCGGTTCCGGGCGTGACCGCTGTGCACCTGTGTGCGCTTGCCTGATGTATTCGTGTATGCGTATCTTCTGATGTTCTTTCATCGCAACTCCAAGGAGATCCCATGCGAACCATCAAGACGCTTGCCGCTTCCGCCATCCTCGCCATCGCCGGTGCCAGCGGCGCGCAGGCCGGCGAACCGGACAAGCTGTTCGTCAGCCTGACCTCGGGCGATGATCACACCCAGTTCATGTCCATGGTGCTGGCCAACCAGGGCATGCGCCAGGGTCAGGAAATCCGGGTGCTGCTGTGCGGACCGGCCGCGACGATGGCGACCGAGGACTTCGACGGCGCCACCATGCAGCCGGCGGACCGGAATGCTCAGCAGCTGCTGATGAACCTGGTCAACAACGGCGCGACCGTCGAGACCTGCGCCATCTTCCTGCCGAACACCGACTACACCGCAGCCGACCTGCTGGACGGCATCACCCCGGCCAACCCGGAAGAAGTCGGCGCCTACATGGCGGACCCGAGCGTGCGCTTCTTCTCCAACTGATCCCCGCGCAGGATCACCGCAAGGCCCTCTTCGGAGGGCCTTGTTGTTTGCGGGTACGGCCACCCACAGGGACACGGGCCCATCGCGGGTCCGAGTCCCGGCTTCGGACCTCGGGGGCCAGCGCCGTGCCTGCCCCTCCTCGTAGAAGCGCACAGCCTCAAGTTGTGTGCGTCCATTCGTGTTGCCGTTACGGGGCCTGCACCGCATCGACGTCCTGGCGGAGCTGCTGCAGTCGCTCCCGTACCGCTTCGGAGTAGTCCGCCTGCTGGCGGCCACCACCCACGTGTGCGGCCAGGAAGGTTTCCAGCCCGGCGAAGAAGGCGAGGCGGTTGGTCTGGTCCACCAGACCGTGGCCTTCGTCCAGGGCCAGCAGGTATTCGACCGGGTGTCCGGCGTCACGCAGGGCCGCCACGATCTGGTCGGACTCCTGCTGCTTCACGCGCGGGTCATTCGCGCCCTGCGCGACCATCAGCGGGGCCTGGATATTCTCGACGTGGAACAGCGGTGACTGGGCCTCGAGACGCTCGCGGTCGTTCGGGTCTTCGGGATCACCGACACGGCCATGCATACGCCGGATGCCGGCCTCCCAGTACGGCGGGATGGATTCCATCAGCGTGATCAGGTTGGACGGCCCCACCATGGAGATACCGGCGGTGTACAGTTCGGGCGTCCAGGTCAGCCCGGCCAATGCCGCATAGCCGCCATAGGAAGCGCCGAAGATTGCGATCCGGTCGGGATCGGCAATGCCCCGGTCGATCAGATATTTCACACCGTCGGTGACATCGTGCTGCATGACACCCGTGCCCCATTCCTGGTTACCCGCGTTCAGGAACGCCTTGCCGAAACCGGAGGAGCCGCGAAAGTTGGGCTGAAAGACCGCGTAGCCGCGGTTGGCGAGAAACTGCACGGTCCCGCTGTAACCCCAGGTGTCGCGAATCCATGGGCCGCCATGCGGCATCACCACCAGCGGCAGACCTTTCGGCTGCGCGCCGTGGGGTAGCGTGAGGTAGCCGGGGATTTCCTGGCCGTCACGCGCGGTGTAGCGAATGGGCTCCATCGGCGCGAGATACGCACGCGGCAGTTCCGGGCGCCCCTCGTAAAGCCGTTCGATCGCCCGCGCCTCGACATCCGCGAGATACACGCTGCCCGGGTCGGTATCCCGGATCACCGCGACGGTCCAAAGAGTCTCGTCCCGCGTGCGCGAGGTGATCTCCAGCTCGCCTTCGCCCAGCGCCTCGCGCAGCCATTCCAGGTGCGACGCGAAGTCCTCGTCGTGGGCGTAGATGCGCTGACGATCCCCGGTGTACACCGTGGCCAGCAGGCGATGGTCCTGATCGGAGAATCGGGCGCGACCAAGATCCACCTCGCCTTCCGGATCGCGGTGTATCCACTCCTCCGTGCCAGTCGCCGGGTCGAACAGGACAAGCTCGATCAGATCGCGCTCATCCCCCGCGTTCGTGCGCAGATAAAGCCGCTCGCCGTCGGGATGGAAGTTCGCGATCGCGCAGGTCTCGCCGAACGCACAGGTATAGACGGGTTCGAACGTGTCCTGCGATTGCACGCGCAGGATCTCGGTGCCCGCATCCTGCGTGGTGCGCACGGCCTTGCGCAGCTCGCCCTCGTGGAAGCCCCAGCGCTCGATCGCGGCCGTATTCTTCGCTACGCGGGTCTTTTCGCCCGTCGCCAGCGCCACGCGATAGACATCGTGCAGGCGCGGATCGCGTGCGTTCAGCCCGATAAAAATGTATTCCGGCGCCGTACGCGGGACGTGCTGCACCCGCGCCTGCACCCCCTCGCCCCCGGCAAGCCGGCGCGACTCGGGGAGGCCGTCCGACGCGGCCGCATCCTCCAGCGCGATCACGCGCAGCTCCATATTTTCGTCGCCGTCACGATCCCGCGCGAAGATCAGATACTGCCCGTCACGGGACCAGAAAAACCCCATGATCGAACGCGGCTCGGCGGTCAGCGGGCGTGCCGACTCCAGGGATTCGCCCCGCGCCATCAGGTGCAGGTTCATCGCGCCCTCGTGGGCGCTCAACAGGGCCACGTAATCCCCATCCGGCGAGATGCGTCCGGAGGCATGCTGCGGATCGCGGAAGAACTGTTCCAGCTCGATCAGCGGGGGCGCCTCGCCCTGCACCCAGGGGCCTGCGCCCTCTTGTGCGGGTTCGGCAGCGCCGACAATCGGCCCCGCGAACCATGTCAGGAGCACACTCACCCCGATGGCCACGAGACACCTGCGCCGCTGCGCAACCCCGGGCTTCACCGAACACATCCCCATGAACTGCATCAACCTGTCTCCCATTACATGTTGGATCAGCGACCTCCGAACGCAGCCTCAGGTTCCCGACGGCGCCGGTGCAGAAGGCCTGCAAATCCATCGCCCGACACCGGCCCCGGACACAGCTGATCGCCTGCTATCGGATGGGCTGGAGCGTCTGGAGCGGGATACAGGTCCTGTTCCTCCGAGTCGTACCATTCGGGTTCCTCCATGTGGATCACATGATCCGCCACGCTGCCGCCCCCACCGGCAAGGCCGAAGCGGCCTGACACCCCCGCCGGGACCCAGGCTCGACACGCCCACCACCAACTTGTCGCACATCCACTGTCACGCCGACCGCAGCGCAGCGAAGAGCCGGGATCTTCCGGCCAGCCCCTCCGGCAGGCCCGCACCACATCCGACATCCCCCCTCCATTCGCTATGCGACGCCGGGCCTGCCACCACTGGGACGGCGTCCGCGAACCGCCTCTGGCGCGGTCGCGGCATCATCCGCCAGCCGCTCGGCCCGCGCCCCTCATAACCGTCGCGGACGTGGTGGTATCGTCCGCGGGGTTAACTGTCGAGTTGCTGCTTCAGGTGGTTCAGGGTCTCGCAGTGCTCATGCTGAGGGCTGAAGAGGATGATCTCGGCGTCCTCCTCCACCCGGAGGGTGTGTCCGGGAGGCCAGTAGAAGAGATCCCCGGCCGCGACGGCCTCCTCGCTGCCGTCGCGGTAAGTCATGATCAGGCGGCCCTGAATCATGTAACCCCAGTGGGGTGACTGACACAGATCCTCCTTCAAACCATGGAGCAGCGGGGTGATGTCGGTGCCCGCATCCAGCGAGAAATACTCCCCCGTCATCTGCGTGTAACCGGACGCGTCGCCAAACTCCAGCGCCTGGCGGGCAACCGCCCCCGGTGCGCTGAATACCTCGGGTACTTCGGATTTCGCAATGCGCATGACTGCCTCCTTCCGAGCGGTTAGGACACAACAGGTGCACCCGGCACCTACCCAATAGGCGTGAGATTCCTTGTCACAACTGGAACAACTCCAGGCCGCCCTGAATCCGCTGCCAGCACCGAGCGCCGGGCCCGTGCATTCCCGCCGACTGCCCGAGCCTGTCGGATGTGGCACCGGGGAGATTCTGGTCACCCGCCGGGCAATGGCGCCGGCACTCGGGCCCCGTGCTACCCTGCGCGGCCGTTTTACCAAGGGTTCCGGCAATCCATGAAATACTTCCGCGCGATCAGCGTGATCGAGGGCATCTCACTGATCACCCTGCTGTTTGTCGCCATGCCACTGCGCACCTACGCGGACATGCACATGGCGGTCACCTGGGTCGGCTGGATCCATGGCATCCTGTTCCTGATCTATGCGACCGCCACGGTGGTGGCCAGCCACCTGCGCGGCTGGTCGGTTCTGAAGTGGCTGCTGGTGCTGATCATGGGCGTGGTGCCCTTCGGATTCCTGTATGTGGACTGGATGATCCGGCGCGAGCTGACGCGCGAGCTGCAGCACGCCTGACCGTCCGCGAACGGAGGCAAGCGTGGACAACACCATCGAGGTGGAAGGCCTGGTCCGGGATTTCGCCGGCACCCGCGCAGTAGACGAGGTCAGCCTGCAGGTCCCGGCCGGCCATGTACTCGGGCTGCTGGGCCCGAACGGCGCCGGCAAGACCACCACCGTACGCATGCTGGCGACCCTGCTGTCCCCCACCGCCGGTCGCGCGCGGGTCGGCGGCCTCGATGTCGTCGACGAGGCGGCGCGGGTGCGCGAGATCATCGGCCTGACCGGCCAGTACGCCTCGGTGGACGAGAAGCTGACCGGGCGCGAGAACCTGATCCTGATCGCCCGCCTGCTGGGCATGAAGCGCGCCGCGGCCCGGGCCCGTGCCGACGAGCTGCTGGCCGACTTCTCCCTGCGGGAGGCCGGGAACCGCCCGGTGCAGACCTATTCCGGCGGCATGCGCCGGCGCCTGGATCTGGCCGCCAGTCTGGTCGGGCGCCCGCGCATCCTGTTCCTCGACGAACCCTCCACCGGTCTGGACCCGCGCGCCCGCCGCGACCTGTGGGCGCGGGTGCGCCGGCTGCAGGACGCCGGCACCACGGTGCTGCTGACCACCCAGTACCTCGAGGAGGCCGACGCGCTGGCCGATTCCATCGTGGTGCTGGATCAGGGCCGCGTGATCGCCGAGGGCACGGCCGCGGAGCTGAAGGCCCGGGTCGGCACACGCACGCTGTTCCTGCGCCTGGCGCGGGCGGATCAGGCAGATGCGGCCGCCCGCCGGGTGGCCACGCTCACCGGCAGCGAACCGCATGTAGAAGGCGAGACCGTCAGCGCACCGGTGGCCGAGGCCTCGCTGCTCCCGGCGGTGCTGCGCGCGCTGGATGCCGCCGGGATCGAGGTCGCTGAACTGGGCCTGCGCAGCGCCAGCCTGGACGACGTATTCCTGTCACTCACCGGACAGACCGGCAGCGCCGACGCCCCGGCCGATGCCGCCGGGGACAGCGGGGAGGATGCCGCATGAACGCCCTCGACCAGACCCTCGCGCTGGCCTGGCGAAGCCTGGTGCAGGTGCGCCGCAACCCCTGGGAGCTGGGGGATTACTCCATCCAGCCGATCCTGTTCCTGGTGCTGTTCCTGTTCGTGTTCGGCGGGGCCATCGCCGGTTCACCGGATGACTACCTCGCCTTCGTGCTGCCGGGCGTGATCGTGATGAACATGCTGTTCGTCACGGTGTATGTGGGCCACGGCCTCAACACCGACCTGACCCGTGGGGTGTTCGACCGCTTCCGAGCCCTGCCCATCCCGCGCTGGGCGCCGCTGGCCGGGCGCATCCTCGCGGACGTGGTAAAGCAGGTGCTGTGCATCGCCCTGCTGCTGATCGTGGGCTACCTGCTGGGCTTCCGCCTGGCCACCTCCTTCGGCCATCTGCTGGTCATGGTGCTGCTGGTGCTGACCTTCGCGGCGGCGTTCTCCTGGGTGATGGTGCTGGTCGGCGTGCTCGCGCGCGACCCGGAACACGTGCAGCTGTTCGGTTTCACCGCGCTGTTCCCGGTCACGTTCGTCAGCTCGGCGTTTGTTCCGGTGGAGACCATGCCCGAGTGGCTGCAGGGCTTCGTCCAGGCCAACCCGGTGTCGCTCCTGACCGAGGCCGCGCGCGGCCTGTTGAATGCCGACGGCTCGGTCCTGGAGCCCGCTTTGTGGTCCATGGCCTGGGCCCTGGGCATTGCGGCGGTCTTCGCGCCGCTGTCGGTCTACGCCCTCAACCGCCGCCTGGCACGCAGTTGAACCCCCGGGACCTGCCCCGTTGCGACGGGGGAAAAACCGGTTTACTGTGAATCTGCGCTGACGGGTCCGAGAATCCGATCAAGGAGCACCCTCTAATGCAAATCGGGGCGACGCCTGACCTGAGGCCAGAAAGCCTTGAAGAGATGCTGCAGCATCTGGAGGCCAATCCGTCCGTCGGCAGCATTCTCTTGATGGTTGCCCACGACCCTTCCCGATCCGAATCCGCGGACTGGACCGACTTACTTCGCGAACGGCGTTGCACCGTATTCGGCGGCGAGTTTCCCGGCCTGCTGACATGCAACGGCGTTATGGAACACGGCGCGCTTGCCGTGGGGCTTCCACAACCAGCACAGACGACCCGCATTGACGAGCTGTCGAATCCCGCGTGCGACCCTGCCGAATCACTCGAAAAAGCCTTTCCGGATCCACCCGGGCACGGCCTGCTGTTCGTCTTCGTCGACGGCCTTGCGGCTGGTATCGATCGCCTGGTCAATGCGCTTTACGACCATTTCGGACTGGAAACCGGCTACATCGGTGGCGGTTGCGGCAACGCGCGTTTTCAACCGATCCCGGCGGTACTCGATCCTGAGGGACTGCATGCCGACAGTGCGGTCGTGGCCTGGCTGGACCTGCCGGCAAGCATCGGCGTGGCGCACGGCTGGGAGCCGGTGTCCGCTCCACTCAAGGTGACATCCGCCTCCAGGAACGTCATCTACAGCCTGGACTGGAAACCAGCGGCCGACGTATGGGGACACATTGTGCAGGAACATGGCGGAGAGCCCCCGACTCCGGCTTCGTTCGACCGCCTTGCTCCCGCCTACCCCTTCGGCATCGGCCGCATCGGAGGCGAGTTGGTTGTGCGCGATCCCATTCAGCTCCAGGGAGATGCGCTGGTCTGTGTTGGCGAAGTACCGGAGGGGGCCTTCGTACGAGTCCTGACCGGCGACCACAACACCCTGCTCAACGCAGCCCGCAAGGCAAGGGACCGCAGCCGGGAACGCGCGCAAGATTTCACTCCGACGCTTCGCCTCACCATGGACTGCATCTCGCGGGCCAATTTTCTAGGGAACGCTTACGACCAGGAGCTTGCCATCCTTTGCGAGGGCGATGCGATACCACTTGCAGGCGCACTGTCGCTGGGGGAGATCGCAAACTGTGGAGATGAATCGCTGGAGTTCTACAACAAGACCGTGACGGCAGGACTTCTTTGAACCACGATCGCCTGTACGAATTCGAAGTGCTGCACGAGATCGCAATGGCGATCGGCGTCAGTCTCGATCGTGATGCGATGCTCAAGCAGTGCCTGCCACTGTTCCTGCGCCGCCTCCGCTGCACCCTGGTCACGGTGGTGGCCGATGGGCCACACATCGTGACATCGGTCCCCCGTAGCGCGGATGTGCAATCGCTGCTGCCGCAGATTGACGAGACGCTGCGCGCGGGCGAACCGCTACCGGTCCTGGTCGAGAACGGACGCCACCTCTATATGTGGCGGCTGGAAGACTTTGGCGCCCTCGTTCTGGGGCGCGCTCGGCCCTTCAGCCAGGATCTGGTACAGGAGATTGGCCAGCTGGCCGGACGCCTCGCCGTCGCCTTGCACGCCTGCGACAAACACGCTCGATTGAAGGACCTGGCCCGTGAGGCCACCTGGCTGGCTCACCACGATGACCTGACTGGTCTGTATGGCCGGCGCTTCTTCCTTGAACGGCTGGACACCCTCAGTTCCACGGCCCCGGATGCCCCGGATGGATTTCATGGTCTGATCTATCTCGATCTCGATCAATTCAAGATCGTCAACGACACCGCCGGCCATATGGCCGGCGATCGCTTGTTGCAGGAGCTCGGCGCCCTTCTGCGTTCCGCCGATTGCGGGGCGGACACAATCGCCCGGCTGGGCGGTGACGAATTCGGCATCCTGATCGCCAATACAACCGAGGAGCTCGCTCAACGCACCGCCGAAACACTGCTCCGGGTCGTCCGCACCTTTCTTTTCAACTGGCAAGAGCGTGAGTTCCGCCTCAGCGCCAGCGCCGGTGTCGCACTATTCGAGGATAGCGACAACCACTCGCGCGACATCCTGGCCGCAGCGGATACCGCCTGCTACATGGCCAAGGAACGGGGCGGTGATCGGATACAGACCTACAGCATCGACGACGGCGAGCTGTCGCGCCGCCATAGTGAGATGCACCTGGCCGCACATCTCAGTAGTGTAATCGAGCACGGTGGCTTCGTCCTTCACGCGCAACGCATCCAGCCACTGGTAGAAGGTGTCGCGGAGCGCATCGAGATCCTTGTGCGCATGCAGAGCAGGCCCAACGAGGCACTCGTTACGCCCGGACACTTCATACCCGCCGCGGAACGCTTCGGTCTGATGGGCGCCATTGACCGCTGGGTGGTCAGCAACACGTTTGCCCTGCGCAACACACTGGCACGCAGCAGCGACCGTGTGTCATGGAACATCAATCTCTCCGGGAACTCTCTCAGCGATCCAGCCTTCTTGCGCTTCGTGACCGGGAAGATCCGCGAACACGCGCCGGCACCGGGGGCAATCTGCTTCGAAATCACCGAGACGGCGGTCGTAAGCAACCTGGAAGCCGTGTCCGCATTCATCCTTGAGCTGCGGGAACTGGGCTGTGAATTCGCTCTGGATGATTTCGGCAGCGGCCTTTCATCCTTCGCCTACCTGCAGCAACTGCCGGTGGATTATCTGAAAATCGATGGTCGGTTCGTGCGTGACCTTGCCTCCAGCCCCACCGATCGGGCGATCGTGGAATCCATCCACCACATCGGCGGAACCCTGGGAATACGTACCATTGCCGAATACGTTGAGGACGCCACGACCATGGAGATCCTGCGGAACATGGGGATCGAATTGGGCCAGGGCTTCCACATCCATACACCCGAGCCGTTAGAAGACCTTCTGGCGACCGGGGAGGACGACACGGTGCGCCGCGCATAGCCCCGGTGCCCGCTGCCGTCCGCCGGACTCAGTAAACGGGCACCAGTGCGTACCCCTGGTTCTGGTAGCCCATCACGGCAATGAAGCCGCTGCGCACGACATTGATCGGCTCCAGGATGGTGTCGTTGTTCACGCCATAGGCGCGTGTCGCCGCGGCGCAAACCTCCATCTTCACACCCAGTTCGCCCAGGCGGTCAACGGCCTGTGCGATCTCCTCCAGCGTGTCACCGTGGTCGATCGCGACCTCGGGTTGCGGATCCGTGGTGATGAACTTGACCGCTGCGGCGATGAACACCATGCGCAGGTCCGGCTCCACCCCCTCCTTGAGCAGGTTTTCGTGGTTGCTGGCGATACCGCGCAGGTAGGCCAGCATCACGTCAGGGTCGGACTGGCGCACATCGTAGACCGCACGCATGGTCTCGATGCCCTGGGTGGCCTCGCGGTTGTCCAGGCCCTCGGCCTGTGCCTTGGCGCTCAGTCCGAGGGGTAACATCAGGGCCAGCAGCAGGATTGTGATTCGGTTTCGCATCGGTGATACCTCCTTTGGAGATGAAGTCCGTTGGTTCCGTGTTCACCCCGGACCGGGGGCGGTACGCCGCTCAGTAGATCGGGATCACCGCGTAGCCCTGGGCCTGGTAGCCGGTCAGCGAGACGAACGTGTTGCGCACCGGCTCGATGCCTGGCAACAACTCGCCGTGATCGACACCGAACAGGCGGGTGGCCACGGCGCAGGATTCCATGTGCACGCCCTTTTCCTTCAGTGCAGCCACGTGTTCCTCGATCGCATCCAGATGATCAAACTCGGTCAGCTCGAAGCGCTCGCGGTCCGTACTGACCATGGTCACCGCGCGCCCGCGAAAGGCCAGGATCATGTCCGGCTCCACGCCCTGCGCGGTGAGGTCCTCGTGCGTCTCCCGGATCACCGTCAGGTACAGCGCCAGCAGCTCGGGGTCATTGTTGTTGAGGTCAAACACGACCCGGCCTTGATCAACGCCCTCCAGGGCACGGGCATCGGTGGGTTCGGCATACGCGGCCAGAGAGGCGAAGGACAGCGCAAGGAAAAGGGAAATAACGGCCAGCATTCTCATTTTTCAGTCTCCCGGGTAATGGTGTCTGTCGGGTTGAACGGTTCGCGGGCGATCGCCCGCCAGGCGGCTTCCTGCATCGACATCAGGTAGCGCGAAAGGGGGGCTTCCAGGGCCCCGTCCAGATGCAGCTGCAGCAGGCGGATCGTCCCGCCAAAGGCTGCGGTGGCGGCGACCGGGACCTCGATGGGGCGCAGTTCGCCGGTGGCGATGCCCTGCTCGATGCACTCGCGCATGCGCAGAAAGGGCTGCGAGGAACACACCGGCGGTTCCTGCGGCAGAAATTCACGGTGGCGCGCCTCGAGTACGAAACGCATAGTGCGAGGGTCCTCCTGCGCTACCCGGAACAGAAAGGCGATGATGCCGTCGCAGCGCGCGCGGCAACCGGACTCCCGCTCCATCACCTCGGCCAGGCCGGCGTCCATACGTTGCAACAGGTCGTCGTACAACGCCTTGGCCAGTGCCTCCTTGTTGCCGAAATGATGATAGATCGAGCCAATCGAGACCCCGGCCTGACGGCGGATGTCGTGGATGGAGGTATTGAAATAGCCATCGCGGCTGAAGCGCTCAAGCGCGGTATCCAGCACCAGCTTGCGCAGCGCCACACCGCGTACCGATGGCTTCGGGTTCTCTGTCATGGGCATCACCGAACCGAACGTTCGTTCTAATATAGACCGGAAGAGCAAATCACGCCACCCGTCCGGCTTTCTGTTCGGCACCATCGAATGCACCGACCCCGACGTGATCGAGCCGATCCGCGAACACCTCCAGGAATCGACACGAGGCGGAACCGGCAGGCATTCCCAATACCCACGCCCGATGTGACCCCGGGGAGAGCGAGGCCCCTTTTTGCGGTCTCTCGAGGCGCATCGTGGGGACGGTGTAAAGAGAGAGAGCGGGACAAGGGGCCGCTCCCCCTGCCCGCGCGCAGCCGATCAGTCCAAAATCCGGCAGCCCCCGGGGAAATCATCCGCGTTGGGGACTACGCTCAAGACACCATCAAGACAAAGGAGCATCCGATGAAAAACACCGCACCCGCCTCAGTCCTGATCCGGAGCCTGTTCGCGAGTCTGCCGCTGCTGCTGGCTGCGCCAGCCTTCGCGGAGGTGGAGGTGGGCATCACCGCCGACCTGGCCGAGTTCGAAGTGCTCCATGACGCCGAACGCATGACGGTGACCCGCGACCAGGACACCTTCGCGACCATCGATCTCGACTACGCCCAGATTGCCAGGCCCTGCCCGCCATTCTGTGTTCAGCCGATGAATCTCGGTCGCGGGGTGGAGACACTGGGCGAACTCGAGTTTATCGACTACCTGAAGCAGACCCCGGAACGCGACGATCTGATCATCATTGATTCGCGCACCCCGCGAGAATACAGCCGCGGCACCATCCCCGGTGCCATCAACATCCCGTGGGACGAACTGCATTTCGGCTCCGGCGCCGACCCGGACGACGTGCGCGAGGTGTTGACCGAACGCTTCGGCGTGGTCTACGACGGCGACTTCTACGATTTCAGCCAGGCAAAGACCCTGGTGCTGTTCTGCAACGGTCCCTGGTGCGGGCAATCCCCCACCAATATCCGCACCCTGACCAATCTCGGCTACCCGGGCGAGCACATCAAGTGGTACCGCGGCGGCATGCAGATGTGGCACTCCTTCGGCCTGACCACGGTCGAAGGCCAAAGTGCAGACTAGTGGGCCATGCGGGAAGTGTGGTGACGATGGAGCACAGCCAGAAGTGTCGGAGCCAGGCGGGCAAGTGCTGGAATAGCCACCCTGTTTCAAACGGGCCCAACGCAGCGCCGGCGCTTCTGGCGAAGCGATCGGTTACCAAACTTTCCGCGTGGTCCACCAGGCGCCTGTCGGGTTCGGGACGGGTCCGCTGCGCATGCGCGAGAGCATCTTCCTCGCCCGGCTGCTCCAGCCGGGCGGAACCCGGGAATCAGCGCGGGTGGGTGTGGCGATAGGTCCGCAGACGCCGGGTCTTCTCCACCATGCGCCAGAGGGAACGGCTGTTGTTGTAGCGCGAGACGTGCTGCAGGGGGACCCACAGGACCTCGTGTGACTCGTCGCTGCCGGGCACCGGCAGACGGTCGTCGATCTCCAGCAGGAAGCGCACGTCGATATGCTCGTGCATCGGGAAATGCGGGCTGGCCGGAATGGTGTGGATATCCAGGTCGAACACATCCTCCGCGACAAGTCGGATGTGTTCCGGGGCCAGCCCGGTCTCCTCGTGCGTTTCGCGCAGGGCCACCTGCAGGATATCGGCCTGGCCATCGGCGTGCCCGCCAGGCTGGAACCAGCGATGATGCTTGCCATGCAGCAGCAGCAATGCCTGTTCGCGATCCGGGCTGACCACCCAGGCCGAACCGGTCACGTGCGCCGGAGTCAGGTCACAGTGGAAGCAGTCCGGGTGCGCCTGGACGAAATCCAGCGCACGGCGGACAAAACCGGCCTCCTCCATGAAGGTCGTCTGGTGGCGGGCAAGAAGGTCCAGCAGCTGCGCGCGATGCATCTCAGGTGCCAGCCGGGTTGTGCAGCGCGTAGATCGCGGCACGCGCCGCCTCGTCCACGTCGCCCTCGCGGCCGGCCAGGGTCAGGCGGCCAAAGGCCCCCACCGCGCGCACGTCGATCAACGACACGCTCGCGGCCTTCAGGGCCTGGTTGGCCGCGTAGATAATATAGCCGGCCGGCTCCGCCTCCAGGATAAACATGCTCTGATCCGGCAGGATCATGTTGCCGCGGCGATTCTGGCGGTTAATCAGCACGGTGTGGTCCGGGGTCATCCCGCGGATGGTCTCCTGCCACGGGATGCGACAAGGCTGACGATCTTCCTGACTGGCGCCCAGACGCGACAGCAGCACGCGGCCGGCCTCCTGCACTTCGCTCTGGTCACGGTGGTGGATCACCATGGAGCCGAATTCGCGCTCCACCACCTGCTGCGCGAGATGCACGTTGGTCGCCTTCAGCGCCACATCGGTCAGGCGATGCACCGCCATCCCCGGCGAAACCTCCACCCACAGGCAGGAATCCCCCGGAACGGGCAGAAAGCCCTGGGAGACCGTGGCCATGTATTCCGCCAGCTGCGGCTGGAGGGAATCCATGTAGACATAGGTTCGCAGCTGGATCATCGATTCACTCTGGGCCAGGGTCTGTGCCCCCGGACGCCCCGCACGGCGCGGCCCGAACCCGCACGGGGACCCGCACACACCCGAGCGGGCCGCAATCGGATCGCAGGCCCCGCAACGCGTACACGGAAGAATTTAAGGGGCGTATTGTGAACGCTGCGTGCCCCAAGCTCAACGTCAGCCCGAGGGGACCCGCCCCACAACCGGGCCACGGCACCCTGAGGCCACCGTATAATGCGGGCGCGATACCCACTGCTCCCAAGGAATCCACATGTCCAAGCAGGACGCGCCCCAATGGCTCGCACGCCTGGCCAGCACCGAACTCGATCTGGCGGATACCCTGCGCTGGATCGTGGACTGGCTGCGCCCGGAGGATGCGCGCAACATCGCCCCGGTCATTGCCCGCATCGAGGCCCTGGTCCTGGCCCTGGACGAGGAACCCGAGCTGCGCGGCCGCCTGCGTCAGCGGCTGGAGAGCGGGCTGGAAGACGCACGCCACCTGACGCTGTATACCGGCATCGGCCTGTTTTCGCGCAAGGGCTTCTTCCGTGAGGCCGCGGAGCTGCTCTATGAGCGCATCAACCCGCGCCCGATGGACCGCGAAGACCTGAAAGACATCCTCTACCATGTCTTTCACGACCCGCAGGACGCGCTCTGGGTCGCCCGACTGCCGGACGATGCCTGGTCGCGGCTGTTGCAGGCGCTGGGCTGCCTCTCCGGCGACCACCCCGGGGTACTGCATCGCGCCCGCGAGGAGGCCCTGTATGCGCTGGAAATGCTGTCGATCTGGATTGCGGCCGAGGAGCTGGAGCCCGAATTGCTGCGGCTGGACCCGACCATCGCCGAACGCAACTCGGCCTTTGTCGCCCAGGAACGAGAGATCTCGGCCTATGTGCGCGACTACCGGCGCGCGCTGGAAGAGCCGGACCATACACGCATGGATGATCGCCACGCGCGAGTGCTGCTGCAGCAATGCAGCGAACAGGTCGAGCGCCTGCGCCAGCGCGCGATCACCCAGGGCAACAGCCTGTCCCTGACGCATCTGCTGGAACGCCTGGACCAGACCCTGGCCCGCATCCACAAGCTGCTGGACCTGCTGGAGCCGGACAGCGGCGAATCGCCCCGCCGCGCCGCCGTCGGCGTGTTCCGCGAGCTGGTCACCATCAGCGCCCGCAGCCACGGGGTCCGCGCGCTGTGGCAGGACAACGTCAAACTGGTATCGCGCAGCATTACCCAGCATGTCAGCGACACCGGTGAGCATTACATCACCCAGTCGCGCGGCGAGTACTTTCAGATGCTGCGTTCCGGCGCCGGCGCCGGATTGATCATCGCGCTGATGGCGCTGATCAAGATCCAGATCGAGGGGCTGGGCCTGTCCGAAGGCTGGAATACCCTGCTGGTCAGCCTGAACTACGGCCTCGGCTTCGTACTGATCCACATGCTGCACTTTACGGTCGCGACCAAGCAGCCGGCGATGACCGCCGCCCGCCTGGCGGCCGCCATCGAAGAGAGCGAACGCGGCACCGCCGACCCACGCAAGATGGCGGACCTGCTCATGCGGGTGGGCCGCTCGCAGTTCGCCGCGGTCCTCGGCAATGTCGGTGTCGCCCTGCCCACCGCCATCCTGATCGGGCTGGCGACGGCCAGCCTGTTCGGGACCAGCATCCTGTCCAGCGGCGAGGTCGACTACCTGCTGGACGGGCTGCGTCCGATCATGGGTCTGGCATTGATGTTCGCGGCAATCGCCGGGGTCTGGCTGTTCGTGTCCGGCCTGATCGCCGGCTACTTCGACAACCGCTGCGCCTACCTGGACCTCCCCGGCCGTCTGCGCGAACACCCCCTGCTGCGACGGCTGCTGCCCACTCGCGCACGCCACCGCCTGGCCGACTGGATCGGGTACAACTACGGGGCGGTGATGGGCAACTTCCTGTTCGGCATGCTCCTGGGGCTCACCGGTTATGTCGGTTATCTGCTGAATCTCCCGCTGGATATCCAGCATGTGGCCTTTGCCTCGGCCAACCTCGGCTACGTGACCTCCGGCGAGGCCCTGGGGCTGCTGGGCTTCGGGCTGTTCCTTGGCTTTGTGCTGCTGATCGGGGCAGTCAACCTGTGGGTCAGCTTCGGGCTGGCATTGTACGTCGCCCTGCGCGCCCGCGGCGTCCGCATCGGGGCCTTCGGCCGCGTATTCCGGGCCTACGGCCAGCACCTGCGCGAACGCCCGCGCGAGTTCCTGTTCCCGCCGCGCCCCGAGACCGGCAACGGCCCCGACCACTCCGATTCCAACCCCAACGGCTCGAACTAGTGGGCCATGCGGGAAGTGCGGTGACGATGGAGTGCAGCCAGAAGTGCCGGAGTAGCCACCCTGTTTTCAACTGGCCCAACGCAGCGCCGGCGCTTCTGGCGAAGCGATCGGTTACCGAACTTTCCGCGTGGCCCACCCGGGAAACACTGTCTGCATTGAGCGATCTTCGCGAGCATGGCGGGACGCCGACCCTCGCCCTGGTGCTGATACTGGTGCTGGTGCTCGCCGGCTGCGCCGGGACGATACCCAGCCCCTCGGGAGACAGCCGCGGCACGCCGGAGTTGACGCCGGACAGCATCCGGGTCGCCGATGGCGACCACCTGCCACTGCACCGCTGGGGCCCGGAAGACCCGGAACGGGTCGTACTGGCCCTGCACGGGTTCAACGACCACGGCGGCAGCATGCAGGCCCTGGGCGAGGCACTGGCGGCAGACGCCATCGCAGTCTACGCCTATGACCAGCGCGGCTTCGGGGCCACGCGCAACGCCGGCTACTGGTCAGGACACCGACTGATGGCCGCCGATGCCCGCACCGTGCTGCGGCTGCTGGATGCCCGCTACCCGGAGCAGACGCCCTTCCTGGTCGGCAAGAGCATGGGGGGCGGAGTAGCGCTGCTGGCCGCTGCCACCCACGCCGACGACGAAACCCCCGCCCCGGTCGCAGGTACGGTCCTGATCGCCCCTGCCGTCTGGAGTCGGGGCGACATGCCCTGGTACCAGCGCTTCGGCCTCTGGCTCGGGGCGCGCCTGGCACCCGGCTGGCGCCTGGACGGCGAGCTCGTGGCCGACCTGGAGATCCACCCCACCGATGACCCGGAAGTGCTGCAGCAGATGCGGGCAGACCCGCTGGTCCTGCACGACGCCCGCATTGATGCCCTGGACGGGCTGACAACCCTGATGACCCATGCGCTGGAGGCGGCCCCCAACCTGCCGGCGCCAACCCTGACCCTGTACGGCGACCGCGACGACCTCGTCCCGCCAGGGCCCCTGACCCGCCTGCTGGAGACCCTGGCAGACAGTGATGACCCGGGACACCGCGCCGTGCTGTACCCCGAGGGCTATCACATGCTGACGCGCTACACCCGCGCCCGGACCACCTTCGACGACATCGTGGCTTGGCTGCACCATCCGCAGGACCCGCTCCCGTCCGGGCACGACGGTACTGCGGGCGCCCTGGCAGCGACGCTCGCGGAACGCTGGGGAGACACGGATGACGCTGGCCCCCGGCCCGCTGCATCAGTACCGTAGGAACGAGCACGCCGCAGGAGGATCGCCGCATGAGTGAATCGAAATCCAGCCGCCTCGACGACCTGGTCGCACGCAGCCGCCAGGATCAGGCGGCTCGCGAACGCGGCTACCGCGAACAGGCCTTGAAGATGTACCCCTGGGTCTGCGGACGTTGCGGGCGCGAGTTCACGCGCGCCAACCTGCGCGAGCTGACGGTGCACCACCGCGATCACAACCACGACAACAATCCGCCGGACGGCAGTAACTGGGAGCTGCTGTGCCTGTATTGCCACGATAACGAACACCAGCGCTTCACCGATGCTGCGCCCGGTCGCGGCACCACACACGGAAGCACAGCGACGCACAGCCCCTTCGCCGGCCTGGCCGGGCTGCTCAAGGGCGACCGGGACGCAGGCGACGACTCCTCGTCCTCATAGCGCAGGCGACCGCCCGCAGCTCAGAGGCGACGCCACCAGAACTGCAGCGGTTTGTACGTCTCCTGCGCCGCGCCAGTATCCGGCCACGAAAACTCGCATACCAGCCCTTCCGCCCGGGCATAGCCACGGCGCGACCAGAATCCGTCCAGCGGGCGGTAATCCGCCGGCCGCCGCGGGTCATCCGGTGGCCGCACCACCGCACAGAAAGCCGCGTGCTCAAATCCCAGCTGGCGTGCTACAGCCTCGCGCGCATCGAAAAACCGATGGCCGGCCCCGTACCCGCGATACGCCGGTTGCAGCACCGATTCCGCGAGATAGTAATAGCGCGCCGTGTCCAGCCCGCGGGCATGAAACGGGGCCTGGAACTCGGGCTCGGCCGCCGCCAGCGGCAGCGCGGTGGACGCTCCCACCACCCGCTCGTCATCCAGCGCCAGCACCAGGGTGCTGTCCGGGCACTCCGCGTAATGGCGCAGGTAGCCCTGCTCGTATTCCGCCGACCCGGCGTACAGGTAGGGCCACTCGCGAAACACCGCGATGCGCAGACGCGCCACAGCCTCCAGATACCGCTTGATCGCCGCCCCGCGCACCGTCTGAAATTGCATAGTGGTCGGCCTCCGGTGAGGTCAGTGCAGGGGGACCTGTGGGATCTGGAGGATCATCACGAGCGAGACAGGGGATCCGTCCCCGATCCGCCTGGCCCCGGTCAGCATAACGTGCGGTACCGCGGGGCTCGAACCCCTTGTTGCCGCGCAAACGATCTACACTCGGAACTGGGGCCGGCCCTGTCCGGGCCGACCTGCGGGCGGCCCCGCCAACCGACGTACCGGTCCGGTGCGTCCGGCACCGCCCCACCAGCCCACCACAGGAGGAACTGCATGGATACTGTCTGGATCGTTGTTGCCGATGCCGCGCGCGCCCGCATCTTTACCTGCGAGGGCCGCGCCTGTCAGGGAATGCACGAGAGCGAGACGCTCTCGCACAGCGAATCCCGCGCCCATAACCAGGACCTGGTGTCCGACCGTCCCGGGCGCAGCTGGGCCAGCGCCAGCGGGGATGCCCGACACGCCATGCAGGAAAGCACTGACCCCGCCGCCAACGAGCGCAATCGTTTTGCGCGCCAGGTCGCCGAACATCTCAAATCCGCCTGTCACGCAGGCAGCTTCAAGCACCTGGTCATCGTGGCCGCACCTACCTTCCTGGGGGCACTGCGCGACGCCCTGGACCCGACCGTAGCCCAGAGCGTCACCGCCGAGGTCGCCAAGAACGTGACCAAATCCGTCGACGCCAGCACCTTGCGCAAACACCTGCCCGACTTCCTCTATTAGGGCTGAGCGCATTGATCGATGTTTCCCTTCGGCACCGGGACGTGCCGCCGGAATCGACCACGGCAAGGGCGATTGCGTCCGGAACAAGCGGCAAGCCCCTTGGCCAGGGCAACGCATTACCAGGCCCTGCAGGCCCGCGGGCGCTGAAAAGGCCCGCATGGCTTTGTTCAGCGCTTCCCTGATCTTCCCGCGGGCCCAACTCTGCAGGTCGGTTCCGGCCCGCTCGATTCCCGCCACGCCATGGCATCCGCCGGCCCCGGAGAGACCCCGGGGCGGGCTCGCCTGCGGCGTTCAGAGCGGCCCCAGGTCCTCCGGATGCAACGTCCCCAGCAGGCGCGGTGCCTCCGCATCCGGGTCGAACACCGCGATCTCGCCCTCCTCGATCAGCACCCGGGCCGCACGCTGCAGATTGATGTTGTGGCCCACGATCACCACGTTGCGCGTCGCGTCCTCGGGTGCAGTGACCAGATAGTCCTGCAGCGCAGCCACCAGGGCCTGCTGTTGCTGGCGATTGCGCACCGGCGGGAGGTTGAACAGATCATCGCGGGTTTCGTAGCGACCTTCCCCAAAGGCGATGCGGGCGCTCTCGGTATTGCGGCAGAACGCCGAACTGAGGATGCGCTCAACGGGGATGGCGTGACGCTCGAAACCCGCGCCCACCTGCCGCGCCTGCTCGCGCCCCGCGTCATTGAGGTTGCGCTGGTGCTCGCAGCGGCTCATGTCGGAAAGATCCGTATCGCGCTGCCCATGATCCGTGGCGGCATGACGCCAGTAGATCACCAGCCCGCCTCCCTGCATGCGCTCCAGCAGGGCCTCGCGGTCCAGGGTATCGGCATTGACCGTGAGCAGGGGCACAAACAGCATCAGAACTACCGCCAACCAGCGATGGCGCATCGGGACCTCCGGAATCATGGTTTGCACTATTCAGCTGACCACCCCGGACCGGGTCGGGTTCAGCCGCCGCCACGCGGTGCTCGCCACCGCTTCGCGTTGACGCCCCCCGAAGCCAGCCCTAGTATGCCGATTCCCCCTTGCCCGGAATTCCGCGCCCCCATGACCTACTGTGTCGCCATCGACCTGGACGACGGCCTCGTCTTCGCCTCCGACTCCCGCACCAATGCCGGGGTCGATCAGGTCAGCACCTACAGCAAGATGCACACCTTCGAGATCGAGGGCCAGCGGGTATTCGTGGTGCTCGCGGCGGGCAACCTGGCCACCACGCAGTCCGTGGTGCACCAGCTCAAACGCGACATGGAAGAAGGTGCCGACGAGAGCCTGGCGACAGTGGAACGCATGTCGGACGCGGCCGAGTACCTCGGCCGGATCAACCGCCAGGAGGCGGAGAAGCACTCCGAAGCGCTATCACGGTCCGGCATCAAGGCGGAGGCGACACTGATCATCGGGGGCCAGATCGGCGAAGACGCCCCGGCCATCTATCTCATCTACCCGCAGGGCAACTACATCACCACTTCGCAGCAGACCCGGTTTCTGCAGCTGGGCGAGAGCAAATACGGCAAGCCGATCCTGGATCGAATCATTGATCACACCACCCCACTGGGAGATGCGGCACGCTGCGCCCTGGTCTCCATCGATTCGACCATCCGTTCGAATCTCACCGTCGGTCCTCCGGTCGAGGTGATGGTCTACGAGCGCGGCACCCTGACCTTTGACCACTACCTGTGTCTGGAGGCGGACGACGGCTATCTGCGCTCACTGAACCAGGCCTGGGACAAGAACATCAAGAAGGCCTTTACTGACCTGCCACGGTTCGACTGGGAGTCCGCGCACGCCCACAAGCAGCGCGGTACGCGGGTCAGCCGCGGCTCCGGCAGCGCCTCCTGACCAATCCGGCAAGCCTGACCGCTGCCCCGACAGGCCCCGGGTGGGCCACGCGGAAAATTCGGTAACCGATCGCATCGCCAGAAGCGCCGGCACTGCCGTTGCGCAAACTTGAAAGAAGGGGGCTATTCCAGCACTTGCCCGCCAGGCTCCCGCACTTCTGGCTGTGCTCCATCGTCACCGCACTTCCCGCATGGCCCACTAGGCCACCGCCTGTCCCTGCGCCGGGACGGCCAGGAACCAGGTCGTGGCGTTGGCACCATGAATCTCTCCGATATCCCTCTGCAGCACGTCGATAAAGGCGTGCAGGCCATCTTCCTTGATCAGTTCGTGCACCTGGGCGCTGGTCGCATGACGGCGTGCCTGTATCACCAGACGCAGCGGCAGTTCGTTGTTCGGCAGCTTCTCCAGGGCATCCTGCACCTGATTGAGGGTATGGGTGACCGCACGCGGGAAGGCATTATCTTGAAGCAGGAAGCGCACGACATCGACCCCGTTGATGCGGCGCTTCACATGCTGGCGATACATCTGGAACCCGCTCTGCGAACGCAGGATGCTGGTCCACAACAGACCCTCATAGGGCTCCGGGTCCTCTCCATCCTTCTTCAAATGCCGCAGGGCGCCAACGTCGATCTGTCGCGTCCCCATGTCGGCGCGTTCCAGATTGCGCCCCAGGCGGATAAAGTCGTAGGCGGCGTCGTGACTCATGGTCCCGGCCAGCAACCCGGTCAGGGTCTGGCAGCGCTGGATTACCTCGGACAGGAAGTCGAAACGCCCCCGCTTGCCGATGCCCTGATCAATGCGGTCACGAGCGAACAGGTACAGCTCGTTCATTACCTCCCAGGCCTCGGACGGCACCAGGTCACGCGTGGTACGTACGTTCTCGCGGGCCGCCCGCAGGGAGTTCAGTACCGAGCTCGGGTTGTCGTCATCCGCGAGCAGGAATTTCACACAGTTGCGTTCATCATCACGCTGGTAATGGTTGTCGAACTGCCCCTCGTTACCGGTAACCTCCACCAGTCCCTTCCAGGACAGCTGCACCGACTTCGGCATATCCAGCGCCAGCAGGTTAAAGGCCATGACCATGCGCGCGGTGTTTTCGGCGCGTTCAACATAACGCGCCATCCAGTACACACGTTCGGCGACTCTCGAGAGCATCTCAGTTCTCCTCGTCCACGATCCAGGTGTCCTTGCTGCCCCCGCCCTGCGAGGAGTTCACCACCAGCGAACCCCTGCGCATGGCCACCCGGGTCAGACCCCCGGCCGTCACATCCGTGCGCACCCCCTGCAGGATGAACGGACGCAGGTCCAGGTGCCGCGGCTCGATCTCGTCGCCGCAAAGGGTGGGTGCCACGGACAGGTCCAGGGTGGGCTGGGCGATATAGTTGCGCGGGTTTTTCTTGATCAGCTGCGCAAACTCGGCACGCTGCTTCTTGCTCGCGTGTGGCCCCACCAGCATGCCGTAGCCCCCGGACTCGTTAGCCGGCTTCACCACCAGCTCGTCGAGGTGGTCGAGCACGTAGGCGCGATCCTTCTCGTTCACGCAGAGATAGGTCGGCACGTTGGGGATGATCGGCTCCTGATCCAGGTAGTAGCGGATGATGTCCGGCACGTAGGCATACATCACCTTGTCGTCGGCCACGCCGGCACCGGGCGCATTGGCCAGACCGACATTACCCTTGCGCCAGGCCCGCATCAGGCCGGGCACGCCCAGCATCGAGTCCGGGTTGAAGACCTCCGGATCGAGGAATTCGTCGTCGATGCGACGGTAGATCACGTCGACCCGCTCCAGCCCGTCAATGGTCCGCATGTACACGCAGTCATCGTCATCGACGACCAGATCCGCCCCCTCGACCAGTTCCGCGCCCATGCGCTGCGCCAGGAACGAGTGCTCGAAATAGGCCGAGTTGTAGATCCCCGGCGTCAGGACCACGATCTCGGGGTAGTCCTGCGGCCGCGGCGAGATCGCGGCCAGCATGTCAAACAGCTGCGTCGGGTACTCGTCCACCGGCAGGATGCTGGAGTTTTCGAACAGTTCCGGGAACACGCGCTTGGTCACCTGACGGTTTTCCAGCATGTAGGAGACCCCCGAGGGCACGCGCAGGTTATCTTCCAGCACGAAGAACTGGCCGTCACCGTCGCGTACGAGGTCACTGCCGCAGATGTGCGCCCACACGCCGTGCGGCGGCTTGATGCCGACGCACTGCTCGCGGAAATTCTTCGACTGGTTCAGCACATAGCGCGGGATCACCTTGTCCTGAAAGATGCGCTGCTCGTTGTAGATATCGTCAATGAACAGGTTCAGTGCGGTCAGACGCTGTTCCAGCCCGGCCTGGACCTGATCCCACTCCTGGCGCGCAATCACCCGCGGGATGATGTCGAAGGGCCAGGCGCGGTCGATGTTCTCGCCCTCGGTATACACCGTGAAGCTGATACCCATCTCCAGGATCGCACTGTCGGCCGCCTGCTTGCGGCTGTGGATCTCGCCGGCATCCAGCGACGCCAGGTATTCCGCCAGCGCGCGCGCGGGGTCGCGGGGGCGGCCGGGGCTCTCGATCAGTTCGTCGTAGAACGGGGTAGAGTCGTAGCGCTTCCAGTCGATTGCCATTCGTCGGGTCCTCTGACGCCGTGGGCAGGGTTCGTCTACAGTAACGCCTTTTGGCACTCACCGGCACGACGGCCGGGAGACACCAAAGGTGTGTTTCCCTGGGGCTTCGTCCGACCTTTCCCTTTCGAGGTTCCCATGTCCGACCCACTCGACCAACGCCTGCGCGAGCTGTACCAGCATCCAAAGATCCAGGGCTGCAACTGGCAACCACGACTTTTCTGGCACCCTGACGTCGATGGCAAACCCTTCGGTACGCTGCGGGTGGACGGACGTGAGCTGGAGGTCTTTCTGGCCACGATCATCGGGGAGGAATCCACCGAGCAGGCGGCCCTGGACCAGGAACAGGAGGGGCGTGGCCGTTTCATCGCGGCCAACGCGCGGCGCCACGAATTGCCGCTGTTCACGCGGCGTTGACCCAGCCGGGCAAACACCAGGCGCCGCAGTCTGGTGAGACGCACAACGCCGTGGCGGCCCGTGCACATCGCCCGGAGAAACACGGACCCATGTTCCCCGGGGCACCACCATCAGGTTACGCCGGGGATGGACCCGCACCGCGCGGAGAGATCTTCAGACCGGCTTGCGAAACTCGACCTGCTTCCAGTAGCCGAACAGGCTGGCCGGGGCGACCATGCAAGGTTCCTGTCCGGTCACCCGCACGAAGTCCTCGAACTCCATGTCGGGACGGAAGCCCACGGCCTTGGACAGCGGCCGCAGGCAACGCTCGAACCCGCGCAGCAACCATTGCCGCGAGGCAAAGTGATTCACGACCAGCACCCGACCACCCGGGCGGCAGACCCGCCACATCTCGGCAAACAGGGCATCCGGATTGGGGACGACGGTGGCCACGTACATCGCCACCACCGCATCGAAGCTGTCATCGGCAAACCCGAGCTTCTCCGCGTCCATTTCGCAAAGTCCGGCCACCGCCGGCAGCCCACCGTTCAGACGCCCCCGAGCGACTTCCAGCATCTCGCGCGAGACGTCGATACCGACCACCTGGCAATCGTCCGGGTAGTCCGGCAGCGAGAGTCCCGTACCTACTCCGACCTCCAGGATGCGTTTGCCCGAGAGCGGCGCCAGGGTCTCCTTCGCACTGGCACGACCGGTCGCGAACACCCGCCCGAAGGTCGCGTCATAGTGACGGGCGTAGCGTCGGTAGCTGTTGCGAATACTGACGAGATCCATGCCAAAACATCCTGAAGCGGGATAACAGGGCGCCCGAAAACCACGCGCGGCCGGTCAGGCGTCCGATTCCACCGCTTTCATGCTCAGACGAATGCGACCTTGCTTGTCCACTTCCAGGACCCGTACGGTCACCGAGTCACCCTCGGCGAGGAAATCGCCGACGTTCTCGACCCGCTCGTCCGAGATCTGCGAGATGTGAACCAGGCCATCGCGACCCGGCAGGATCGAGACGAACGCCCCGAAGTCCATGATCTTCGCAACCTTGCCGGTGTACTGACGCCCCACTTCGATATCCGCGGTCAGCTCCTCGATGCGGCGCTTGGCCTCGAGGCCGGCCGCCTGATCGGTGGAAGCCACCTTGACGGTTCCGTCGTCCTGGATATCGATGGTCGCGCCGGTCTCCTCGGTCAGGGCCCGGATGGTCGCGCCGCCCTTGCCGATCACGTCGCGGATCTTGTCCGGGTTGATCTTCATGGTGATGAAACGCGGCGCGTGCGAGGACATCTCGTCACGGTGACGCGGCAGCACCTCGTTCATGCAGCCAAGGATGTGCATCCGGCCCTCACGGGCCTGCGCCAGCGCCTGCTCCATGATCTCGCGGGTAATGCCGTCGATCTTGATGTCCATCTGCAGCGCGGTCACGCCATCAGAGGTACCGGCCACCTTGAAGTCCATGTCGCCGAGATGGTCCTCGTCACCGAGGATGTCGGACAGCACGGCAAAACGCTCCCCTTCCTTGATCAGGCCCATCGCGATCCCGGCCACCGGCGCCTTCAGCGGCACCCCGGCATCCATCAGGGCCAGCGAGGTCCCGCACACCGACGCCATGGAGCTGGAGCCGTTGGATTCGGTGATCTCCGAGACCACGCGGAGCACATAGGGAAAGTCCTCGTCGGAGGGCATCACCGCAGCAACACCACGCTTGGCCAGGCGCCCGTGACCGATCTCGCGGCGCTTGGGCGAGCCGACGAAGCCCGTCTCCCCCGTGCAATAGGGCGGGAAGTTGTAATGCAGCATAAAGCGGTCGCGACGCTCACCCTCGATCGCGTCAATCACCTGGGCGTCGCGATCGGTACCCAGCGTCGCCACCACCATCGCCTGGGTCTCGCCGCGGGTAAACACCGCCGAACCGTGAGCACGCGGCAGCATGCCGGTATTCACGGTGATCGGCCGTACGGTGCGCGTATCGCGGCCGTCGATACGCGGGTTCCCGTCCAGGATGCGGTCCCGAACCAGGCGGTATTCGAGATCATGGAAGGCGGTCTTGACGTCATCCACGGAGGGGCCTTCTTCATCCTCGCTCACCAGGGCCTCGACAGCCTGGCTGCGCAGCTCCCCGATCCGCTGGGTGCGCGCCTGCTTCTCGGCGATCTGATAGGCAGCGACGAGTTCGTCACCGACCACGCCCTTGACCTGGTCTTCCAGCGATTCGATGGTCGGCGGTGCGACCCAGTCCCAGGCCGGCTTCCCGGCCTCGGCGGCCAGTTCGTTGATCGCCTGGATCGCGGCCTGCATCTGTTCGTGACCAAACATCACCGCGCCCAGCATCGTCTCTTCGGACAGCTGGTTGGCCTCCGACTCCACCATCAGCACCGCGTTTTCGGTACCGGCCACCACCAGATCGAGATCCGATTCCTCCAGCGCGCTGTAGGTCGGGTTGAGCAGATATTCGCCGGCACGATAACCCACGCGCGCCGCGCCGATCGGCCCGGCAAACGGGACACCGGACAGCGCCAGCGCGGCCGAGGTGCCGAGCATCGCGGGGATATCGGGATCGACCTCGGGGTTGATCGACATCACCGTGGCGACCACCTGGGTCTCGTTCTTGAACCCCTCGGGGAACAGCGGACGGATCGGACGATCGATCAGGCGCGAGGTCAGGGTTTCCTTCTCGCTCGGACGCCCCTCGCGCTTGAAGAACCCACCGGGGATCTTGCCCGCAGCGTAGGTGCGTTCCTGATAGTTCACGGTCAGCGGGAAGAAGTCGCGGCCCGGATCGGCTTCCTTGCGGGCCACCACAGTGACCAGCACCACGGTCTCGGCCATGTTGACGAGGACAGCACCGCTGGCCTGGCGGGCGATATCACCGGTTTCGAAGGTAACGGTATGGTTTCCGTACTGGAACGACTTCTTGTATGCCACGTTGTATCCCGTATCCGTAATGACGTGCGTCTGATGCATGCAACGGGCCGGACCCGCTCGCTGCGCGTCCGGCCCCGAAACTGAACGGGCCCGCACCAGTGGCGCGGGCCCGTTGTGCCGGCCTTAGCGGCGCAGGCCAAGCTCCTGAACCAGGGCCTTGTAGCGATCCTGGTCATTGCGCTTGAGATAGGTCAGCAGCTTGCGGCGCTGGCTGACCATCTTCAGCAGCCCGCGGCGCGAGTGATGATCCTGCTTGTGCTTTTCGAAATGCCCCATCAGGTGCTGGATGCGGGCCGTCAGCAGCGCGACCTGGACTTCCGGCGAACCGGTGTCGTTGGCATCGCGCTTGTGCTTTTCGACGATGGCCGATTTTTCTTCGGTAGTGAGCGACATTAAAACCTGACTCCTGAAAGTACTGAAACCGTTAACCGACCAGTGGCGCTGGCGATAGGCGCGCAATATTAGCACGAGCCATCACGACGTGAACAGAAACGCACGCCCGGCCCGACGTCAGGCGGCAGACACAAACAACCGCCGCGCTCGTACCCAGCCGGCGGGGTCCTCCACCGCGACCGCCAGAAAGCGCCCTTCGGCATCCACCACCTGCACCAGGGGCCAGCCGCTGCCGGCCTCGGCCGGAGCATCATCGGCTCCCGACGTACGCGCGATAATCGCCGCCGCGGGCGCCGGATTACCATGCCGCATCGCGGCGCTCGCAGCAGCATCAAGCCGCACCGAGGGCCAGTGCGCCAGGGCCGCTTCTGCCGGCTGCAGCATTGCCTCGATTGCCGCCGCCCCGCCCGCCTCGAAGGCGGTCTCGATCGCGTCCAGCGACACCATGGCGGCGGCATTGAAGTGGCCATGACCGACCCGGTGCAGGATATCCACGGCGGCGCCACAACCCAGCTCACGGCCGACATCGGCCACCAGCGAGCGGATGTAGGTCCCCTTGGAACAGTGCACCTCGAACCGCAACCGATCCGGCGCGGTCTGCTCGATACTCAGCATATGGATGCGCACCGGTCGCGGCGGCCGTTCAACCTCGACCCCCTGGCGCGCCAGCTCGTACAGGCGCCGGCCGCGGTGCTTGAGCGCCGATACCATCGGCGGCACCTGCTCCTGAGCGCCACTGAACTGCCGCTCCAGCGCCCGCAGCTGCGCGGGTTCGATCACCGGCACCGGAGACTCGCGGATGACCGTCCCGTCCAGGTCCGCGCTATCGGTCTCGATCCCGAGACGGGCCTCGGCCAGGTACCGCTTGTCGGCATCCAGCAACCAGCCGGACACCTTGGTCGCCTGCCCGAAGCACAACGGCAAAAGGCCGGTCGCCCGCGGGTCCAGCGCCCCGGTGTGACCGGCCTTTTTCGCCTGCAGCAGATACTTGACCCGCCCCAGCACTTGGTTGGAACTGCGCCCACGCGGCTTGTCCAGCAACAGGATGCCGTCGACTTCGCGCCGCTTGCCCGCCATGGATGGGTCGCCCGCCCGGAAACGCCGGGGGCTCAGGCCCCGCGTTCCGGTCCTTCGCCCGGGTCACGGGCGGCGTCGGCATCCCCCTCCGAGGACCCGCCGCTACCGTCCCCGCCATCGGGATCGTCCGCGTGGTGCGCACGATCCTCGGCCAGTGCCTGGTCGATCAGAGACGACAGGTGCGCACCCCGCTCCGGGGTATCGTCATAGCTGAAACGCAGCTGCGGCACGCTGCGCAGGCGCATGCGCTGCCCCAGGGCATGCCGCAGGAAACCGGCGGCGTTGTTCAGGCCCTTTTGCGCCTCCAGCCCCTTTTCGGCACCGCCGAGCTGGGTGAAGTACACGCGCGCATGGGCCAGGTCCCGGGACACCTCGACACCGGCCAGGGTAATCATGCCCACACGCGGGTCCTTCACCTCCAGGCGGATCAGCTCGGCCAGCTCGCGCTGGATCTGCTCCCCGACCCGGTCCGACCGATGAAAATCGCGGCTCCCCGGCATCAGAGCGTCCGGGCCACCTCGACGCGCTGGAAGACCTCGATCTGGTCACCCGACTTCACGTCGTTGTAGTTCTTCACCGCGATCCCGCACTCGGTACCCGCCTTCACCTCGTTCACGTCGTCCTTGAAGCGACGCAGGCTCTCCAGCTCGCCTTCGTAGATCACCACGTTGTCACGCAGCACACGAATCGGGTTGCCCCGCTTCACCGCACCCTCGACCACGAGACAACCGGCAACCTGACCAAAGCCGGAGGCCTTGAACACATCGCGCACCTCGGCAAGGCCCACGACCTCTTCGCGGATCTCCGCCGACAGCAGTCCGGACAGCGCCTGCTTCACGTCATCGATCGCCTCGTAGATCACCGAGTAGTAGCGCACGTCGATCTCGTTCTCGGCCGCCAGGCGTTTGGCCCCGGCATCGGCACGCACGTTGAACGCGATCACGATCGCCTCGGAGGCCATCGCCAGGTTGAGGTCGGATTCGGAGATCCCCCCGACCCCGGCAGAGACCACCTTCACGCGCACCTCGTCGGTGGACAGCTTGACCAGCGACTCGCGCAGGGCCTCGGCCGAGCCCTGAACATCCGCCTTGATCAGGATGTTCACGGTCGCAATCTCGCCTTCCTGCATCTGGTTGAAGATGTTCTCCAGCTTGGCCGCCTGCTGTGCAGCCAGCTTGCGCTCGCGCTGCTTGGCGTCGCGGTGCTCCGCGACCTCGCGGGCGGTCTTGTCGTCTGCGACCACCAGCACCTCGTCACCCGCCTCCGGCACACCGGACAGGCCCAGAACCTCGACCGGCATCGACGGACCCACGGCCTTCACCGCGGCACCGGTGTCGTCGAACATGGCCCGCACACGACCGTATTCCTTGCCGGACAGCAGGATGTCGCCGTGCTTCAGCTTGCCCGACTGCACCAGGATGGTTGCCACCGGGCCACGCCCCTTCTCCAGGCGCGACTCGATAACCACGCCACGCGCCGGGCCGTCGTCCGGGGCGTTCAGCTCCATCACCTCGGCCTGGAGGCCCAGGGCCTCCAGCAGTTCGTCAATGCCCGCGCCGGTATGCGCGGACACGTTGATGAACTGTGTATCGCCCCCCCAGGCCTCGGGGATGACCTCGTGCTGGGCGAGATCATTCATCACCCGCTCCGGTTCGGCCTCCGGCTTGTCGATCTTGTTCACCGCCACGACGATCGGCACATTCGCCGCCTTCGCGTGCTGGATGGCCTCCATGGTCTGCGGCATCACACCGTCATCGGCCGCGACTACCAGGATCACGATATCAGTGGACTGCGCACCCCGGGCGCGCATCGCCGTAAACGCGGCGTGTCCCGGCGTATCCAGGAAGGTTACGCCATCGTGATTATTCGGCACGTGGTAGGCGCCGATATGCTGGGTAATGCCACCCGCCTCGCCCGAGGCCACCTTCTCCTTGCGGATATAGTCCAGGAGCGAGGTCTTGCCGTGGTCGACGTGACCCATCACGGTCACCACCGGCGGCCGCGGCCTGGCTTCCGCCGTCTGCTCCAACCCGGTGTCGATCTCGTCCTCAACCGAAGTCTCCTTCACGGCAATCGGATTGTGGCCCATTTCCTCGACCACCAGCATTGCGGTGTCCTGGTCGATCGACTGGTTGATGGTGGCCATTACGCCCATGCCCATCAGCGCCTTGATCAGCTGCGGGGCCTTGATCGCCATCGCTTGCGCCAGATCGGCCACGGTGATGGTCTCCGGCACCTCGACATCGCGCACAACCGGTGCCGTCGGCTTGGCAAAACCGTGCTTGCTGGTCACCGCCTGCGCCGCGGCAGACTGGGCGCGGCGACCGTCGCCCTTCTTGCGCCGGCCGCGACGATCACCGGCCACGTGCAGCTCTTTACGATCATCCTTGCGACCGCCCTTGCGGGCACCCTTGCCGGCACGGGTATCGGCCGCGGCCGGCGCGGGGGCGGCCTGACGAGCCGCCGCCTCACGCTCCAGGCGCGCCTGCTCTTCCTTCTCGCGCTTCGCCTCCTGAGCCTCGAGCTCTTTCTGGCGCCGTTTCTGGCGTTCCTCGCGCTCGGCCGCCTCCTGCTTGCGGGCCTCGGCCGCCTTGCGTTGGGCGTCACGCTCCGCCTCGACCTGCAGCGCCAGCTGCTCGGTACGGCTGAGCGGACGCTTCGGCCTGGCCGGTGCCGGCTCGGGTTCAGGCGCCGGCTCGGCTTCGGCGACCGCCGGTTCGGCCGCGGCTTCCTCGCCCTCCGGTTCCGGCGCACTCGCGGTTTCCGGCTCTGCGCCCTCGGGCTCCGCCATGGCTGCAGCCTCAGGCTCGGCTTCGGGCTCCGCCGGGGTGTCGGCGCTCGCCTCCACCGCGTCGGCCGCGGCCTCGCTAACCGGCTCTTGCAGGGGCGCCTCCGGTTCCACCGCACGCGGTTCTTCCACGGGCTCCGGGGCCGGCGCGGGCTCTGCGGCTGCAGGCGTCGCCTCCACCGGCGGTTCAGCTGGCGCCTCGGGCGCTGCCTCGACCGGCTTGCGCTTGATGGTGCGCTTCTTGCGAACCTCGACGTTCACGGTCTTGGCGCGGCCCTGGCCGGAGCTCACCTTGAGGGTCTGCGCCTGAGTGCGGCGCTTCAGGGTCACGCGCCCGGCCTCGCCGCCTTCGCCATGAGCCTGGCGGAGGTGATCGAGCAGCTTGCGTTTTTCGGCATCGGTAATCGCCCCGTCGGGGCCATCCACCTCGACGCCCGCCTCCTTGAGCTGGACCATGAGGCGATCGACCGGCGTTCCCACCGATTCCGCGAATTGCTGCACTGTCATTTGCGCCATGGCGCCTACCTCCATTCCAGATTCTTTTCAGGCCCGCCCACAGGCCTGTGACACGGATTCCGATTCGGTTCGCGGGGATCAGTCCCCGGTTGCGAACCACGGGGCGCGCGCGGTCATGATCAGCGCCGACGCCTCTTCCGCATCCAGTCCGGTCATCTCGACCACGTCGTCGGATGCCTGCTCCGCCAGATCCTCCATGGTGCACACCCCGTGTGCCGCCAGCTTGTTCGCCAGTACGGCGGACATGCCATCCATGTTCAGCAGATCCTCTGCGGGCTGGTAACCCTCGAGCCCTTCTTCGGCCGCGATCGCCCTGGTCAGGAGGGCATCGCTCGCACGGCTGCGCAGTTCCTGGACCATGTCCTCGTCGAATTCCTCGATCGCCAGCAACTCGGCCTCGTCCACATAGGCGACTTCGTCGAGCGTGGTAAAGCCTTCCTGTACCAGGATGCCCGCGACCTCTTCGTCGACGTCCAGGGCTTCCATGAAGAAGTTCACCAGCTGCTGCGCCTCGGCCTCGCTCTTCTCGGCCGCCTGTTCCTCGGTCATCACGTTCAGCTCCCAGCCGGTCAACTGCGACGCCAGACGGATATTCTGACCACCGCGACCGATGGCCAGCGACAACTTGTCTTCCTCGACCGCGATATCCATGGACTGCTTGTCCTCGTCGACCACGATCGACTGGACCTCGGCCGGCGACATCGCATTGATCACGAACTGGGCCGGGTTCTCGTCCCAGACGATGATGTCGATGCGTTCCCCCGCCAGTTCGTTGGAGACCGACTGCACACGCGAGCCGCGCATCCCGACACAGGCCCCCACCGGGTCCAGGCGCGGGTCGTTGGAGCGCACGGCGATCTTGGCACGCATGCCCGCATCACGGGCCGCACCCATAATGTCGATGATGTTCTGTCCGACTTCCGGCACTTCGAGCTTGAACAGCTCGATCAGGAACTCCGGCGCGGTGCGGCTGAGGATCAGCTGCGGCCCCCGGGCCTCCGGTCGAATCTCCTTCAGGTAACCACGCAGCCGGTCGTTGGTGCGCACGGTCTCCCGCGGGATCATGTGTTCGCGCGGGATCAGCGCCTCGGCATTATTGCCCAGGTCCACGTAGGTCCCGTTGCGATCGGTACGCTTGACGATACCCATCACCAGCGTGCCAACGCGGTCCTGGTATTCCTCCACAACCTTGGCACGCTCGGCCTCGCGCACCTTCTGCACGATGACCTGCTTGGCGGTCTGGGCGGCGATCCGGCCAAAGTCGACGGCCTCGACCGGCTCCTCGATCACATCGCCGACCTGGGCATCCGGGTTCTGCTGCAAGGCATAGGACAGCAGGATCTGATGCTCCGGGGATTCGAACTCCGGATCCTCGTCGTCGACCACGGTCCAGCGCCGGAAGGCCTCATAGTCACCTTCCTCGCGGTCGATGCTTACGCGGACGTCCATCTTGCCACCGTGGTACTTGCGGGTCGCCATCGCCAGGGCCGATTCCAGGGCGTCGAAGATGATGTTCTTCTCCACTCCCTTTTCGTTCGCCACGGCGTCGGCGACCAGCAGGATCTCCTTGTTCATGTACTTGCCTCTCTGCACTCGGCAGTCACCTGCCGATTCAACAAAAGCGTAGCAGCGCCCTGTATCACAGCCGCTTTACAGCTGTTCGAGGACCCGCGCGTTATGGATGGCAGCCAGCGGCAGCTCATAGGCCATACCGTCCACTTCCACTTCGATCATCGGCTCTTCAACCGACAGCAGCACGCCACGAAAATTGCGACGATCGTGTTCCGGCCACGCCAGACGCACCTTCACCGGGTGCCCGATGTAGAGCCGGAACTGGTCGGAGGTAAACAAGGGGCGCTCGATCCCGGGGCTGGACACCTCCAGGGTGTAATGGCCCTTGAGGACCTGCTCGACATCCAGGACCGCGCCCGCCTGGTCACTGACCCGCGCGCAATCGTCCACGGTGACGCCGTTCTCGCCATCGATAAAGATACGCAGCACGGGCGGCTTGGAGCCGGCGTGATATTCCAGCCCCCAGAATTGCATGCCCTCCCCCTCGACCACCGGGGTTAACAGCGTTTTGAGTTGTTCGGCCTTCTGCGACAAGGGCGTCTCGATCGACTCCGTCCCGTTGCCGGGACCCAGAAACAAAAAAAGGGCGCCGAACGCCCCTCGTACACCGCAACGATGGCTGCGACCCAATCACTGCCGCAAGGCGCGCGGGAGCGCAGCCTTAAGAACCGGCGCCCGGCGGCGAACAGTAACCGCCAGGCCCGTATTCTTAACAAAAAGGCCCCGTACGGGGCCTCTCTGAAAATTGGTAGCGGGGGCAGGATTTGAACCTGCGACCTTCGGGTTATGAGCCCGACGAGCTGCCAGACTGCTCCACCCCGCATCCGAGACGCAGAACTTTAGCAAAGCGGGTGCCCTGCTGCAAGGGCTACACGAAAATATTTATCGGCTACGGCGCACGCCACTGCGCAGATGCGGCCGCAGGTCAAATCGCCAGATATAACCCGGCAGCGCGAACATCGCGAACAGCGACAGGGTGATCACGTAGAACTCCCAGCCTTGCGAATGAATGCCGCCCGTCGCCTGAAACTCCAGCCCCTTGCCAATCAGGCCGACGAGGATGTAGAGCCCGAACCATTCGAAGACCCGGGTCCACGGGCCCTTCACCCCATTGGCCGGCAGGACGACAAGCCCGACGCGCTCCGTCAGCCACGGCAGATTCGCCGACACAAAGGCGACGACGACAAATCCCCAAACGAGGGCCTCAAACGGAATCCACTGTGTCACGACTTACCCGATGATTGCGTAATGAGTAACGGACAGCAGGAGACCCGGAAAAATTCCCAGCGCCAGCACGGCGAGCCCGTTGATGCTCAGTGCAGCGGCCAGGGCGCCGGACGGCTGCACGGGTTCGGCGTTGTCCTCCTTCGGCTCGTCGAAGAACATCATCTTGACCACGCGCAGGTAGTAGAACGCGCCGATGATCGAGAAGATCACTGCCACCACGCCCAGCCACACCAGGCCTGCGCCCACCGCGGCCTGGATCACCGCCAGCTTCGCGTAGAAACCCACGGTCGGCGGCACACCCGCCATCGAGAACAGCAACAGCAGCATGATGAACGCGAACCACGGGTTGCGCTTGGCCAGTCCCTTGAAGTCATCGATGTGGTCGGCCTCGAAGCCCTTGCGCGACAGGAACACGATCATGCCGAAGCCACCGGCCGCCGTCAGCGCGTAGACAATCACATAGAACATCGCCGAGGCGTAACCGCTTTCCGTCCCCGCGAGGATCCCCATGAACAGGAAACCCACGTGGGCGATCGTCGAATAGGCCAGCATGCGCTTGATACTGGTCTGCGCAATCGCGATCACATTACCCACGGCCAGCGACAGCACCGCCAGGATGATCAGCATGCCCTGCCAGTCGGCATGCATCGGGCCCATGCCCTCCACCAGCAGGCGCATCAGGAAGGCGAATGCGGCGATCTTCGGCGCGGTGGCAATGAACAGCGTAACCGCCGTCGGCGCACCGTCATAGACGTCCGGCACCCACATGTGGAACGGCACCGCCCCCAGCTTGAACGCAATGGCCACCACCAGGAACACCAGACCAAATACCAGTGGCACGTTCAGGCTGTCGTCGGCGGCCGTCAGTTCGGCCGCAATCACCGCGATGTCCAGCGAACCCGTCATGCCGTAGATCATCGACATGCCGTAGAGCAGCAGGCCGGAGGCCAGCGCCCCCAGCACAAAGTATTTCATCGCTGCCTCGGTGGCGCGGGTGTTGTCGCGCCAGAACGCGACCAGCGCGTACGAGGCCAGTGACAGCAGCTCAAGCCCCAGATAAAGCGTGAGCAGGTTGTGCCCGGAGATCATGATCATCATCCCGAGCACCGCGAACAGGCCCAGGATGTAGAACTCGCCCTTGTGAATCCCGCGCTCCATCAGGTACGGACGCGCATACAGGAACACCAGGAAGCTGGTGACATAGACCGCGATCTTCAGGATGTCCGCCATCGGGTCCTGCACGAAGGTATCCGAGAAGGTCAGCACCGTGTCCGGACCCATCAACCACAGGGTCAGGCCAGCGGCGGCGACCAGGGTCGCCTGGACCAGTCCGTAGGTGACATCGCGCCGCGAATCCGGCAGGAACGCGTCGATCACCAGGATCAGGCACGCCATCCCGAGCACGAACATCTCGGGCACGGCGGGGAGGAAGTTGGGGATCTCGAAATTCATGTCAGGCGTCCGTTCAGAGCTTCGACTGCGCGATATGCGCCACGAGGTGGTCGATGGTCGCGTTCATCACATCCAGCAGCGGCGCCGGCCACACACCCAGCAACAAGGTGAAGAAGGCCAGCACGCCCATCAGGAAGAACTCGCGGCGGTTCATGTCCGACAGCCCGGCCACGTTGTCATTGGCCACTGCACCGAAGATCACACGCTTGACCAGCCACAACGTATAGCCGGCGGCCAGAATCAGCGTGGTCGCAGCCAGGAAGGCGATCCAGAAGTCCGCCTTGAATGCGGCCAGGATGACCATGAACTCGCCGACAAAGCCGGAGGTGCCCGGCAGGCCGGTGTTGGCCATCGCAAACAGCACGAAGAAGGCGGCGAACCAGGGCATGGTGTTCACCACGCCGCCGTAGTCGGCGATCTGGCGGCTGTGCAGACGGTCGTACAGCACGCCCACCGCAAGGAACATGGCCGCGGAGATAAAGCCGTGCGAGATCATCTGCACCATGCCGCCGGCAATACCCAGCGAGGCCCCTTCCCAGTCACCGGTATTGCGGTAGATGTAGAACGCGAGGAAGAAGCCCAGGGTCACAAAGCCCATGTGCGCGATCGACGAATAGGCGATCAGCTTCTTCATGTCGCTCTGAATCAGCGCCACCACCCCGATGTAGACGATTGCGATCAGCGACAGCACGATCATCAGCGTATCCAGCACCGCCGAGGCATCCGGCGTGATCGGCAGCGAGAAACGCAGGAAGCCGTAGCCCCCGATCTTCAGCATAATGGCGGCCAGGATCACCGAGCCGCCGGTGGGCGCTTCCACGTGCGCATCCGGCAGCCAGGTATGCACCGGGAACATCGGGATCTTCACCGCGAACGCCATGAAGAAGGCGAGGAATATCAGTATCTGCGCGGTCATACCGATCTGCAGGGCATGGAAGTCCTGAATCAGGAAGCTGCCGGACTGGATATACATCCAGATCAGCGCGACCAGCATGAACACCGAACCGAGGAAGGTATAAAGGAAAAACTTGAGCGTCGCATAGACGCGCCGCGGCCCGCCCCAGATCCCGATCACCAGGAACATCGGGATCAGCATGGCTTCGAAGAACACGTAGAACAGCACCGCGTCCATCGCCGCGAACATGCCGATCATCAGGCCTTCCATCACCAGCATCGCAGCCATGTAGTAGGCGATGCGGTCTTTCACCGATTCCCAGGCCGCCACCACGACCACCACGGTAATCAGCGTGGTCAGCAGGATCAGCGGCATGGAGATCCCGTCCACACCCAGGTGGTAGTTCACGTTGAACGCGGGAATCCACGAGGCCAGCTCCTGGAACTGCATCTCCGCGGTGCCGCGCTCGAACGCGAACCACAGCGGCAGACTGGCCACGAAGGTCGCTACGGCCACCGCGAGCCCGAGCCGCCGCGCCACATGGGGCGCGTCGCGCCCGGCGGCCAGCACCAGGAAACCGCCGAGAATCGGCAGCCAGATCAACAGACTCAAGATAGGCCAGTCAGCAAACATGGTCGTTCCTTGAAACAGCGGTGGGCTTCGAGCGCATGGGTGTCGAAGCCGCTCAGATCACGAAGGCGAACATCAGGACCAGCAGGCCGATGATCATCACGAACGCGTAGTGGTAGAGGAAACCGGACTGCATATGGCGGATACGCGAGGAGATCCACCCCACCGAACGCGCCGTCCCGTTGACCAGCAGTCCATCGATGATCAGCGCATCCCCGTACCGCCAGAGCACGCGTCCCAGGCGGACCGTGCCGCCGGCGAAGAACCAGTCATTGAAGCGATCGAAACCGTACTTGTCTTCGAGGATGCGCACGCCCAGCTTCAGGCGCTCCGCGATCCGCGCCGGCAGTTCCGGGCGCTTGATATACAGGTACCAGGCCGTCGCCAGACCAGCCATCGCCAGCCAGAATGCAGGCAGCATCAGGCCATGCAGCACGAAGCCGATCACCCCGGTAAAGCTCTCACCCTTGGTGGCCAGCACATCCTGCTCCGGCAGCACGAACAAGGCATCCGAGAAGAAGTCGCCGAACAGCATGGGGCCGATAAAGTATCCGGCCACGACCGACGGGATGGCCAGCAGGACCAGCGGAACAGTCACGACCCATGGCGACTCCTTCGGCTTCAGCGGCCCGTGGTCATGGTGATGGTCATCGTCGTGATCATCACCATGATCCGGCATGTACTTGTGCGCCTGGTCGTAACGCTCCTCGCCATGAAACACGAGGAAGAACATGCGGAAGGTATACAACGCGGTCACGAACACGCCCAGGAGCACCATCCAGTACGCGAAGGTCGCGCCCGGAATCTCCGAGTACCCCACCGCCTCGATGATGGCGTCCTTGGAGAAGAACCCGGAGAAGAACGGGAAGCCGATCAGCGCCAGCGACCCGATCAGCGCGGTCACGTAGGTGACCGGCATATGCTTGCGCAGGCCACCCATCGCGCGCATGTCCTGCAGGTGATGCATCGCGATGATCACCGAACCCGCGGCCAGGAACAGCAGCGCCTTGAAGAAGGCATGCGTCATCAGATGGAAGAGGCCCGCGGCATAGGCCGACGCACCAAGCGCCACGGTCATGTACCCCAGCTGCGAGAGCGTGGAGTACGCCACCACACGCTTGATGTCATGCTGCACGAGCCCGATCAGGCCCATGAAGAAGGCCGTGACCGCCCCGATGACCAGGATGAACGACAGTGCCACCACGGAGAATTCGTACAGCGGCGACATGCGCGCCACCATGAAGATACCCGCGGTCACCATGGTCGCCGCGTGGATCAGCGCGGAGATCGGGGTCGGGCCTTCCATGGAGTCCGGCAGCCAGACGTGCAGCGGCACCTGCGCGGATTTACCCATCGCCCCGATGAACAGGAAGATCAACGCCAGATCCAGCAGGCCGAAGGTCCAGCCCGGCCAGATGGTGATGGTCGCATCCCGCATGGACTCGGCTTCGGCGAAGACCTCGGTGTAGTTCAGGCTGCCGGCATAGAACACCAGCGCGGCAATCCCGATCAGGAACCCGAAGTCCCCGACCCGGTTCACGATGAACGCCTTCATGTTGGCGTAGATGGCGGTCGGGCGCTTGTACCAGAAGCCAATCAGCAGGTAGGAGACGAGCCCCACGGCCTCCCAGCCGAAGAACAGCTGCATGAAGTTGTTCGCCATCACCAGCATCAGCATGGAGAAGGTGAACAACGAGATGTAGGCGAAGAAGCGCTGGTAGCCCGGATCATCCTTCATGTAGCCGATGGTGTAGATGTGCACCATCAGCGAGACGAAGGTGACCACCAGCATCATCATCGCGGTCAGGTTGTCGACCAGGAACCCGACCTCGAACTGGATGCCGTCGGAGACCATCCAGGTGTAGACCGTCTCGTTGTAGACCCCGGCATCCCCGAACACGTGGGCCCAGAACACCACCACGGACAGGATGAACGAGACCGCCACCCCCAGGATAGTGACGCTGTGCGCGCCGGTACGCCCGATCTGGCGGCCGAACAGTCCGGCGGCAATCGCGCCGAACAGCGGCGCCAGAACGATAAGTAGATAAATCGTATCCATGGCCCGTTATCCCTTCATTGCGTCCAGATCCTGGACGTTGATGGTTCCGCGGTTACGGAACAGCAACACCAGGATGGCGAGGCCGATGGCCGCCTCGGCCGCGGCGACCGTCAGGATGAAGAACACGAACACCTGGCCCGCGAGATCCTGCAGGAAGAACGAAAAGGCAATGAAGTTGATGTTCACCGCGAGCAGCATGAGCTCGATGCACATCAACAGCACGATCACGTTTTTCCGGTTCAGGAAGATCCCGGCGACGCTGATGGAAAACAGCAGCGCGGCCAGCACCAGGTAGTGCTCTAGCGTAATCATGTTCTAGCCCTGAGTTCTTTCGGGGGCGAACGGCCACCCCCGGTGTCCGGGTCCCGGCCGACAGCCGGGATGTCCATTACTGGGATTGCACTCGGTTTCTACTTGGAGGCGTCGCCGTCAGACGTGCCACGGGCGGGGCCCTGCGCGTCCCTACGCGGTGCCCTCTTCTTCTCGGACGGCATGGCGACCATCCGCACGCGGTCATCGCGGGACACCGCCATTTGCTGGCCCGGGTCAATCGACTTGTTATCCGGACGCTTGCGCATGGTCAGCGAGATGGCCGCGATGATCGCCACCAGCAGGATCACCGCCGCGATCTCGAACGGATATACGTAGTCGGTATAGAGAATCGCACCCAGGGCCTCGGTATTCGCATATTCCGGCCCGGCGCGCTCCGGCACCTCCATGGTGATGTAGCGCGTAATCACCAGCACAAGGACCGTGGCCATGGCCAGTGCCACCACGATGCCGACCGGCAGGTACTCGGTGAACCCCTCGCGCAGCTTCGCGAGGTTGATATCGAGCATCATCACCACGAACAGGAACAACACCATGACCGCGCCGACGTAGACCAGCACCAGCACGATGCCCAGGAACTCCGCCTCCGCCAGCAGCCAGATGGCGGCCGCGGCGACAAAACAGACGACCAGGAACAACGCGGCGTGTACCGGGTTGCGGACGCTGATCATGGCCAGCGCGCCCCCCAGCAGGATCGCGCCGAACACGTAGAAGAGAATCAGTTCGAACGTCATGATGCGGTCCCTGCGTTACCGGTACGGGGCGTCGATCGCGCGTGCCCTGGCGATCTCGTTCTCGAAGCGATCACCAATGGCCAGGAGCTTGTCCTTGGTCATGATCTGCTCGCCCCGGTTCTCGAAGTGGTACTCGAAGATGTGCGTCTCGACGATGGAATCCACCGGGCAGGCCTCCTCGCAGAAGCCGCAGAAGATGCACTTGAACAGGTCGATGTCGTAGCGCGTGGTACGGCGGGTGCCATCCTCCCGCTCTTCGGAATCGATGGTGATCGCCAGTGCCGGGCACACCGCCTCGCACAGCTTGCAGGCAATGCAGCGCTCCTCGCCGTTCGGATAGCGGCGCAGGGCGTGCAGTCCGCGGAAACGCGGCGACATCGGGGTCTTCTCGTCCGGATACTGCACGGTGAACTTGCGGCTCAGCAGGTAACGCCCGGTCAGGCGCAGCCCCAGCAGCAGCTCATAGAACAGGAAACTCTTGAAGAAACGGCGCATCGCTTTCATCACGAACTCCTCATGCGAACCACGGGCCAACGTTGAAGGCCACCAGCACGCCTTCGACGAACAGCCAGACGATGGTCACCGGGATCAGCACCTTCCAGCCCAGCCGCATGATCTGGTCATAGCGATAGCGCGGGAAGGTGGCGCGGAACCACAAAAAGGCAAACAGGAAGATGGCGGTCTTGAACAGGAACCAGTGGATACCATGATCCAGCAGCGAACCGATCACCGGCAGGTCGAAGGCAGCCTGCGGCAGGATCCCCTGGAACGGCGAGAGCCAGCCACCCAGGAACAGGATCGCGGTCAGTGCCGAGATCAGGATCATGTTCGCGTACTCGGCCAGGAAGAACACGGCAAAGGCCATGCCGGAGTACTCGACGTGGAAGCCGGCGACGATCTCGGATTCACCCTCGGCCACGTCAAAGGGCGCGCGGTTGGTCTCAGCAACCCCGGAGATGAAGTACACGAAGAACAGCGGCAGCAGCGGCAGCAGGAACCAGTGATAGACGCTGCCCGACTGCGCCTCGATGATCCCGCCCACGTTCAGCGTGCCGGCGGCCATCAGCACGCCCACCAGGGCAAAGCCCATCGCGATCTCGTAGGAGACAAGCTGGGCCGCCGAACGCAGCGAGCCCAGCAGCGCGTACTTCGAGTTCGAGGCCCAACCCGCGATGATGATCCCGTAAACGCCCAGGGAGGTCAGCGCCAGCAGGTACAGCAGGCCCGCGTTGATATTGGCGAGGGCACCGCCATCAAAGAACGGAATGACCGCCCAGGCGGCGAGCGCCGGGGCAATGGTCAGCACCGGGGCACTCAGGAACAGGAAGCGGTTGGCGTTCGTCGGGACGATGACTTCCTTGGTCAGTAGCTTCAGCGCATCGGCAATGGGCTGCAGCCAGCCACGCGGCCCCACCCGGTTCGGCCCGACGCGTACATGCGCAAAGCCGATCACCTTGCGCTCGGCAAAGGTGGTGTAGGCCACGGCCAGCATCAGCGGGATCACGATCAGCTGTATGCCAATCAGGATCTGCATCACCGTCGGCAGGCTGTAGAAGAAGTTCATCATCCAGTCGAACATGTCTTAAGTCCCTCAGGCCCGCGCCAGCACGACGGGGGTATTCGCCGGGCCCAACGCACCCATGGCAGCCGAACCCGCGAAGGTCACGGCCAGACCCGGCGGCACCGACTCGTCCAGCAGCAGGGTCAGCTCCGTCTCGGCCGTGCCCTGGCGCAAACGCACCCGGTTCCCGTGCGCGTGACCCGGCGCCGACTGCGGATGCACCAGGACGCTCTCGGCCAGATGTCCCTCCGGGCTGGACTGCAGCGGACCGGCCCGGCGCGCGAGCGGATCGCCGCTGTACAGCGCCGCTGCCTGCACCCGGTACAGCCGGTTCTCGGGAGCGGCCTCCGGTAGTTCCACATGCACCTTGTTCAGATTCACGGCAGTGTCGAAACTTGCGCCGGCCAGTTGCGCCTTCAGCTCGTCGCGCACCGCCGGCGAATCCAGGTAGTCGATACCGCGCTGGTCGAGCAGGTTGCCGAGGACGCGCCAGACCTTCCAGCCCGGGCGGACATCCTCCGGGGCGCGCGTCGCGGCGCGGAAGCTCTGCCAGCGGCCTTCGGCGTTCACGAAGGTCCCCGAGTGTTCGAAGCTGGTGGCGATCGGCAGCAGCACATCGGCCACCGTTTCCAGTTCCGGGCTCGAGAAGCTGGTGAGAGCAACCACCAGACCGGCCCGTTCCAGCGCGTGGCGCAATGCCGCGGGATCGGCGCCGTCGCGGCCGGGCTCAAGCCCGGCGATCACGAAGGCATCGCGGCCCTGCTCCACCATGTCGGCGGCATGGGCGCCGGGCTGATCCCGTTCCACCCCGGCCGGCCCCCGGTGCGGGAGCACCCCGGCCAGCCAGGCACCGGCGGCGTTGGCACCCGCCGGCAGGTAGCCCAGGCTGGCCCCGGTGTGTTTGCTGATCCAGCCGGCCAGTGCCCGCAGGGTCGCAAGGGCCGGCCCATGGAGCGCACCCGCACCGAGCAGAACGTGCCCGCGGGCACCGTCCAGCAATGCGCGCGCGGCGCGCTGGAAGGCCTCTTGCGTCGCGGCGTCTTCGGTCTCGGCCGCCTTGACCACTGCCTCCAGCTTTTTCGGCAGCGCCTTGCCCGTCGCCACAATCTGGCCGGCGATCCCGGCCAGCGCCAGGACCTGATCACGTTCGCTGCCAACCAGCTGGGCCTGCACCGGATAGGTGAGGTCCAGCAGCATGTCGTTCACCAGGAAGACCTCGGCCCCGCGCGAGGCCGCCTTGCGCAGGCGGTGGGCGATCAACGGCTGCTCGCGGCGCGGGTTGCAACCGATCAGCAGCACGGCGCTGGCGTTCTCCAGATCGCTGATCGCCGCACCCAGATAGGGGAACAGCGGCGCCACGGCCTCGTCGCGGAAGTCGCGCTGGTTCACGCGGTGATCGATATCGACCACGCCCATGCCACGCAGCACCTTCTGCGCGAGGTAGTGCTCCTCCAGCGAAAGTGACGGCGACAACAACGCACCGATGCGATCCGGGGCGGTCTCCTTCAGACCCTCCACCGCGTAGCTCAGCGCGGTCTCCCAGGAGACCTCCTGCCAGTGCCCGTCCACCTTGATGCGCGGTCGGGTCAGGCGGTCCTCGGTGTACAGGCCGGTGTAGCTGAAACGATCACGGTCGGAGATCCAGGTCTCGTTGACCGCCTCGTTCTCGCGCGGCACCACCCGCATCGCGCGGCCGTTGTCGGTATGCACGTAGAGGTTGGAGCCCACGGCGTCGTGCGCCCCGATGCTCGCCGCCTGGGCGTATTCCCAAGCCCGGGCACCGTAGCGTGATGGCTTCGCGGTAAGCGCGCCCACGGGGCAAAGATCGATCACGTTACCCGACAGCTCGTGGGCCACGGTCTTTTCGACGTAGGTGCCGATACGCATGTGCTCGCCACGGCCGGTCGCGCCCAGTTCACGCACCCCGGCGATCTCCTCACCGAAGCGCACGCAACGGGTGCAGTGGATGCAGCGGGTCATCTCGGTCTCGATCAGCGGACCGATGTCCTTGTCCTTTACGACGCGCTTGGCTTCGGTGTATTTGGACACACTTTCGCCATACCCCATGGCCACGTCCTGCAGCTCGCACTCGCCTCCCTGGTCGCAAATCGGGCAATCCAGCGGGTGGTTGATCAGCAGGAACTCCATGGTCCCCTTCTGCGCACGCAGCGCCAGCGGCGACTGGGTGTAGACCCTCATGCCATCCATCACCGGGGTCGCGCAGGCGGGGAGCGGCTTGGGCGCCTTCTCCACTTCCACCAGACACATACGGCAGTTCGCGGCGACCGACAGTTTCTTGTGGTAGCAAAACCGCGGAATGCGGATATCGGCATCGTCCGCCACGTCGATCAACATGGCGCCCTTGGGCGCCTCGATCGTGCGGCCGTCAATCTCGATGCTGACCAGATCCTGCTTCTGATCCTGACTCATGCTCGATTCCTGCTGCGGGTGCGCGGAGGGCGTCAGGCGGCGTCTGCCACCGGGCTCCGACCGTGCTGGATGTAGTATTCGAATTCGTGGCGGAAGTGCTTGACGAAGCTGCGCACCGGCATGGCAGCGGCATCACCCAGGGCGCAGATGGTATGCCCCTCGATCTTGCTGGCCACGTCGTCCAGGCGCTCCAGATCCTCGGGACGGCCCTGACCTTCCACGATGCGGGTCAGCATGCGGTAGAGCCAGCCGGTCCCCTCGCGGCAGGGCGTGCACTGGCCACAGGATTCGGAGAAGTAGAAGCGCGAGATGCGCTGCAGGGCCTTGACCATGTCGGCCGTCTCGTCCATCACGATCACCGCGCCGGAGCCCAGCATCGACCCGGCATGGGCGATGGAGTCGAAGTCCATGTTGGCCTTCAGCATCACATCCCCCGGGACCACCGGCACCGACGAGCCGCCAGGGATCACGGCCTTGAGCTTGCGCCCGTTCAGGACGCCGCCGGCCATGTCGAGCAGATCCTTGAACGGTGTGCCCAGCGGGATCTCGAAGTTGCCCGGCTTGTTGACATGCCCGGAGACGGAGAACAGCTTCTCGCCACCCGACTTGGGCACGCCGAGATCCGCGAACCACTGGCCACCGTTGCGGATGATGGACGGGATGGACGCCAGCGACTCCGTGTTGTTGATCGTGGTCGGCTTGCCGTACAGGCCGTAGTTGGCCGGGAACGGCGGCTTGAAGCGCGGTTGGCCCTTCTTGCCCTCCAGCGACTCCAGCAGCGCCGTCTCCTCGCCGCAGATGTAGGCACCCGCCCCCAGAGACGGGTGGAGATCGAAATCGACCCCGGAGCCGAAGATGTCCTTGCCCAGATAGCCAGCCTCGTAGGCCTCTTTCAGGGCTGCGGTGAAGCGCGTGTTCACCTCGTCCATGAACTCGCCGCGCATGTAGTTGTAGCCCACCGTGGCGCCGATCGCGTAGCCGGCGATCGCCATGCCCTCGATCAGGGCATGCGGGTTGTACATCAGGATCTCGCGGTCCTTGCAGGTGCCCGGCTCGGACTCGTCCGAGTTGCATACGATGTACTTCTGCCCGGGGGTGTTGCGCGGCATGAAGGACCACTTGAGCCCGGTCGGGAAGCCCGCCCCGCCGCGGCCGCGCAGGTTGGAGGTCTTCACCTCCTCGATCACGTCCTCGGGGGCCATCTTGCCCTTGTAGACCTTCTCCAGCGCCTGATAGCCGCCGACGCTCTTGTAGGTCTCGAGCGAGGCCGGATCGTCCAGGTAGCGGGTCGCGAAACAGATCTGGTTGGCCATGCTACTTCTCCAGACCGTCGAGGATCTCGTCCACCTTCTCCGGCGTGAGATTCTCATAGTACTTGTGGTCTACCTGCATCATCGGTGCACCACAGCAGGCTGCCAGGCACTCCTCTTCCATCTTCAGGTAGAACTTGCCGTCCGGCGTGCTTTCGCCGAGCTTGATGCCAAGCCGGTTCTCCAGATGCGCGATAATCTCTTCCGAGCCGCGCAGCATGCAGGAGATGTTGTTGCACACCATGATGGTGTGCTTGCCGACCGGCTCCAGCTCGTACATCGAGTAGAACGAGCCCACCTCGTACACCGCGATCGCCGGCAGGCCGAGGTACTCGGCGACCGCATCCATCTTCGCGGTAGAGAGATAGCCATCCTCGTGCTGCACCGCGCGCAGGGCGCCCAGTACCGCAGAGCGCTTCTGGTCTTCCGGATAGCGCGCCAGCCAGGCGTCGATCTCTTCACGCTCGTGGTCGCTGAGCTCCACCTTCTTGCCGGCGGGCTTGTGGAAGGCGACGGTTTTCTGTTCGGCAGCCATCAGCGGTCGATCTCCCCGAATACGATGTCCTGGGTCCCGATGATCGCGACCACGTCGGCCAGCATGTGGCCGCGCGCCATCTCGTCCAGCGCGGACAGGTGCACGAAACCCGGCGGACGGACCTTCAGACGGTAGGGCTTGTTGGAACCATCCGAGACCAGATACACCCCGAACTCGCCCTTCGGATGCTCCACCGCGGCGTAGGCCTCACCTTCCGGCAGGCACATGCCCTCGGTGAACAGCTTGAAGTGGTGGATCAGGGCCTCCATGTCAGCCTTCATCTCCTCGCGCTTCGGCGGGGTGATCTTGTGATCCTCCAGCAGCACCGGGCCCGGATTCTGGCGCAGCCAGTCCACGCACTGGCGGATGATGCGGTTGGACTGGCGCATCTCCTCGATGCGCACCAGATAGCGGTCGTAGCAGTCGCCGTTCACGCCCACCGGGATATCGAAATCGAGGCGGTCATAGACCTCGTAGGGCTGTTTCTTGCGCAGGTCCCACTCGACACCGGAGCCGCGCAGCATCGGGCCGGTAAAGCCCAGCTGCTTGGCACGGTCGGGATCGACCACGCCGATGCCCACGGTGCGCTGCTTCCAGATCCGGTTGTCGGTCAGCAGTGTCTCGTACTCGTCCACGCAGCCCGGGAAACGCTCGGTAAAGGCCTCGATGAAGTCCAGCAGCGAGCCCTGGCGGACCTTGTTCAGGTCGTCCACGACCTCCTGGGACTTCCAGGACGACGGCTGATACTTCGGCATCGTTCCCGGCAGGTCGCGCGCGACACCGCCCGGACGGTAATAGGTCGCATGCATGCGCGCACCGGAGACCGCCTCGTAGCAGTCCATCAGATCCTCACGCTCGCGGAAGGCGTACAGGAACACCGCCATCGCGCCGATATCCAGCGCGTGGGCACCCAGCCACATCAGGTGATTCAGGATGCGGGTGATCTCGTCGAACATCACCCGGATGTATTGCGCCCGCAGCGGGGCCTCGATACCCAGAAGCTTTTCCATGGCGAGCACGTAGCCGTGCTCGTTGGCCATCATCGACACGTAGTCGAGGCGGTCCATGTAGCCGATGGACTGGTTATAGGGCTTGCTCTCGGCGAGCTTCTCGGTACCGCGGTGCAGCAGACCGATATGCGGGTCGGCGCGCTGCACAACCTCGCCATCCATCTCCAGCACCAGGCGCAGGACCCCATGAGCCGCCGGATGCTGCGGCCCGAAGTTCAGGGTGAAGTTGCGAATCTCAGGCATTCTCGGCTCCTTCGCCCGGCTTCTCGCCCTCGCTGTAGCGATGGTCGTCGCGGATGACCTTGGGCACCAGCACGCGTGGCTCGATGCTCACCGGCTGGTACACCACGCGCGCCTGCTCGGCGTCGTAGCGCATCTCGACATGGCCAATCAGCGGGAAGTCCTTGCGGAACGGGTGACCCACGAAGCCGTAGTCGGTCAGGATCCGGCGCAGATCGGGATGCCCCGAGAACAGGATGCCGAACAGATCGAAGGCCTCGCGCTCGAACCAGTTGGCAGAGGCCCATACCTCCACCAGGGATTCGATCTCCGGGAACTCCTCGTCGTCGATCCAGGCACGCATGCGTACCCGGCGGTTGTGCGCCACCGACAGGAGATGGGCCACCACCGTGAAGCGCGGGCCCTCCCAGTTGGATTCCCCCGGCGCATCATCGAAGGTGAAGCGCCCGGAGGTGGCCGCCTCGACGCCCCGCGAGAAGCCCGTGTTCGTCGCCGACTCGGTACCCCACTCGTCCTGGCCGTACTCGAGGTAGTCGACGCCGCACAGGTCGATCAGGATCTCGAAACCCAGCGCGTCGCGCAGCCTTTCGCCGGCCTCGCGCCAGGACCCGGGGACGATATCGACCGTCACCTCACCGTTGGCCTCGTGCAGGCTTTCCAGGGCATCGCCCAGTTCCGCCCGCAGGGCGTCGATCCAGTTGTCTTGTTCAGCCATCTGAAACCCCGGGTGCGTCAGCGCGCGATGGTGTTCGTGCGCTGGATCTTGTTCTGCAGCTGGATGATGCCGTAGAGCAGTGCCTCCGCCGTGGGCGGACAGCCCGGGACGTAGACATCCACCGGCACGATGCGGTCGCACCCGCGCACCACGGCATAGGAGTAGTGGTAATAACCACCGCCGTTTGCACAGGAGCCCATGGAGATCACCCAGCGCGGCTCGGGCATCTGGTCGTACACCTTGCGCAGCGCCGGGGCCATCTTGTTGACCAGCGTGCCGGCGACGATCATCACGTCGGACTGACGCGGGCTGGGCCGGAAGATGATCCCGAAGCGATCGAGGTCGTAACGCGATGCACCGGCGTGCATCATCTCGACCGCGCAGCAGGCGAGCCCGAAAGTCATGGGCCACAGCGAGCCGGTGCGGGCCCAGTTGATGAGCTTGTCCGCCGAGGTGGTGACGAAGCCCTTCTCAAGAACGCCTTCTATTCCCATTCCAGCGCCCCCTTCTTCCACTCGTAGATGAATCCGACGACCAGAATGAGCAAAAACACGGCCATCGCAAGAAGCCCGAACAGGCCAATGGCATCCAGCGACACCGCCCACGGGAAGAGAAATGCGATCTCCAGATCGAAGATGATGAACAGGATCGCCACCAGGTAGAAGCGCACGTCAAACTTCAGGCGCGAATCCTCGAAGGCCTCGAAGCCGCACTCGTATGGCGAATCCTTGGCGGCGTCCGGCTTGCGCGGACCCACGGCCATACCGACCACCAGTGGCACGATGCCGACCACGATGCCCACTGCGATGAACAGCAGGATGGGTAAATAACCTTCCAGCATTTCTATCTCCCGTACGCCGCCTCGGGCGGGCAGGCTTGCGGGCCGTCGCGTACACCGGACGCGCCGACAAGCCGTTCAGCGTTGCTGGTTGAAAGCGCGGGTACGGGCAGCCTCGTTATGGTGAGACAGGGCCGCACACCGGGCACGGAGTCTAGGTGATGCCCAAAAACGGTGTCAAGTATTCGTAATTTTATAAATTGCTGTTTTTATTGCGCTTTGATCCGGGCATGCACGGACTCAATAATACCCGGATCAACAAAATTTGGTGCAGATGGTGGGACTCGAACCCACACGGCTTGCGCCACTACCCCCTCAAGATAGCGTGTCTACCAATTCCACCACATCTGCCAGTTACTACAGCGTACCGACCTCAGTCGGGTACATCGGCCGGCCGGCCGGGCTGCGGGGTATCCCCGGCCGGTTCGCCACCCGGGACGACCTCGGGCGGAAGGTCCGGCGGGCCATCGCCTTCTTCTTCCATGGCCTCCATCTGGTCCAGCAGGCTCTCGGCCTCGGGGCTGGACGCCGCCAGATAGGCCAGCGTCAGGCTGTTGAGGAAGAACACCACCGCCAGCACGGCGGTCGAACGGCTCAGGAAGTTGGCCGAGCCAGCCGCCCCGAAGACTGTCGCCGAAGCACCGCTGCCGAAGGCGGCGCCGGCATCTGCGCCCTTGCCATGCTGCATCAGGATCAGCGCAACCAGGCCGATCGAGACCGCGACCTGGACCACCAGGAGCAGGCCGTAAATCATGCCACGACTCGCTCGCCCGCGGCGTTGGCGATGGCGGTAAAGGCTGCGGCATCCAGCGAGGCACCACCGATCAGCCCCCCGTCAATGTCGTCCAGCGCGAGCAAGCCGGCCGCATTTTCGGCCTTCATGCTGCCGCCGTACAGGATCCGCAGGTCTGCGGCAACGCGCGGATCACGACTGGCGACGCGATTGCGGATGAATGCGTGCACCTCCTGGGCCTGCTCCGGGGTGGCGGTCAGACCGGTACCGATGGCCCACACTGGCTCGTAGGCGATCACGGCACGCTCGAAGGCTTCGACACCGGCAGCATCGAGGACGGCATCCAGCTGCTCGGCCACGACGTTCTCGGTGCGCCCGGACTCACGGTCAACCTTCTGCTCGCCCACGCACAGGATCGGGATCAGACCCGCGGACTGCGCGGCGACGAACTTGGCGGCCACCCAGGCGCTGGATTCATTCTGGCGTTCGCGGCGTTCGGAATGGCCGACGATCACGTAACGGCACCCGACCTCGGCCAGCATGGGGCCGGACAGCTCGCCGGTGTAGGCGCCCTTTTCCTGATCCGAGCAGTCCTGAGCGCCCAGCGCGATGACGCTGCCGGACAGATCGGTCGCGATCTCCGCCAGATAGACCGCAGGCGGGCACACGGCCACATCCACGCCCTGGATATCGCCCAGGCTGCCCTTCAGGGCGGACACGAGCGCGCGATTCGCTTCCCGCGAACCGTTCATCTTCCAGTTTCCGGCGACCAGCGGCGTGCGCATGCGGACCTTCCTCCTGCAATCGGTCGGGCCCGTACGGATACAGCGGGTCCGATGATGATGATTAGAGCGGCGGGATGTTACCGACGCACCGGGTGCAAATCAACCACGAATGCGTCAGGGCATGGAGCGTGTGCCCGCAGGCAGGCCCGGGGGCGCACGCCGCCCGGCACGGACACCCGCATATCCGGGTCACAACGCCGCTCGAATACTGTCGGCAATGCGCTCGGCCGCGCTGCGCGTGATCTCAGGGTCTTCACCCTCGACCATCACCCGCACCAGGGGCTCGGTGCCGGACGGGCGCAGCAGCACACGGCCGCGCTGACCCAGCTCACTTTCGACCGCCGCCACCTCCGCACGCACCGGGTCCGCTTGCAGACAGGCGGCAGCGCCGCCACTCACGGGGACATTGATCAGGCACTGCGGGAGCTTGGGGATGGCGCTGGCCAGCACAGAGAGCGGCTGCCCGGTACGGTGCATCAGATGGGCAATCTGCAATGCCGCGACCGTGCCATCCCCGGTGGTGGTATGGTCCAGACAGAGGATATGCCCGGACCCCTCACCGCCCAGGGTCCAGTCGCGCCGACGCAGCTCCTCCAGCACATAGCGATCCCCGACCCGCGCGCGCACGAACGGGATGCCGGCCGCCTGGAGGGCCTGCTCGAGACCGAGGTTGGTCATCTGGGTACCGACCACACCACCCGGGAAGCCTCCGGCCTGTTGCTCGGTCAGGGCGAGGATACCCAGGATCTGATCCCCGTCCACCACCGTGCCATCGGCCGCGGCCAGGATCACGCGGTCACCGTCACCATCGAGCGCAATACCCAGATCCGCGCCCGCGGCCCGCACACGCTCGGCGACATTGCGCGGATGCAGCGCGCCCACGTCGGCGTTGATGTTATAACCATCGGGGCTGGCCCCCAGCACCTCAACCTGCGCCCCGAGCTCCTCGAACACATGCGGGGACACGTTGTAAGTGGCCCCGTGGGCGCAGTCGATCACGATCTTCATGCCGCGCAGTTCGGAACGCGACGGGATCGCACTCTTGCAGAACTCGATGTAGCGCCCCGCCGCATCCGCAATGCGGACGGCCTTGCCCAGACGTTCGCCGTTGAGGCCCCGGGCGGGTTCCTCGAGCCGTGCCTCAATGGCCGCCTCGGTCGCATCCGGGAGCTTGTCCCCTTCCGGGGTAAAGAACTTGAACCCATTGTCATGAAACGGGTTATGGGATGCGCTGATCACCACGCCCGCCGTCGCACGGAAGGTGCGCGTCAGGTAGGCGATGGCAGGCGTCGGCATCGGCCCCAGCAGGGCCACATCCAGGCCGGCAGCGGACAGACCTGCCTCCAGCGCCGACTCGAACATATAGCCGGACACGCGCGTGTCCTTGCCAACCAGCACCGGCCCCTGACGGTGGCCGTTCTCCCCCAGTATCTCGCCCACGGCAAAACCCAAGCGCAACGCAAACTCAGGGGTCAGCGGCCACTCGCCGGTGCGCCCCCGAATCCCGTCGGTTCCAAAATACCTGGCCATCAATCCCCCCGCATGTCCTGTGCGTCAACGGCATCCGCCTGCAGTGCCGAGTATAGCGTCAGTGCATCCCGGGTTGCCCCGACATCGTGCACACGCAGCACCCGCGCCCCTGCTTGGACCGCCAGCAAGGCGGCAATCGCAGAACCGGGGTCGCGCGCCTGTACCGGGCGGTCCCCCAGCAGCGCACCGATCATCGACTTGCGCGACACGCCCACCAGCAGTGGCAGCCCCGCCCCGGCCAGACGCGGCAGGCCCCGGAACAGGGCCAGATTGTGCTCCAGCGTCTTGCCGAACCCGAAGCCCGGATCCAGCAGGATCTGCGCACGCGGAACCCCGGCGTCCTGCAGCGTTGCAGCACGGGCGGCAAGAAAGTCCTCGACCTCGGCCACCACATCGCGGTACTGCGGGGCCTGCTGCATGGACTGCGGTGCGCCCTGCATATGCATCGCGCACAACGCCACCCCCTGCTCGCGTGCCGCCTCGACCGCCACATCCAGCGCGCCCTCGGCACGAAAGCCATTGACGTCGTTCAGCAGCCCGGCGCCGGCTGCCACCGCCTCGCGCATCAACTCCGGCTTCATGGTATCGACCGACAGCGGCACATCGAATGCCGCGCTCAGGGCCTCGACGACCGGCAAAACCCGCCGCCGCTCTTCATCCAGGCCCACCGGCTCCGCGCCGGGTCGGGTGGACTCCCCGCCGATATCCAGGATCTCGGCACCCTCGGCCACCATCTCCCGCGCACGCGCCAGGGCAGCGTCCACTCGCGTGTAACGTCCGCCGTCGGAGAACGAGTCCGGGGTCACGTTCAAAATACCCATGATGCGCGGCCGATCCAGATCCAGAACCCGGGGTCCGCATTGCAGTCGAAGGTGCTCCGTGGTCACGCGCGCTCCTTGGTCTGTGCCAATAAAAAGGCCGCCAGGAAAGGGGCCTGGCGGCCTGCGACTTCAACGGCCGCCGGGTCCTCGGACCCGGTGGCAACGACGGGACGGATCAGGACTGCGGGGCCGGCCCTCCGACAACCCCCTTGTCGTCGTCATCGCGACCGTCCGCGCTGTCGACATCCGAAGAACCGGACTCGGTATCATCACCGACCTGCGCGGAACCACTGGAGTCATCATCGCTGCCCCAGTTCGCCGGCTCGCGCGGTTCGCGCCCGGCCATGATGTCCTCGATCTGCTTGTCGTCGATGGTCTCGTATTTCATCAACGCCGCCGCCATCGCATGCAGCTTGTCGAGGTTATCCAGCAGGATCTGCCGTCCGTGCTGATAGTTGGCGTCGATGATCCGGCGCACCTCGGCGTCGATCTCGCGCGCCGTCTCGTCGGACATGGGCTTGGAGGCGGCACCCATCTGCGCGCCCAGGAACGGATGCCCTTCTTCCTCGCCGTAGTCCAGCGGGCCGAGCTTTTCCGACAGGCCCCATTTGGTCACCATGTTGCGCGCAATCTGGGTCGCGCGTTCGATGTCGTTCGAGGCCCCGGTCGTGACCTTGCCCATACCAAAGATGATCTCTTCGGCCAGGCGCCCGCCAAACAGGCTGGCCAGCTGACTCTCCAGTCGGGTCCGGGAATGACTGTAACGATCCTCCTCGGGCAGGAACATGGTCACACCCAGCGCGCGCCCACGCGGGATGATGCTCACCTTGTACACCGGATCATGCTCGGGAACACTGAGCCCGATGATCGCATGGCCAGCCTCGTGGTAGGCCGTCAGTTTCTTCTCGTCTTCGGACATCACCATGGACTTGCGCTCGGCGCCCATCATGATCTTGTCCTTGGCGCGCTCGAAGTCGCTCATGTCGACCAGACGCTTGCCGGCGCGGGCGGCGAACAGTGCTGCCTCGTTGACCAGATTGGCCAGATCCGCGCCGGAGAAGCCCGGCGTACCACGGGCGATCAGATCCGGCCGCACATCGTCCGCCAGCGGCGTCTTCTTCATGTGCACCTTGAGGATCTGCTCGCGACCGCGCACATCCGGCGGCGGCACCACTACCTGGCGGTCGAAACGTCCCGGGCGCAGCAGCGCCTGGTCGAGCACATCCGGGCGGTTGGTCGCGGCAATCACGATAATGCCCTCGGTACCCTCGAAGCCGTCCATCTCGACCAGCAGCTGGTTCAGGGTCTGTTCGCGCTCGTCATGACCACCGCCCATGCCGGCGCCACGCTGACGGCCCACCGCGTCGATCTCGTCGATGAAGATAATGCACGGCGCATGCTTCTTGGCCTCGGCGAACATGTCGCGCACGCGCGAGGCGCCCACGCCGACGAACATCTCGACGAAATCGGAACCGGAGATACTGAAGAACGGCACCTTGGCCTCTCCAGCGATGGCCTTGGCCAGCAGGGTCTTGCCGGTACCCGGCGAGCCGACCATCAGCACGCCGCGCGGAATCTGCCCGCCCAGCTTCTGGAACTTGGACGGATCACGCAGGAAGTCCACCAGCTCGGTGACCTCTTCCTTGGCCTCGTCGCAGCCAGCCACATCACCGAAACCGACCTTGACCTGGTCCTCGGACATCAGCTTGGCCTTGGACTTGCCGAAGGACATCGCACCCTTGCCGCCGGCACCGCCGCCCTGCATCTGGCGCATGAAGTAGATCCACACGGCGATCAGCAGCAGGATCGGGAACCAGGAGATCAGAATGCTCATCAGCAGAGAACGCTCGGCCTCCTCGTGGGCATTGACCTCCACGTTGTTCTGCAGGAGGTCACCGATCAGGCCGGGGTCGTTCGGATTCACCGTCGTGAATTGCTGGCCTTCCAGGGTGGTGCCCTCGATCTTCTCGCCCTTGATGGTGACGTTATCCACGCGGCCACCCTGCACGTCGCGGATGAACTCGGAGTACGTGATACTCCGCACCTCCTGCGTATGCTGCTGCGGGCCGAAGTTGTTGAAGACAGACATCAGGACGACGGCAATCACCGCCCAGATGATCAGATTCTTGGCCAGACCGTTCAAAACGACACCTCGAAAAACATTAGTAGTCAGTTACACGGAGCTTTACACATCCCGGGGCTCGCGCGCCAATACATACACTTCGCGTGACCGTGGGCGCGAGGCCCTGGGCTTGCGCACCTTGACCGACTTGAAGCGCCGGCGCACCTCGGCGAGGTACGCATCCGAACCCTCGCCCTGAAATAGCTTGACCAGAAAGGCACCCCCGGGGTTCAGGATCCGGGTGGCCAGATCCAGCGCCAGTTCACACAAGTGGATGGAGCGCGGCTGATCAACCGCATCGGTCCCGGTCAGGTTGGGGGCCATGTCGGAAAGCACCAGGTCGGCGGACTCCTCGCCCAGGGCCTCCAGGATCGCCTCCAGTACCGCATCCTCGCGGAAATCGCCCGTCACCACCTCGGCCCCGGACACCGGATCCATCGCCAGGATATCGGTCGCCACCAGCACACCCTTGCGGCCGATCTTCTGCGCGGCGTACTGGGTCCAGCCGCCCGGGGCTGCACCCAGATCCACCACGCGCATCCCCGGCTTCAGCAGGCGGTCGCGTTCGTCCAGCTCCTGCAGCTTGTACACGGCGCGCCCGCGATACCCCTCCTGTTGAGCACGCTGCACGTATGGATCGTCAAAGTGCTCCTTCAGCCAGCGCTGACTGGAGCGGCTACGCTTCGGCATATCCGGACCTCGCACCCACCGGTGGCGTGCTACACTTTTGTGTTTTCAACACTAATAACGGCCCTCGTGAATCTGACCGACGTACAACGCCGCCATCTGCGCAGCCTCGCCCATCCCCGCAAGCCCATCGTCACCATTGGTCGCAACGGTCTGACCGATGCCGTGCTCGCGGAGCTGGAAAAGGCCCTGGACCATCACGAACTGGTCAAGATCAAGGTCAACATCGGGGATCGCGACGCCCGCAACGAAACCGTCGAGACCCTGTGCGCCCGCACCGGGGCCGAACGCGTCCAGCGTATCGGCTACATCGCGACCCTGTTCCGCCGCAACCCGGAAGCCCCGAAGGTCTCGCTGGACCCGGCCTGAACCCCGCAACCGGGGTCAGTTCACGTAGCGGACCTCCAGGATCTCGTATTCCGTCTCCCCGCCCGGGGCCTGCACGGTGACCACATCGCCCTCTTCCTTGCCAATCAGCGCGCGCGCGATCGGCGAGGAGACCGAGATCATGTTGTTCTTGATGTCGGCCTCGTCCTCGCCCACGATCTTGTAGGTCACCTGACGCCCGTCTTCCGTCGCCTCCAGCACCACGGTCACGCCAAAAACGACCTTGCCGGTCTGCGGCAGGGCCGTAACGTCAATGATCTGGGCATTGGAAAGCTTGCCCTCCAGTTCGCGGATACGGCCCTCGATGAAGCTCTGCTGCTCGCGAGCCGCATGGTATTCGGCGTTCTCCTTGAGGTCGCCATGCTCGCGCGCCTCGGAGATCGCGTTGACCACCCGCGGGCGGTCCTCGCCCTTCAGCTTCTTCAGCTCTTCCTTCATCTTTTCCGCGCCGGTCACGGTCAAGGGCGTCTTGTTCATGCGCTTTTCCCTTCAAGGTTTTCCTGGTGGAGGTCCTGCAGCCGGAAGACGTCATTCGCCCCCAGGTGATCCAGAGCCTGCACCGTGGCCCTGGCCCCGGCGATGGTGGTGGTGTACCCCACCTTGTGCATAAGCGCCTCGCGGCGAATGGTGTAGGAGTCGGAGGTCGACTGCTTGCCCTCCACGGTATTAATGATAAAGCTGATCTCGTCGTTCTTGATCATATCCACGATATGCGGACGGCCCTCGGTGACCTTGTTCACGCGGGTCACCGCGATCCCGGCCTCCTCCAGCACGTTCGCCGTGCCCCGGGTGGCCAGCACCTCGAAGCCCAGTTCGACCAGGCGCCGCGCGACCTCGCCCACCAGCGGCTTGTCGATCTCGCGCACGGACACGAAGGCCTTGCCGGTGGACGGCAGCAGCACACCGGCACCCAGCTGACTCTTGGCGAAGGCCTCGGCGAAGCTGCGGCCGACCCCCATCACCTCGCCGGTGGACTTCATTTCCGGCCCCAGGATCGGGTCCACGCCCTGGAACTTGGCGAACGGGAACACCGACTCCTTCACCGAATAGTAGTCGGGGTAGACGGCATCGCCCACGCCCTGTTCGGGCAGACGCTGCCCGGCCATGCAGCGCGCGGCGATTTTCGCCAGCGGCCGTCCGACGGCCTTGGACACGTACGGCACGGTGCGCGAGGCGCGCGGATTCACCTCCAGCACATAGATATCGTCGCCCTTGATCGCGAACTGGGTGTTCATCAGGCCGACGACCTTGAGCCCCAGCGCCATCTTGCGCACCTGTTCGACCATCGCGTCCTGCAGCGCCATCGACAGCGAGAACGGCGGCAGCGAACAGGCCGAGTCGCCGGAGTGCACGCCGGCCTGCTCGATGTGTTCCATGATCCCGCCGATGATCACGTTCTCGCCGTCCGAGATCGCGTCGACATCGACCTCGATCGCGTCATCCAGGAAGCGGTCCAGCAGCACCGGCGCATCGTTGGAGACGGACACCGCGTTCTGCATGTAGCTGCGCAGGTCCTCGCGGTCGCGCACGATCTCCATCGCGCGGCCACCCAGCACGTAGGACGGGCGCACGACCAGCGGGTAGCCGATCTCGTCGGCCAGCTTCTCGGCCTCCTCCTCGCTGCGCGCGGTGCGGTTCGGCGGCTGCTTGAGCCCCAGCTTGTTCAGCAGGGCCTGAAAGCGCTCGCGGTCCTCGGCCAGGTCGATCGAGTCCGGGCTGGTGCCGATAATCGGCACGCCGGCCGCCTCGAGATCCCGCGCGAGCTTCAGCGGGGTCTGGCCGCCGTACTGCACAATCACGCCGGTCGGCTGCTCGGTCGCCACGACCTCCAGCACATCTTCCAGGGTCAGCGGCTCGAAATACAGGCGATCCGAGGTGTCGTAATCGGTGGAGACGGTCTCCGGGTTGCAGTTCACCATGATGGTCTCGTACTGGTCCTCGCGCATCGCGAGGGCGGCATGCACGCAGCAGTAGTCGAACTCGATACCCTGGCCAATGCGGTTCGGCCCGCCGCCCAGGACCATGATCTTCTGCTTGTCGGTCGGTTCCGCCTCGTCCTCCTCCTCATAGGAGGAGTACATGTAGGCGGTCGTGGTCGCGAACTCGGCCGCGCAGGTATCCACCCGCTTGTACACCGGGCGCACGCCCAGGCCGTGACGGTGCTTGCGCACGGCCTTTTCCGTCTCTTTCAGCAACTTCGCAAGGCGCCGGTCGGAGAAGCCGCGCTGCTTCAGGCGATACAGCTCCTCGGCGGTGATATCGCCCAGGATGCGGTCCTTCAGACCATTCTCGACGTCGACCAGCTCCTGGATCTGCGCCAGGAACCAGGGGTCGATCGCGGTCAGCTCGAAGATGTCCTGGATCGAGAAACCGGCACGGAAGGCATCGGCCACGTACAGCACCTGATCAGGGCTGGGGTTGGCGAGCTTCGTGCGCAGCTGATCGACCACGTCATCGGCCGTCAGATCGAGCCGCTCGTCGAGGCCGTCCATGTCGGTCTCCATCGAGCGCAGCGCCTTCTGGAACGACTCCTGGAAGGTACGACCAATGGCCATCGCCTCGCCCACCGCCTTCATCTGCGTGGTCAGCCGCGCCTCGGCCTGCGGGAACTTCTCGAAGGTGAAGCGCGGAATCTTGGTGACCACGTAGTCGATGGACGGCTCGAACGACGCCGGGGTCCGCCCGCCGGTGATCTCGTTCTTCAGCTCGTCGAGGGTGTAGCCCACCGCCAGCTTGGCCGCGACCTTGGCGATCGGGAAACCGGTCGCCTTGGAGGCCAGCGCGGAGGAGCGCGACACCCGCGGGTTCATCTCGATCACGATCATGCGCCCGTTCTCCGGGTTGATCGCGAACTGTACGTTGGAGCCGCCGGTCTCCACACCGATCTTGCGCAGCACCGCCAGCGAGGCGTCGCGCATGATCTGGTATTCCTTGTCGGTCAGGGTCTGCGCCGGGGCCACGGTGATCGAGTCCCCGGTGTGGATACCCATCGGGTCCAGGTTCTCGATGGAGCAGATGATGATGCAGTTGTCCGCCTTGTCGCGGACCACCTCCATTTCGAATTCCTTCCAGCCCAGCGCGGATTCCTCCAGCAGCACCTGGTTCACCGGCGAGAGATCGAGGCCGTTCTTGACGATGTACTCGAACTCCTCACGGTTGTAGGCGATGCCGCCACCCGAACCGCCCAGGGTGAACGACGGCCGGATGATCACCGGAAAGCCGATCTTCGGCTGGATCTCCTGCGCCTCCTCCCAGGAGTGCGCGAGCATCGCGGTCGGGGTATCCAGGCCGATATCGGCCATCGCCGCCTTGAAGTGGTCGCGGTCCTCGGCCATGTCGATCGCCGCCTCGTTGGCGCCGATCATCTCTACGCCATATTTCTCGAGCACGCCTTCCCGCGACAGGTCCAGCGCGCAGTTCAGTGCGGTCTGACCACCCATGGTCGGCAGCACCGCATCCGGGCGTTCCTTCTCGATGATCTTGGCGACCGTCTCCCACTCCACCGGCTCGATGTAGGTGGCATCCGCGGTCTCCGGATCGGTCATGATCGTCGCCGGGTTGGAGTTCACCAGGATCACCCGGAAACCCTCCTCGCGCAGGGCCTTGCAGGCCTGGGCGCCGGAGTAGTCGAACTCGCAGGCCTGACCGATCACGATCGGGCCGGCCCCGAGGATCAGGATGCTCTGGATGTCGGTACGCTTGGGCATGTGACGGCTCTCGCAGGCTGTCGAAATCGGAAATCGGGAAAGACGGTCTCTAGGGAAACAAATGTTTCCCTAACTACGCGCGGCGCGCATCATCTCGACGAAGTCATCGAACGCCGGGGACACGTCATGCGGGCCCGGGCTGGCCTCGGGGTGCCCCTGCAGGCTGAAGGCCGGGCAGTCGGTGCGGGCGATGCCCTGCAGCGTGCCGTCGAACAGCGACCGGTAGGTCGGCGTCAGCGTATCGGGCAGGTTGTCCTCGTCGATCGCAAAGCCGTGGTTCTGCGACGAGATCATCACCCGCCCGCTTTCCTCGTGGCGGATCGGGTGGTTCGCCCCGTGGTGGCCGAACTTCATCTTCACGCTCTTGCCACCGCTGGCGATCCCCAGCAGCTGATGCCCGAGGCAGATGCCGAACAGCGGCAGCTTGCGCTCGCAGATGTCGCGGATCGCCTCTATCGCGTAGGTGCAGGGCTCGGGGTCGCCCGGGCCGTTGGACAGGAACACGCCGTCCGGCTTCAGCTCCATCACCTCGTCCACCGGCGTTTCGGCCGGCACCACGGTCACGCGACAGCCCCGATCCGCCAGCTTGCGCAGGATGTTCTGCTTCATGCCGAAGTCGTAGGCGACCACATGAAATTCGGCCTGCTCCGGTGTCACCCGCGCCGGCTCTTCGCCCAACTGCCAGGTGCCCTCCAGCCACTCGTAGCGGTTGCGCGTGGTGACCTCGCGCGCCAGGTCCATGCCCTTGATGCCGGGGAACTCGCGCGCGGCCGCCAGGGCGGCGGCCTCGTCCACCTCGCCGGCCTGGATGCAGCCGTTCAGCGCACCCTTCTCGCGCAGGATGCGGGTCAGCTTGCGGGTATCGATCCCGCTGATCGCCACGATGCCGTGACGCAGCAGGTAATCCGGCAGCGACTCGCGCGAACGCCAGTTCGACACCAGCGGCGGCAGGTCGCGAATGATCAGCCCGGCGGCATGGGCGCGCGCGGACTCGTCATCCTCCGGGTTGGTCCCGGTGTTGCCGATATGCGGATAGGTCAGCGTGACCATCTGCCGGTGATAGGAGGGATCGGTCAGGATCTCCTGATAACCAGTCATCGCGGTGTTGAACACCACCTCGCCGACCGTCTGGCCCTGGGCGCCAATCGCCTGACCATGAAATACAGTGCCATCTTCCAGGACGAGCAGAGCAGGCGCAGACACGGGGACCTCCGGGTGGTCTGGACACCGCCGCCCGGCCCTGTGCCGGCGGCGATAACGCGGTTCGTTCGGGACCATGGACCCGGCCTCGTCCACACCGTTTCGGCGGGGAACAATCCCCGTTTCGGCAACGGTTCGATGCAGGCGAGAGCGGGTACGGATATGGCCTCAAGTGTACGCGAGCGCCGCGCGCGACGTCCAACGAACGCTCCTTTTCCGACGTCACCCGCCTCTTCATTCATGGCTGGCGAGAGCTTGCTATCCGGCGTTTTTAGCTGGCCCTGGTACAGCCTCCGGTGTCTACGTGCGCTTGGCCCGCCGCCTGCCTGCTGGTGGCCAGACGAAGCCCCCAAAACTCGACGACAAAGAATACTGCGCCCGTAAAACGCCGGTCGGCGCCGCCGGTTAGAGATCGCGCAGGCCCAGCACATCCTGCATATCGAACAGCCCATTCCCGGCACCGGCAAGCCAGACGGCGGCACGCACCGCACCGGAGGCAAACACGGTCCGACTGGAGGCCTTGTGGGTAATCTCCACGCGCTCGCCATCGCCGGCGAACAGCGTCGTGTGTTCCCCCACGATGTCGCCACCGCGTACCGTGGCAAAGCCAATGGTGCGACGGTCACGGGCCCCGGTCTGGCCCTCGCGGCCATACACGGCATCGTCCTCCAGGTCCCGTCCCAGAGTCTCCGCAACCACACGCCCCAGCTTCAACGCGGTACCGGAGGGCGCATCGACCTTGTGGCGGTGATGCGCCTCCAGGATCTCGACATCCACGCTGTCGCCCAGCGCCCGCGCCGCGAGCTCCACCAGCTTGAAGGTCAGGTTGACCCCGACACTCATGTTCGGCGCGTACACGATCGGCATGGTGGCCGCCGCGTCGCGCAGACGCTGCTCCTGATCCGCATCGAGACCGGTGGTGCCGATCACCAGGGCCTTGCCGGCACGCGCACACAGATCCAGGTGCTGCATGGTGGCCTGCGGCGCGGTGAAGTCGATCAGCACGTCGAAGTCGTCGGTCACGGTCGCCAGATCCTCGACCAGGCGCACCTGACCCTCCTGGCCGACGACCTCGCCAATCGCCTCGCTACCCGGCCGTTCGCTGGCCGCGCCCAGCCGCGCCTCGGCGTGCTCATCCACCGCCTGCACCAGGTTCTGGCCCATGCGCCCGCCGGCGCCCGCAATCGCAATTCGAATCATCGTTTGTTCCATCCGGTTCTGTCGTTCCATCGGGGTATGCGCACCCTACGAAGCTTTGCCGCAACGTGCCAGTTACAGGGTTCGCACCGGGGTGCGGAAACGCCATTCGCCGTACACCGAGGCGACCACCCCGGCTGCGGCAAGGAACGCCGCGAACACGTACACCGAGGCGGGGCTGATGCCGTCCCACAGATAGCCGGCCACCAGCGAGCCCATCGCCCCGCCCAGCCCGAAGGCCAGCGAGGAGTACAGCGCCTGCCCGCGCCCCTGCAGCCGGCCCGGGAAGAAATAGTGGATCAGCGAGATCGCCGCCGCGTGGTACACCCCGTAGCTGGCCGCATGCAGCACCTGGATGAACAGCAGCATCGGCAACGAATCCGGTACCGCCGCCAGCAGCCCCCAGCGCAGCGTGGTCAGCACCAGGGCTGCCGACACCAGCAGCCAGGCCCCGAAGCGCAGGATCAGCCGCGGCATCAGCAGGAACAGCACCACCTCGGCCGCCACCCCCAGCGCCCACAGCTGCCCGGCCACGGCGCGCGAGAATCCGGCCTCTTCCAGGTACAGGGTGAAGAAGGCGTAGTACGGCCCATGGCTGGCCTGCATGAAGAAGCAGGCCACAAACAGCGCAATCACCTCGGGACGGCGCAGCACGGCCAGCAGCGGCGGGGCGTTGTTGTCTTCCTCATGGTTGCGCGCCGGTTCGCGGACGAACTGCGCGGCCGCCACCACCGCGATCAGGATCGCCAGCACGATCCACGGCAGCCAGGCCACGTCGATATGATCGAAGGCCCAGCCCAGCAGCGCCACCGCGACGATAAAACCCACCGAGCCCCACAGCCGCACCAGGGCATAGCGGTGCGCATCCTGCCCCAGCGAGCGCATGGTGGTCGCCTCGAACTGCGGCAGGATCGCATTCCAGAAGAAGCTGTAGGCGGCCATCACCACCGCCAGCCACCAGTAGCCGGTGTACAGCAGCACCCCGGCAAAGGCCACCGCCCCGCCCAGCGCGCCCCAGCGCGCGATCGGCATGTGTGCGCCAGCACGGTCGGCCAGCCAACCCCAGACATTGGGCGCAATGATCTTGGTCGCCAGTACGATCGCCATCAGCTCGCCGATCTGGGCGCCGCTGAACCCCTCCTCGGAGAGATACGGCCCCCAGAACGGCATGAAGGCGCCGAGGCTGGCGAAGTAGAAGAAATAGACCCCGGACAGGCGCGCGTTCTGCGTCACGGCCATTGCAGGGCCCTACCGGTTCAGGAGACTACGGCCGGACGGCCGCGTCATTCGCCGGGATGATCGCGCAGTGCGAGGCCCGTATCCGCCACGTCGGCATTCTGCCCGCGATGGCGCAGGGCATGGTCCATCAATACCAGCGCCATCATCGCCTCGGCGATCGGGGTGGCGCGGATGCCCACGCAGGGGTCGTGCCGTCCCTTGGTCACCACCTCGACCGGCTCGCCCGCGGTGTTGATGCTGCGCCCGGGCAAACGGATGCTGGAGGTCGGCTTCAGCGCGATGCTGGCGCGCACTGCCTGGCCGGTGCTGATCCCGCCCAGCACGCCGCCCGCGTGGTTGGAGAGGAAGCCCTCGGGGGTGATCTCGTCGCGGTGCTCGGTGCCGCGCTGGGTCACGGACTCGAAGCCCGCGCCGATCTCCACGCCCTTCACCGCGTTGATACTCATCAGCGCATGCGCCAGCTCGGCATCCAGGCGGTCGAATACCGGCTCGCCCCAGCCTGCCGGCACGCCGATGGCCTCGACGGTGACCCGCGCGCCGATGGAGTCGCCCGACTTGCGCAGGGCGTCCATGTACTCCTCCAGCTCCGGCACCTTGTCCGGGTCCGGGGAGAAGAACGGGTTGTCGTTGGCGATCTCCGGCTGCTTCGCCTCCAGCGCGATCGGGCCCAGCTGGGCCAGCCAGCCGCGGATGGTGATGCCGTAGCGCTGTTCCAGATAGCGCCGCGCGATGCCGCCGGCCGCGACCCGCAGCGCCGTCTCGCGCGCGGAACTGCGCCCGCCGCCACGATAGTCGCGCACGCCGTATTTCTGGTGGTAGGTGTAGTCCGCATGCCCGGGACGGAAGCGATCCATGATCTCGCTGTAGTCCTTGGAACGCTGATCGACGTTCTCGATCAGCAGCCCGATCGGCGTGCCGGTGGTGCGCCCCTCGAAAACGCCCGAGAGGATGCGCACCTGGTCCGGCTCGCGCCGCTGGGTGGTGTGACGCGACTGCCCCGGTCGGCGGCGATCAAGGTCGAACTGCAGATCCGCCTCGCACAGCTCCAGACCGGGCGGACACCCGTCCACCACCGCGCCCAGGGCCGGCCCGTGACTCTCACCAAAGGTACTGACGACGAACAGTCGCCCAAAGCTGTTTCCCGACATGCGCGTAGTGTAGCCGCGGGCGGCGCGGCTGTCGCCTGTTCCCGCACTGGCAGCGGGTCGGACGCCGGTGGAATGGCCGGTTCGGCAAGCCCGTCTCCTGTCTGCGATGATCGTTGAACAGAACCCGAAACCACAGCACGGAGAACACGGTGACAAAGCCCCTCAGCCGCCTCGACTTCGCAATGTAACTGCGGCACCTGCGGGCCCGGGAGGCCTCCGCCGCCATAGGGAAACACGATGGATGACCCACTCGCCAACCAGACGACCGTCGCCGCTCCAGGCGTGCACCGGATCCGCCCGCAGGAAGCCCACGCGCGGCTACAGCAACGCCCGCGCGACCTGCTGATCGACATCCGTTCGACCATGGAATTTCTGTTCGTCGGGCATCCGGTCGGCGCAATCCACATCCCGTGGATCGACGAGCCGGACTGGACCGAGAACCCCCAGTTTGTCCCCCAGGTGCGCAAACTGTTGCTCGGGGGCGCCACCGACCACGGCGCGGATGCACCCGCGCTGTACCTGATCTGCCGCAGCGGCAAGCGCACCCTGGCGGCCGGCCAGGCCCTGGTCGATGCCGGACTGGAGAACGTCTTCTCGGTAGAAGAAGGCTTCGAAGGCCCGCTGGACGAGCACCATCAACGTTCCACCCGCGGCGGCTGGCGCTACCACGGCCTGCCCTGGGAGCAGTGCTGACCCTCCGGGCAAACCCCCACTACAAGAGGGGTTGCACACCCCCCCGGGGGTTTGATTCATAATGGACCCGGACGCGTCACTGCGGCGTTCGATTGTGGCCCGGTGGTACCCTTGAGCCTTAATTCTTCACCACGGGACCGAGTACTTCCGTTTCGCTGTGCATGTCCGTCTTCGAGCGGAAAGCCTAAAGATCCGGAGACTTCTCCCACCTGAACCTCAGGTTCAAGGTCAAAGGTCACGCCGGCGCCTGCGGGGCGCGTCCACTTCCTGGGGGACCCGACGTTTCCCCTGCCAATCCCGAATTCCCATGCCAGCGCAAAACACACCCGATTCGCTGTCGCCCAATGAGCTGCGCGCCCTGCGCCTGCGTCTTCGCCGTGCGCGCGTCGCGTTGTCGAATGACCAGCTCGACCGGCATTCCGCCGCCATCAGCGCGCACCTGCTGCGCTGGCTCCAACGCTGGCAGCCGCATTGCATCGGCGCCTATCGCGGCCTGCGTGGCGAGGTGGACCTGACCCCGCTGACCGTGGCACTGAGCCGGCGCGGCACCCGCATCGCCCTGCCGGTGATGGACGCCAAACGCCCCGGACGCATGCACTTCCACGCCTGGGCGCCGGACGCGCCGCTTTGCTACAACGACTTCGGCATTGCCGAGCCCTGTTCCGACGCCCCGCGCATCTGGCGGCGCGAGATGCAGGTCGTGCTGCTGCCACTGGTCGCGTTCGACCATGCCGGCAACCGCATGGGCATGGGCGCGGGCTATTACGACCGCTATTTCGCCCGCCGCCGCTTCGGCATCCAGCGACCAAAGCTGATTGGCGTCGCGCACAGCCTGCAGGCCGTCCCGCGCCTGCCGGTGCAACCGTGGGATGTGCCACTGGATGCGGTCATAACCGAACATGGCTGGCATGCGCTGCCGGCACGTACGCGGCACAATACGCACACCTGACCACACACCCGACCCGGTACTGGGAGCCCGCATGGCCTACTGGCTGATGAAATCCGAGCCCGACGAGTTCAGCATCGACGACCTGGAACGCGTCGGCGTGGAGCCCTGGGACGGCATCCGTAACTACCAGGTGCGCAACATGATGCGCGACGAGATGAAGAAGGGCGATCTCGCCTTCTTCTACCACTCCAACGCCAAGCCCCCGGGCATCGTCGGCATCCTGCGCATCGAGAAGGAGGCTTACCCGGATTCCTGCGCCTTCGACCCCGAAGACCCGCACTACGACCCCAAGAGCGACCCGGACAACCCGCGCTGGCTGCGCGTGGACGTCGCCTTCGAGGAAAAATTCGGCGACATCATCACCCTCGACTGGCTGAAGCAGCAGCCGCAACTCGAGGACTGCCCGCTGGTGCGCCGCGGCAACCGCCTGTCGGTGATGCCGATCACCCAGGACCAGTGGGACTTCATCCTGAGCCATGCCCAGCGCGGGAAGTAGCCCCGTGGCCACGCTCTACCACTTCCCGCATGACGCGAAGGCCGACCGGCTGCGCCTGGCCTGTGGCTACAAGGGGGTCGCGCTGGAGACCCGCGCGCTGGACTGGTTCGACGACGAAACCTTCTTCGAGCTGGGCGTGGCGCGTCAGTCGCCGATCCTGCAGACCGATGACGGCACCCTGGTCACCGACACACTCGCCGCACTGCGCGACATCGACCGCCTGTTCCCGAGCGGCGAGCCGCTGTCCGACGGCGTGATCGCCGAGGACGCCTGGCAGGCCCTGGTGGACTGGCGCGCCAAGGTGGAGATCGTACTGGACCGACTCTACGCCCCGCTGGCACCGGGCTTTCACGGCATCGGCGAGAGCGCCGAGGCCCTGGCCGACTTCAAGGCCCAGGTACAGCACCGCTTCGGCATGTCGCTGGAAGAACTCGCCAACGACCGCTACGACGGCTACAACCAGCTCGCCAGGCTCAGCCACCTGCCGGAACTAGCGAAACACCTGGCCGCCAGTCGCTTCTACCTCGGCCACCCGTCCATCGCCGACTGCGTGATCGCCGCCGACCTCTACCCCCTGCAGATGCACGACGGCATCAACCTGCCCGTCGACATGCTCTACTACCTGCGCCGCGTCGAGGAGACCTTCAACACCCCCCTCGACACCCACTGGCTCGCCCGCTAAAGCCCGTGTGGGAGCGGCCTTGGCCGCGAACCGGCGGTAGGCGCCAGCCAAGGCCCCGGATTCGCGCGCAAGCGCGCCCCCACCGGGCTGCTTGCTTACTCGACGAAAGGAACAGCACCCATCAAGCAGCTGCAAACCGCCGGATGTGGTTCTCGTCGCGGGATTCGGCCCGGGCCAGATCGAAGTTCGTCTGCATGGTGAGCCAGTGGCGCGCCTCGCCGATGCCGCCGCTCTCGAGGCGCACGGCAAAGTCCGGCGAAATCGCGGCATGTTCGTTCAGTACACGCGAGACCGCGTTGCGGGACATCCCCAGATGCTGCGCAAACTCCGTCACCGAAAGCCCCAGCCCGGGCAGCACGCGCCGGCGCAGGATCCGCCCGGGATGGGGCGGATTCCGCATCGACGTATCCTCCAGAGGCTCAGTGGTAGTCTTCATAATCCACCTGGTCCGCATCGTCGCCACTGAACGTGAAGGTGACAACCCGGTTGCGGTTCACATGTACAGGCGCTTCAGTCCCTTGTGACGAATCTTCCTGATCATCGGCCTTCCCTGGCAGACACTTGCACTGTAATCCGTAACGTTACACGAGCCAAACCGACCCGAATGCGGGGGGCTCAGCCGAAGCGGTAGTGCTTGCGGATGTCGCGGTGGATTTCCCAGGTGCAGCCCATGCCCTCGGGAAAGGTCACCAGATCGCCCTCGCCCACGGTGACGGGCTCGCCACCATCATCCGGCGTCACCGTCACCTGCCCTTCCAGGATGTAGCAGACCTCGCGCTCGTCGTAGTGCCAGGGGAAGGTCGAGACTTCCTTCTCCCACACCGGCCAGTCGAACACCCCCAGGCGTTCCAGATGGTCCTGTTCCGGTCGATGGATCACTTCGATGGACATGGCGCCTCCTACGTTGCGCTGCGTCGTATTGGGAATCGCGCAAGACCCTACCGTCTCGCTGCGTCACCGGCCAGCCCAGGCACTCCGGGCTATCGAAACAGCCGCCTCTCCTCGCGGCGGAAACGGCGCACGACCAGCAGCACGAAAGCCATAATGCCGAGTCCGGCCGAGATGTAATCGAGGGGCATCCCCAGTTCCCAGGCCATGTAGCCGGTGACCAGCGCCCAGAGACACGGGATGATCGCCAGGATCAGCGGCGGTCGCGGGTACCCGAGCAGCAACAACCCCAGGGTCAGCAACATGGTCGGGCCCGGCGCCACCCCCACATACGACAGTTGCGACCAGGAAGTATCCACCAACGCGAGTCCAACCAGGGGATAGGCGACGACTGCGTAAAACATCAGTACAACGGCCAATAAACCCGCCCATCCGCCGGGCCAGGCGAAGGCACCGCGCCCCATCACCGTCAGGGCGAACACCATCATCAACCCCTGCGCCACGAACACCCCAGCCAGCCAATGGGCGGCGAAGTGATACGGCGCCAGCGAACCACCAAAGAACGTCAGTCCGATCCAGGCCCACAGCACGCCCATCAACAGTCCGATCGCGCGACCCGCGAAACGCCCACTGAAAAACGCCATCGCAATCGATACCAGCACGAACAAGGCCGCCACCCCATGCAGCGGCCAGATCGCCTGGTTGTACTGGTCGAGAATCGCCAGCCAGGTGGGTCCGTCAAACGGCAGCATTTATCTCCCCGTACCCATGGGTTGAAGATCATTACTGTGGGAGGCCAGTTCTCTGGCCGACTCGGCGTGCGACAAGACTTATCGGCCAGAGGGCTGGCCTCCTACAGGTCGCCGACGTAGGCGACCATGCGTTCGCGCATGTCGGCATCCGGCAGGGGCCCGTACAGGGCACCCATATTCTCCTCCATGTGCGCGTCCACCGAAGTCGCCGGGATCGCGCAGGTGACATGCGGATGGGACACGATGAACTTGAGCAGAAACTGTGGCCAGTTCTCGCACTCGATCTCGTCCGCCCAATCCGGCAGCGGGTGCCCTTCAAAACGCTCGATCAACGCCTTGCGCCGAAACGGGCGGTTGGCGATGACCGCAATGTCGCGCTCGGCCGCCAACGGCAGCAGGCGCTGCTCCGCCTGGCGATCCAGGATGTTGTAGGTCAGCTGCACGAAATCGAGGTCCTCCGAGCGCATGATCCGTTCCATCTCGTCATGCCGCCGCCCATGCGAAGTGGTGATACCGATGTAGCGAATCTCCCCGGCCTCGCGCCGTTCGCGCAGCGTCTCAAGGTGCGCCCCCCAGTTCTGCAGGTTGTGCACCTGCTGCAGGTCCAGGCGGCTCACACCCCACAGGTCCAGGGAATCCGCTTGCTGCTCGCGCCCCGTGGAGGTACTTCGGGTCCAGACCTTGGTCGCCGCAAACAGGCCCTCGGGATACCCGAGGGAAACACTGATCCATGTACACACTCGCGCTCGAGTCGCTTTGGCGTGCGAACAAGGCGCGGTGACCGCCGTGCAGTCATTCTGCACAAGGGAGCCGCAACGCAGTGCGCACTCGAAAGCGGCCGAGCCCCTTCGGGGTTGGCACCCCAGGTTCCCCGATCCGGCGTTGCGCCACTTGGCCGTAGAATGGCTACGGCGCTGCGCGGCGCGCCTTGTCTCGGAAAACCTGGGGTGCCAACGCGAGTGTGTACATGGATCAGTATTTCCCTGGCTCGCGCAGGCCATGGCCTACCACCGCTTCGGCGCGCCCGTACATCGGCGAGGAGTCGATCATGCCGCCGCCACGCCGAAAGAACGTGTCCAGAATTTCTGTACGCACCGCCAGCGGATCCGGGCTCTCCGGCACGTTGAAGGTAATCCACGTACCCATCCCGATCACCGGGATCTCCTCGCCCGACGACGGAATCGGCTTCAGGTTCAGCACGCGCCCCTCGTTGGCATGTGTCAGCAGAGGAATGCCGGCCCATGCACCCGCTAGCGAACCAGCCACCCATCGTAAAAAGGAGCGCCGGGACTGCCCGTGGTCGACCATAGACATGCCTCACCCATTACGAGGAACTTGTTTACGTGGTCTCCAGCCACGGGCCTCAAGTTCCCGACCAATGCTTCGACAGCGCCGTGACCAGGGGCTTCATGAAGTACTGGGCGTCCGGAATTACACCGGGCACGATACCCGCCGAGCGCAGCTCATTTGCAACCACCGGGCCAATAGCAGCTACCACGGTTCGATGCAGAGCGGCAATGAGCGCTTCTTCGCACCTCCGATCTCTTGCAACGCGCAACAACCGCCGGACCTGCGCCTGGCTGGTGAAGGCGATGGCATCCAGTCTCCCATCGGCCAGGGCCACGACCAATTCCGCCACACGATCGGTTTCTGCACCATCCGCGTAGCGATAAGGCGCCACGCAGCGCACCTCGGCCCCACGGTTCTCGAGGAAGTCGACCAATTTCCAGTTGGGTTCCTCCCCATAGAGCTGAACGCCAATGCGTGGCGCCATGTCCTTGCCGGTAGCCAGACCCACCTCGGCCAGGGTGTGGATGATGCCCTCCGTGGTCGGCACTGCGGCCACCGTATCCGGCACCACGCCGAACGGCTTCATCGCCCTTCCGGGTTTCGGCCCGCGCACCAAGGTCGGGGTCGCGCCCACGGCCGCCAGCCACGGGTCTTCCAGCCCGGAGCGCTGGGCAAAACCGGTCAGACGGGTGAAGCCCTCGCCGGTCAGGAAGATCATCCGGTCGAATGGCCGTTCAATCGCCTCGCGCAGCCAGGCCTCGACCGCCGTGCGATCCGGACTATCGTGGATTGCCACCAGCGGACAGCGCCACACCTTGGCCCCACGCCGCTCCAGCAGACCAGCCAGCACCTCCAGGGCGCGACTTTCCGGGATGGCAATCCGACGTCCGGCCAGTTCGCCCGCCAGTGCCTGCCCCACCTCCTGAGCGACGGCCGTCACGCGGCGCTCGCGGCCGCCGTCTGTGGCCCTGGCATCGGCTGCGGGAAGGCGGCATCGGCACCGGCATCCGGTTTAAACCAGGCCAGGCGCTGGTGGCAGGCCGCCACATCGCCCACCACGATCAGACTCGGCGAACCGACCCCAGCGCGCTCCGCCTGGGTGGCCAGCGTATCCAATGTGCCCGACACCACCCGTTGCTGGTTCGTGGTGCCGTTCTCGATGATCGCGGCCGGGGTGGACCCGGCGCGCTGTGCCACCCCCTTCAGACCCTGGCAGATTGCCGACAGGGCGCGCCGCCCCATGTAGAACACCAGCGTCTCATGTGGATCATTTAGCTGGTCCCAGTCCACATCCAGGCGGCCCTCGCGGGTGTGCCCGGTAATGAACCGCACGGATTGGGCATGATCACGATGGGTCAGCGGGATCCCCGAATAGGCTGCGCAGCCACTGGCCGCAGTAATCCCGGGGACGACCTGGTAGGCCACGCCATCGGCCGCGAGGACGTCCAGCTCCTCGCCGCCACGCCCGAACACGAAGGGGTCCCCGCCCTTGAGGCGCGCGACCCGCTTGCCTTCGCGCGCCAGACGCGAGAGCAACGCGCTGATCTCTGCCTGCGGTACACAATGGCGATCACGCTCCTTTCCGACATAGAAGCGTTCCGCCTCGCGCCGGGCCAGGTTCACCACCTCGGAGGACACCAGCCGGTCGTAGACGACCACATCCGCCTGCTGCAGCAGGCGCAGCGCGCGAAAGGTCAGCAGGTCGGGATCGCCCGGCCCGGCGCCGATCAGGTAGACCTCGCCGGGCGTGCTGGTTGCGGCATCCGCCAGTTCCTGCTCCAGGCGCGCCTCGGCCGCGTCCATGCGCCCGGCCAGGGCGAGCTCGGTGGCCGGACCGGCAAAGGCCCGCTCCCAGAAGGCGCGGCGCGCGTTCACGTGGTCGAAACGGGCGCGCACCCGGTCGCGCAGCCGCCCGGCGAGATCGGCCAGCCGGCCATAGCCGGCCGGGATCAGGCTCTCGATCTTCGCGCGCAGCAGGCGAACCAGCACCGGGGCGCGGCCACCGGAGCCGATCGCAATGGTCAGCGGCCCGCGCTCCACGATCGCCGGCAGGATGAAGCTGCACAGCTCGGGCTGGTCGGCGACGTTCACCGGGATCGAGCGTACAACGCAGTCTTCGGAGACCTGGCGGTTCACCTCCGCGTCATCGGTCGCGGCGATCACGATCGCGACCCTATCCAGGCATTCGCTGTCATAGACACCCGGATCGCGGCTGATCGACCCCGGTTGTTCGCGCAGCAGGCGCTCGGCGGCCTCGCTGTACGCCGGGGCCCGCAGGCGCACCCGGGCCCCGGCCTCCAGCAGCAGCGCCGCCTTGCGCGTGGCGACCGGCCCGGCCCCAACCACCAGGGCCTCGCGGCCGTGCAACTGCATATAGATCGGCAGGTGTTCCATGCTTATCCCTCCCGCGCCACGGGGTCCGTGGGCGCCTCGGCTTCCTCGTTCAACAGGGTCTGGATCTCGGGTCGGCAGGAGCCACAGTTGGTCCCCGCCTCAAGGGCCGAACCCACGGCCTCGCAGGTGGCAAGCCCCTGCTCGCGGATCGCAGTGCGGATGCGCGTCTCGTCCACGCCGAAGCAGGCGCAGACCATGCGCCCGCGCGCGGCCTGGCCGTTCGGTGGACGCCCGGTCAGGAGCGCCATGCGCTCGGTATCGCTGATCGTCTCGGCCGCGAACAGGCCGGCCAGCCACTCGCGCTCGGGCAAGCCCCGGTCGGGGCCCGCGAACAGCACGCAGGCGAGCCGCCCCTCGTGGATCTGCGCGGCGCGGTAGCGCCCCCCGGCGGGGTCGGCGAACTCCAGCCATTCCCCCGGCCCGTCCAGGCGTTCGCGCCACGCATCCACCGTGGGCGGTGTGCCCCGCCCGGCCAGTTCGGTACGCAGGTGTCGGCGACCACGGGCGGTGACTGCGTAGTCCGACTCGGGCGTGGCGATCGGCTCGCGGCTCAGCACGAAGCCGTGCCAGTCCAGCGCCGCCGGGCGCAAGGCCACGGCCGTGTGCTTGAATGCCGGCTGCCCGGAGACCGGGTCGACATGCGCGGGCACCAGCGCATCGACCCGGGCGAGCCGCGCGATCGGCCGGCTCCAGTGCATGGGCACGAACACGCTGCCGGGGCGCTGCTCGCGGCTCACCTGCACCCGCGCCAGCAGGCGACCGTGGCGACTGGTCACCTCGGCGAGATCGCCGGCCTGGACCCGGAACAGCCCGGCATCCACCGGATGGATCTCGACGAACGGTTCCGGCTGATGCGCACTCAGGCGCGGGGTGCGTGCGGTGCGGGTCATGCTGTGCCACTGGTCGCGGATGCGGCCGGTGTTCAGGCGCAGCGGATATTCGGCAGCGACCGGGTCGGTCGGGGCCTGCGGGGTCACGGCCGCGAGCTGCGCCCGGCCGCTGGCGGTGAAGAAACGGCCATCGGCGTAGAGGTGTTCGGCGCCCGTCCGGCTCCCCGCCGGCAGCGGCCACTGCACTGGCTCCAGGGCGTCGTACTCGGCGTCGGACAGCCTGGCCAGTGCGCCAATGTCGAAGTCGCGCGTGCCGTGGTTCTCGAAGGTGGACAGCGCCGCATGCTCGCGGAAGATCTCGCCCGGGCGGGTATAGGGAAAGGCGTCGGCGAAACCCAGCCGCTGCGCGACCCGGGCCAGCGCCCACCAGTCGTGCCGGGCCTCGCCCGGGGGCGCGCGGAACGGGCGCTGGCGCGAGATGCGGCGCTCGGAGTTGGTCACCGTGCCGTCCTTCTCGCCCCAGGTGGTCGCCGGCAGCAGTACGTCCGCCACCCGCGTGGTCTCGGTCTCGCGCACGCAGTCGGAGACCACGACCAGCGGGCATGCGGCCAGGGCCTGCTCGAAGCGCGCGGCTTCGGGCAGGCTGAACAGCGGATTGGTGCCGATGATCCAGACCGCCTTCACCTGCCCCGACTCGACCGCGCGGAACAGGTCCAGCGCCTTAAGCCCCGGCTGGCGAGCAAGGTTGGGTGCGCCCCAGAAACGCCCGACCCGGTCCAGGTCCGCCTCGTCGAAGCCCATGTGCGCGGCCAGCTGGCTGGCCAGTCCGCCGACCTCGCGCCCGCCCATCGCATTCGGCTGGCCCGTCAGTGAGAACGGTCCCATGCCCGCGCGCCCGAGGCGGCCGGTGGCCAGATGCACGTTGAGGATCGCCCCGGCCTTGTCCACGCCGCTGTCAGACTGATTGATGCCCTGGCAGAAGGCGGTCACGGTGCGCTCGGTACGGGCAAACCACTGGAAGAACGTTGCCACGGCCTCCGGCTCCAGCTCGCAGGCCTCGGCGGTCGCGGCGATCGACGGGCTGGAGGCCCGCGCGGCCGCCAGGGCGTCGGCAAAGCCGTCGACATGGCGCTCCAGGAAGCCGGGGTCCAGCGCATCCTCCCGGCGCAGATGGTCCAGCAGGCCGTTGAACAGCCAGGCATCCGTGCCCGGCGCCAGCGGCAGGTGCAGGTCGGCCGCCTGGGCGGTGGCCGTGCGCCGCGGGTCGATCACCACCAGCTTCATCTCCGGGCGCGCCGCGCGGGCGGCCTGCAGGCGCTGGAACAGGACCGGGTGGGCCCAGGCCATGTTGGAGCCCGTGACCACGACCAGATCCGCCTGCTCGAGGTCGGTATAGCTCCCCGGCACGCCATCCACACCGAAGGCACGGGTATGGGCGGCCACCGCCGTGGACATGCAGAGCCGGGAGTTGGTGTCGATATTGGCCGAGCCGATGAAGCCCTTCATCAGCTTGTTGGCGACGTAGTAATCCTCGGTCAGGATCTGCCCGGAGACGTACAGGGCGACCGCATCCGGCCCGTGTGCCGCGATGGTCTCGCGAAAGCCGTCCGCGACATGATCCAGCGCGGTCTCCCAGTCGACACGCCGCCCGCCGATCTCCGGGTGCAGCAGCCGGCCCTCGTCGCCGAGGGTCTCGGCCAGCGCCGCGCCCTTGGAGCACAGGCGCCCGGCATTCGCCGGATGGGCGGGGTCGCCGCGCACCGCGACCGGAAACTCGCCTTCCGGCGTCGCGGTCACCTCCACGCCGCAGCCCACCCCGCAATAGGGACAGGTCGTACGGGTCACCGGCTCGGGCGTGGCCATCTCAGCCCGCCTCGCGGCAGGCGACCGGCACCGCAGCGGTATCGTCCGCGGCGTCGCCCGTGACGCCGGAGAGGTCCAGCCACACCTGACCGTCGGTCACCCGGATCGGGAAGGCATGGGTGCAGCCACTGTCCGCCCCGGTGGCCTCGCCGGACTGCAGATCGATCACCCAGTTGTGCAGCGGGCAGGTCACGCGCTCGCCGTGAACGATGCCCTGCGACAGCGGCCCGCCCTTGTGCGGGCACTGATCGCGCAGGGCAAACACGCGGTCATCCGCGGTGCGGAACACGGCGATGTCGCCGTTCGGGCCCGCCACCACGCGCGCACCCAGCGGCGGGATGTCCTCGAGCGGACAGATCGCGAGCCAGCTCATGCCGACACCCCCTGGCGCGGGGTCGCGTCCACCGGCTTGATCGGGATGAACTCGTGCGCCGCATGCCCGGCGGCCCGCTCGGCCCAGGGGTCCACCTGCGCCACCTCCTGCGACTCCAGGAAGCGCGCGTACAGCGCGGCGCGGTTCTCGGCGTCGTCCACCAGGCGTTCCTTCACCCGCGTCAGCCCAACGCGCTCGATCCACGGGGCGGTGCGTTCCAGATAGCGCGCGTCTTCGCGGTAGAACTGCATGAAGGCCCCGGCATATTCGAGCACCTCGGTCTCGGTCTCCACCTTGCAGAGGAAGTCGGTGGCGCGCACCTTCACCCCGCCGTTGCCGCCCACGTGCAGCTCGTAGCCCGAGTCCACGCAGACCACGCCCAGGTCCTTGATCGTCGCCTCGGCGCAGTTACGCGGACAGCCGGAGACCGCCATCTTGAACTTGTGCGGGGTCCAGGAGCCCCAGGTCATCCGCTCCAGCTGGATGCCGAGCCCGGTCGAGTCCTGGGTGCCGAAGCGGCACCATTCGGAGCCGACACAGGTCTTCACCGTGCGCAAGGCCTTGCCGTAGGCATGGCCGGAGACAAACCCGGCGTCGCCGAGATCGCGCCACATCGCCGGCAGGTCGGTCTTTTGGACTCCCAGCAGGTCGATGCGCTGGCCACCGGTGAACTTGACCGTGGGCACCTGGTAGCGCTCGGCCACCTCGGCGATCGCCCGCAGTTCGGCCGGCGTGGTCACCCCGCCCCAGATGCGCGGCACGACGGAATAGGTTCCGTCCTTCTGGATGTTGCCGTGGGCACGCTCGTTGATGAAGCGCGACTGCGCGTCGTCCCGGTAGTCCTTCGGCCAGGCCGCCAGCAGGTAGTAGTTGAGCGCCGGACGGCAGACATGGCAGCCGTTCGGGGTCTTCCAGTCGAGGGCCTCGAACACCGCCGGCATCGATTTCAGGCCATCGCGGGCAATAGCCGCACGCACCTCGTCGTGGCTGTGATCGGTGCAGGCGCAGACCGGCTTTTTCGCCGGGGCGTCGGAGTAGTCGCCGCCCAGCGTGGTGGCAAGCACAGACTCCACCAGCCCTGTGCAGGAGCCACAGGAGTTCGACGCCTTGGTGTAGGCGCGCACGTCCTCCAGCGTAAACAGCTTGTGCTCGCTGATCGCCTGGACGATCTCGCCCTTGCACACGCCATTGCAGCCGCAGATCTCGGCCTCGTCGGGCATGGCCGCGACCCGCGAGGCCTCGTCGCCGTGACCGGAGTCGCCGATATGCGCCTGGCCGAACAGCAGGTTCTCGCGGATGTCGGCCACCGGCGTTCCGTCCCGCATCAGCTGGAAGTACCAGGAGCCGTCCAGGGTATCGCCGTACAGCACGGCCCCCTGGATGCGGTTGTCCTTCAGCACCAGGCGCTTGTAGACGCCGCGCGCGGCATCCTTGAACACCAGGTCCTCGGTGGTCTCGTCGCCGGTGAAGTCGCCGGCGGAGAACAGGTCGATCCCGGTCACCTTCAGCTTGGTGGAGGTCATCGAGCCCTCGTAGCGCCCGATGCCGTACTCGGCCAGGTGGTTGGCGCAGACCTTCGCCTGCTCCCACAGCGGGGCGACCAGGCCGTAGGTGGCGCCACGGTGCTGCACGCACTCGCCGACCGCGTAGATCGACGGGTCATACGTCTGCATGGTGTCGTTCACCACCACGCCGCGCTCGCAGTGCAGCCCGGCGGACGCGGCCAGCGCAGTGTTCGGGCGGATGCCAACCGCCATCACCACCAGATCGGCATCGACCTCGCTGCCGTCGGTGAAGCGCACGCCGGTGACACGGTCCTCGCCCAGGATCGCCTCGGTCTGGTGCGCCATGCGAAAACGCATGCCGCGCTCCTCCAGCGAGCCGCGCAGCATCCCGGCGGCCTCGGCATCCAGCTGGCGCTCCATAAGGTGATCCATCAGGTGCACCACGGTGACCTCCATACCCTGGCGCATCAGGCCGTTGGCGGCCTCCAGGCCCAGCAGGCCGCCGCCGATCACCACCGCATGCCGATGTGCGCGGCTGGCGGCGAGCATCGCGTCCACGTCGTGGATGTCGCGGAAGGCGACCACGCCCTCCAGTTCGTGCCCCGGCACCGGGATCATCACCGGATCGGAGCCGGTCGCCAGCAGCAGGCGGTCATAGGACGCCTCGGTGCCGTCCTCGGCGATCACCCGCCGGTTCACGCGGTCGACCCGTTCGATGCGCTTGCCTTTGTGCAGGGTGATGCCGCGTTCGGCATACCAGGCATCGTCGTTCAGCATGATCTCGTCGACGGTCTTCTCCGAGGCCAGCACCGGCGAGAGCATGATGCGGTTGTAGTTGCCCCAGGGCTCGGCACCGAACACGGTGATGTCGTACATGTCCGGCTTGAGCTTCAAAAGCTCCTCGACCGTGCGCATCCCGGCCATGCCGTTGCCGATCAGGACCAGCCGCGGCTTCTCGTTCGCGGTGTCCATCACGCGGCCTCCGACTCGGGGTTCTTGTGGCGCTCGTGGAGAAAGCGCAGCACCTCGGCCCGGTAGTGGTTGTATTGCGCGTTGTCGGCCATCACCAGGCGCTCGCGCGGCTTCGGCAGGTCGATCTCCAGGATCTCGCCGATGGTCGCGGCCGGGCCGTTGGTCATCATCACGATGCGGTCGGACAGCAGCACCGCCTCGTCCACGTCGTGGGTGACCATCAGCACGGTGTTGCCCAACTCGGACTGGATGCGCATCACCTCGTCCTGCAGGTGCGCCCGGGTCAGCGCGTCCAGCGCGCCGAAGGGCTCGTCCATCAGCAGGACCTTCGGCTCCATCGCCAGCGCCCGGGCGATGCCCACGCGCTGCTTCATGCCGCCCGAGATCTCGTCCGGGCGCTTGTCCAGCGCGTGGCTCATGCCGACCATGTCCAGGGTCTGCAGGATCCACTCGCGCCGCTCGGCGGCGGACTTGGTGCCCTTGAATGTCTTGTCCACCGCCAGCGCCACGTTGTCGCGCACGGTCAGCCACGGCAGCAGGGAATGGTTCTGGAACACGACGCTGCGATCCGGGCCCGGCTTGCTGACCTCCTTGCCGTCCAGGATCACCGCGCCGGTGCTGGTCTCCAGCAGCCCGGCGACGATATTGAGCACCGTCGACTTGCCGCAGCCGGAGTGGCCGATGATGGAGATGAACTCGCCGCGGTCCACGTGCAGGTCGACGTCGCGCAGCACCTCGCTGGCCGTCGGGCCTTCGCCGAAGGTCTTGTGGACGTGTTCGATGGAGAGATAGCTGGTCATGATGATTCTCCTGTGAGGGGGCCGGCTCAGCCGGCCTGCGTGCCGCGGGTGACCCAGTTGCCGACGATCGCGACCAGACGGTCGAGGAAGAACCCGACCAGGCCGACGTAGACCAGGGCCAGCACGATGTCGCTGAGCATGGAGGCGTTCCAGGCATCCCAGATGAAGAAGCCGATGCCGACCCCGCCGATCAGCATCTCGGCGGCGACGATCGCCAGCCAGGCGAGGCCGATGCCGATGCGCAGACCGGAGAAGACATACGGCGCGGCGGCCGGGAGCATGATCTTGGTGAAGTACTCGAAGCCGTTCAGGCGCAGCACGCGGGCCACGTTCACGTAGTCCTGCGAGATGTTCCGGATGCCGACCGAGGTGTTGATGATGATCGGCCAGATCGCGGTGATGAAGATCACGAAGATGGCCGACGGGTTGCTCGCCTGGAACGCGGCCAGGGAGATCGGCAGCCAGGCCAGCGGCGGCACGGTGCGCAGCACCTGGAACAGCGGGTCCAGCCCGCGCATCGCCCAGGTGGACTGGCCGACCAGCACCCCGAGACCGATCCCGGCCACCACCGCCAGGGCATAGCCGTAGGCCACCCGCTCGAGACTCGCGAGCAGCTGCCAGGCCATGCCCACGTCGTTGCCCCCGTGGTCATAGAACGGATTGACGATCAGTTCCCAGGTGTCGGTAATCACCTGACTCGGGCCGGGCAGTACGGCTCCCTGGGAGGACGTCATCATTTCCCACAGAAACAAAAAAATCGCGGTCACGATCACCGGGGGCAGGACCACGGTGGCCGCGTGGCGCATACGCCGACCCCAGAGCCCGGGGTCGGGCGGCGGGGCACCGCCGGACCGGGCCGACGGCGGGGCCGAGCGGGCCACCGGGGCCGTGGAGGTCTCCGCGGCCGCCGGGCGTTCGCGCCCGGCGCCGAAGGTCATGTTGCGATCGAGAATGGCACTCATCATAGGATCCTCTTGAATCGTCTGTGCAGGTGTCGGCGGGCCACCGCGTCAGGACGCGATCGCCTTGATCTCCAGGCTGTCGAGGTAGGCCTGCGGGTCTTCCGGATCGAAGACCTTGCCGTCGAAGAACGTTTCCTGGCCGCGCGAGGTGGATTCGGGGATGTCGGCCGAGTCGATGCCGAGCGTGGTGGCCGCCTCGCGCCAGATGTCCTCGCGGTTGACCTCGTCCACCAGGGCCTGCATGTCGAGGTCCGGCGGCAGGTAGCCCCAGCGGATGTCCTCGGTAAGGAACCACAGGTCGTGGCTCTTGAAGGGATAGGAGGCCTGGTCGTTCCAGTAGCGCATGCGGTCGGGGTGGTCCTCGACCACGCGGCCGGTGCCGTAGTCGAAGTGCCCCTGCATGCGGTCGATGATGTCGCCGTACGGGGCATGGATGTAGCGCCGGCGCGAGCAGATCTCGGCGACCTCCTCGATGTTCGCCGGGTCCTCGCAGTACATCTGCGCCTCCATCACCGCCATGGTCAGGGCGCGGGCCGCATTCGGGTTGGCCTCCACCCAGTCCGCGCGCATGCCCAGCGCCTTTTCCGGGTGGTTGTGCCAGAGCTCGCCGGTGGTGTTCGCGGTGTAGCCGATGCCCTGATTGATCAGCTGCATGTTCCAGGGCTCGCAGACACAGAAGGTGTCCATGGAACCGACGCGCATGTTGGCGACCATCTGCGCCGGCGGGACGACGATGGTGGCGATGTCGCGATCCGGGTCGATCCCGCCGGCGGCCATCCAGTAGCGGATCCACAGGTCATGGGTCCCGCCGGGAAAGGTCATCGCCGCGCGGATGTCGTCACCGCCAGCGGCCTTCTCGGCCAGCGCGCCCTTGAACTCGGTAGTGTCGGTCCCGACCTTCAGGTCCGCGTATTCGTCGCCCACCGAGATGCACTGCCCGGCCAGGTTCAGCCGCGCGAGGATCGTCATCGGCGTGCCACGGCGGTGCAGCAGGTAGGGCATCGGCGTCAGGATGTGCGAGCCGTCGATACCGCCGCGGCGCGAACCCAGTTCCAGGTTGTCGCGCACCGTGCCCCAGGAGGACTGCTTCAGCACCTGCACGTCGGGCATGCCATGGGCGGCGAAGAATCCCTTCTCCAGCGCGACGAACAGCGGCGCGGCGTCGGTCAGGGCGATAAAGCCCAGCTTCGCCTCGGTCGTCTCCGGCTTGCCGTTGCCGGCCTTTGCATAGCCCCAGGGCGCGGCCCCGGAAACACCCAGCGCGGTCGCGCCGATCCCGGCAGCCATGCCGCCCAGGAAACGCCGGCGCGACAGGCCGGAGGTCTTTTTCGTGTCGTTCGTGTGATCGGTCATTTCGGGTTCACTCCCCTTGTCAGCAAACACGTTCCAAAAACGAAAAAAGGCGTCGCATCAGCCCGGCCGCGTTTGCAGCCGGGTGATGGACGCCTTTGTCCAGTCCCACGGGAGGCCCGGTCGTCGGGTATCCCTGTTGTCAGGCGACGAACCGCCGTTGGCTCGTCTTGCCGATACTCTTGCAGGAGGTGTGCCAATTAGCTATTGCTAATCGACCGAGAGGGCTCAAAGCCCATCCTGACGCGGAAAAATCGGACGGTTCCCGATACTCAATCGAATCTTCACAGGGGAATATCACTCGCAAGCGGCACCACCCTGGGGCACACCGGCGGTGCAGATGAACCGCGCTGGTGCACTACCTGTAGGAGCCGCCTTGGCGGCGAAGCCCCTGCCAGTGGCGGACACTGGCAGGGGCTTCGCGGGCAAGCCCGCTCCCACAGGGGCACCCCCCAGCGGCATCTCTTTCCCGGGGAATGGGCTACAGGCCGCCCTTGCCCAGCAGATCGGACATCGCAACGGTCGCCTCGGCGACCTCGGCCAGGCGCCGGTTCTGGTTCATCGCCGTCTGGCGCAGGAGTTTGTACGCCTGGTCCTCGCTGAGGCCGCGGTGCTGGATCAGCAATGCCTTGGCACGCTCGATGGTCTTGCGCTCGGCCAGGGCCTGGCGTGCCGCATGCAGCTCGTCCTCCACCGACTGCAGCCGGGCCGCCTGGCGCTGCACCAGGTCCATCACCGAGTGCCCGACGATGGGTACGTTGAGTGCGGCATCGCCCTCCTCCTGCGCGGGCTCCAGGCCCTCCGGCGCCCCGAAAAACACCGCATACGGCACGCTGCCGCGCAGCTCCGACTCGGCGAGTTGCGCGACCCGGTCACGTACCGCGCCCAAGTCCGCGCGATCCGCCGTGATCCGTGCCGAGCAGCACTCGTTCAGGTGCATCTCCAGCAGGTCCTCGACCTCCTTCATCGCGTCGATGCGCGCAGTGGTGCAGGCAAACCATTCCTCGGCACGGGCCGGGTCGTGGTGCCCGGAGGCCTCGGTACAGGCGCGCCGGCGCAGACGCTCGATGTCCGCCGCGAAGGCCGCCGTCTGCAGCTCGCGCCAGGCGGCACAGGCCGCCGGTGCCGCGAACTCGGAGAAGATGCGGAACGCCCGTTCCTGGGCATCGATGCGATGAACCAGCGCCTGGCGCAGCTCGGGCTCGAAACTCGCGGCCCCGAACCCGGCGGCCCCGATCGCGCGCTCCTGCCCTGCCAGCTCCTTGCCCTGCATGAAGTTCAACAGGGCTACCAGGGCCCGCGAGACCTCGGGATCGGTCGCCGAATCCGCGGCCTCGAACACCACGGCCATCAGGGCACGAATCAGCTCGCTGAAACCGCGGGTTGAGTCCATCGGGCTGAGGGTCTGCTCCAGCACCTCCTCGCGCAGGCTGCCCAAGCCGGACAGGCCATGCAGCGCCAGCGCCATGCGCCCCAGCAGTCGGCTGCGCCCATGGGCGCAGGCGTCCGGTGCCAGCCAGCCATCCAGGTGCTCGCGGAACGCGGCCGCGGCGGCGTCCGATTCGGCGCGGTATTGCTCCAGTTCGCGGGTATAGCGCTGGCCACCGGACCCGATCCAGAGGCTGGATGCCCCGCGCTCGCGCTGCAGGGCATGCACCAGCGCGCGGATGCGCCCGACCAGCTGCACCGCCTCCAGCAGGCGCTCCAGGGTCACCACCTCGCACTTGCGCGAGGCGACCAGGAAATCGCCAATGGAGTCTTCGAAGGAAAAACTCGGGGATGTGTTCTGGGTCATGCTCGTCGTCCGTGGATGATTCCCGGAATCAGCAAGCATGCGATGTGCCAGCTCTAATAACTGGCGGCGAGATTGCAAAAAAAACGGGCGGGTGTGCAGGGCCCCGCCCGTGCCAAAGGAGGTTGGGTCAGAAGCTCATGGAGCGGTCAAACTCGGCGACGGCCTGGACGTAGTGGCCCATGCCGGCAATCTCGGCGTTCGGCAGGAAGTTGTGCTCGCCGACATCGCGGCCCTTGGCGCAGGCCTCGCAGACCCAGAACGGGACACCGGCCTCGACCAGCGAATCCACAATGCCCTGCATCGCCGGCATGTTGTGGCCGACGATCTTGTCGTACACGTTGCGATTGGCAATGTTCACGGCCTCGCCCTGCAGCCAGACGGTCACGTCGTGGCCCTGCTGCTTCGCCACATTCGCGGCGATCATGCCCAGCGTGGCACGGGTAGGGTCGTCAGTACCGGCGGTAACAGCAACAATAAAGCGCATGGGGTTCTCCCGAGGTTGAAAAGGATGGCAGAACGGTAGCGACGCAGAGGCATCGCGTCGATTTCCCACAAACCGCAGACCAGCACTCGCGTCAGGGTGCGCGTCCGTCCGACAGGCTGTTGCGGTAGAGCTTGAATGCCATCAACAGCCAGGGGGCGGCATGCACCATCAGGCTGAAGAGATCCCGCGGCCAATCGAACTCACCAGCCAGCAACCCGCGCAGTTTTTCGGCGACATAGGGTTCGGGAACCCAGGGGGCCAGACCAATGCTCGCCACGAGCAGCGCAAACAACCATAGCGGGGCGCGATCCACCCCGCGGACAAAGACCCTGATCACCAGCTAGGCACCTTTACCGCGCTGCGGTTCCTGATCCTGCGCCTCGGCGTACGCCTCGGTGCCCGGGGCCCGGGTGCCATCGACGGCCGGCAGCAGCTTCTGCCCCAACCAGATCCGGCGTACCAGGCGCGGCAACAACAGCAACAGGGCCAGCACTGCCAGCAGGGCCAGACCCAGCTGTATCCCGCTGTCGGCGCCGCTGGCCACCTCGCGGGTGGCATGGCCGAGCCAGGCATAAGCGAAAAGACTGGGAATGAGCGCGAGCACCGTGCTCAGCGTGAACACGCGGAGCGGCAGCTGGACCAGCCCCAGGGCGTAATTGGTGGGGGCAAACGGAAACACCGGCACCAGTCGGGTCAGGGCCACGACCCGCCACCCCTCGGCCTCCACGTCCGCACACAGGCGCGAGCTGCGCGGCCCCATACGCGGGGCCAGCCAGGGCTGCAGCCAGGTACGCGCCAGCATGAAGGCGATAATGGCCGCGAGCGTGGCCGCCAGCAGACTGAGAGCACCCCCGGTTAGCGGCCCGAACAGCGCCCCGCCCAGGAGAATCCAGAAGGTGCTGGGCAACGGGAACAGGGCCAGCACCATGAACGCCAGCACGAACACCACATAGGCTCCGGCACCCCAGCCACGTAACCAGGTCTCCAGCTCCGTCAGCGGAAGGCCCAGGCTGGACCACTCGGTGGTCAGCAGGATCCAGACCAGAGACACCGCGAACAGGAGGCCCGCGACCGTCAGCGTACGCTTGTAATGACGGATACCCATGGCCCTCAGCCTCCGTCCCCGACCGTGGCATCCTGCGCCCGCAAGCGATCCAGCCGTTCCGCCAGGGTCCGCTCGGTGCCGTCCCGACGCGGCTGGTAGAAGCGCGCCTCTTCCAGCCCTTCCGGCAGATAGACCTGACCGCGCGCGTAGCCATCCGGCTCGTCATGATCGTAACGATACCCGGCCCCGAAACCTTCCGCGCGCATCAGTTCGGTTGGCGCGTTGCGCAGGTGCAGTGGCACACCGGGGCTGCCGGTGTCGCGAATGGCCGCACGCGCCTGCCCCAGCGCTACATAGGCGCTGTTGCTCTTGGGCGCCGCTGCCAGTTCGATCACGGCCTGTACCAGCGCAAGGTCACCTTCCGGTCGACCCAGCCGTTCCATGGTCTGCCAGGCGGCCAGCACCCGCGCCCCCAGCCCAACTGCCGCCAGGCCGATGTCCTCGTAGGCCATGCGCAGCAGACGCCGGCCGAGATAGTCCGGATCGCAGCCGGCATCCAGCATACGCGTCAGCCAGTACACCGCGGCATTCGGATCGGAACCACGCACCGACTTGTGCAGGGCGGATATCTGATCGTAGAAAGCGTCGCCCTGACGGTCGAAGGCCAGGCTTTGCGCGCCCATCACCGCGCGCAGGGCTGCGGCGGTAATCTCGCCGTCGCGGGCCAGATCCGAGGCGGTCTCCAGCCAGTTCAGGGCACGTCGGGCATCGCCGTCGGCAGCCCGCGCCAGGCGCCGCTGCTCCTCCGGCTCCAGACTCAGGCCGCGACCGCCGAGGCCACGCTCCGGATCGCTCAGGGCGCGTTCGATCAACGCCTCGATGGCGTCGGCAGCAACGGACTCCATGCGGTAGACCCGGGCGCGCGAGAGCAGCGCGCTGTTCAGCGCAAAGGAGGGGTTCTCCGTGGTGGCCCCGACGAAGGTCAGGGTGCCATCCTCGATATGGGGCAGCAGCGCATCCTGCTGTCCCTTGTTGAAGCGATGGATCTCGTCGATGAACAACAAGGTACCCACGCCATTGCCACGCCGGGCACGGGCGGCATCGACCACCGCGCGCACGTCCTTAACCCCGGCCAGCACCGCCGACAGCGTGACCAGGCGCTGGGCGGCAGTTGCCGCCACCAGGCGTGCCAGGGTGGTCTTGCCGCAGCCCGGCGGTCCCCACAGTATCATCGAGGGGGTCTGCCCCTGCTCAATGGCCTGACGCAGCGCCGCCTCTCGGCCCACCAGGTGGTCCTGGCCGACCAACTCGTCGAGACTGGCCGGGCGCATACGCTCCGCCAGGGGCGCAGACGCAACCAGGGCCGCTACCACCGGCGGCTCGGGTTCTGCAGCGCCGAATTCCGGGTCCGGGCCGAACAGATCGCCTTCGAGGGATTCACTCATGGGGCGATTGTAACGCCTCGGGGGGAAGCCCCTCCTGTTTACTATGAGCCTGTCGGGTTTGGGCGATCGTCGCGATCGTTGGGCAGGGGAGCCGTCCCGAATCCGACAGGCTCCCGGGAAGCGGACAATGACAAGGACAATTTGCAGGAAACCGGGAAGACTCGAAGATGGGTGGGCCGTGGCGCGGTGCCGTGGCCATGAACGGGGAACCCGATAAACGCGCTGCTATTGCGTTTCCCACCAGGGACCCTTCCCACCTTCCTGTCCGCCTGTGAAGCGCCCTTGCCGTGCGTCAACCATCGGCGACCGGATTTCGCTCAGGGACGATAGATGTCGGTGCCAGACGGCGGGTCGAAGGTGAAACGCGATTCATCCACGCCGGCATTGCGCTCGGTGGCACGGAAGCGGATCTCGGTCTGCTGACCAAAGATGTCGCGGAAGGCCATCCGGATCAGATCACTGTCCGGGGTCAGATCGAGCTCCAGATGGGTAAAGTCCGCCTGCTCGTTGCGCGGGATCAGCACCAGCCGCATTGCGGCCGCATCGTCAACCGGCCACACATCCATGTAGAAGTGCTCGTCCAGGCGATCGGTGCGGGTAATGGCCGCAATCGGGGTGGTATCGAAGGCATCCCCCAGCGGCCGCACGGTGGCCTGGGCGAGATCCGGGTCAAAGGTCCAGAGATCGACCCCGTCGGAGACGACGGTCTGCGGGAAGGGCTCGGTCACCTCCCAGTACAACCGGTCCGGAAGGCCCAGATGCATCACACCGTCGGATTCCTGCAGGACAAAGCCGGTTTCGTCACGAACGGTCTGGGTGAAGTCCGCCGAGAACGTCTCCAGCCCATCCACGAACCGTTCCAGCGCCGCACGTGCATCCGGCGCCGGCTCCCCGGCGTGGGTCGGGGCGACGATCAGACCAGCGGCAACCGCGAGCGCCGGCAGCAGGCGGCAAAACAGACGTACGTACATGCAAACTCCGGTCGAGTGGATGAGCCCATACTGCACCCGGTCGCTTAACCGGCCGTGAATCGCGAGCAGCCAGGGAGGACCCGCAAGACGGGATCCGACAGGTGGACCTGATCCGGCGTCAGTCGTTCGGTCCCGGCACCAGGACCTCGCGATTGCCATTGGACTGTACCGGGCTGACCAGTCCCGCGGCCTCCATGTCCTCGACCATGCGGGCGGCCCGGTTGTAACCGATCTTGAGCCGGCGCTGGACAAACGAGATCGAGGCCTTGCGCGACTCGATGACCACCTGCACCGCCTGATCGTACAGTGGATCGGTCTCCGCCCCCGCCTCGCCCGGCGCCTCCAGGCCCGGGATCGCAGCGGCCCCGGCGTCCGGCTCGTCAAGGATCGCCTCGTTGTAATCCGGCTCGCCGGTGGATTTCAGGTATTCCACCACCTGGTGGACCTCGTGATCGGCCACGAAGGCGCCGTGCACGCGCTCCGGCATTGCCTTGCCCGGCGGCAGGTAGAGCATGTCCCCGTGTCCCAGCAGATGCTCCGCTCCCATCTGATCGAGGATGGTGCGCGAGTCCACGCGCGAGGAGACCTGGAAGGCGATACGGGTCGGGATATTGGCCTTGATCAGACCGGTGATCACATCCACCGACGGACGCTGAGTCGCCAGCACCAGGTGGATACCGGCCGCACGCGCCTTCTGCGCCAGACGCGCAATCAGCTCCTCCACCTTCTTGCCCACCACCATCATCATGTCGGCGAACTCGTCGACCACCACCACAATGAACGGCAACGGCTCCAGCTCCGGTGCCTCGGTCTCGGTCACCGCCTGCGCCGGGTCGAACAACGGGTCCTTCAACGGCTCGCCGGCGGCTTGCGCCTCCCGCACCTTCTTGTTGAAGCCGCCGATATTGCGCACGCCCATTGCCGACATCAGCTTGTAGCGCCGCTCCATCTCCGCCACCGCCCAGCGCAACGCGTTGGATGCATCCTTCATGTCGGTCACGACTTCGCACAAAAGGTGCGGGATGCCGTCGTAAACCGACAATTCCAGCATCTTCGGGTCGATCAGGATCAGACGCACCTCTTCCGGCGTCGACTTGTACAAGAGCGACAGCAGCATCGCGTTCACGCCCACCGACTTCCCGGAGCCCGTGGTACCCGCCACCAGCAGGTGCGGCATCCTTGCCAGATCCGCAATCACCGGCGACCCGCCGATATCCTTGCCCAGCGCCATGGTCAGCGGCGACTTGTTCGTATCGAACAGCTCCGAGCGCAGGATCTCCGAGAGCGCGACGATCTCGCGGTTCTCGTTCGGGATCTCCAGCCCCACGGTGGACTTGCCGGGAATGACCTCGACGATGCGGACCGCCATCACCGACAGCGAACGCGCCAGGTCGGTGGAGAGCCCGGAGATGCGCGAGGCCTTGACCCCCGCCGCCGGCTGCAACTCGAAACGCGTGATCACCGGCCCCGGCTGCACTGCGACCACCTCGACCTCCACGCCGAAGTCCTTCAGCTTCAGCTCGACCAGACGCGACAGCGCCTGCAGCGACTCCTCGGAGAAGCCGTCCGGCGGGGGCGGCGGCTCATCCAGCAGCCCCAGCGGCGGGTGCGGATCCGCTCCCGACCCTTCAGTGAACAACGGGACCTGGCGCTCCTTCTGAACGCGCGGGCTGGGGGCCGGTGCCTGGATACGCGGTTCCACGCGCGAGGGGGCCCGCTTTTCGGTGCGCTTGCGTTCCTTTTCCACCCGCGTCTCGCGCTCGATCCGCTCGCGCACGCCGATACGGCGATCCCGCGCCGAGTCTAGTGCCGTGCGGCCACGCTCCCAGCCCCGTACCGCCAGGCGGCCAAGCCGATCCATCAGCAGGAACCAGGACAGCCCCGTGAACAGCGTCACTGCCGCCAGGAACAACGCGAAAAGCACCAGCGTGCCGCCCACCAGGCTCAATCCGGCAACCGCCCAGCCCGCGAACAGGTCCCCTAGAATCCCGCCCGCATGCACCGGCATCGCGCCGGGCAGCAGGTGCAGCGCAGCCAGCGCAGCACCCGAGATCAGCGCCACCACCAGCGCCAGGCCGCGCACGGTCAGCTCCATCGGACTGGCGATCCGGGCCTCGCGGCGATGCCGGAACAGCCACCAGCCGATGCCGGCAACCGCCAGCGGGATCAGATAGGCCAGGTAGCCCAGCAGATGAAACACGATGTCGGCAAACCAGGCGCCGGTCGTACCACCCAGGTTACGCAGGACCTGACCGTCACCGGTGGTGGACCAGGCGGCATCGCCCGGGTGATAACTCACCAGGGCGACCAGCAGATAAAGCGCCAGCATGCCGAAGATCAGCAGCGCACCCTCGCGCAGCCCGCGCAGCAGCTGCCCGCTCAGGCTCGACGGTGCCACCGGCTCCGCCGCCTTCTTGCCCTTGCCCCCGGTCTTGGCCTTGCTTGCGGCCATGCGCTCCCCACTGGTCAGGCCCGCGCCGCGGGCAACTTGAATCATCGCGCAGTTTACCGGTTAAACCAGCGTTCGTGGGCGTGCCCGGCCCGGGCTGCGAACCGGTTCCGGGTCGGCGGACCAGATCCAGCCCTCGCGCGCGGCGATCGCGGCCTCGTCTGCCGTCGGCGCAACCGCCTGCCCGTCCAGAAAATCGGCCCCGGCGAGCACGCACAGCACGGCATCCAGCACATCGTCAGTGGCAGCATCCAGATCCGGCACGGGCGCCTCGAAGGCCCCCGGCAGCCGGGCTCGGACGTCGACCCGAGTCTCCCAGCCTCGGACCTTGCGCAAGGCGGCCGGATAGACCTCGATCGCGGACGAATCGGCAATCGGCCCGGCTACCCTGGGCAGCGGCAACGACTGTCCGCTGTGGTCGCGCAGCGCCTGCAGCAGATTGACCGCCGCCAGCGCGGTGCGCGCGATGAAATTCGCCCCCACCTCCAGTGGGCGTTTGCCAAGGCGCTCCCGGATCACCCGGTCCGTATGACGGTGGAACATTGCATCGGCGTGCGCCGCGATGCCCGCCCCGGCTTGGTGCCCGGCCAGCTCGCTTGCCAGGGCCGAGGGCCAGCCAAGCGGCGCATCCAGGCACAGCAGAACGGGTTCCGGCGTATCCATCCAGTCGCCCAGAATCACGACCGCCGGCTCGCTTGGATGCGCGCGCCGTGCCTGCTCCAAACGCAGGCCCCCGCCAGACCAGCGGGCCAGGGCCAGTCCCGTCTTGCGCGGCTGGGTCGCACAATCGACGCCGATGATGCGGACGGTGCCGCTCACGGCCGCCGCCCCCAGACCGCGAACACCGGATCGGCATGCTCCAGTCGCCCGGCATACGGGTCGTCCGGGGGCCGCGGCAGCCCACGCAGGGAGAAGGTCGCCAGATCCACGAAGCCGGCGCGCAGAAAGACATCCAGCACCAGCCCCATGCGCTCGAAGTCGTACAGCGGCTCCCAGGCCGCGATCGCCTGGGTCGGAAAGCAGCGATCGGAGAACGTGACCATGAACACCTCGTCCGGGCGCAGTACCGCGCGGAACACCGCCTCGGGCTGCGTCAGGTACTCAACCGACGCGGTACAGACCACGGCGTCGAAGCTCGCCGCCGCATACGGCAGTTCCGGGCGGAGGTTCAGGTCGTGCACCCGGGATGACGTCAGCCGAGGGTTGTCCGCCAGCTCCTCGGCGTTCATGCCCGGGCCCATCACGGCTTCCGGGCCTCGACCCGGAACAACTCGCGATCCCCGGCCTCGATCCCCGCATGACCGGCAAGGAACGCACGCGGGTAGAAACACCCCGCACGGGGCTCCAACCGGCGGTGCCGGCGCAGGCCCCGGTTAAACGCCGACGCCGGGAGTTCCAGCACACGGTCGGTCTCCTCATGCGGAACCAGGGCCGCAGCGGTCTCGCGGGAAGCCTCGTGCGCCGCCCCCGCGCCCAGCCCGCGCAGGCCGGCACCGAGACTGCCCGGCCAGCGGTCCCGTTCCGGCTCCAGCCACGGCAGGAACAGACATTCCCGGTGACGGGCCTCGGCACTCGCCCAGTCCAGCGTGAAGCCAACATCCACCGCCACCCCCTGCGTCGGTCGCGCTTCACTGTTATTCGGATCGGCGAATGGATCCCGCATGAACACCCTCCGGGAGCGATTCCCAAGGGAAACACTGAACGCAGCTCAACGCCAGGGCGGGTCTACGCCCTCGACGCGATACTCACGGCTCAACGCGCGCAGCAGGCTGAAGCAGCAGAAGACCAGGATGATCGCGACCGGCAGCCCGGCGGTCAGCGATCCGGTCTGCAGGCTGTCCAGCGCGCGCTCGCCGCCGACGATCAGCAGCGTCGCGGCCACCGCCCCCTCGGTAATCCCCCAGATCACCCGCTGGCGCTTCGGCGAGTGCTTCGAGCCGCGCGAGATCAGTGCATCCACCACGTAGGTGCCGGAGGCCGACGAGGTGATGAAGTAGGTCGCGATCAGCAGGGTCGCCACGCCGGAGGCGATCGTGGTCCAGGGCAGCTGGGCAAGGGTTGCGTACAGGGCCACGGTGGTATCCTCGGCGACCGCCGCAGCGATGCCCGCGCCGTCGTCGAATAGCTCCATGTGCAACGCGGTGCCGCCGAAGATCGCCATCCAGGCGAACACGAACAGGCTGGGCAGCGCGAGCACGCCGACGATGAACTCGCGGATGGTGCGCCCGCGCGAGATGCGCGCGATGAAGATGCCGACGAACGGCGACCAGGCGATCCACCACGCCCAGTAGAACATGGTCCAATCCTTCTGCCACTGCGAGCCGCCGATGGCGTCGGTGTGCAGGCTGAGCTGGATGATCTGCTGCAGATAGCCGCCGGTGGAGTCGAGGAAGAAGCGCAGGATGAACAATGTGGGCCCGGCGATCAGCACGAACAGCATGAAGCTGACCGCCAGCACCAGGTTGAACACGCTGACCCACTTCAGCCCGCGATCGAGCCCGGAGATCACCGACAGCACCGCCACCGCGGTGATCGCGGTGATGATGCCCACCTGCCACCAGTGCGAAACCGGCATATCGACCAGGACGTTGAGCCCGGTGTTCAGCTGCATCGCCCCGAAACCCAGCGAGGTGGCCAGCCCGAACAGGGTGCCGAACACCGCGAGGATGTCGATCACATGCCCGATCGGGCCGTAGATGCGATCCCCCAGCAGCGGGTAGAAGATCGAGCGGATGGTCAGCGGAAGGCGGTGACGGAAGCTGAAATAGGCCACGGACAGCCCCAGCACCACGTACACCGCCCAGGCGTGCAGCCCCCAGTGGAAGAAGGTGTAGACCATCGCCTGGCGTGCGGCCGCGTCGGTCTCGCCATCGCCGGTCGGCGGGTGCTGGTAGTGCAGGATCGGCTCGGCCACACTCCAGAACACGAGGCCAATCCCCATACCGGCGGAGAACAGCATCGCGAACCAGGCGGCAAAGCCGAACTCCGGCCGGTCGTCCGGCTGCCCCAGCCGGATCACGCCATAGCGGCTGAAACCCAGCCAGATCAGGAAGCCGAGGAAAAAGGTCACCACCAGCAGGTAGCCCCAGCCGAGATACTCGGTGATGAAGCCGTGGATGCTGGCGAACACCTCGCTGGCCGTGGCGGGGAAGATCACCCCGAAGGCGACGAACACCACCACCATGATCGCGGAGGCGGTGAACACCGTCGGGTTCACCGTGGCGAAGAAGGCCTCCGGGCGATAGTGGCTCATGCCGCGGCCTCCCCGCGGGCCGGATCAGCCCGGCGCATCGGGATCCGTGCCCTCGTCGGCGGAGCACAGCGCCCCGGTGAGATCCGCCTGGTCCAGTACGTGCCCCTCGGCCGAGGCATCGAACTGGCTGCGGGTCGCCCCCGCCTCCAGCTCCAGGTCGGCATCCAGCGCCAGCAGGCGGAAGCGGTAGTGATGACACCCCTCCGGCGGCACCGGGCCGAGATAGCCAACCTTGCCAAAGGCATCCATCCCCACACGCCCCTCGCGGGGCAGGTGCAGGGCATCCACACAATGCGTATCCGGTGGCAGGTTCCAGACCAGCCAGTGTGTAACCGCCCCCAGCGGCGAGTCCAGGTCCTCCAGGATCAGCGCAAGGCTGCGCGCGCCCGCCGGCACCTCGCGGATCTCCAGCGGCGGAAGCTCGTTGGCGTCCCGCGCCGAGACCTCGATCGGCATCCGTTCTCCATCGGCAAACGCCGGACTGCTCAATCGCATGGCCCGCATCCTCCTCCATTACCTGATGACAGGCTGGCTCGCGGTGGCAGGCGGGTCAACCCGCCCCGGTCCCGGAAACCCCGGGCCAGACAGCCCGGGCGAACTCTGTTCGGCATATCCATCAATCCGGTTTTCGCTTGCCCATTACACCTGCGTCAGGCATACACTTCAGCGTATGGCACAACTGACCTTTCAGGGGGCGACCGGCGAGGTCACCGGATCGCGTTATCTCCTCGAGACCGACGACGCCCGCATTTTGCTGGAATGCGGCATGCACCAGGGCAACAGCGATGCGGACGCGGCGAACCGCGCACCGCTCGCCGAACTGGCGGAAAGCCTCGACGCGGTGGTGCTGTCGCACGGCCACCTCGACCACTCGGGGCTCCTGCCCAAGCTGGTGCGCGACGGGTACCGCGGTCCGATCTACTGCACGCCGGGCACCGAGGAGCTGCTCGAGATCATGCTCGAGGATGCCGCGTTCGTGATGAGCAAGGACATCGAGTGGGAGAACAAGTGGCGCCGGCGTGCGGACAAGCCGCTGGTGGAGCCGGTCTACGACATCGATGATGTCGCCACCACCCTCGGGCTGTGCGAGGCCGTGCCCTACGGCCAGGCGCGCAAGATCGCGGGCGGAATCGGCCTGACCTTCCGCGATGCCGGGCACATCCTCGGTTCCGCGATCGTGGATCTGATCGTGCCCTCCGGCGGGCGCGACCGTCACCTGGTGTTCTCGGGCGATCTCGGCAATGACGACGCCGTGCTGATGCACGAGCCCGCGCGCCCGGAACACGCCGACCACGTGCTGCTGGAAAGCACCTACGGCGACCGCGACCACCGCCCGATGGAAGAAACGGTCGAGGAGTTCGCGCAGGTGCTGGCCGAGGCCGACGAGAGCGGCGGCAACGTGCTGATCCCGGCCTTTGCGGTCGGTCGCACCCAGGAGATCCTCTACCACCTGAGCATGCTGCACCACGCCGGGCGCCTGCCCCAGCAAAAGGTCTTCCTCGACAGCCCGATGGCGATCAAGGTCACCGAGCTGTACGCCCGCCTGCGCCGCACGCTGGACCCGGAGGACATGGACCGGCTGCACCAGGCCGCGAACGGGGACCCGGCTGCGTACCTGCCCGGGCTGCAGGTCTGCCGCTCGGTGGAAGAGTCCATGGCGATCAACCGCATCACCGGCGGCGCGATCATCATCGCCGGCTCCGGCATGTGCAATGGCGGGCGCATCCGCCACCACATGAAGTACAACCTGTGGCGGCGCGAGGCCCATCTGGTGATCGTCGGCTTCCAGGCCGCCGGCACCCTGGGGCGGCGCCTGGTCGACGGCGCCGAACGGGTCAAACTGCTGGGCGACGAGGTCGCGGTGAATGCCAGGCTCCACACCCTGGGCGGCTTTTCCGCCCATGCCGGGCGCAGCCAGCTGCTCGACTGGGCACGCGGATTTCAGGACCAGCCGGTGTTCCATCTGGTCCACGGCGAGCCGGAGGCGCGCGAGGCCCTGGCCGCCGGGCTGCGCGACGAGCTGGGGGCCGAGGCGCATGTGCCGGCCTTCGGTGAGACCATCACCCTGTAACGCCGAACCCCCACAGCCGCGATGCCGGAGGCCGAAGCCGTCAGCACCTATGCCCTGATCGCCGGCTTCCTCGGCGGTCTCGGGCTGTTCCTGCTCGGGATGACGCTGCTGACCGACGGCCTGAAGACCGCTGGCGGCAAGGCCCTGCAACATATCCTGGGGCAGTGGACCCGCACCCGGCCGCGCGCCCTCGCCTCGGGCATGGGCGTGACCGCGCTGGTGCAGTCCTCCAGCGCGGTCACGGTCGCCACCATCGGCTTCGCCAACGCCGGCCTGCTGACGCTGGGCCAGTCGGTCTGGGTAATCTTCGGCTCCAACGTCGGCACCACCATGACCGGCTGGCTGGTCGCGCTGATCGGCTTCAATATCCGTATCGAGGCCTTCGCCCTGCCGGCGATCGGCATCGGCGCCCTGCTCTACCTGTTCATGAAGGCCGCGCGGCCGCGCTATCTGGGCCTGGCCCTGGCCGGCTTCGGCCTGCTGTTCTTCGGGATCGACGTGCTGCGCGAGGCCTTCGAGGGGCTCAGCGCGACCTTCGACCTGGGCGCCCTGGCCCGCCCCGGCTTCCTCGGGCTGGTCATCATGGTCGGGATCGGCGCGTTGCTGACCGTACTGATGCAGAGCTCTTCGGCCTCCATGGCCATGGCCCTGACCGCCACGATGAGCGGCGCGGTCCCGCTGGAAGCGGCCGCCGCGGCCGTGATCGGCGCCAACCTCGGCACCACCATCAAGGCGCTGCTGGTGGTGATCGGCGCGACCCCGAACGCCAAGCGCGTCGCGGCCGCCCATGTAATCTTCAACGGCCTGACCGCGATCGTCGCCCTGCTGATCCTGCCCTGGTTCCTGGCCGCGATCGCCTGGATCTGGGGCAGCACTGGCGAGGCCCCGGCCCCGGCGGTGCTGCTGGCGCTGTTCCACACGGCATTCAACCTGCTCGGGGTGGCCCTGATGGTGCCGGTCGCCCCGCCGATGATCCGCTGGCTGCAGACTCGCTTTCGCACCATCGAGGAAGACATCGCCCGGCCGCGGTACCTGGACCGCAGCAGCTCCGGGGTCCCGGATCTCGCCCTGCAGTCACTGATTCAGGAAACCGAGCGCCTGGCCGACATCGGCTATTCGATGGCCCGCGCGGCGCTGCAGACCGCACCACCGGCCGCCGGCACCCTGGACCGCAGGCGCCTGGCCACGGAACAACTGACGCGCGCCATCGCAGAATTCGCGGCGTACACGGCCCACCACCCGATGCCGGAACAGGTCGGCCATGGCATCGCCGAGGCCGTGCGCATCGCCCGCTATCATCGCGAGATCGCCATCCTGGCCGACGACATCGCCGAGCTGCGCCGGCAGTCCAGCGGCGAGGAGCGGCCGATCGTGACCGAACAGCGCCGCGCCTGGCAGGAGCAGGCGGTCCGCGCGCTGGACCTGTGCAACCTGGAAGCAGACGATGGCACCCACAATGGCCATCAACTGGCCGCCACCGAGGCCGTGGAGACGGTGGAGACCGCCTACGCCGAACTGAAGGCAGCCCTGCTGCGCGAAGGTACCTTCGGTTCAATGAGCATGGCCGAGATGGAACGCCAGCTCCGGATCATCAGTATGGCACGGCGTCTGGTGAGCCAGGCCGCCAAGGCCCGCCATCACACCGAGGCCCTGAAGGCCCGGATCCGCGGGCTGCGCAAGACACTGGAAGCGGAGAGTGCATGATCGACCACGAGACCCTGCAGGACGCCATCACCGCGCACCGGGCCGAGGCCCTGACCTTCGACGGGCTCGAATACGCCCGGCTGCTGGAGCCGGTCAACCACTACCCGCGCGGTTCGGTCGTATTGCCGGATGGCGCAGTGGTGCCGGGCTACCCGTCGATCGGGCGCATCCAGTCACTGGAGGCCGGCCTGCCACGGCAGTTCGAGCAGCCGTTCTGGGCAGAGGAGAAGATCGACGGCTTCAACGTGCGCATCCTGCGCCGGGATGGCCGAGTCTGCGCCTTCAGTCGGGGCGGCTTTGTGTGCGCCTTCAGCACCGACCGGGTGCCCGATTTCGTGGACCTCGGGGTGTTCGACGCCGAGTCCGACCTGGTGCTGTGCGCGGAGATCGCCGGACCGGATACCCCCTATCTGGAAGGTTCTACGCCGCGCGTCGCACAGGATGTCGGCCTGTTCGTGTTTGACCTGATGCGGCTTGGCCGCCCCGGATTCGTGCCACAGGACGAGAAATTCGCCCTGATGCAGCGCCACCAGCTACCCCCGGCACCCCTGCACGGACGCTTCACGCCCGCGGACAGCGCAGCCCTCGGGCAGCTGATCCGGCAACTGGATGCGGAAGGGGCCGAGGGGCTGGTACTGAAGACCGCGGACGGCCAGCACCGCGCCAAGTACGTGGCCGGGGGCTCCTGCATCAACGACATCCGCGTGTGCTCCGAGCAGCTGCTGGACCTGCCGCCGGAATACTTCACCAACCGCCTGACCCGCCTGGCGGTGTTCCTCGCGGAGCACCCGCCCAGCGAACGTGCCGCCGTGGAACGGGAACTGGGCGAAGCCCTGCTGTCCGGGCTGGCGACCGCGGTGGACAAGAGCCGGCGCGAGGGGCGCGTCGGCCATACCTACCGCTGCCGCTTCCGCGAGCGCGCGGGGGCACAGCGCTTTATCGACCACATGCAGGCAACCGGCGGGCGCCACGTGCGCTTCCTGCCGAACACCCCGCGGCAGGAAGAGAGCGGCTACTGGCTGCTGGAGTTCGAGCGCCTGTTCGATCGCATCACCGGCACCCTGGCCTCGGCCCTGGCGGGTGACCGGCAATACGACTGAGCCCTTCGCCTGCAAGCAGGCTCCTGCAAAGCAGGACCTGTAGGAGCCTGCTTGCAGGCGAACACGGGAAAGGCCCCGACTTGCGGCCTCAGGCGCTGCCCTGACCGGGGATCCCCGACTCGGAGAGATTCTCCATCACCTGGCGCAGGTAGTCGGCGGTGACCAGCTTGATGCCCATGCGATTGCCCAGCTTGCGCATGCCCTCGTCGGCGCTGGCCAGCTCGGCATCCAGCTCCATCGCCAGCAGCACGGCATCGACGTCCTCGCGCGAGTCCACCAGGCCCTTGCGCATCGCCTCACGAAAACGCTCACGCAGCTGCGTGATCAATTCCGGGCGCAGCGAATCGGCCGCCCCCGCCTGGCGGGTATGCTCCTCGGCGATGCGCAGGCCACGGTCAATGCGGGTGCGCACCTCGTCGATGAACTCGTAGAGGATGTCGCTTGGCAGGGTCAGGGCGAAGCGCCGCGGCGAGCGCACCCACACCACCGTCTCGAAGTCCGCGGCCAGGGTCTGGAGGTCGCGCATGCCGCGAAACTCGTCATAGACCGAAAGCGGCATGTAGAACTCGGCGGGACAGTGCCGAGCCAGGGTGAGAAAGGTCCGCAGGATATCCTCCGGGTCCTCGCCAAACTGTCCGGCCACATGCGGGTTGGTGAAGACGCTGGTATCGAGCACGAAACGGCGCATGGATGACCTCCTGTCGACTCGCTTCATCTTCGGCAGGGCCGGCCGGCCCGTCAACCAGCATGGCGCGGACGGGCCAGCGACGTATGGCATAATCAGCGCCTCTACGCCGCCCCGGACAGGGAACGCCCTTGGCCACTCGAACGGAAGTTGAACAGTTTCTGGACCGACTGCGTCAGGACCTCGAACGCCAACACATCGAGATCCCGACCCTGCCCGACGTGTCGGTGCAGGCACTGTTCATTACACAGGACGCGTCCAGCTCCATTATCGACCTGGTCAAACTGGTCTCGCGTGACACCGCACTTGCCGCACGGCTGATCCGGCATGCGAACAGCCCGGCCTATCGCGGGCTGTCGCACTGCTCGACCATTCGTTCGGCGGTGACGCGCCTGGGCATGGAACGCACACGCCAGACCATCATGGCCCTGTCGATGAAGACGGTCTTTCAGAGCGGCAACGAGACCATCCGCGAGCGCATGGAGGCTCTGTGGAACCACAGTCTGGAGGTGGCCATCATCAGCTACCTGCTGGCCCGCCGCCACCCCCATCTGGACCCGGATACCGCGCTGCTTGCGGGCCTGGTCCACGACATCGGCATGATCCCGATCCTGCGCCGCGCGGAGAAGACACCCGAGATCTACGAGGACCCGCGTGCCCTGCAAGCGGCGGCGGATGCTGCGCATGTCGCGATCGGCCGCGCGATGCTGAAGAGCTGGAACTTCGAGCCCGAGATCATCCGGGCCGTCAGCGAACACGAAAACCTCGACCGCCAGCCGGAGAGAGGCGCGCCGGTGAACTACTGCGACATCCTGCAGGCCGCGAACATCGAGAGCCACAACGCCACGCAGCATCGCCTGGCCCACATCGACCGCAGCTCGGTCGCCTCCATCCGCCGTCTGGCGGCCAAGTCCGACACCACCCGCCTGAACTGGGAAGACGACGCGATCGGCCTGGAACACGTCAACCAGATGATTGAATGAACCCCGCGGGGCTGGGGCGATCTTCTTTCTTATCGTCCCGGAACGGGCGCCCGCATGCCCGCCATTCTCCAGCTGCTCTACGCCTCGCGCATCACCTTCCGCGAGAACGCCTCCAGCCAGGACATCGAGCCCGAAGTCCGCCGCATCCTGATGCAGTCACGCCAGAACGAACCGCGCAGCGGGGTTGTCGGCGCGCTCTATTACGGGGATGGCGACTTCTTCCAGTGTCTGGAGGGCGAGCCCGAGGCCGTACGCGACACCCTGGAGCGGATCCTGCGTGACGATCGCCACGAGGAGGTCCGGATATTGCGCGAGCAACCGCCAGGGAAACACTGATTCATGTACACGCTCGCGCTCGAGTGTGCACATTGATCAGAGTTTCCTTAAGACGCGGGCGCCGGGAACGCCTGCTGGATTTGATCGCGCCCACCCCGCTTGGCCCGGTAGAGCGCCTCGTCGGCGGCGACCAGTAGATTGGTACCATCCTCCTCGGGATAGTCAGCCGAACACACCATGCCGATCGAGATCGTGCAACCGAAGCGCTCGTCCCGATGGTTGAAATTCAGAGCAGCGAAGTTGCGGCGGATATCCTCGAGCACCCGCCGGGCATTCTCCGCGTCGCATTCCGGCAGCACCGCGACAAACTCCTCCCCGCCATAGCGGCCGATGATGTCGGACTGGCGCAGGCGCTGCCGCAGCAGGGTCGCGGTCGACATAATCACCACATCTCCCACGGCATGCCCGTAAAAATCGTTGACCCTCTTGAAGTGGTCGATGTCGAGCATCGCAAGCGTAACGGGTTGCCCGATCCGGCGGGCGCGCAACACCTCCCGACTGGCGGCCTCCTTGATGCTGGCGTGCTTGAGCAGTCCGGTCAGACTGTCCTTGCTGATCCGCTCCTCCAGCTGGCGTGCGCGCGCGATCCGCGAACGGGCGGCTGCCACCAGTTGCACGTCGGAAATCGGCTTGGTCAGAAAGTCGTCCGCGCCCCGACCCATGGCCTCGATCTGGCGCTCGATATCGGTTTCCGCGGACAGATACACAATCGGCAGATGGGTACAGGCCTCGTGCTGGCGGATCACCCCCGCCAGGTCTGTGCCCGCGTATTCGGGCATGTACAGATCCATCAGAACCAATTCCGGCCGGAACGCGGCGATCGTATCCATGATGTTGCGCGGCGCGTCCAGTACACGGGCTTCCATCCCGGCCGCGGTCAGTACCAGCCGCATATGCTCGGCGAGGTCGGCGTCGTCGTCCACGATCAGCACTCGCTGCGCAGGTGCATGGCGCTCATCGAAGATCTGCGAGATGCGGCTCACGAGCCGGGGTACATCCAGCGGTTTCAGGAAATACCCCTGCGCGCCCAGCTGCACCGCGCGCACACGCGACGGAAAGTCATCCTTGTCGGAGAGAAAGATCAACGGGCACCCCAGCGCTTTCAACTCGGGGCAGTCCACCAGCCTTGCGGTTGCATTTTCACGGCCTTCGTCCAGCATCACGTCGATCAGCAGCAGATCCGGCTGCTCACCCTCCACCGCACGTTTGAGCGCATCAATGCCGTCGAATACCCGAACCTCATAGTTGAAGGACTGGAGCTGCGGCCCGAGCTGGCCGGCCAGTTCCGCATCGTCTTCGACCAGCCATACTTTCTGGACACTGTCCGCAGTGCGTGGAGCCTCCGGGAGCACACCCGCATCCGATTGTTCCGAGGGCTCCATCGATTGGGCGGGTACGGTGCAGTAGAGTCCTGCGATCTCGTCCGCCAGCCACTGACGACTCGCAGCATCCAGTGCCAGCGCCTTCGCTCCAAGCCAGCTGCCGATCCGCTGCTCCAGCACACGCGCGGCGGCACTCAACTCCGCACAGCCGAAACTGCCCCCGCTGCCGGCCAGCTTGTGCAGACGCTGTTGCAGTTCGTCCAGCACCGCGCGGTCCTGCTCCTTCCCGGCCAACCGGCCCTGCAAAGCACTCAGTGCAGCCAGATCATCCGGCAGTTGTTGCAGATACCGAGCACGCAGTTGTGCCAGACGGTCCTTCAAGGCCTGCTCGGCACCAGCACTTGTCATGCAACCCCCTGCCAGATCCGCCGTACCTCGTCGGAAAGCGTCATGGGGTCGAACGGTTTGGCGATCACGTCACGCGCCCCCAGCGACTTGTAGTGTGCGATCTCGGAGGGCTGCACCTTGGCGGTCATGAACGCCACCGGCACCTCGGCCAGTGCCGGAATGCCACGCAAGGCCTCCAGGGTCGTTGGGCCATCCATCCCCGGCATCATCACATCCAGCAGGATCAGGTCCGGCGCAAAGGCCTCGGCATCGCGTACCGCCTCCTCACCCGAGGCGCAGGTCTTCACGGCATAACCACCCACCGTCTCCAGGGCCAGCGCGGCAATTGCCTGAATATCCGGCTCGTCTTCGACATAGAGAATGCGCTGCAACTCGGACATTTTCGAATCCCCTGGGGTGGACCGCTACAGGTCCGTGGCGTGCCGGCCGTAGCCGCACCCTCATTCTGAACTGGATGGATAACCATCCGTGTCGCGGGCAAGCGGCAACTCGAACCAGAATGTCGCTCCCACACCCTCCACGGAGTCGAAGCCTATACGCCCGCCCATATGTTCTACCAGTTCCCGGCTAATCGCGAGGCCGAGCCCGGTCCCGCCCTTCGTTCGGCTGTCGGAGCCATCCGCCTGTGCGAATTTCCCGAAAATCTGCTCGCGGAAGTTGTCCGGTACACCTGGCCCGTCATCCGCCACACTGACCCGGACGCCTTCAGTCGGTTCATTCAACGCCTGCACCGAAACCCGCACGCTGCCCCCCGGGGGCGAGAACTTCACTGCGTTCGACAGAAGATTGGCGAGCACCTGCAACAGGCGCTGGTCATCGACCCGAACCGTAACCCCGGGCGCGCCACTCTCGAGCACCAGCTGGACCTGGTGCTGTTCGGCATAACCCCGATAGCTCTCGAGCGCCTGTTCGAGTAGCGGCTCGAGCGGCTCCGCACGCATATCGAAGTGCAGCTTGCCCGCCGCGATTTTCTCCATATCGAGCAGATCGTTGATCAATAGCGTCAGCCGCTGGCTGTTGCGCTGGGCAATCGTGACCATTTCGCCGACCTTCTCCGGCAATGCACCAAGCGCGCCGCTGGCCACCATCCCAAGGGCCCCCGAGATCGACGTCAGTGGCGTACGCAGTTCGTGGCTCACCGTGGAGACGAACTCGTTCTTCATGCGCTCCACCCGCTTGCGTTCGGTGATATCGCGCACAACCCCCACATAGAGAGGCTCGCCGTGTTGCCTGACCTCCGATACAGAAACTTCCATCGGGAACACGGTTCCATCCTTGCGGCGCCCCTGCAGTTCCCTGCTGGTGCCAATCACCCGCCGGTTCCCCGTGGCCTGATAATGACGCAGGTAAAAGTCATGGCTCTCACGATCAGGCCCGGTCATCAACACGCTTACATTGCGACCGGCAACCTCACGGGGCGTATACCCGAAGATGCGACTTGCACCCGGATTGAACGACTGGATCAACCCATCGCGATCGATCGTGATGATCCCGTCCACGATGTTATCGATGATCGTCTGCGTGCGAAGCGCCTGCTCCGCCAGGGCTCGCTCCGCCTCCATACGCTCGGTAACGTCTTCGTTCACGCCAATCGCCCGCACGACAATACCGGCTGCGTCGGTTATCGCCTGTGCCATGGCGCGAATATGACGTGTCGCCCCATCGCCCCGGAGAATTCGGAACGTGAACTCGCGGGGTGTCCCGGGGCGTTCAAGGATCGTTTCGAGGCTAGCTTCTGCGTGCTCCACGTCTTCGGGCAGCAAGGCGCGCCTCCAGTCATCGGCATGGTGACCAAAATCGCGGGGTAACACGCCGTAAAGACGGAACATCCCGGAATCCCAGTCAAGCCGCCCACTGGTCAGGTTCAAATCCCATACACCCAGATGCGCCGCCTCGGTCGCCAGCGTCAACTGCTGGGTGGCATCCCGGAAGCGCTGCTCGCTCTCGCGCAATTTGCGTTCAGCCTGCTTGCGGTCGGTTATGTCGGTGTAGACGGCAAGCCAGACCTCACCCTGCACCGGGTGGGTGAAGGTACTGAATGAAGCCATACAGTAGAGTTCGGTGCCATTCTGGTGCCGCTGTCGCAGCTCCCCTTCCCAGGCGCCATGTTGCAGAATGCTGGCGGCGACATCCTGCAGCCGACTGGCGCCAGATTCGCGATCAGGCGGGCCGAGCTGCTGCCACGGCGTGTTGACCAGTCCGCCACGCTCGTATCCAAACATCTTCTCGGCGCCGGCATTGGCATAGATGACGGTCTGGCTGCCCGAATCGATCAGCAACACCCCGCCGTACATCTGCTCGAGCATCCGCGCCTGCAGACGAATGTCGTCCTCCAGGGTGGCGTGACTGCTGATTTTCTGGTGACGGTAGCGCTCGGGAATCACCGGGGGCTGTAGTTCGAATGCCTGGATGATGTCGAAGACACCCTCGCGGTTGCATCGCGTCAGATAGCAGTTGACCGCGGCATGCTGGGTCTCCGGGTCCATCACCACGCTGCCCTGTGGCGCCGTCACGCGGACGGTCTTGAGTGCGTCGACCAGCGCCTCGGAATCGATACTGCCGGCGGCATTGGCTGCGGCGGCAAACGCCTTCACACAGACATAAGCGCCTTCGCTGAAGTTGGTGAGGGTGCCATTGCCGTGCGGCCAGATGCCATTGACACCTGGCATCTGTGCCAGCCGCTCCATGAAATTACGATTGGCATCGCTGTCCACGCTCATGAAATAGGTGTTGCTGGAGTACAGGCCCTCACGCACCTGTGGCGGCAGCTTGCTCGCCATCATCTCGTCGTAGTGCCCCATAACCACTGCAATACCCGACTTGAGTCCACGCTCGGAAAAGCGCGTAAGCAGGTTGATCTGGTCGGCGCCGGCAAAGTACGGCACAAAGACGTCCGGAGCAGCCGCCGCAACAACGTCGAGCAGGCGATCGATCTCCTCTACGGCCACGCCGATGTCGCGGTATTCCTCACCCAGTGATTCACCGCCGCACTTCGCCAACGCGTCCCTGGCGGCTGCAATGGAGCCGCGGGGCCATTCGTAGTTGTTGCCGGCAAAGAAAAACCGCGGGCCGTACTGCTCCCGCATGTAGGGGATCATGCGGTCGATCTGCTGATTGGGCAGGGCGGCGAAGTGGAAGAAATAGCGGCTATCGATACTGCCTTCGTGGAAGGAAAAATTGAGCTGCGGAACCCGGTTCGGTTCGGCCACGCGATAGGCAACGGCGATACGGGAGTTGGACAGCAGGTTGCCAATGATGGCGGCGCAGCCATGCTGCTTGACCAGTTTTTCCGCTGCGGCGACCGCGCTCTCCGGCAAACTGCCGTCATCCTCGACCACAAGCTCCAGTGGCCGGCCCAGCACACCGCCCTGTTCGTTGATCTCGGCACAGGCGATCTCTGCGGCGCGGAGGATCTCCGTTCCGTATATGCTGACCAGGCCGGTCAGTGGCGGCATCAGGCCGAGCCTTACGCTCTCCATATTCACTGGGCACCCCCATGCTTGCCCCGGCCCTGCCCGGTCAGTGGCAGTTTGAACCAGAAAGTCGCCCCCGCGTCCGGCACGGAGTCGAACCCGACCTCGCCGCCCATGCGCTCCACCAGTTCCCGGGTGATCGCCAGCCCCAGGCCGCTACCGCCCTTCTGGCGGGTGTCGGAGGCATCGGCCTGGGAAAACTTCTGGAAGATGCGTTCGCGGAACGCCTCCGGGATCCCGGGTCCGTGATCGATCACCGAGACGCGCACCCGGGCGCCGTCACGCTCCACCGCCACCCGCACCTCGCCACCCTCCGGCGAGAACTTGGCTGCGTTGGAGAGCAGATTGGCCAGCACCTGCTGCAGGCGGTCGGCATCCACCTCGACCCGGACCCCGTCGTCCTCCGCATCCAGCATCAGGTGCACCCCGTACGGGTCGGCGTAGCTCTGGTTGCTGCGCACCGCCTGCTCCAGCAACGGGAACAGCGGCTGCTCTTGCATCTCGAAGCGCATCTTGCCGGCCACCAGCTTTTCCATGTCCAGCAGGTCGTTGATCAGCAGCCCCAGGCGCTTGCTGTTCTTGTGGGCAATCTCCAGCATCTCCTGCACCCGCTCCGGCAACGCCCCTGCCGCCCCGCCCGTCAGCAGGCCCAGGGCCCCGGAGATGGACGTGAGCGGCGTGCGCAGCTCGTGGCTGACGGTGGAGATGAACTCGTTTTTCATGCGCTCGATGCGCTTGCGCTCGGAGATATCCTCGATAATGGACCAGATCAGTTTGCGACCGGACTTGTCGTGCACGACCATGCCGTTGAGCAGTACGGGATACCGGGTGCCATCCTTGCGGATGTATTCCTTCTCGTAGGGGCCGTAACGGCCCGTCTGTTCCATGCTCTCCAGTTGCTGCGCTTCCTGCGCTGCGTACTCCCGGGGCGTGACATCCCAGTAGCTGAGTGCAACGAACTCCTCGCGGGTATAACCGGTCGGGCGCAACAGGGCCGCGTTGAGATCCACAAACGCCCCGGTCGCGTAATCGTTCAGCGCGATCCCCACCGGTGAGAGCTCGAACAGCCCCCGCAGGCGGGCCTCGCTGTCCGCGACGGCCAGCTCGGCCTCCTTTTCATCCGTGATATCCCGAATATATCCGTGCCACAGCGTACTGCCGTCGTCGAGGGGCTCGGGCGAGGCGTGACCCTGCACCCACCCCACGCGACCATCATCCCGCAGGGTGCGATACTCGCAATGCCAGTTGCTCAGTTCCCGCCGCGACCGTTCGATGGACTGCGCCACCCGATCCCGGTCCTTCGGGTGCAGACGGCGGAACACCGCGCTGGCATCCTCGCGTGCCGCCTCTGCGCTGATGCCGTAGATATCCCGGATGCCGGGGCTGCTGTACGGGAAGGCCACGCGGCCGTCCGGCCACTGCCGATACTGATACACCATACCCGGGACCAGTGAGGTCAGCTTCTTCAACTGCTCGTGCGACTGTTCCCGCTCCAGGCTCGCGGCCACCCAGCGCCCCAACAGACGCACGAACATGCGTTCACCCTCGCTGAACGCGGCCGGTCTGGGGTGCGCCGACGAAAAGTTCAGGGTGCCAAAGCGCTGTCCCTCAACCTCCAGCACGACACCGATGTAGGCTTCCAGGCCGAAGTCCGCGTAACACGGGTGGCCCTGGTGCTCGGACGCGCCCATGTGCTCGATCGTCAACAGGTCGTTGTGTGCAAGGGTCAGCGCACAGTAGGTACGCCCGAGCGCAAAGCGCTGACCACGCTCAAGGGGGGCACCAGCCGGCGCGACGAACGCCCGCACCGTATAGTCGTCGCCGCGGATCCGGCTGACGATGCCCAGTTCCAGCCCCAGAAAGTCGGCCCCCGTTTGTAGCGCGCGCTCGAGCTGGTCATCGAGGTCCAGGGCCACCAGGGATGCAATCTCGTTGAGCGCCGCGAACGCGTCCAGCTGGCGTTGATGCTGTTCACGATGGTCCCGTTCCCGAGTCACATCGAGGATGAAGCCGTCGAGGTAGCGTACTCGACCATCCGGATCACGAATGGCGGAGCCCCGTTCCTGGGCCCAGCGGATACTGCCGTCACAATGCCGAATACGGTATTCAACGGACCAGTCGTTGCCGGCGCTCAAGGCCTGCTCCACCGCATCCTCGAGTCGTGCCCGGTCATCCGCGTGGATCACGCTGGCGTAACTGCGCACGGCATTGTCGATGAAGTCGCTGGCAGGATAGCCCGACAGCGGATCCACCTGGTCGCTCATGTAGAGCATGGTCCAGTCCGAATCCGGCAGGCAGCGATAGGTGATTCCGGGGATATTGTCGACCAGCGAGCGGAACTGTTGCTCGCTCTCGCGGATCCGTTCGGCATCCTCGCGTTCCCGGGTCACATCGGACTCGATCGCGATGAACCCCTGCAACATCCCCTGCTCGTCGCGCAATGGAGTGCAGTCGATCCGCACCCAGTACGGATGGCCGTCGATGTGATAGTTCAACAGATCTTCAACGAATGGTTCGCCGCGCGCCAGCGCCCCACCGATCCGGGCTACCGCCTCCGGATCGGTCCCGACACCCTGCAACAGTTCACCCGGCTTGCGGCCAAGCATTGCGTCCAGGGTATAGCCACTCAAGCGGGTAAAGCCGTCGTTGATCCACTCAACCCGGCCATCGGCGTTGGTAATGATCACGCCATTGGTCGTCTCGCTCGCCACCCGGGACAGCCGCACCCGCTCCAACTCGCCCGCCCGGTAACGACGACGAGTGCGAGCCGCATCCACCAACTGCCCCAGCGTGGCGAGCAGCGGCTGGAGAAACTCCACCAGTTCCGGGTCGTAGCCACCCGGACGGTTGGCGATCCCCAGCACGGCGATCCGCTCGCCCCCGTGCTCGATGGGTATCCCCAGAAAGGCCTTGAGCGGCGGATGTCCTTCGGGCAAGCCCCCGCTGCGCGGGTCTCCGGCGGGGTCATTGGCAATCACCGGCCCCGCGCCGGTCAGGGCCGCGCCGAACAGGGTCTCCAGGTTGTGAAACTCCGACCCCTGGGGTGCGTTGGCCGCGTAGATGGCGCGGGTCGCGTCATCCCAGGCGATATTGGTGATGGCACTGGTCTTGAGGTAAGGCGAACCTTCAGGCGTGTGCAGTACCTCTCCGATAAAGCCGTATTCGCTGTGGGTCAGCTCGAGGATATCCGCCAGCAGTCCGTCAAAGACCTGCCCACGGTCCTGATCGGCATCGCGAATGAACGCCGACTGCGCACGGGTAATCACCTCGCCAAGCTGCCGCAGATCGGTCAGCGCATTGCCAAGCGCCCGTTGCTCGGTGGAATCGATTTCCGCCTCGACCGCATCGGCGAGGTCACGCAGGGAGCGTCGCTCGTCCTCGCTCAACTGCCGCGGCCGGCCGTCGATCAGGCAAAGCGTCCCGATCCGGTAACCGTCGGCGGTTGTCAGTGGCGCACCGGCGTAGAACCGGATCTGCGGCTCCCCGGTCACCAGTGGGTTGTCGGCAAACCGGGCGTCCGCGCGCGCATCGGGAATCTCGAAGATATCGCCCCCGAGAATCGTATGCCCGCAAAAGGAGACATCACGCCCGGTCTCCGCCACCTCGAGACCCTGCCGCGACTTGAACCACTGCCGGTCCTCGTCCACCAGCGAAACCAGCGCGATGGACACCCCGAACATCCGCCGCGCCAGACGCGTCAGTCGGTCGAACCGCTCCTCAGCCGCGGTATCCAGCAGCCCTCGAGTCCGCAGCGCTCGCAGCCGCTCTTTTTCGTCGCCGGGGCAGGGAGGCGTTTTCAACAGAATTGGACCACGCACGACTCGGGGATACCCGATACTGCCACGTCCGGCTTTCTGCCCCAACCAGGGAGACGCCGTCCAGGAGGACTATTCCCACTCGATGGTGGCGGGGGGCTTGCCGGAGATGTCGTAGGTCACGCGCGAGATGCCGGGGATCTCGTTGATGATCCGGCGCGAGACGTGATCGAGGAAGTCGTATGGCAGGTGCGCCCAGCGCGCGGTCATGAAGTCGATGGTCTCCACCGCGCGCAGCGCGACCACGTAGTCGTAGCGCCGGCCGTCGCCCATCACCCCGACCGACTTCACCGGCAGGAACACCGCAAACGCCTGCGAGGTCTTGTCGTACAGATCCGCCTTGCGCAGCTCCTCGATGAAGATCGCATCGGCCCGGCGCAGCAGATCGGCGTATTCCTTTTTCACGGCGCCGAGGATGCGCACGCCCAGACCCGGCCCCGGGAACGGGTGGCGGTAGACCATCTCGGTGGGCAGGCCCAGCTCCACGCCGATCTTGCGCACCTCGTCCTTGAACAGCTCGCGCAGCGGCTCGACCAGACCGAGTTTCATGTTCTCCGGCAGGCCGCCCACGTTGTGGTGCGACTTGATCACATGCGCCTTGCCGGTCTTGGAGTCGGCCGACTCGATCACGTCCGGGTAGATCGTGCCCTGGGCCAGCCACTGCACGTTGTTCAGCTTCGCGGCCTCCTCGTCGAACACGTCGATGAACAGCCCGCCGATGACCTTGCGCTTGGCCTCCGGGTCCGCGATGCCGGCCAGCGCGCTCATGAAGCGGTCCTCGGCATCCACGCGGATCACGTTCACGCCCATGTGGCGGGCGAAGGTGGCCATCACCTGGTCACCCTCGCCCTCGCGCAGCAGCCCGGTGTCCACGAACACGCAGGTGAGCTGGTCGCCGATCGCCTTGTGCAGCAGCGCCCCGACCACCGAGGAATCCACCCCGCCGGACAGGCCCAGCACCACGTGGTCGTCCCCGACCTGCTCGCGCACCCGCGCAGCCATGTCGTCGATGATGTTGTCGGCGGTCCACAGCGCCTCGCAGCCACAGATCTCGTGCAGGAAGCGTTCGATGATGCGCTGGCCCTGGGTCGTGTGCGTGACCTCGGGGTGGAACTGCACGCCGTAGAAGCCGCGCTCCGGGTCGGCCATGCCGGCGATCGGCGCGGAATCGGTGGAGGCCATCAGGCGAAAGCCCTGCGGCAGCTCGGTCACGTGGTCGCCATGCGACATCCACACGTCCAGAAGGCCGTAACCCTCCGGTGTGGTGTGATCCTCGATGTCACGCAACAGCGGGGTGTGGCCGCGGGCGCGCACCTGGGCATAGCCGAATTCGCGGCGCTCGGACGGTTCGACCCGGCCGCCCAACTGCGCGGCCATGGTCTGCATGCCGTAGCAGATCCCCAGCACCGGCACGCCCAGCTCGAACACGGTGTCCTCGGCGCGCGGCGGCTGGTCGATATTCACCGACTCCGGGCCGCCGGACAGGATGATGCCGGTGGGATTGAACGCGCGGATGTCCGCCGCCGGCATATCCCAGGCATGCACCTCGGAGTAGACCCCGGCCTCGCGCACGCGGCGGGCGATCAGCTGGGTGTACTGGGAGCCGAAGTCCAGCACCAGAATGCGGTGGGCGTGAAGATCCTGGGTCATGAGGTCATCCGGTTTCCCGGCCGGGGCAGGCCGGGGTGCTTACGGGGACTGGGCGAGGCCCGGTCAGTCCATGCGGTAGTTCGGGGCTTCCTTGGTGATCGAGACGTCGTGCACATGGCTCTCGCGCATGCCCGCGGCGGTCACGCGGACGAAGTGCGGCTTGGTCCGCATCGCTTCGATGTTGTGCGCGCCAACGTACCCCATGGACGAACGCAGCCCGCCCATCAGCTGGTAGATGATCGCGACGATCGAGCCCTTGTACGGCACGCGGCCCTCGATGCCTTCGGGCACGAACTTGTCGGCCGAGGCATTCGGATCCTGGAAGTAGCGATCCGAGGAGCCCTGCTGCATCGCACCCAGCGAGCCCATGCCGCGATAGATCTTGTAGGAGCGGCCCTGGTAGAGCTCGACCTCGCCCGGGGCCTCCTCGGTCCCGGCGAACATCGAACCCAGCATCACGCAGTCCGCGCCCGCGGCGATCGCCTTGGCCAGATCCCCGGAGAAACGTACGCCACCGTCGGCGATCAGCGGCACGCCGGTGCCCTGAAGCGCCTCGGCCACATCCGAGATCGCGGTGATCTGCGGCACGCCCACACCGGCCACAATGCGGGTGGTGCAGATCGAGCCCGGCCCGATCCCCACCTTCACGCCATCCGCCCCGGCCGCAACCAGGTCCTTCGCGGCGGCGGCGGTGGCGATGTTGCCGCCGACCACCTGCACGTCCGGGTAGTGCTTCTTCACCCAGGCAACGCGGTCGAGCACGCCCTGGGAATGGCCGTGCGCGGTGTCCACCACCAGCACGTCCACCCCGGCCTCGACCAGCGCGGCCACGCGCTCGTCCGTGCCATCGCCCACGCCGACCGCCGCACCCACGCGCAGGCGGCCACGCTCGTCCTTGGAGGCATTCGGATGCTCGGTGGATTTCTGGATGTCCTTGACCGTGATCATCCCGCGCAGCTGGAAGTCGTCGTTGACCACCAGCACCTTCTCGATACGGTGCTTGTGCAGCAGTTCCAGCACCATCTCTCGGTCGGCCCCCTCGGGCACGGTCACCAGCCGGTCGCGCGGGGTCATGATCTCGGTGACCGGGGCCTCCATACGGTTCTCGAAGCGCAGGTCACGGGAGGTCACGATGCCGACCAGGTTGTTGCCATCCACCACCGGCACACCGGAGATGTGGTTGGCATCGGTCAGTTTCACCACCTGACCGATGGTCGCATCCGGTCCAATGGTGATCGGCTCGCTGATGACGCCGCTTTCGTACTTCTTGACCTGCCGGACCTCGGCCGCCTGGGCCTCGATGGACATGTTCTTGTGCACGATTCCCAGCCCGCCCTCCTGGGCCATCGCAATCGCCAGACGCGCCTCGGTGACCGTGTCCATTGCGGCCGACACCACCGGAGCGGACAACGAGATGCCACGGGTGATCTTCGTGGTCAGGTCGACATCGCGTGGCACGACATTCGAATGCCCCGGGATCAGCAGTACATCATCAAACGTAAGGGCTTCACCGACGATCCGCATGTACCACTCCAGGCCGGGCCCGCCGGTAGACAGGAGAGGATGTCCCGGGGGCGGATAAATAGCTCCCCAGTATAGGATTCGGGCCCTGCCTCGACAAGCCAGCGCACGCGTGCGAGGGCCCGCGCGGAGACGGCCGCACGGCGGCCCTGATAGGATGCCGACTCACCCGCAACCCCGTCAGTCGAGAACCCATGCCCGAGCGCGCGCCCCAGGCCGGCATCACTCGCCGGCGCATGCTGGCCCTGATGCTGATACCCCCCCTCGGTCTCGTCTCCGGCAGTGCCCGGGCGGAATGGTGGCGTTCCGGTCATGACATGTTTCGTGCACTGCTCGCACGCCCCCCGAGACTCTCGGGGCTGTCCACTGCGGAACTGATCGAGGCGGTACACGAGGCCCTGGTGATCGCCACCCATTCGGCCTCCGAGGCGCTCAGCCGACGCAACGGCTTCTACGGCAACCCGGATGTGCGGATCCCGCTGCCCGAGGTACTGGCCACCACCCGTCGCTCCCTCGGTCGCCTGGGCATGGAGGCGCCGCTGAGCACCCTGGAGCTGCGCATCAACCATGCCGCCGAGGGCGCCGTGCGGCATGCACGCGGGCCCCTCATCCGGGCCATCTTCGAGCTGGACCTGGAGCACGCCCGCGACCTCCTGCTCGGTGACAAGGACGCCGCCACCCGACATCTGGAGCAGGCGATGCGTCCACAGCTGACCGAGGCCATGCGGGAACCGGTCACTGCCAGCCTGGATGCGGTCGAAGCCCTGAGCTCGTACCGCACTCTGGAATCGCAGATGCGTGATATCCCCTTCCTCGCCAACGTCCGCCTGGACCTGGTCGGACATGTGCTGGAGCACACCATGAACGGTCTGTTCCACGCGATGGCCGAAGAGGAAGCGCGCCTGCGGGTCGACCCCATCGGCCGCGGCACGGATGTCTTCCAGCGCGTCTTTTCCCGACTCTGAGGAGCGCATGAACAACGCCCCGGTCTTTTCCGTTACCGAACTCAACCAGTGCGCCGACGGCCTGCTGCGCGACGGCCTCGGCCGCCTGCGCGTGGAGGGTGAAATCTCCAACCTGCGCCAGTACGCCTCCGGCCACCAGTACTTCTCGCTGAAAGATGCGGACAGCTCGGTCAGCTGCGTACTGTTTCGTGGCAACGCCCGCAACGCCGCGCGCTTTGCCAATGGCGACGCCGTACAAATCCAGGGTCGCGCCGGGGTCTACGCGGCGCGTGGCCAGTTCCAGGTCATCGTCGAGGCCCTGCAACCGGCGGGCGAAGGCCAGCTCCTGGCGGCCTTCCAGCGCCTGAAGGCAAAGCTCGCCGCCGAGGGCCTGTTCGAGCCCGAGAGGAAACGCCCCCTTCCCGCCTGGACCCACCGTCTCGGCGTGATCACCTCCAACCAGGGCGATGTGCGACACGATATCGAACGCACCCTGGCACGGCGCTTCCCGCTGCTGTTGCCCTTCACCCTCTACCCCACTGCAGTGCAAGGCGCACAGGCCGCCGGCCAGATCGTCGCGGCGCTGGAGCAGGCTGTCCGCGAGGGCCGTGTGGACGTCATCATCCTGGCCCGCGGCGGCGGTTCACTGGAGGATCTGCAGGCCTTCAACGAGGAGAGCGTCGCACGCGCGATCGCCGCCTGCCCCATCCCGGTCGTCACCGGCGTAGGGCACGAGACCGACACCACCATCGCCGACTTCGTCGCCGATCTGCGCGCCTCCACACCAACGGCCGCAGCGGAGGCCGTCAGCCCGGATGCCGCCACCCTGCGCCACCAGCTGGCGCGCGCCCGCGAACGCCTCGCCGGCCTGCTCGGCCAGCGCATTGACCGGCTGCAGCAGGCCCTCGCGGCACTGCACGCGCGCCTGGAACGGCGCCATCCGCGCCAGCTGCTGGAGCGCGACGCCCAGCGTCTGGACGATCAGCGCGAGCGCCTGACTCGCGCCTGGTCACGCATAGAGGAACGCGCCCGGTCGCGACTGCAGCACATCCAGCTCCGGCTCGCCGGCGCCGCGCCCGGCAATCGCCTCGCCGCGGCCCGCATGCGTCTCGATCACCTGCACCAGCGCCTGACACGGGTGCGCCCCGACCACGACATCGCCCGGCAACGTGAGGACCTGGCGCGGCTGCGACGGCAACTGGAGGACACCACCCGGCAGGCAGTGGCCAGCCGCCAGCGCCAGCTGGATGCCAGCGCCCGCCAGTTGCGTTCACTGGACCCGGAGGCGGTACTGGAACGCGGCTATGCGATCCTGCAAACCCCCGAGGGCGACGTCCTGCGCCGCGCCGACCAGACCGCCCCCGGCCAGCACCTGCGCGCGCGCCTGGCGCGCGGCCACCTGGATCTGGACGTCACCGGCACTCACGCCGACGATTGAAGCCCGCGGCCTCCTGGTCTTGAACCACAAAGGGTGCAGAGAAAATCGCGCGCAACAGGAAGACGGAGAGCGCGCGAAGGGGTCAGGAGGGACGGCCCAGGGTCGGCCGCTACAAGGCCAGCCCCGCCGGAGCGCAGCGGAGAGCCGGGACTTCCTGCGTCACGCACACCCCACCATCATGCCGCCTCCACCGCCGAGAACCCGGATACCTGTTCAGCCCCCCCCAACGCCGCAGGGGCGTGCTTGCACGCTCCTGCAGCCGTGGTATCGAAGGCCCACGCAGGACAGCGGTACCCGGCGTTGATCAGGAGAGCAGGACGAGGTTGTCCCGGTGGATCAGTTCCGGCTCCAGCAAGTAGCCCAGCTCCGCTTCGATGCGGTCGGCGCGCTGGCCGCGGATGCGCTGGATCTCGCTGGCCCCGTAGTTGGTGAGCCCGCGCGCCACCGCGACCCCATCCGGGTCCAGGCAGGTCACCATCTCGCCGCGGCGGAAATCGCCCTCGACCCCGACCACCCCCACCGGCAGCAGGCTGCTGCCCGACTCGCGCAGCACCCGCGCGGCCCCGGCATCCAGCTGCAACTGTCCGCGCGAGTGCAGCTGATCCGCCAGCCAGCGTTTGCGCGCGGCCAGTGGCTCGCGGTCCGGCTTCAGCCAGGTCCCCAGAGGCTCGCCCTTGAGCACCCGCCCCATCACCTGCGCCTCGCGCCCGGAGGCGATCACGGTATGCGTACCGGAGCGCGCCGCGCGTTCGGCGGCCAGCAGCTTGGTCGCCATGCCGCCGCGCCCCAGACGCCCGAAGTCAGTGGCCACGTAGCGGTGCAGCTGGGCATCCGAGGCCCGTCCTTCGGCGATCAGGCGAGCGTCCGCATGTTTGCGCGGATCGCGGTCGAACAAGCCATCCTGGTCGGTCAGGATCAGCAGCAGGTCGGCCACCACCAGGTTGGCGACCAGCGCTGCCAGGGTGTCGTTGTCCCCCAGCCGGATCTCCTCGTAGGCGACGGTGTCGTTCTCGTTAACCACCGGGATCGTGCCCATCTCCAGCAGTGCCTGCATGGTGCTGCGGGCATTCAGGTAGCGCGAGCGGTCCGCCAGGTCGTCATGGGTCAGCAGGACCTGCGCGGCGTGCAGACCATGGCTGGCGAACTCGCGCTCGTAGGCCTGCACCAGCCCCATCTGCCCGACCGCCGCGGCCGCCTGCACGTGGTGCAGCTGATGCGGCCGTTCGGTCATGCCCAGCCGCCGCATGCCCTCGGCCACCGCGCCACTGGAGACCAGGATGACCTCCAGGCCACGCCGACGCAGCGCGGCAATCTGGTGCGCCCAGGACTCCAGCGCCGGGCGGTCGAGCCCGGCCCCGTCCGCGGTGATCAGCGCACTGCCGATCTTGACCACCACTCGCTGGATGCCGGGGAGGCTGCGCACGGCGTCTGCGGTCGCTACCACGAGGCATCCTCCGGATCCGCGGCCAGCCCACGGCGGGCGGCCTCGGCCTTGCTCTGCGCGGTCTCCTCGATATGTCGCATCACGGCCTGGAGCAGCGCATCCATGCCGTCCCCGGTCGCCGCCGAGATAACGAACACCGGATGCACATCGCCCTGGTCCGCCCTGACGCGCTCGACCAGGGCCTCCAGGTCCTCGGGGTCCAGCAATTCCTTCTTGTTCAGTACGATCCAGCGCGGCAGGGAGGCCAACTGGTCGCTATGATGTTCCAGCTCGGTGACCGCAGTGTGCAGGTCCGCCAGCGGATCCGCCTCCGGGTCGGGCGGGGCCACATCCACCACGTGCAGCAGCAGGCGGGTACGCGCCAGGTGCTTGAGAAAACGCGTGCCCAGACCCGCGCCCTCGGCGGCGCCCTCGATCAGCCCCGGAATGTCGGCGATCACGAAGCTCTGGTTGACGCCGATGCGCACCACGCCCAGCTGCGGAATCAGCGTGGTGAAGGGATAGTCGGCAATCTTCGGCCGCGCCGCCGAGGCGCGTGCCAGCAGCGTGGACTTGCCGGCATTCGGCAGCCCCAGCAGCCCGACATCCGCCAGCACCATCAGCTCCAGCGACAGCTTGCGCAGCTCGCCCGGTGTGCCCGGCTTGCTCTGCCGCGGCGCCTGGTTGGTGGACGACTTGTAGCGGGTGTTGCCGAGCCCGTGAAAACCGCCCTGGGCGACCAGCAGCCGCTGGCCCTCTTGGGTGACGTCGCCCAGGATTTCGCCCGTCTCGGCATCCCGCACCTGGGTCCCGACCGGCACCGCGATCTCCAGGTCCTCTCCGGAGGCACCGGTGCGCTGGCGCCCCATGCCGTTCTCGCCACGCTGGGCATCGAAGCGGCGCTGATAGCGGAAATCGGCCAGGGTGTTCAGTCCTTCGTCACCGACCAGCCACACCGAGCCGCCATCGCCGCCGTCACCCCCGTCCGGGCCGCCGAACGGGATATATTTCTCGCGGCGAAAACTGACACAGCCGTTGCCGCCGTCACCGGCCTTCACCGTAATGGTGGCCTCGTCGATGAACTTCATTGCTTGCTTCCCGCAGTACAGAACAAAAAAAGCCCCGAAGAACGGGGCTTTTCGCGATCGCTTCGCTAGGGAGACGCTGATTGAATCGCACGTCCGCGCTCGAGTCGCTTTTGCGTGCGAACAAGGCGCGGTGACTGCCGTGCAGTCACTCTGCACAAGGGAACCGCAACGCAGTGCGCGCGCAAAAGCGGCCGAGCCCCTGCCTTCAATGGCTTGTGGGGTTGGTGCCCCCCCGATTCTGAATGAATATGGCCCGATCCTGCGTTGCGCCGCTTGCGGGTAGAACCACTACCCGCTGCACGACGCGCCTTGTCTCGGAAAACAGGGGGCACCAACGCGGACGTGCGATTCAATCAGCGTCTCCCTAGCCGGCCGGCTTACTGCTGCGGCTGGACGCTCACGAAACGACGGTTGTGCTTGCCACCCACCTTGAAGACGACCTGGCCGTCCACCTTGGCGAACAGCGTGTGGTCCTTGCCACAACCCACGCCCTCGCCGGGATGATACTGCGTCCCGCGCTGACGAACGAGGATGTTGCCAGCGCGCACGACCTGACCGCCAAAGCGCTTCACGCCCAGGCGTTTGCTTTCGGAATCGCGCCCGTTGCGGGTACTCCCGCCTGCCTTCTTATGTGCCATGGTTCAGCTCTCCTGAATGCCTGCGCCGATCAGCCGGCGATGCCGGTGATGCGCACGGTGGTGTAGTGCTGGCGGTGCCCCATCTGCTTCTGGGAATGCTTGCGCCGCCGGAATTTCATGATGTGGACCTTCTTGGCACGGCCATGGTCTTCGACCTTGGCGGTGACCTTGCCACCGTCCACCAGCGGGGCCCCGACGCGGACATCGTCACCCGCACCGACCATCAGCACCTGGTCGAATTCGACCTCGGAACCGGCCTCGGCCTCGAGCTTTTCGATGCGAATCACGTCGCCTTCGGCGACGCGGTACTGTTTACCACCTGTTGCGATGATCGCGTACATTTCCCTGGGACTCCGTTGCGATACCTTGTGTGGACCAGCCGGAACTGAAAGCCGGTCTCGCGAAAGGGCGAAAATGCTAGCAGCGGTTCTCGCCCGGGTCAATGCTCGGGCAATCGGGCGCATGGCATCCATGCGCGCCCCGCCAACCCTCCGGCACGCACCACGAACTTGTACATTGACCCGCCTTTCCCTAGCATTCGTTCGCTCTCACGACCACCTAACGAGCGCGCTAGCCAACCCCCATGCCCATTGACGCGATCCGAGAACTGACGGCCGACGACATGCAGGCCGTCGACCAGTGCATCCGCGAACGCCTCAGTTCGCCGGTCGTGCTGATCAACCAGCTCGGTCACTACATTATTCACTCGGGCGGCAAGCGCCTGCGGCCCCTGCTGGTCACCCTGTCGGCCCGGGCCTGTCAGGTTGAGGGCCGCGACCCCATCACCCTGGCCGCAGTGGTCGAGTTCATCCATACCGCCACCCTGCTGCACGACGACGTGGTCGATGCCTCCGAACTGCGGCGCGGAAACGAGACCGCCAACCACATATTCGGCAACGAGGCCGCGGTGCTGGTGGGCGACTTCCTCTATTCGCGCGCGTTCGAGATGATGGTCGAGGTCGGCTCGATGCGGGTCATGGAGATCCTCTCGCACGCGACCAACGTGATCGCGGAGGGCGAGGTGATGCAGCTGATGAACTGTCATGATGCCGACGTCGACGAGGCCCGCTACATGCATGTGATCCAGTCCAAGACGGCCAAGTTGTTCGAGGCCGCCTGCCAGCTGGGCGCCATCCTCGGGCAACGCTCGATGCGGGAGGAAGAGGCGCTGGCCCGCTACGGCATGCACCTGGGCACCGCGTTTCAGCTGATCGACGACGTGCTCGACTATTCATCCAGCGACGACGTTACCGGCAAGCGCATGGGCGACGATCTCGCCGAAGGCAAGCCCACCCTGCCGCTGATCCACGCCCGGCGCGTCGGCAACCCGGACCAGCAGGAGACAGTCCGCCAGGCGATCGAAAACGGCGGCCGCGAGCAGGTGGACGCGGTGCTGCAGGTCGTACACGCCACCGACGGCCTTGCTTACACCCGCGCCCGCGCCGAGACCGAGACCGCCGCCGCCATCGAGGCCATCGATCACCTGCCCGACTCTCCCCAGCGCCAGGCACTGATCGATCTCGCGCGCTTCGCGGTCGGGCGCGATCACTGACTGGATCGGCTCGTGGCCCGGCCCTCGCAACATGCCGACAGGTTTTACGCCCGGGGGCATGGACATGCCGGCAATGGCCCGGCATAATAGCGGGCTCGGTTCGGAGTGTAGCTCAGCTTGGTAGAGCACTGCCTTCGGGAGGCAGGGGTCGAAGGTTCGAATCCTTTCACTCCGACCAACCTTCTTCTTTGACCCTGGAAGTTTCGGCCCACGGCCCCGCAAACGGCACCGTCGGCCCGAAACCCGCCAGTCTCGATCACACCCAGGTCCTGCGGACACGTCCATGACCGCCATAGCCCCTGCCGCTCGCGGCTCGCTCTATATCGTCTCCGCCCCCTCCGGAGCCGGCAAGACCAGCCTGGTCACGGCCCTGCTGGAGTCGGTGAATTCCGTAGAAGTCTCGGTCTCGCATACGACGCGCAAACCGCGCGCCAGCGAGGTAGACGGTCAGCACTACCACTTCGTCTCCGCCGAGACCTTCCTGGGCATGATCGAGGACGGCCAGTTACTGGAACACGCCAAGGTGTTCGACAACTTCTACGGCACGGCCCATGCCAGCGTGGATGCACGCCTGGATGCCGGGGTCGACGTGATCCTGGAAATCGACTGGCAGGGCGCGCGTCAGGTGCGCGCCGCCGTTCCGGATGCCCACTCGATCTTCATCCTGCCGCCCTCGCGGGACGAACTGGAACGCCGACTGCGGGGGCGCGGCCAGGATGAGGAAGCCGTAATCCAGCGGCGCCTGCGCGACGCAGAATCCGACTGCACGCATTTCCGCGAATACGACTACACCGTCGTCAACGCCGACTTTGACCAGGCCGTGCGCGACCTGGCCTGCATCTTCCGCAGCAACCGTCTGCGCACCGTGGAGCAGGAGCACCGATCCGCATCCACCCTGGGCAACCTGTTGGCGCTGGAACCGGGGTCGGCGTAACATCAACAGCTCAAGAATTTACTGACCGGAGTATCCGATGGCACGCGTCACCGTCGAGGACTGCCTCGAAAACGTCGAAAACCGCTTCCAGCTGGTGCTGATGGCCGCCCGCCGGGCCCGTCACATCGCCCACGGCAAGGAACCGCGCGTACCCGAGGACAATGACAAGCCCACGGTGATCGCCCTGCGCGAAATCGCCGCCGGCGCGGTCGGTGTCGAAGTGTTCGATGAGCACGACGAGCGTCCCCAGAACCAGATGCTGGATTTCAGCACCATCCGCCATCTGGAACAGCTCGAAGCCGACGAACGCTAGGGGTTCTCGTTTCATGGCCGCTGGGCAGCCAGCCGCGCCCGGGGCCGCCTCCTCGGCAGCGGGCACCTCGACCCGTTTTCTGATCAGCGATCTGTGCTCGGAGCTCGAGGCCTATCTCGAGCCCAACGAGGTCGAGGAAGTCTATCGCGCCTACCTCCTGGGCGCGGAGTCCCACGAAGGGCAGACCCGCAAGACCGGCGAACCCTACATCTATCACCCCCTGGCCGTGGCCCGCACCATGGCCGAGATGCGGATGGATCACCAGGCGATCTGTGCTGCCATCCTGCATGACGTGATGGAGGACACCGCCACCAGCAAGGACCGCATCCACGCCGAGTTCGGCGAGGAGGTGGCCGAACTGGTGGACGGCGTCTCCAAGCTCACCCACCTGCAGTTCCAGTCCAAGGCCGAGGCGCAGGCGGAGAACTTCCGCAAGATGATGCTGGCGATCACCCGCGATATCCGGGTGATCCTGATCAAGCTGGCCGACCGTCTGCACAACATGCGCACTCTGGGCGTGATGCGCCCGGACAAGCGCCGCCGCATCGCCAAGGAAACCCTGGAGATCTACGCGCCGATCGCCCAGCGCCTGGGGATGAACGCGATCCGCCGCGAGCTGGAGCAGCTCGGCTTTTCCGCCAAGCACCCCTGGCGCGCCGCGGTCCTGGAGCAGGCCGTGCAACGGGCCGGCGGCAACCGGCGCGAACCAATGAAGAACATCGAGCAGGCCATCTGCTCGCGCATGGAGGCGGCCGGGATCATCGGTCGCATCTCCGGGCGCGAAAAGAGCCTGTACAGCATCTACCGCAAGATGCGCGAAAAGCACCACTCGTTCGAGGACGTGTTCGATGTCTTCGCCATCCGCATCATCGTCGACGATGTCGACACCTGCTATCGCTCGCTGGGGGTGGTGCACAACCTGTACAAGCCGGTCCCGGGGCGCTTCAAGGACTACATCGCGATCCCCAAGTCCAACGGCTACCAGTCGCTGCACACCATCCTGTTCGGTCCCCAGGGCATCCCGATCGAGATCCAGATCCGCTCCACCGAAATGGATCGCGTGGCCGAAAGCGGCATCGCCGCCCACTGGCAGTACAAGGCCGGGGGCGAATCCACCCGCACGGCACAGAGCCGCGCACGCGAATGGCTGCAGGATGTCCTCGAGATCCAGAAGAGCGTAGGCAACTCCATCGAGTTCCTGGAGAACGTGAAGGTCGACCTGTTCCCGGACGAGGTCTACACCTTCACGCCCGGTGGCGACATCCTGGTGCTGCCACGCGACGCCACTCCGGTCGACTTTGCCTATGCCGTGCACTCGGATGTCGGCAACCGCTGCGTGGCGGCCAAGATCGACCGCCAGCTGGCACCGTTGTCCACGCGCCTGCAAAGCGGGCAGACAGTCGAGATCGTCACCGCCTCTGGCGCGCGCCCCAACCCGGCATGGCTGTCCTTTGTGGTCACCGGCAAGGCGCGTACCGGCATCCGCCACTGCCTGAAGTCGATGCAGTCGGAGGAGGCCCGCACCCTGGGCGAACGCCTGCTGGACAAGGCCCTGGAATCCCTGGGCGCCCGCCTGTCCCAGATCTCCCCTGCCCGTCTGGACCAGATGCTGGACGCGATGCAACTGGAAGACCTCGACGCCCTGCTGATTGACATCGGTCTGGGCAACCGCATGGCCTCCCTGGTGGCGCGGCAAATGGTCGGCACGGAGGGCCCCGAAGCCACGGCGGCGACAACGACGACCCTGGCGGTCAAGGGCACCGAGGGGCTGGTGCTGAGTTACGCCCGCTGCTGCCACCCGATCCCGGGCGACCCGATCATTGGCCAGCTCAGTGCCGGACGCGGGCTGGTGGTCCATCGCGAGAGCTGCCGCAACGTCCTGCACGACAGTCGCGAGCGCGCCGACCGCACGATCGCTCTCGAGTGGTCGCACGAACCGCAACTGCAGTTCACGGCGGCCGTGCGCACGCGTACCGCCAACCGTCGCGGGGCCCTGGCGGACATGGCCGCGGTCATCGCTGATCACGGCTCCAACATCGAACATATCTCCTTCAACGAGCAGGACGGCCACTCCACGGCCATGACCTTCCTGCTGACGGTGCGCGACCGCCAGCACCTGGCCCAGATCATGCGCGGCCTGCGCCGCCTGAGCGACGTCCTGCGCATCTCGCGTCAGCGCGGCTGACGCGTCTGCCCAACCCCCAGAAACCGGGAGCGCCTGATGTCCAATCGTTCCATCGGCCTCGATGGGCCGCTGTACCACTACCTCCTGGAGCACTCGCTGCGCGAGCCGGACGTGCTCGCCGATCTGCGTGCCGAGACCGCGAAGCTGCCCGAGGCCAACATGCAGATCGCGCCCGAACAGGGCCAGTTCATGGCACTGCTGGCGCGGCTCATGGGGGCCAGGCGTTACCTGGAGATTGGCACCTTCACCGGCTACAGTGCACTGGCCGTCGCGCTGGCCCTGCCCGAAGACGGCGAGGTCGTCACCCTGGACAACAGCGCGCAATGGACCGCCACGGCCCGGCGCTACTGGGAACGCGCCGGAGTCAGCGGCCGCATCCGGCTCGAGCCGGGGGCGGCGCGCGACTCGCTACAGGCCCTGGAGCAGCGCGGCGAGACCGGCCGCTTCGACCTGGCCTTCATCGACGCCGACAAGACCGGCTACCCCGACTACTTCGAACACTGCCTGCGACTGGTCCGCGCCGGCGGCCTGATCCTGGTCGACAATACCCTGTGGCATGGCACCGTCGCCGACCCGGACGACGAGCGCGAGGACACCCGCGCGATCCGCGCCTTCAACAATGCCCTGCACCACGACGAACGCATCGACCTCTCGCTGGCCCCCATCGGCGACGGCCTGACCCTCGCCCGGCGCCGCTGAGCCGGCCACAAGTCCCGCGGGGGTCGACCAGGGGTCAAGGGTGGTCTTCGGAAGACGGGAAGATGGCACCGGGGCGCCCGGGAACTTCAACATCTCGCTCGAACCGATCTTCTTTCGTTCTCCCGGCCTGCCCGTGAACCGCATTCGCGGCACAAAGATCACCACGGGCACCGCGAGACGTTACAAGCAAAGGCCGCTTTCGCCGAGGCCGCGGCGGCAGATGGCACGACGCTCGATCGCAACGACCACCCACCCCGCTTCCGTCGCGTCCAGCTCCAGGCGAAATTCATAGGCGCTCACGGCATCATCGCGCAGCCCGGTCAGTCGCAGCTCCGCTCGTTCCGGGCGCGGCTGATCAATCACCAGCCCGGAGTAGTCCACCGCCAGCCCTGAGGCCCACCGGGTAGATGCGAGCCACCCCAGCACCGCGGCACCGGGCGTTGCCGCGGGCGCAAGCGTCGGCACCGCCTGCGATGCGAAAGCCGTGGGCGCCGGCTCCCGGTCCGCCGGCACATCCGCCGCCTCCGGCGCTCCGGACTGCACGGCACAGCCCGCCAGCAACACCATGAGCATCCCCCACTGCAACACCACCCCGCATCGAGCCATCACGTGCCATACCTCGCAAAAACCGTATTGCAACGAACATAGCCCGAACATTTCGTGAATTGCACGCGCCCTCGCGGGTCTCCTGGCCACAGAGGGATTCACCTCGGCCAGCCGCATGGACGGCTGTGGCGCCACTGCGGCAAACAACCCCCCGTGCGCCCCGTATGCTGCACGATCCTTACGCACACGAATGCAGGATTCGGGATCGCGAAGCCCGAAACCTACTACCATGCTCAAAACCCATGTATCGGCCTGTCGCCGACCGACGCCACGGAGAACCTCATCATGAACGCGTTCACGCTACGTCCCTTCCTGCTGACCGGACTTTGTACCCTCCTGCTGGCCGCCAGTCCCCTGCACGGCGGCGCTGTCTACGCCCCGGCAGCCAAGGACCCCACCGCCGCGGAGATGGAAGAACTGCGCAAATCCTGGGCCGAGACCCGCGAAGAGCTCGAACAGGAAGGTCAGGATGGCGACACGGAAACCGGCTCGCGTACGCGCGAGACCCTGGACGCAATGGACCAGAAACTGGGCCACTTGCGCGAGCAAATCCGCGAAGGCTGGGACGACCTGAGCGAGGGCACCCGCGCACGGCGCGAACGCGCCTACGACGGCCTGGTGGAAGAACGCGACCGCCTGGCCGAATGGTCCGGCGATATGCGCTCACGTTCCTCGGAAGCCTGGGGTGGTGTTCGTGAGGGGGCCCGGGAGGCCTGGGGCGGCGTGCGCGATGGCTCGCGCAAGGCCTGGGATTCGGTGCGGGACGCCTTCCGCGATGATGACGCATCCGCCGACACGGACCGCCCGGCGCAGGACCCGGAGTAATGGCGGGTTACCCCCGGAGCTACTTCAAGTTCGCGGCAGCATTGTCACTGGCGCTGACCGCTGCCGGACTCACCGGCTGCGACGGCCTCGTAGGCACCGGGACACCCGAGCACCACCAGCGCACAACCGAACCGGAGATCCTGCAGCGCGGCGAACGCCTGTATCAGCTGCATTGTGCCGCCTGCCACGGAGACCAGCGCGAGGGCGCCGAGAACTGGCGTCAGCGGAACCCCGACGGCACCTTCCCTCCCCCGCCGCTGGACGGCAGCGCCCACACCTGGCATCACCCCTACTGGCAGCTCAGCGACATGATCCGCTACGGCGCCGAGGCCCGTGGCGGGACCATGCCGAGCTTCGAAGACACCCTGTCCGAGGGTGATACGGAGGCCATCATTGCCTGGCTGCAATCGCACTGGCCGGACGCGATCTTCGAGGCCTGGGTACGCTACGACCGCAACCACCCGACCCGGGAGGACTGGGAACGGGACATGGGCGAACCCTGGGTGACGCACTAGGGGCTCACGGATCGCTATCGGCCTAAACGGCCTGCGGCGCCACCCCTCGGCGCCGCGCCAGCACCTGGCGCACGACCAGCTTCTCCAGCTCCACAATCACGAACACCGCCAGTCCGAAGGTCAGGATGCGGCCCCAGTCCTCCAGCCCGATGGCCGTAGTCCCGAACAGCGCGTGCATCACCGGTAGATAGGTGAACGCCAGCTGCAGCAGTACCAGCACCCCGATCGCCAGCCACATCGCCCGCGAGCGAAACAGCTCGCCGCCCGGCAGCACCGGCTGATGAATCAGGCGCAGGTTCAACAGGTAGAAGGCCTGCCCTGCGACCAGGGTATTGATCGCAACCGTGCGCGCGACCTCGTCGGCCACACCGGCCACGGTCTCCATGTAGACAAAATGCCCGAACGTACCGGCCCATAGCAGCAGCGCCACGAACGGGATCCTCCAGAGCAGGAAGCCGGACAGCAGCGGGGTATCCGGGGCCCGTGGTGGCCGCTGCATCACCCCCGGTTCGGCCTTCTCGAAGGCCAGCGCCATCGCCAGGGTCACGGAGGTCACCATGTTCACCCACAGCACCTGCACCGGCGTCAGCGGCAACGCCAGCCCCATCAGGATCGCCATCATGATGGTCAGCGACTGCCCGGCGTTGGTCGGCAGCATGTGCAGGATGGCCTTGCGGATATTGTCGTAGACGGTGCGCCCCTCCTCCACCGCGTGCGCAATGGAAGCGAAGTTGTCATCGGCCAGTACCATTTCCGACGCCTCCTTCGCGGCCTCCGTACCCTTGCCGCCCATGGCCACACCGACATCCGCGCGCTTCAGCGCCGGGGCATCGTTCACCCCGTCGCCGGTCATCGCCACGATGCGCCCGCCCTGTTGCAGGGCCTGCACCAGCCTCAGCTTGTGTTCCGGCGACGTCCGCGCGAAGACATCCGTTTGCTCCGTCACCCGCGCCAGGGAACCCGCGTCCAGGGCATCCAGCTCATGACCGGTGCGGGCCTCGGCGTCGCGGCCCAGACCGAGTTGCTCGCCGATGGCCCGCGCAGTCGCCAGGTGATCACCGGTGATCATCTTCACTTCGATCCCCGCCGCACGACAGCGGGTCACCGCACGGATCGCCTCGTCGCGCGGCGGATCAATAATCCCGAGCAATGCAAGCAGGGTAAAACCGCCGGCCTCGACATCATCAAAGCGCAGCTCGCAATGATCGGATTCGGTGTCACGCACGGCCACGGCCAGCAGGCGCTGACCGCGGGCCGCCACGGCCTCCATGGCGGCGTGCCAGCGCTCGCCATCCAGCGCCTCGCGGGTCTCGCCATCCACCTGCTGCTCGCTGCAAAGTTCCAGCACGCGCTCGGGCGCGCCCTTCAGCAGGATCCGCGCATGGCCCTCGTGGTCGTGATGCAGTGTCGCCATGTAGCGATGATCCGACTCGAACGGGATCACGTCGGTGCGCGGCAGGCGTTCGCCTTCCAGGCGCGGATCCATCCCGGCCTTGCACGCCAGGGTGATCAGCGCACCTTCGGTGGGGTCCCCCTCCATGACCCAGTCGTCGCCCTTCTGGTAGAGCCGGGCGTCATTGCACAGGAGCCCCGTCCGCAGCACTTCGCGCAGCAGCGGGTCCTCGTCCGGGTCGATATCCCGCTCGCCCTCGGAGAACTGGCCCTGCGGCGCATAGCCCACGCCACTGACCAGAATCTCGCGGGTCGCCGTGCACACGGTCTGCGCCGTCATCTCGTTCCGGGTGAGCGTACCGGTCTTGTCGGAGCAGATAGCCGACACCGAACCCAGGGTCTCCACCGCCGGCAAGCGGCGAATGATCGCATTGCGCCGTGCCATCTTCTGGACCCCGATGGCCAGCGCGATCGTCATGATTGCGGGGAGCCCCTCGGGGATCGTGGACACCGCCAGGCTCGCGGCTGCGAGGAACATCTCGTCCAGCGGATAACTCCGCACCCAGTACCCGAAGGCAAAGGTCGCCGCCGCGATCACCACGATCACGCCCGCCAGCCAGTGGCCGAACTGTGCCATCTGGCGGACCAGGGGTGTCTCCAGCCCCTCAACCTCGCCGAGCATGGTGGAGATGCGTCCGATCTCGGTATGCTCGCCAGTGGCCACGACGACGCCCGCACCACGACCAAAGGCCACCAGCGTCCCGGAGAAGCCCATGCTGCAGCGATCCCCGAGGTCGGCCCCCTGTTCCACCGGAGCGGTGCGCTTTTCCACTGCCACCGATTCGCCGGTCAGGACCGCCTCTTCCAGGCGCAGGTTCTTGGTCTCGAACAGGCGCAGATCGGCCGGCACCCGATCACCGGCCTGCAAGTGCACAATATCGCCGGGTACCAGTTGATCGGCCGCAATCTCGCGGCGTTCACCGCCGCGCGTCACGACCGCGCGCGGCGAAAGCATCTTGCGGATCGCGTCCAGTGCCTTCTCCGCCTTGCCCTCCTGCACAAAGCCGATCAGCGTGTTGATCAGCACGACCGCCAGGATGACGCCGGTATCCACCCAGTGCTCAAGCAGGGCCGTGCCCACGGCCGCCACCAGCAGGATGTAGATCAGGACATTGTGAAAATGCCGCAGAAAACGGCGCAGAACACTGGCGCGCTCGGGCGGGGTCAACTGGTTGGGGCCGTAGCGCTTCAGCCGCGCCTCGGCCTCATCCAAGGCAAGCCCGTCGCGCGCGACGCCCCAATGCGACAGGGCCTCCTCGGCACTCTGGCTGTGCCAGGACGGGGCTGCAGACGGGTCCACGGGTTCCGGGGCATCAGACATCGGCGCAGGTCGGGGCTGCTACGGGGCTTTTATCGTCGCCTGCCCGCCGCAGGGCCACAAGCCCCGCGGCCGAATAGCCCCACACGGTGCTGACGCCGGTCTCATGCCTGACTGCCGAACGAGACCCGGTGCCGGCCAGCCCCGCCGCGAACACAGCCCCGGTCATCCATTCACCACAAATGAGTGTCTTCTCAACGGAACCCACAGCGAGTTGAGCCCTCGAACGGGGTGATCCCGCCTGTAGCGGGTGACCAAGCAGGGAGAAAACGCCAACAATCCTTAACTTCCCAGCAAACGGAGGACCCATGTCCAATACGCCGAATGCCAATCGTCGCAAGTTCCTGCGCCAGGCCTCTGCCGCCGTGGCGGCCATCCCGGTCGTCAGTCTGGTCGGAATGCCTGCAGCCAGCGCCGCGGAGCAGGCCGAGGATGGTCACGCCCATCATTACGTCAATGATGCGGCCGACTCCGACCACCCGGATTATGCCGCAGGCGAGAAGTGCAAGAACTGCGCCTTCTGGGGCGGCGGTGACGCCCAGTGGGGCCAGTGCTTCCACGCCGAGTTCCAGGGCGTTCAGGTGAACGCCGACGGCTGGTGCGACGCATACGTCGGATCCTGATACCGTCGTAACCGTCCGGCCCGGCCCCGGGCCGGACGCCTCACGGAAATCCCGGATGAAAGTGCACACTCGCAGCGGAGACCCGGGTCTTCCGAAACCTGGCGCGGTGCGCCGCCGGTAGCGGTTCTACCCGCCCGTTTCTGATGGATTCGGGGCGCAACGCAGGCTCGGGCCATATTCATTCAGAATCGGGGGGGCACCAACCCCACAAGCAATGAAAGCAGGGGCTCGGCCGCCCATTTTTGAGCAACAACGGGCGTGGGAACGGCGTTGCGGCTCCTTTGTGCAGAATGACTGCACGGCCGTCACCGCGCATTAAACGCACGCAAAAGCGACTCGATCGCGGACGCGCGATTCAATCAGCGTCTCCCGAGGAGTCGGGACACCAATCCCTCAACCGGTTGCAAGCGGAGGTCCAGCCGCCCGTCAGGCGGTAATCGACAGACACGCGTCACGGCCAACCTCCGGTGCCTCGAAACGGAAACTCACCGCCGCCGGAGCCACCCGAAACACACCGCGGGCCCGACTCCATCCGTGTTCGCGCACTCGCGCATCAACCTGCTGGAATAACGCCTGCAGCGCCCGCGCGGTTGCGGCTCGATTGGCGTAGTCCAGGCCGTGCCGTTCCCAGGCCTCGCGTGCACCCGGGGCCAGCCGCCAGCCGGCCGTCACGAACCCCGCAAGCCACAATGCACGCAGGACGCCATCGCCCCATTGTTCACGCAGCCGGACCATGCCCACACGCGCATTCGGGGCTGCCTCTACCGCTGTTACCAGGGACGCAGGCAAAAGCTTGCGCCAGTCGTCACTCTCGAAGGCGCCCGGCAGCAGGTCCTCATCGATGATTTGCACGAAGTCCGGCACTGGATCGGAGCCGGTGCGCTCAGCCAGCTGAATCAGTGCCCCTGCCTCGTCGACGTAGCCGGACAGCGCGAAACCACAGAGGTGGTGGTCCACGATATCGTGCACAAATACCGAGGTCGGGATGCGATCACCGGTAAACGGGGTTGCCGCGATCACATCCACGCCACGCCCGGGCAGATCCAGCTTCCAGCCCCTCACGCCAAAGCCATCTTCCCAGGAGTCCGCATACTCCACCGGAATGGATACACCCTGGGCCTCGATGGTTGCGTCGCGCGCGAGCGTTCGGGGCATGGTCGCACTCCCGTGCCATGGCATGTTCTTGCAGTTTACCGACCGGTCAACTAATTTCAAACCCATGAAGACAAAGAACACCAGTAACCACCGCTCCGACAGCCACCAGGGCCTGCTGAACGCCGCGCGCGAACTGATCGTCGGACGCAGCTACAGCGCCGTCGGGATCGCCGAGATCTGTCAACACGCGGGGGTTCGTAAGGGCAGCCTGTATCACTTCTTCCCCGGCAAGGAGGCACTCGCCCTGGCGATGCTGGATGCCCTGTACGCGGACTTCGAGCAAGAGGTGCTGATTCCGAGCCTGTCCGGCGGCAACGGCCTGCAGGCCCGAATCGATGCATTCATCCAGGCGATCCATGCCTTCGAAGCACGCATGCAGGCCGAATCCGGGCGAGTGCCCGGTTGCCCCTTCGGCAATCTGGCCGTGGAGATGGGCACCGTCAATCCCACCCTGCGCCAGGCCATTCGGGGGCATCTGGACGCCATCACCAGCCATTTCCGTTCTGTCCTGGACGAAGCCGTGCGTAACGGCGAACTGCCCGCCGGCACCGACACTGACGCACTGGCCGAACAGTGGCTGGCACTGATGGAAGGCATCCTCGTAATGGCCAAGGCCGACCAGGACCCGGCGACGGTCCTGCGTCTGGGTCCCGCGCTTGGCGTACTCCTGACTCCATCACGCCCGGAGGTACCTCATGAGCCATGAACATTTCCCCCTGCACGACGCCAGCAGCGCCCCGGGGGCACAACGCGCCTTCGACCGGGCCGAACAGACCTTCGGCATGGTCCCCAATCTGATCCGCAAGATGGCCAGCGCCCCGACTCTGGCCGAGGCCTACCTGGCGCTCAACGACCTGCTGCAGAAGACGTCGCTGAGCCCCACCGAACAGGGCGTCCTGCTGCTGACCGTCAGCCGTTACCACGAATGCGACTACTGCATGGCTGCCCACAGCATGGCCGGCCGCATGACCGGCGTACCCGACGACGTGATCGCCGCGCTGCGCGAGGACCGCGTGATCGAGGACCCCAAACTGGAGGCCCTGCGCCAATTCGCCCGCGCCATGCTCGAGCAGCGCGGCTGGGTCGACGAACCCACCCAGCAGGCCTTCCTGGACGCCGGCCATACCCCCGGACAGATGCTGGAGGTAATCCTCGCGATCGGCCTTAAAACGCTGTCCAACTACACCAACCACATCGCCGGCACCCCGGTCGACGAACCGATGGCCGGCGAGCACTGGAGTGCACCGAACACATAAGGGCCCTGCGGATACGCAACGGCAAACCGCCCTACGCAAACCGCGCCCTTCAATACCCGTTACGACGGGAGGAGACCATCACGATGAGTGATCACAAGAAAATGGCCATTATTGCCACCAAGGGCAGCCTGGACTGGGGCTATCCCCCGTTCATCCTGGCCTCCACCGCGGCGGCACTGGGCTATGACTGCGAGGTATTCTTCACCTTTTATGGCCTTCAATTGCTGCGCAAGAAGCTGGACCTGCAGGTGACGTCGCTGGGCAATCCGGGTATGCCGATGCCGATGCCCATGCCGGTGATGCTGCAGACCCTGCCGGGCATGCAGAAGATGATGACCGTGATGATGAAGAAGAAGATGGCGGCGAAGGGGGTGTCCGACCTGGCCGACCTGCGCGAACTGTGCCAGGAGGCGGAGGTGCGCCTGATTGCCTGCCAGATGACGGTGGACCTGTTCGACATGGATACCACCGAGTTTATTGACGGGATCGACTACGCGGGGGCTGCCGCGTTCTTCGAGTTCGCCGGCGAATCTGACATCTGCCTGTTTATCTGAGGCGTCCCTCCCGGGCGTCGCAAAGGGGATCGAGACAGCACCCCTGCCCCCGCGAGCCGAAATTCGGACGTCTGCTCGCGGGAACCGCCCCGGCACGCGCCGCAACAACCGGCTGCCGATCCAGCCCGGATGTACGCGCCTGAATGACGGCTCGGCTGGCACCAGACTGACACCGGGCACTGGATGCACGAATCGCTGGCAACGGCCGCCGGCCCGGGATCAGTCGCGCCTGAGCACGATCCGGTCGGACGGGGTTTCATCCTCGGCAACGAAGGCCGGGCGGATCACATCGCGGTAGTTGCGGATGCGCTTCACGAAGTACACCGGCTGATAACCCCGCGCGTAACCAAAGCGCAGATCCTTGTGGTAGCGCTCTTCGGTCAACAGCGGCAGCGTCTCGCGCATGTCCACCCAGCGGTCCGGGTCACGCCCCAGCTCGCGTGCCAGCCGGCGCGCGTCCAGCAGGTGACCACGGCCAATATTGTAGGCCGCCAGCGCCAGGTAGGTGCGGTCGGGTTCCTCAATATCATCGGGCAACAGGGCGTGCTGACGCTGCAAATAGCGTGCGCCGCCTTCAATGCTCTGGGCCGGGTCGAGCCGGTTCACCCCCAGAGACTCGGCGGTGCGCTGCGTCAGCATCATCATGCCGCGCACGCCGGTGGGACTGCGCGCTTCCGGATCCCAGTGCGACTCCTGATAGGCAAGCGCCGCCAGCAGGTCGGCCGGCAGATTGGTGCGTTCGGCCGCCTTTTCAAAGTACGGCTGGAATTGCGGCAGCCGGTCCTCGATGCGCCGGTTCAGGGCGCGCAGATCGACGAAGTCGAACTGGTCAATGTAGGCGTAATAGCGCTCGTCAACGAGGGCGCGCAGCTCCTGCCCCGCGTCGCTCTGCATCCAGTCACGGGCCCGTTCTGCCAGCGCATCCTGGCCCGACTGCACATACCAGCCAAGCGCCCGCGGTGCCGACAGATCAAAGGCGATCTCCAAGTGCGGAAAGGATCGTCGGTTGTACTGCACGATGTGCGAGTCCGCGACCGTACACTCGACCTCCTGCCGTGCCACACGGGCCAGCAGCCGTTCGGTGCCGATCGCCTCCTCCCGGAACTCGGGAACATGGGACTGTAACGCCTGCAGGGTCTCGGTATAGCTGCTCTCTGCGGAAACCACGAGCTCAACATCGCCCAGGTCCTCCACCGCACGCGGCACGCCATCGAAATCACGGTGGCACACCACCTGCTCGGTGACTTCCATGTAATCCGGCCCGCGCCGGAAGCGCCGATCGCGGGAGTCGAGATGGGTCAGTCCGGCAGCCGCCATGTGTGCCGCGCCGTCTTCGAGCACCTCCAGCACCTCGGATACGGAGTCCGCAAACACCCATTCCACCTCCCAGTCCTGAGCCCGCGCAAAGCCCTCAACCAGATCGTGTTCGGTACCAGCGGTCTCCAGATGTTGATCGTAATACCAGCTGGTGGGGGCATTGCGTGTGACCACACGCAGGGTGCCGGACGCCTCAATCGCCGCCAGGGCGGCCTCCGCCGCGGCACGGCTGGTCGTCTCCGACTGTCCTTCTCCGGGGCTGCAACCCGCTAACAACACCAGCCAGGCAGCGGGCAGCCAGGGCCGTATACCCCGGTACCGGGTCAACAACGAGCACTCCCCGGGCGGACGAAGGCACGAGCGGACAGTGGTCATGGCGGCTTCCCTGCTGTTATGCGGTTACGCTGGTCGCGAACATGACGTGATGACGGCTTTGTTAAAGCCCATTAAACCCCTTCGTGGGACCCGGGTAGTACGAAATGGTTCTCGAAAGAGGTGCAGTACCAGCGGTCACGTGCGGCCAGCCGGCACCGTGCGCACCCGGCGGAGTTCAACCAACGCGACCCGCCCCGCGGACTCCAAACCACACATCCAGCAAGGAGCGCAACAACATGACTGTCGAATCCATCCTCGGTTTGCTACTGATTGGCGGCATCGCCGGCTGGCTAGCGGGATTACTGGTTCATGGCATGGGCCAGGGCATCCTGCTCAACATCGTGGTCGGGGTGATCGGCGCCTTTCTTGGCGGCGCCCTGTTTGCCCAACTGGGCGTCCCGGTCGGCGGACTGGTCGGGAATCTGGCGGCCGCCACCGTGGGCGCCGTGCTCCTGCTCGGCCTGCTTCGCCTGATCCACAAGGCCTGAAGCCATGCTGCAGATCCTCGGCATCATCCTGCTGGTAGGCGGCCTGATCAGCGCCCTGGTGGGCGTGCAAGATGCCTTTGGCCTGCGCGAACGTGCCGCGCGCCTGATCCTGGGTCGCTTTACCCGCCGTACCCTGGGCATGCTGGTCGGCGGCGTCCTGGCCGCGCTGATCGGCCTGCTCCTGGTGGTCTGACCGTAAAGCGTGGCGCGCCTGGCATCATCCATCCGGAATCGGTAGTGTCCGTCGCCGGGTACACCGTACCGGGGGACCCGAGATTCATGGATAAACGCGCACTGATGAGTCCCGGCTTGCGGGCACCCGGTGCGGCTTGCGGCGGGTGGCAGTTATGCCCGCCGGTTCCGGATGCATTCGGGGCACAACGCGGACCCGGGCCACCGGGACCATAAGATGATTGCATGAAGCGGCCCGGCCGCCTTTACGGCCCCCTCGTGCAGCCTGAGGCCACGGGCAGGCACCGCATATCAATGCACCCGGAGCCGCCTGCGCATCCACGAATCCGTATTTCCCGAAAACAAGACCAATCAAGGGGAGACCGCATGACCATGATGCCTTCGCACCGTCTGGCGCTTGCCGCCGCCGTCAGCACCGCACTCTTCGCTGCACCCACGACCCTGCTGGCCGCGGGCTTTTACCTGCAGGAACAGGGGGTCTCCGGTCTCGGCCGCGCCTATGCCGGAGAGGCCGCCATCGCCTCCGATGCCAGCACCATCTACTTCAACCCGGCCGGCATGACCCGCCTGGAACGCAACGAGGTGCAGGCGGGCGTGTATCTGCTGGTGCCCAGGGCCGAGGTCCGGCGCAGCAACTCCACCATCAACGGGGCCCCGTACGAGGGCCGCGACGGCAACAACCCCTACGACCCCACTCCGATCCCCAACCTGTACTGGGCGGAGCAGTACTCCGAACGCGTCTGGCTGGGCTTTGGCCTCAGCGCACCCTTCGGCCTGAAGAATGAATACAACGATGACTTCTTCGCCCGCTACGACTCACTGGAATCCGACCTGCAGGTGCTGAACCTGCAGCCCAGCATCGCCTTCGACCTGACCGACCGCATCTCCATCGGCGGCGGTCTCGACCTGCAATACGCCGACGCGACCCTGCGCAGCGCCATCCCCGGCGGCTTCCCGCCCACGCCCGCCAGCGATGGCGAGTTCAAACTCGAGGGCGACAACTGGGATATCGGCTTCAACATCGGGATGCTGTTCGATCTCGGCGATGACACCCGCCTCGGCATCCATTACCGCGACGGCATCACCCACACCCTGAGCGGCACGGCGACCATCACCGAGCCCGCGGGCGGGCCTGTCTCCGTGCTGCCCGGGCAGGCCGACCTGAAGCTCCCCGATATCGCCTCCATCGGCATCCGCCACCGCTTCAATGACCGCTGGACCGGCCTGGCCCAGTACACCTGGTTCAACTGGTCCAACTTCGACGAGATCCGCATCCAGCTGCCGCAGGGCAACGAACAGGTACTGGAACAGAACTACCGCAACAGCCATGCCCTGGCCCTCGGGGCCGAGTACGAACTGGACCCGCGCTGGACCCTGCGCGGCGGCCTCCAGTTTGATCAGACCCCGACCCGGACTGACGGCCGCAGCACCCGCACCCCGGATGGTGACCGTATCTGGTTCTCCCTGGGCGCCACTTACGCCCGCAGCGATCAATTCAGCTTCGATCTGGGTTACAGCTACATCCACATCGGCAGCGAGGACCTGGACGTCACCCGGGGCTTCGATTCCAACCAGGATGGCCAGGCCGATACCCTTGTGAACATGCAGGGCACCACTTCCGGCGACGTGCACGTGCTGGGGGCCGCTCTGCGCTACCACTTTTAGGGAGACGCTGAGTTAATCCGCCGCCGTTCCCCCACGGCCCTGGCTCTCAACCCTCCAGATCAACCCCGCAGGCCGCCGCCAGCGCGCGGCGGTCGGCGGCACTCAGATCGCGCCGACCGGCGTTGGCCTCCCCCAGTAGTGCATGCATCACGGCCGCCGGGTCATTCACGTGGTCGATACCCAGGGCATGCCCCAGCTCATGCGCCAGTGTCAGCCGCAGCGCGTCCGGGTCGCTGGCCCTGAACACGGTGATGGAGCGAGCCACACCCTGCTGTTGATAGACCGCCATATCGAAGTGACCGGTCTCGCCCACCTCGCGATTCAACGCCGCAACCCGGTCGTTGAATGCGGTGATCTCTTGTTCCAGCTCACGGATGTCGCGGTTGAGTCCGTCACGCCGGTGTTCCAGCGTGCGGCGACGCTGTTCCAGATCGGCGCGCGCGGCGTCCAGGGTCTGTCGCTGACGCTGCAGCCGCTCGCGATTGCCGGCGCTCGGTTCCATACGCCCGGCATTCCAGGCGGCCACCGCCTGCTCGTGCTCACGCTGGCGCGCCCGAACCCCTTCCAGTTGGCGCTGGTAGCCCGCGGCATCCGCCGCCAGGGCCGAATGGCGCTGGTCCAGGGCCTCCTCACGCGCAGCGATCTGCTGCTGCAGCCGGTCCAGTTCCGCCCGCAGCCGATCCCGCCGCTCGGCGGAGGCCTGGCGCTCGTCGAACACCAGCCGCACCGGCATGCCCTGCCCTTCGCGCTGGCGGAAAAGTGTCGCGGGCGTCTCCCCATCCCACATGCGAACAGCCGCATCCAGGGCCGCCTGCACCGCATCGCGCTCCAGGCCGAAGCGCGTATCAACAGCCTCCAGGTGCAGGGTCACGGGGATCTCGCAGCGAGAGGCAGGTGACGACCCTTGCCCCGCCGAACCGCCCGATAACGCCCCCTCCTGCCACAGCACACCGCCCATCGCGAGCACCCCGAGCCCCCCTGCCAGCCATAACGGTACCGCCATGCCGTATCCTCCAGGTTCGCCCCTCACGCCAGGGGAGCACGGATGAATGTACACGCTCGCGACAAGCGCCCACACCCGACGGGCTCCTGCCAGGCGGCCGCCGTCCGCGCCCCCATTTGCCCCGCCCCTCCGGGACAGGCACCATTGGCGGACATCCTTATGACTTCCCGGAGACTGCCATGCTGCGCCTGCTTCTCGCCGCCCTCCCGCTTGTTGCCCTGCCACTGGCCGCCCAGGCCGAGACCCCGAACCTCCAGCCCGGTCTCTGGGAAAACCATACCACCATGACCATGGAAGGCATGGGCAACATGCCCGACCAGACCGAGACCACCACCGAGTGCATCACCCAGGAAGAAATCGACATGGGTGAAAACATCATCGAGGCACCGGAGGGCTGCACCCTGGACCAGATGGACATGAGCGCCGAACGCATGGACTACACCATGAGCTGCCCCGGCCCGCAGGGCAACCAGATGCAGATGCACGGCAACATGCGTTTCCTGGGTGGCCGCGCCGAGGGTGAAATGACCAGTGAAATGGACACCCCGATGGGAACGGTCAACGTACGCGTCGAAATGCGCGGTGAGCGCGTTGGCGACTGCTGAACTGCGCTTTCGCCACGCGCTCGTATCGGCGCCAGAAAGATGAGAAGACTGGAAGACAGATCTATGGGCGGGCCGGGTCAGGCTGTGGCCCACCCTCCCGTTCCTTCCGGACTTCCCGTCTTCCTGCAGACCCGTTCTTTTATGCGTCAGTGGTTGCCGTAAGGCCGTAAAAGGCCTGGCCAGGCGCCTTTCATGGGCAGCGCCAGAGGAGGATCTGGTTATTGGCGGGCAGGTCGATCACGGACTCGGATTCGAGGCCGGCGGCCGCCGCGAGGGCATCCAGATCAGCGCGGTCGCGCACCCCCATACCCGGGTCCTGGGCGCGCAGCATCTGATCGAAACGGGCGTTGGACGCGGCGGTATGGGCCCCGTCATGGGCAAACGGACCGTACAACGCAAAGCGGCCACCCGGCGCCAGTACCCGCCCGACGCCCGCAAACAGGGCCTCTACCGCCGGCCAGTGCATAATATGCACGGTGTTGGCACTGTAGGCGTACTCGAAGCGGCCTTCCGGCCAGACATCCCGCAACACATCCAGCGCCCTGGGCGGGTGCAGGTTGGACCGTGCCGCATCCCGCCGCCAGGCCTCCACCCCGGGCAGGTTTTCCGCCACATCACTGGGGTACCAGTCCAGATGCGGCAGCGACGCGGCAAAATGCACCGCGTGCTGTCCGGTCCCGGCCCCGATCTCCAGCACCCGGCCGGGGGCACGAAAACGTTCCCTCAGCACGGTCAGGATGGGGTCACGGTTCTGTTCGGCGGCAGGCGCAAAGGGCTTTTCGGACGGCATCGCGACACAATCCTCGGCAAGGTAACGGGGGTATTCTGGACGCCCTGAAGCGGGGCTGCCATGATCGAGTGACACTTCTGCCCGGCCGCCGCAATGATGTCCCGCCACCGGTTCCTGCTTCCCGTCCTGCTCCTGCTCCTGTCCGTCGCCGGCGACGCCCTGGCGCGCGAGATGGCAACGGATCCGGATCGCCTGCTGCCGGTAGAACTGGCAACGGTCGGTGTGGACGCCAGCAGCGGCACCCCGATCGCACTGCTGCGTAACCCGGAATCCGACGAGGTCGTCCCCATCGTCATCGGGACCGACCAGGCCCGCGCCATCCTGCTGGCGATGCATGAAGTCCCGCTGTCGCGGCCGCAGACCCACGACCTCATCATAGACCTGCTGGAACGCCTGGATGCCCGTCTGGAGCGGGTGATCGTCGATGGCCTCGAAAACGGTACCTACCTCGGCTGGCTGGAAGTCCGGGTAGCGGGCGAGACCGAGCCCCGGCGCATCGACACCCGTCCCAGCGACGGCCTGGCGCTGGCAGTGCGCAGCGGTGCAGCCATTCATGTGGCCCCAGAGATCCTCGAGGCCGAAGTCCCGTTCGACTACACCCCGCCGGGCCAAGACGAGGTCGTAACTGCTCTCGGGATTACCGTCGTGGAGGCCCGCGAGGACCTGCGCGAGGCCCTGCAACTGCCGGATGCCCCGGGCGTCCTGGTCAGCCGCGCCCGCGGGCGGGCAGCGGCTTCCGGCCTGAGGAACGGGGCCCTGATCCTGGAAGTGAATGGCCAGAGCCCGACCACGCCGATGGATTTCCTCACGGCGGTATCCGCCACAGCCGACGCAGACGAGGTCCATATCCGCTACTGGCTGGATGGCGAGACGCACACGCTCACCCTGCCCACCGATGTCCCCGAATTCGAGGAATCCGACGACGCCCTTGCCGTCTGAACCTCCCGCCTGTGCCGTCGGGACCGCGCGACGGGTTCAGTCGTCGCGCGGCAGGCGGGGGCGCAACCATTCGAGGGTGGCGTTCGTGGCCGGGTCATGCGTCGCGGACCCGGCCCCAGCCTCGGCACTCAGGTCAGCGAGTACCTGGCCCGCAAGCTGCTTGCCCAGCTCTACCCCCCACTGATCAAAGGCATTGATGCCCCAGAGGCTCGCGAGCACGTAGATCTTGTGCTCGAACAGCGCAATCAGGGCTCCGAGCGTGGCCGGGTCCAGGCGTTCGAGCAATATCAGGGTACTGGGGCGATTCCCGGGGAAGCTGCGGTGTGCGGCCAGGGCGTCGATCACCGCAGGCGGTTGCCCGGCCGCCGCCATCTCCGCACGCACCTCGGACGGTGTCCGCCCCAGCGCCAGTGCCTCGGCCTGGGCCACCAGGTTGGCAATCAGCAACGGGTGTTGCGCGGGCAGGTCGTGCTCCGGCCGGGCGACGCCGATGAACTCGGCCGGGATGAAACGCGTGCCCTGGTGCAGAAGCTGGAAAAAGGCGTGCTGGCCATCGGTACCGACCGCGCCCCAGACCACTGCCCCGGTCGTAGCCGCAACCGGCTGACCATCCAGGTCCACCCGTTTGCCCAGGCTCTCCATCTCCGCCTGTTGCAGGTAGGGCGGCAGCAGTGCCAGGCGTTCGTCATAGGGCAGCACGGCGCGAGACTGCGCACCCAGCAGGTTCTGGTTCCACAGATCCACCAGCGCCATGCGCACCGCCGCGTTCTGCGCGATCGGGGTACGGCGAACATGCTCATCCAGCGCGTGGGCGCCGCCAAGGAAGGCGCGAAAACCGTCCATGCCCAGCAGCAGCGCCACCGGCAGCCCGATCACGGACCACACCGAATAGCGCCCGCCGACCCAGTCCCAGAAACCGAACATGTTGTCCGGGTCGATCCCGAACTCGACCACGCGTTCGCGCGCGGTGGACACCGCCACAAAGTGCTGCGCCACGGCCTGCGCATCCGGCGCATGACGCAGCAGCCAGGCCCGCGCCGCGCGCGCGTTGGTCAGGGTCTCGAGGGTGCCGAAGGTCTTCGAGGCAATGATAAACAGCGTGGTCTCGGGATCGGCCTCGCGCAGCACCGCTGACAGCGCCGCCCCATCGACATTGGAGACGAAGTCCACCACCAGCGGCCTGCCCTCGGCAGTCGCCTGCGCATGCGGCGCGAGTGCCCGACAGACCATGCGTGGCCCGAGATCGGAACCACCGATCCCGATGTTGACCACGCGCCGGATCGCGCGTCCGCTGTAACCACGGTGGCGACCGTCATGCACCTGCTGCACGAAGGCCTCCATGCGGTCCAGCTCGGCATGCACCCGGGGCACCACATCCTCCCCGTCGACCGGGCACTGCGCAGCACGCGGCAGGCGCAGTGCCGTGTGCAGCGCGGCCCGCCCCTCGGTGGTATTGACCCGTTCGCCCGCGAACAGGGCCTGCAGGGCCTCGGGGACCGCGCATTCAGCGGCATGCGTATACAGGGTGTCCCAGGCCGGGCCGTCCAGACGCTGGCGGGACCAGTCCAGACGCAGCCCCGCCACTTCCTGCACATCACGCCGGATCCGGTCCGCATCGCGCGCGAACAGTTCACGCAGGGTCTCCTGCTCCAGCCGCCGTGCCTCGGCCTGCAAGGCCCCGTCGACCGCCGCGTACGCTCCCGCCTTCATCCTGACCCTCCATAAAGAAACCCTGATTGATTCACACGCTCGCGCCGGACCATAACTGCTGCATACCGGGTCCCAGAGTGCCGCCACCGCTGCTGGGTTACAATCCTTGCGAGTCCAGCCGGCATGGCCGGTTCCGTCACCGGGGATTTTTGCATGCGCATCCTGTTCGCCAGCAGCGAGGCCTATGGCCTGACCAAGACCGGCGGCCTCGCCGACGTCAGTGCCAGCCTGCCGGTCGCCCTGCGCCGGCGGCGGCAGGACGTGCGCCTCGTCCTCCCCGGGTATCCCGAGGCCTGTCAGAAGCTGGTGAATCCGACCCCGCGGCCCGGGCCGGACGACGCCCCCTGGCAAATCCTGGAAGGCTACCTGCCCGGCAGCCGCTTGCCGGTGTACCTGATCGACTGGCCGGAATACTTCCAGCGTGCGGGCAACCCCTACAGCGCCAGCAACGGCATGGACTGGCCGGACAACGCCCAGCGCTTTGCCGGGTTCGCACACGCCATCGTGGCCCTGGCACGCAACCAGGCCGGTCTCGACTGGACCCCGGAGCTGGTGCACCTGAACGACTGGCAGACCGGCCTGGTGCCACTGCTGCTGGATCCGGAACGCACCGGGGTCGAACGCCCGCGCACCCTGTTCACGATCCATAACCTGGCCTATCAGGGCCTGTTCCCTGCGACCACACTGCAGGAACTGCAACTGCCCGCTCAGCTATGGCACCCCGACGGCCTCGAGTTTCATCAGCAGCTGTCCTTCATGAAGGCGGCCCTGGTATTCGCCGATGCCATCACCACCGTGTCGCCGACCTACGCCCGGGAAATCCAGCAGGCCGAACACGGCATGGGCCTGGACGGCGTGCTGCGGTCGCGCAGCGCGGACCTGCACGGCATCCTCAACGGTGTCGACTATCGCGACTGGGACCCGGCGCGCGACCGGCATATCGCGGCGCGCTACAGTGCCGATGATCTGACCGGCAAGGCCGCCAACAAGGCCGCGCTGCAGACCCGACTGGGCCTGGACCCGGCCCCGGACATCCCGCTCCTGGGACATGTCGGGCGCATGGTCGAACAAAAGGGCGTCGATCTACTGCACGCCGCCTGTACCCCCCTGCTGGAGGCCGGGCGCATCCAGCTCGCCCTGGTCGGTTCCGGACAGAAGGATCTGGAACACGCAACCGGCGCCCTGGCACGTGCCTATCCGGGCCGGGTCGGCGTGCACATCGGCTACGACGAACCACTGGCCCACCAGATCGAGGCCGGCGCCGACCTGTTCCTGATGCCGTCACGCTTCGAGCCCTGCGGCCTGAATCAGATGTACAGCCTGCGTTACGGCACCCCGCCCGTGGTGCACGCGACCGGGGGCCTGGCGGACACCGTCGTGGATGCCACGCCCGAGCACCTGGCCGCCGGCAGCGCCACCGGCTTCAGCTTCACCCCGGACAGCGTGGCCGCCCTCGGCAGCGCGCTGGAGCGCGCACTCGCGCTCTACACAGATCGTGCAGACGGCACCTGGGAGCAGCTACTGCGAACCGGCATGGCCCGCGATTTCGGCTGGAGCGCAAGCGCAGATGCCTACCTTGAGCTGTACCGCCAATGGGTGCCGTCCCGGCGTCAGCGTGCAAAGGCCTCATCTGCGTTATAATACCGCGCTTTTCGCGACTTCCCGATTCTCCCAACCGGCACGCCCAGGCCGCGGCACGCGTCGTCCTGCGCGCACAGGCCCGATATGACTCGAAGCGATCAACACGACCGATTCCTCCCGAAAGACAAGGAACTGCGCGCCCGCGTACGCCTGTTCGGGGAACTCCTGGGCAACGTGATCCACAAGCTGGAAGGCCAGCTCGTGTTCGACGCGGTGGAAAAGCTGCGTCGCGGCTTTGTCAGCCTGCGCAAGAACGAGGACCCGGAGCTGCGCCATCAGCTGATGGCGGATATCACGCACTTCGACGTATCCCTCACCGAACGCGTCATTCGCGCCTTCAGCATCTACTTCAGCCTGGTCAATATCGCCGAGGAAGATCTGTTCTACCGCTGGCGGCGCGCCCAGGTCTCCAGTGGCGAACCCCTGTGGACCGGCTCTTTCGACCAGACCCTGCGGGAACTGCATGACGAAGGCGTGACCGCCGCGGAGCTGGAGCATCTGCTGAGCGAGATGCACTACCAGCCGGTCTTCACCGCGCACCCGACCGAGGCCCGCCGCCGAACGACGATGGAGAACCAGCGCCGGCTCTTCGAGACTGCCGACCGCCTGAATCAGCCAGGACTGGGCGAGGAGGAGCGGCGCCTGATCACCGAGGAGCTGGAGACCCAGATCCAGATCCTCTGGCGCACCAACGAGGTGCGGGTAAGAAAGCCGCAGGTACAGGACGAGATCAAATACGGCCTGTTTTATTTCGAAGAAAGCCTGTTCGAGGCCATCCCGCAGTCCTACCGCTTCCTGGAGAAGGCCATACGCCGCATCTACGGCGTCAACCCCGATGGCAGCCTGCCGGTGCGGATACCGGCCTTCCTGCATTTCGGTTCCTGGATCGGTGGCGACCGCGACGGCAACCCGAACGTAACCCCGGAGGTCACCGAACTGGCCTGCCGCCTGGCGATGGAACAGGTACTGCGCGAGTACATCAAGCGCGTAAATCACCTGCGCAACGTGCTCACCCATTCGGCCTTCATGTGCCAGCCGTCACAGGCCTTCCTCGACAGTCTGGAGACCGACAGCACCATCGCCAATGCAGTCTTCCAGGGGGCATCCAATCGCTTCGAGAGCGAACCCTATCGGCGCAAGCTTTACATCATGCGCTACCGCCTGACCGAGACCCTGGACACCGTGGTCCGACGGGTGCGCGGTGAGGCCGCCGTGCTGCCCACCAACAGCGCCTACGCCGATGCCGAGACCTTCCTGCAGGATCTCAAGCTGATCCGCGACTCGCTGATCAGCCACGGCGACCGCAATATCGCCAGCGGCGCGCTGACCGACCTGATCCGCCTGGTCGAGACCTTCGGCTTCCACCTGCACCATCTGGACGTGCGTCAGGAATCCACCGTCCACAGTGACGCCATCACCGAACTGATGGGACAGCTGGCACCGGACACGGACTACGCCGCACTGGACGAGCCCGCCCGCCAGCAGGCGCTGAGCGACCTGGTCGCGGCAGACAGCCTGCCGGCACTGGACCGGGAAGCCCTGGGCGAAAGCACCCGCGAGACGCTGCGCGTGTTCGACGTCATCCGGGGCATGCGCCGCGAGGTCGGTCCGAACGGCATCGGCACCTACGTCATCTCCATGACCCATGCCGCCTCGCATGTTCTCGAGGTGTTGCTGCTGGGGCGCCTGGCGGGCCTGGCCGGAACGGATGAGGACGGCAAGCCCTTCTGCCATCTGCGCATCTCCCCGCTGTTCGAGACCATCGAGGACCTGCTGCATGTCGAGGACGTGTTGCAGGGCCTGCTGTCCAACCCCGTGTACGCGCGTCTGCTGGCCGCTTCCGGCAACGTCCAGGACGTAATGCTCGGCTACTCCGATTCCTGCAAGGACGGCGGCATCCTCGCCTCCTCCTGGAACCTCTACGAGGCGCAGAAGAAGATCGTCGGCATCACCGATCACTTCGGCGTACGCTGCCAGCTGTTCCACGGTCGCGGCGGCACCGTCGGCCGCGGCGGCGGCCCGACCCACGACTCCATCCTCGCCCAGCCGCCCGCCACCGTGCAGGGTCGGATCAAGTTCACCGAACAGGGCGAAGTCCTGTCGTACAAGTACTCCAACGTCGAAACCGCGGTGTACGAACTGGGCATGGGCGCCACCGGCGTGATGCTCGCCTCGCGCAGTCTGATCCGGCCACCGCGACAGGACCGCGACGACTACCGCGCAACCATGCAGGAACTCGCGCAAGGCGGCGAGAACGCCTACCGCGGTCTGATCGACCAGACCCAGGGCGTACTCGACTACTTCTACGAGATCACCCCGGTGCAGGAGATCGGTTTCCTGAACATCGGCTCGCGCCCCTCGCACCGCCGCAAGACCGACCGCTCCAAGAGCTCGATCCGCGCGATCCCCTGGGTATTCGGCTGGGCCCAGGCCCGTCACACCCTGCCCGCCTGGTACGGCATCGGTTCCACCCTGGAACAATGGCGGGGCGACGACCCCGAACGCCTGGCCCAGCTGCAGCAGATGTACCAGGAGTGGCCGTTCTTCCGTTCATTGCTGTCCAACTGCCAGATGGCCCTGACCAAGGCCGACATGCGCACCGCCGCGGAATACGCCCGCCTGTGCAGTGATCCGGAGCTTGCCGAACGCATCTACACGCTGGTGCGCGAGGAACACAGCCGCACCGTAAACGAAGTACTGCGGGTGGCCCAGCTCGACGCCCTGATGGACGAAACCCCCCTGCTGGCTCGCTCCCTGCAGCGGCGCAACCCGTACCTGGACCCGCTCAACAACATCCAGATCCACCTGCTGCGCGAGTCCCGCCAGTTCGATGCCCAAGCGGATGACGACGCCGACAACCCCTGGCTGTCGCCGCTGCTGCGCTCGATCAACGCCATTGCCGCGGGCATGCGCAACACCGGCTGACACGCACTGTTCCGCCGCGCCCCGCCACCTCGGGGCGCGGCGCGAATGTGCACATTGATCCGTGTTCGCCGGGGGCCTGTCGGGTTTGGGCGATCATCACGGGCGTGGGGCAGCAGATCCGTCCCGAACCCGACAAACTGCTAGAATCGCGCCATGCGCCTGCTGCTGCTCATCGTCGCCATCGTTGCCGTATTTCTCGCGGTGCGCACCCTGGTACGCTCCAGCGGCAACCGCCGGCAGGTCACCCGTGATGCCCGCCCCGAGCGCCTGAAAGAAGGCGGCGCGGTAATCCGCTGTGCCTACTGCGGCGTGCATGTACCGGAGGCCGAGGCCTACCGCGACCGGGACCGCATGTACTGCTCCCGCCAGCACGCCGAGGTGGATCGCAACCGCGCGCACGGCGAGACCCAGGACCGGGAAGACGCCGATGACTGAACAGGCGGGCAACCGCGGCGCGGTTGCGTGTGAGTCTCAACATGCCTCTGCGTTCCGCTGAGCCCATCGGTCATCCCTTCTCCCCGGTCCCTTACCCACCAGGGGCCGGAACAGGTTGAACATGCCGCTCAACACCGACACCCGGCGCTCCGCGTGGCTGTTCGCGCTCTACCGGGTGTTTGTCGCAGTGGTCCTGCTGGTCCTCGGCCTGTTCCCGGATACACCTCTGGGGCTGCAGGTGCCGGCACCACAGCTCTACGCAGTCCTCGCCACCGGGTATCTCGCCTTTGCCCTGGTCGCGGCCGCGTTCGCCTGGCGCTGTACCCGCAACCCCGAGACTACCAGTCTCAGCCGCTTCGCCCTGATCGGCGGCGCCGGGGACGGCATCGGCCTGATTGCGCTGATGGTGGTCTCCGGAGGGGTCGGGGCCGGGATCGGCCTGCTCCTGGTGCCCGCCCTGGTCGCGGCCGTCCTGCTCTCAAGCGCACGCTTCGCCCTGAGCCTGGCGGCCATCGCCAGTCTGGCACTTCTACTGGCCGAACTGTTCAGCATCCTGGTGCTGCACAGCGACGAAGGCGCGATCACCCAGGCCGGCCTGCTGGGTGCCGCCCTGTTCGTCGCCGGTCTGCTGGCGCGCCAGTTCACCCGCCACGCGGATGAAACCCAGGCAAAGGTGGAACGGCAGGGCGTGGACCTGGCCAACCTGGCCGAACTCAATGCCCAGATCATCTCGCGCATGAGCGCCGGGGTGATTGCGGTCGACCCGGAGGGCTACATCCGCTCCATCAACGAAGCCGCCCGGCGCCTGCTGCCCCCGCGCCCGGGCCGTCATCTGTCGACCCTGTCACCCGCGGTGGCGCGCGCCCTTGGCCACTGGAAGCGTAGCGGCATGCCTGCCACCAGCCAGCATCTGGCGGGTGATCGTAGCCAGCCGGCACTGCGCATCCGCATGACCCCCCTGGGCGACCAGAGCACGCTGCTGATCCTCGAAGATGCCGCCGAACTCCAGCGTCAGGCCCAGGCCAACAAGCTCCAGGCGCTGGGGCGTCTGACCGCCAGCATCGCCCACGAGATCCGCAACCCGCTGGGCGCCATCAGCCATAGCGCGCAACTGCTCGCGGAATCCCCGGATCTGCAACCCCACGATCAGCGCCTGCTCGCTATCATCAACAACCAGAGCAAACGGGTGAACGATCTGATCTCCAACGTCCTCAGCCTGTCGCGGCGCGAGGTCGGCCAGCGCGAACGCATGAATCTGCAGGAGACCCTGGACCGCTTTGCGGAGGAGTTCTGCGGCGCCCTGCAGCTGCCGCGGGACAGCCTGCACGTCCGCGTCGAGCCGGTGGACTCCACGATCCAGTTCGACCGCTCGCAACTCAATCAGATCCTGTGGAACCTGTGCACCAACGCCCGCATCCACGGCGGCCACGATGCGCCCGACAGCCCACCCATCGTGCTGCGCGGCGGGGCCGGCCAGGTTGCCCGTGTGGTGAGCCTGGATGTGATCGACGCCGGTCCGGGCATTTCCCCGGAACAGGAGAAGGACCTGTTCGAGCCGTTCGTCTCCACGCGCGCCGGCGGCACCGGACTGGGCCTGTACATCTCGCGCATGCTGTGCGAAAACAACGGGGCCTCACTGGAATACGTCCACACACCCATCGGGGGCTGTTTCCGCATCCTGTTCGCCCCCCTGGACACGGACGACCCGCCGCCGCAGGACGAGGAAGCAGGCGCATGAGTATCCGCCACGTGCTGGTTGTGGACGACGAACCCGACATCTGCGAACTGCTGGAGATCACCCTGGCCCGCATGGGGCTGGACGCGACGACCGCAAACGACCTGCAGGCAGCGCAGGACCTCCTCGCGCAACAGCCATTCGACCTCTGCCTGACCGACATGCGCCTGCCGGACGGTAACGGCCTCGACCTGGTCCGCCACATCCAGGCCGAATACCCCAACCTTCCGGTCGCCGTTATCACCGCCCACGGCAGCGTCGACACCGCCGTACAGGCCCTCAAGCTCGGGGCCTTCGACTTTGTCAGCAAACCGGTGGACCTGAAACAGCTCCGCGAATTGATCGATGCCGCACTGCGTCTGGGGCCCTCTGCCATCGGAGCCCAAAATCACCCGGAAGCCGCACCACCGGACGCCACCGACAGCAGTCCGCTGCTGGGCCGTTCCGAACCCATGCAGCACCTGCACGCCACCATCCACAAACTGGCGCGCAGCCAGGCCCCGGTCTTTATCTCCGGCGAATCCGGCTCCGGCAAGGAACTGGTCGCGCGCGAGATCCATCGCCTCGGGCCACGCGCCGAGCGACCGTTCGTGCCGGTCAACTGCGGCGCGATACCCGGCGAACTGATGGAGAGCGAGTTCTTCGGCCACCGCAAGGGCGCATTCACCGGGGCCACCCAGGACCACACCGGGCTGTTCCAGTCCGCGGCCGGCGGCACGCTGTTCCTCGACGAGGTCGCCGATCTGCCGCTGCCGATGCAGGTCAAGCTGCTGCGCGCCATCCAGGAACGGGCCATCAAACCGGTGGGCAGCACCCGCGAGATCCCGGTCGACGTGCGCATCCTCAGCGCCACCCATCACGACCTCGAGAAGGCCGTACGCGAGGGGCACTTTCGCCAGGATCTTTACTACCGACTCAACGTAATCGAACTGAAGGTGCCGCCGCTGCGCAACCGCCGCGACGACATCGAGCACCTCGCCACGCGCATCCTGAAACGCATCAGCGAACAGTGGCAGACCGGCCCGTTGGAACTCTCCGCCGACGCACTGGAAGTCCTGCAGCGCCACGATTTCCCCGGGAACGTCCGCGAACTGGAAAACATCCTCGAGCGCGCCGCCACCCTCAGCGACGGCCCGCTGATCCTCGCCGACAACATCGACCTGCCCACCACCGGCCTCGCCAGCGCCCCCGTCGCGCCCGTCCCCTCCGGCGAGCGTGACACCCCGGCAGGCAGACGCGATCACGCCCTGGACGACCAGCTCGCCGCACAGGAACGCCAGGCCATTGCCACCGCACTGCAACAAACCGGAGGCAACCGCACGGCAGCCGCGCGGCTGCTCGGCCTCAGCTTCCGCCAGCTACGCTACCGCCTGAAAAAACTCGGGATCGACTAGGAGCCTGTCGGATTTACGAGAACCTGCTTCGAGCGCTCCCTTCCATGACCCTCACTACGCGCCTTGTTCGCACGCAAAAGTGACTCGAGCGCGGACGTGCGATTCAATCAGCGTCTCCCTAAAGCAAATCGGCCCACTCGGTCAGAACGAACCAGATCACATAGCCACCGTAGAGAATCAGAAAGATGATGCTGAGGACCGTGATCGGCCGAAACCCCTTCACTCGTACCTCGTAGGAGATGTCCTCGCCGCGCGCACGCCGACGCCGCACCTCCAGCCAGCGCGACACCCGCCACCAGACAAACAGCAGGATCAGGACAACGGTCAGAAACTTCAGCATCGGGGTTCATTGCCTCGCACGGGCTTCAGGGAAACACTGAACGCGACCCTACCCGAGAATGCCCACCGCCGCATCGCCTTCCCCTGCCTCCCCGGTATCACCTGCCCCCATTGTCATCCCGACCACAGCGCAGCGAAGAGCCGGGATCTACGCGACCATGCACCACCCAATGCCCGAGAGACCCCGAATAACCGCCCCACGGCTTCCGGCATAACCACACAGAAGCTGATGCAAGGCATCCGGTGTTGTCCGAGCACCTGAAGGAGCCTGCTTGCAGGCGAAGCCCCTGCCAGACCCGACCCTGCCTACCCGTGCCGCTTGGTATGTCGCGTGGCCGGCGCATTCCAAGGGTCCTCCGGCCAGGGGTGCTTTGGATAGCGCCCCTTCAGCTCGCGGCGCACCTCCGGATAGCCGTTCTCCCAGAAGCTGGCGAGATCCTGGGTCACCTGCACCGGGCGCCGCGCCGGCGACAGCAGGTGCAGCACCAGCGCCACGCGGCCGCCCCCCACTCGGGGCGTCTCGCCCAGGCCGAACAACTCCTCCGGTGTTGTCCGAGCACCTGAAGGAGCCTGCTTGCAGGCGAAGCCCCTGCCAGACCCGACCCTGCCTACCCGTGCCGCTTGGTATGTCGCGTGGCCGGCGCATTCCAAGGGTCCTCCGGCCAGGGGTGCTTTGGATAGCGCCCCTTCAGCTCGCGGCGCACCTCCGGATAGCCGTTCTCCCAGAAGCTGGCGAGATCCTGGGTCACCTGCACCGGGCGCCGCGCCGGCGACAGCAGGTGCAGCACCAGCGCCACGCGGCCGCCCCCCACTCGGGGCGTCTCGCCCAGGCCGAACAACTCCTGCAGCTTCGCCGCCAGCACCGGCGGGTCCTGCGTGTAATCGATGCGGTGGGCCGAGCCGGAGGGGACCTCGATGCGCGCTGGTGCCTCCCGGTCCAGTTGCTGCTGGTGGTCCCAGTCCAGCCGCGCGCGCAGGACCGCCGCCAGATCCAGCCGCTCCAGGTCCCGGCGCCGCGTGATCCCGGCCAGATACGGCCCCAGCCAGTCCTCGAGGGTCATCAGCAGCGCGGCGTCGCGCAGATCCGGAAAGCCCGCCGCGGGCAGGGTCTCGTGCAGCAGCTGAATGCGCGCGCGCAGTTGGGTCGCCGCGTCATCCCACGGCAACAACGCAAGGCCCTCGCGGCGCAGCCGCTCGCACCAGCGCGGGATAGTGGCCGCGGGGTCGTCCAGCGCGACCATCTGCCGTTCCACCACCAGCGTGCCGATCCGCCGGATCCGCGCGTTCTCCAGCCGTGCACCGTCCTCCACCCAGTCGCAGCGCGTCTCGCGGTGAAAGAGCTCCGGGGCCTCCTGCTCCAGTGCGGCCAGATCCAGCGCCACCGCACAGCGGATGCGGGCCTCGCGGTCGGCGTCCGTGCAGTCCACCGCGACCAGGTACTCGGCATGCGCCAGACGCTCGCGCTCCGGCAGCCACGCGCCACGACCATTCCCCATCACGAAGCGCCCGGCCGCCTCGCCACGGCGGCGTGCGATGCGCTCCGGCCATGCCAGCGCCGCCAGCACGCCCAGCGCCGTGCTTTCGTCCAGCACCGCATCCGTGCCAGCGGGGCGATCCCCGACGCGTGCCAGCGCCTGCTCCAGACGGTGCAACCCGGATTGCCAGGCCCGCCCACCCGAGCGCCGCGCGCGCTCCAGCCGCGCGCCCAGCTCCAGCGGGGCCTCCGGCCCGGCCACGCCCGGTTCTTCCACCGCCACCGCCAGTTCGCAGGCCAGGCGCGCAAGCCCCCGCTCCCGACCCCGCAACAGCATATGCGCCAGACGCGGGTGGGTCGGCAGGCGCAGCAGGGCTCGGCCGTGCCCGGTCATCCGACCGGCGGCATCCACCGCGCCCAGCTCCGCGAGTACCGCCTGCGCGGAGGCCAGCCCCTGCGCGGGCGGCGGCTCCAGCCAGTCCAGCTCGGCCACCGCCTCGCCCCAACCGGCCAGTTCCAGGGCCAGCGGCAAAAGGTCCACCTGCTGCATCCCCGGCGTCGCGTAGTCCGGGCGCGCGACCTCGTCCGCCCGCGACCACAGGCGGATCGCCACGCCGGGCTCGGTGCGACCGGCGCGCCCGGCCCGCTGCTCGGCGGCGGCCTTCGAGGCCGGCAGCGTCACCAGGCGCGAGAGCCCGGTCGCGGCATCGAACCGCGGCTCGCGGGAGAGCCCCGCGTCGATCACCACGCGCACCCCCTCGATGGTCAGGCTGGTCTCGGCGATGTCGGTGGCCAGAACCACCTTGCGCTCACCCGCCGGCGCCGGGCGTACGGCCCGGGCCTGCTCCTGTGCCGACAGCCGCCCGAACAGCGGCGCGATATGCGCGGGGCCGAAAGGCGTGTCCACCCCCTCGCCCAGGCGCGCGGCCACCTCGCGGATCTCGCGTTCGCCGGGCAGGAAGACCAGAACCGACCCCGTCTCCGTCGCCAGCGCGTCGCGCACCGCCTGCGCCACACCGTCGGCCAGCGGTACATCCTTCGCCGTTGGGGCATAACGCACCTCGACCGGAAACTGCCGCCCGCGCGCCCGCAACACCGGCACGGCATCCGCCCCCGAGCCGGCCAGCAGCCGGGCCACGGCCTCGTCGTCGAGGGTCGCCGACATCACCACGATGCGCAGCTCCGGGCGTAGCAGCCGACGCACCTGCAACGCAAAGGCCAGCGCCAGTTCGGCCTCGGGCCGGCGCAGATGGAATTCGTCGAACACCACAGTCCCGACCCCTTCCAGCAGCGGGTCGCCCTGGATGCGCCGCAGGAACAGGCCATCGGTGACCAGCTCCACCCGGGTGCCGTCCGAGACCTTCTGCTCGTCGCGCACGCGGTAGCCAATAGTCTGCCCGGCCACTTCGCCGAGCTGTCCCGCCATGTAGGTCGCCGCCATGCGCGCGGCCAGTCGGCGTGGCTGCAGCACGATCACACGCTCCTCGGGGCTGGACGCGGCCAGATGCAGCGGGACGCGCGTGGTCTTGCCGGCACCTGGCTCGGCCACCAGCACGGCCGCACCGCGCGTCTGCAACGCGGCATCCAGCGGGATCAGGAGATCTTCCAGCGCCCGGGCCTGCGGCGCCTCGCGCAGATTTCTACTCATCGACTGCGGTCAGTTCGCGACCACGCGCGTACCGGCCTGCACCCGGTCCCCCGGGCGGGTGACCACACGCTCGCCCGCCTCCAGGCCCTCGAGGATCTGCGTGGCAAAGCCCGAGCGACGTCCCACCTCGACCCGGCGCGGCTCGGCACGGCCGTCCTCGACCACGAACACCGACCACTCGCCGCGATCCCGGAACAGCGCACTGGTCGGGACCTGCAGCACATCGTCCCCCTCCCACAGCAGGAACTCGGCCTCCACGCGGTAGCCCACGGCCAGTCCGGCCATGCGTGCCTCCACCGCGTCGAGATCGACAATCACCGGCACGCGCTGTTCATCCACACCCAGCGCAGACACCCTGGTAAAGCCGAACGGCTGCACCCGGCGCACGCTGCCCTCCAGTTCGGCATCGCGGCCCCAGTCGGTCAGGCGCACCCGCATGCCCGGCACCACGCGCACCGCATCCATCGACAACAGGTCCACCTGCACCTCAAGGTCGTCCAGATCGCCCACGACCAGCACCGGCTCGCCAGCCCCGATCGTCCCCTCGCAGCAGCGATGGCGCTCCAGCACCACCCCCGCGGCCGGCGAACGCACGGACAGGGTCTCGGCCTCGGACTCCGGCATCTGCCCGCTGGCGATCTCCAGCACAATCCTGGCCGCCTCGATCTCGCTGCGCGCGACCTCCACCGCCGACTCGCCGGCGCGCACCGCCGAGCGCGCCCGATCACGCGCGGTCTCCATACGCTCCACCTCGGTGGCCGAGACCGCCCCGCGTTCGAACAACTCCTGATGCCGGCGATACTCGGACTCGGCGAAGCGGGTCTCGGCCCGCAGGTTCTCGAGGTTCGCCTCGGCGCTCTGCAGGCGCGAACGCGCGGCCGCCAGGTTCTCGCGCGCCTGCTCGCGCGAGCGCACATCCAGCGCCGGGGCCGGCAGGGGCTCCATGCGGAACAGCGTGTCGCCGAGTTCAACCCCATCGCCTTCTTCCAGTCGGACACGATGCAGGAAGCCGGCGATCGGCGCCGACACGGTGAAGCTGTCGCGCAGCCGCGTGCGGCCTTCCTCGCGCACGGTCTCCTCGAACGGGCCGGCCTCGACCGGGGTCAGCGATACCGGTACCGGCTGCGGGCGCAGTGCCCACACCAGTACGGCCACCCCCGCCAGCACGACAAGCCCAACCGTGATTCGCTTTTTCATCGCCATAGCGTCAGTCTCGCAAATCCCGCCATCCGGCGCTCCCCCTCATCGCCCGGCACGCCGGGGCTCATATCTGCAAGTTGCAACCTTGGTTATCACCCGAACGGCGCCTGGCAGCCAGCCGCTGTGAGGCTGGTCCTGGCTCGGCCTCGGGTGTTTACGGTGCCTTCGGTCCGCATACTGCCTGGCGCTGACTCGCCAGCGCGCCCCGAGGCACTTTCTTGCTTGCCCAAGAAAGTGCCCAAAGAAGGGCACCCGGATTCCGCCCGGGAACCTTGCTCCAGGGCTCTCGGGCCGGCGGCGCTGAACTCGCTACGCTGCGCTTCGCTCAAACATCCAGCGCCTTCTCCCGGCCCGAGAACCCTTCCGCAAGGGGCTCCATACGGGGGAGGAAGGTCAAAACAGAAGGCATCCCAACGCCACGACACAACAACGGCCCTGCCGCCCGAAAGCCCCCGGCGCCCGCCCGCGGGCGCGGCACGCTATGGCCACAGGCCGAGCGTGCCCAAGATGTTGGAAAACCCAGCCGCCAACCAATAGCACGAAGGTCGGGACCGCCGTTGTATTGACCTGCCTCCCCGTTGTCGTCGCGCCGAGTGGAGAGGGTTTTCGCGGGATCAGAGGCGCTGGATGTCTGAGCGGAGCCGAAGGCGTAGCGAGTTCAGCGCCGCCCGCGAAAAGCCTCGGAGCGAGGGAAACCCCGGCCCGCGCAGCGGGCCGGGGTCGCGGCAGTCGGGCGTGTTTCTTGGGTACTTCTTTGCACGAGCAAAGAAGCCCGTTTTTGATCAACAACGGGCGCGGCGCGCTGGCGAGTCAGCGCCGGGCAGGTCGCGGACCGAAGGCACGTAAACACCGGAGGACGAACCAAGGCCAGCCACAAAGAGGCGCGCAATACCCACAGCTACTCCGCCGCCTTCAGGGCCTGTACGCGGTCGAGCTGCTGCAGGCGCCGCCAGGCAAGGAAGCCGGTCAGACTGGCCGCGACCAGGATGCCGAGCGCAGCGAACCCGTAGGCCTGCGGCGTAATCACCAGCGGCACCCGGAACAGGTCCATCGCAAAGGCCTGGTTCAGCAGCCATGCGAAGCCCGTGCCGGTCAGCCAGGCGACCGGGATCGCCGCGAGGGTGAGCACCGCGATCTCGCCGAGCAGGATCCAGCTGACCTGGCCGCGCGAGTAGCCCAGCACCTCCAATGTCGCCAGGTCGCGGGCGCGCTCCGCATAGGTGATGCGCGCGTTGTTGTAGGTCACGGCAAAGGCAATGGACACGGCCAACGCGACGAACACCATCGCGAACACGATCACGGTCTCACGGATGTAATCGCGGATATGGCGCTCGGCCTCCGCGATCAGGCCGACGCTGGCGACCCGCGGGCGGTCGGACAGGCTGCGGAACAGCGCATCTTCCTCTGCGCGGTCGGTCAACAGCCAGGCGCCGGAGACGGCCGGGCCCTCCCCGATCAGGCGGTTCAGCGCCGGTCGGTACATATAGGCACCGACCCCGATGGGTTCTTCCACCACGCCGGCCAGCGGCACCGTGACCGTGCGGCGGCGTCCCTCCAGGATCTCTACCTCCACCGGGTCGCCCACACGCAGCCCGAGCTGCTCGGCCAGGTAGTCGGTCAGCAGGATGCCTTCGTCCGGCAATCGGCCGCGTCCGCCGCCCATCGGCAACTGCCGCAGGCGCGGTTCGGCATCCAGCCCCAGCAGGCGCACGCGTTCCTCCCGGTTCACGCCGACCAGCCGCACCGGCACCGCGCGGAAGGTCTCCACCGCCAGCACGCCCGGCTCGTGGCGCAGCTCGCCGGCGGCGCGCGCGGGTACCGGGTCGGTGAACTGCAGGTCGATGTCCATCTGCAGCACCTGCCCGTACTGGGTGTCCAGCATCTGGCTGACCGCGTTCAGCTGATAGGCGCCCATCAGCAGCAGCCCGCCGGACAGGCCGATGCCGATCACCGACAGTACGGACTTGAGGCGGTGGCGGGTGAGGTTGCGCAGGATGATCCGGGTCGGCTGATCGAACGCGGCCCAGGCCGACGAGCGCTCCAGCCAGCCACGGTGAAAGCGCTCCGGGGCCGGCGGGCGCATGGCCTCGGCCGGTTGCATGCGCACCGCCTGCCAGACCGCGCGGAAGGTGCCGAGCATGGCCGCGCCCATGGCCACCCCCACCGCCAGCACCATCACCCAGCCCTGCAGGCGAAAGCTCATCTCCGGGAAGCGGAAGTATTCGGCGTAGATGCCGGCCAGGCCCTGCGCGGCCCAGGCCCCGAACGCGAGCCCCAGTGCACAGCCCACCAGCACGATGCCGCCGGTCAGCAGGGCGTAGTGCCCGGCGATCGCGCCGTTGCCGTAGCCGAAGGCCTTGAGCACGGCGATCGGCTCGCGCTGGGAACGGATAATGCGACCGACGACGACGTTCAGCAGAAAGGCCGCGACGGCCAGGAAGATGGTCGGGAGGATCGCCGCCTGCGCCCGCAGCTGGGTCAGCTCCTCGGACAGAAAGCGATGCGAGAACTGGTCATCGCGGCCATAGGCCCCCATGCCGCCGTAGCGCGCCAGTTCCCGGTCCATTGCCTCGATCACGGGGGCCGGGTCCGCACCCGCCTCCAGGCTCACGGCCACCGAGTTGAATGCCCCCTCCATCCCGTAGGCGGCAGCCAGCGCGCGGCGGTTCATCCACAGGATGCCGTAGCGCTCGTAGTCCGGCAGCAGATCGGTAGGGCTGATCTGATAGACAAACTCCGGCGACAGCGCGATGCCGCTGATCTGCAGATCGGTCAGGCGCCCGTCGATGATCGCGCGCAGGGAATCGCCGGCCCGCAGCTCGTGGGCCTCGGCAAAGGCCTCGCTGACGACCGCCTCGCGCTCGCGGCCGGCCTCCGGCAGCCGCCCCTCGCGCAGGTAGAGCCGGTTCAGCAGCGGCTCACCCCCGTCGGGTATGGAGAGCACGGTGCCACGGATCGGCTCGTCAAAATCGGCGACCTCCAGGCGCACCGGGGCCTGCACCCGGGTCTCGATCTGGTTGATCCCCGGCATCTCGCGGAAGCGCTCCACGGCGCTCTCCGGCGCGCGCTTGATCTCCGCGAACACGTCGGCGAACTGGTATTCCGAGTAGAAGCGGTCCTTGGTGATGGTCAGGGCATCAAGGCTCGTCACGGCGATCACCAGCGTCATCACGCCGCTGGCGATGACCAGCGCGATCGCGGCGGCTTGCCCTTTCAGGTGGCCGAGATCACGCAGGATCTTGCGGTTCAGCGCGCGCATGGTCGGCCGCGGGCGCTACCAGTGCAACTCGGCCGGGGACTGGCGCGCGGCGTTCTCGTGGATCTCGCTCACGCGTCCGTCGCTCAGGTGGATCACCCGATCCGCCATCTCGCCGATCACCGCGTTGTGGGTGATGATCGCCACCGTCGTGTCCAGACGCTCGTTGATGTGCTGCAGCACCTCCAGCACGCGGATGCCGGTCTTCGAATCCAGCGCACCGGTCGGCTCGTCGCACAGCAGCACCGCCGGCTGCTTGGCGATCGCGCGGGCGATGGCCACGCGCTGCTGCTCGCCGCCGGAGAGCTGCGAGGGGAAGTGGTCCATGCGGTCCTCCAGCCCGACCAGCGCCAGCGCCTCCTCCGGTGGCATCGGATCGTGCGAGATCTCGGTGACGATCGCCACGTTCTCGCGCGCGGTCAGGCTGGCGATCAGGTTGTAGAACTGGAACACGAAACCGACATGGTCGCGGCGAAAGGCCGTCAGCGTGCGCTCGGAGGCCTGCGCCAGATCCTGGTCGCGGTAGCGCACCTCGCCCTCGGTCGCGGTGTCCAGCCCGCCCATAATGTTCAAGAGCGTCGACTTGCCGGAGCCCGAAGCCCCCAGCATCACCACCAGCTCGCCGGTGTAGAGCTCCAGGTCCACCCCGCGCAGGGCGTGGATGGTCACCTCGCCCATGCGGTAGACCTTGGTCACCCCCGCCGCGCGAAAGATCACCTCCCGCGCGGCCGCACCGGCGTCCGGGGCTCGAGCCACGGCTGGGCTCATGCCATCGGAGTGAGCGGGCCGGCCAGCAGGACCGGACGCTCGCCGGACGGGGCCGCCCCGGTATCCGGCGTACCGGGCAGGATGCCGCCGTCCCCGTCCAGGCTCATGGACCACAGACTCAGCAGCAACAGCAGAATGATCAGGATCGGGATCAGGATGCGTGGTTTCATCGGACAGGCCCTCGCTCGCAGCAATACCTCAATGCTGCCACAAAGCCCCCGGCACGGCGCCGCCAGGAGCAGTGCCACACGCCCGACCGGGCCAGCGTCTGGGTTACGTCCGGAGATTGCCGCGTCGCCTTCGGCTCCTCGCAATGACGGATCGCAATGACCGGGGCACGAACGGCGTCGCTCGGGCCGCCGGCGCCACCCGTGGCGGTCGCGACCGGCGCTTCGTCCCGATGCAGCACTGATATACTTGGCCATATGCGCCTGTCCCCGGAACAGCAAACCGTCATCCGTCAGGAAGTGGCCCGTGCATTCGGCCCGGACGCCCGGGTCTGCCTTTTCGGGTCCCGCACGGACGACTCGGCGCGGGGAGGTGACATCGACCTGTACGTCGAGGCCGAGGGCACGCCAGACGAACTTCTGGAGAGCGAACTGAAGCTGCATGCCGCCCTGCAGCGGCGGCTTGGCGAACGCCGCGTGGACCTCGTCATCCATCGGCGCGGTACTCCCGCGCGGCCCATCGACACTCACGCCCGACGCACCGGACTCCCGCTGTGACCACCGATTCGCATGCACGCCTGGCCCGGCTGCTGAACCTGGTCGATCGCGAAGACGAACATCTTCTGGGGGTACGGGAACGGCTCCTCGCGGGTGATTGTTCGGTTTCCCCCGACCGTGTGCGAGGCATCCTTGCTGCCGACAGCGGCATCGACCGGCTCGAATCCTTCGGTGCCAAGTTCGGGCGGATGCAGGACACGATCATGGACAAGCTGGTCCCGGCCTTTCTCACCTGTGCGGGCGAGAAACCGGGACCAGCCATCGACAATCTGGCACGCCTGGAAAAGCTGGGGCTCATCGAACAGGCCGATGACTGGCTGCAGATGCGCCATCTGCGCAACCGGCTGGTCCACGAATACATCGAGAACCCCGATGACCTGGCCCCGGCCCTGCAACGCGCCTGTCATTTCACCGACCGAATGCACACCGATTACCAGCGCCTTCGGGGCTATGCCCGGGACCGCCTGGCGGTCGAGGTCCCCGGCAACACGGGAAACTGAAGCCCCCGCGGGTACGGGAGCGAGGGTCACGCGCCCCCGATTTGTTGTTTTGCGCCCAAATATTTACCCTGTGCGCACCGTCCGGTCTGCCGCAGACGCGCCGAGCATCCCGCAATCGCGCGCCGCAGAGCCGTTTTGGCACCCCGAATGGTGCCACGCCAACCGTTTTCAACAACGCAAGGAGTCAATATGTCCGCTTTGATCTGTGGGTCCATGGCCTACGACACCATCATGGTGTTCCCCGACCGCTTCAAGAACCACATCCTCCCGGACAAGGTGCACATGCTGAATGTGTCCTTCCTGGTCCCGGACATGCGGCGCGAGTTCGGCGGCTGCGCCGGCAACATCGCCTACAACATGAAGCTGCTGGGTGCGGACCCGACGATCATGGCCACCGTCGGCGGCGACTTCGCCCCCTATGCCGACTGGATGGACAAGCACGGCATCTCGCGCACGTTCGTCAAGGAGCTGCCGGACACCTACACCGGCCAGGCCTTCATCACCACCGACCAGGACGACAACCAGATCACCGCCTTCCACCCGGGCGCGATGGGCTTCTCGCACCAGCAGAAGGTCACCGACGCCGACGGCATCAAGGTCGGCATCGTCTCCCCGGACGGCCGTGACGGCATGATCGAGCACGCCCAGCAGTTTGCCGACGCCGGCATCCCGTTCATGTTCGACCCGGGCCAGGGTCTGCCGATGTTCGACGGCGACGACCTGAAGCGCTTCATGGAGAACGCCACCTACGCCGCGTTCAACGACTACGAGGCGCAGCTGACGGCCGATCGCACCGGCATGAGCCTGGAGCAGCTGGCGGAGATGGTCGACGCGATGATCGTCACCCGCGGTGGCGAGGGCTCCGACATCTACACCGGCGGCAAGAAGATCACCATCCCGTCGGTCGAGCCGGCCGCGATCAAGGACCCGACCGGCTGTGGCGACTCCTACCGCGCCGGCATCCTGTTCGGCCTGGAAAAGGGCTATGACTGGGAAACCACCGGCCGCATCGCCTCGCTGATCGGCTCAATCAAGATCGCCCACTCCGGCACCCAGAACCACCACTTCACGCCGGAAGCGTTCGCCGACCAGTTCGAAAAGGCCTTCGGCTACCGCTACTAAGCGACCTCACGCCGCCCCGGGCACCCCGCCCGGGAACGCAAAAGGCCCGGACCGAGGAAACTCGGGCCGGGCCTTTTTGTGGGTGGCAGGGGCTTCGCCGCCAAGGCGGCTCCTACAAGCAATGCCCCCAGGAAATCAGTCGCGCTGGTAGCTACCCACCAGCCGGTTCATGCCGATCACGTGGGGTTCGGCGTGTTCCAGGAACTGCCAGAGCGTGAGCCCCGCGGGGAGCTGCAGGTCGCGGTCCAGCGCCAGCAGCCAGAAGAAGTAGTGGTGCCTGCCGTGGCCCTCGGGCGGCATCGGCCCACCATAGCCGGTACGGCCGAAATCCGTCTGCCCGCTGCTCCCCAGGTCAGTGGCCTCCGCCAGCCCATCCAGATCGGGCGACAGGTTATACAACACCCAGTGGACAAAGCCGTAGGTACCCGGCTGCACCAGCGGCGCATCCGGGTCGTGGCAGATCACCGCCAGCGACCGGGTACCCGCAGGCACACCACGCCACTGCAATGCCGGCGAGGTGTCCTCGCCTTCTCCCGTATGCCGCTTCGGGATCGGCTGCCCTGGACCAAACGCGGAACTGGACAGCTGCATATCGGACAACGCAAAACCCATAACCCACCTCCTGACAATGCCTGGCAACACCGTAACCCGCTCGCCGAGATCCAGCCAAACCGGTTGCGGGTATCGCGGCGCAGGTGGATCATCGAACCATGTTCAATACCCTCAAACAATGGCTGCGCCGCGAGGAACCGCTGGCGCGCGACGCCCGCGCGATCGATCGGGGCCGTTCCGGGATCGAGACAGTCCTGGGGCTGCCGCATCGGCTGTCCGTACCCCTGCTGCGGCGCCACTTCGGTGATGCCGCCGTACCCTCCGACCCGGCCTTTCGCGAGACCGGCCAGAACGGCCACTGGACCCTGCCCGCACCGGCCGACACGTTCGAGGTCCGCATCCACGGCGATGCCGAGGGCCGGCTCACCCTGGGGACCATCCACGGGCGCGGACCCTACACCGGACTGGTGGTCTTCAGCGAATGGTCGCCGGACCACCCCGCCGCCGTCTGGCAACTGCGCGTGGAAGCACCCACCGGCACCTCCGCCCAGTCCCTGCACGATTACCTGCTGGCCCCGAAATAACGCACAACTTCGTTACCCCCCCACGAACCGCAGCAGGGTCCAGGGCGGTTGCAAAAGACGGCGCCGGCACTGGAAAAAGCACCAGGCGTCCCCACATCGATCGATGAGCGGGGCAGATACACCGGTTAATACGCCGCCACGCCCCTCGGCTCTCCAGCGACCCCGGACCGACAGAACCGCCACCATGACTCACCCGACTCAGACCATCTCCCTGGTACTTGGCAGCGGCGGCGCCCGTGGCCTCGCGCAGATCGGCGTCATCCGCTGGCTGGAAGAACACTCGGACTACCAGATCCGTTCCATTGCCGGCGCCTCCATGGGGGCGGTCGTGGGCGGTATCTACGCCGCCGGTCAGCTGGATGCCTATGAAGACTGGGTCCGGACCCTGCGGCGACAGGACGTCTGGCGGCTGCTCGATTTTTCCTTTCGCGGTACTGGACTGATCCGGGGCGAGCGCCTGATCGAAAAGCTGCGCGACATGCTGGGCGACACCGATATTGAACAGCTCCCGGTGTCGTTCACCGCCGTGGCCACGGATATCGAGCGCGAGCGCGAAGTCTGGCTGAACTCCGGTTCGCTGTTCGATACCATCCGCGCATCGATCGCCATCCCCACCGTATTCACGCCCGTGCGGCATCAGGGGCGGCTGCTGGTAGACGGCGCCCTGCTCAACCCCGTGCCCGTCGCCCCCACCCTGAACGACAACACCGACCGCACCCTGGCAGTCAGCCTGAACGGCCGTATCGGCCACGATCTGATTCGGCCGGAACGCACCCGGGAACCCCCCTCGTCCTCGACCCAACCCGGCAACAGCGCCCAGGTCGGCCCCCGCATCACCGGCGCCCTGCCCGAGCGCGTCGGCAGCTGGCTGCAGGACTGGCAGGACCGACTGGGCCTGGGCGAGACCGACCCCAACCTGAGCGCCGAACAGGAGGCCCGTGCACTCGGCCTGATCGACATCGTCTCGCACTCCATCGAAGCCATGCAGGGCAGCATCGCGCGCTTTCGCATTGCCGCGTACAACCCGGATCACCTGATCGAAGTACCGGTCAACGCCTGCGGCGTATTCGACTTCCATCGCGCCGCCGAAATGATCGACCTCGGCTACCAACTCGCCGACCACACCCTGAACCCGCACCCCACCCCCAGACCGTAGGAGCCTGCTTGCAGGCGAAGCCCCGGTTACGTCCGACGCGGGCAGGGGCTTCGCCTGCAAGCAGGCTCCTACGGCGCGGGGGTAAGGGCGCCCGGGTCGTCATCCCGGCAACCGCGCAGCGGATATCCGGGATCTCGGGCACCGGGGCATGACCGACGCCGGAGATCCCGGCTCTTTGCTACGCTGCGGCCGGGATGACCGCGCATTTGCGAAAGCCAAGGGCGTACGCCTCCGTTCTCTGCCAGAGGGGCTACGAGCAAAACGACGCACGTCTTCATGCTCTTCCGGCACGCTCCCGAGAACAAGGCGGGTATCGCCTTTCGCTCGAATACCCGCACCGAGCCCCCGTACCCCTCGTGAGAGCCTGCTTGCAGGCGAATGCCTTGCCAGAGTCCGACTCGGGCCAGGGCCTCGCCTGCAAGCAGGCTCCTGCGGGGTTGTGGAAGGGGTCAGTGTCGGAAGTGCACGAACAGGCGGCCGTGGTTTTTCGAGTCCTTCTCCACGCGGTGGTAGCACGCCTTGATCTCGGGCTGCTGCAAAAACCGCAGGACACGTTTCTTCAACTGCCCGCTGCCCTTGCCGTGGATGATCTCCACGGTCTTGATGCGCCGCGCGCAGGCCTGCTCGATCGCGCCGTTCAGTTCGGCGTCGATGCGGCGCCCGTTGCGAAAACACTCGTGCAGGTCAATCGACAACCGCGACATTGCCGGGGCGCCGGGCTCAGTTCACCGTAACCACGATACAGCGCGCCAGCTGCTGCACCTTGTGCGACACGCTCCCGGAAAGCAGGCCCTGCAGTCCGCCCAGCCCGCGTGACCCCATCACCACCATGTCCACATCGTGGTACTCGGCCTGTTGCAGGATCACCTTGGCCGGCGAACCATCCTCGATGTGGTGCTCGATATCGGTGACACCCAGCTCGGTGAAATATTCATGCGCCTGTTCCACCAGCTTCCTGGCGATATCCCGCAGCACCCGCGGCGGTACTGCCGAGCCCACCGCGGCGCCGCCTAACGCCACGGGCGGATCATCCGGGTCGGTCAGATCCGAAAGGTTGCGGATATGGGGCGGCACCTCGCCCTGCAGCAACACACTGACCAGCACCACTCGAGCGTGGTACTTGGCCGCCAGGTCCGCGGCCACCTCTACGGCACGCCAGGCGTTGGCAGAGCCGTCCACCGGCACCAACAAGGTCTTCAGTTCCATACCGCGCTCCTTTTTTCACCCGTGGGACCCGCCCGGACCCGGCCGGTTCCGTCGCCGCCCAGACTGCCAGACTCACCCGCAGCGCGCACGAAGAATCGCGTCCCCATCCCCAGCCCGGACGCGCCCGGACAGGCACAAACAAACGCGCACCCCCACCCGCATCACGAGCGGCCTGGCAACGGCCGCGAACGACAAACAGGACAAATTGTCGGTGCGATATGATCCAGATCAAGACCCCACCGGCACCGAACGGTTACAAAGGTGCCGGATGTGCATCTCAAGGCCCGTATGAATCTACAAATGAACGAACCACTGCCCGGTTTCGACCGGCCGCTGGACGTCCTTCGCACCTATCACCGGCGCCTGCTGGGCTGCCTGGAAACGCTGGAACACCTGCAAACGCATATCCACATTCATGGCTCCGATGCCAGAGCCCAGGCCACCGCTCAGCGACTGCTGAAGTGCTTCCACGCCTCCGCAACGTATAGCCATGCCGACAAGAACGAAGACCTGTTCCCTCGGCTCAAGCACCTGGGTAACCATCCCGGCCGCTACACCCGCCTGCCCGACTGGCTGGACCATCTCGCTGCGGAGCACGAGAGCCTGAAACAAGGCTGGTCCCGGCTGGAACCCGCCCTCCTCGACATCGCCGAAGGGCACGATGCCTCGCTGGACGGAACCGCCGAATGGATCACCCAGTACCGCCGGCACCTGACCATTGAAGAAGAGTCCTTGCTACCGCTGGCCGAACAGCTGCTGGACGCCGACCAACGCCGTGCCATCGGCCAGTCCATGGCCCGCCGACGTGAGGTGGAGCTGCATCCGGCTGGCTGATTTCCAAAACCGGGACAGATTTATTTTCCGGCAAAACCGCCGCGCTCCCGGCCCTGCACCCGCCGGACGGACAAGAACCCGCCCCCCCTTTGATCGGCGCGTGTTGACCCCGCCAGGCGAAGCCGCCACGGTAGAACTTCGAATCTCCGGAATGCGCCGAACGAGAGGTCCCTCGTGGATGATGCCCTGACACTTGGAGGCGTGTTCATGGTGGTCGCCGTGTTCATGCTGATCTTCGCCACGGCCCCGGCCGTGCGCAAATGGCGACGCACGACCGCGGCCACGCCGATCAAGATCGGTACGGGCCTGCGCAGCGGGCAGCAGCGCGTAGCCATCGAGGGGCGCGCCGAAAAACTGCAGGCACTCCTCACATCCCCCATGCAGAAGGCGGACTGCCTCGCCTACCAGTACAAGGTCGAAGAAAGGCAAAGGAACCGGCGCCGCACGAACTGGGCCACCATCCAGGAAACGGCTGCGGCGGTGCCCTTTCGGGTAGACGACACAACCGGGCGGATTCAGGTGCACCCGGGCGACACGCCCTTGCTCGATTTGAGTCAGCGCCGGACACGAGACATCACCCGGGGGGACTCCAGCAACGGCCCCCTGCGCATCGGCCAAACGCGCCACCGCCATACGGAAAGCCGACTCGACCCCGACGACTTCTGCTGCGTAGTCGGCCAGGCGACCAGCACGGCGGATGGATTCATGATCAAGCCCGTCAGCCAGGACGACCCGGTCATCATCGCGGACATCCCGTACCGCCGGCTGCGCCGCAAGATGCTGAGGATGGCCATACTGATCACGCTGATTTCGCTCGTTCTCGGTGGCTTCGGGATCGCATTGCTGCTGGAGCATTTCGGTCTGGTCGATACCCCGTTCGAGCCATAGGCCTCGCGCCCGGTCCACCCGTTCGGCCCACCGGCCGCCGCCCGGCTCCAAAAAAAACGCCCGGGATATCACCCCGGGCGTTGGACCAGCAGACCGGCAAACGCGGCCGTATTCGGGCCGTGATTAGCGCTGATACGACTCCAGATCGAAGCGGTCCGCATTCATCACCTTGGTCCAGGCCTTCACGAAGTCCTGCACGAACTTCGACTCGTTGTCATCCTGAGCGTACACCTCGGCATAACTGCGCAGGATGGAGTTGGAGCCGAACACCAGGTCGATGCGGGTAGCCGTCCACTTCACCTGATCGCTCTTGCGCTCGCGCACCTCGTACACGCCGTTGTCCGCAGGCTTCCAGGCGTAGGCCATGTCAGTCAGGTTCACGAAGAAGTCATTCGTCAACTGGCCTTCCCGGTCGGTGAACACACCGTGCTTGCTGCCACCAAAGTTGGTGCCCAGCACGCGCATCCCGCCGATCAGCACCGTCATCTCCGGCGCCGTCAGGCCCATCAACTGGGCGCGATCGAGCAGCATCTCCTCCGGTTTGACCACGTAGTCCTTCTTCTGCCAGTTGCGGAAGCCATCCGCCAGCGGCTCCAGCGGCGCGAACGAGTCGGCATCCGTCATCTCCGCGCGGGCGTCGCCACGGCCCGGGATGAACGGCACCCGGATATCATGCCCCGCCGCGCGCGCAGCCTGCTCGACCCCCACGCTACCGCCCAGCACGATCAGATCGGCCACGCTGGCACCGGTCTCGGCGGAGAGCTGCTCGTAGACCTTGAGCACACGCGCCAGACGCTCGGGCTCGTTGCCCTCCCAGTCCTTCTGCGGCGCCAGACGGATGTGGGCGCCATTGGCACCACCGCGCATGTCGGAGCCGCGGAAGGTCCGGGCGCTGTCCCAGGCCGTGCTGACCAGCTCGGCGATACTCAGACCACTCGCGGCGATCTTCTGCCGGGTGGCCTCCACGCTGTAGTCGGTGTTGCCAGCCGGCACCGGGTCCTGCCAGATCAGGTCCTCCTGTGGCGCCTCCGGACCGATGTAGCGCGTCTTTGGCCCCAGGTCGCGGTGGGTCAGCTTGAACCAGGCACGGGCGAAGCAGTCGCGGAAGTATTCCGGGTCCGCCATGAACCGCTCGCAGATGGCCCGGTACTTCGGGTCCATCTTCATCGACATGTCGGCATCGGTCATGATCGGGTTATGCCGTTTGGAGGGGTCGCTGGCATCAAGCGGCTTGTCCGCCTCCTTCATGTCCACTGGCTCCCACTGCCAGGCGCCGGCCGGGCTCTTCTTCAGCTCCCACTCGTAGCCGAACAGCAGATCGAAGTAGCCCATGTCGAACTCAGTCGGGTTCGTAGTCCAGGCCCCTTCAATACCGGAGGACACCGCGTTGGCCGCCTTGCCCTGCATGTGCGGGTTGTGCCAGCCGAAGCCCTGCTCCTCGACATCGGCCCCTTCGGGCGCCGGCCCCAACGCTGCGGCATCACCGTTGCCATGGCACTTGCCCACGGTATGCCCGCCCGCGGTCAGCGCCACGGTCTCCTCGTCGTTCATCGCCATGCGCGCAAAGGTCTCGCGGACCTGCTGGCCGGTCTTGATCGGATCGGGCTTGCCGTTCACGCCCTCCGGGTTCACGTAGATCAGACCCATCTGCACTGCCGCCAGCGGATTCTCCATGGTGTCCGGCTTGTCCACATCGCCGTAGCGCGCATCGGAGGGCGCCAGCCACTCCTTCTCCGCACCCCAGTAGATATCCTTCTCCGGGTGCCAGATGTCCTCGCGCCCCAAGGAGAAACCGAACGCCGGCAGCCCCATGTTCTCGTAAGCCACGGTGCCGGCCAGGATGATCAGATCCGCCCAGCTGATCCGGTTCCCGTACTTCTTCTTGATCGGCCACAGCAGCCGCCGCGCCTTGTCCAGGCTTACGTTGTCCGGCCAGCTATTCAGCGGCGCAAAGCGCTGGTTGCCGGTGCCACCACCGCCACGGCCGTCCGCAATGCGATAGGTCCCCGCTGCGTGCCAGGCCATGCGGATCATCAGACCGCCATAGTGGCCCCAGTCCGCCGGCCACCAGTCCTGGCTGTCCGTCAGGAGCGCGTGCAAGTCCTTCTTCAATGCATCGAAATCGAGATTCCTGACCGCCTCGCGATAGTTGAAACCCTCACCCATCGGATCCGTCTTGCGATCGTGCTGATGCAGGATGTCCAGGTTCAACGAATCCGGCCACCACTCCGTCACGGAGTGCCCCGATGTTGTCTGACCGCCGTGCATGACCGGGCATTTATCCATGTTCTGATGCTCACCCATATCCGTTCTCCATTTCGCTGCGTTCAGCTTGCTTGCGTATCAGGGCATGCGCCGCCTGTCGCGGGCCTTGCCTCGAGAGGGCTCCCGTCGCTGTCATCACCGGCCTTGCCCGGCCCGACGACGGATCGCCCGTCTGTCATGGAAGGTAGGCCACGGCGACCATTGGCGCCAGTTAATATTTGCCATCCCTCCAATAGCCATGCTCTATCGGTGCACCGCCGTCCCGCACCACACATCCAGCGCCGAACGTCCACATCTCCGCGCCAACCCGAGCCAACCCACTCACCCCAACCGCGACCCACAGCCAAACACGACAATCCCGCCCCAAATCGGTAAGGTCACAATAAAAAACCAATGGAAAGCCCCTGCATGGATGGACTCGCGGCCCGCCCGGCCCACGCCGAAGAATCCGGCCCCGCGCCGATTGCCGCGCCGGAGCAGGTCGAGGCCTTCCTCGACCGCTGGCGCGAAGCCGGCGGCAGCGAGCGCGCGAACTACCAGCTGTTCCTGACCGAGCTGTGCAAACTGCTGGGCCTGCCCCAGCCCGACCCGGCCAGCGACGACACCCGCGACAACGCCTACGTGTTCGAGCGCCGCGTCACCATCCGCAACCCGGACGGCAGCGAGAACCGCGGCTACATCGACCTCTACCGCCGCGGCTGCTTCGTGCTGGAGGCCAAGCAGACCGGCAAGGGCCTGCACACCCAGGGCTGGGACAAGGCCATGCTCGCCGCGCAGAACCAGGCCGACCAGTACGTGCGCGCCCTGCCGGAAGACGAAGGCCGCCCGCCGTTCATCGTGGTCACCGATGTCGGCCGCAGCCTCGAGCTCTACGCCGAGTTCTCCCGCTCCGGCGGCACCTACGTCCCCTACCCGGACCCGAGCCGCCACCGCATCCGCCTGGAAGATCTGCGCGACCCCGAGATTCAGCAGCGCCTGCACCACCTGTGGCTGGCGCCCGACCAGCTCGACGCCAGCAAACACGCCGCCCGCGTCACCCGCGAGGTCAGCGCGCGCCTGGCCGAACTGGCCAAATCCCTGGAACAGCAGGGCTTTGATGTCGAGCGCGTGGCCCACTTCCTCAAGCGCTGCCTGTTCACCATGTTCAGCGAGGACGTCGAACTCCTGCCCAGAGGCAGCTTCACTACCCTGCTGGAACGCCTGCAGCAAAACCCCGAACACTTCCCCGACGCCATGCGCTCGCTGTGGGAGACGATGAACACCGGCGGCTATGAAGGCCAGCTGATGCACAAGGTGCAGCGCTTCAACGGTGGCCTGTTCCAGAACATCGACCCCATACCGCTCAACGCCGACCAGATCGGCCTGCTCATCCAGGCCGGCAAGGCCGACTGGCGCTTCGTCGAACCCGCCATCTTCGGCACCCTGCTGGAACGCGCGCTGGACCCGCGCGAACGCCACAAGCTCGGCGCCCACTACACCCCGCGCGCCTACGTGGAACGCCTGGTCATGCCCACGCTCATCGAGCCCCTGCGCGCCGAATGGAACACCGTGCAGGTCGCCGCCGAGGCCTGGCTGCAGCAGAACAAGCACGACAAGGCCCTGGACGAACTGCACCGCTTCCACCAGCGCCTGCGCGAAGTCCGCGTGCTGGACCCCGCCTGCGGCTCCGGCAACTTCCTCTACGTGGCGCTGGAACACCTCAAGCGCCTGGAAGGCGAAGTGCTCAACCTCATCCGCGACCTCAGCGCCGGCCAGGCCACCTTCGACACCGAAGGCCTCACCGTCGACCCGCACCAGTTCCTCGGCCTGGAAATCAACCCGCGCGCCGCCGCCATCGCCGAAATCGTGCTGTGGATCGGCTACCTGCAATGGCACTACCGCCTGCACGGCCGCCTCAGCCTGCCCGAACCCATCCTGCGCGACTTCCACAACATCGAATGCCGCGACGCGCTGATCGACTTTGATGCCCGCGAACCCATGACCGACGACCACGGCCAGCCCGTAACCATCTGGGACGGCATCAGCTACAAGAAAAGCCCCGTCACCGGCGAACTCATCCCCGACGAGACCGCCCGCACCCCCGTCTACCACTACAGCAACCCGCGCCGCACCGAATGGCCCGAAGCCGACTACATCGTCGGCAACCCGCCGTTTATCGGCGCCGCCACCATGCGCCGCGCACTGGGCGACGGCTACGTGGACGCCGTGCGCAAGGTCTTCAAAGGCATCGTCCCGGACTCCGCCGACTTCGTCATGTACTGGTGGCACATCGCCGCCGAGAAGGTCCGCAAGGGCGAGGCCCGACGCTTCGGGTTCATCACCACCAACAGCCTGCGCCAGACTTTCAACCGCCGCGTGCTCGAACCGCACCTGAACGACAGCAAGAAGCCGCTGTCGCTCGCCTTCGGTACCCCCGACCACCCGTGGGTGGACAGCACCGACGGCGCCGCCGTACGCATTGCGATGACCGTGGGTGCAGCCGGAGACCAGCCCGGCGTACTCCGCCATGTCGTCAACGAACGCGATACGGACGACGACGCTCGCACCGTGGAACTGAGCCACAGGGCAGGGAAACTTTTCGCGGACCTGACGATTGGAGCCAACGTGGCAGGCGCCATCACCCTGCAAGCCAATCAGGGCATCAGCAGCCCTGGCGTGAAGCTGCACGGCGCTGGCTTCATCGTGTCGCCGGACGAGGCAGCGGAACTCGGTTTGGGCAAAACGGCCCAAACCGCCAGCGTCATCCGCGAGTACCGCAACGGGCGGGACCTCACACAGCGACCACGCGGCGTCATGGTCATCGACCTGTTCGGCCTCTCCGCCGACGAGGTAAAGGACCAATTCCCCACGATCTATCAGTGGCTGCTTGAGCGAGTAAAACCCGAACGAGACGCCAAGGGCCACACCAGGGACGGCGCCGGGTATGCCAAATTCTGGTGGCTTTTCGGAAAACCACGCCAAGAATTGCGCCTGATGCTCGAGGGGCTCCCCCGGTACATCGCTACCGTGGAGACCACCAAGCATCGCGTCTTCCAGTTCCTCGACGCGGACATCCTGCCCGACAACATGCTGGTGAACATCGCCATCGACCGCCCTTCAAGCTTGGGTGTGCTCTCCAGCCGAATTCATGTTTCCTGGGCCCTGGCGATGGGCGGTACCTTGGAAGACCGTCCTCGCTACAACAAGACCCGCTGCTTCGAGACCTTCCCCTTCCCGGCACTCGACGACCACCAGGCCGCCACCATCGGCGGCCTCGCCGAACGCATCGACGCCCACCGCAAGGCGCGCCAGACCGAACACCCGGACCTCACCCTCACCGGCATGTACAACGTGCTGGAAAAACTGCGCGCCGAAGAACCGCTGACCGCCAAGGAACGTACCACCCACGAACAGGGCCTCGTCTCCCTGCTGCGCGAACTGCACGACGACCTCGACCGCGCCGTCTTCGACGCCTACGGCTGGAACGACCTCGCCGACCCCCTCGTCGGCCGCCCCGGCGCCACCACCCCGCTGCCGGACAAGCCCGCCGACCAGGCCGAAGCCGAAGAAGAACTCCTCAGCCGCCTCGTCGCCCTCAACGCCGAACGCGCCGCCGAAGAAGCCCAGGGCCACATCCGCTGGCTACGCCCCGACTACCAGGCCCCCGAAGCCACCCAGACCACCGCCACACTGGAAGCCAAACCCGAGGCCGCCGCCGAGACCCCGACCGCACCGGCCCAAAAGCCCACCTGGCCCAAAACCATGCCCGACCAAGTCGAAGCCGTCCGCCGCCTCCTCGCCATCGGCCCCCAAACCACAGACGCCCTAGCCAGCCACTTCAAGCGCAAACCTACCAAGTCGATCACCCAAGTCCTCGCCGCCCTCCAAATCCTCGGCCAGGCCACCACCGACAACGACCACTGGCGCCTGACATGACAATCGCCCAGCAGCATCAAGGGCTCACCGCTCGACCATGGCCCCAAACCGGATCGACAGCCGCAGGAGATAACCCCGCGCTAAAAACCACCAGGGCCACGCATCCGTCTAATTTCAGCTCCTTTTCTTCCACTGGACAGCCAGTCCAATCTTTAACCGAACACGCGCGCACGTTCATCCGATATCCACGCGCGCTATCTAGTCACTGCTAGGCTACAAGGAGAACAATATGGCAAATGAAAATGTTCGCGCAGTGTATTTTCCATACTGCATACAAAAACAAGAAGATGGTTCGTGGCTTCTCCTTAACAGAAACTACAAGCCTGTCGGTTTTAATACTGGCGACTGGATAACCTACAGTGATTTCCCGGTTTCAATGAAGGTAAAGGGGCTTGGGCCAGACACACTACGCAAGCTCTCCTGCCATGATGAGGAGCCCGGTGATCGTGTGTATCTCTACAACGACGGAACAGTCCCGACTGGAGACGCAAAGGCGATGGCCGCGTATCTAAAGAGGCTAGAGATCCTGCTCAATCTGGAGTCGGCCTAACCATCGGCTCCATGCGACCGGCAAAAGCGCCGTTTTTTTCAATGTTCTTTTTATCGCTCAGTGCGCCGCTTTTACGGTCGCATGAGCCCAAACGTTAGGCCCATAGAGGATTCGGAAATTTGCGCATGATCGGAACATGGATATCGGTTATCGGATCTATAGCATCGATTGGTGGTGCGATATGGGCTTTTGTCGAAGCTCGCAAGTCCTCAACGGCGGCTACCAAAGCGGAAAACGTAAGGGACGAAATTGTTGGTCGTAGAAAGCTGATCGAGGTGTCCCAAGTTCATGCCGAGACTGCTCGCATTCTAAAGGTCGTATCGACAGTCGGCCCTGCTTGCAACCCCTCTCTCCTTAGGGGGGTAAATTGCGGGTCAATCGCAAAGGAAGTTGAAGAATACTCACGATACATAAATGAGCATAGCTCTCATTTTAACGAGTTTTTCAAAAATAAAGCCAAAGAGCTTTCTCTGGATTTGCATACCGATATTGAGGCCCTTTCTGCGGCCAAATCTTTTGACGAGAAAAAGGCCGCCGGGAAAAGCATTTATTACAAAATCGATAGCTTTATGCCATTTGTAAAAGAACCCTCAGACGAACGAAAAGAAAACGTCTCGATAAGCTAACGGATTTACATTATGAAAATTACAGACGGTGAAAAATTAATCCTGATAATGCTCAGCGAAATCTACGATAAGCTTGGCGTTGATGGTGAAGTGGAGCCTGACTTTGTCCGCTCCGCAATTTTCTCTGACAATACCTGGAGTATTCCTTGGAAGTACGTGGGCATACCGTTTGAGGAACAAGACACTCCGGAAATTGTGAAAGAAGTTCTTGATATTCTCGATATGTGGAGCATGATTGAAAGAGGCTACGATCAATTATCGCAAGAGGAACAAGAATGGGTTGAAACGAAAGCAGCACCGTTTGGCAAAAATCCAAAATTTCCTGGCTTTGATGGTAATAATGAATCTGAGTATATGGGGACAGCATCATTCTTAGTTAATGACTTGAATCGGTTTGAGCAGTTTAAGGGGCGGAACTTTAATTCCCATTGCCCATCGATCGAATCATATAGGCGAATGCTTACAGTGTTTAAACCAATTTTGAGAAATCTCGATTTCCAACCACTTTCTCCACAAGATATAGTGGATCTTCTCAAGGAACAGATACATCCCGAGAATAGGTAGGGAAGGGAAAAACGGGGACAGATTTATTTTCTCTGCCAAGAAGAGCAATAGGACAACCAGCTTTGATGGAATGACGGGGTCGGACCACAGTAACCATATGAATTGCAGATGATTATCGTCCCCTGAAAGCTTGTTCAACGCCTTAAAGCGCCCATTTCAACGCTGAAATCGGCTGCTGGGGGCGCCGGGCGGAAAGCGTGTAAGGGGACGACCGAGAGGCTGTACGGCTCAACTCAGGAGATTGGATGATTCTTAAGGAGAAGGACGGCCCAAGCGGCCAGGATGAACGCTCGAAGGCCGGGCACCAGCAGGAACAGGACGTAGCGTTCTACCTGCGGCGCGAATTTGGCGACGATGAGACCGTGCGGATCATCAACGACCTGCGCATCGAGCATAACGGGGAGCGCGCACAGGTCGATCACCTGGTGGTGCACCCCTATGGGCTGGTCATCATCGAGTCAAAGAGCATCTATGGCGAGGTGAAGGTGAACGGCCATGGGGAGTGGTCGCGTAGCTACCGCGGCGACTGGTACGGCATGCCCTCGCCTGTGCGGCAGGCGGAGCTGCAAGAGGCGCTGGTCAAGGATCTCCTTCGCCAGAACGTGGAGAAGTTTCTGGGACGACTGCTGGGCCTCCAGACTCAGATTGGCGGACGTGACTGGAGGACGCTCTGCGCCGTATCCAGCAGCGCGATCCTGCATCGCGATGAGATGCCCCGTGCGATCGCGAACCGCGTGGTCAAGAGCGAGTTCGTCGCGGAGAAGGTACGCGAACTGGTCGGCTCACGGGCCAAGGGGCTGGTGACGGCCCGGCCGAGATTCAGCCAAAAGGAAATCGAAGGCATCGGCGACTTCCTGCTCCAAAGCCACCTCGGGCCAAGCGCGAATACTTCGGCCGTGGCCGAGCCGGCCCCGCGTGTCCAGGAGCCGCCCGTTTCCACCAAGTCCGAGCCGGCACCAAACTCGCAGCGACCGTCGACGCCGGAACCGCAGCCCACCCAAGCCGCACCCTCACCGGCTACGAGCCCGAGTCAGGCTTCCACCCTCGCCTGCAAGAAATGCGGCGAGCAAGACAAGCTGACCGGCATGTACGGCAAATACGGCTACTACGTGCGCTGCGACTCCTGCGGCACGAACACCTCAATGAAGGTCCCCTGCCCTTCCTGCCAGTCGCGCAAGGTCCGAGTGACCAAATCCGGTACAACCTACACCAGCGCCTGCCAGGACTGCGCCCACGAGTGGGTGGTGTTTGAGCAGCCAACCACCCCCGGCAACTAGACACGGAAACCGCACGGCATCGGCCAAGCCTGCCCCGGCAGGAACCGACATACAGCTTCCGTTAAAGGATACGACCACAATTCGCCATGAGCACCGACCAAACAGCACTCCAGAGACTGGAGCATATTGACTTTCGATCCGCCGGGACCTGGTCGCTTGAAGACGGCAAAGCCCGATGCACGCTCACAGATTGGAAATGACGGGGTCGGACCACGGTAAGACATTGTAGAAAATGGACTTTCGGGCGCTCAAAGGCGATTTGTGAGCCTTAGACCATGGATTTCGCCCCTGAAATGGGGCCTTCACGCACTCTGGACAATCCCGTCGGCCTCGGCGTCTAGCCTTGGCTTTTGCCTGTGCGCGCCCGAGCGGAGGGATAGGTCGGCTCGCATCACAGCGTGTCGTAATGGCCGCCGATCGCGAAGATATAGATGGCTTGATCGTCGAAGCGGTAGATCAGGCGATCCCGGGCGGAAAGACGTCGGGACCAGAAGCCCGAGAGGGAATGACGCAGGGGCTCTGGCTTGCCAGTACCTGTGGCCGGATCGTTTCGGAGCATTTCCTTTAGGATGCGGCGTAGGGCGCGATGCAGCTTTGGGTCGCGCTCTCGGAGCGTTTCGTAAGTGGCCCAGGTATTACCCTCGAATACCAGTGATCTCATCCATCTCCTCTTCCGTGGGACGGTAGCCGTCTCCCTTCCGATGGGTGGCAGCCGAGTCGGCGATCTGCTGCATCAAGCTGGAGTTCTGGAGGACATAGAGCGTTTCCTGCTCACGTTCCCAGTCGTCCGCGCTCATCACCACGAAGGCCTCACCCGCGCGCCGTGTGACCTTGAGCGGGGTGTGCGTGGAAACTGCTTCTTCCACGAATGCCTTCAGGTTCTCACGAAACCGGTTGACGCTAACTGTTTCCATGGTTGCCCCCAACCGTACGGTAACTCCGTACGAATATAGACCGATTGTTGGGGTGGTTCAATCGTTACCCGAAGAGGACTTCCATCTTGTTTACATGCCGCAGCAGCCCCTCCTCCCGCAGGAGCCCAGCCCTTCGAGCGACGGGGCGCTGGATACGCCCTATCGGCGAGAGGGCTCGCCTCCTACAGGAGCGCTTCGGGGTCTACCTTTGGATTTCGCAGGCCGGCCGAGACCCCGGATAACCGCTTTGCGGTTTCCGGGATGGCGCTCAAACGCCACGAAACGTGAGCGGAGGTCTGGTGGCGGCCTAGTTCTTGTTCGACGTACCACCAGGGAGGTGCAGCAGGCGTTCGCTTCGCCAGACGCAGACAACCCTCACCCGATCGGTATCACGCCGGTAAACGACGCGGAACGGTGGATGGACGAGCTCTCGCAGGAACGGCTGGTCGAATTCGGGCACTACCCTGCCGATGTCGGGGTGTTCGTTCAGGGCCTGGACTCGTTGGAAAATCTCCTGCACCAGCCTCTGTCCGACCTCCGGCACACCTTGCTCCGAGTACCACTCCTGCATCAGCTCGAGATCGCGCAGGGCGGATTCGGCAAACGTGATCGTAATGCCGGGCATATTGCTAGTGCCCCTTAACAATAGTTCGCAGTATTATTGAGGCGCTCGCTTACACGGGCGATGGAGGCGATGATCTGGTCGGCGGTTTTGCGCCAGATGAACGGTCGGGGTTCATCGTTGTATGTCTCCAGGTATTCGCGGATGGAATCCTCGAGTTCCCGAGTGCTGCGATGCGAACCGCGTTTGATCCAGCGTTCCGAGATGAGCGCGAAGAAGCGTTCAACCAAGTTGATCCATGACGCCGAGGTGGGCGTGAAGTGCACATGGTAACGCGGCCGCGCAGCGAACCACGCACGCACTTTTTCGGTTTT
>NZ_KB907126.1:0-106659 GCF_000381825.1 Thioalkalivibrio sp. ALJT
GCTCAAAACGCCTTCGCCATTTGGAAACCGTTTGCACCGACACCTGGTGCCGGGCCGCGATGTCTCGCCCGGAAAGGCCCTCGGAACTGTCCAGAATCAGCTCCGCGCGTTGCTTTTCGGCCGCTGGCGTTTTGCGGCGCCGCACCCACTGCTGCAACTCGGCACGCTCAGCATCCGACAGGTCCAGCTTGATCGGTTTGCGACCACGTTGAGCCATAACGCCCCCTCTCAAATGGAGATCAACCCATGGCCTATATTGTATAACGAACTAATGTTAAAGCACACTAGGGAGACGCTGATTTAATCGCACGTCCGCGTTGGTGCCCCCTGTTTTCCGAGGCAAGGCACGTCGTGCAGCGGGTAGTGGTTCTACCCGCAAGCGGCGCAACGCAGGATCGGGCCATATGTATTCAGAATCGGGGGGGGCACCAACCCCACAAGCTATTGAAAGCAGAGGCTCAGCCGCTTTTGCATGTGCACGGCGTTGCGGCTCCCTTGTGCAGAATGACTGCACCGCAGTCACCGCGCCTTGTTCGCACGCAAAAGCGACTCGAGCGCGGACGTGCGATTAAAGCAGCGTCTCCCTAGCGCACCGAGTCGAAAACACGGATCACCTCCCGCATCACTGCGGGAATGTGCGGCAGGGCGGACTCGATCATCACATGGGGGATCCCGTGCAGGGGTTCCGCCACGCTGCCCGCAATGGCTGCCAGCGTGTCTGCATCCCCGCCCATGGACACGGCATTGCGCAAGGCATCCTCAAAATCCTCGGATTCCAATGCGCAAACGATGGCCGGTGGAACCGTCCCGGGCGCGGTCTCGTTGTACTCGTGAACCGAACGGAACCCATCCACGCTCGGGCTGAGATCGTAGCCGTACGCAGATTCCAGTGCCGCCCGAATCCCGGCCGCATCCACGCCTTGCCGAGCAAGCCACACGCCATGCGCCGTCGCCAGCGCACCCTTGAGCCCTTCGGGATGATCGTGACTGACCTCGGTGACCTTCCGGGCCCACTCAAGGCACTCATCAAGCGAATGTGTCAGCCATGCGACAGGCGACACCCGCATCGCGCCTCCGTTGCCGAAACTTCCATAGGGGGCCTGAACGGTTGGCGCCGCGAGCCAGCCAAAGAACTTCTTGCCATATCCACCCAGGTGAGGGGCCGGCCGAACCTTCCGGGCCCACTCCCGCATCGTTTCGGCCGGATCCTTGTCGTGCAACAGGGCGTCGGCTACCGCGACCGTCATGATGCTGTCGTCGGTAACCCCGTTGCGGTCATTGAACAGCGGGAAGTCCTTCGTGGTGATGCGCCGAAACTCCCAGGGAGCCCCCACCATGTCACCAATAATAGCTCCGAGCATTCGGCCATCTCCTGTCACAAGCCTGGTGCAGCGGGGATATCGACTGAGCGGGGCGGGCGAACTCAACCGTGCTGGTCACGCCACAACGCCTCGGGACCGATCACCGACTCCTCGCCGGATCCGCGCCAGCGTCTGATCGGCCTGGTCGATGCCCTCAAGGTGGCGTTCGGCACCAGCCTCGGCGCGGGCTGGCCCTGCCGCTCATCGACAGACAACCCCGCACCTCGGTCACGGCCATGAGATGCGCGTTCGCGTTCGCATCCGCCTTGGGCAGGCGGCCCGTCACCCTGGTGCGTTTCATGTTCCACGGCGACGCCCTCAGGTCATGCGGCGTGTTCAGGGGCAGTGTACGCAAGGAGGCACGCTGTTTGCGCGCGCAAACAGCGTGCCTCCCGGCAGACGCCGGGCATCCAATGGGCACTGCGCAACGCCCCGTCAGGGCGCAACGAGTGCCATGCGCCTTTGCAGCTCGACGGCGTTTTCGGATGCAATTCTGCGAAACGCGGCACTGATGCGGGTGTCATCCGCCACGGTTTGCCAGTACCCGATCGCGGCGTGACAAGTGGTGACCCACACGCCATGCTCACGAGGCAATGGCAGGGCAGGCTCAAACGTTACCCGCGGCAGCTCACCACCCGGGAACGGCGCGTACGCCATCGGGAGCATGTCGTAGATCGGGCACAGGACAAGCCGGCCGCCCTCCGGTCGAAAGGCGAGGTTGCCCAGGTGCATGTCGCTATTGGCGATCAGTCGGCCGAACCAGGTGATGTGACGGATGGCTGCAACGACCTCCGGCGCCAGCAGACGCTTGTCGGCGAGCCCCTTGGCGAGGGTGTCCCATGCCGAAGGCGCGTGGCCGAGCAAGGCCGCGTTCACGGTCTCCAGCGTCACCACCGGGCTGCGGCCGAACAGTCCGTGGCGATCGAAGCGCTCGATCTCCAGAAACGTGCGGCCCTGTTGCCGGAGGATCCGGCTGGGCGGACTCTGCACACCGGGCAGTCCCGCGACCGCCTCCAGTGCCAGATGCTCCGCGACCAGCAGATCGGACCAGCGCTGCACGGTCGCGGACTCGTCCGCACCCGAAAACTTCACGATGACGTGGGGACTACGACTGTCCTGCAGATCCCGAAGGGCGGTGAACTTCGGGAACTCACCCGCGGCACTGGAGCCCGCAAGACCCAGCGAGATGGCCTCCTCCGCCGCCTTCACATACATCCCTTCGATTTCATCCGCCCCGAGAATCGGAGGGGGATCCAGGCGGGCCTTCTGCCAGCCCTTGAATGCGGCATCACCAACGACCAGGTTGCCCGGGAGATCGGACCCCACACGACTCAGAACCCAGAGGATATCGTCGTCACTCCAGGCATCCGGATTGGGTGACACCGCGAGGGTGTCTTGCAAGCGATGCGCCAGCTGGCGCCCGAGGTAGCCCTGGGGGCGCATATCGTACAAAGGGTATGGCAGACCGGCCCACCATCCTTCGGGATTCTCGTCGTCATCCTCCAAAGGCCAATCCGAGCCACCGAAGTCGGCATGGCAGCCCTGCGGCTGGATGGGCGACAGCTCCGTGAGCTCGTGCGGCTGGCCGGCTTCATCAATCACACGGATGGGGATGGGCGCGAAGTCGCCTCGCAGCGCTCTGCGCAGAGCGTAGCGAGTGCGCCGGGCCTGCCCGGCCGCAAGCACGGGCTCGGACGTCTCCTGCAGCAGTCGGTGAAGGGTGGGGACCGACAGCTCGAGCTCGCGGGCAAGATCGGCTGCACGTGCCGGGGCGAGTCTGGCAAGCGCCAAGCCAAGCCGCTGATGCGCTGCCTCTCGCTTGCTCCTCATCCGAACCTGCCTATTGAAATGATTATTGAGAAGATACTACCTGATTAAGGATCTGATATATAACCCTTCGATTTCTCTCCCAAGCATTTAGTGAAACGATCCTATGGACGAACCGGGTTCTATCCCTTTTCGGTGGCCCGGCCCACAAAGGCCTCGAACGCCCTTCGACACTCCGCGGGCTCCTCACGCAATCCCATTGCTACAACCACCGACTGTACGTCACCCGTCGCCATCACCCTGAATCGAACAGCCGTCGGCCCCACCACACTGGCTGAGGAAGCTTAGGGAGACGCTGATTCAATCGCAGCTCCGCGTTGGCGCCCCCCAGTTTTTTGAAGACAAACGTTCCGAGACAAGGCGCGTCGTGCAGCGGGTAGTGGTTCTACCCGCCCGTTTCTGATGGATTCGGGGCGCAACGCAGGCTCGGGCCAAATTCATTCAGAATCGGGGGGGCACCAACCCGACAAGCCATTGAAAGCCGGAGCTCGGCCGCCCGTTGTTGATCAAAAACGGGCGCGCGCACAGCGTTGCGGTTCACCTGTAGCAGAGTGACTGCACGGCCGTCACCGCGCATCAAACGCACGCAAAAGCGACTCGAGCGCGGACGCGCGATTCACTCAGCGTCTCCTTAGCCTCGATATCCGGCGCATGCAGCTTCCGGGCGATACGTGTCGACCATCGGCCGACAACCCGGCAGGGCCGGCAGCGCAATCCCCATCGGAGCAACCTCGCGGCGAGGCGCCTTCTTCCCCCCGGACTGACGCTCAATTAGACTGTTTCCAGCATTGCCAGGCCCCACCCCTGAGCCCGGGTTACAAGGATACCTGCCGGTGTCAGATCACAACGCACCCTCAGCAGAAGACCGCCGCTTCTGGCTTCAGGCCATCATCGACAGCAGCAATGTCGGCACCTGGGAGTGGAACGTGCAGACTGGCGAGGTCCGCCTGAACGAACGCTGGGCGGGCATGCTGGGCTATTGCCTGGAGGATCTGCAGCCGGTCTCGATCGACACCTGGCGGGCGCTCGCGCACCCGGAGGATCTGCTCCGCTGCGAGGCCGCGCTTGAGGCGCACTTCCAGGGCGATACGGAGTTCTACCACTGCGATGCGCGCATGCGACACCGCGACGGCTCATGGATCTGGATTCGCGGAAACGGCCGTGTCGTCACGCGCACTCAAGATGGCCTGGCGGAATGGATCGCGGGGTCGCACAACGAGATCACCGACATCCGCAAAACCCGGGCGGATCTTGCGAACGCACTGGTTGAATCGCAGGCGCTCGCGCGGCAACTGGATCTGGTACAGAGCATTGGCCGGCTCGGGTACTGGAGAGGGAGCCTGGTCACCGGCGAGCTGTACTGGTCGGATGTAATCTACGAAATCTTCGGCGTCGACAAGGCCACCTTCACGCCCAGCGTGGAGGCCTTCAAGGCCGCGGTCCACCCGGATGATCTGCCGGCCGTCGAGGCCAGCGAACGCCGCGCCAGCGAGACCGGCCTGCACGATGTGGTGCACCGGATCATCCGACCGGGCGGCGAGATCCGCTGGGTACACGAACTGGCCGACATGCATCCGCGGGGCGATCAGCGCACCTTGCTCGGGACCGTCCGCGATATCACCGAGCAAAAGGAGCTGGAGCTTCGCCTGCGCCGCCTCTCCAACACCGATGCGCTCACCGGCCTGTACAGCCGCCGCTACTTCATGGAGCAACTGGAAAAGGCCTTTGCGGAGTTCCATGCAGCCGGAACGCCGACCAGCGTGGTCATGCTGGACTTTGACCACTTCAAGTCCATCAACGACCGCTACGGCCACGCCGCCGGCGACCTGGTGCTCCAGCTCGGGACGCGCTGCATCACCGAACACATCCGGACCAGTGACGTCCCGGCGCGTCTGGGCGGGGAGGAGTTCGCCGTACTCCTGCCCGAAGCCGATCAGGTCGTCGCCGCCCGCCTGGCCCTGGACATCACCACCGCCATTGCCGACCTCGATCTGAGCGCAACCGGGGCTCGCCTGAGCACCAGCATCACCTGCGGTGTCGCCACGCTCCGGCCGGATGACGACAGCATTAACGATATTATGAAACGCGCGGATCGCGCCCTTTACCGAGGCAAGGCCGCCGGCCGCAACCAGGTCATCAGCGCCGCCTGAGGCCGGCGCAACCATGCACCGGCCCGGGCACTCACTCCGGGCCGCTCACCCCACGCCGGGCAGCGGCTCTTGCCTGCACACAGGTCGGGGTCTAGCGTCTTGCCTTCATCGAGTGATTTCGGATTCTCCTATGCGTCAGTTCTCCCCCGTCGAGCTTCGCGACTACCTGCAGCAAACCGATACCCCGCCGTTACTGCTGGACGTACGCGAGCCATGGGAGTTCCAGCGCTGCCATATCGAAGGTTCACGACTCTTGCCGATGGGCCAGATCCCGAGCGCGACCGGCGAACTCGATCCGGGCATCGAGACCGTCGTGATCTGCCACCATGGCGTGCGCAGTCGGCAGGTTGCCTGGTTCCTGGAGCGCACCGGATTCACCAACGTGATCAACCTGACCGGCGGCATCGATGCCTGGGCGCGAGACGTAGACCCCGCCATGCCCACCTACTGACGAACACCCGTGCCCCGTACCGACCGTCCCCGGCTCTCGATCATCGTGCCGGCCTGGAACGAGGCTCGCCTGCTGCCGCGAACGCTGGACAACCTGCACGCGGTCGCCCAGGCCACCGCCATCGGGTACGAACTGATCGTCGTCGACAATGCCTCGACCGATGCCACCGCGCGCATCGCCGGCGAACATGACGCCCGCGTGGTGACGGAGATGGAACGCCAGATCAGCCGTGCCCGCAATACCGGCGCCCGCGCAGCCAGCGGCGAATGGCTGCTGTTCGTGGATGCCGACACCTGGCCCGACCGCGAGCTGCTGCAGGCGACTGTCGCGGCCCTGGCCGGTGGCGAGGTCTGCGGCGGAGGCACTATGGTCGCGTTCGACAATCTGCGTCACCCGGTCTATCGCGCCGGCGCACGGTCCTGGAACGCCCTGGCCCGGGCTCTCCGGCTCGGGGCTGGCTGTTACCTGTTCTGCACCCGCCGGGCCTTCGCGGCGACCGGCGGCTTCAGCGAGCGCGTGTACGCCGGCGAGGAAGTCTGGCTGTCGCGCGCCCTGCGCCGCTGGGGCCGGCACCACGGCCAGCGCTTCGTGATCCTGGATGTGCCGGTGTGCACCTCCGGGCGCAAGGCCGAATGGTTCGGCCCGTTCCGCCAGGCGGGGCTACTCGTTCAGGTCCTGCTAATGCCATGGACCCTGCGCTCACGACGCGGTTCCTGGTTCTGGTACACCCGCCCCGACAAGCCGGAGTAGAGAATACGATCCGCGCACACACGCGCAGGCCGGACGGCGTGCCGCCCGCCGCCCGGCTTCGGTATACTGCGCGGTCTTTCGTTACGCGCCCTTTATCAGGACCGACCACCGCCATGAACCCCCGCCTCGACCGGCTGCAGCCTTATCCGTTCGAACGCCTGCGCGCGCTGTTCGCGGATCTCGATCAGCCGCAAGGACTGGAACCCATCGCCCTGTCCATCGGCGAGCCGCGTCACTCCCTGCCGGGGTTTGTGGAGCCGGTGCTGCGTACCTCTATCCAGGGTTACAACCACTACCCGAGCACCCGGGGCGAACCCGCGCTGCGCGAGGCCATCGCCACCTGGCTGCAGCGCCGCTTTCGCCTGGATGCGCTGGATGCAGGGCGGGAGGTTCTGCCCGTCAGCGGCACCCGCGAGGCCCTGTTTGCCGTCGCCCAGGCGGTGGTCTCCGATACCCCCGGCGCGCGCGTGCTGATGCCCAACCCGTTCTACCAGATTTACGAGGGGGCGGCCCTGCTCGCCGGAGCCGAACCCTTGTTTTACGATCTCGCGCCGGAAAACGGCTACCTGCCGGATTTCTCGACCATCGAGGCCGCCACCTGGGATGCCGTGCAACTGGTCTACATCTGCAACCCCGGCAATCCGGCAGGGGCCTGCATGTCCGAGACGGCCATGCAGGAACTCATTCGTCTCGCCGACCGGCACAACTTCATTATCGCGGCCGACGAGTGCTACTCCGAGATCTATCACCCCAACGCCGCGCCGCCGGCCGGGCTGCTGGGGGCCGCGGCGCGAATGGGCAACACCGCCTTCGAACGCTGCGTCGTGTTTCACAGCCTGTCCAAGCGCTCCAACCTGCCGGGCCTGCGCTCCGGATTCGTCGCCGGCGATGGCGCGCTACTGGACCGCTTTGCGCTCTACCGCACCTATCACGGCTGCACCCTGCCCCCGCCCAGCCAGGCCGTCAGCCAGGCGGCCTGGGCCGACGAAAGCCACGTCGAGCACAACCGCGCCCTGTACGCAGAGAAGTTCGCGGCGGTTGTGCCCCGCCTCGAGGGCGTGGTGGACGTCAGCATGCCCGCCGCCGGCTTCTATCTCTGGCCACGGGTGCCGGATGGCGACGACGAGGCCTTCGCCCGCCGCCTGTATGCCGAGGCCGGGGTCACCGTGCTGCCCGGGCGTTATCTGTCGCGCACCGATCCGGCCAGCGGACACAACCCCGGCGCCGGTCATGTACGCATGGCCCTGGTGGCCGAACCTGCCGCCTGTATCGAGGCCGCCGAACGCATCGCCGGCCTGTATGAAACCACTACTAATTAATGCCTTAAAAGGGATTCCTGATGTCCGATATCCAGAACACGATCGAAACCGCCTTTGAACACCGCGCCGAGATCAACCCGCGCAACGTGGAGACCAGCGTACGTGACGCCGTGAACGAGGCCATGGCCATGCTCGACAGCGGCCAGGCCCGCGTCGCCGAGAAGAAGGACGGCGACTGGGTGGTCAATGAATGGCTGAAGAAGGCCGTGCTGCTGTCGTTCCGCATCGCCGAGAACGAGTTCATCAAGGGCGGCTTCACCAACTACTACGACAAGGTCCCGTCCAAGTATGCCGACACCTCCAGCCGCGACTTCCGCGAAGGCGGCGTGCGCGTGGTGCCGCCAGCCACCGCGCGCCGCGGCAGCTACATCGCCCCCAACGTGGTGCTGATGCCCTCCTACGTGAACATCGGCGCCTATGTGGACGAGGGCACCATGGTCGACACCTGGGCCACCGTCGGTTCCTGCGCCCAGATCGGCAAGAACGTGCATCTGTCCGGCGGCGTCGGCATCGGCGGCGTGCTGGAGCCGCTGCAGGCCGCCCCGACCATCATCGAGGACAACTGCTTTATCGGCGCACGCTCCGAGGTGGTCGAGGGCGTGATCGTCGAGGAAGGCGCGGTGATCTCCATGGGCGTGTACCTTGGCCAGTCCACCCGCATCTACGACCGCGAGAACGACGAGATCCTGTACGGTCGCGTGCCGGCCGGCGCGGTGGTGGTGCCAGGCAACCTGCCGTCGAAGGACGGCAAGTACTCGCTGTACTGCGCGGTGATCGTGAAGCGCGTGGACGAGAAGACCAAGGCCAAGGTCGGCCTGAACGCCCTGCTGCGCGATGTCTGAGGTCACGCTCTACGGGATCGCCAACTGCGACACCGTGCGCAAGGCACGCCGGGCGCTGGATGCGGCCGGCGTGAATGTGCGCTTCGTGGACCTGCGCAAAGACGGGCTGGACCCGGTGCGTCTGCAGCGCTGGGTCGAGGTCGCGGGCTGGGAGGCCCTGGTGAACCGTCGCGGCACCACCTGGCGCCAACTCCCGGAGGACGAACGCGCGGGCATGGATGAGGGCCGCGCGTTCGCGCTGATGCAGGCGCACCCGACGCTGATCAAGCGCCCGGTCATCGAGCACGGCGCCAACGGGGAGGCACTCGAGGTCGGCTGGAACGCGACCATAGCCGCCCGCCTCGGGGCGGCCTGAGTCCCCGGCGTACGGCTCACCACCGTGTGCACCCCGCATCGCCGCGAACTGATCGCGGGGTCAGGGGTGTACGCGGTCCGGCCCGGCAGATTCGCCGGACTCGCCTGCTGCCTCCTGTGCAGCAGGCGAGTCCGGAGCCTGTCGTAACCAGGCCTCCCGCAATTCGATCTCGCGCCCGCCCGACTCCGGTGCCGGCACATCCGCATAGGGGTCCGGGTCCAGACGTCCGTCATGCCAGGCCCAGAGGAGATACCCGGCGTTCAACAGCGCCAGGATCAGCACGACCCAGCGCATTCAGGAAGCCTCCCAGTGCGCCAGCTCCCACAGGCCATCCAGCACCAGGTTCGGGAAGATCGCCGACTCCGTGCGCATCAGCGGCGCCAGCCAATAGGCATCCCCTCCGGTCAGCCAGCATGCAGGCTGCGGACGGGCACCGGCACCCGCGTGCGCGATCAGACCATCCAGTGCGGCGACCAGCCCCAGCCCCCAGCCCCGCTCCAGGGCCTCGGTACTGTTCAGGCCTGGAGTGGCATCCAGGCCTTCCGGCCATTGCGTGGCCCCGCGTGGGGCAATGCGATCGGACAGGCGCCCCTGCAGGGTCTCCCAGCCCAGCTGCCGTCCGGGAAACAGATAGCCGCCGGCATGGCCGCCGTCCGCCTGCAACATATCCACAGTCACCGCGGTGCCCGCATCCACGACCACGACCGCCCCGCTGGCATGGGCACGGGCCGCGACCAGCGCACAGTAGCGATCCACCCCCAGCTGGTCCGCTGCATAGGCACTATGCAGGCCATGCGGCCCGTCCGCGGCGACACGTACCATGTGCACCGAGGCCGCCACCCCGCTGGCCGCGAGCGCCGCACGAAACGCCCGTTCACGTGCCTCCGGCCCCACACGGGATACCCATACGGCCCTGATTGCGCCCTCCTGCGCCATGGAACCGAGGGCCCGCGCGCAACCCTCCGTCTGCCGGTTCGCCCCGGAACCCACGACTTGTCCGTCAGCCGCACGCACCTGCCACTTCACACGGCTGCTGCCGATATCCACCAGTGCCACGTCAGACATATTCATCGCTCCGTACCGACACTTCTCCGGAATGCAGGAGGCGCACACCTTCGCCGTCGAACTCGACCCGCAAGCACCCACTGTCCGGGTCGATCCCGCGGGCGCAACCCTGGCGACCCTCGTCCAGCACCCGGACGGCGCGGCCGCGAAGGCTGTCCAGACGCGCAAGCTCCGATTCCAGCGGACGGATACCCTGGCGCAGCAGCCCCGGGTGGATCAGACACTGGCGGGCAATGATCTCTGCGGCGATCGCTACCTGCCCCGGAACCGGGGCCATCATCTGTGCGGCCAGATCCGTGACCGCTCGCCCGAGCGACAGTGCGGCGGCGCCTGTGCGGTTCAGGCCAATCCCGACGACCAGCCACCCGGGACGGCCTGGCTGCGGCTGGCGCTGTTCCACCAGGACCCCCCCCAGCTTTGCCGGCCCGACGACCAGGTCATTGGGCCACTTCAGCCGCACGCGGTCCACACCCAACGCCTCCAGGGCCTGAATCACGCCGACCCCAACGCCCACCGGGTAGGCCGACGGCACCGGCCCTGGCGGCAACGGCCAGGCCAGCGACAGCGCCAGCCCCGCCCCGGGCGGTGACTGCCAGACGCGCCCGCGACGACCCCGGCCCGCTGTCTGCTCCAGCGCCATACAGACCCGCGCCGGGCCACCCACAGCGCCACAGGTATCCAGCAAATAGCGGTTGGTCGAGTCCACCGACTTCACCACCTCCACGCTCGGCGCAATGGCGCCGGTACCGGCCAGCAGGCGCTCCAAATACGCCTTCAGCCGCGCACTTTCCGCCGCCATAATGCACACTGTGGAAGGGTTCTCGCTCATCGGGATCGGTACTGGGCTCGTGCGAGTCAGGGGGGCAGGATTGAACGCAAGGCAACATGGTAAGCATTCCGCCGGTCGCATGCTGCGATTGACCGCGGTGCTCGCAGGAATGCTGCTGGCGATCCCGGCAAGCGCCGAGCTTTACACCTACCGGGATGCATCGGGTGCACGGGTCCTGACGGACGAACGCCCGCAGGGACAGCCCTACGAGACCATCCGCTCGTCCGGTACGGGCACTTCCGCCGCGTCCGGCCCAACTCAGGACAACTGGTCGCGCAGTGAGATGTTCGTGTTCGAGGGCCCCGGAGGCGAGCGCCTGCTCACCAACCAGCGGCAGCAGGACGCGGGCATGGAACTGATCGCGACCTTCGGCCGCCCTACCGCCCGCGTCCAGTGCGGCAACCGCGCGCACCGGGCGCTCGCCAGTGGCGGCGGCGAATTCGCCGAACTCATTCATCACGCGGCGGCCCGGCAGGGCCTGGACCCGACCCTGGTCCAGGCCGTGATCCATGTCGAGTCCTGTTTCGATCCACAGGCGGTTTCAAGCGTTGGCGCCCATGGCCTCATGCAGTTGATGCCGGCCACGGCTGCGGAGCTGGGGGTATCCGACCGCTTTGATCCGGCACAGAACATCGACGGCGGAACGCGCTATCTCGTGGCCATGCTCGAGCGTTTCGACGGCGATCTGGATCTGGCCCTGGCGGCGTACAATGCGGGGCCGGGGGCAGTGGAACGCCACGGTGGCATCCCGCCGTTCCGCGAGACGCAGGCCTACGTCCAGCGGGTTCGCGCGCAATACGGCGGGGGCAACGGACGTCCCGACTGAGCCTGTCCGTATGCCAGGAAAAGCCAGCACCCAGGTTGCGAAACTCCCGGGGGATTCCCTGCGTCAGCGACCCTGCGGCTTCTCCCGGCCACAGTTCCAGCACTGGGTAAACTGGGGTTCAATCACCTCGCCACAGTGCGCACACTTCCAGTCACGGCCGTCATGTTTCGGCTCGCCTTCGAAGTATTCCAGGATGATCGCCCGCGCCTCTTCCGCCTGCTCCTCGTGCACCACCATGATCCGGGCCCAGGTCTCGGTCGGCGGGACTTCCCCGGCGGCACTGTACAGCCCGGCCTGATTGGCGTAGGCCGGGATCCCGGCCTCCCGCAACAGGTTCTCGACAAATCCGGCCATGACCGGATCGGCGGCGGAGTAAACGGTCCTCATGGGCAGGACCGTAGCATGCCGTTGGGCGTGCTGCAGCCACCATGACGCACCGGCACCGGAGTGTTACTGGACGGTGCCCTGATTGGCCGCCTGGAAGTATTCCATCGCCTTCTGGATGGCGAAGAACGGCGCCTCGTCCAGCGCTTCCCGCGTGTGCGGCAGGTTGATGTCCGCATGGTACTTGCGCATCGCCAGTACATGGATGGGCAGCTCACGAGCGAACATCGGGTTCTCGAAATTGAAGTACTGCCCGAGCCCCAGCACCAGCGCCTTGCGCTCTGCGGCGTCCAGATCATCCGGCGTTACATGCACGTCCGGGAGCTGCCCGGCCTGACCGTCCACGCTCACCACCACCTGGCGATCGGCCGGGTTCAAAGCAGGCACGGCATCGCCGTTCACCAGCTCCAGTTCCTCGGACAGATCAAGGTAGCCCTTCGCGAGAATATGACCATGCGGCTGGAATACCTTGCTGGACATGTTCACCGCCCACAGCTCCAGGGCCTCTTTCAGCTCCTGCGCCGCCTGAACCTCGCCCAGTGCGAACAATTGCTGGGCGTAGAGGATGTCCCATACCCAGACCTGCCCGTATTCGGGCAACTCGCCTGCGGCCTCCACCGAAACCTTGCGCAGGTCCGGCTGCGAGGGATCAGGAGCATGCAGTGTCAGGGTAAACTCGGCCAAGGGGCTTCTCCGAAAGGCAACTAAAGGTGCTGCGTGGATATATCCGACAAGTATAACGGCAGGGGCCTCGGCTCCGCAGTTCAGCCACCCGTGCCGGGGCCTTCGGGTACCGCCCAACCACCAGCTCCATTCATAAAACTGACATAATGACGCCATACACTCGCGGACCCACTTCTGCCGTGAGTCGTGCATGCCGGATGCCGACATGAGCCAACCCGAACTGTTCCTGAATCGCGAACTGTCCCTGCTGGAGTTCAACCGCCGGGTGCTCGCCCTCGCCCAGGACCCGAGCTTTCCGCTGCTCGAGCGGCTGCGCTACCTGAGCATTTCCTCCACCAACCTGGACGAATTCTTTGAAGTCCGGGTGGGCTCGCTGCGCCAGCAGGTCGAGCTGAACGTGCAGGCCCCGGGCCCCGACGGCCTCTCGGCCGCCGAACAGCTGCGCCAGATTGCCCCGCGCGCGCACGAACTGGTCGCCGATCAGTACCGCACGCTCAACGACGAGCTGATTCCCGCCCTCGCGGCCGAGGGCATCCATTTTGTGCGCCGCACACACTGGGATGCCGCCCAGCGCGACTGGGTGCGGCAGTACTTCCACGAGCAGCTGCAACCGGTACTCAGCCCGATCGGGCTGGACCCCGCGCATCCGTTCCCGCGCATCCTGAACAAGAGCCTGAACTTCATCGTCACATTACAGGGCAAGGACGCCTTCGGTCGCGAATCCGGCCGCGCCGTTGTCCAGGCCCCGCGCTCCCTGCCGCGCCTCGTACGCCTGCCGCCCGCGGTTGCCGGCGGCGACAACCACTTCGTGCTGCTGTCCTCCATCCTGCACGCCCACGTGGACGAATTGTTCAAGGGCATGAAGGTCACCGGCTGTTATCAATTCCGGCTGACGCGCAACTCCGACCTGTTCGTGCAGGAGGAGGAGATCGACGACCTGCTGAATGCCCTGGAGGGCGAGCTGCCGCAGCGCAACTACGGCGCGGGTGTACGCCTCGAGGTCGCGGACAACTGCCCGCAGGAGGCCGCCGCATTCCTGTTGCAGCAGTTCAACCTGTCACCCGAAGACCTCTATCAGGTCACCGGCCTGGTCAACCTGAACCGGCTGATGGCGGTACACGATCTGGTGGACCGGCCGGATCTCAAGTTCCCGCCGCTGGTACCTGCATTGCCGCGCCACGACGCGACCGGCTCCGGCATCTTCGCCTGCATTCGCGAGCAGGAGCTGCTGCTGCACCACCCGTATCAGTCATTCATGCCGGTGGTGGAATTCCTGCGCCAGGCCGCGGCCGACCCGCGAGTGCTGGCCATCAAGCAGACGCTCTACCGCACCGGAACCCGATCGCCACTGGTGGAGACCCTGATCGCGGCCGCCCAGGCCGGCAAGGAAGTCACCGTGGTCATCGAGCTGCGTGCCCGCTTCGACGAGGCGGACAACATCGAACTGGCCAACCGCATGCAGGATGCCGGGGTCCACGTCACTTACGGCGTGGTGGGGTACAAGACCCATGCCAAGCTGGCGCTGGTCGTGCGCCGCGATGGCGATCACATTACCCGCTACGCCCATCTGGGCACGGGCAACTACCATTCCGGTACCGCCAAGGCCTACACGGATCTCGGCCTGCTGACCGCAGACCCGGTCCTCACCGAGGATGTCCACCGCGTATTCCAGCAACTGACCGGCCTGGGCAAGGTCTCCCGGCTGCGCGCGCTGCTGCAGGCGCCGTTCCGCCTGCACGACGCAATGGTGGAAAAGATCGACCGCGAGATCGAAAACGCCCGCGCCGGGCGCCCCGCACGCATCGTCGCGCGCATGAATTCGCTCAACGAGGCCCTCATCATCCAGGCCCTGTACCGGGCTTCTCAGGCCGGGGTCCCGATCCAGCTGATCGTGCGCGGGATCTGCAGCCTGCGCCCCGGCGTGCCCGGCATCTCGGAAACCATCGAGGTCCGCTCGGTGCTCGGCCGCTTTCTGGAACACTCGCGCGTGTTCTACTTCGAGAACGCCGGCGAACCCGAGGTCTTCATCTCCAGCGCCGACTGGATGCCGCGCAACTTCTTCCGTCGCGTCGAGGTCGCCTCTCCCGTTCGCGACCCCGAACTGCGCGACCGCGTGGCCGAGGAATCCCTGTTCAACTACCTGCGTGACACCGCCACCGCCTGGTCCCTGCAGCCGGACGGCAGCTACACCCGCATTCGACCCGCCGACGACCAGGCACCCTACTCCGCACAGGAGGCCCTCACAACCGCTCTGGCGGGGTCTACCGCCGGCTGACGCGACACCCATGGCCGGGCGCGGGGGCCCCGGCCCCGCGCTTGACCCTATCCTTCGGACAACCGAACCTGAAAGTCACAAACTCCTTACAGGCACGCGCATCCGGACCCCCTATGAAGATCCTGATACTGGAAGACGAAGCACTCATGGCGGATCTTCTCGAGACACTCGTTCGTGGCCTTTATCCCGATTCCGACATTTTCCAGGCGAGTTCCATCACCGAGGCGCTGCAGCTCTGGGACGAGACGCACCACGATCTGGTGCTGTCGGACCTGTCACTGCCCGACGGCAATGGGCTGGACTTCCTGCGACGGGCGGCCATCGATGGCCGCGTCACGCCCATTGTCATCATTACCGCGCACCCGGACCGTAACAGCGTCCAGCGTGCCGCTCGCTACGGCGTACGGGGTTTTATTTCCAAGCCCTTCGAAGCGGAACTGGTGCAGGACCGCCTGCAACAGATACTGGCCGGGGGAACCGCTACCGAGCCGCTATCCGAACAAAATGGGGACGGCGCGGAGATTCCCGCCCTGGAGGAAGCCCTGCATCTGGCCGAATCCGGGAACCTGAGGCTGCCTACACCGGTCGATCTCGACGCACTGCGGGAACTGAGGGAGCGAGCCGACACACTCCCCCTGTCCGAACTGGAGAAGGCCTGGCAGGACATTCCGTCCCTGGTCACGCGCCTGATCGATGCATCCAACGGCAGTGCACTGCGGCGAACCGACACCCCCAATAGCTCGCTACGCGAGGCCCTGCAGGTTCTGGGCATCCCCACCGCCCTGAATCTGGCAATGGCCATGGCCCTCGATCTCACCACCACACTTCAGGACCCCACCCTCCAGACCCGCGCCCGGCATTACCAGGAACAGAGCGAACGCGTGGCTCACCAGGCTGCGGCCCTGGGTCGCAGCCTGCGGGCGGACGCCAGCCTTTGCTTCACCGCCGGATTGATGCACCGCCTGGGCGAGCTAGCGGTCATCGCCACCGCACAGCGCTGCATCCTTAAGGGCGGCACCCTCGACCCAGCCGCCCTGGATACCGCGCTCGCTGGGGCCTGGCCCGCTCGAATGGCCGTGGCACTGAAGTCGCGTCTGCGCCTTTCTCTCCCGTTGAAGCAGATGATTGGGGCAGCCCACGGCTTCGGTCTGGGCAGCGGCCAAATCTATCTGCCGATCATGCGCACTGCCTTTTTGCTGACCAATGGGGAAGCGGACTCCGCTGAATGCCAGAAACTTCTGAGGCGCCTTGGTCTGTCAGACTATGACACGACTGGCGAGATACCCGGCCAACAGGTCTCGCCCCAGGGAAACGCCAATCAGTGAACAAGCTCGCGTCCGGCACCCAGGGCATCCGGGGCAGGACGCTCCCACAGCGAGTAGCGCATCAACCCCTTCCTTGCAGGACTCGGGGCGCAACACCGGGTCAGTGAATCTGGAGTACCACTCCCGCACGTGACTGAAGACAGAGAGGCAGCCGCGTGATTGAAAGCGGGGCTCGGCCGCCCGTTTTTGATCAAAAACGGGCGCGCGCACAGCGTTGCGGTTCACCTGTAGCAGAATGACTGCACGGCCGTCACCGCGCATTAAACGCACGCAAAAGCGACTCGAGCGCGGACGTGCGATTCAATCAGCGTCTCCTTAAGGGAGAGAGGCTTACTGGAATCCCCTCCCGGCCAGAAGCCCCCGACAATCGCCGCAGACCAAGCGATAATTCCTGTCGACCGTCAGGCGAACTCGAGCTGCAGTGCATGGCGGGCCCATTCCTCGCGCTCGGCATCGAGGTCGGCCCGAGTCAGGGTATGGGCATCCAGCCACCCTGTCGCGAAGCGCAGCGTGAGCCCGTCCACGGTCGCCTCGATACGCTCCAGCGGCACTGGATCCGGCGCCCGCGAGCGATGCAGCAGCACGGCCAGGCGCAACAGCACCGCCATATACCGGAAGGTTCCCGCACGATCCTCTCGCACACCGCTCAGCAGCTTGGGTTTCAGGCTCCGCCGGTGCAGCCGCACCAGCAGCGCAAGCTCCGCCTGCTCCGGCTGCGAAAACCCGGGCAGGTCAGCCCACCTGAGGATGTATTCGCCGTGCTTGTGGTACTTGCTGTGGGCCAGGGCGAGGCCGATCTCGTGCAGCTCGGCGGCCCAGTCCAGGCGCTCGGCGTCGTCCTCGTCCAGCCCCCAGGCGGCGCGTACCGCCGTCACCAGGCGTGCCAGCGTGGCCTGGACGCGCTCGGCCTGGGCCGCGTCCACCGCAAAGCGCCGGCGCAGATGATGAATGGTACGCCCGCGCACGTCCTCGTGCCGGAAGCGCCCCAGCAGGTCATGCACCACGCCCTCGCGCAGCGCCCCGTCGGAGGGATGCAGGCGCTCGATGCCCAGCGCCTCGAACGCCCCCAGCAGCACCGCCAGTCCGCCCGCGATGACCGGCGCCCGCTCCGCCACCAGGCCGGGAAACTCCAGCCCGTCGATCGAGCCCTGCTCGATCAGTGCGTCCCGCAGACGCTCGAGGGCCCTCCGGTCCATGCCCGGCGCCGGGTCCAGGCCCGACTCCTGCACCATGCGATCCAGCGCAAGGATCGTGCCCGAGGCCCCGAGCGCCTGATCCCAGCCCGCCGCCCGGTAGGCGCTGGCAATCGGCTGCAGCTCCTGCTCCGCCCGCAGCCGGGCGGCATCGAAGGCCTTGCGACTCAGCTTGCCGTCGGCAAAGAAGCGTCGGGTAAAGGTCACGCACCCCATCTCCAGGCTCTCGGCCAGAACCGGCTCGAAGCGTTCCCCGATAATGAACTCGGTGCTCCCGCCGCCGATATCCATCACCAGGCGCCGGCCACTGTCATCCGCCAGCGTGTGGGCCACGCCGAGGTAGATCAGTCGTGCCTCCTCGCGCCCGGCGATGATCTCCACCGGATGCCCGAGCGCCTGTTCTGCCGACCGCAGAAAGGCCCGGCTATCGTGCATCTGGCGCAGCGTGTTGGTTCCAACCACCCGCACATGACCACGCGGCAGTTGACGCAACCGCTGGCCGAAACGATCCAGGCACTCCAAAGCACGCTGGCCGACCTCCGGATCCAGCTGTCCCTGATCGTCGAGGCCGCTGGCGAGCCGCACCATCTCCTTGAGCCGGTCGACCTTCAGGACCTCTCCGTCCTGACGCCGCGCCACGATCATGTGGAAGCTGTTGGACCCGAGGTCAACGGCGGCGACGGTCTCGCTTTGCTGTGCATCCTGCATCTCTAGCGCGCCTCCCGTTCACCCAGGCTTTCCAGTATCTTGCGGGGCAGATGCCACACCAGCGTCATCGGTCCGGACAGCGAACCCGCCAGCCCGCAGGCATCACCCTTGCCCATATGCACCAGAGTCCGCCCCCCGGGCGCGCCCAGCAAACAGCTGGCCAGGAGCGACAGGTCGGGCTCGTGGCCCACAAGCACCAGTCCGCCGTTCGCCGGCAGGTTGCGGGCCAGGGCCTCGACCTCCAGCCCGGCGGGTTGCCCCGGAGCCAGCCATTTCTTCTGCCGCACCGGCACATCCAGTGCCTGGGAAAGGGGGATCGCCGTCTGCCGGGCGCGCAGATAGGGGCTGCACAGGAGCTCCACGGAAACCGGCAGTAGATCGCCCAGCGCCTGGGCCATGCGCACCGCGCTGACCTGCCCCTTCTCGGTCAGCGGGCGGTCACGATCGGCCCCGTCCCAGTCACCGGGATTACCGGCCTGGGCGTGCCGCACCAGCACCAGCCGCGGTTCCCGCATGCCGTTCAGGCCGCCCCGGGCCGCAGCAGGAACAGGGAATACCAGTCCTCGGGCGCCGACCACTCGGCCTCGTGTTCCAACCCGGCCGCCGCCAGCAGACGAGCGACCGCCTCGCGGCTGAACTTGCGCGAGATCTCGGTGCGGATGATCTCGCCGGCCGCAATCTCCAGGCGAGCCTCGAGCTCCGAGACCTGTACGACCTGGTCGCGACGCGCCACCAGGTGCATCTCGATCCGCGAATGCTCTTCCACGAAGGGCGCGCGGTGATCGAAACCCTCGGGGTCGAAATCCGCCCCAAGCTCCGTATTCAGGACCGACAGCAGGTTCAGGTTGAACGCCGCGGTGACCCCCGCCGCATCGTTATAGGCCGCTTCCAGCACCGGACGCGGCTTGACCCGGTCCAGACCCAGCAACAGGCGATCCTCCGCATGCATTGTCGCGCGGATCCGGGTCAGCAGGGCGGCGGCCTCTGGGTCCTCGAAGTTGCCCAGACTGCTGCCGAGAAAGGCGAACAGTCGGGGGCCGTCATCGCGCGCGCCCGAGACCTCGCCCAGGTGACCCAGGGCGGCCGCGTAGTCACCGCACAGGCTGTCCACCCGCAGTTGACCGAAGCGCTGCAGGAGTCGCTCGCCCGCCTCGTCCAGGATCTCGCCACATACGTCATTGGCGACGTAATGGGGCGCCGCCACGCGCCGCTCCAGGGCAGCCAGCAGGTATTCGGTCTTGCGCGAGGTGCCGCTGCCCAGCTCGAACAGCGTGCGGGCGCCGGATGCCTCCACGATCGCGTCGGCATGGTGCTCCAGGAGCTCGGCCTCCAGGCGGGTCGGATAGTATTCCGGCGTGTCGCAAATCGCATCGAACAGCTGCGAGCCCCGTGCATCGTAGAAGTACTTGGGCGGCAGCGAACGCGGCGGCTGGAGCATCCCGGCGCGGAACTCGGCCAGCAGTTCGGCGTGGGCATCGCGCTCTTCCACCACGCGACGGCTGTATTGGGGCGAAACGGACACAGCGCTGGCGTTGGCTGACATACGGGCTTCCGTATCTGGAGGGTTTGCGGCACGCTAGCACGAAACTTGTGACGTCCCAACTGTCCCCAGGGAAGCCCGGAACAATGTGCCGACACCTCGCTTATCTGGGTCCCTCGATCACGCTGCGCAGCCTGATCCTGGACCCGCCTCATAATTTGATTGAACAGGCGATCGCGCCCGGCGAACTGGTCTACGCCCGCGTCAACGGCGACGGCTTCGGCTTCGGCTGGTTCGGGGCGACGGGAACGGCGCGCCATTATCGCCGCGCCGACCCGCTCTGGCAGGACCCGAACCTGGAGGACCTGGCCAGCGACATGACCCAGCCCCTGTGGATTGCAGCCATCCGCAGCGCGACGCCGGGCTTCGGCGGCGACACCGTCAACGCCCAGCCCTTCGCCCGGGACGGCCTGCTGTACAGCCACAACGGGCTGATCAATCGGTTTCGACCCGACATCCGACGCCAGATCCAGAACCTCCTCGGCCACGAGGTCGAGTCCACCATCGAAGGCACCACGGACTCGGAACACCTGTTCGCCCTGATCCGGCAATACCTGGCCGATGACGAGAACGCCACCCTGGAGGGCGCCCTGGGCGAAGCGTTTGCGACCATCGCGAGCTGGCTGGGAGAGGACACCGCCTTGCTGAACGTGATCCTGTCCGACGGGCGCCGCATCATCGCCAGCCGCCACGCGATTAATGCGCCCTGCCCCAGCCTCTACTACACCACCGATGACGAGACGTTCCCCGAGGGCAGTACGATCGTGGCCTCGGAACCGCTGACAGACCGCGAACGCTGGCGCCCGGTCCCGCCGGGGCACCTGCTCATTCTCGACCCGGATGAACCGCCGGAACTCCTGGCACTCTAGGGCCCACTGAGTCTTGTGCACAATCCACCGCTCATGAACGCCATCAATCCGCTTGCGCAGCCCGACGCACCCGACCTGCTGGAGTGCCTGTCCATACAGCACGCCCGCCTGAACGCTGCACTGGAGACCACCCCGAAACATCAGTGGCGCAATCAATACCATCCGGATCTCAGCCCCATGGGCTGGCATTACACCCACTGCCACTTCATCGAGGCCATCTGGCTGCAAGAACGCATCCTCGGTAACGCCCCGCGCGCGCGCCGGGACTGGCACGACCTCTATTTTCCGGAGCTGAGCCCCAAGTGGCGGCGCGGCGGCCGGCTGCCGCCAGCAGAAGACCTCCTCGACTGGGGACAGGCCTGCCAGCACCGACATCTGGATTTGCTGCGCCAGATGCCGGATGTGCGCCGCCACCCGCTGCTTGCGAACGACTACCTGACCGGCTTTCTGGCCCAGCACCATGCCATGCATCTGGAGAGCCTCGAACAGGTGCGCTGGTTCGCACGCCTGCAGCGGCCCGCGACACTGGATACACGCGTACCGAACCCGCAGCCACAACGTCCGAACGAATGGATCGACTTCCCCGGGGGCGAGACCTGGATCGGCAGCGAGGCGATCACGGCTTTCGATAACGAACGCGGCACCCACCGGGTCCACCTCGGGCCGCATGCCGTTTGTGCACAACCGGTCACGAATGCCGAGATGCTGGCATTCATCGAGGCCGGCGGGTACCAGCCGGGCCCCCACTGGGACCCGGAAGCGACCGCCTGGCTGCAAGAGACCGGCATCGCGGCGCCTCTCGGCTGGCGCTGCCTGCCCGACGGCACCCGCGTGCAGACGTTGCCAGATGGCACCCGCCCCCTGGATCCGCAGGCCCCCGTGGTCGGGCTCTCCTGGTACGAGGCCAGCGCCTATGCCCGTTGGCGCGGGGCGCGCCTGCCCCACGAGCACGAATGGGAACGGGCCCGCCAGGCCGGCGCACTACACGACACCGGTGAGGTATGGGAATGGTGCGGCAATACCTTCCACCCGTATCCGGGGTTCCGCCCCTACCCATACGAGGAATACTCCAGCCCGTGGTTTGATGGCCAGCACTATGTCCTGCGTGGTGGCAGCGCATGGAGCGACCCGCTCCTCAAGCGGCCCTCCATGCGCAACTTTTTCACCCCGGACAAACGGCACGTGTTCGCCGGCCTGCGCCTGGCGCGCGACCTGTAGCGCATGCCGGCGTAGCGACTGGTAGCATCCACCATAACCCGCGACAACCGGATTCGGCAGGCCTGTGATCCTGCCTCAGGAGATTCCCGATCATGCACCGAAGAAGCCTTTTTCCCGCCCCCGTACCGGCTCGGTGGATCGCCGCGCTGGTGACCCTGTTGCTGGCGTTTCCCGCATTCGCAATGGCGGACGACAGCGGCACCACGCTTATCCTGACCGGCAAGAGCGAACGCCAGGTCGACAACGACCGCATGACTGTCCTGATGCAGACCGAGGCCCGCGCCCCGGAGGCCGCAGCGGCGGCTGCAGATGTCAATCGCACCATGGAGGCCGCACTGGAACGGGCTGCCACGCTGGATGCCGTCGAGGCACGAACCATCGGCTACTCCACGCGTGCCATCCACGACCCCGACGACCGCAGTCGCATCCGCGCATGGCAGGTTCAGCAAAATCTCGAGCTCACCAGCGGTGATTTTGACGGCCTTGGCAAACTCGTCGGTGTCCTGCAGCAGGAGGCGCTCACCGTCAGCCAGATCCGGTTTTCCCTCAGCACCGGCGCACGCCGGGAACACCGCGAGGCCATGATCGAAGAGGCCATGGCGGACCTCAAGGATCAGGCCCGCGTGCTCGCTCGCACGCTGGGTGCCACCCATCTGCAAACCCTCAAGGTCGAGCTGCCGGATGAACGCCACAGCGGTCCGCAGCCCATCATGGCCATGCGCGCCATGGACGAGTCCGCCAGTGCGCCGGCACTGGAGGCCGGGCATTCCACCCTGCGGCTCAGTCTGCGCGGCCGCCTGCGCGCAGTCGGCGCCGAGACCCTGCGCGGCCGGATCCGAGGCCCGAACTACTGATCATCCGCTCACAGCACCTCGGAAAACGCGGCTATCGATACACGCTCGCATGGCCAGCCCGGGTTTTCCGAGACGGGGCACGGCCCGCAGCGGGTACTACCCACCGGGTTTTGATTTGGCCGGGTTCTGACGCATTCCGCTCTTTGCCGCAGGGCCGCGGGCCGCAACGCGCACAGCGGGCTACTGCATTCAGCGCGCGAGTTCCAGCGCCAGTTCGCCGTCACGCACCTCGATGGCCTCGATGCCGGCACGCAGCTGCTGGAAGGGCTCCAGCCCCAGCAGGTCCTCGTCCTTCAGCCCCCCCAGCCAGGCATCCGGCAGGGGGACTCCGGCGACGCTCACGCCCACCAGACGCGCATGCACCTGCCCGTCTCCGGCCTCGAAACGCACGCCGGAACGTACGTTCAGCACGCGCCCGCCCAGCAGCGGGAACTCCTCAGGCACGTCGATCCGAATCCGGGTACTGACCTGCCCCGGAGTCAGGCGAAGCGCCACCCGCTCGGCCAGGTCCGGGTCCTGCGCGATCAGGGCATTCAGTTCGCGCTCGCTGAACCGTATCCTGCGAGCGTCGGCATGTTCTTCATACAGCTCGGGGACCAGCGGCTCGGCCTCGGCATCGAGATCGATGATCGCGTCGCCCGTTTCGGCATCCGGGCGCGGTGCGGCGTCGCGCGGGCCCAGTGCTCGCAGCTTGGCCTCCAGCTCAGTCTGCTCCTGCACATTCAGCGTGACCGGCTCGGGGGCACCCGACTGCAAGTGAATAATGCCCCAGAATCCGACCCATATCAGCGCCAGAATCAGCAGGATCATCAGGTACCGCGGGGGGCGCCCACTGGAACGGTGCGGGGCGGGCGCAGAGGGATCATTGTTCTTGGCCATGCCAGACTCTCGCAATCAAAAAGGCTTCATGGTCGCACAAAGGCCGCCACCACGAACGCCCGGCCGGAGCCGGCTCAGAGGAAGTCGAACAGGGACAGTCGGTTGACCTGGGTATAGGTCTGCTGAGCGGCCTGCAGGGCCACCTGCTGCTGGTTGAAGCGGCTGATCGCCTCGGCATAGTCGAGATCACGGATCTCGGACACGGCGCTGTTCAAATCCACCAGCCGATCCTCGTTCACATCCCGTTGCTGGTCGAACGCCTGCAGACGGGACCCGACCTCGGCACGGATCGAGTTGAAATTGCGCAGCGCGGCGTCCAGATCGGCGAAGGCGGTATTGCTCGCGGTGGCCAGTTTCGCCCGGGTCGTGCCGCTGGCGCCGCCTTCTTCGAGGGCCCCGATGACGGCATCCAGCGTCTCGAATACACTCTTGTCACGGGCCGGGCGCGACTGTACCTCGTCGCCGACCTCCGGCGTGCCGCTGAGCGTGATCGAACGCCCCTCGAAAGCGATCGCCGCGCCGGGGGCGTAAGGCCCCGAGGCGACTGTCGCACCGCCCTCATCCTCAATCACATATCCAAGCTCACCCCCACCCAGGTCCTCGAACGACAGGGTGTAGGTCTGGTCGTTCAGCGCGGCCGAGTCGCTGACCTCGGTCTTCTCGATCACCAGGCGACTGCCCGGCACCTGGTTCGTGACCTCGGCCCCGACCCGGCCGTCGTTCTCCGGGATGGCCATGAACACCCGCTCCCCGTCATCCCCTACCGGGAGCTTGCGGCTGGGCGAGATCGCGACTTCACGAACACTCCCCGCCCCCGTCGCCCCGTCATAACGCACCGATCCCGCCCCATCCTGCTGGAAAGGCTGCTGGAGGGAACGCGTACCACCAAACAGGTATTCGCCATTCGGGTCTCGGGTATTCGCGATATCCAGCAACCCGTCACGCAACTGCCGCAGCTCCCCTGCGATATAGCTGCGAGTCTCGTCGTTCTGGCTGTCGTTGTTGCCGGCCACCACGAGCTCGCGCGCGCGCTGTAACAGCTCCGTGCCGCCCTGCAGCGCCGACTCCTCCTGCTGGAGCCGCGGCTGGGTGTTATCGATATTGCGCTGGTACTGCTGCGTCGTCTGGATGATGCGTTCGAACTGGTTGACCTGGGTCATCCCGCTCGGGTCATCGGACGGTTTCAGAATGCGTTCGCCCCGTCCCATCTGCAGCGAGGTGCGATTCAGCTCGCTCTGACCACGCTGAATCTGGTCGATTCCAGTCTGGAAGATCTGGGTGGTCGAGATGCGCATGGCCGTGTCTCCCGGTGGGCTGGCTAGCGGCGGACTGCGCCGAGCAGTGAATCGAACAGCGAATTACTGACCGAGATGACCTGGGCCGCCGCCTGGTAAGCCTGCTGGTAGCGGATCAGATCCGCCGCCTCTTCATCCAGATTGACGCCGGACACCGCCTCGCGCTGGGCCCGTGCCTGTTCCAGTTGCGCATCCGCGGACTCCTGCGCAACCTGGGCCTGCCGCGTGCGGGTCCCGACCTGCGCCAGCAGGCTGTTGTAACCATCACCGAACGTACGGTTGCCCCCGACCAGGCGCTCGTCCGCAAGGTCGTTCATGGCCAGCATGTTGCGATTGTCCCCGGGGAAGCCCTCATTGCTGCCCACTTCGAAGACATCCCCGTCCGCGGGCGTCCCGCGGATCTCCATCTCCCAGCCGTTGGCGCTGACCGTGGTGACCCCGTCCGGATCCAGCGCGAAAGTCTCGCCGTTGACCTCGAATGCCTGCGCCGCAGCATCGAATGTCACCACCGCATCATCCAGCAGCTGCGGGGCATCGGCATCGACAGCCCGTACCGATGCAATGCGGGCGCTGCCCGTGTTGTCCTCGTCCTGATCGGCGCGGACGGCCGCGGCCGCCGCGATACCCGCGGGATCGGTCATCTCCACCGCGAGATCCCGTGCACCGGCCCGGCTGGGCTGGATCCGCCACTGATCACCATCCACGGCCCCGGCCAGTCCGTCGACGTCAATGATCAGACCATCGACCGGTTCCGCAACACCGTTGCCATCGAGAGTGAGGGTCGTCGTCTCGCCATCCGCCAGCCGTGTCAGCTGGTAGTCAGCACCATCAAAGCCGAGCCGGTAATCCGACGTCGTCAGATCGCGGGTATCACCGAAGCTGACCTCGGGATTGGCGCCCGCGGCATTGCCCGGAAACGCGCGCACCGCTGGCGCACCAATATCAAAGATATCGGCGCCCAGTGCACCGTTCTGGTCCAGGCCCAGGTTGTTCTGCTGATTAAACTCCGCACCGATGCTGATCGCCAGCCGGCCGAGGGTGTTACGGGCCTCGTCGATGACCCCCGTTCGCGTTTCCAGCAGCGCGCCCAGTTCGCCCCCCTGGACAAAGCGCGAGATGTTCACCGGGTCCCCGCTCGTGGCCAGTCCGATATCCGGGGCACGCGGGTCGCCGGTCAGGGGCTCCGCCACCAGCTCGCGATTATCGCCACCCAGCACCAGCGCCTGGCCGTTCCCCACGAACACGTTGACCGCTCCATCGTCCTGTTCGGTCACGCGCACATTGACCTTCTCGGCCAGTTCGTTCAGCACGCGATCGCGTTGGTCGAGGAGGTCATTGGGGGCCCCCTGCGTGGACTTCGCGACGATCTCGCGATTGAGGCCCGCGACCGCTCGGGTCAGCGCATTGGTCTCCTCGACATTGGTGCGGATCTGGCCGTTGAGGATGTCGCCCTGCTCTTCGAGCCGCTGATCGATGGAGCGGAAGCGTTCGGCCAGCGACTCGGACTCGGTCAGGAACACCGTGCGCGCAGCGCTGGAGGCAGGGTCGTTCGCCAGGTCCTGGCCGGCGTCGAAGAAGTCCTGCAGAACCGGGGCAAGCCCGGAACTGGAACTGCCCAGCAGATCGTCGATACGACCGGACAGCGCGGCCCGCAGCTCCGCATTGGATTGCGCCGAGATCGAATTGCGCAGCTGCGTATTCACAAAATCGTCCGAGATGCGGCGAACCGTGTCCACCTGCACACCCTGCCCCTGGAAACTGCCCCCGAGGAACTGCGGTTTCAGATTGGACAGCTCGGTGCGCTGGCGGCTGTAACCTTCGGTCGCGGAGTTGGCGATGTTGTTGCTGGTGGTGCCGATCGCACGCTGGAACGCCAGCAACGCGGAGGTACCAATACCGGATGCACTCATGCGGTACCCCCCCGGCGGCAGGCCGGTTCAGAGATTCGATTGTGGCGCGTGTTGTTCATGCCCTACCCCTCGTGACGGGTAACGGCCGCCGCGGCCGTAACTTGAGTCGCTCCGTCGCTCTGATGCGTGGCGAGCTGGTCCCGTACCCGCAGAACCTTGTCGGCATAGGCCGGGTCCGTCGCGTAACCCGCCGCCTGCAACTCACGGATGTACTGCGCATCATCCCCGGCCTGCAGGGCCCGGTGATAGCGCGGATTGTTGCGAATGAACTCGACATAATCGGCAAACGATTCCGCCGGATCGGCATAGGCACGAAAACGCGCCTGCTCGCGCTGCGCGACACCGTCTCGAAACTCCAGCGTACCCACGGAGACACTGGCCCCGTCCCAGCGGCTATCGGCCTTGATACCGAACAGGTTAAAACTCGGCTGGCCATCGGGCCGGGTCGGCACATGACGGCCCCAGCCCGTCTCCAGCGCACTCTGTGCGAGCAAGATGCCCGGCTCGATGCCCAGTTCCGCCGCCGCATCACGCGCCATCGGCTCCAGGGTCTGCACGAACTCGGCCGGATCCTGTGGCGGCCAGGCCACCGGGGTCGGCGTCGGCGCCTGTTCCACTTCGGGACGGTTCGTTACTTCGGTGGCAGACGCGGGCTGCTGCGGCCCCACCGGCGGCAGCTCCGGTGCGGCGTCGCCCCGGGGGGCACGCAGGGTATCCAGTTCCGCTCGCCGCCGCGGCAGCTCGAGCGCGGCCTGGCGCTCGGGGGCATCCGGGGCCTCGGCATCAACGGGCTGCTGCGCCGAGAGCTGGCGCATCAGGGCGTCGCGCAGGCCGATCCCTTCGCCCTGGCTCATGGCCCTGGCGAATTCCTGGTCCTGCATCTCCAGGTACATCCGGCTCTGGTCGTTATCGAACAGGCCATCGCCCAGCGAGGCCTCCCGCATCTGCTTCAGCATCTGCCCGATCAGCATGGCCTCGAACTCGCGGGCAACCCGCTCCAGCCCCTGCTGATCGCCCGCACGCGCGCCGCGCGCGAGGTCCTGCAGCCCGCCAGGGTCTGCCGCCAGGGCCGCACGGGTCTGCATCCGGGTATCGACGCCCGAGTCGATCATCAGATCACCACCAGCTCCGCGCGCAGCGCACCCGCCTCGCGCAGGGCCTCCAGGATCGCGACCAGATCCCCCGGCGCCGCACCCACGTTGTTCACCGCGCGCACGATCTCGTTCAGCGAGGTGCCCGGATCGAACAGGAACATGGTGTTGTCACCCTCTTCGATCGCGATATCGGTATCCGGCTGGACCGCCGTCTCGCCCTCGGCCAGGGGGGCGGGCTGCACCACCTGTGGTGCCTCGCTGATGGTCACGGTCAGGCTGCCGTGGGAGACCGCAGCCGGAGTGACCTGCACGCTGGACCCGATCACCACAGTCCCGGTGCGCGAGTTGACGATCACCCGTGCCGGCGGCGTGCCCCGTTCGATGGGCAAGTTCTCCAGCTCGGCCACGAATCCGACCCGATGGTCCGGGTTCGACGGCGCACGCACGCGTACGGATGAACCATCCAGGGCCTGGGCCACGCCCTGGCCGAAGGTATCGTTGACCGTCTCCACCAGGCGGTTAGCCGTCGTGAAATCCGGTCGATTAAGATTCAGGGTCACGTACTCGCCCTGAGCAAAGGCGGTGGGGACCTCGCGCTCGACCGTCGCCCCGTTGGGGATGCGCCCGACGCTGGGCACGTTGACCGTAATGCGCGAACCATCCGTCCCTTCCGCACCGAAGCCACCCACGACCAGGTTGCCCTGGGCAATGCTGTAGGTCTGCCCGTCGGCGCCCTTGAGCGGCGTCATCAGCAGCGTACCGCCCCGCAGACTGGTCGCATTACCCATGGAGGACACGGTCACGTCAATGCGCTGCCCGGCCTTGGCGAACGGCGGCAGTTCGGCCGTCACCATCACCGCCGCCACATTGCGCAGCTGCGGATTTCCGGCATCCGGTGTGAGCCCCAGTTGCCCCAGCATGTTGTTCAGGCTCTGTACGGTGAACGGGGTCTGGGTGGTCTGGTCCCCTGTCCCGTCAAGCCCGACCACCAGGCCGTAGCCGATGAGCTGGTTGTCCCGGACGCCGGAAATACTGGCCACGTCCTTGACCCGTTCCATGTAGTTGCGCTCCTGCAGCGCGGCCTGTTGCTGGATGGCGGTCTGGGCCGACACCGAGGCGTTGCCCAGACCGGCCACCAGGAGTACGACCAGAACCAGCAGCAGCGCCCGGCGCCAGTCACCGGACCACCGGGCCCACGGGCCGGAACCGTGTTGCTTGAGGGGGATGGAATCCATGTCGTACCTCGCCGCCGTCATGCCGGATCAGAAGGGCCACATCGGGCTGTTGAAGAAGCGGGTGATCCAGCCGGGGGTATTGCTGTCCGCCAGCACGCCGGACCCGCCGTAGTACACCCGCGCATTCGCGACCTGGGTCGAGAGCACGGTGTTGTTCGTGGTCACGTCCACCGGACGCACGATGCCGCGAAAGCGCACATATTCCTCGCCCTGGTTAATGCCCAGCCACTTCTCGCCCTGGATCACCAGGTTCCCGTTCGGCAGCACCTCGGCCACGGTCACGGTGATCTCGCCGTCCAGCTGATTGCTCTGGGCAGAATCCCCGGAGCCCCCGAAACTGCGCGAGCTGGAATTGCTGGCGCCGAACAACGGGCGCCCGTTGAGGGTGGCATCGCGTCCGAAGGCCGTGAGATTGCCCAGTTCCAGATCGGCATCCTTCGAGGTAGAGGTGGAAGCCGACTTCTGCGCCTGCGTGCTCTCGGCCAGGATCACGGTGAGGATGTCGCCGACATTGCGCGCCTTGTAGTCCTCGAACAGGCCCTGGGAATGGGCCGCCTGATAAATGCCACCGTTGTTCTGCGCCTGCGGAACCGGCTGCGCCGGCATCACCGGGTGGTAGGCAGGGTCGTCCCCCGGCTGGGTGGGCTGAGTGGCCGCGCAGGCCGACAGCAGCAGGGCCATGCCGGCGGCGAGCGCGGGGCGAAGCAGGTGTCGGGGGCGATTCATCCCGTCACCCGATCGTCTGGTTGACGAACTGCAGCGACTGGTCGGCCGCGGAGATCGCCTTGGAGTTGACCTCGTAGGCGCGCTGGGTCTCGATCATGTTGACCAGCTCCTCGGCGATGTTCACGTTCGAGGTCTCGAGCATCCCCTGGATCACGGTGCCGGTGCCATTCAGCCCCGGCAGGGACTGCTGTGCGACCCCCGAGGCCGCGCTCTCGCGAAACAGGTTCTCGCCTACGGCCTGCAGACCGGCCGGGTTCACAAAATCCGCCAGCTGGATGTTCCCGAGCTCCACCGGCGCCGCCTCGCCCGGGATCTGCGCGCTCACCGTGCCATCCTTGCCAATGGTCAGCGACTGGGTATCCTCCGGCACGAACAGGCCCGGCTGCAGGGGGTAGCCGTTGGACATCACGACCTGGCCATCCGAATTCAGCTGGAAACTGCCGTCACGGGTGTAACCCACGTTGCCGTCCGGTAGCAGGATCTGGAAGAAACCGCGGCCCTCGATGGCGATATCCAGCGAGTTGTCCGTCTGCTGCAGATTGCCCTGCTCGAACATCTTCTCGGTGGAGACGGCGCGCACCCCGGTGCCGATCTGCAGGCCCGACGGCAACTGCCGATCCTGAGTGGCCTGGGCACCCGGCTGGCGTACCGTCTGATAGATCAGATCCTCGAATACCGCACGATCTTTCTTGAAGCCCGTGGTATTCACGTTGGCCAGGTTGTTCGAGACCGTCGACATGCGCGTGTGCTGCGCGTCGAGGCCGGTCTTGGCGATCCACAGTGCCTGGTTCATGGTGTTCTCCTGTTTTCTCTCAAGTGCCGCGCGAGGCCCCGGCGATTAACCGAGGCCCAGCAGGCGGTTACTGCTCTGTTCCAGCGAGTTGGCGCTGTCCATCATCTTCACCTGCATCTCGAAGTGACGGGACAGCTCGATCATTCGTGTCAGCGCCTCCACGGTGTTCACGTTGCTGCCCTCCAGCATTCCCGAGACAACCCGGACTGCGGCATCGGCGGGCGCAGCGCCCCCGTCCGCCAGGCGGAACAGGCCGTCATCCCCGCGCTGGAGCGTCTCCGTGTCCGGATTGACCAGGCGGATGCGTTCCACCGCCGCCAGGGCCTCCGGCCCGACGCCCAGAGGTTGCACACTGATCGTGCCGTCGGTACCCACTTCGATCTTCTCCGCCGGCGGGATGGCAATCGGTCCCCCGTCCCCCAGAACCTGATGCCCCTGCGCCGTGCGCAGCAGGCCGAAGGCATCCACGTGCAGGGAGCCGGCGCGGGTGTAGCCTTCTTCGCCATCGGGCCCCTGAACCGCGATAAAGCCCTCGCCATCGATGGCGATATCCAGGTCGCGTCCGGTGCTCTTCATCACGCCCTTGCTGAAATCCACCGCCTCGTTGCCCACCTGGGCGTAGTCACGCGAGGCATGGACCGGACCTCGCACCGGTGCGGTATCCGCCGTGGCCAGCGCTTGGCGGAAACCATCCGTGTTGGCGTTGGCCAGGTTGTGGTTATTGATGGCCTGTGCGTGCATCGTCTCCTTCGCACCGGACATCGCGATGTACAGAAATCGATCCATGCTCAAGCCCTCACCGTTTATTTATCCGATATTTAGCGGATATTGATGATTGTCTGCGTGATCTGGTCAGCCGTGGAGATCGTCTGCGCATTCGCCTGGAAGTTGCGCTGCGCAGTAATCAGGTTCACCAGCTCCTGGGCAATATCCACATTGGCGGCCTCCAGTGCCCCCGCCTGAATGGTCCCCAGGTTGCTGGTGCCAGGGGCCGCCAACACGGGATCACCCGCGGCAAAGGTCTCGGCCCAATTGTTGTTACCCAGCTTTTCCAGTCCCTGCGGATTGGTGAAATTGGCCATCGCGACCTGCCCGAGCACCCTGGATTGCCCATTGGTGAAACGGGCGAACACCACCCCCGAGTCATCGATATCCACGCCGGTCAGGCGTCCGGAGGCGAAACCGTCCTGGCTCAGGTCGTTCACCGCGAAGTCACCGCCAAACTGGGTCGTACCCCCGAAATCGAGCTCGGTGTCCAGACCGGCCGCGCCATTGGGGAAGTCGGGGGTGGTGAGGTTGAACGTGGTAGGTTCCTCCAGCGTTCCGGAATTGTTGAACGACAGGTCGAACGGCCCTGCGTCAAAGGCCACCGGGTCGCCGGCGGCATCGACACCCGCCTCGACCCGGGCGTGGGCCTGCCACTCAAGGTCGGCCGTCTTGACGAAGAAGAGGTTTGCATCCCTGGCCGTTCCGAGAGAGTCGTACACCGTCAAGGCGGTCGAAAAGTTGTAGGTATCCGGATCCGCCGCATCGAAAAGGGCGGGATCAAGGTTTTCTGCGTCCGAACGAAGATTGACCAGGGCCTCGATCTCGCCGGTCGCCTGCGGGTCCGCATCGCCCGTCTGCAACCGAATGTCATTAAGCTGCCCGGTATTGAATTCCGGGTCTGCCGCACTCGCATTCTGCGGCGGATAGCCCTGTAACTGCTGCCCCTGGTTGTTCACCAGAAAGCCGTCACGGTCTACCTGAAACTCGCCGGCCCGCGTGTACACGGTGTTCCCCTGATCATTAAGGACAAAGAAACCCTCGCCGTTGATCGCCAGATCCAGGCCGTTCTCCGTGAACTCGGTCCGCCCCTGCGAGAACTGCTGGGTGACCGCCTGCAGCCGGGTCCCGGACCCGATCGCGGTCTGGCTGATGCCCCCGAAGGTCTGGGCGAAGACATCACCGAACTCCGCACGCGAACGTTTGAAGCCCGTGGTCCCCGCGTTGGACACATTGTGACCGGTCGTCTGCAGGTCGGCCTGGGCCGCATTGAGTCCGCTCAATCCGATATTGAAGGGCATGGGTGATTCCTCCGTTAAGGTTTATGCGCCGCCGACCGGCCGTCAGCCGCCAATACGTCGTACATCCGCAAAGCTGATCTCGCCCAGACCCTGCACGGTCAGTGCCAATCCGGCGTCCGGGTCCATCGCAACACTCTCCACGCGGGCATCGAGAAAGGTATCCACGGCCTCCGCCTGCGTTCCGGAACGCGCCGTGGCCTTGAATTCGTAGACGCCCGGGGGCGCCAGGGTCCCGTCGTCACGCTCGCCATTCCAGGCAAACTCCTGCAGGCCGCTGCCGGCCGCCCCCAGGTTCATGCGGCGGATGCGTTCTCCATTCGGGCTGTAGACATCGATCTGCAACTCCTCCGTGGAACGCTCCAGGTCGACCGCCCCGTTGAGACGCCCGTCAGGACCCAGCTCGCCAAACTCCACGGGGACCAGCACATCCTTGCCCACCAGCGAGGCCGCCTGCAGGGTCTGGTTCTGCCCCAGCGACTGCGCCAGCTTCTCGAACGACTTCGACAACTGCTCAATCCCGGTCACCGTCGAGAACTGGGCCATCTGTCCCAGGAAATCGCCGTTTTCCATAGGGTCCATCGGGTCCTGGTTCTCAAGCTGGGTGGTCATCAGCTTCAGGAAATCCGATTGGCCCAAACGGTCCATCTCGCCTTCCGGCTTCTTGTCAGGACGCGAAAGGCCGAGACGATCCAGCAATTCGGGGGATATCTGTGTCATGGTGAATTCCTCTAGCCCTGGCCGATCTGCAATGTGCGCTGGAGCAGCTGACGCGAGGTCTCCATCACCTCCACGTTCGCTTCGTAATTGCGCGAGGCAGACATCATGTTCGCCATCTCCTCGACCACGCTGATGGCCGGCCGGAAGATATAGCCCTCCTCGTTCGCCTGCGGGTGATGCGGCTCGTAATGCGCATGCGGTGCCGCCTGCGACTCGGTAATACCCGCAACCCGCACGGACGTCGCCGCACCATTGGGGCTGGCCTGGTCCATCACGCTCTGAAACAGCACCTGCTTGGCGCGATAGGCCTCATCCGGGTTGGTGGCCGCCGTGTTCGCATTGGCCAGGTTGGAGGCCACGGTATTCAAGCGCACCGACTGCGCCGACAACGCCGAGGCAGAAGTATTGAAGAGGCTGAAAAGGTTGCTCACGACATCGATCTCCCGTTCCGATCCGGCTTAACGATCGCCACGCAGGGCCTCGCGGATACCGGACACCCGGCGGTTAAGAAATTCGAGACTGCTCTGGTACTGGACGGCGTTCTCCGCAAAGGCCGCTCTCTCCATCTGCGGATCAACCGTGTTGCCATCCAGCGACGGCTGTGACGGGACGCGATAAAGCGCTTCCACGGACCCGTTCATGCCGCCAGCGCCGGGATCCAGGTGGGCCGCCTGGCTGCGCGCCAGGGGCAAGGTGTTGCCGCCACCGGCAGCCGCCTCGAGCACCGCGCGGAAATCGATGTCACGTGCCTTGTAGTTCGGGGTATCGGCGTTGGCGATGTTGGATGCCAGCAGCTCCATGCGCTGAGCGCGTACGTTGACTGCCTGCGGCAGAATCCCCATTGCCTTGTCCAGAGAAAGACTCATCGCTATCTTCCCGGCCGCCTCTGGCGGTCTGTTGTTGCGAATGCGGGGCGCAACGACGGCCCCTTGCAGGAGGATTGATGCAAGGGGTATGCCAGGAACTCAAGGGAAGGAATGCGAGCAAACGCTCCAGACCGGTACGGGACACTCGCCTGGACTGCGATTGCGACTGCGGTGCCATTGCGGCACCGGGCTGCAGATTCAGGATTTGACGCGCAGAACCGAGCCGTATTCGGTGCGAACTGTCTCGAAGGCGTCGCTGTAGGGGCCTGCCGTCTCGGAAGCGCCAAGAAACAGATAACCACCGGGGTTCATCTGCCGCGCAATACCGTCAAGAACCTGTCGCTTGGTGTCAGCGGAAAAATAGATCAACACGTTGCGGCAGAACACCAGGTCGAACTTGCCCAGGGCGGTGTAGCGATCGACCAGGTTGAGCTTCTGGAAGCGACACCGGCGCTGCACCTCCGGAATCACCCTGTGGCCGTCCGCCACCTCCTCGAAAAAGCGCGCCCGGCGCGCCTCGCTCAACCCGCGCACGATGCTCAGACCGTCGTAGACGGCTCGACGCGCATCCTCGAGCACCTGTTCCGACAAATCCGTACCGAGGATGGAGACCGGCACCTTCCGCGGCGGCCGTGACTCCTCCCATTCGGAGACCACCATCGAGATACTGTAGGCCTCCTGGCCGCTGGAGCAGGCCGCCGACCAGACCTTGATGCTGCCCCCGCGAGCCGAGAGTTCCGGCAACAGCACATGGCGCAGGATCTCGAACGGAAAGCCATCCCGAAACCAGGAAGTCTCGTTGGTGGTCATCGCGTCGATGACGCGCGTGCGCAGCCGCGGGTTGGGCGACTGGCGCATCGCCCTCAGCAGTTCCGGAACACTCTCGAAGCTGAACTCTTCCAGCAGCCGCGACAGGCGGCTGGACACCAGGTACTGCCGGCTGTCACCCAGCACCAGGCCGCAGCAGTCCCGCAGGAAACGGGAGAATTCTTCGTAGTCGCGGGAATCGATCACTGGTTCATCCCTGAGCGCAGTCCAACATGCTCTGTCGAGACGGATTCATGTACACGCTCGCGGCACCCCGGGCCTTCCGAGGCCCGAAGCGCTGCGCAGCCGGCAGTGGCTCTACTCGCCCGTTGTTGACGGATGCGGGCCGGAACCCGGGATCGGGCAACCCCGGGAGCCTGTCGGGTCTGGGTGATCGTCGCGAGCGTTGCGGGGGCGCGAGGCCCGTTTTTCGGTCTCGCGAGGCGCAGGGTGAAACCATGTAACGCGAGAGCGAGAAAAGGGACCGCTGTCCCGCACACGCAGCGGTTCCGTCCCCAATCCGACAGGCCTCCGGGTACCAGCCCCGGCGATTCGAGCACGAGTGTGTACATGAACCGTTTGATTCCTTCGTAATGGATGATGACGCGTTCCCGACAAAACCGTGCGCGGCCACAAGCCACTCAGTATACGGGGTCCGGCGCGGTGCGGCACGGGGCCTGCGGCGGCACAAACCGGCCAGCGCACGCCGGTCGGCGCTGACCCGGCGGCAATCCGCCGCCGCTTGCCGGGGCTCATCCGGGGGGCCGGTCCGGATGCCGGGTCTGGTCCAGCACGGCAACCGCCAGTTCGTCCGGGTCGAATTTCGACAGGAACGCGTCGGCACCGACCCGTCGAACCATATCCGTATTGAACTCTCCGCTCAACGAGGAATGCAGCAGGATCTTCAGATCCTGCAGCTCCGGGTTGTCCCGAATCCGCGTCGTCAGCGTATAACCATCCATACGCGGCATTTCGATATCGGAGATGATCAGTTCCACCACATCCCGCACCGGGCCCTCGGCTGCGGTCTGCTCGAGAAACTCCAGCGCCTCCAGTCCATCCTTGAAGGTCTGGTAATCGAAACCCAGGCCCTGGATCGCGCCTTCGATCTGCTTGCGCGCGACCACCGAGTCATCGACGATCACGATCTTGCGTGCCTGCTGACTCGCCGCATCCTCGCGGAGTGATGCCGACACCTCGGTCGGTAACGGGTTGACGATCGACAACACACGTTCAACATCGATGATCTCGACCAGCTTGTTGTCGATTTCCGTGACCGCAACCAGGAACGAATCCGTCCCGGTACCGCGCGGCGGGGATTTCACGTCCTGCCAGTTCACGTTGACGATCCGGTCCACCGCAGACACCAGAAAGCCCTGGATCGCGCGGTTGAATTCGGTGACCACCACCTTTTGACCGGCGCCGGTATCCGCTGCTGCCGCGCCGCGCAGCCCCATCGCCCGCGCCAGGTCGATGATCGGCACTGTGCGGCCGCGCAAGGTCGCGACACCCCGTACCAGGCTCATGGAACCGGGGAGCTGGCGTAGCGGCGGCGACGGGATCACCTCCCGCACCTTGAACACGTTGATCCCGAAGGCTTGCGACCCACCGAGGTGGAACAGCAACAGTTCCATCCGGTTCTGCCCCACCATCTGCGTGCGCTGATTCACATCGTCAATGAATTGACTCATCCTGCCGCTCTCCTTGTCCCGCAGCGCCAACGACGCAGGCAATCCTCGAAACCTCAGTGTGCACCGAGCGCGGCATGCCTGTCACCGCAAGTCCCGTCACGGTCGGCCTGCCCCCGCCCTATCCCGATAACGGCCGCCCCTGCCGGGGCTTGAATCCACGCCATCGCCGGTACTGGCACAACATCTGCATGCCTTGAAACAAGAGGAGAACGTGCAGTGACGGGTTCCCTGCGACAACACCCGCCGGCCACCAGGCCGCTGCAGCTTCGCGACCGGCAGACAGGAACCGGATATGAACACATCAGCCCCAAAGAACGCCGCGCGCGCGCCCTGGACAGCCCTCGGCCTGTGCCTACTGCTGTTACTGTCTGCCTCGGCGAAGGCCGAGATCCACCCGGTGGCGGATATCCGCCTGGCCGCCGAAGCGTTCCTGATGCAGCAGTTGGAGGCCGACGCGGACGCCGATATTCAGATCGAGATCGGGCAGCTCGACAACCGGCTACGACTGGCCTACTGCCATGAGGGTCTGAACGCGAGCTTTCCGCCAGGCGGCCGCCGCGAAGGCAATACCGCCATCCACCTCCAGTGCGCAGGTCCGGTCACGTGGCAGCTCTACGTACCCGCCACGGTAGAACGCCATGCCCGTGTCCTGGTCGCCAACCGCAGCCTGCCGCGCCAGCACGTCCTGACCGCGGGCGACCTGCGCTTCCAGCGCATTGAGACATCGCGTCACGCCGGCAGCTATCATGAAGACAAATCCGAACTGGTGGGACAACAGACCCGCCGCAATATCCGGTCCGGCCAGATCATCGGCACCCAGCATGTAACCCAGCGCGAAATCATCAGCCGCGGTCAGCGTGTCACGATCCTGGCAGAGAACGGCGCCATCGCGATTCGCATGCAGGGAGAGGCGCTGGAAAACGGCACCCTCGGTGACCGCATCCGGGTCAAGAACACCTCTTCCGGGCGCGTGGTGGAAGGCGAGATCCAGGCCTCCGGAGACGTCCGCGTCGCGCTATGAATCATCGTCATGTGACGCCCGTTCCATAATGAACGCCATCGGCACTACAGTTTCAGTGTACGTAGCCGTTAACACCTGCAGCACAGTTACAACGACAGGACTTCACCATGGATATCAAGGGCCTCAACTCGAACAACCTGCGCCCGGACAGCCCGAGTACCTCGGTGAAAGGCCGCGAGCCCACGGACCGAGCCTCCAGCCAGCCCCAGGGCGCGGGCAACGCCCCCGTGGCGGGCGACGACTCGGTCGCCCTCACCAGCGCCGCCAAGGCCATGAACGCCGCCGGCAGCAATACCGCCGCGCCGTTTGATGCCGCGCGCGTGGCCGAACTGCGCGAGGCCATCGCGAACGGCAACTATCCGATCGACAACGAACAACTGGCCGACCGCATGATCGACCTTGAACGCATGCTGCGCTAACTCCATGAATGCCGACACGCGCCAACGCCTGCAACACTCCCTGGAGACCTCGATCCGTCTGGCTCACCAGCTCGAGGATACCCTGCTCCAGGAAACCCGCGCGGTCGAGGGGCGCGAGCCCGAGACCCTGCAAACCGTCGTCGCCAGCAAGCAGGCACTCTTGCAGGAACTCGAGGCCGAGACCCGCCAACAGCAACAAATCGCCGAATCCGAAAACGAGGTCTTCACACCTGCCGGCATGGCACGCCTGCTCTCGCGACTCGACGACACTGCGACCCTGGACGACCACTGGCAGGCCCTGCGCCAGTCCATCGAACGCTGCAACACTCTGAACCAGGGCAACGCCCGCCTGATCGAACGCGATCGCCAACGCGTGGAACTGTCCATGCAGATCCTGCGCGGCGAAGACGTTGGCCCCGCCACCACCTACGACCCCTACGGCCGCACGCGCCCTAACAACCGGGGTGGGCGTCCGATCACTCAGGCCTGATGGATTTCTGCTCGCGACCGCTGGCTTTCCGAGCCACGCCTGAGTACCTTGCGCCCTGACATCCACCTGACGTTATGGACGTATGGACGAAACCGAATACACGGTCGATCACCCTGCGCGCATTGCCGCGATCCTCAAGGATCTGGACCACAAGCTCACCCTGATCAGCGTGCGGCTCACCGAAGACGGCCCGCTGTTCGGGTCGGCACTGGTCCGCCTGGACCCGACGGCCAGGGAGATCTTTCTCGACGAATTGACCCCTTCCCGGGCCCACGAGCATGTGCAAACGGGGCAGGCATTGCGCGTGTTCGCAGCCCTGCGCGGGATTGCCGTGCGTTTTTCCAGCACCGTCACACGAATCGAGCAGGAAGCACAGGGCGCACTCTATGTATGCCCCTATCCGGAATCGCTGTACTACCTGCAACGAAGAGAGACGTTTCGTGCGCATATCCCGATGGCCGAGCGCCCCGCGGTCGAACTGTCCAGCCAGGGCTGGTCACAACCGGTCATTGGTGAGCTCACGGACCTGTCCGCCTGCGGTATGTGCATCGAACTGCCGACCACGACCCTGGACACGCTCAAGGCCGGGAGCCCCACCAGCTTCTCCAACCTGTTGCTACCGGAAGTCCGCGAACGGCTGTCCGGCCAACTCCAACTGGCCAACCGCCGTCGGAGTGTTCGCGATGGCTACGAATCCGCCGGCTTCGAGATTGTCGGATCGGACCAGTGGCTGGAACGCCAGATCAACATCGCCCTGCTCTACTATCAGCGTGAAGCACGGCGCCGTTCCATGGAATGAACCACACCGTGGCGCCGATCAATCATATGCCGCGCACAAAAAAGGCCGCTTGAGCGGCCTTTCCGGTTCCTGCGATTTTGGTCGGGACGGCAGGATTTGAACCTGCGACCCTCTGCACCCCATGCAGATGCGCTACCAGGCTGCGCCACGCCCCGAAGCCGCGAATCATAGCGGATTATCGCCCTTCACGAAAGCTCCGACGGCAATTTTCCGACCTTTCCCGGGAAGCACGTGATCCATGTGCACACTCGCCGCGCGTCCGTGACTGCAGGAAACCCGACGCCTCCCAACGCATACGGGATCCGGCGGTTTCAGACCCGCAGCACCTTCAGGATCGATTCGAGTTCGGAGATCGTGTCCTGGATCACCTGCCGGGCGTGCTGCCGATCGTCCTTGGCCTCGTCACCAGAGAGCTTCTGGCGGGCACCGTTGATGGTGTAGCCCTCTTCATACAGCAGCGTGCGAATCTGACGGATCAGGATCACATCCTGGCGCTGGTAATACCGCCGATTGCCGCGCCGCTTGACCGGCTCCAGCATCGGGAACTCCTGCTCCCAGTAGCGCAGCACGTGCGGCTTAACCTGGCACAGTTCGGCGACTTCGCCAATCGTGAAGTACCGCTTGCCCGGGATTGCCGGGAGTTCCTGATGGTTACTCGCCTCCAGCATAGCTTTCTACCCGCTCGCGCAGCTTTTGGCCGGGGCGGAAGGTCACCACGCGCCGGGCCGAAACCGGGATCTCTTCCCCCGTCTTGGGATTGCGGCCGGGCCGCTGATTCTTGTCGCGCAGGATGAAGTTTCCGAAGCCGGAGAGCTTCACGCCCTCGCCCGCTTCCAGCGACTGGCGCATCTCCTCGAAAAACATCTCGACGAATTCCTTGGCCTCGCGCTTGTTGAGACCGAGTTCTTCATTCAGCGCGGCGGCCAGATCCGCCTTGGTTACAGCTGCCATTGGCTATTGCCTCAGGGTTGCGTTGAAGCGGGCCTGAAGATGCTGCACCACCGCCGCGGTGACACTGGCCACATCCTGTTCATCTAGGGTGCGATCAAAAGCCCGTAAAATCAAGCCCAAAGCAAGGCTTTTTTCTTCCGGATTCAGGCCCTTGCCACGGTACACATCGAACAGACGAACGTCCTGCAGCAGCTCCAGCTCGAGCTCGTCGATCGCCGCCAGCACTGCACCGGCCGGGACCGAATCCGGCACCACCAGTGCCAGATCGCGGCGAATGGACGGATACGCCGACAAGGCCCGGAACTGCGCCACCGGCGCCCGCGCCACAACGGTCGCGTCGAGGTCGAACAGATACACCGCCCCCACATCGAAGCGCTCGCACAACCTCGGATGTAACCGCCCAACCCAGCCGACCGGCTTGCCATCCAGCCGCACGCGGGCCGATTGTCCGTCATGCAGGGCAGGATGTCCCTCCGCAGAAAAGTCCAGCGTTCCCTCTGCTTGCGCACATAACGTCTCGACCACGCCCTTGGCATCAAAGAAATCGTACCGGCGGCGTTCCCCTTCCCAAATCTCCGGACGGGTATAACCTCCCAGAAGTCCCGCCAGCCGCGGTTCCTGGCGCAGGCCAGATGCATCCGGAACAAAGCGCAAACCCTGTTCAAACAGTCGCAGATCGCTTTGCTGCCGCGCCTGATTATAGGCCGCGGTGGTCACCAGTCCGGGCCACAGGCCCGGGCGCATCACCGCCAGATCCGCCGAGATCGGATTGGCCAGGGCCAGCGGCTCCACCTCGGGATAGAAGGCCTGCGCGACCTCGCGCGCAATAAAGCTGAAGCTGATCACCTCGTGGAACCCGCGCCGCGCCAGCCCCGAACGCAGGGACCGCAGGCCGTCGGTCGTGCCCGCCGGACCCACCGGCTGCGGCAGCGTCTGGGGCAGCCGGTCATAGCCATGTACCCGCGCCAGCTCTTCAATCAGGTCCTCCTCGCGCGCCAGATCGAAGCGGGCCCGCGGCGCATGCACCGTCCAGCCCTCGGCACTGCCCTGAATCCGGCAATCCAACGCCGCGAGGATGCGTTCCACCTCGTCCTGCGCCAGCGCCACACCGAGCAGGCGCTCGATCCGTTCGGGGCGCAGCGCAATGGCCTGCTCCGCATGGGTCGTCGGGGCCTCGCCGCACTGGACGACCGGCCCGCACTGGCCACCGCAGATCTGCAGAAGCAGGCTCGTCGCACGCTCCATCGCCGCAGGCACCAGCGTCGGATCGACGCCGCGCTCGAAGCGATGCGAGGCATCGGTATGCAGGCCGTGGGCGCGGGCCCGGCCGGCCAACGCCCGCGGAGTGAAATGGGCACATTCCAGCACCACCCGCGTCGTGGCATCGTCCACCGCACTGGCGGCCCCGCCCATCACGCCGGCCAGGGCCTGTGGCTCGGCGTCGTTCGCAATCACCAGGTCCTGCGGCGCAAGCGTCACGGTCTGATCGCCACCCAGCAGCGTCAGGCGCTCCCCTTCACGCCCCCGGCGCACTCGAATGCGATCCCCGACCCGTTCCGCATCAAAGGCATGCAGGGGCTGCCCCAGTTCCAGCATCACGTAATTGGTGACATCGACAATCGCGCTCAACGGACGCACACCGGCGCGCCGCAGCCGCTCGCGCATCCACAACGGCGTGGCCGCCCTGGCATCGAGGCCCTCCAGCACGCGCGCGGCATACAGCGGACAGGCCTCGGCATCCTCGACTTCCACCGCAACCTGCGCAGCGCCTGCGACCGGTGCGGCCTCCACCCCAGCGGCCTGCAGCGGCCGGTCCAGGAGCGCCGAGCACTCGCGGGCAATCCCGCGCATACCGAGGCAGTCAGCGCGGTTCGGGGTCAGATCAACCTCGAGGATGGTGTCATCCAAACCTAGCGCGGCGCGCAGATCCGCACCGGCTTCGAGCTCCGGAGGCAATGCCATCAACCCCTCGGCGTCTTCGGCAAGTCCGAGCTCCCGAGCCGAACACAGCATCCCCGCAGAGGCGACGCCGCGCAGTTTCGATTTCTTGATCTTGAAGTTGTCGGGCAGCACCGCGCCGACCACCGCGACCGGTGCACGCATCCCCTCGTGTACGTTGGGGGCCCCGCAGACGATCGTCAGCGGTTCGTCGCCCCCCGCATCGACCCGGCAGACACGCAGGCGATCGGCGTCCGGATGGGGTTCCACCGCAAGCACGTGCCCCACCCGCACACCGGTAAACGCCGGGGCCGCCGCCTCCATCGCATCCAGTTCCAGACCCGCCATGGTCAGGCGGTGGCCCAGTTGTTCCGGGGTCTCATCAAACTGCAGCCATTCCTGCAGCCATTGCACACTGATACGCATTAGCCTGTCTGCCCGAATTGCCCGATAAACCGGATGTCGTTGTCAAAGAACAAGCGCAGATCATTCACGCCGTGGCGCAGCATCGCCATGCGCTCGACACCCAGGCCAAACGCAAAACCGGTGTACTGCTCCGGGTCGATGTCGACATGGCCCAGTACGTTCGGGTGCACCATGCCGCAGCCCATCACCTCCAGCCAGCCGGTATGACTGCACACTCGACACCCCTCACCGCCACAGTGCACACACCGGATGTCGACCTCGGCGGAGGGTTCGGTAAACGGGAAGTACGACGGCCGGAAACGCGTGGCCAGATCGTCACGGCCGAAGAAACTCTGCAGGAAGGCACTCAGCACACCACGCAGATCCGCGAAGGTGATGTCGGTATCCACGCACAGACCTTCCACCTGGTGGAACATCGGGCTGTGCGTCAGATCGGAATCGCAGCGGTAGACCCGCCCCGGCGCAATCACCCGCAGCGGCGGTTTCTGCTGTTCCATGGTCCGGATCTGCACCGGAGAGGTATGCGTGCGCAGTACCCGGTGGGCATCAAAGTAGAACGTGTCGTGCATCGCCCGCGCCGGGTGATGCTCGGGGATATTCAGGGCTTCGAAGTTATGGAAGTCATCCTCCACCTCCGGCCCCTGCGCCACCTGAAAGCCCAGCCCCGCGAAGAATGACTCGATCCGCTCCAGCGTCTGCGTGATCGGGTGCAGGGCCCCGTCCCACTGCGGCCGCCCGGGCAGCGTCACGTCGATACGTTCACGCGCCAGCTGCTCCGTCAACGCGTTCTGCGCCAGCGCATCCTTGCGGACGTCGATCAGAGCGGCCACCTCGGTCTTGGCCTCGTTGACCCGTTGCCCGGCAGCCGGGCGTTCCTCCGCCGACAGCTTCCCGAGCTCCTTCAACTGGGCCGTAATCGCGCCCTTCTTGCCGAGGTAGTGAACCCGAACCTCATCCAGCGCCTTCAGGTCCGTGGCGGCCTCGATGCGGTCGCGGGCCTCGGCGACAAGCTGTTGCAGTTGCTCCACGTGCGTTCCCCGAAAATGGCGGATGGCGGCGACCCGCCATCCTGGTATTCCGTGTTCCCGAAACAAAAAAGGGAGGGCGTCGACCCTCCCCTTTTCGGGACCCGCCAGGTGTGGCCCGGCGAGTAATCCTTGCAGGACCTCGTCAGGCCGGCAGTGCGGCCTTGGCCTTCTCGGCGATCTTGCCGAAGGCGGTCAGGTCGTGCACGGCCAGATCGGCGAGACTCTTGCGGTCGATCTCGATCTCGGCCTTCTTCAGACCCGCCATCAGGCGGCTGTAGGACAGATCGAACTGGCGGGCCGCCGCATTGATGCGGACGATCCACAGCGCCCGGAACTGGCGCTTCTTCTGGCGACGGTCACGGTAGGCGTACTGGCCGGCCTTGATGACGGCCTGGTTGGCAACGCGGAAGACGTTCTTCCGGGCGCCGTAATAGCCCTTGGCCTGCTTCAGGACCTTCTTGTGACGGGCGTGAGCGGTTACACCGCGCTTGACTCGTGGCATGTCTTTCTTCCTCGGTCAGATCAACGGTACGGCAGCATTTTGCGCACGGAGGCAACATCAACCTCGTGCACCATGGCCGGACTGCGCAGTTGACGCTTACGCTTGGTGGATTTCTTGGTCAGGATGTGGCTGCGGTGCGACTGAAACCGCTTGAACTTCCCGGACCCGGTACGGGCGAAGCGCTTGGCCGCACCCCGATTGGTCTTGATCTTCGGCATTACTCTCTCCGGCATTTGGAGTCGTACCCAATTCGGGCCGACCGTTTATGGGAGGACCGGCAGGTATGCGGAGACCTGCGCGATCCTTGTTGCCTGACCGGCCTACTTCTTCTTGCCGGTCAGCACCATGATCATCTGGCGACCTTCCATCTTCGGGCGCTGCTCAATGACCGCGATATCGGCCATATCCTGCTCGATCTTGTCCAGCAGTTCGCCGCCCAGCTCCTGGTGGCGCATCTCGCGACCACGGAAGCGGATGGTCACCTTGCCCTTGTCACCGGCCTCGATGAAGCGGCGCAGGTTGCGAAGCTTGACCTGGTAGTCGCCCTCGTCCGTACCCGGACGGAACTTCACTTCCTTGATCTGGATCTGCTTCTGCTTCTTCTTGGCTTCCTGCGCCTTCTTCGCCTGCTCGAACTTGTACTTGCCGTAGTCCATGATCCGGGCTACGGGGGGCTCGGCATTGGGCGAGATCTCGACCAGGTCCAGACCGTTCTCCGCGGCCATTTCCAGGGCCTCTGCCGTCCTGCAGACACCGCGGTTCTCGCCCTCGGCGTCGATCAATCGAATCTGCGGACACGTAATCTGGTCGTTCAGACGGACCGTTTTCGCTGCGCTAATAGCCTTTTCTCCAGTTCAAGTCAGTGATGACGACCGGCAACCTCCTCCCGGAGGCGCTCGCCGAAGTCCTCAACGCTCATCACACCAAGGTCTTCACCGCTTCGCGTGCGCACCGCCACCTGGCCGTTTTCCATTTCCTTGTCTCCAAGGACCAGCAGATACGGCACGCGCTTGAGCGTGTGCTCGCGAATCTTAAAGCCGATCTTCTCGTTTCTCAAGTCTGCCTCGACGCGGAAACCCTTGTCACGCAGCGCCTTGGTCACTTCCTCGGCGTAGGCATCCTGGCGCTCGGTGATGGTCAGCACCTCGGCCTGCACCGGGGTCAACCAGGTCGGGAAGTGCCCGGCGTAGTGTTCGATCAGCACGCCGAAGAAGCGCTCCACCGAACCCAGCAGCGCACGGTGGATCATGATCGGGCGCCGCCGCTCGTTATCTTCGGCCACGTATTCCATGTCGAAGCGCTCGGGCAGGTTAAAGTCCAGCTGCACCGTGGAGCACTGCCATTCGCGGCCGATCGCGTCGTGGATCTTGATGTCGATCTTCGGGCCGTAGAAGGCGCCGCCGCCCTCGTCCACCGAATACTCCAGCCCCTTCTTCTCGATGGCGGAGCGCAGTGACGCGGTCGCGTGCTCCCAGATCGCGTCGGAGCCGACCGCATCTTCCGGTTTGGTCGAGAGGTTCACGTCGAACTTCTCGAAGCCGAAGGTCTGCAGGACCGCCAGCGTCAGGTCGATGACGGCCATCACCTCGGCCTCGATCTGGTCCTCGCGGCAGAAAATATGGGCGTCGTCCTGGGTGAAGCCGCGCACGCGCATCAGGCCGTGCAACGCCCCGGACATCTCGCGGCGATACACCGTGCCCATCTCCGCCCAGCGCAGCGGCAGGTCGCGGTAGGAGTGCAGCCGGTCCTTGTACATCAGCACATGGAACGGGCAGTTCATCGGCTTGAGCTGGAAGGCCTGGTGTTCGTCCTCCATCGGCTCGTACATGGATTCCGAATAGAAATCCGCGTGGCCGGAGGTCTTCCACAGGTCCAGGTTCGCGATATGCGGCGACACGACGAAGTCGTAGCCGGCCTTCTCGTGCATGTCGTACCAGTACTTCTCGATCTCGCGGCGGATGCGCGCGCCCTTCGGGTGCCAGAACACCAGGCCGCCGCCGGCCTCGTCCTGGATCGAGAACAGGTCCAGCTCCTGGCCGATCTTGCGGTGATCGCGGCGCTCGGCTTCCTTCAGGCGTTCCAGGTACTCCTTCAGCTGGTCCTTGTTCGCCCAGGCGGTGCCGTAGATGCGCTGCAGCATCTCGTTGTCGGAGTCGCCACGCCAGTAGGCACCGGCCACCTTGGTCAGCTTGAAGGCCTTCAGCTTGCCGGTGGACGGGATATGCGGGCCGCGGCAGAGATCAACAAAGTCGCCCTGCTTGTACAGCGAGATGTTCTCGCCCTGCGGGATCGACGCGATGATCTCCGCCTTGTACGCCTCGCCCATGTCGCGGAAGTACTTCACCGCCTCGTCGCGGTCCATCAGCGAGCGCTCCACCGGCAGGTCCTGCTTGGCCAGCTCCTTCATGCGCTTCTCGATCTTTGCCAGATCCTCCGGCGTGAAGCCGCGGTCATAGGCAAAGTCGTAGTAGAAACCGTTCTCGATGGTCGGCCCGATGGTGACCTGCGCGTCGGGAAAGAGCTGCTTGACCGCCTGCGCCATCAAATGCGCGGTCGAATGCCGGATGATCTCCACCCCCTCCGGGTCGCGGTCTGTGACGATCGCGAGCTCGGCGTCATCGTCGATCTCGTGGCGGGCATCCACCAGCTGGCCGTTCACCTTGCCGGCCAGGGTCGCCTTGGCGAGGCCCGGACCGATGTCCTTGGCGACATCCAGCACGGTGACCGGGTGATCGAACTCGCGGCGGCTGCCGTCGGGGAGGGTTACTGCGGGCATTGCGAGGCTCCTTCGCCGACCCATACGCGGGGTCGAACGTCGCGTTTGAAAAAACGTTTAAAAAAAGGATTGCCGGAAACGACAACGGCGCGCAGCGTAGCACACGCCCCGCGCCGTCGGCAGGTTTCCCGGCCCGCTGCCGGGATTCCTGGAGGCCGACTTACATGTTGCCTTCGATGAACAGGTAGGTCCGGTTCACGTTCGGGCGGTGCCAGTCATCGTAGTGACGCAGATGCTTGAACTCGTCCAGGTCCGCGAGTCGGTCCACCACCTCGCTCAGGGATTCCCAGTCTTCGATCCCCGCGCGTACTTCGCGCACCAGCAGCTCGAGGTAATCGCCGGTGTCCTGGCGTGCCTCGGCCATGTCCGTCGCGCGACCATGCCCTGGCACCACGATCTCAGGGTCAATGGACTCCAGGTGCCGGAAGGCCTCCAGCTTTTTCACCGGGTTGCTGAACGGGTGGATGCCCAGCATGCGCTCGGTGTAGACGATGTCACCGGTGAAGACGACGTCCTCGCCCGGCAGGTGGACCATGATGTCACCCGGGAAATGGGCATCCCCGGCATAGATCAGTTCGAAGTCCACGCCGCCGACTGTCAGGGTGTGGTCCTCGGCATCAATGGGGTTCGGTGCCGGAACCGGCTCGGTCCCCTCCATCGCCCCCTCACCCACGGCGTTGGCCAGCGAGGCAATCTGCCCCTCGCCCCGCTCGGCCTGGGTACTCGCCGTCCGCTGCAGCGCCACCAGCTCCGCACCCTGATCAAGGAAGTACCCGTTCCCCAGCCAGCGATGGTCCTGCGAGCCCACGGAGATCACGTGCGTGATCGGCTGGTCGGTCACGCCGGCAATCGCCTTTTCCATGCGCTGGGCCACCTTGTAGCTCGGCCCCGAATCGATCAGCACCACGCCCTCGTCCGTGACCACAAAGCCGGTGTTGTTGGTGAACCCCACATTGACCGGCGAGCGGTTCTCGAGCGAGCCGTAGAAGTAATAGACCCGGTCGGTCAGCTGGATCGGCTCCAGCACCTTTTCGATTGGGCGATCCAGCGGCGCGTCCTCCGCCTGCACCGCTATGCCGAGCCCCATGAGACTCAGCGCGAGAAGCGCCGCCTGACCCTGACGCAGAAAAACATTCAATGCCATCTGATGGTTACCCCCTGGACCTGGTCACGCACTTGGCGAGCGGCCAAATCAATCCCGAAAGTCTTCAGACGTAAAACCCATGGCTCTTGTTCCACAATAAAGCGTGGGGAATAGCGAAATCGAATGCACCCCTTCAGATACGAGACCCGAATCACCCCCTGCGGGCCTGCCCGCGCCAAGTGCGAACCGCGGTCACGCCCCAGCGCGCCAGAAGCGGAAACACACCCGTGGCGACCAGGGAGAGCAGCAGCACCGGCGACAGCAGCCCGTCCAGCCTCTGCAACTGCCCCAGCTGCGTACCGGCATTGGCGAAAACGGCCGTGGCCGGCAGCATCCCCACCAGCGACACCCAGAAATAAGTCCAGGTCCGGATTGGCAGGAGTCCCATCCCGGCATTCACCAACAGGAACGGGAACACCGGAATCATCCGCAACGCGAAAAGATAGAACGCCCCCTCGCGGACAAAGCCTTCATTGATCCGCCGCAGCTGCCGCCCGTACCGCCGTTGCACCGCGTCGCGCGCCAGCGCGCGGGCCGCCAGGAAGGTCAGCGTTGCACCCAGCGTGGAGGCGAGGGAAGACAGCAAGGTCCCCCAGACCACCCCGAACAGGGCACCGCCCGCCAGGGTCATCACCACGATGCCCGGCACGGAAAACGCGGCGACCACTGCATACACCACAAAAAACAACGCGGCCGTGGACAGGGGCCGCGCATCCCGCCACACCTCCATCTCCCCGCGTGCGGCCCTCAGGCTCTCGACGTCCAGCCCCGCCCCCGCTCCGGCCAGCAGCCAGACGCCGACCAGAGCCGTCAGCGCGGCCAGCAGCCCCCAGTAGTAACGGTTCAAGCGCGGTTCCTCGCGTGCATCACCCCGAAAACCATGCGCGGCAAACCCGTACACTGCAAGGATGAACACATCGCAACCGCATCCGTACGACGCACTCAAGCCCGGCGTCATCCTCGACGCGGTCGAAACCACCGGCCTGCGCTGCGACGGGCGCCTGCTGGCACTGAACAGCTACGAGAACCGGGTCTACCAGGTCGGCATCGAAGACGCCACGCCGGTGATCGCCAAGTTCTACCGGCCCGGGCGCTGGTCGCCGGATGCCATCCGGGAGGAACATGCCTTCAGCCAGGAACTCGCCGCGCGCGAGGTCCCGGTCGTGGCCCCGCTTGCGGACGACCGGGGCGAAACGCTGCACGAACACGCGAGCTTCCTGTTCGCCGTCTACCCGCGCTGCGGTGGGCGCGCGCCGGATCTGGAGCAGCGCGACACGCTGGTCCGCATTGGCCGTTTCATCGCGCGTATCCACGAGGTCGGGCGCGCCGCCCGTTTTCGCGAGCGCCCGGTACTGGATCCCGTTCCGCGTGGGGAGGAGGCGCGCCAGGCCGTGCTCGCCTCCGGCTATCTGCCACTGGAACTCGAGTCCGTCTACCGCGACCTCAGCGCCGACCTGCTCGAACGCATCCAGCACACACTCGACAGCATTGGCCCAGTCCCGCAACTGCGCCTGCACGGAGACACCCACCCCGGCAACATCCTGTGGACCGACGCCGGGCCGCATTTCGTGGATCTGGACGATGCCTGCACCGGCCCTGCAATGCAGGATCTGTGGATGTTCCTGTCCGGCGAGCCCTCGGAAATGGCCTGGCAGATGCAGGCCCTGCTGGAAGGCTACGAGACCTTCGTGCCGCTGGATCGGCGCGAGCTTGGCCTGATCGCCCCGCTGCGCACCCTGCGCATCCTGCGGCATGCCGCCTGGCTGGCCCGCCGCGCCGACGACCCCGCCTTCATCGACGGCTTCCCGGTCTTCTACACCCCGCGCTACTGGGAAGACCACATCCTCACCCTGCGCGAGCAGGCCGCGGCCCTCGACGAACCCGCGCTCGAGCTGGGTTACTGAACCACCGGCCCCGGCCTCATCGCAGATTCCGGATCAGCTCCAGCACCGAGTCGCGGGTGTCATCCAGGGCCGTCAGCAGCGCCTCCTCCGCCTCGCGGGCCGATTCGTCGTCCCCGTGCAGGTGCCGCGCATGCTGCGCCCAGGTGGTATGCAGGTGGCGCCCATGCGCCGGCAGTGGCTCCGGCAAGACGGAGGTCAGGTCCCGCACGCTGGCTGCGCGGCCCCAGCCCCGAATCCAGGTTTCCGCATCGCCAATCCCGGCTGGCGCATCGCTCTCGACCGGGTGGAAATAACGCCGGTAAAGAACCACCTGCTGGAGTTCGTTGACCTCGCGCGTCAGTTCGAAGGACGCCTGGCGCCAGTTGCGGTGCAGTTCCGATGTCTCGTTGCGCCAAGTGTTGTAGCCGAGGGAGGAGATCGCGATCATCAGCGAGATCATGGCGACGCTGTGCCGACGCAGTTGGGCCCGTATCCGGTGCCTCCGAGGAACCCGGAGGACATCAGCCCTCGGAGCTCGACGCCAGACTCCGGCTACCAGATGCCTGAACCAGCTTTTCAGCTTGCCGCCCATTGACGCTCGCCTCACTGAAACCAGGGAAACACTGATCAATGTTTCCCCAAGGCTTTCTGTTTCAGTAACTAGCGTCTTTCACCGGCCTTTCCCATGCCCGGGCGTCCGGGTCTGCGGTGCCGGCGTCCAGTCCCTCTGCCTCAGGCGGAAACGCCTTCCGGCCGCGTCCCCACAATGGCGCCCAGGCCACGGTAGTGTTCCAGGAGCTGGCGGCCACTGGCGACCAGTTCATCGGTGACCTCCAGTCCGAAGTCACCGGCCACCCGCCGGATCTGTTCGGTGCCCGTCGCCGGCGCCTCGATCACGCGCCACAGCAGGCGGGCACCGAGCGGATTCAGCTCGGCGAAGCGCACGCGCTCCTCGCCCGAGCGGTAGGCCAGCAGATAGGTCGGGACCTCGCCCGGCTGTTCCGGCTGGAACTCCGTCCCGATGCGATGCACCGGGTACTCGTAGGCGAGCAGACGTGCGGTGGTGGAGAACACCGGGACCCCGGTCATCAGGTCGCCTGTGCAGTCGAGGTCCGCGGGGCACCTATCCTCGGCGTAGACCAGCTCCGTCTCGACCCGCTCGTAATGGGCCAGCTCCGCCAGAAACGGCGGGTCGCCGGGCTGCGCCATGCGTTCCTCCGCCAGGTAGCGCACGAACTCCGCCGCCAGCTGCGGGAAGTACGGCGTCTCGCAGCCATGATCGCGGTAGAAATCGCGCACCAGTTGCTCCCAGGCGGCGGTCTCCAGCAACCCGCGCAGGACCGGAAACCCCCTGGCCAGCAGGTTCGCCACGTTATTGAAGAACAGCCGTCGGTAGATCCCCAGTCGCCGGCTCTCGATCCCCTCCGGCGCCGGGTAGCGTTCGGGGTCGCGCAGGTGCCGCGCGAACGCCTCCTGGATCTGCTGGAAGTCAGTCTCAGGCATGCAGGATACGATCCTCATCGCCGGCCCGCGCCCGGAGCTGCAGATCGCGGATGCGGTCGGTTTCCGCCAGCAGCTCCTCCAGCGGCGGGAAATTGAAATCACGTTCGAGCAGCGTCGGCACCGGGCCGATACGCGCGTAGGTCTCGCCCAGCAGATCCCAGACATCATTGCAGATCGGCTGGCCATGGGTATCGACGCGCAGATCCGGGGCCTCCACCTCGTGCCCCGCGATATGCAGATAGCGCACCCGCTCCAGCGGCATCGCGTCGAGGAAATCGGTCGGCGCATACCCATGGTTGATGCTGTTGACGACCACGTTATTTACGTCCAGCAGCAGGTCGCAGTCGGCCTCCTCCAGCACCGCGCGAACAAACGTGATCTCGTCGAGTTCAGCCCCCACCGGGGTGTAATACGAAACATTCTCCAGCGCCATCCGGCGCCCGAGGATGTCCTGCACCTGACGTACGCGGTCGGCCACATAGTGCACCGCCGCCTCGGTAAACGGGATCGGCATCAGGTCATACAGATGCCCGTGGCCATCGCCACAAGCAGAAAGGTGTTCGCTGTAGTCCTCGATCCCGTGGGTGTCCAGGAAGCTCCGCAGGTCCTGCAGGAAGTTTCGATCCAGCGGGCGCGGCCCGCCAATGTCCAGCGACAGCCCGTGGCAGACAAAGGGCTGGGCCTCGGTGTATTCGCGAAAGATGCGCCCCAGGCGTCCGCCCAGATGCATCCAGTTCTCTGGCGCCGCCTCGAAGAAGCCCAGGCGTTCCGTCGCCTCCGGGGCCTCGGCCAGCGGGCCCAGAAGGGCCCGCCGCAAACCGAGCCCGGCACCGCTGACGCGGGCCGGGTTGACGGGCTTGATACCCCTAGCCGCCACAGGTTCCCTCGCCGCAGGCGCCTTCGGAATCCTTGTCATCGCCGGATCCGCCGCAGGTGCCTTCGCCACAGCTGCCTTCGCCACAGCTGCCTTCGCTGTCCTTGGGTTCGCCGGCACCACCGCAGGTGCCTTCGCCGCAGGTGCCTTCGCCGCAGGCTCCTTCAGCCAGCATCAGCGGCGACTGGCCACCCTGCTGATAGCCGTGGTTCAGGTCGGCCGATGCGAACACCGGGCTGGTGGCCATGGCCATGCCGATCGCCGCGCTGCCGACGGCCCCGGCGAGGGTCTTGGTGGAAAACAGATCGTTCTTCATGATGTCGCTCCTCATTTTGCGATTATGGACCCTTTGGCTAAGACTCCTGGGGTCCGTTCAGTCATGGCTGCTCGTGCAGCTCTTGGTATTACCCCCTGTTCATCATCCTCCGACGGATGTAGTAGTCGACGCTGACATAGCGCCCCGCCCCCCAGAAGAACAGAACCAGCAGCATCACGAAGAAGGTCGCCGCCATCTCGATCCCGTTATTCACGATGGCGAAGCTCCCGGTCTCGGTCAGCCAGTTGTAGTTGCCATGTTCCTGCAGGATGGCCTTGGCCCGGTCCAGGCGCATCTGTGCCTCTTCGATCCCGGAACAGTTGAACAGACACATCATCGGGTCGGAGATGCGCTGCCAGCCGTGCTCGAGATGTACCGTGACTGCCGCCACGACCATTGTGATCATCAGCGGGATGGAGAACCACCGCGTCGCCAGCCCAAGCAGCAGCGCGATCGCGCCCAGCACCTCGGCATAGGCCGACAAGAGCACCATCAGATACGGAAAAGGCAGGCCGAGACCCCAGTCGGGATTCCCGTACCACATCACCACGTTCGAACTCGGCAAAAAACCATCCAGCTTGTTGGTCCCCGCCATCCAGAACACCGGGGCGAGGTAGAGCCGTAAAAGCAAGGGCGCCAGGAAGTCCGCGCCTCGCGTCCAGTCCAGCCAGCCCTGTATCCGTACTGCCAATGCTCCCGTTGCGCTCATGGTGCTAATCTCCATTTCGTCTGCGACTGAAGGAAAGCCTAGACCGACAGCCGTACAAGCACGCGGGGTCAGGCGCCAGCGTTTATGTTCGAGCGTCCAGATCCCACTCATGACCCCGATCCCCGGCAACCGGTTGCACAAAGGTCCAAGGTGAACCCCAATCACAAGAAAAAAGGACGTTCGATGGATATCAGCCCCCACGAAGACGTACTGTCGACGGTACTGGCGGCCTACAACCTGCGGGCGCGCATCGACACCAATCCACGGCTGTGCGGGGAGTGGCAGCTCAGCACTGCGGGTTCGGGGAATGCCAGCTTTCACCTGGTCGGCGAGGGCGGCTGCTATCTGCACATGGAGGACATGACACCGGTCTGGATGGAAGCCGGCGACCTGCTATTGCTGCCCCACGATGACTGGCACCTGATGGCCAGCCGCGACACCGTGCCCGATCGGGAAAACCACCTGACGCTGGTCGAAGGTACAGATCCGCCGGACACCCCGGTCACGCAGCTACTGTGCGGGCACTTCGAGTTCGATTCCGGCCGGCGCAACCCGATCCTGGCCGCCCTTCCCGGTCACATCATCATCCGCCGGCGCGAGTCCGGCGAGCGCCTGGCGCACCTGGCGGACCTGATGAACATCGAACTCGCGGAGCGCTCCTCGGGCTACCGCCCGGTGCTGGACCGTCTGGCGGATACCCTGTTCGTGATGGCCGTGCGCCACCACATCTGCTCACAACGCGAACACTCGGAGGGATCCCTGATCGCGGCCCTGGCGGATGATCGCATCCGCCGCGCGCTGGATGCCCTGCATGCCCGGCCCGAGGCGAGCTGGACCCTGGAAGGCCTCGCCAGCGAGGCGGCCATGTCGCGCAGCAGCTTCGCCGAGCGGTTCCACACCCTGGTCGGGCAGACCCCCATCGACTATCTGACACAGTGGCGCATGGTCCTGGCCGAGCGGCTGCTGCGCGATGGCCGCGAATCGGTCGCCAGCGTGATGGACGCGGTGGGCTATACCTCGGAGGCGGCCTTTCGCAAGGCCTTCAAGCGGGTACATGGTTTCGGGCCAGGACGCCTCCGGCAACTGCTGCGCCGCCTGGGGTCCGGCCCGACCTGACGACAGCGGTCAGAAGGTATTGGCGACGCTGGCCACACCCGGTGCTCGCGAGCGGACCAGGCGTTCAACGACATTCTTGAGATCCAGCGTAGAACGCGGGCAGCCGACACAGGCCCCCTTCAAGCGGACGCGCACGGTACGTCCATCGAGTTCCACAAACTCGATATCACCCCCGTCCTGCATCAGGATGCGACGTGCCTCCTCGATCGCGGCCCGTACCGCATCCTCGTCGATCGGCCCGTCCGCCGGTACGTCCGCGGCCTCGCGTGCGGCAAACGTCTGGGCCCGATCCAGGCGCAGGGCAAGCTCCGGATCGAGTTCCTCGATCGCGTCCAGCTCATCTTCGCTGTAGAAGTGGTCGGGGTCATCGCGCAGCAGATGCGACACGTCCACCATCACCTGTGCATTGTCGGGTCCAGCCATGCTCGCGCCTCCGGGTACTCGGCTTTTGGCCAGTATAGCAACGCCCCGCTGCAGCCCGGCGCGAAGCCGCACCCGCCAGCCGGGATCCGCGACCTCGCGCGCCGGGGGCCAGCGTAGCCGCACCCGGAGCCGGCGCAGATCCTCCGCATCCATACGCCCGGCATGCAGCCACAGCCGCCAGACCCGACCGGAGTCCCGCACCCGTACCACCAGCACCACCAGGCGCCAGAAAACCCGCGACTCGGGCAACACATCGACCCAGTCGACCTGCTCCTGGCGCAGGCCCTCGGCCGTGGCAAGCCAGGTTGCCCCCTCGGAAGTCTGACCCAGCCAGTCCCAGGCGGGCGGCTGCGCATACCACTGCCACCACCATCCGCTTACGGCCAGCACAACGACCGAAGCCAGCGCCCACAAGGGGCTGTATACCAGCACATAGCCGGCCACAAGCAGGAACAAAAGGACCTGACCCGCGCGCGCGAGCCGGGGCAGCACCGGGTCAGGCCGGAGGCGCAGCCTGAGCGGCGGCGCGGATCGCCGGGACAAGCCGGGCTATCCCTGCGTCCACCGTGGTCTGGCGACCCATGACCACATCCAGCAGCACATTATCGGGGTAGTCGAGCAGGCGCTCGAAGGCATCGCGACCCTCCTGGTCCAGTTGCGCATATCCCTGCGCGAGAAACTGCCCGAGCAGCCAGTCATTCTCCAGCATGCCGCGGCGGCAGCGCCAGCGGGTCCGGCTGTCGGGTTCCATCACCAAAAACCCCGCCCAGCCCCCCCGTAGGAGCCTGCTTGCAGGCGAAACCCCCGCCCGCGTCCGACTTTGGCAGGGGCATTCGCCTGCAAGCAGGCTCCTACGGGGACTGAACCGCCGTTGTACAGCCGGTGGCTCACAGCGACTTCTTGAGCATGGTGCGGCGGATGTCGCTGATGGCCCGGCTCGGGTTCAGGCCCTTCGGGCAGACCTGGGTGCAGTTCATGATGGTGTGGCAACGGTAAAGCTTCCAGGCATCGTCCAGCTCGGCCAGGCGGTGATCGGTGGCCTCGTCGCGGCTGTCCTGGATGAAGCGCGCGGCCTGCAGCAGTGCGGCCGGGCCGAGGAATTTGTCCGGGTTCCACCAGTACGACGGGCAGGCCGCGGAACAGCAGCCGCACAGGATGCACTCGTACAGCCCGTCCAGCTGGTCGCGATCCTGCGGGCTCTGTTTGCGTTCGACCTCGGGCTCCGGGCTGTCATTGACCAGCCAGGGCTCGGCTCTTCGGTACTGGTCCCAGAAGTTGTCCATGTCCACGATCAGGTCGCGGATCACCGGCATCCCCGGAAACGGGCGCAGCGTGACCGGCGCTTCCAGGTCGGCCAGCGGCGTAATACAGGCCAGGCCGTTCACGCCATTGATGTTCATGCCGTCGGAACCGCAGACCCCGTGCTGACAGGAGCGACGAAAGCCCAGGGAGTCGTCCTGCTCCTTCAACAGCAGCAGTGCATCCAGCAGCATCATCCCCGGCTCGATCTGATCATCAGTCAGGGTGAAGCGCTGCATCTTCGGCAGCGTGTCCGTCTCCGGGTTGAAGCGGTAGATCGAGAATTCCATCCGTTCCTTCCTCTAGGGAAACACTGATCAATGCACGCGTTCGCGCTCGAGTCACTTTTGCGTGCGAACAAGGCGCGGCGACTGCCGTGCAGTCATTCTGCACAAGGAAGCCGCAACGCCGTGCGCGCGCCCGTTTTTGATCAACAACGGGCGGCCGAGCCCCTTCGGGGTTGGCACCCCAGGTTCCCCGATCCTGCGTTGCGCCCAGAATCCATCAGAAACGGGCGGGTAGAACCACTACCCGCTGCTCGACGCGCCTTGTCTCGGAAAACCTGGGGTGCCAACGCGAGCGTGTGCATTGATCAGTGTTTCCCTAGCGCGTGCCGCTGCGATTCGCCGTGCGAACCGCATCCCGCGTCGCATTGCATTCCCGGAGAACCATTAGTACACGCGCTCCTTCGGCGGGAACGAAGCCACGGTGTTCGGCTGGGTGCGCACCGGCTTGTAGTCCAGGCTGTCGTCCGCCAACGAGTACAGGCTGTGCTTGAGCCAGTGCTGGTCGTCGCGCTCGGGGAAGTCGATGCGCGAATGCGCCCCGCGGCTCTCCTCGCGCCCCAGCGCAGAGCGGATGGTCGCGATCGCACAATCCATCAGATTCTCCAGCTCCATCGCCTCCACCCGCGCGGTGTTGAAGGTCGCCGAGTGGTCCGCGATCACCGCGTGGTTCAGACGCTCGCGCAGCGCGCGGACCTTCTCCACCCCCTCGCGCATCACCGCGTCGGTGCGGAATACCGAGCAGTGGTCCTCCATCACCTTGCGCAATTCGCGCTTGAGCGGCTCGACCTGCTCCGCGGAGCCATCGCCCGGGTCCTTGCGGTCCCAGCGCGTCAGCCGCGCCAGCGCCTGCTCCACCGCGGTCTCGTCCAGCGGCCGGTGATAGCGGTTCTCGGCCAGGTATTCGAGGATGTGGTTGGCCGCCGCGCGCCCGAACACCAGGATATCCAGCAGCGAATTGCCGCCCAGGCGGTTGGCCCCATGCACCGAGACGCAAGCGGCCTCGCCAGCCGCATACAGCCCCGGCACCGGGTCCTCCGGGGTGTCCTTGACCGGCGCTACCACCTGGCCGAAGCGGTTGGTCGGGATCCCGCCCATGCTGTAGTGGCAGGTCGGGAACACCGGGATCGGGGCCTCGATCGGGTCCACGCCAAGGAAGGTCATGCTCGACTCGCGGATACCCGGCAGGCGGCTGCGGATGGTGTCCGCACCCAGGTGGCGCAGGTCGAGCAGAACATGATCGGCATTGCGCCCGCAGCCGCGCCCCTCGCGCACTTCGGTGGCAATCGCACGCGAGACCACGTCGCGCGAGGCCAGGTCCTTGGCCCGCGGGGCATAGCGCTCCATGAAGCGCTCGCCCTCGGCGTTGATCAGAAACCCGCCCTCGCCTCGCGCGCCCTCGGTAATCAGCATGCCGCGCCCGGCGATCCCGGTCGGGTGGAACTGGACGAACTCCATGTCCTCCAGCGGCACCCCGGCGCGCAGCGCCATCGCCATGCCGTCCCCGGTATTGATCAGGGCATTGGTGGTAGTACGAAACAGCTGCCCCGCCCCGCCGGTCGCGATCAGCGTGGTCTTGGCCTCGATCACGATCGGCTCGCCGGTCAGGATCTCGAAGGCCAGTACACCGAGCACGAAGCCCTGCGCGTCGCGCAGCAGGTCCACCGCGAAATACTCGTCAAAAAAATGCGTGCGTGCGCGCAGGTTCTGCTGGTACAGCGAATGCAGGATCGCATGCCCGGTACGGTCGGCCGCCGCACAGGTGCGCGCCGCCTGATCCTGGCCGAAGTTCTGACTCTGCCCGCCGAACGCGCGCTGGTAGATGTTGCCGTTGTCCAGGCGCGAGAACGGGACGCCGAAGTGGTCCAGCTCGTAGACCACCTTGGGCGCGGCGCGGCACATGTACTCGATTGCGTCCTGGTCGCCCAGGTAGTCCGAACCCTTCACGGTATCGAACATGTGCCAGTGCCAGGAGTCGGGCAGCACGTTGGCCAGCGCGGCGTTCACCCCGCCCTGCGCGGCCACCGTGTGCGAGCGCGTGGGAAACACCTTGGAGACCACCGCGACCTTGGCATCGCCGTTGGACAGCTGCAGGGCGGCACGCAGGCCCGCACCGCCGGCGCCGATGATCAGGGCGTCGAATTTGCGCCGTGCCACGTTCATGCCAGTCCCTTCATGCAAGCCCCGCTCGAATCAGAATGAAAAACGCCCATAGGCCCGTCAGGAGCAACCCTCCGCCGCCGAGTACGAACACAACAAGCCGTGCACCGGGGGCATGTACGTAGTCCATCACCACATCGCGCAGACCGATCCAGGCATGCAGCCAGAGCAACAGGACGAATACCGCCGTCACAAGCCCCACCACGGGGTGTCCCATCACCGCCTGCCAGGCCGCATGGTCCGGCGGCGCGGCGAGCACGAAGAATCCCAGGGCAAGGACCACGTACACACCCACGTAGACCGCCGTGATGCGTTGCAGCAGCCAGGCGCGCTGTCCGCTCAGCAGCTTCACAGGATCAACCCCAGCCACACCAGCGCGGTGGCCAGAAGCCCGGCGTACAGGGCATCACGCGCCGTACGCAACGAGCCCTCACGGTCCTCGCCGATGCCGAATTCCATCAACATATAGCGAATGCCGGCGAACAGGTGATGCAGCAGCCACCACAGCCCCATTGCCAGCGCCGCAAGACCGAGCGGATGCTGAATGATCGCCACCGCCCGTGCGAAGCCCTCGGGACTCGCCAGTGAGTGGTCCAGCAGCCAAAGCAACACGGGAATCGACAGAATCAGGAAGACACCGGTAATCCGATGCAGAATGGAGACCACGGCATTCAGCGGGAACCGGATCTTGCGTAAATCCAGAAAGACGGGACGCCCCTGCCGAGTCATACCACCCCCATGAATGTAAAAAAGAAAATCAGGGCTGACACCCTGCAGCTGGTTCGTCTACTATCGAGCCGCCTGGTTCAGCTTACCACCCCAACCCCCGGCCGTGCGCCCCGTGCCCCGAGACCGAATCGGACCCGGCGGCGGACGACCGCGAGCGTCTCCACGGGAGATTTTCGATGCGCGAAGACTGGAAGCACCACTTGATTGACGCTGGCGCCGAGTTCGAGCAGGACGACCTCCTGCACTACGGCAACCCGGAGCGCGAATGCCGCATGGCTGTCAACGGCGAGGTGATCTGCGACCTCTCCCATCGCGGCCTGCTGGAGGTGCGCGGTGACGACGCCACCGACTTCCTTCAGGGCCAGTTCGGCAATGACATCCGCGCGGTGGACACCGGACACAGCCAGCTGTCCAGCTACTCCAGCCCGAAGGGTCGGGCCTACGCCGTCTTCCGCGTACTGCGCACCCGCGACGGCTACCTCCTGGAGATGCCGGCCGACCGTATCGAGCCGGTGGCCAAGCGTCTGCAGATGTTCGTGCTGCGCGCCAACGTCATCATCGAGCAGGCCGGCGACTCGCGCATCCATTTCGGCCTTTCCGGCCCGGATGCGGAAAAGGAACTGCAAGGCGTCCTGGGCGTGTGCCCCGGCGCACCCGAAGAGGTAATCGAGAAGAATGGCGTAACCGTCGTCCGGGTACCCGGACTGCACCCGCGCTTCGAGTTGTTCGGCGAAATCGACGCGATGCGCAAGACCTGGGACAGCCTCAATGTCCACGCGGCCCCGGTGGGCCCGCGCGACTGGGCCCTGCTGGACATCCTCGCCGGGGTCCCCTCCGTGGTGGAGGAGACCAGCGAAATGTTCGTGCCGCAGATGCTCAACCTGCATGCCCTGGGCGCGATCAGTTTCGAAAAGGGCTGTTACCCCGGGCAGGAGGTGGTGGCGCGCATGCATTACCTCGGCAAGCTCAAGCGGCGCATGTTCCGCCTGGCCATCCACAGCCAGACCCCGCCGCAGCCCGGCTCGCCGGTCTTTCGCGCGGACGGCAAACCGGAACAGTCGGATGGCGAGATCGTCGCGGCCGAACTCCACCCGGACGGGCTCTACTCCGCCCTTGCGGTCGTGCAGGTGGCCGCCGCGGAAGGCGAATTGCGCTGGGACGCACCGGATGGCGCGAAGGCCGAGGTCATCGAGCTCCCCTACGCCGTCCCGGAAGGAGCCTGACACATGCGCTTCCTGTTCTTCTTTTTCGTCCTGATCCTGCTGGCGCTGTGGGCGGCCTTTTTCAGCCGCCCCAACAACCCTACCCTGTCCAACTGGCTGTACGTGGTCGCCGGTGTACTGAGCGTACTGTTCCTGGTCGGCTACCTGCGACTGGATGGCGTGATCTAGGAGCCTGGCCCCTGCCCGCCACCGCCGGGCCTCAGGAGGCCAGGCGGTGGCGGTGCTCGTCGGATGCAGACGCGGGCTGGCCCAGACGCCGCTCCAGCTCACGTACGCCGCGGGCATGCACGCCGGACAGCGCGAACCCCGCCACCCGACCCCGGGCGTAATACTCGAGATGGCGCCCGGTGCCGTCACCGACGATCTCGACCCACTCGCCCGCGCCCGCATCGCTCTGCTGCGGCGGGCGCACGTTCAACGGCAGACTCGAGGTCTTGACCTGCACGATGCCCGCATCCGGCTGGTAGGCCGTGGGCTCGCCGGAGAGGGTGCGTGCCAGCGCCGCCGCCTGCCCGCGCAAGGTCTCCACATAGGGCCGCAGGCGGCCGTCGAACTCGCAGCCATCGCCCAGGGCGTGAATCGCCGGGTCCGTGGTTCCCAGGAAGGCATCGACCTCAATGCCCTGGTGACAGGCAAGCCCGATACGCTCTGCCAACGCCCGGTTGGGCACCAGACCCAGGGCACTGATCACGACTTCGGCCTCGATCGTGTCTCCACCCGCCAGGGACAGTCGTCGGCAACCCTGCTCACTCATCTCGATCCGTTCCACCGTAGCCCCGGTATGCCACTGCACGCCACACGCTTCGAGGGCCGCGCGCAGATCCTCCGCCAGTAACGACGGGAGCAGCCCGGACAGCGGCCCCGGCGCACGTTCCACCAGCGCAACCGGATAGCCACCGGCACTCAGGTCATCTGCGAGTTCACAGCCCACAAGACCAGCACCGATGATCGCCACCCGGGTCCGTTCCGGGGCGGCAGCGCCGGCTTCCAGCGCCACACGCAAGCGACGGTAGTCATCCAGACTGTTCACCACCAGCGGGGCCTCGGCACCACCGGCAAACGCCAGCTGTCGCGGCCGCGCACCGGTTGCCAGTACCAGCTGCCCGTAGGCGATACCCCCGCGCGGGGTGATTACGCGCTTGCGTTCGCGCTGGACATCCAGCACCCGCAGGAACGGCATCAGCTCGATGCGCAGGCGGGCCGCACGCGCCGGTCCGGTTTCCTCGACCAGGTCCGCGGGCGCTACCTCGCGCTGGATGGCATTGGAAAGGCGTGGCTTGCTGTAATAATCGCCGGAATCCGCAGTAATCAGACGGATGGTACGGTGCGGATCCCGCTCGCGCAGGGACTCGGCCAGCGCCCAGCCCGCCATGCCGCCACCGATGATCACGATCGCGTCCGGATCATTGCCGCCTTCGGGCCCGCTCCAGACACTTGCTACGGCAGTGGTATCGGGCTCGGCCGCGCGCGGCTCCAGGGCCGTGAAGTCGGCCTTGGTCACGTTACAGTCGGGACAGTACCAGTCATCCGGGATGTCCTCGAAGCGGGTGCCGGGTGCGAGCCCGGAATCCGGATCGCCCCTGGCCTCGTCGTAGATGTAGCCACACACCTTGCAGATGTAGCGTTTGAAATCGTCGGTGTTGCTCATCACGCGGCCTCCAGGCTGTCGAGAATGGCCTGCAGTTTTGGATCCAGTTCGGCCCCGATCGCCTGCAGGTCGGGCTCACCCCATGGGGCAAACACCGCACTGGCAGGTCGCGTGCTGACCCGCAGGACATCGCCTTCACCGGACACATGAATACGCAGCGGGATATCGATGCCGGCGGGCTTGCAGGCCTGCCAGACCCGCACGGCGTAATGGGGGTGGAACACCTCGAGAATCTGGTCGGTCGGGACCTCGACCCCGATCCTCGCCGCATTGGCCTGGCCGTTGATATGTGAGACCAGCTTCAGGCCCTGGGCCTCGATCGCCTGCTTCAGACGCTCCACGGCGTTCTCCGGGTCCATTCGGGTGATGGTTTGCAACATGGGGATTCCCTGGATTCGGGGCGCGCCCCCGGTCACACCGGGGCCGGCCGGGTTGGGGCACGAATTCAATGCGCGTGAATCCGCGCCAGCTCCTTGCGCAGGTGCTTGATCGCGGGCGTCACGATGGCGACAAAGTACGACTCGCGGAGCTTGCGCTGGGCCGCGGCATCCGCCTTGTAACCGCGCGCACCACAATGCAGCAGCGCGGACTGCGAGGCGCGCAGCGACATCTCGGAACCGGTCAGGCGCAACTGCAGCACATCGGCAAAGAACGCCTCGGAGTCATCGAACGGGGTCTCCGCCAGCGCGTAGCAGGCGCTACGGGCATCCCCCAGCACCTCCTCCAGTTCACCCACCTGGTCATCCAGGTACCCATTCACATGTGCCAGGGTCTCGTTGGCCTCGCGCATGGTCTGGATACAGCCATCAATCAGCCCCAGCCCCATGCCCATCTGCAGCAGCACGAAGCCGGGACGGATGCGGCGGATGTACTCCGGCAACGGGTCGGCGAGGATATGGGCATCCGGCACGAACACCCGGTCAAAGTGGCAGCCGAAGGTGCGCGAGCCCTCCAGTGCGGTGAATTCCGGGCAGGCGGTCAGGCTAAAACCGGGATCAGCGCAGTTGATCAGCGCCATCAGCGGCCGCGGATTGTCACCGGTGGTGCGGAAGATGGCACCGAAATAGTGATCCTGGCCCAGATTCGAGACCCAGGGCAGCGCGCCGGAGACCACGTAACCACCGTCGACCCGCTCGGCCGTCAGTTTCAGGTCCTCGATATTGGCGAACCATTTCATCGGGTTGGACAGCGCAGTGGCGCCCAGCGCCTCGGCGTTGGCCAGCTTCGGCAGGGCCTCGCGCTTCAGTACGTCGGAGGCGCTGTTCTCGACATACCAGGCGCAGGCGTTCTGACACCAGGCGACAAAGCCGGTGGTCATGCATTCGGCGGAAATCACCTCGGTCGCGCGGATGGCCCCGGCGATATCGGTGCTCGCCGTCGCGTTCTGGCTGGCCAGATGACGCTTGAAGGCGCCCAGGCGACCGGCCTCGCGCAGGAATGCTTCGGGGTAGACACCCTCGCGGTCGATGCGGGCGGTCAGCGGCGCCAGGTCGCTTTCCACCAGCGCCTTCAGCGGGATGTCGGCGTCCGCCGGCCCTGCGGCCGGCGACACCCCCGTCTGTCCATCAGTACGGGTTTGCAGCATGGAGTTTCTCCCCCGTTCGGGAATGGCGGGTGATTCAGGCCAGTTCGACGCTGACATTCACCGGGTTGCGCATGGTGTTGGCCACCGGCGACCAGAAGTCGGCGTGGGCAACCAGCTCCTTCAGTGCTGCCTCGCTCGCATCGCCCTCAAGATGGGCCTTCACCCGGATATCGCTGAAGCCCAGGCGCTTGTTCACATCGGTATCACCCACGCCCCAGACGGCGGTGACATTGATGTCGCCCTCGAGCGTCAGCTCCAGCTTGGTCAGGGTGATCCCGCGGTCGATCGCGTTGGCATGCATGCCGACGGACAGGCAGGCCCCCAGGCTGGCCAGCACGGCCTCGGAGGGGTTCGGGGCAGTGTCGTCGCCCAGCAGGTGCGGCGGTTCGTCGATCACGTGGGCCTCGAGATCACGCACGAAGGTCAGATTGCGGAACTTGCCTTCGCAGACCGTGGTGGCCTTCAGGGTCACAATGTTTTCGGGGTTGGCCTTGCCCTTGGCGGCCAGGTTGTCCAGGCCGCCATGGTCAATCGGCTCCAGTGCGTCCATGGACAGGGAAGTGGTGGCTTCGACTACGGACATGATCTTGCTCCTCACGGTTATCGGGTCTTGCCCGGCCTGACGCCGGGTCGTGCAGATCCGTGCGAAAGCCGTGCCAAAACCGTAAAAAGAGCGTCATGACGCCAATTCCCAGCCTCTCGGTACGCTCTCCTTCAGGCCTGAAAGTGACAATTCGTTCTCTTTGGTCGCAGCATGACGGACAGATTGTCCACTCTGTCCGTCATGCTGCGACCGCGTCCGCCTCCGGCGCGAGGCACACCGCTCGGCATACCCCACCCATAACCCGCGCTACAAAGCGACTTCCGCCCGTCCGGGACGCACCGCCCCGGTCCTCACTGGATATTTGGCACGCCCCTTGTAAGGACCCCGTGTATCACGTCCGCCGCGTCATACCGACCCGGCGGAACATGAACCGAGGCCAGGAGGAATCCCATGGGCGCCGCCATCTCCATCGACTGCATCACGCACCACTATCCCGGGCAGGAACAGCCCACGCTGAGAGACATCCGGGTCAATGTCAGTCCCGGCGAGACCGTGGCCCTGATCGGTCAAAGCGGCTGTGGCAAATCCACCCTGCTGCACATGCTGGCCGGACTGCTGCTGCCCAGCGAAGGCTGTGTACGCATCAACGGGCATCAGGTGATCAAACCAAGCCCGCGCTGGAACATGATGTTCCAGAAGCCCTCGCTTTACCCCTGGATGACGGTACGCAAGAACGCCTCGCTGGGGCTGATCTTCCAGGGCCGAAAAAAGGCCATGCAGGGCCGCATCGACGAGCTGCTGGAAACCGTCGGCCTGACCGACAAGGCCGAGGTCAACGTGCAATCGCTGTCCGGCGGCCAGCAGCAACGCGTCGCCCTCGCACGCAGCCTGGCGACCGATCCGGAACTGCTGCTCCTGGACGAGCCGTTTTCCGCTCTGGATGCCTTCACCCGCGTCGCATTGCAGGACGAGGTCACGCGCCTGGCCCGCGCACGCGGCATCTCCGTTGTGTTTGTGACCCACGATATCGAGGAGGCCGTGGCGATGGCCGACCGCGTACTGGTGATGGGTTCCAACCCCGGAACGATCACCGCCGAACTGTGCGTTGACATCGACCACCCGCGCGATCGCAACAGTCAGGCCTTTGTCGACCTCAAAGCCGAGTTAATGGGGCACTTCGGCGCCACCCGCACCCCACCAGCCGACCCGCAACAAACCGACGAATCCCGAATCACAACGCCCGAAGCCGCGGCCCAGAGCCCGACGGCGAAGGCAGTCGCTGGCGAATCCCGCAAGCGCGCTCGCGCCGCCTGATCCATCGCTGTTCCTACCCGAACCCGATACCGAGGAACCACCACCATGTGCAATTGCGACAATCACCACGACATCGACCGCGAGCTGGACAGCCTGCTGGACCGCAGCTTCTCCCGGCGTAACTTCCTGCGCACCGCCGCCGTCGGCGGCCTGGCCGGCACCGGGCTGGCCCTGCCCGGATCGCTGTTCGGTGCCGAACCGGGCAGCCTGGAGGAACCCGAGGGCGTTGTCAGTGACTTCGACGGCGTCGTGCGTATCGGCTACATCCCGATCACCGACGCCGCCGCGCTGCTGGTCGCCCACTCCGAGGGGTACTTCGAGGACGAAGGCCTGGAGGTCGCGGACCCGACCCTGATCCGCGGCTGGTCGCCGCTGATCGAGTCCTTCGCCGCCAACCGTTTCAACCTGGTGCATCTGCTCAAGCCGATCCCGCTGTGGATGCGCTATCAGAACGACTTCCCGGTCAAAATCATGTCCTGGGCCCACACCAACGGCTCCGCCGTGGTCACCGGGCGCCACGTGGACGTGCAGTCGTTCTCCGATCTGGGCGGCAAGAGCGTGGCCGTCCCGTACTGGTATTCCATGCACAACGTGGTCATGCAGATGGCCCTGCGCGACGCCGGGCTGACCCCGGTCATCCGCGACCAGGGCTCGGCCCTGGAATCGCACGAGGTTAACCTGATGCTGATGCCGCCGCCGGACATGCCGCCGGCCCTCGCCGCGCGCTCCATCGATGCCTACATCGTCGCCGAGCCGTTCAACGCGGCCGGCGAGCTACTGGCCCGGGGCAACCTGCTGCGTTTCACCGGCGACATCTGGAAGAACCACCCCTGCTGCGTGGTCTGCATGAACGAACGCCTGACCGACCGCGAACCGGAGTGGACGCAGAAGGTCATGAATGCCGTGGTCCGCGCCCAGGGCACCATCCAGGAGGACAAGAAGAGCATCGCCACGATGCTCTCGCGTGACGGCAAGGGCTACCTGCCAATGCCCGCCAACGTGGTGGAACGCGCGATGACCAACTACACCAACGACACCAGCTACGCCGAAAGCGGTGCGATCCGCCATGCCGACTGGGGCAACGGGCGTATCGACTTCTCGCCCTGGCCCTACCCGTCGGCCACCAAGATGCTGGTCGGCGCGATGAACGAGACCCTGGTCGGTGGCGACACCACCTTTCTCGACGACCTGGATCCCGACTTCGTCACCCGGGACCTCGTGAACTACGACTTCGTGAAGAAGGCGATGGAGAAGCACACGGCCTGGCACGACGCCCCGGGCGTGGATCTCGACTCGCCCTTTGAACGCAAAGAGGTGGTCGTGCTATGAACCGCGAAGCCACGCTAAACGAACCGAATCCGGCGCTGGCGCTCCTGCTCCCGTTGCTGCGGTTCGGCGACCAGGTCCGGCGCCGCGTGCAGTATCCGGCACTGGGCATCGCCGGCCTGTTCGCCCTGTGGTACTGGGGCGGCTGGGCCATCGCCAACAACGAGGACACGATGGCCTTCGCGAGCTTTGCTCCGGGGCCGACACTGGCCGCGTTCTGGGATCTGGTCGTCTCCGGTAATGTATGGAAGCCGATCGAATCCAGCTTGTATCGCGTGGGCTGGGGCCTCTTCTACGCCATCGCCATCGGCGTGCCCATGGGGGTGATGATCGGCTACTTCCTGACCCTGAAGCAGGTCACCCATGTGCCGTTCCAGTTCCTGCGGATGATCTCGCCGCTGGCCTGGATGCCGATCGCAGTGCTGGCCTTCGCGACCTGGGACGGGGCGATCATCTTCCTGATCGCGATCGCCGCGGTCTGGCCCATCACCTATGCCACGGCCCACGGTGTGCAGCGCATCGACCCCATGTGGCTGAAGGTCGGCTCCAACCTCGGCGCCAACCCCTTCCACACCCTGCGCTACATCGTGATGCCCGCGATCGCGCAGGATGTGTTCGCCGGGATACGCCTGGCGGTCGGGGTGGCCTGGATCGTGCTGGTCCCGGCCGAGTACCTGGGCGTAACCTCGGGCCTGGGTTACGCCATCAACGATGCCCGCGACACCCTGGAGTACGACAAGCTCGCTGCCTTTGTGCTGGTCATCGGCATCATCGGCTACATGCTCGACGCCATCTGCGTGCGCCTGATCAAGCGCAGCAGCTACCACGCCGAAGGCTAATCCCCGCACGCGGGACCCCTTGGGTCCGGCCACCCCGGCCGGGCCCTCCCCCCCATCGGGCAAGGCGCGCGCAAGCCAGCGGTGCGCCACCCCGCCCCGTCGCGGGGCACCGGCACCAAAACGAACCGCGCCGCTACTGCGCCAGACCTGTACAAGCCGCCATGGACGCACTGGCAGGGTTTCTGCATATCCTCACGCATGGCCCCGCAACACGCATCCGATTCGACCCCGCCCGACCTCGCCACGCGGGAGCAGGAGATCACCCTGCTGCTGGAGGTCGCCAAGCTCATGGGCCGCTCCGGCGACCCGGACGCCGCGATCTACCGCATCCTCGGGATGATGTCGCAGCTGCTGGGCCTCAACCGCGGCCGTGTGCTGCTGCCGGACCCGAACAGCGGACAGCTACGCATCCGCCACGCCTACGGCCTGACCGATGCCGAGCGCGACCGCGGCAGCTACAGCCTGGGCGAAGGCGTCACCGGGCGCGTGATGAAGACCGGCCAGATCGCCCTGATCCAGGACATCGACAACGAGCCCGAATATCTCGCGCGCGCCATCGACCGCTCCACCCTGCCGCAGGAGACCGTCGCCTATATCGCCGTCCCCATCGTGCAGGACGAACATGCCATCGGGGTCCTCGGAGTGCATCGCCTGCGCCGCCGTTCGCGCCAGTTCCAGGACGACCTGAACCTGCTGCGCGTGGTCGCCAGCATGATCGGCCAGGTCCTGCGCATCCACCAGCTCATCGCCGAACGCACCGCCGAACTGGTGTCCGAGAATCGCTACCTGAAGAGCGCACTGGACACCCAGGGCGGGCAGTACGGCATCCTCGGTGAGAGCCCGGCCCTGCGCCATGTCCTGAAGCAGGTCCACCGCATCGCGGACACCCAGGCCACCGTGCTCGTGACCGGGGCCTCCGGCACCGGGAAGGAGAAGATCGCGCGCATGATCCACCGGATCAGCCAGCGCAACGCCAGGCCGTTCATCTCCATCAACTGCGCCGCGATCCCGGCCGATCTGCTGGAATCCGAACTGTTCGGCCACGAAAAGGGGGCCTTCACCGGCGCCTCCAGCGCCAAGACCGGCAAGATCGCCCTGGCCGACGGCGGCACGCTGTTCCTGGACGAGATCGGCGACATGCCGGAGGCATTACAATCGAAGATCCTGCGCGTGCTGCAGGAGCGCGTGGTCCAGCCCATCGGCGGTTCGCGCGATATCCCGGTGGACGTGCGCATCATCGCCGCGACCCACCAGAACCTGCAGGCCGCAGTGAATGCCGGGGAATTCCGGCTCGACCTGTTCTACCGCCTCAACGTGATCCCGCTGCACATGCCGGCGCTGCGCGACCGCGCCAGCGACATCCGCCTGCTCACCCGCCACTTCCTCGACCGCTACACCCACCTGCACGGGTGGAACGTGGTCCTGGATGAAGGCGTACTGGAGCGCCTGGAGGCCTTCGACTGGCCGGGCAATATTCGGCAACTGGAAAACGTACTCGAGCGGGCCGTGCTGCTGTCCGCCGACGGCCGCATCGGCACACCACTGATTGACGAAATCCTCCACGAGGAGTCCCGCATCAGTCCGTTCGAGCGCGAGCCCCGAGGCTCGCACCCCAGGCCCGTACCCGCAGCGCCTGCGCCCCCTTACAGCGCAGACTGCACCAGTGCCGTGCGCCCCTACCAGCGCGTGCACGCCTCCGAGGCAGAACGCCTGACCCGCGCGATCGCGCAGGCACGCGGGAACAAGACCCGCGCCGCCCTGGAACTCGGGCTGACCCCGCGCCAGCTGCGCTACCGCCTGAAAAAACTCGGCATCGAAACCACTTAGCGCCGCCCCGGCACCACCGGACGATTCGTCCGCATTGGCCTGAATGACGTCAAAGTGTCAGCTCGCCGCGCCCCTGCAGGCGCCCCGGGGCGCCCGTTCCCTCTCGTTGGCATGGCATCTGCACAGACCCTCGATATGCGTGGCAACGATGCCCGCATCGATTCGAGCCACGAGGAGAGCCGACCATGCCGACCAAGAGTCTTCACGATCCCTTTGACGCCAATGCCGACCTGCGCCATGGCTCCAGTTGCCGCCACGGCCATACCGGCCCGGGTAGCTGCAGTTGCTTCGACACCGCGTCCCCGGACCTGGAAGAAAAACTGGAGCAGCGCGCCACCCATGCCCCGATGCAGGCCGACGCCCACCAGACCGGCGAGGACCTGAGCGACGAGGGCATGATCGACCGCGCCGTGGAAAGCGCCATCGTCCGCGGCATGTTCGGCCACAACGAGATCAACCGTCGCCGCTTCCTGCAGATGCTGGGCGGCGGCACCGTGGCCGCGGCCCTGGGTTCCATCCTGCCGCTGGACAAGGTGAAGGCCGCGATCAAGGACGGCGGGCCGCTGGAGAAGACCAGGCTGCGCGTCGGCTTCGTGCCGATCACCTGCGCCACCCCGATCATCATGGCCCACCCGATGGGCTTCTACGAGCGCCACGGCCTCGACGTGGACGTGATCAAGACCGCCGGCTGGGCCGTCGCCCGCGACATGTCGCTGTCAGGTGAATACGACGCCTCGCACATGCTCTCGCCGATGCCGCTGTCCATGACCCTGGGCTCGGGCTCCTCGCGCGAGCACTACATCATGCCGGCGGTCGAGAACATCAACGGCCAGGCCATCACCCTGCACAACAAGCACAAGGACAAGCGTGACCCGAAGGACTGGAAGGGCTTCACCTTCGCCGTGCCCTTCGAGTACTCCATGCACAACTTCCTGCTGCGCTACCTGGTCGCCGAGCACGGGCTGGATCCCGATCGCGATATCAGCATCCGCGTCGTCCCGCCCCCGGAGATGGTGGCCAACCTGCGCGCCGAGAACGTCGACGGCTACCTGGCCCCCGACCCGTTCAACCAGCGCGCGGTCTGGGACGGCATCGGCTTCATTCACATGCTGACCAAGGATATCTGGGACGGGCACCCGTGCTGCGCCTTCGCCTGCTCCGCGGCTTGGGCCGACGAGCATCCCAACACCTTCGGGGCCCTGTTCCGCTCCCTGATCGAGGCCACGCAGTACAGCTCGGACATCAACAACCGCGCCGAGATCGCCGAGGCCATCTCCCCGCGCGCTTACCTCAACCAGCCGCAATCGGTGGTCGAACAGGTGCTCACCGGTCGCTACGCCGACGGCCTGGGCAACGTGCAAAACGACCCGCACCGAATCGACTTCGACCCCTTCCCCTGGCACTCGATGGCGACCTGGATCCTCACGCAGATGAAGCGCTGGGGCTATGTGGATCGCGACTTCGACTACAACCGCCTGGCGGAAGACGTCTTCCTGGCCAGCGAATGTGCCGAGGTGATGACCGAGCTGGGCTACGAGGCCCCCAGCGACACGTACAAGAACTTCGAGATCATGGGCAAGGTGTTCGACTACACCGACCCGGAAGGCTATCTCGACAGCTTCGAAATCCGCAGGAGCTAAGCCATGTTGAGCAATCTCAACTTCCGGGCAACTGTCCTGTCTCTGGTAATGCTCGTGGTCTTCCTGGGTGTGTGGCAGCTCGCCACCGCCCCGGAAGTCCTCGCGCCCCAGCAGGGCGAGCTGAGCGAATACGAACAGCTGATGGGAGGTGGCACCGACCGCAGTTCCAGCAGCGGCATTCCCGCCCCGACGCAGGTGTTCAGCCACGCCTTCAGCGAGCTGAGCAACCCGTTCTACGACGCGGGTCCAAACGACAAGGGCATCGGGATCCAGCTGGCCTACTCGATCTACCGCGTGCTGCTGGGCTTTGCCCTGGCCGCGCTGATCGCCATCCCGCTCGGCTTCGTGATCGGCATGTCGCCGCTGCTGAACAAGGCGTTCGATCCCTACATCCAGATCCTCAAGCCGATCTCGCCGCTGGCCTGGATGCCGCTGGCCCTGTTCGTGATCCGCGATTCGAACATCTCGGCGATCTTCGTGATCTTCATCTGTTCGATCTGGCCGATGCTGGTGAACACGGCCTACGGCGTCGCCTCGGTGCGCAATGACTGGCTGAACGTGGCCAGGACCCATGAGCTGTCCAAAGTGCGCACGGCGTTCACCGTGATCCTGCCCGCCGCGGCCCCGACCATCCTGACCGGCATGCGCATCTCCATCGGGATTGCCTGGCTGGTCATCGTCGCCGCCGAGATGCTCGTAGGCGGTACCGGCATCGGCTACTACATCTGGAACGAGTGGAACAACCTCGATCTCGCCAGCGTGATCTTCGCGATCATCATGATCGGCATTGTCGGCTTCCTGCTGGATGCCTCCCTCGCCCAGGCCACCAAACTCGTGCGCTACGCCGACTGAGTTGGCGCAGCCCAACCAGGAGTACAACCATGAGCAAGGGATTCCTCGAAATCGAGAACCTGAGCCAGCGTTTCCCGCAACCCGATTCGAACGACCTGATGACGGTGTTCGAGGGGGTCGACCTGAACATCGAAAAGGGCGAATTCGTCTGCCTGATTGGTCACTCCGGCTGCGGCAAGTCCACCATCCTCAACGTGCTCGCCGGCCTGGCCACGCCCACCGACGGCAACGTGATCATGGACAACAAGGAGATCAAGGGCCCGAGCCTCGACCAGGGTGTGATCTTCCAGAACCACAGCCTGCTGCCCTGGCTGTCGGCCCGCGACAACGTGATGTTCGCGGTGCGCGCCCGCTGGCCGCACTGGAGCAAGGCCAAACGCCGCGAACATGCCGAACGCTACCTGAAGATGGTGGGCCTGGATCATGCGATGGACCGCAAGCCCTCGCAACTCTCCGGCGGCATGCGCCAGCGCGTCGGGATTGCCCGCGCCTTTGCCATCGAACCCAAGCTGCTGCTGATGGACGAGCCGTTCGGGGCCCTGGACGCCCTGACCCGCGGCGTCATCCAGGAAGAACTGCTGAAGATCTGGTCCGAGACCCACCAGACCGTCTTCATGATTACTCACGATGTTGATGAAGCGATCCTGCTGGCCGACCGCGTGCTGCTGATGACCAACGGCCCGCATGCCCAGGTGGCCGAGTCGGTCAAGATCGACATTCCGCGCCCACGGAAACGGGCCACCCTGCATCAGGAGGCGGCTTACTACCCGATCCGCAACCACCTGGTCGACTTCCTCGTCGACGGCGCCAAGGCGATGTCCGCGAAGGCGCAGGAGGCGGCCGCTCGCGGCGACGACCCGCGCCACCGCCCACGCATCTTCAACCCGGCCCAGCCCGAGACCAACCCCGAACCCGGCCCGCGCATGGTCCGTGCGGTCTGAACCCTTCCCCACTGTCCCCTTCAAGGAGCACACGATGAGTCTCAGCAAGAGCGCCATGACCACCACTATCCTCGAGGCGAAAGAGAACCGCGGCACCACCTGGGCCGCGATCGCCGAGGCCACCGGGCTGCACGAGGTCTACGTGACCTCCGCCTGCTACGGCATGAACCACCTGGAGAGCGACCAGGCCGACAAGCTCGCCAGTTTCCTCGGCCTCGGTCCGGAGGTCTCGCAGGCCCTGCAGGTCTTCCCGCACAAGGACTGGGACAAGACCATCCCGACCGACCCGGTGCTCTACCGCTTCTACGAGGCCATCAACGTCTACGGCGACACCATGAAGGCCCTGATCCACGAGAAGTTCGGCGACGGCATCATGAGCGCGATCGACTTCACCATGGACATCGACAAGGTCGAGGACCCCAAGGGCGATCGCGTCAAGATCATCTGGAACGGTAAATTCCTGCCGTACAAGAGCTGGTAATCACAGGCCAGACAGCCCCGTGTAACGGGCCCGCACGGGTCGCTTGTTCCGCCCCGTGCGGGCGTGTGCGGCAAAGCCCTTCGTAGTAGGCTCTTGCCGATGCACACCCGTATTTTCATGATCTGGTTCCTGGTGCTGTTCGGTTCTCCACTGACAGGCGCGGCCGCACCTGGCGACGACGCGCCCGGCAAACAAACCGATGCCCCGGTCACGACGTACACCATCGCCGTGCTGGCCTTTCGCGATCTCGACAGCACCCAGGCTCAGTGGCAGGCGACTGCGGATTACCTGAGCGACCGGATCGCATCTGCCGAATTCCGCATCCGGGCGCTGGATTTCACCGACCTCGGCCGTGCCGTCCAGGCGGCCGATGTCGACTTCGTACTGACCAACACCGGCCACTACGTCCGCCTGGAAGCGGAACAGGGCATTACCCGCCTGAGCACCCTGATCACCTGGGCAGAGGGACAGCCCATTCGCGAATTCGGGGGCACCATTCTGGTGCCCGCCGGACGCGAGGACCTCCAGGACCTGACCGATCTGCGGGGCCAGCGCCTGCTGGCCGTGCAAGAGGACTCTTTTGGTGGCTGGCTAGCCGGAGCACATACACTCGAGCAGGCGGGGCTTGATCCGTTCAGGGATCTGGCCGCGGTGACATTCACCGGCATGCCCCACCGCAACGTGATCGACCGCCTGCTGGCCGGCGAAGCCGATGCCGGCCTGGTACGCACGGGCATATTCGAGGAGCTGAAACGTGAAGGGGTCATCGAGCCCGGCGCCCTGCGCGTTCTCGCGCCCCGCGAACACGCGGACTTTCCATTGGCCCACAGCACCCGGCTGTATCCCGAGTGGCCCTTCTCGCGCATGGAACACACCCCGGACGCGATCGCCGAGGCCGTCACCATCGCGTTGCTGAGCATGACACCCGACGAACCGGCGGCCCGGGACGGCGGTTATCACGGCTGGTCCGCACCTCTGTCCTATGGCACCGTCCACAGTCTGCTGGAGACGCTGGGCCGGCCCCCGTACGATCGCGGGGCCACCATGGATCTGCGGACCCTGTGGGAGACCTACCCGGAGATCCTGTTCGCGGCACTTGCCGGGCTGCTGCTGCTGACTGGATTCGCCCTGCTGCATTACCGACGTCTCAACCAGCGCCTGCAACGGGAGGTGGTACAACGCCGCGACGCCGAGTCACGCCTGCGCGCCCACAAGGCGGACCTGGCCTACCAGGCCGAGCATGACCCGCTGACCGGGCTGCCCAATCGTCTCCTGCTGGTGGCGCAACTGAGCGCGGCCATGGAACAGGCGAGCCGTGAGCGCAGCCGGGTCGCCGTCCTGTTTGTGGACCTCGACCGTTTCAAGACCATCAACGACAGCCTCGGTCACGCCGTCGGTGATGACCTGTTGCAGATCCTCGGCGAACGCCTGAAGGCACGCTTCGAGGCACGCGTGGTCGCCCGCATCGGCGGCGACGAGTTCATTGCGGTACTTGACGATGCCGACGCACAACCCGCAATCGAAAACCGCACCCGTGAGCTGCTGGAACTGATCGCCGAGCCGTTCGCCGTGGGCGGCTGGCGCGATCTGCAGGTGGGGGCGAGTATCGGGATCGCCCTGTTTCCCGACCACGCTTCCTCGGCGGCGGAGCTCATCACCCAGGCGGATGCCGCGATGTACGAGGCCAAGGATGCCGGGCGCAACACCTTTCGGTTCTACACCCGCTCCATGACCCACGCGGCCAATCAACGCCTGGAGACCGAAAACCGGCTGCGTCGGGCGATCGCCAATCGGGAACTGGAGGTGTTCTATCAGCCCCAGGTGGCAACAGTCAGCGGGCGCATTACCGGGGTCGAGGCCCTGATCCGCTGGCGCGACCCGGAGCGCGGACTGATCTCGCCCGCTGCCTTCATCCCGGTGGCCGAGGAGACCGGACTGATCGCCGACCTGGGCATTTACGTACTGCACGAGGCCTGCCAACAGGCGGTGGCATGGGATCGCGACGGGCTCCCGCCGCTGACCATGTCGGTCAACCTGTCAACGCGCCAGATTGCGGACCCGGGGCTGCTGTACGAGCTCCGCGAGGTACTGCAGGAATCATCCCTGCCGCCCTATCGCCTGATGCTGGAGATCACCGAAAGCGCACTGATGCAGCATGCCGACACCGCCCAGGACACCCTGCAGCAGATCAAGCACCTGGGCGTGGCGCTGGCGATCGACGACTTCGGCACCGGCTATTCCTCCCTCGCCTACCTCAAGGAGTTCGCGATCGACACACTCAAGATTGACCGGACCTTCGTAGGCGCACTGCCCGCGGATCGGAACGATGCCGAACTCACCATCACCATCATCAACATGGCCCACAACCTGGGACTAAACGTACTGGCCGAAGGCGTGGAGACCGAGGCACAGCGCGCATTCCTGGCCGCACACGCCTGTGATGCCTGGCAGGGCTACCTCTGCAGCCGGCCGGTACCGGCAGACGAACTCGCCACCCGACTGCGGCAAACCACTGCAGCACCGGCGGCCAGTCACGAGGAACACGGCGCCTGAAAATAAAAAAGGCCTGCAAAAGCAGGCCTTTTTCTGGAATCCTGGTGGAGCGGAGGAGGATCGAACTCCCGACCTTCGCATTGCGAACGCGACGCTCTCCCAGCTGAGCTACCGCCCCTTTCAGATGGCGCGCATTCTAGCAACTCCGAGAGGTCGCGGGAAGCCCCGCACCCAACCCATCATCGTCACCACCACCGAATGGCGCCGCCGGGCCGCGCCCGCGGAGAGCGCTGACGATCACTTTTCGCGCGCCGCGTCACGGAACCGGGGCCCGAGCCGGTCTAGCATTGGGTCATGTCCGTCACCCACCCACAGCCCCCGCGGGCGACCGGCCTCCGGCACTCGCACCGGCGCGATCCCGCAGCCGTTGCCTGCTCGCAATGAGCCTGTCGGTCCGCATCCTCGGAGCCAGCGGCGGCATTGGTCCCGGTCGCCGCACCACGTCCATCCTCATCGACGACGACATCCTCATCGACGCCGGCAGCGGCGTCGGCGACCTGCGGCTGGAGCAATTGCGGCGCATTCGTCATGTCTTCCTGACGCATTCGCACCTGGATCACATCGCGTTCCTGCCCATGCTGGCCGACATGGTTTACCACCCGGACGCCGCGCCCATTCATGTCCACGGGCTCCCGGCCACCCTGCAGGCCCTTTGCGAACATGTGTTCAACTGGGTCATCTGGCCGGACTTCACCTGCCTGCCGCGACCCGATCAGCCCCTGATCCGACTGGAACCGGTGCAACCGGAGCAGACCATCCATCTGGGTCACCGCGTGCTGCGCGTACTGCCCGCCCGGCACACAGTGCCGGCCGTGGGCTACAGCGTCAGCCATCGCGATGGCGCCGCATTCGCCTTCAGCGGCGACACGACCTCCTCGCGGCAGCTGTGGCCGGCCCTGAACGCATTGCCCAATCTGGACCTGCTGATGATCGAGACCGGCCTGCCGGACGAAATGAAGGGCATGGCCGACCTGGCCAAACACTACACGCCGCAACACCTGCGCGAGGACCTCGCACTGTTGAAACATCGCCCCAGGATTGCGATCACCCACTGCAAGCCCGGTCACGAACGTGCCATCCGTCAACAGCTCGCGCATTCGCCCCATCACGCCGGCATGATCTTCCTGCACGGCAACGAGCACTTCGTCCTGGATGCGGACCACTCCCGCACCACGGCCTCCTGAACCAGACCCAACAGCAAGCAGGTACGGCAGACCCATCCGGCCGGACCCATGTTCACATGGCTGTAACATGGCTGTTATCTAATGCCTGCCAGGCAATCACGAGACAGGGCCATGGCCACTCGAATACTGCTGGTCGAAGACGACTCCGCAATCCGCGAGATGCTGCAGCTGCCATTCCAGAAGGCGGGCTACGATCTGCGCGAGGCCGGCGACGTGCACACCGCCAAATCACTGCTGCTGGAAGACCCGCCGGACCTGATCCTGCTGGACTGGATGCTGCCCGACACCAGCGGCATCGACTGGGCACGCACGCTGAAGACGAGCCCCGTAACCAAGGATATCCCGCTGATCATGCTGACGGCGCGGGGCGAAGAGGAAGACCGCATCCGCGGCCTGGATGTAGGCGCCGACGACTACGTCACCAAACCGTTTTCACCGCGCGAGCTGGTCGCGCGCATGAAGGCGGTACTGCGACGTACCTCCCCGACCACCAGCGAGGAGCCAATCGAGATCGAGGGTCTGCTCCTGGACCCGATATCCCACCGCATCTCCGGCAATGGCCAGGCCATCAGCATGGGCCCGACCGAATACAACCTGCTGCATTTCTTCATGACCCACCAGGACCGCGTGTTCAGTCGCGGTCAGTTGCTGGACAAGGTCTGGGGCACGAATGTGTACGTGGAGGAACGCACCGTGGACGTCCACATTCGGCGACTGCGCAAGGCACTGGCCGACACCGGCCACGACCACCTGGTGCAGACCGTGCGCGGTTCCGGATACCGATTCTCGCAGATGCCGTAAGCGCCGGCCGTTGTTTGTACACTCTGTGCTGTGTCCCTGAGTCCCGGCGGTCCCCGTGCAGCCCCGCAATACCTGGCCCGATATTCTCATTACCAGCCTGCTGATCGCGCTGCCGATCCTGACCCTCGGCTGGGCGACCGGCCAGTTCTGGCCGACCGTCGCCTTCCTGCTGGGTGCCGCCCTGGCCTGGAACATCGCCAACCTGTTTTGGCTGGAGACCTGGCTGCGCCGCGGCGGCCGCGCGGAACCGCCTGACGTGCGCGGGCTCTGGGGCGTGATCTTCGACCAGCTCCATCGCCGCCGCAAGCGCCACGAGCTGCGCGTGCACCGGATGCGCCAGCTCCTCGAACGCTACCGCGATTCCGCCCGCGCCATGCCCGACGCCGTGGTGATCCTGAATGACGACCTGCGCATCGAGTGGGTCAACACCATGGCCTGCCAGCTGCTGGGGCTCGAATGGCCTCGCGACGAGGGCCAGCGCATCACCCATCTGCTGCGCCACCCGGAGTTCCTGCAGTTCATGGAACGCGCCCGCGAATCGCTGGCGCGCGTCACAGTCCCCTCCCCGCTGGACGACGAGCGCCAGCTCGAGCTGCGCATGCTGCCGTATGGCGATGCTCAGTACCTGTTGCTGGCCCGCGACACCACCCACCTGCATCGCCTCGAGGTCATGCGGCGAGACTTCATCGCCAATGTCTCGCACGAACTGCGCACGCCTCTGACCGTACTCTACGGCGTCACCGAGACACTGGAGGAAGAACTGCACACACAGCCCGAGCTCGCGCGCCCCGTACAAATGCTGCGCGAACAATCCGAGCGCATGAAGCTGCTGGTGGACGACCTGCTCCTGCTGTCACGCCTTGAGACCGGCGAAACCACCGGCCCCCAGGACTGGTTCAACCCCTTTCTCATGCTCCAGAAGCTGACCGAGGAGGCACGCGTGCTGTCCGGTACTGAGGGGCATCAATTCGTGCTGGACGCCGATCCCGCCCTGGAGTTCTGCGGCAATCCGGACGAACTGCGCTCGGCCTGCGCGAACCTGCTGTTCAACGCGGTGAAATACACCCCCGGCGGGACCCGGGTCACCCTGCGCTGGCAGGCCGATCCCGACGGCGCACGCCTGAGCATCGCGGACAGCGGGCCCGGCATTGCCAGCCACCACCTGAACCGCCTGACCGAGCGCTTCTACCGGGTCGATGCGGGTCGCACCCAGTCACGCGGCGGCACCGGTCTTGGCCTGGCGATCGTCAAGCATGTGCTCGCCCGCCACGATGGGCACCTGTCCATCGAGAGCGAAGTCGGTCGCGGCAGCCGCTTCACCTGTCTGTTTCCCCTCACCCGCACGCGCCCGGCCCGGTTGCCCGCCGCGCACGCCGAATAGCCCCCTGCGCAACCGCCGCCCCTGCCGCCAGGCTGCGGTCATCACCCGCGTCGTCACCGCAACGCCATCCATCCCGTACCCGCGCGGAGCAAACGACGGCACGTGTCACATTCCTGTCATGTTGACGTCACGGAACTGCAAGCGCCGCTCCCGATAATTCGGCCACAAGGAGCCAGCACAACGGCCCCGATCCGAACTCAAAGCAAGCACCAGGGAGTACACCCATGCTGTTCAAGCGCACCATTCTCGCAGCCGCGGCCGCCGCCCTCGCCATCACCCCGGCGATGGCCGATGTCGATCCCAACATCCCGGCCTACGAGTCGGTCTCCGGCATTTCCGGCAACCTGTCGAGCATCGGCTCCGACACCCTGAACAACCTGATGACGCTGTGGGCCGAGGAGTTCCAGAACTTCTACCCGAACATCAACGTGCAGATCCAGGGTGCCGGCACCTCCACCGCGCCGCCGGCCCTGACCGAAGGCACCGCCGACTTCGGCCCGATGTCGCGCATGCCGCGTGACAGCGAGCACGCCGAGTTCGAAGAGCGCCACGGTTACGAGATGACCGCCGTTCCGGTCGCGATCGACACCATCGCCGTGTACGTGAACCGCGACAACCCGATCGAGGGCCTGACCCTCGAGCAGACCGATGCGATCTTCTCCTCCACCCGCCGCTGCGGTGGCGCCGAGGACATCACCCGCTGGGGCCAGGTCGGTCTGGATGGTTCCTGGGACAACCGCGACATCACGCTCTACAGCCGTAACGCAGTCTCCGGTACCTATGGCTTCTTCCGCCAGCACGCCCTGTGCGACGGCGACTTCAAGGATTCGGTCAACGAACAGCCTGGCTCCGCCTCGGTGGTCCAGGGTGTGTCCGAGTCCCTGAACGGCATCGGCTACTCCGGCATCGGCTACATGACCTCCGGCGTGCGAGCCGTCCCGCTGGGTCAGAACGAAGGCGAGTACTTCGAGCCCAACGCCGACAATGCCTCCACCGGTGACTACCCGCTGGCCCGTTTCCTCTACGTGATGGTGAACAAGCACCCGGAAGACGGCCTGACCCCACGTGCGGGCGAGTTCCTGAAGATGGTGCTGTCGCAGGAAGGCCAGGAAGTCGTGGTGCGTGACGGGTTCATCCCGCTACCGGCCGCCGTGGCCGAACGCGAGCGCAAGAACCTCGGCCTGGAATAATCCCGGGTCTCTTGCCGGCCATCTCCGGATGGCTCGAACCGGGTCCCTCACGGGGCCCGGTTTTTTTGTGTCCGCTCCATAACTTTGTCCTGCTCCATTCGCGGTACAGCGTTCAAAACTCCGTCACATGGCTGTCACGTTTCTGTCATGAACCAGCCGTAGCATTCCCGCCAGTTTCACCCTACACCTGTCGCATCAGGGGACCCTGAATGTCCAGCCTCACCGCAACCACGACCCTCGGTCGCTTCCAGCGCTGGCGCCGCGCCAAGGATCAAACCGCCCGCTACACCATCGGCTTTTTCGGTGTGGCCGTGATCGGCGCGCTGACCCTGATGTTCGTGTACCTGGCCAGCGAGACGCTGCCCATGTTCCAGGGGGCCACACTGGAACCGCGCACCGAATACGCGGCCCCTGGCGGCACCGACACGCAGACGATTCACCTGGCCGTGAACCGCCACCGCGAGATGGCGGTACGCCTGACCGAGGACCGCCGCGCCCTGTTCTTCCGCCCCTACAGCGGCGAGATCGTCAAGGAAGAGGCGCTGCCAATCCCGGAGGGCGTACAGGTCACGAGCTTCAGCGCCGCCGAGCCGCGCACGCGTCTGGTGGCTGCAGGCCTCGACAACGGCCAGGTGCTGGCCATCCAGTACGAATACAACGAACGTTTCAGCCCCGAGGGCCGCCTGTACGACCCCGGCCTGGTCTACCCGCTAGGCGACGAGGACTCGGCACTGCTGGACGTCGATCATGACGGCCGTGCCATCTCGGTCGTCGGAGTGCAACGCGGCTCCAGCGGCATCCGTATAGCCGCCGCAACGGAAGACGGCGATCTCAAGCTGGTGCGCTTCGAGGAGCGCACCTCGATGATGACCGGCGAGACCGAGGTCCGCCGCTCGGCCTTCGATCTCCCCTCGCTCCCGGACGGTGCCACGCCGACCCGCATCCTGCTGGACATCACCGGTCGCCACATGCTGGTCGGCGACGATCAAGGGCAGCTGCACTTCTTCGACATCAACAACCCGGCGCGCGCCAGCCTGGTCGACAGCAAGCGCGTAATCCGCGGCGACGCGGCCGAGGTCACCTCGCTGGAGTACCTGCTGGGTACGGTGTCCATCATCGTCGGGGGCTCCGACGGCACGGTCGCGCAGTACATGCTGGTGCGCGACGACGCCAACGTGAACCGCATCACCCGCGTGCGCGAATTCCCGTCGCACGCCGGCCCGATCCGCAATACCCAGCCGGAGTACATCCGCAAGGGCTTCCTGACTGCCGACGATCAGGGCGAGGTCAAGATCCACTATTCCACCTCTCAACGGACCCTGATCGAACGCCAGATCACCGACCAGCCGCTGCACCGGGTGTATGTCGACCCGCGCAACCGCCTGCTGATCGGCATCGACGACGACGAGACCTGGCACCTGCAGGACCTCTCCAACCCGCACCCGGAGGTCTCCTTCCACGTACTGTGGCAGAAGGTCTGGTACGAAGGCCGTTCCGGTGGTGACTACGTCTGGCAGTCGTCCTCGGCCACGGACGAGTTCGAGCCGAAATTCTCGCTGGTACCCCTGACCATTGGCACCATCAAGGCCGCGTTCTACGCCATGCTGTTCGCCACCCCGCTGGCGATCATGGGCGCGATCTACAGCGCCTATTTCATGTCGCGGCGCATGCGCAGCATCACCAAGCCCTCGATCGAGCTGATGGAGGCGCTGCCGACGGTCATCCTCGGCTTCCTGGCCGGGCTGTGGCTGGCCCCGTTCATCGAGGCCAACCTGCCGGCCGTCGCCAGCATCCTGATCCTGGTGCCGCTGGGGATGCTGGCCGCCGCGTTCCTGTGGACACGGGTGCTGCCGGAGAACCTGCGCAACCTCGTGCCCGCCGGCTGGGAGGCCGCGATCCTGATCCCGGTGATCCTGGCCATCGGCTGGTTCTCGGTCTCCATGAGCCCGCTGATCGAGGTCTGGATGTTCGGTGGCGACGCCCGCCAGTGGCTGACCGATCAGGGCATCACCTACGACCAGCGCAACGCGCTCGTGATCGGCATCGCGATGGGCTTCGCGGTCATCCCGACCATCTACTCGATCTCCGAGGACGCGGTCTTCAACGTGCCCAGGCACCTCACCCAGGGCTCGCTGGCCCTGGGCGCGACCCCGTGGCAGACGGTGGTGCGCGTGGTGCTGCTGACCGCCAGTCCCGGGATCTTCTCGGCGGTGATGATTGGCTTCGGCCGTGCGGTGGGCGAGACCATGATCGTGCTGATGGCGACAGGCAACTCGCCGGTGGTCAACTTCAACATCTTCGAGGGCATGCGCACGCTCTCCGCGAACATCGCGGTGGAGATGCCGGAGGCCGCGGTCGGCAGCAGTCACTTCCGCATCCTGTTCCTCGCCGCCCTGGTCCTGTTCGCGCTGACCTTTGCGGTGAACACGGTCGCCGAGATCGTGCGCCAGCGCCTGCGCCAGAAATACAGCTCCCTGTGAGGCATACCCGATGAATCGTTGGTTCAAATCCGGCACCCCGTGGATCTGGCTGAATGCCGGCGCGGTCGCGGCCTCGCTGGTGATGGTCTTCGGCCTGATCCTGATGATCGCCGTCAACGGCCTCTCGTTCTTCTGGCCCTCCGAGGTCATCGAGTTCGAATACCAGACCGAGCAGGACGCCGAGCCGCGGCGCATCATGGGCGAGCTGCAGCGCTCCGAGACGATGACCGCCCAGGCCATGCGCGACGCCGGTTTCACCGTTCCCGAAGGTCAGGACATCGTGGTCCGCCACCTGATCAAGCGCGGCAACCGTGACCTCGACAGCCGCGACTTCCAGTGGTACCTGGCCGACTTCATGTCCGAGTGGGAGCGCCCGCGCGACGCAGTGGTGCTGGAGCGCCTGCAGTGGGGCGATTTCTTCGGCTACATCCGCGAGTACCAGGAGGACGGGGAGACCGTCGCCGAGGGGGCCGCGGCGCGCACCGCGTTCGAGGAACGCATGCCGCAGACCCGCGAACTGGTCCAGCAGATCCAGCGTATCGAGCGCATCGAGATTGGGCGGGTCAACTTCGAACTCGAGCGCCTGCGCATCGCCCAGCGCGGCGTGGAGCGGGCCGACGAGCTTTCGCTGGAGGAACGCGGCCAACGCCAGGAAGAGCTGGAAGCCGAGCGCGAGGGACTCGACGCCCGCTACGCCGAACTCGAAGCCGAACGCAACGCCCTGCGCGAAGAACTGGCCCGCTTTGCCATCGTGCTGGAGACCGCCGACGGCGAGCACTCGACCATCCCGCTGTCACGCATCGTCAATGCCTGGTGGCCGAACGACATGAGCGTGCCGGCCAAGCTGCGCCACTACGTCGGCAGCTTCTGGGACTTCATGACCGGCTACCCGCGCGAGGCCAACACCGAGGGCGGCATCCTGCCGGCAATCTTTGGCACCGTGCTGATGGTCATCCTGATGTCCATCGTCGTCACCCCGTTCGGCGTGCTCGCCGCGATCTACCTGCGCGAATACGCGAAGCAGGGACCGCTGGTGCGCACCATCCGCATCTCGGTCAACAACCTTGCCGGCGTGCCGTCGATCGTGTTCGGGGTGTTCGGCCTCGGCTTCTTCGTCTACCTGATTGGCGGCAACATCGACCAGATCTTCTTCCGCGATGCCCTGCCCTCGCCGACCTTCGGCTCGCCCGCGATCATCTGGGCCTCGCTGACGCTCGCGCTGCTGACCCTGCCGGTGGTGATCGTCTCCACCGAGGAGGGCCTGACCCGTATCGGCGCCAGCATCCGCCACGGCTCGCTGGCACTGGGCGCGACCAAGGCCGAGACCCTGTGGCGCCTGATCGTGCCGCTGTCGGCCCCGGCGATGATGACCGGCCTGATCCTGGCCGTAGCCCGGGCCGCCGGCGAGGTGGCCCCGCTGATGCTGGTGGGCGTGGTCAAGCTGGCCCCGACCCTGCCGCTGGACGGCAACTTCCCCTATCTGCACCTGGACCGCGCGTTCATGCACCTGGGCTTTCACATCTTCGACGTCGGCTTCCAGAGCCCGAACGTCGAGGCCGGCCGCCCGCTGGTCTACGCCACCGCCCTGGTGCTGGTGATGCTGATCATCGTGCTCAACCTGACCGCGATCTCGATCCGCAACTACCTGCGCGAGAAGTACCGCGCCGACAGCGACTGATGCGTCGAACCCTGTTTCCCATGGAGTACCCGAGATGAGTGATTCCCAGACCCACAGCATCAACGTGGCCCAGAGCACACAGGCCCACCGTGGGCTGAACCTGGATCGCGAGGACATCTGCCTGACCGCGGAGGACCTGAAGCTGTACTACGGCGAGGACCAGGCCCTGAAGGGCCTCGACATCCGCATCCCGAAAAACCGCATCACTGCGTTCATCGGGCCCTCGGGCTGCGGCAAGTCGACCTTCCTGCGCTGCTTCAACCGCATGAACGACTTGATCGATGCCGCCCGCATCGAAGGCACGATCCGGCTGGACGGTGAAAACATCTACGACAAGGCCGTGGACGTGCCGGAGCTGCGCCGCCGCGTCGGCATGGTGTTCCAGAAGCCGAATCCGTTCCCGAAGTCTATCTACGAGAACGTCGCCTACGGTCTGCGCCTGCAGGGCGTGAACAACCGGCGGCGCCTGGATGAGGTGGTGGAGAAGTCGCTCAAGCGCGCCGCGCTGTGGGACGAGGTCAAGGATCGCCTGCACGAGAACGCCTTCGGCCTGTCCGGCGGTCAGCAGCAGCGCCTGGTGATCGCCCGCGCCATCGCGATCGACCCCGAGGTCCTGCTGCTGGACGAGCCCTGCTCCGCGCTGGACCCGCTGGCCACGCTGAAGATCGAGGAGCTGATGATCGAGCTGAAGAAGGACTACACGCTGGTCATCGTCACCCACAACATGCAGCAGGCCGCGCGCGTATCCGACTACACCGCCTTCATGTACATGGGCGAACTGATCGAATACGCCGACACCGACACCCTGTTCACCTCGCCCGCGAAAAAGCAGACCGAGGACTACATCACCGGCCGCTTCGGTTAGGCCATTTCGGATCAGGAGTCCGGATCATGGACAAGAGTTTCTTCAAGCAGCACATCTCGCAGCAGTTCAACGCCGAGCTGGAAGACATCATCAAGCAGGTGATGGCCATGGGCGGCCTGGTGGAGCAGCAGCTTGCCGACGCCATCCACGCCATGGTCGAAGGTGACCTCGAACTCGCCGAAAAGGTGATGACCTCGGACTACCAGGTCAACGCCAAGGAAGTCGAGATCGACGAGGAATGCACCCACATCCTCGCCCGGCGCCAGCCCACCGCCTCCGACCTGCGTCTCGTGATCGCGGTGATCAAGACCATCACCGACCTGGAGCGCATGGGCGACGAAGCCGAGCGCGTCGGCCGAATGGGCCTGCACCTGCTGGACGAGGACCGCAATAGCGCGCCGATGGCGGATATCGCCAGCATGGGCGAACACGCCCGCGAGATGACCCGCGGCGTACTGGACGCCTTTGCCCGCATGGATGTCGATCAGGCGGTCCGGGTGGCGCAGCTTGATATCCAGATCGACAGCCTGTCCGAGACCATCACCCAGAAGCTGATGAAACAGATGACCGCCTCGCCGGATTCGGTCCCGCGCCTGATGGACATCATCTGGGCCACGCGCTCCCTGGAACGCATCGGCGACCGCGCCCGCCACATCTGCGAATACGTCGTCTACTTCGTCAAGGGCAAGGACGTGCGCCACACCAGCTACGACCAGATGGCCGAACAGGCCACCGGGGACCGCCACTAAGCCAGGTTCCGTCGCCCCCGGGGCACGGTCGTTTGCGTCCCGGGCCGGTGCCCGCTTCAATGGGGGCATGCGCAGCTACAGCCTCCTCAAGCCGTTTGCATCCCGCTCCGCGGGGCACTTCGCCCTTTGCCTGTGCATCCTGACCGCAGTCCCGGGGCTGACCACGAACCCGTCAGGAGCGGCCGAGCGAGAGCCCTCGGCCGCTGTACTCGAACTGCTGGAGCGCAGCGACCGCCCCGCCGGCGTGGTCTTCGAGATCATCGAGAATGACCGCGCGGCACTCGCCGCGCTGCTGCCCGAGATCCGCGCGAACATCGCCCGGCTGCGCGAAGACGACCCGGATTTCCCGGTCGCCATCGTCGCCCACGGCGCGGAACAGTTCACCCTTACCCGCGGCGAAGCCGGCCAGCACCCCGGCCTGCACGCCGAGGTCGAGGCACTGGTGCGCGACGAAGACGTCAACGTCGCCGTCTGCGGCACCTTCGCGGACTGGCGCGGCATCGAGGCCGGGGCCTTCGTCGATTTCGTGGAGGTCGCCGAGCTGGCCCCGGAGCGCCTCGACGACTACCGGGCCCTGGACTTCGCGATCATCCGCCTGCGCCCGTCCCGACTGGACGCACCGGAATCAACCCCCCGGGAGTTCGACTTCGGCACCCCCTGGACGGATTGAAAGGCCTTTTTCACCACCAAGCGCACTCAGAAGGTCCGGGGCAAAGGCAAAGACGATGCACTGGGAGACTGGAAGATGCGAAGCATGGATCGGCCAGGATCACCCGGGTCCCGGCAAGCGCACCGGGCAAACGCCCTGCAGGAGCGGGCTGGCCCGCGAAGCCCCCGCCCGCGTCCACACACCACCGCCCTTCAACGCAACCCTCCCCGGTAGGCCCTGCCAGGCCCCCTACCCGCTGCACCACGCGCCTTGCCTCGGGACGTTTGTCTCCAAAAACCGGGGGGGCACCAACCCGACAAGCCATTGAAAGCAGGGGCTCGGCCACCCGTTTTTGATCAGCAACGGGCGCGAGAACGGCGTTGCGGTTCACCTGTAGCAGAATGACGGCACGGCCGTCACCGCGCATTAAACGCACGCAAAAGCGACTCGAGCGCGGACGTGCGATCAAATCGGCGTTTCCTTAAGCCACGCTTGATGCGGCATGACTCACACTCAGACCGTCGGGGTGCTGTAACGGCTGCGGGGTCTTGTGGCATGCTCTTGTTATGCGACCCCTGATCCGAACCTTCTTCCGTGGCGTACGCCTGATCCTCACCCCGTTCATGCTGATCGGTGAACGCCTGTCGCGACCGCGCGGGATCGAACGCGATCCGGCCGATCAGGCCCGCGTGGACGAGCAGACGCAGGCGCTGGCGCTCTACCACTTCCCGGCCTGCCCGTTCTGCATCAAGGCACGGCGTGCGATGCAGCGGCTGTCGCTGGATATCGAACTGCGTAATGCCCAGCCCGCCGGTCCCTGGCGCGAGGAACTGCAAAACGAGGGCGGACGGCTGCAGGTCCCCTGCCTGCGGGTGGAAGAAGAAGACGGCTCGGTGCAATGGCTGTATGAATCCGACGCCATCATCCACTACCTGCACAGCCGCTTCGATCCGGAACAACCGGAAGCGGCCGCCCCCGACAGCGCACCGCGCTCCTGACACTCGCGGGTCCGGGTCTTCCTCATGCGCCCGCATCTGCGTCCCGCGATCACCACAATCGGCCTGCTCCTTGCCCTGCCGTTCGCGCCGGCCAGCGCGACCACGCCGATCTTCGATGCCCACCTGCATTACCGGCCGGCGGTGACCGAGACCTTCGGCATCGCCGACGTAGCCCGCACCCTCGCCTCCAACGAGGTTCGCTCCGCGATCATGATGACGCCGGACCCGGCATTGATGCGCCGCCTCCAGGCCGGCACGGATACGCGCCTGGTCCCGTTCCTGGAGGTCTCCCAGCGGCTGGGCCGCAAGATGGACTGGATGCATGTCGAGGACCTTGGCGACCGCATCGCCACCATGCTGGATACCTCCGAGGTACGCTGGCAGGGGCTTGGGGAGTTTCACATTATGGCCGATGACCGTTTTGCCCCGGGCTTCGAACAACTGCTGGATCTGGCCGTTGAACGCGACCTGACCATCATGATCCACGGCGACCCGGCCGTCATTGACCACGCCTACGCCACCCACCCGGAGGTGCGCATCCTCTGGGCCCATGCCGGCAGCTACGCCTACCCGCCGCTGGTACGCGACTACCTCGAACGCCATCCGCGCATGAACATGGACCTCTCCATGCGCAATCCGCGTATCAACCCCGGCGGCAACATCGACGACGACTGGTTCGAGCTGCTCCTGGAACACGCCGACCGCTTCATGATCGGGGTGGACACCTTCACGGCCCATCGCTGGAAACAGTACACCCGCCTCAAGGACGAGACCCGCGCCTGGCTCCAGCAGCTGCCCGATGACGTCGCCCGCGCAATCGCCTTCGAAAACGGCGAGCGACTCTTTCCCGCACGGTAAGGGCCTTTTTCACCACGAAGCGCACGAAGCCACGCAGAAGGGCAAGGCCCGGCGCCCATGTCCCACAAGCCCTTCGGGGATACCATCGTCCGGACCCATCCGATCAGGCCCCTACAGCAGCAGCGCCTCGGCGAAGGCAAACACCACCAGACTGATCAGCACCAGCGCCAGCACCGAGAGCAATGCCCCGCCACGCACCATATCCAGCACCCGCAGCCGGTTGCTGGCGAACACGATCGCGTTGGGTGGCGTCGCCACCGGCAGCATGAAGGCCACCGACGCGGCAAACGCCACTGGCAGGGCCAGCAGCAGGACGGGCACATCCATGCTCAGCGCAAACGCGGTCACCAGCGGCAACAGCGTAGCCGCTGTCGCGGTATTGCTCGTCACATGACTCAGGGTCATGGTCAGGACCACCACCCCGGCCATGATGAGGAGCAGCGGCCAGGCCTGGGCGATCACCAGGGCATCGGCCGCCAGCTCCGCCAGCCCGCTGGATTCGATCGCCGCGCCCAGGCTCAACCCCCCGCCTACCAGCAGCAGTACGCCCCAGGGCAGCTCGCGCATGTTGTCCCAGCTCAGCAGCCGGCGCTGTTCGCGCGACCCCGAAGGGACCAGGAACAGCAAACCGGCCCCCAGGATCGCGATGCCGGCATCGGTCAGCGAGATCGGCAGCCAGCCCTCGAGCAGCGGCCGTGTCAGCCAGGCCGAGGCGACCAGTACGAACACCGCGGCCACCCGCTTCTCCGCGCGCGACCACCGCCCCACGGTCGCACGCTGTTCGTCCAGCAGCGCGCGCAGACCCTTCAACTCCACCCGGTGCACCGGAAACACCCAGCGAGTCAGCAGCCACCACGCAAGGGCCAGCAGCACCGCCGCCAGCGGCAACCCCAGGGTCATCCATTCCAGGAACCCGATCTCCATCCCGTGGCGATCCCCGAGGTATGCGGCCGTCAGCGCATTCGGCGGCGAACCGATAATCGTCGCCATACCCCCGATGTTCGCGGCGAACGCGATGCCCAGCAGGAGCGCCAGAGCCGGGCGTCGCGATTCCATGTCCGGCCCCTGTGGCGAAGCGCCGCGCTCGATCAGCCCCAGCACCGAGAGCGCGATGGGTAACATCAGGGCTGCCGTCGCGGTATTGCTGACCCACATGGACAACCCCGCCGTGGCCAGCATGAAGGCCCCCACCAGCACATGCAGGCGATTGCCGGCGCGCGCCACGATCGCCAGCGCCATGCGCCGGTGCAGATCCCAGCGCTGCACGGCCAGGGCAATGGCGAAGCCACCCATGAACAGGAAAATGATCGGATTCGCGTACGGCGCGGTGGCCGCGTCCATGGGCACGATGTCGAGCACCGGCAGGACCGCGATCGGCAGGAGCGCCGTCACCGGCAGCGGCAATGCCTCGCTGATCCACCACGTCGCCATGAACAGTGTGAGACCCAGCACCGACCAGGCCGCCGGGTCAAAGGCCGCCGGCGGCGGGACCACCAGGAACAGTGCAAAGATCGCCGGGCCCAGTATCAGCCCGATACGCCCGCGCCAGTTCACCGGGGTGGGGGTTCGAGTGGCTGCATCGGATGATCGGGGTGTGTCTTCGGTATCTGCCATGGGTCTCATTCGGGGAAACGCTGGCAAAACTCGGCGTCTCCTTAAAACCAAGTCGCATTATCGGGAATTGCATCGCCCGGGCAACGTGACTATCGTTACCGCGCTACAGGACGGTCTCCGCCCGGGGTCCCGTCCATCCAGTTTCTCACGACACCATTCAAGGAGTCTTTCATGGCCTACGAACTGCCCGAACTGCCCTACGCCAAGAACGCGCTGGAGCCGCACATCTCCGCCGAGACGCTGGAATTCCATCACGACAAGCACCATGCGACCTACGTGACCAAGCTGAACGGCCTGCTGCCGGGCTCCGAGTTCGAAAACGCCTCGCTGGAAGACATCATCAAGAACGCCCCGGCCGGCGGCATCTTCAACAACGGCGCCCAGGTCTGGAACCACACCTTCTACTTCAACTGCATGGGCCCGGACGCCGGCGGCGAGCCGAGCGGCAAGCTGGCCGACGCGATCAACAGCGCCTTCGGTTCGTTCGACGCCTTCAAGGAAAAGTTCAACGACTCCGCAGTCGCCAACTTCGGTTCCGGCTGGACCTGGCTGGTGCAGAACGGCGACGGTTCGCTGGAGATCGTGAACACCTCCAACGCCGCCAACCCGCTGCGCGACGGCAAGACCCCGCTGCTGACCTGCGATGTCTGGGAGCACGCCTACTACATCGACTACCGCAATGCCCGTCCGAAGTACCTCGAGAACTTCTGGGCCGTGGTCAACTGGGACTTCGTGGCCCAGCAGATGAAGTAACGCCGCAAGCGGCGATATACTTGGCGCCTTTGGCCGCATGATGCGGCCGGGCCCTTCATCGAGCCGGCGGCCTTCCGCCGGCTCTTTGGTTTCGGAGAACCCCATGAGCGACGTCCTGCAAAACACCTACAATCGTCTGCCCGTTGCCTTCGAGCGCGGTGAAGGTGCCTGGCTGTGGGATACCGACGGCAAACGTTACCTGGATGCCCTGTCCGGCATCGCCGTGTGCGGCCTCGGGCACGCCCACCCCAAGGTCGCGCAGGCCGTCTGCGACCAGGCCGGTACCCTGGTGCATACCTCCAACCTCTACCGCATCCCGTTGCAGGAACAACTGGCACGCCGCCTGTGCGCGCTGTCCGGCATGGACCGCGCCTTCTTCTGCAACTCCGGCGCGGAGGCGAACGAAGCCGCGATCAAGCTCGCCCGTCTGCATGGCCGCGCCCGCGGTGTCGCGGCGCCCAAGGTCGTGGTGATGGAGGGCAGCTTCCATGGCCGCACCATGGCCACCCTGTCCGCCACCGGAAACGCGAAGATCCAGGCCGGCTTCGAACCCCTGGTCTCCGGTTTCGTGCATGTACCGCACGGGGACGCCGATGCGGTCGAGGCGCTGGCAACCGACCCTGACGTGGTCGCCATTCTGGTCGAACCGGTCACCGGCGAGGGCGGGGTTCATGTGCCCCCGCCCGGCTACCTGCGGCGGCTGCGCGAACTGTGCGACCGCACCGGCTGGCTGCTGATGCTGGACGAGATCCAGGCCGGCATCGGCCGCACCGGCCACTGGTTTGCGTTCCAGCACGAAGCCATTACACCGGACGTGATCAGCCTCGCCAAGGGCCTGGGCAACGGCATCCCGATTGGTGCCAACCTGGTTGCCGGCGCCGCCCGCGACCTGTTCACCCCCGGCACGCACGGGACCACCTTCGGCGGCAACCCGCTGGTATGCCGGGCCGCACTGGCCGTGCTCGACGTGATGCAGGACGAGGCGCTGTGCGAACAGGCCGCGCGCCAGGGCGAGCTCCTGCGCAACCGTCTGCGCGACCGCCTCGCGGACCATGCGGGCGTCGTCGCCGTGCGCGGCCGCGGCCTGATGATCGGGGTCGAGCTCGACCGCCCCGCGGGCGCGCTGGTGCTGGCCGCCCTGGAGCGGGGACTGATCCTCAACGTAACCGCCGAGCGGGTGATCCGCCTGTTGCCCCCGCTCATCATCGACGACGCCCAGGTGGAGCAGATCGCCACCACCGTGGCCGACCTGGTGGAGGACTTTCTGGCCTCCCCCCAAGCGAACGAGGTCTCCGCATGAACCCACGTCACTACCTCTCGTTTCTCGATCTCTCCGGAGACGAGACCCGCGCCCTCATCCAGCGCGCGATCGAGCTCAAGCAGCAACTCAAGTCCGGCGAGCACCACGACGATCTGCTGCGGGGCAAGACCCTCGGCATGATCTTCGAGAAGTCCTCCACTCGCACCCGGGTCTCGTTCGAGGTGGGCATGCAGCAGCTGGGCGGCAACGCCCTGTTCCTGTCCCCGCGCGACACCCAGCTGGGGCGCGGGGAACCGATCGAGGACACCGCCCGCGTACTCTCCCGCATGGTCGACTGCGTGATGATCCGTACCTACGAACACGAGAAGATCGAGCTGTTCGCCAAGCACGCCTCGGTCCCGGTGATCAACGGCCTGACCGATTTCGAACACCCGGCCCAGCTCCTGGCCGACCTGCAGACCTACTTCGAACATCGCGGCGACATCCGCGGCAAGCGCGTCGCCTGGATCGGCGACGGCAACAACATGTGCCACAGCTACATGTACGCCGCGCGCCTGCTGGACTTCCAGCTGGTGGCCGCCTGCCCCGAGGGCTACGACCCGGAATCCGGCGTCGTCGACACCACGCGCGAGCACTTCGAACTGACCCGCGATGCCCGCGCCGCCGCCACGGGCGCGGACCTGGTCGTCACCGACGTCTGGGCCAGCATGGGCCAGGAGCAGGAGAAGAGCGCCCGCCGCCGTGCGTTTACCGGCTTTTTCGTCGATGCCGACCTGATGCGTCTGGCCAATGACGATGCGCTGTTCATGCACTGCCTCCCGGCCCATCGCGAGGAGGAAGTTGCCACCGATGTACTGGAAAGCCCGCAGAGCGTCGTCTGGGACGAGGCCGAAAACCGGCTGCACGCGCAAAAGGCCCTGCTCGAGTTCCTCATAACCCTCAACACTGACCAGCGCCCGGGGTAAGGCAAGGGCAAAACCGGTCCACAGGGCGTCGGGACGTCCGCAAGGTCCTGGTGGGCACACCCGGAGTTCCGGCAACGGCCCGGGTCGCCTGGTAGCCGGGCCCTTGCCTCCCCCGCGCCCGGCCCTTCCAGCCTGCCCACCTTCCTGCTACCTGATTCGCGAAGCGGTTCTGCCTTCTGCGTGCATTGCGTGGTGACCCCGGGCCTCTGACCGGGGACGATCAGGCAGAGGCGCGGCGACGGGCATGGGCCCTGCGACGGTTATGCCAGCGGTGACCGATGCGCCAGCCCAGCAGGAGCGTCAGGATGGCCGCGTACAGCGCCACCTCGGCGTAATCGGCACGAGCCAGCCACAGGAAATGCAGCACCGCCAGCACACCGGCCACGTACACCCCGCGGTGCAGCCAGATCCATTTCCTGCGCAACCGGCGCTGCGCCGCACCGGTGGAGGTCAGCGCCAGTAGCAACAGGATGACCCAGGCCGCAAACCCCACCATTACGAACGGGCGCTCGGTCAGGTCGTAGAACACCAGCTCCCAGTCGAAAAACAGGTCCACCCCCAGCCAGATCAGCGCATGCGCGGTCACGTACGCGAACGCGACCAGGCCCAGCATCCGCCGGAGTCGGGCAATCCAGGCAAGCCCGGTCCACTGCCGTACAGGCGTCACCGCCAGTGCCACCAGGAGCGCGATCATCGCATGAGTACCGGACAGCTCCAGCAGCTTCTCGACCGGATTCACGCCCAGCCCGCCGAACGCGCCCAGGGTGCGCAGACCGATCCAGACCGCCGGCAACAGCGACACCAGCAACACCGCCCACCAGATCGCTCGTGGTGACAGCCGCCTCGCGCCGGGTGTCGAGCCCGTCATATCCGCCCCGGTTCAGCCAGCACCGACTCAAAAATACTCGCGCAGATCCATGCCGTCGTACAGCGAAGCAACCTCTTCTTCGTAACCATTGAACATCTCGGTGCGCTGGCGCCGGAACTCGCCGATCCGGCGTTCGGTACGCTGCGACCAGCGCGGATGATCCACATTGGGATTCACATTGCTGTAGAAACCGTATTCATCCGGCTGCGCCTGGTTCCACAGCGTCGGCGGTTCGTCCTCGACGAACCGGATATGCTGGATGGACTTGATGCTCTTGAAACCATACTTCCAGGGCACCACCAGCCGGATCGGCGCCCCGTTCTGGTTGGGCAGCACCTCGTCATAGAGGCCCACGGCCAGGATGGTCAGCGGGTGCATGGCCTCGTCCAGGCGCAAACCCTCGGTATACGGCCACTGCAAGCCGCCGGAACTGGCCCGGCGTCGGGGCCGCTGCCCGCGCAGATTATCCGGGTCGTGGATGGCCTCGAACGCCACGTAGCGCGCATCCCCGCGCGGTTTTGCCTGCTCGATAATGCGGTTGAGCTCGAAGCCGATCCAGGGGATCACCATTGACCAGCCCTCCACGCAACGCATGCGGTAGATCCGCTCTTCCAGCGACCAGGGGCTGATAAAATCCTCCACCGCGTACTCGCCGGGGTTGTCACACAACCCGTCCACGGTGATCGTCCAGGGGTCGGTCTTCAGCTGATCGGCATAGGTCTTCGGATCGCTCTTGCCGGGGCCCATCTCGAAGAAATTGTTGTAGCTGGTGACCTCGTCATACGCGGTCTTCGCCTCGTCGGTCGAGAAAGGGCTCGGTTCGAACTCCAGCGTATGCCCGCGCAGGGCCGCCGTCGCAGGCACGGCCAGGCCGAAGCCCCCCAGCGCCAGGCCGGCCCCCAGCCCCATGCCGGCACGCAGGAACTCGCGCCTGCGGGCGTAGAGCTCGCGGGGTGTCACCTCACTGCGGGAACACTCGGAACGACGTCGAATACGGATCAGCATGCTCGGCCCTCGCGACTGGCTCACGCGGCAGCAGAAAGCGCCACCGCCCGTGCATCATGGACCAGCCGCAACCGCCCGAGTTCGGCGCCCGCACGCCATAAACACGGACACGGAACCATAAGAATTTTCTGCTTGCGCAGCGCCCCGAACCCTTTATAAGGCTTTTCTGAAACCGCAGTCCGGGGTGGCCCGGCCGGCTTGTCAGGAGACCCGACCATGGACCCGACGATCGACGACGCGGCCGAAGGCGCCGACGAGATCGCCAACCTGTTCGACACCCAGCTCGTCAACGACCGCGGGCCGGCACGCCACGCCGCCCGCCGCACCCTCGAACGCCTGATGGAAGAACGCGCCCTGCGCGCCCTCCTCCAGGACGACTTCGAGCTCGACCACCCCGGCGATCCAATGGACTGGTAAGCCCCGGGAGGACCCGGGGTGGCCCCTACCGGCCACATGGCGTCCACCAACAATGCGATTCGCTCCGCTCGTCACATCCTGCCCATCCATCATCCGCCGGGGCTCTCACAGCCCCGGCCGCAGGGTGCGTTGAGCGCCGCGAAACGCATCAACGCCACCCGGACCACCCCGCCTACCGGGCGTCGTAACCGGTCAACTCCGCAAAACCTCGCCCGATGGGCTCGCCACGCGAATCGAGGATATCCACGGCGCCCTCCCAGTACCGGATGATGGTGTCCATCTCCTGTTCATCGCGGATGGCACGGACAACGAATTCGTGCGGGGCCGAGCCGTCCGGCGGTTCAATGCGCATGTTCCACTCCACCGGATAACGATGGCCGGAGGGTTGCGTCGCCCAGCGCCGGGGTTCCAGTTCCACCTGATCGTGCGCGAGCAGCCAGTCATCGGCATCCGCCGGCATCCAGCGCCCCTTGGACAGCGGATGCGGCGTGCCGTCCGGGCGCCGCAGCTCGTAGTACATCACGTCCAGCCCAGCGTCGAACTGCAAGGCGAACCAGTCCCAGCCAACCTGGTCCTCGGCCAGCACGCTGGTGCTCCATTCGCGATCCATCCAGGCCGCGCCGGTCACCGGCAGACGCCCGCGGGCACCGCGCTCGATCTCGCCCCGCACCGCAATCCGCGGGACCGAGTAATAATACGAGGCATCGCCCGGCTCCGGCCCCTTCTGACTCAGCCCGCCCTCGCCCTGCAACACCGGCGCCCGTTGCGGCTCCAGCTCCAGCCGCAGCCGGTAGTCATTCACGCTGAAGTCCAGCATCCAGCGGTCCTGATCGAGACCTGCCAGCTCCCAGTCCTCGACCCAGATCCGGCCGACCGGCTCGGTGGCGCCCGCAAGCCCCGCCGCGTCGCGCACAAAGCGCTCCTCGGAGGCATGATGCCCGGCCTCGCGGTCGATCACCGCCGTATGCGCCATCCAGATATCCGGGCTGGCCCAGGCCGAGTCGTGCCAGCGCGCCTCCCCCGCCAACTCCGACGCCAGCCCGACGCGGAAGAAGGTGATGTGAAACCCCAGCCGCTCGCCCTCCGGCCCGTCGAGATTGCCGGTCACATACCACCACTCGTTGCGAAACCCCGGGTGCGGCCCGTGATCACGCGGAAACTCGAACGCCCGCGGCGCATCCGCGCGCCGGAATCCGTCCGTCACCTCCCCGCCCAGGGCCTCGCCTACCCGCAATCCGGCCCCCCCCGGATCCTCCGTCTCCGGCGGAACGGCGCCTCCACACGCCGCCACCAACAACACCAGACCCACCACCACCCCCCGCAGGAGCCTGCTCGCAGGCGAAGCCCCCGCCCGCGTCTGATCCGGACCCGAAACATTCGCCTGCAAGCAGGCTCCTAAAGGATTAATCCACCGCATCACGGCTGTTCCCTTAACGCCGGCACCAGCCGCATGCGCGCCATCCGCCACGCCGGGATGGCCGAGGCCAGCAATGCCGCTCCGATCCCCAGCAGCACGGTCTCGCCCACCTCGCCCCAGGGCAGACGCAGGTCCATCCCCCAGCCGAAGGCCTCGCGGTTGATCACCTCGATCAGTATCCAGCCCATACCCAGCCCCAGCGGGATCGCGGCCAGCGCCGCAAAGCCCCCCAGCACCGCGCCCTGAAACACCACCAGCCCGCGCACCCCGCCGGGCAGCAGGCCAAGGCTGCGCAGCGTCGCAAATTCGCGCGCGCGTTCCATCTGCAGCGCCATCAACGCCCCGAAGATCGCGATGAACGCCACCAGCAGCGTGATCACCCGTAGCAGGTGGGTGATCGCAAAGGTACGGTCAAAGATGGCCATGGATTCCTGCTCGATATCGCCGGGGCGTGTCACCATGGCCGCCGTCTCGCGCTCCGCCAGCCAGGCCTCCAGACGCTCGATCGCCACGTCGGCATCCGCGCCCTCGGGCAGACGCAGGCCAAAGGAGCCCACCCCCTCGGCACCGGGCGTGCCCGCGTAGAACCGCTGGGTCAGCATCAGCACCGTGCCCTGCGGACTGCCATAGTCGCGATAAACCCCCGCCACCTCGAATACCCGTCGTCCATCCTCCACGCGGATCTCCAGCCGATCCCCCACGGCCACATCGTGATGGGCGGCAAAGGGCTCGGTTACCAGCACCGCATCACGCTCGCGCAGGCGCCGATCCAGTGCCTCGGTCGGCCCCTCCGCCCGCAGCAGCGGCAGATCGTCCAGCCAGGCCGGATGCGGCGCCACCACATAGAGCTCGATCATCCCGACATCACTGGGCGTGTCCTGGCTGGAGCCGGTGCTGACCGACTCCGCGGCGGCAATCCGGGCCAGGGCCTGCCCCCACTCCGCCGGCAGGCGCGCCCCGCTGCGCGCCGCGGCCGGGGCCACCGGCACCACGTACACATCCGAGGTCAATGCCTGCCCCAGCCACTGTTCCACACTGTCGCGAAAGCTGCCCACCATCACCGACACGCTGATCGCCGCTGCCAGGGCCAGGGTCAGCGCGGAGGTAGCCGGTGCACTGCGCGACAGGCTCCGCTCCAGGCTGCGGACGCCGATACGGGGCAGCGTCTGCCCGCGCCCCAGCCGTGCCAGCCCCCGCAGGGCCGCGGCCAGCACCAGCGGCAACAGCAACACAAAGCCGGTAATCAGCAGAAACAGCCCGACAAAGCTGGCCACCAGCCCACCGGCCCCGAGCCGCAGTACCACGCCACCCGCCGCCAGCAACACGAGCGCCGCCACGGCCAGCCCGAGCAGGCCCCGGCGCGCCCGCCGCTCCAGCCGTCCGCGGCCAAGACGGCCGGGGCTGGCCACCCGCGCGGCCTCCCAGGCCGGCGCCAGTGCCGCCAGCAGCGACAGCCCAACCCCCAGCGCGATCACCGCCAGCAGCGCCAGCGGCCGCGGCGCCACCTCGGTGACCGCCACCACAAAGAAATGGTCCGTCATCGTCTGCGCCACCTGCCCGACCAGCACCTGCGCCAGCCCGATCCCGAGCAATACCCCCAGCAACGTGCCGATCACCCCCACCAGCAGGGCCTCCAGCATCACCACGCCGAACAACGCCCGCCGCCCGGCCCCGACCAGACGCAGGCTGGCGAGCACCTCGCGGCGGCGCAGCACGGCGAATGTCTGGGTGTTGTAGATCAGAAAGGCCGCGATCAACAGCGCCAGCAGGCTCATCGCCGTCAGGTTGATGCGAAAGGCCTGCGCCAGCTCGCGCGAGGCCTGGTCACGCGCCGCAACCGGCACCAGTTCCAGCCCATCGGGCAACTGCTCCGCAAGGGTTTCAAGCGCGGCGTCATCCAGGCTCACGTCGATGCGATCCAGCCGTCCCTGCCGGCCGAGCAGGGTCTGTGCGGTCGCGATATCCGTGACCCAGAGCGAAGCGCCCTCGCCATCCACATCCGTCGCCGCCTCATCACCCTCCGCCGCGCGGTCCAGCAGCGTCACCGCAAAACGCCCGGCGGCCGACTCGAGTATCAGACGGTCCTCGTGCTCCCGCCCGGCATCTGCCCACCAGCCCCGCGGCGGCAGGATCGTCCCCGGCTCGGTCACCAGCCGCTGCACCGGGGCATCCCCGATATCCGAGGCCACCCCGCGGAACGCGCCCTCGGCCAGGGGATCGACCCCCAGCACATAAATCGTGCGCCCGTCCGGCAGCCGCGCCGGCCCCTCCACGATGGGCGCGGTCGCACGCCAGCCAGCCAGACGCAGGTCCCGGTAATGCGTCTCCGCAAAGCCCCCGGCCGGCCCCAGAATCTGGTGGGTCGCCGTTCCCGCCACCTCGTCCATGGAGCGATCGAACGCCTGCTGCGCCGACTGGTTGGCCAGATCCACGGCCAGCACCACAGCCACGGCAATCACCACCGCCACCAGCGTCAGCAACCGCTGCAACGGGCGTCTGCGCCAGTCGCGCAGCCAGGCATGGACCAGAGATCGACTCATCAATGCCCGGGCTCGCGTTGATACACCGGGTTTTCCGCGGCGAGGCGCGACGCGCAGAGGGACCTCGCACTGCTCTCCCGTTCCGGATGGAATCGGGACGTCCCTCCGGACCCGGCAACCTGCGGGGCCAGGCCCGGGGCGGCGGTCCACCCGCTTTTGAGCACAACGGCAAGCGGACTCATTGCAGCGTCATTCCCGCGGCGCGGTCTCATCGCGCCGAGGCCCTTGCAGCAAGATCCTGAAGCTGGCCATCCTGCATGCGCAGCACCCGGTCCAGACGCGCGGCCAGAGCGTCGCTGTGGGTGACCAGCAGCAGGGCGCAACCGGTCGCGCGCACCTGCTCCAGCAACAGGGCAAACACCGCCTCGCCGGTGCGCGAGTCCAGGTTGCCCGTCGGCTCATCCGCCAGGATCAGCGCCGGCCGATGCACCAGCGCCCGCGCGATCGCCACGCGCTGCTGCTCGCCACCGGAAAGCTGCTCCGGCTCGCGCCCTTCCTTTGCCCCCAGACCCACGGCCGCCAGCTGCGCCCGCGCGCGTTCGCGGCGCTGCGCGGCACCCAGGTCGGTTGCCAGCTCCAGCGGCAGCATCACGTTCTCCAGCGCCGTCAGCGTCGGGATCAGATGAAACGACTGAAACACAATCCCCACCTGCACGCGCCGCAACCGCGTCCGCGCCGCCTCATCCAGTCCCGCCAGCGCCTGCCCGGCCAGGCGGACCGTGCCCGCGTCCGCCGGCTCCAGCCCCGCAGCCAGATGCAGCAGCGTGGACTTGCCCGAACCACTCTCCCCGACGATCGCCACACGCTCGCCCGCAGCCAGATCGAGATCCACACCCTGCAGCACCCGCCCCTCACCCGGGTAACCAAACCCCAGACCCGCCAGCGACAGCACCACCCCCGAACCCCGTTGCACCATCACACCCACCTCCGCCGCTACCCCAATCACCACCCCAACCCCCACACCCCCGCAGGAGCCTGCTTGCAGGCGAAGCCCCCGCCTCCGCCAGAACCAACCCCGGCAGGGGCTTCGCCGCCAGGGCGGCTCCTGCAACACCACCCTGTTCCGCACGCCGACGTGGGGACATCTGGCGGACATCTGCAAGCAAACAACCGCACACAACCCCGCCCTCGCAGGCCGGCGCACAGCCAGTCCTCAACCGACCATGAACAATAGATGAATGTTTCAGAATCCGGCCCAAGCGGTTGATTGCGGGCTGGCATCCGTTAGAATAAACGACCATCTTCACACTCGGGAACGCGCCTTGAAACCTCGAACACGCAGACGATCTATCCGCGCCTAACGGCAAGCGCCCGTTCTCGAACCGGTCGTTTTCCGTCAGGCCTCTTTGATCAAAAGAGCCGGAAATGGCCGGGCCCCCGCCCGATCCAAACCGGACCCAGTGTTTCCCTAAACACCGCATCCGAGCGGCAACTGGCAGGGCTCTTTATCCAGCCGCCAGCCCCGCCGATGACCGCCGGGAGAAAGGCATGGATTCGCATCTGGAACAATCCATCATCGAGCTGAAGGAACTGCTGCGCCTGGACGAGCGCACCGACATCCAGGAACTGCTCGACTACATGCGCGTGCAGGATATCGCGCACGCACTGATGGAGGTGGGCGAACACGACCTGGGTGTCGTGTTCAACCTGCTGGAGCCCGGCCGCAAGGCGGATGTCTTCTCCTACCTCGAGACCCCGCACCAGATGCGACTGCTGGAGGCCTCGCCGAGGGACGACGCCCGCTTCATCCTCTCCGAGATGGACGCGGACGACCTGACCGGCCTGCTGCAGACGCTGGACCCGGAGACCCTGCGCGCTTACCTGCGGCTGCTGCCCTTCCGCGCCATCCGTCGCGCCCTCAAGCAGCTCAACTACCCGGAAGACTCCGCCGGTCGCGTGATGTCCCCGGATGTGGTCGCGGTCGATCCCGACTGGTCGCTGAGACGGGCGCTGGCCTTCATCCGCCGCAATGCGGACGAACACTCGAACAACGTGATCTTCGTGGTCGATCAGGACCGCGTGCTGCTGGCCGCGGTCCCGATTCGCCACTTCCTGCGGGCCGCGTCGGACCGCCCGGTACGCGAACTGCTGAGCGACGCCGACCCCATTACCATCGGCGTGTCCGAATCGGCCGTCGAGGCCGCGCGCAAGATCCAGCACTACGACCTCGAGACCCTGCCGGTGGTCGGCGAGACCGGCGAGCTGCTGGGGGTCATCACCGTCGACGACGTCATGGACGTGCTGGAGGCCGAATCCACCGAGGACTTCCACAAGATCGGCGCGGTCGGCACCCTCCCACTTTCACCGCAGGATGCCAGCCCCTTCCTGCTTTACCGCAAGCGTGTCGGCTGGCTACTCGGACTGGTCGCCTTCAATACCATCGGCGCGCTGATGATCTCGCAATACGAAGAGGCCATCGAGGCCCTGGTAGTGCTGGTCTTTTTCCTGCCCCTGATTGTCGACTCCGGCGGCAACGCCGGCGCCCAGAGCGCCACGCTGATGGTGCGCGCCCTGGCCACCGGCGAGGTCACATCCAGGGACTGGCTGCGACTGTGGGGCAAGGAACTCGGCGTCGCCGTCGGCATCGGCGTGACCATGGGACTGGCGGTATCGGTCCTCGGCCTCTGGCGCGGCGGGGCCGACATCGCCCTGCTGGTCGCCATCGCAATGACGCTGATCGTCGCGTTCGCCAGCATGGTCGGCATGCTGCTGCCGTTCATCCTCAACCGCATGAAGCTGGACCCGGCCACCGCCAGCGTGCCGCTGATCACCGCCATCGCCGACCTCGGCGGCATCATGATCTATTTCTCCCTGGCCGTGGCGCTGCTCGGCCTGGCCACGCCGTAGGGAAAGGAAAACCATGAGCCCGACCGACGACGACATCCAGACCCTGCCGCAGACGCTCACGACCGCGCTGGAGCAGCCCGCCAACGAGGCCCTGGAGGGCCTCTGCGACGCCCATGCCGGCGCCGACCTCGCGGACGCGCTGGAGGCCCTGCCCGAGGAGCGGATGCTGGATTTCTTCCGGCGCCTGGACATCGCCTGCAGCGCCGATGTCTACGCCCACCTGGAGCCCGATCACCAGACGCGCGTACTGCACGCGCTCGACGAAGACCATGCCAGCCGGCTGATGTCCGCACTCTCCTACGACGATGCCGCCTCGGTCATCGAAGGGCTCGAGGACGACCACGCCGAATCCCTGCTGGAGACCCTGCCGGACGACGACCAGGAGGCCCTGGAAACCCTGCTCGGCTTCCCCGAGGAAAGCGCCGGGCGCCTGATGACGCCCGAATACGCCACCGTGCAGCCGGACTGGTCTGTCGCCGCGGCCATGGACCACCTGCGCGAACAGCACGAACTCGCGGAAACCGTCAACACCATCTTCGTGACCACGCCAGAAGGCGAACTGCTGGGCTGGGTGCGCCTGAAGGAACTGCTGCTATCACGCCCCAGCCTTCAGGTGCATGAACGCATGCACACCGATGTCGTCAGCATCGGCGCCGAAGAAGACCGCGAAGAGGCCGCCCACCGCATCGGCCACTACGACCTCGACGTCCTCCCCGTGGTCGACGACAACGGCCACCTGCTCGGCATCATCACCGTGGACGACGTGATGGACGTCCTGCGCGCCGAGACCACCGAAGACTTCCACCGCATGGCCGCCGTCGGCGACATGGTGCTCTCCCTGCGCGACGCCAGCATGAGCCTGCTCTACCGCAAGCGCATCGGCTGGCTGCTGATCCTGGTCGCGGTCAACATCTTCGCCGGTGTAGCCATCGCCCACTACGAGGCCGCGATCGAAGCCGTTGTCGCCCTCGTCTTCTTCCTGCCCATGGTCATCGCCTCCGGCGGCAACGCCGGCGCCCAGGCCGCCACCCTGGTGGTGCGATCGCTCGCAGTGAACGACATACAACTACGCGACTGGTGGCGCCTCGGCGGCAAGGAAGTCCTGGTCGCCACCGCGCTGGGCGTCACCCTCGCCGCCGCCATCTGGGTCTCCGGCAACTGGCTGGGCACCGTCGAGGTCGCCAACGCGATCGCCCTGGGCATGTTCTTCGTAATCGTCTTCGGCTCGCTGTTCGGCCTGTTCCTGCCGTTCGCCCTCACCCGCGTCGGTTTCGACCCGGCCGTGGCCAGCGCCCCGCTGATCACCTCCGTCATCGACATCGTCGGCATCCTCATCTACTTCGGCGTCGCCGTCGCCGTCCTCGGCCTCTGACCCGCCCTCTCTGCAGGAGCCTGCTCGCAGGCGCAGCCCCCGCCTTGTGCCAGATCAAGCGCGGGCAGGAGCTTCGCCACCAGGGCGGCCCCTGCAAAACCATCCCAGCCCACACCCCCCGTAGGAGCCTGCTTGCAGGCGAAGCCCCCGCCCGCGCCAGACCAACCCCCGGCAGAAGCCTCGCCACCAGGGCGGCCCCTACAACATCACCCCAACCCACACACCCCCGTAGAAACCTGCTTGCAGGCGAAGCTCCCGCCATCGCGTCATCCACCCCGCTGCGACGAGGCGGCATCGCACCGGTGACAACCCCCAAACCCAACCGACCACCCGCGTCACCCCGGGTGACCATTTTCGTCACCTTTGTCATCACCACCCAACGACACGCGACCGCAACCCACCCCGAAACCGCACCATCACGCCCTGTCCAAAAGTAATAGGACATCTGGCACGGGTATTGCTCGCACATCCAGTAGCTGCCCACGGGGCGGCCGGGCCAAGGCCCCGCTCAGATCACACGAAGGGAGTATGACCATGCAGAAGAAAACCGCCCAACAGGGCTTTACGCTTATCGAACTGATGATCGTCGTGGCGATCATCGGGATTTTGGCGGCGATTGCGCTGCCGGCTTATCAGGACTACACGAATCGGGCGAAGGTCTCCGAAATTGTCCTTGCAGCTAGTTCAGCACGCACCTGCGTCAGTGAAATCCAGCAAGCGGGCGGAGATTCTTATGAAACATGTGGTGGAGACGATTTTGAATCAACCCAATACGTTGATACTTTAGTTGTCGCCGGTTCCGATGGAGATAATCCGGGCGAAATCGTCGCAACCGGACGGAACTTCCCTGGCGACACTCAGCCACAGGTCACGCTGCGTCCCGTATTCAACAGCGACGAAACCGCTATTACCGAATGGTTGTGCGAAGCTACACCGTCGAATTGGGCCCCAGGCAGCTGCCGAGACGAATTGGGGGATTAAGCAAGCATGGCGCCAAAGGGGACAGATTTATTTTCCCCTCCCCAAGCCCCGGCCTCGTGCCGGGGCTTTTTCGTTCCGGGCCCGTGGATCACCGAGTCGTGGCCGCCCCCCCAATGCCGGCATGAGGCCGGCGGCCTGGCCGTGAAGGACCAAGTGACTCGAAGCCCCCGCCCGCACCGGGCCGATCCGGCGCGGGCAGGGGCTTCGCCTGCAAGCAGGCTCCTACGGGGGCCGTGCGGGCCGGGATGGTTTTGTAGGAGCCGCCCTGGCGGCGAAGCCCCTGCCTGAGGAGAAAGGAGAAATGGGGACAGATTGATTCTCCCTCCCCGGGATCGCCCTGCGGGAAGGATGCGTTCCACTGCGTCCACCCGCATCCCGGGGCGCCTCGCGGGTTGGCCACGTCGGCGCGGCGGGTCATACGGCACACAACTCAGCGCACGACTCACTTCTTGACCATTGCACCTCACGGAACACGCCCAGCCATTCTTGATGCGCATAGTCACCGCGCATAAGATGTACACGAATATCCTTGGTATCAGGAGGTCTACATGAACCCCACCCCATACAAGGCAGACGCACCGCGCAAGGCGACCAACCTTAGCGTCAATACAGACCTTCTGGCCCAGGCGCGCGAACTCGGCATCAATCTCTCGGGCCTGTTCGAGGAATCGCTGGCGCGTGCCGTGCGCGACGCCCGCCGCGAGGCATGGCTGACCGAGAATCGGGAGGCCCTCGAAGAATACAACCAGCGCGTAGCCAAACAGGGCAGCTTTGGCGATCATATGCGTCGCTTCTGATGGCGCAGTTTGCGGTACATCGCAACCCGGCCACCGCAACCGCGCGCTGGATACCCTATCTGCTCGTCCTTCAGAACGACCTGCTCTCCGAGCTGGACACGGTGGTGGTCGCGCCGCTCGTCTCCGCTGAAGCATTTGGTCGCCCCGCCCGCATCCTAAACCCGACCTTCACCATCGAGGGCCAACCGGTCGTACTGTCGACTGCTGAACTGGCCGGGGTTTCCCGCGATGCGCTTGGCGCCGAAGTCTTCAGCCTTGCCCACGAGCGAGACACCATCATCGCCGCTTGCGATTTCCTGCTCACCGGCATTTGACAAAAAGAAAAAGAAAAAGGGGACAGATTGATTTTCCCCTCCCCAAGCCCCGGCCTCGTGCCGGGGCTTTTTCGTTCCGGACCCGTGGATCACCGAGTCGTGGCCGCACCCCAAATGCCGGCATGAGGCCGGCGGCCTGGCCGTGAAGGACCAGGTGACTCGAAGCCCCCGCCCGCACCGGGCCGATCCGGCGCGGGCAGGGGCTTCG
>NZ_KB907126.1:107064-186914 GCF_000381825.1 Thioalkalivibrio sp. ALJT
TGCAAGCAGGCTCCTACGGGGGCCGTGCGGGCCGGGATGGTTTTGTAGGAGCCGCCCTGGCGGCGAAGCCCCTGCCTGAGGAGAAAGGAGAAATGTAAAAAAGGGGGACAGATTTATTTTCCCCTCCCCAAACCCCGGCCTAGCGCCGGGGTTTTTTGTCGTCATACGCCCGATTCGCCGACACCAGCGACACAACCGACTGGCGCCGGGCTCCGCACGCATTCCCAGTCCGCTCCTTCCCCGCAGGGCCACTAGCCATACCCCGGTGTTTTCGCCGTGGCGTGTTATGGCTTGCCAACGACCGGGATTGCCCGAGGGTCCGCGGCTGACCCAACCCGCCAATTGCATTCACCAGTTCCTGTGCATACAGTAATTCTATGGAGATCGAGTTTGACGCAGACAAGGACGCTGCGAACCTGACGAAACACGGGGTCTCACTCGGCGATGCCCTCGGGCTCGAATGGGATACGCTCCTCGCCATGGACGACCGACGGAAAAACTATGGCGAACGTCGAATGCTCGGGTACGCCTTGATGGGCGAACGCTTGTATTGCGTCGTATTCACCGATCGGTCGTCCCTGCGGCGAATCATCAGCCTGCGCAAAGCGAACAACCGGGAGATTGCGCGTTATGTCGAAGTCACTAACGCTACGTAGCGGTCGGCGCGTCGTCTTGAACGACGCCGACGAGGAATCGTCCATTCAGGCCGGAATCGATGCCGATCCAGAGACACGGGAACCTTCCGAAGACGAGACGAAAGCCCTGCGTCGCGTGGGTCGCCCTCCCCTACCTGTGACTAAAGAGCGCATCACGATCCGTCTGTCGCCAGACGTCGTGGAAGCATTCCGCGCCACGGGAAAGGGTTGGCAAACCCGAATGGACTCGGCTTTGAAGGACTGGCTCAAGGACCATAGCCCGACTTCTAATAATCGTTAATGCTCGGCTCTGCGGCAGTGAGCATCCGGAGGCGGACAGTAACCGCTGGCATCCGCCGGGACACCCACTTGCGGATATAAGCCGGATTCGCCGCCGCAAGCCCCGCGTCTGCACCCCCGGCCCCTCGCGCAAACCCATTTCCGCGACAGTTGTAACCAAGGTATGATATGACCATTTACATGGTCAGGAGAGTGCGAAATGCCCGAGCCGACGGTTAGCCTGGCGAACGCCAAAGCCCACCTGAGCGAACTGGCGGAACGCGCTGCGGCAGGGGAATCCATCCTCATCACCAAGCGAGGCAAGGCCGTCGTACGCCTTTCCAGCGCCACGGCACCCAAAAAACCGATTGATGCAAATGCGCTCCGCGCAGTGACGGATGCCCAGCAACACGGTTCCGATGAGGCCTTCATGCGACGCATCCGCGACGATGCTCGCTACTGATGCGCTATCTGGACACCAGCATCCTGGTCGCGGCGCTCACTCGCGAGCCCCGTACCGAAGAGATGCAAGATTGGCTGGCGGCACAGGCCCCCGATTCGCTATGCATCAGTGACTGGGTGCTCACGGAGTTCTCCGCGGCCTTGTCCATGAAAAAAGAAAAAGGGGACAGATTTATTTTCCCCTCCCCAAGCCCCGGCCTCGTGCCGGGGCTTTTTCGTTCCGGGCCCGTGGATCACCGAGTCGTGGCCGCACCCCAAATGCCGGCATGAGGCCGGCGGCCTGGCCGTGAAGGACCAGGTGACTCGAAGCCCCCGCCCGTACCGGACCGATCCGGCGCGGGCAGGAGCTTCGCCTGCGAGCAGGCTCCTACGGGGGCCGTGCGGGCTGGGATGGTTTTGTAGGAGCCGCCCTGGCGGCGAAGCCCCTGCCCGCGGTGGATCTGGCACAAGGCGGGGGCTTCGCCTGCGAGCCGGCTCCCGCGGGGGTTCGGGTACAACACAGCGGCGCATGTGACGGGTAGCGGCGCGCTGCGTGGGGCATCCCCGCCGTGCGTCAGGGTCGGATCGACCGAAGCGGGGCTTTCGCGCGCCGCCCCTGCCCCGTCCCTGGGATGTCCTCCCGGCCGCTGCGCAGGGGTGAGCCGGGTTCTCCTGCGTTGGGCATCGCCCCGACTACGGGCCTGTGCCCCACCGCCGAGAGCCCGGATCAGCGCTGCTCGGTTTCCGGGGTGCCCCCTGGCTGGCAGGGGATGAGCGGGAGGTTGCGGGGTGCTTCCCCAACTGCGTTCAAACCGGCTACCCTTTGGGGCATGACGTTACGATCCACACAGGCGTGCCAGCATTGCACCCTGCGCCAGCTCTGCCTTCCGGTCGGGCTGCCCCAGGAGGAGCTCTGGCAGCTCGACGAGATTGTTCAGCAGCGCCGCCCCCTGCCGAAGGGGACGACGCTTTTTGCCATGGGTGCCCCGTTCGAGGCGCTGTACGCGGTTCGCACCGGCGCGCTGAAGACCGTGCTGGTGTCCAACGACGGCACCGAGCAGATCACCGGTTTTGCCCTGGCGGGCGATCTGCTGGGCCTGGATGCGATCCATTCCGGCAAGCACCCGGTCAGTGCCGTTGCACTGGAATCGACCAGTGTCTGCGCGGTGCCCTACTCGCATGTGGACGAACTGGCCGGCCGCCTGCCCACGTTCCGCCAGCACATGATGAGCGTGATGAGCCAGGAACTCGCGCACGATGAAGACCTGCATGTGCTGCTCGGCCAGCGCAGCGCGGAACAGCGCCTCGCCACGTTCCTGATCGCGCTGTCGGAACGCCATCGCGCACGCGGCCTGGCGCCGCACCATTTCTCCCTGCCCATGTCGCGCGCGGATATCGCCAATCACCTGGGCCTGACCCAGGAGACCATCAGCCGCCTGTTCACGCAGTTGCGCAATCAGGGCGTGATCAACCTGCATACCCGCGATCTCCAGATCCTGGAACCGGATCGGCTGCGCAACAGTGCCGGTGTCACCATCACCTCTGCCGCGAGCAGTGCCTGAGGCCACATCGGCCGAGGCAGCGGACTTTGCGGCCTTCCGCGCCTGTGCGGAACGGCTCTGGGACGAGCCGGCGGCGCGCCAGCACCTGCTGCGCTGGCAGGATGACTACGGCGTGGACGTGATGCTGGCCCTGTTCGCCCTGTGGTATCCATACCCCCTGACCAGCCGCCAGTGGCACGCGCTCGCCGCCAGTGCACGCCACTGGCAGGCCACCGTAACCGCTCGCGTGCGCACCCTGCGCCGGGCCCTGCGCACCCCGGAACGCCACGCCCTTTATCGCGCCCTGCTGGAGCTGGAGCTGCAGGCCGAACATCTGGCCGGACGCCGCCTGCTGCATATGGCCCGCCCGACGGTGATGCCGGCAACACCTGCGAAGGTCGATCAGACGCGGCGTCTGCAGACACTGTTTCCGCAGTTACCCACCATCGAGATTCGCGCAGGTTTGCGCGATGGTCTGCGCACGGCGGGCCCTACCTGAAGCGGTACGGCTGCATGGCGGGGGCATTCCGGCTATCCTGCCGGCACACTGACCACACACGGCTGGATTCATGTCGGATGATCTGCGCAGCCAGCTCCTGAAAACGGGGCTGGTGGACGAAAAACAGGTTCGCAAGGCCAAGGCGCAAAAGCACAAGGCACGCAAGGGCAACACCCCGAAGAAAAAGGACCGGAAGGCACCCGCCGAACCCGGGGTGGCCGAGGCCCGCCGCGCGGAACAGGCCGAACGCTCGCGGCAGAAGAATCGCGAGCAGCAGGAACGCGCCGAGCGCCGTGCCCGGCATGCCCAGATTCGGGAGCTGGTCACCACCCAACTGGCGCCGATCCCCACCGGCGATGCCGCGCTGGACTATCACTTCCAGCAGGGCGGGCAGATCCGTCACATCCCGGTTACCGCCGATCTGCAGAAGCGCCTGGCCGACGGCCGCGCCGCCATCGCCGGGCTGGATATACGCCCGGAAAAGGGCTTCCGGGTGATCCCGCGCGAAACCGCGGACCGCATCCGCGAGCGCGACCCGGACTGGCCTCTGGTCATCCCGGCGGAGACCGAGGCCGACACGGCGCCCGATCCGGACGACCCCTACAAGGATTACGTTATCCCTGACGACCTCATGTGGTGATCGAACGCCGCACGGGCGTGCGCCACGCGCTGGATCGGGGGGTGGATGGGATAAACACCGGCGCACCCGGTCCGGGCGGACGCCCTGCAGGGGGTATTTTGCGGTAGTGGATAAAAGGCCCGGGGCGGGCATGAGTGCCCCGCCGCCGGGCAGAACGTCGCGGCAGCGGGCGTGGCATTGCGGCGCGGGGCTGCGGTTGGCGGCAGAGGCGAGGCCGGTCTCAGTCGGTGGTGCGTTTGACGTCTGCAGCCGGCATACCGCTATGCTGCGGACGCCGCGCTTCGTCCCCGCCGCTCATGTCCTGCGGCGTAATGCCACCCTGCTCCAGCCCCTGCATGCCTTCCGCGGACTCGTGCGACTCCACATTACCGCCGCCGCACCCCAGGGCCAGCAGGCCCACGGCCGTAAGCCCGATTACCATGGGGGCTGCGCGCTGAATCTCTCGCATCGTACCGGCTCTCGAATCGCTGCTGATGGCGACAAGCCTGCAGGCTCCTGCGCTCGCACGCAAGCCGAGGGTACACCCGATGCAGAATCACAGCGGCTGGATGCGCGTCCCCGCCTGCCCGGCCAGGATGGCCGCGGCGTCCTCCAGCGCGCCAATGCCGGTACGGATACCCGCCTGCGCGGCGCGACGCGCGGCCTCCATCTTGGGGCGCATGGAGCCGGCCGGATACATCGCGGGGTCCACGGCGGTTACCAGCAGCGCCTTCAGCCGCTGCGCGCCGGGCATCCCCCAATCGAGGTAGACGCCATCGACATCGGTCAGCAGCAACAGCCAGTCGGCCGCCAGGTGCTCGGCGAGCCGGGCCGCCGTCAGGTCCTTGTCCACCACGGCCTCGACGCCGTGGAAGCGCCCGTCGGCACCGCGCATCACGGGCACCCCGCCGCCACCGGCACAGATCGCAACGGCTCCGCTGGCGACCAGGGTCGAGACCGCCTCCATGCCCAGCAGACGCTGCGGCTCCGGCGAGGCCACGACCCGACGCCAGCCATCACCATCCGGGGCAATGGTCCAGCCCCGTTCGCGCGCCAGCGCGCGGGCACGCGCCTCGTTCCAGGTGGGGCCAATGAACTTCTCGGGACCGGCAAACGCCGGGTCTTCCGGGTCGATCTCGGTCTGCGTCAGCAGGCTCGCCACGCGGTCATGTCCCAGCGCGTTGTGCAGCTCGCGCGCCAGGATGTAGCCAATCATGCCGTGGCTCTCGGCGCCGACCACATCCAGTGGCCAGGCGATGCGATCGCACTCCGCCTGGTTCGCCAACAGCCCCACCTGGGGCCCATTGCCATGGGTGACCACCACCTCGTGTTCGCGGGCCACGGCTGCGATGGCCGCCGCCGCCCGTTGTGCGTTGCGTTCCTGGGCCGCGGCCGAGGGCGTCTCGCCACGTTGCAGCAGGGCATTTCCGCCCAGCGCGATCACGATGCGCATGGCGGTCCTCCGAAGGGTGGGATGGGTGTCAGGTGCGTGGCAGGGTGACGCCGCGCTGCCCCTGGTACTTGCCACCACGGTCCTTGTAGGAGGTCTCGCAGATCTCGTCGGACTGCAGGAACAGCATCTGCGCCACCCCCTCGTTGGCGTAGATCTTGGCCGGCAACGGGGTGGTATTGGAGAACTCCAGGGTCACGTGGCCTTCCCACTCGGGCTCCAGCGGGGTCACGTTCACGATGATGCCGCAGCGGGCGTAGGTCGACTTGCCCAGACAGATGGTGAGCACGTCGCGCGGGATGCGGAAGAACTCCACGGTATGCGCCAGCGCGAACGAATTGGGCGGGATGATGCAGACGTCGGAGTGCACATCCACAAAACTGCCCTCATCGAAACCCTTGGGGTCCACGATGCTGGAGTTGATGTTGGTAAAGATCTTGAAGTGCTCCGAACAGCGCACGTCGTAGCCGTAGCTCGACGTGCCGTAGGAGACGATCCTGTGACCCTCGCGCTGTCGGACCTGACCCGGCTCGAAGGGCTCGATCATGCCCCGGGTCTCGGCCATCTCCCGGATCCAGCGGTCCGACTTGATGCTCATCTGCCCCGTCCCTGGTCGGCTGCGCGCCGGGTTAGTTGTTCTGGATGACGATGTTGGGGAACTTGCTGCTGTAGTCCCGGGACTGCTCCGCCAGTTTGGCGCCGGTGCGGCGCGCGATCTCGCGGTAAATCTCGGCAATGCGCCCATCCGGATCGGCGATCACGGTGGGTTCACCGCCATCCGCCTGCTCGCGGATGCGGATGTCCAGCGGCAGGGCGCCAAGCACATCGACACCGTATTCCTCGGCCATGTTCTCCGCACCACCCTGGCCGAAGATGAACTCCTCATGGCCGCACTTGGAGCAGATGTGGATGCTCATGTTCTCGATGATGCCCAGCACTGGCACTTCCACCTTCTCGAACATGCGCAGGCCCTTGCGCGCGTCCAGCAGCGCGATGTCCTGCGGGGTGGTCACGATCACCGCGCCGGAGACCGGGATCTTCTGCGACAGGGTCAGCTGGATGTCGCCGGTGCCCGGCGGCAGGTCAATGATCAGGTAGTCCAGATCCTTCCAGTTGGTCTCGTTCAGCAGCTGTTCCAGCGCCTGCGTGACCATCGGGCCACGCCAGATCATCGGCGTATCCTCGTCGATCAGGAATCCGATGGACATGGCCTGCACACCGTGGCGTTCCAGCGGTTCCATGGACTTGCCGTCCTTGGACTCCGGCTTGTCCTTGATGCCCAGCATGCGCGGCTGGCTGGGGCCGTAGATATCGGCATCGAGAATGCCAACCTGCGCGCCTTCCGCGGCCAGGCCCAGGGCCAGGTTCACTGCAGTAGTCGACTTGCCCACACCGCCCTTGCCGGAAGCGACGGCGATGATGTTCTTGATACCGGCCAGCGGCTTCAGGCTCTTCTGCACCGCATGGGTGGTGACCTTGGTCCCGATGGTGACCTCCGAGGATTCCAGCCCGGCCACGCCGGCGAGCGCGCCCTGGATGGCCGCCCTCAGTTCGTCGTGGTAACCCACGGCGGAATATCCCATCTGGATCTCGATCACCGCCCGGGCACCATCCACCCGGATATCGCGGACTGCGCCGGCGGCGACCAGGTCCTGTTCGAGGTATTTGTCCTGAACGGTCTTCAGGGCGTTTTCGATCATCTCGCGGGAGAGTTCGGCCATGGCTATCGTGACGTCCGGTAGTGGTGATGACCGCGCGATTTTACTGGCCACACAGCGGGACGCCAATGGCACCACGGTCCGCCTGTACTTTCGCCCGTAGCAGCAGCCGGCCGGTCTGGCGCTCGACAGCACGCGAGAGGGCCTGTGCATGCTCCTGTCAAGCCCTCCGAGGGATGTTTTATGCACAATCGCCGTGCAAGCAGGCGGAAACCCCCAAGATAGCGTCACAAGCATACACTTCACTGGACATATACTCGATAACCTGCTGTTTTATAGATACTTCGCAAGGTTGGTCGATTTTTAACCAATTTGTCACAGACCCTTGTGCAGCAAGGGCTGGCGACAAATGCCACCGGGTTTCCCACAGACTTATCCACAGGTTCTGTGGACAATCCACACAAGCCCCCGAGCCGCCTCGACAAGGGGCCGGGCAGACCGGACAATAGCGACCCCGCGAACCGGCTCCAGCCCCAAGGCCCCGAACATGACCGACACCCCGCGCAAGATCCTCGTCACCAGCGCCCTGCCCTATGCCAACGGCCCGATCCATCTGGGCCACATGGTCGAGTACATCCAGACCGACATCTGGGTGCGCTTCCAGCGTGCGCGCGGCCACGAGGTGATCTACGTCTGCGCGGACGACGCCCACGGCACCCCGATCATGCTGAAGGCCCGCGCCGAGGGCATCGAACCCGAGGAGCTGATCGCGCGGGTACGGCAGGAACACGAGGCCGACTTCGGCGAGTTCCTGGTCGGCTTCGACCACTACCACTCGACCCACTCGGACGAAAACCGCGAGCTGGCCGCCCACATCTACACCGCGCTGCGCGACGCCGGGCACATCGAGACCCGCACCATCGACCAGGCCTTTGATCCCGAGGCGGGGATGTTCCTGCCGGATCGCTTCATCAAGGGCACCTGCCCGAAATGCGGCGCCGAGGACCAGTACGGCGACTCCTGCGAGGCCTGCGGCGCGACCTACAGCCCGCTGGACCTGAAAGACGCGGTCTCCGCCATCAGCGGTGCCCGTCCGGAATCGCGCCAGTCCGAGCACTACTTCTTCAAACTCGGCGACTTCGAGGCCTTCCTGCGCGAGTGGACCGGCTCCGGCCGCCTGCAGGATGCCATCCGCAACAAGCTGGACGAGTGGTTCGATGCGGGCCTGACCGACTGGGACATCTCGCGCGACGCCCCCTACTTCGGCTTCGAGATCCCCGACGCTCCGGGCAAGTACTTCTACGTCTGGCTGGACGCGCCCATCGGCTACATGGCGAGCTTTCGTGCCCATGCCGAGCAGCAGGGCCTGGACTTCGACGCCTGGTGGGGCGCGGACTCCGACGCCGAGCTGTATCACTTCATCGGCAAGGACATCGCGTATTTCCATACGCTGTTCTGGCCGGCCATGCTGCACGGCGCGGGCTTTCGCACGCCCAGCGCGGTGTTCTGCCACGGCTTCCTGACCGTCAACGGGCAAAAGATGTCCAAGTCGCGCGGGACCTTCATCCGCGCCCGCGACTACCTGGACCACCTGAACCCGGAATCCCTGCGCTACTACCTCGCCGCCAAGCTGGGCGCCGGGGTGGACGACCTCGACCTCAACCTGGATGACTTCGTCCAGCGCGTGAACTCGGATCTGGTCGGCAAGCTGGTCAACATCGCCAGCCGCTGCGCCGGCTTCATCACCAAGCGCTCCAACGGCGAACTCGCGGCCGACCTGCCGCGCCCGGATCTGCACGAGGCCTTCATGGCCGAGGGCGAGGCCATCGCGGCCGCGTTCGAAAACCGCGAATATGCCCAGGCCATGCGCCGCATCATGGCACTGGCCGACCAGGCCAACCAGTACATCGACGAGGCCCAGCCCTGGGTGCTGGCGAAGCAGGAGGGACGCGCAGCCGAGGTCCAGGCCATCTCCACCCAGGGCCTGGACCTGTTCCGCATCCTGATCGTCTACCTCGCCCCGGTGCTGCCGCGCCTGGCGGCCGACGCCGCGGCATTCCTCAAGCTGGACAGCCTGGCCTGGGACACGCGCGCGCCGCTGGTCGGGGGCTCGATCGAGAAGTTCAAGCCGCTGATGACGCGCATCGAGGGCGAGACCGTGGACAAGCTGCTGGAGGCATCGAAGGCCACCCTGGCCGCCACCGCGCAAGCTCCCGCCCCTGCCACCGACCCGGAACCGGCACTGGACCCCATCGCCGAGACCATCGACTTCGACGCCTTTGCGAAAGTGGACCTGCGCATCGCCCGGATCATCAATGCCGAACATGTGGAAGGTGCCGACAAGCTGCTGAAGCTCACCCTCGATATCGGCGCGGAGACGCGCCAGGTGTTTGCCGGCATCAAGTCCGCCTACGCCCCGGAGGACCTGGTCGGCCAGCACACCGTGATGGTGGCCAACCTCGCACCGCGCAAGATGCGCTTTGGCGTCTCCGAGGGCATGGTCCTGGCCGCCGGGCCCGGCGGCTCGGAGCTGTACATCCTGAACCCGGACGCCGGCGCCAGGCCCGGCATGCGCGTGAAGTGATGGCGCACCCCTGCCGCGCGATTATTCGCAGCGCCGGATGCGGGTCATGGATTTGCGCCCCATGCTCGCGTAAGCTGCCGCTCTTTTGCTGACCTCCGGACGCATGGAACAAAGCCCCGAATTCAAAGCGCAGGTCCGCCTGCTGGCCGAGGCCGGACGCGAACTCGCGGACCGCGGCTGGCTGCCCGCGCGCACCGGGCATTTCTCCGCAAGGCTGGACGATCAGCACATCGCGATCACGGCCCCGGGTCGCAGCAAGGACCTGCTCGACAGCCACGACTTCATCGTCGTCGACCTCGACGGCCATCTGGTCTCCGGCAGCGGCGAACCCGGCCCCGAAACCTTTCTGCACATCATCATGTACCGTCGCGACAGCCGCCTGGGCGCGGTGCTGCACACGCACAGCGTGCACGGCACGGTGCTGTCGCGAAAGGCGCAGGACTCGCTCCTGCTGCGCGACTACGAGGCCCTGCGCGAACTTCCCGGCTGCCCGCACCCGAACCACGGCCTGCAGATCCCGGTATTCGCCAACGAGCCCGACATCAAACAGCTCGCCGCCCGTGTCGATGCGGCCATGGACCACAACCCGGAGCTGCCCGGATACCTGATCAGCGGTCACGGTCTCTACACCTGGGGCCAGACCGTGGAACTCGCCATGCAACGCACCGAGGCCTTCGAGTTCATGTTCGAATGCGAGACCCTGGCACGGCAGCTGCAACCATGAGGCCGCCGGCCGAGGCCCCGCTCCCGCCCCAGGCGGTCATCCTGGCCTTCGAAGGCGTCCTCGCCCCGCCCGGCGTCCTGCGCGATACCCTGGAGCCCCATTCCCTGGAGGCCCTGCCCGGCTTTCTCGAGCGCCACGCGACCTCCCCGGCAGTCCAGCGGACCCTGTCCGACATCCTCGCCTACTCCGGCCGCGAACTGGACGTGGACGGGATGCTCGCCCAGATCCGCGCCTGGATTCGCGGCGGCCAGGACATCACCCCGGTACGCCAGCTTCAAGGCATGGTCTGGGCGGACGCGCTGGAGGCCGGCGAGCTGCAGCCGCAGCTGTCCGCAACCACCGCCGCAACCGTCCAGCACCTGCACCGGGCCGGCGTCGCCCTGTACAGCTTCGGCGCGACACCGGCACCGGTACAGCGTGACTGGCTGCGCCACGGCCCGCACCCGGACGCCGAGCCGTGCCTGTCCGGGCTGTTCGATACCCGCATTGGCGGCCGCCGGGATGCCGGTAGTTACCGCCGCCTCGCGGAAGAGATCGGGCACGCGCCAGAGACCGTGCTGGTCCTGTCCACGCGCACCGACGAACTGGACGCCGCCCGCCAGGCCTGGCTGCTGACCGGGTTCCCGGCGCCCCAGCACCCGGACACGGCCCCACACCCGGTGCGCCCCCTGAACACGCTTGTCCCGGCAACAACAGCCGACCGCCAGGGACTCATTGATTAACCTGCACGCCCGCGCCGCGGTCGCGTTGGCGGGCGTTCAATGCACGGTGACGGCCGTGCCGTCATCCTGAGCAAGCAAACCGCAACGCCGTTTCCACGTCCGCCTGGATACCGACGGCGGATGGAACCACGACCGAACATACGCGGCACTCGGTCGCATAAAATCCGGCAGTCCCGCGCAGCAGATGGCCGCGGGAACATCCATACGGGGCATGTCCGCGAAATCCACGGGGTTGAGTCGGCCATATCGCTCCGGGATACTGTTTTGTTGACTTAAACACTCGGAATTAACTGGAACACCTGGAACCAACGTGGAATACGTTCTGATCCTCATCAGTACGATCCTCGTGAACAACTTCGTACTGGTGAAGTTTCTGGGCCTGTGCCCGTTCATGGGGGTCTCGCGCAAGGTCGAGACGGCCACCGGCATGGGCCTGGCCACGACCTTCGTGCTGACGTTGTCTGCGGTCAGTTCCTATGTGATCAACGAATACCTGCTGACCCCGCTGGGGCTCGAGTACCTGCGCACCATCGCCTTCATCCTGGTGATCGCGGCCGTGGTGCAGTTCACCGAGCTGGTAGTGCGCAAGACCTCGCCCCTGCTCTACAACGTGCTGGGGATCTTCCTGCCGCTGATCACCACCAACTGCGCGGTGCTGGGCGTGGCCCTGCTCAACGTTCAGGAAGCGCACAACTTTGTCGAATCGGCCCTGTACGGTTTCGGCGCCGCGGTCGGTTTCTCGCTGGTACTGATCCTGTTCTCCGCAATCCGTGAACGCATCGCGGTGGCGGACGTGCCCGTGATGTTCCGCGGCAGCGCCATCGCGATGATCACCGCCGGCCTGATGTCGCTGGCGTTCATGGGCTTTACCGGGCTGGTGCGGCTGTGAGCGTCCTCTATGCCATCCTCGCCATCGGGGGCCTGGCGGCGGCCTTCGGTCTGATCCTCGGCTTCGCGGCGCAGCGCTTTCGGGTCGAGGCCGACCCGGTCGTCGATCAGATCGACGCCCTGCTGCCACAGACGCAGTGCGGTCAGTGTTCCTACCCCGGCTGCCGCCCATACGCCGAGGCCATCGCCGCCGGAGAAGCGGACATCAACCGCTGTCCTCCTGGCGGTCAGGCCACGGTCCAGGCCCTCGCCGACCTGCTCGATCGCGAGCCCACCCCGCTGGAGGAAGAGGAGAAGGAAAAGGCCGTCGCCATCATCGACGAAAACCTCTGCATCGGCTGCACCCTGTGCATCCAGGCCTGCCCGGTGGATGCCATCCTCGGCGCGGCCAAGCAGATGCACACCGTGATCGAGGCGGAATGCACCGGCTGCGAGCTGTGCATCGAACCCTGCCCGGTGGACTGCATCGAGATGGTCCCGGTCCGGACCGACATCACTGAATGGCGCTGGTCGGAACCCGACCCCTCGCCGATCGAGCGGCCGATCGCGCGGCCCATCCACACCCTCGCAGACGGTTCGCGGGCTCCCGACTGAGTCGGGGCATCCGTGAACCGTTAGAATACGCTTATGCAGCTGCATCGCTTCCACGGGGGCCTGAAACTGCCCGACGAAACCGCAGCCAGCACCGCCGATCCGGTGCTGGTCATGGGCGTGCCGTCGCGGCTCACGGTGCCACTGGGGCAGCATATCGGCGAGGCGGCGGAACCCTGCGTGCAGGTCGGCGATCGCGTGACCAAGGGCCAGCGTATCGGCCAGTCCAAGGGCTATATCGCCGCCCATGTGCACGCTCCAACCTCCGGGCAGGTGGTTGCGATCGACCACTATCCGGTTCCGCACCCCTCCGGGCTCAGCGCCCCCTGCGTGGTCATCCAGGCGGACGGCCGCGATGACTGGGGCGACACGCGCATGGAACCGTGGCTGGACTGGGACACCCGCGACCGCCGCCAGCTGCGGCAACGGGTGCGTGACGGCGGGATCGTCGGCCTCGGTGGCGCTGCCTTCCCGACCGCGGTCAAGCTGAATCCGCGCGCCGGACAACGCATCCATACGCTGATCGTCAACGGTGCCGAGTGCGAGCCCTACATCAGCGCCGACGACATGCTGCTGCGCAGCGCCCCGGAGGCCGTGTTCGAGGGCATCCGCATCGTTGCCCACCTGCTGCAGGTGGACCGCGTGCTGTTTGCCGTCGAGGACAACATGCCGGAGGCCATGCGCATCCTCACCGAGACGCTCCCCGACGAGCTGCGCGACTGGGTCCGGCTTGTCTCGATCCCCGCGATCTACCCCACCGGCGGCGAACGCCAGCTGATCAAGGTGCTGACCGGGCAGGAGGTCCCCAGCGGGGGCCTGCCGGCCGACATTGGCGTGGTCTGCCACAATCCGGGCACCTTCCGGGCCATCTGCGACGTTGTGATCCAGGGACGGCCTCTGGTCTCGCGCATCGTGACCGTCACCGGACCCGGCGTGCGGCATCCGCGCAACGTGCATGCCCTGATCGGCACGCCCTTTGCGGACGTGATCGCAGCTGCCGGCGGCTATGCGGACGACGTGGACCGACTGGTCATGGGCGGCCCGATGATGGGCTTCGCCGTGCACGACGACGCCATCCCGGTGATCAAGGCCACCAACTGCCTGCTCGCCACACGCCCGCAGGACACCCCGCCGCCCGGCCCCCTGATGCCCTGCATCCGCTGTGGCGAGTGCGCGGCCGTCTGCCCGGCCCAGCTGCTGCCGCAGCAGCTCTACTGGCAGGCCAGGGCCAAGGACTTCGACGCGATCCAGGACTACGGGCTGTTCGACTGCATCGAGTGCGGCTGCTGTGCGCATGTCTGCCCCAGCAACATTCCCCTGGTGCAGTACTACCGCTACGCGAAGAACGAGATATGGGCGCGCGAAAAAGAGCGCCAGAAGTCGGATATCGCGCGCGATCGCTACGAGTTCCGCCAGGAACGGATCGAACGCGAGGAGCGCGAGAAGGCCGAACGCCTGGCCAGGAAGAAGGCCGCCGTCAAAAAGAAGCCCGAGGAAAGCCAGGGCGACAGCGACAAGCAGGCCGCCATCCAGGCCGCGCTGGAGCGCGCCCGCGCGAAGAAGGCCGCCCGCGCTGCCGAAAAACAGGGGGGCAAGTCCGCGGAGTCCACGCCCTCCGGTGACGCCGACTCGAATCCCGCGTCCGACACGGATGCACCCCGCGACGGAGACCCCCGCTGATGCGCTTTCGCACCGAGTCCTCGCCGCACATCATCCCGGCCCACTCCGTGGGCGGGGTGATGCAACAGGTCCTGCTGGCGCTGGTGCCCGGCACCCTGGCGATGACCTGGTTCTTCGGCTGGGGCGTGCTGGTCAACGTGCTGCTGGGCGTACTGTTCGCGGTAGCCTTCGAGGCGGCCATGGTGGCCGCGCGCAAGCGGCCGGTAATGGCCACCCTGGCCGACAACTCCGCGCTCGTCACCGGCTGGCTGTTCGCGCTGGCGATCCCGCCGCTGGCACCGTTCTGGGTCACGCTGATCGGGATCGCCTTTGCGATCATTGTCGCCAAGCACCTGTACGGCGGGCTTGGCTACAACCCGTTCAACCCGGCAATGGTCGGGTACGTGGTCGTGCTGGTCTCGTTCCCGCGCGAGATGGCGCTGTGGCCGGCCCCCGATACGCTCCCGGAATCCCCGCTGACCCTACTGCAGACCCTGCAGACGGTCCTGACCGGCAGCCTCCCGGCCGCCCAGGAGTGGGACAGCGTCACCCGGGCGACCCCGCTGGATGCGATGCGCGAGGGCCTGGTGTCCGGGCGCACGGTGGACGAAATCACCGCCAGCCCGGTGTTCGGCAGCTTCACCGAGACGGGCTGGGAATGGATCGGCAATTTCTTCCTGCTGGGCGGGCTGTACCTGCTGTTCCGACGTGTCATTCACTGGCACATCCCGGTCGCGGTGATCCTGGGGGTTGCGATCCCGGCGGGATTTTTCTGGATGCTCGACCCGGGTTCCTACGCCTCGCCGGCCTTCCATGTGTTCTCCGGTGCGGTAATCATCGGCGCCTTCTTCATCGCGACCGACCCCGTCTCGGCCTCAACCACCCCGCTGGGGCGCATCCTGTACGGCGCCGGCATCGGTGTCCTGATCTTCGTGATCCGCACCTGGGGCGGCTATCCGGATGCAGTCGCCTTTGCCGTGCTGCTGATGAACATGGTCGCCCCCACCCTGGACCACCTGACCCGGCCCCGGATCTTCGGACGCACCCGGGGCGGTCCACCGCCGGGGGACGGTCATGCCTGAACTCAACCCGCGCAACATCCTGATTGCGATGCTCCTGCTCGCCGGGTTCGCCGGCGCCGGCGCCGGTCTGGTCGCACTGGTGCAGGAGGGAACCGAGGCCCGCATCGCGGAGAACCGCATGCAGGTCAACCGCAACCGCATTGCCGATCTGACTGGCGACCTGGCCTACGCCAACGATCCGGTGCAGGACACCGTGACACTGAGCCACGAACTGCTGGGCGGCCACGACCTGCCGGCCTGGTTCGCCCGCGACCGGGATCATGCGGTCATGGGGATCGTGTTTTCCGCAGTGGCCCCGGACGGCTACAGTGGCAGCATCCATCTGTTGATCGGCGTCGACCGCGATGGCGAACTGCTGGGCGTGCGCGTCTCCAGCCACCGCGAGACGCCGGGACTGGGCGATGCGATCGAGGCAGAACGATCCGACTGGATCCATGGCTTCGCCGGTCGCTCCCTCGGCGATCCCCCGCCCGACCAATGGGCCGTGCGCCACGACGGCGGGGTGTTCGACCAGTTCACCGGGGCCACCATCACCCCGCGTGCGGTGGTGGGCGCCGTCCGCCGTACGCTGGAATACTTCGACCAACACCGCGACGCACTGCTGTCCGACACACCGGAAGACGAGCCCTCCCCGGTCGAGCCGGTCGCAGCACCGCACACGGACGAGGAACGCCCATGAACCCGACCCTGACCGACATCATTCGCGACGGCCTGTGGCACAACAACCCCGGTCTGGTGCAACTGTTGGGACTGTGCCCGCTGCTGGCGATCTCCGGCACCATGGTCAACGCGATCGGGCTCGGCATCGCGACCACCCTGACCCTGCTGCTGTCCAATGTCCTGGTCTCGCTGATCCGCAACCACGCGCGCCCGGAGATCCGCATCCCCGTGTACGTCCTGATCATCGCCTCCATCGTGACCGCGATCGAGCTGGCCATGAATGCCTGGTTCCACGGCCTGTACCTGATCCTCGGCATCTTCATCCCGCTGATCGTCACCAACTGCGCGATCATCGGGCGCGCCGAGGCCTTCGCCTCGCGCAACTCGGTCCCGCGCGCCGCGCTGGACGGCCTGATGATGGGCCTGGGCTTCACCGGCGTGCTGATCGCGCTGGGCGCCCTGCGCGAAATCCTCGGCCAGGGCACGCTGATGGCCAATGCCCACCTGCTGTTCGGCAACTGGGGCCACAACCTCACCCTGCAGTTCTACCCGTCCGAGCACGGGTTCCTGCTGGCCCTGCTGCCACCGGGCGCCTTCATGGCCATGGGCCTGCTGATCGCCGCGAAGAACTGGATCGACAGCCAGCTGGAACCGGAACCGACCGCCAGCCGCGACGAGAGCACCAACGAACCCGATACCGCCCCGGACAACGCCTGAACCGGACCGGCCTTGATTCCTGGCCGTCAGCCGGTAAACTTCCGGCGCCACGAATCCGTTCCACCGGGGCGACCCGTCCCGGACACTCAAACATTCCAGGAGATTGGCATGGCTGGACATTTCCCGTTTGCTGGCAAGCGCGGCACGCGCTACGGCCTCGCCCCGCGCGGCAACATCGCCGCCTTTTTCGAGAACCACGGGTTCAACGACGACCTGCAGGAGAAGTACTACAAGTGGTGGTACGACTGGGCCAAGGACTTCGTTGAAAAGGACGCCGACCTGTCCTTCACCATGATCACCAGGTTCGACAGCTATCCGATGGGCACCCACGCCCATCACGCCTTCCACCTGAACGACAAGTACTGGCCGAGCTGCATGGACGAACTGGGTTCGTTCATCCGCGACGTCATCTTCCCCAAGCTGGATGAAAAGGCGATGAAGGACCTTGAGAAAAAGCACGCCAAGATGATCAAGGACCTGGAGAAGGAAGCCGAATCCAACCCGCGCGACGCCGCGCCGGATGTCGGCCTCTTCCGTCACGTCTGATTCCGGCCTGACGAAGACCATCCGGCCCCGCCCCCCGCGGGGCCGGTTTGCGTTGGAACCACTGCATGAACGCCGCAAAGCGAGAAGCCATCTTCGAGCGCCTGAAGGCGGCGAATCCCGAGCCGACCACCGAGCTCGAGTACGACACCCCCTTCGAACTCCTGATCGCGGTCATCCTGTCGGCCCAGGCCACGGATGTCGGCGTCAACAAGGCCACACGCCGCCTCTACCCCGTCGCCAATACCCCCGAGGCCATCCTCGATCTGGGGCTGGACGGGCTGAAGGAACACATCAAGACCATCGGCCTGTACAACGCCAAGGCCGAGAACGTAATCAAGACCTGCCGCATCCTGGCCGAACGCCATGGCGGCGAGGTGCCGCGGGATCGCGAATCGCTGGAGGCCCTGCCGGGTGTGGGCCGCAAGACCGCCAACGTCATCCTCAACACCGCCTTCGGCGTCCCCACCATCGCGGTGGACACCCATATCTTCCGGGTCGCCAACCGCACCGGGCTGGCCAGGGGAAAGACCGTGCTCGAGGTGGAGAAGCGCCTGATGCGCCTGACCCCGAAGGCCTACTTGCAGGACGCCCATCACTGGCTGATCCTGCACGGCCGCTATGTCTGCAAGGCCCGCAAACCGGAATGCTGGCGCTGCCCGATCGCGGACCTGTGCGAATACAAGGCCAAGACCCCGCCGCCCGCGGGCGCCTGACACCCCCAACTCCGAGGACAACCCGCATGTACGGCAACCGTGACCAGATCCGTACCCAGTTCGTCGACGCCTGGCAGAAGGCGCAGGCCGGCGAGGCCGTCACCGACCTGGAGCAGCAACTGGTGGACGTGATCTCGGAACACCCCGAGTACCACGAATACCTGAAGGACCGCGAGACCGCGCTGACCGGCGAGTTCCCGCCGGAGCTGGGCACCTCCAATCCGTTCCTGCACATGGCGATGCACCTGAGCCTGCGCGACCAGGCGCGTACCGACCGGCCCGCGGGCATCCGCGAACTGCACCAGGGCCTGTGCGCCCGGTTTGGCGTGATGGACGCGGAACACCGGATGATGGAATGCCTCGGCCAGACCCTGTGGGAGGCCCAGCGCAGCAACAGGGCACCGGACGAGAACGCCTACCTCGAGTGCCTCAAGCGCCTGGCGAGCCGGTAGCCGGCGCGGGCTGGCGATCCAGTCCCAACCGATCCAGCAGCACCAGCATCGCGGGGGTGAACAGCAACGTCAGCGGCGTGGCAATGAACAGCCCCCCGGCGATCGCGGTCGCGAGCTGCACCCAGAAGCCGGTCACCGGCGCCCCGACGTAGAAATCCCTGCCGGCGAAGTCCACGGTCCAGGCCAGCACCATCGGCATCAGACCGAGGATGGTGGTGATCGCGGTCAGCAGCACCGGCCGCATGCGTTGGGCCGCCGCGCGCAAGGCCGCCTCCAGGGCATCCAGCCCGCGTCGACGCTGCTCGTTGTAGGTGTCGATCAGCACGATGTTGTTGTTCACCACGATCCCGGCCAGCGCCAGTACCCCGATCCCGCTCATCACGATCCCGAATGGCTCGCCGCGCAGCAGCAGGGCCAGCAGCACCCCGGCAGTGGAGAACACGATCGCCGACATCACCAGCAGCGCCTGCGAGAAGCGGTTGAACTGGGTAACCATCATCGCCAGCATCAGGAACAGCGACAGCGCAAAGGCCGCGAGCAGGAAGCGCGCCGCCTCGGCCTGTTCCTCGGCCTGGCCACGAAACCGCAGCTGCACCTCCGGGTCCAGGTCCATGCCGGCGATGCGCGCCTCCAGCGCCCGCTGGCGCTCGTCCACCAGGAAACCGCTGGCCGCATCCGCCTCCAGGGTGTAGGCACGGTCGCCGTCGCGGCGCTTGATCAGGCCGGTGGCCGGTACCGGCACCAGTTCCGCGAAATGCGCCAGCGGCACCAGCCCGGTCGCGCCCGGCAGATTCAGGGTGGCCAGCTGCTGCAGGTGGCGCTGCTCCGCCGGCAGGCGCAGGCGGATATCCACCTCCTCGTCGCTGTAGTCCGGGCGGTAACTGCCAAGCTGGATGCCGCGAGTCAGCAGCTGCACACCCTCGCCCAGCAGCGGCACATCCACGCCAAAGCGCGCCGCCTGTTCGCGGTCGAAGCGCACCTCCAGCTCCACCCCGGGCAGCGGCAGATCGTCGGTCACATCCTCGAAGCCGCCCAGCTCGTCCATCGCCGTCCGGACCTCGCGGATCACCGGCGCAATGCGGTCGGCCTGGCGACTGGAGGCCTCGACCACGATCGGCCGGCCCTCGCGCGGCCCGCGTTCCTGGGCGCGAAACTGCAGGCGGATACCCGGCAGGTCGGCGGTACGCTCGCGCAGCTCCTCGATGATCGCGGCCGCCGGCGGGCGCTCGCGCCAGGAGACCAGTTCCAGCTGGATCAGCCCGATGACATCCTCGGGGTAATCGCCCTGCAACCGCCCGAGCTGGGTACCGATGGTCCGCGCATAGACATGCTGGATCTGCGGCACCCCCTGCAGGCGCCCCTCCACCTGGCGCACCAGGGCGTCCGCCTCCCACACCGACAGGTCGCCGCGCGCCTGTACCTGCACCTGCACGAAGTCGGGCTCCACCTGCGGGAAGAACTCCACCCCGCGCCCCTGCTGGGCATACAGCGCATAGGCGGCGGCGACCAGCGCCAGCGTGCCCGCGAGCGTCCAGACGGGGCGGCGCACCAGCGGCTTCAGCAGGCGGATATAGGCGCGGGTCAGACCCTGCAGTTCGTCATAGCGGCCCTCCTCGGCCGCGCGCACGTAGCGGCTCTGGGCCGCGTTGATCGGCCGGTTCTGGCCAATCACCGACCCCAGCGCCGGGATGAACACCAGTGCCATCGCCAGCGAGGCGATCAGGGTCACGATCACCGTAGCCGGCAGGTAGACGATGAACTCGCCGACCATGCCGGGCCACAGCAGCATCGGCGCGAACACCGCCAGCGTGGTCCCAATCGCGGTGGTGATCGGCCAGGACATGCGCTGCGCCGCGGCGCGGAACGCCTCCCGCCGCGGCATGCCCTCGGCCACATAGCGGTCGGCAAGCTCCACCACCACGACCGCACCGTCCACCAGCATGCCGACCACCAGGATAAGCCCGAACAGCACCACCACATTGAGCGTGAAGCCCATCAGGTAGATCGCCAGGATGCCGCCGAGGAAGGCCCCGGGGATCGCCATGCCCACCAAAAGGGCCGCGCGCGCCCCCATCATCGCCAGGATCACCAGCGCCACGATCAGCACCGCGGCGATCACGCTGTTCTCGAGATCGCCCAGCAGGTCGTCGACATCGCGCGCCATGTCCTGCAGGTAGGTGACCTCGACCGTCTCCGGCCAGTCGGCCCGCGCCGCCTCGATGGTCGCGCGCGCGGCCGCCACCACCTCCAGGATGTTGGCCTCCGAGGCCTTGCGGATCTCCAGCGACACCGAGGGCTGGCCGTCGATGCGGGTGAAGCCTTCCGGGTCCAGATAGCTCTGGCGGACCTCGGCGACATCGCGCACCCGCACCACCGCGTCGCCCTCCACCCGGATCGCGGTATCCAGCACGTCGTCGACATCGTCGATGGTGCCCGGCACCCGCAGCGGGATGCGGCCGGCCCCGGTATCCAGCGCCCCCGCCGCGATCAGGCGGTTGTTGCGTTCGATCGCCCGGGTCAGTTCGTCGAACGACAGCTCGAAGGTCTCCAGCACCAGCGGATCGACCAGCACTTCCATCTGCTCCTCGCGGTCGCCGCCGACATCAGCCTCCAGCACCCCGGGGATCGCCTCCACGCGGTCGCGCAGGTCGCGCGCCAGACGCACCAGCGTGCGTTCGTCCAGCGCCCCGGACAGGTTCAGCGTGAGCACCGGGAACAGCGACAGATCGACCTCGGAGACGCTCGGGTCCTCCGCCCCGGCGGGCAGTTCCGGGCGCACCTGGTCAACCTCCTCGCGCAGATCCGACAGGGCCCGGCGGTTGTCCCAGCCGGGCTCGAAGTCCAGCCGCACCAGGGCAAAGCCCTCGCCGGCCCAGGACTGCATCTCGTCCACCCCGGGCAGGGTCTGCAGCTCGCGCTCCAGCGGGCGCAGCATCAGGCGCTCCGCATCCTCCGGACTGACCCCCGGATACGGCACGGAGACAAAGAATATGGGGATGTCGATCTCGGGGGCCGCCTCCTTGGGCACCACCTGATAGGCGGTCGCGCCCAGCACCAGGATCAGCAGCAGGAACAGCAGCACCGTCCGGGCGTGCTCCACCGCCCAGGCGATCAGGGCCTTCACCGCAGGGCCTCGCCCACCGGCTCCGGCTCGGCCGCGCCCGTCGATGCCTCCGTGGGCCGGGGCCGCACGGTCTCGCTCGGGGTCACGAAGCCGTGGCCGATGGTGATCACCCGCGCGCGCTCCGGCAGCCCGGTCACCCAGACGCCGTCCGTGGCGGCCCGGATCACCTCGACCGCGTGGAAGACCACCCGGTCGTCGTCATCCACCGTCTTCACCCCGACCCGGCCGCTGTCATCCAGCCCCATCCAGGCCGGCGACAGCTTGTGCGCCGCGACCGTCTCGGTCGGGATCTCGACCCCGGCGCTGATCCCCGAGGGCAGCGCCGCGCCGGCATTCGGGACCTCGACCTCCACACGGAAGGTCTGGGTGCCGACCTCGGCCACCCGCGAGACGAACCGCACCTCGCCCTCGGCGCGACGCCCGTCGAGGAAGCGGATGCGCGCCGCCTGGCCCGGCTCCACGCGCCCGATCTGGTGCTGCGGCACATGCACCACCGCCAGCAGCGGGTCGTTGTCCACGATCTCCGCCACCGGATCACCTCGACCCACGAAGTCGCCCCGCTCCGCCAGGCGCTGATTCACTACCCCGTCCACCGGGGCGATAATCCGCGTGTTGCGGATATCCAGCTCGATCGCCTCAAGCTCTGCCCGGGCGGCCTCGCGCTCGGCCTCGCGGGCCTCCAGCTGGGTGCGCGACACATGGCCCTGATCGTGCAGCCGCTGGGCGGCCTCGTATTCGCTCTCGGCCCCGCGCAGCCGCGCGATCGCCTGGCGCCGGCGTGCCTCGCGGTCGTCCATGCGCAGCCGCGCCAGCGGCGCGTCGGCGGCCACGCGTGCCCCGCGGGCCACCTCCCACTCGGCCACCTGGCCGGCGGTCTCGGCGCGCACCAGCACGCGCAGATCCGGCTCCACCCGCCCCTGCAGCACCAGCAGGCGCTCCACCGGCTCCGCCTCCAGCGCGGTCACGGCCACCGCTATCGGCTGCGGCGCGGCCGCCCGCGGCGCCTCGTCGGACTCGCGCCCGAGCATCCCCGAGGCGATCCAGAGGATCACCAGCAGCAGGATGCCCAGCGCGAGCAGCACGCGCGCCTGTCCGCGCAGGCGCTGCCACCAGGAATCAGCCATCGCCCCGTCTCCGCTGTGTGCCGACGGTACTCATCTTGCCCCGCCGAACAGGCGCTGCCACCAGCGCCGGCGGCTGCCGGTCGGCGGCACTGCCGCCTCCAGATCCACCGGTGGCACCCGCGACAGCACCCAGCCCGGCAGCACGCGCAGGCCCGAAGACCCACAGCTGGCGCCAAGGTTATTCGGGTCAAAGATCTTCACGAACTCCGGTGCCTCGCGATCATCAACGTAGACGATCCCGCAGTAGTCCTCGTCGTGATCCTGGCGCAGCAGGATGTCGACCTCATCGATGAAACGCCGGAAAACATCCGCGCCGACCGGCGCCTCGGGCACCTGGTCGCCCACGGCGTAGACATACCAGCCGCTGTCGGCGCGGTCACGCAGCAACGCCCACAACCGGTCCAGTTGCTCCCAGTACAGGATGCCGGTGGAACCGGCCTCGAAGCGTTGCAGGAATTCGGATTCGGGTCCTTCTGGCGCAGCATTCATACGGAGGTCCGTTTGGTCGGGAAAGGGGTTCCAGGCACCTGTCAGATTCTGGATGAGCAACGAGCATCCGCCACTCGCCGGGGCTCGGGACCGGATGCACTCGGCGAATCCCAGCAAGCGACGTGCGCCCATGAGGCATGGTGCGTTGCGCCACGTTCACGCGGATCGCCCGGAGCCGCCAGGCACCTGAACGGTACATACTCACCGCTGCGTCGCGTTTGCCGGCGTTGAATGCGCGGTGACATACCGCCATTCTGCTACAGGTGAGCTGCGACGTCCTGCGCGCGGAATACCCGCAGCGGTTGCAGGGAACCCCCGGCCCGGTCCAGGCTCTTACAGGAAACGCTCAGCAGAAAAGACAATCCCATGCGAACCATCTCCCACATCACCTCCCTGCGCGCCGAACCGGAAGAGGTCTTCGAGCTGTTGAGTCACGTTCCCAACTTTGTCGATCTCTGCGACCACGTCGAACAGATCGAGAGCCTGGACGACGACCGGTATCGCTGGACCATCCGCGCCGCCGGGATGCGCATGGACTTCGACGTCGAGGTCTGCAGCGCCATCGCGCCGGAACACTTTGCCTGGCGCTCCATTCGCGGGGTGCAGAACCGGGGGAGCTACCACCTGAGCCCCGAGGGCGAGGGCCGTACACGCGTGGAGTTCGAACTGGAGTACAAGCTGAATCCGATCCTCGATGCGGCGGTGCGGCGCGCCGCACAGTCCCTGGTCGACCGGGTGTCGGGCCAGCTGATGACCCGGGTGCAGCAGCGCCTGGACGCCGCAGCGGCCAGTTCCTGACCCTGCCGTACCCCGCCAGAAGGCGGGTGTCAGGCCGTCTCCGCCGCCGCGTTCGCGGCATCCGGGGGCACCAGCAGATCGCGCAGGGTGCGCCCGTTCAGACACATCTCGCGCGCGTGTTCCACCTCCTGCAATGTCGTCTCCACGCTCTGGCTGCCGCGCAGGCGGCGAATGGCGTGGTCGTCGCTGTCCTCGCGCAGTGCGGCCAGGATCGCATCCACGCGGATCGCATCCAGATCCCGCGCCGGCACCAGGTGGGAGGCCTCGCTCCCGGCGCGTAGCAACAGCCCGGCATCTTCCAGTCGTCTGGTGACCTCCACCAGCGCATTGCCGGGTATCGCCAGGCTCGCGGCCACCTCGTCCATGGTGGGAGCCGGGCGCCCGTCGTGGAAGCGCTGCCCCACCTGCTGCATCAGGTGCAGTCCCATGCGCTCCCGCGCCGCACCTGCCAGGTTCAGGCGCAGGCCGCGCACGTTCATGTATTCCGGATGCTGCACGAAAAAGGTCACGTTGGCGCCGATCAGCAGGATCAGCCACGCAAGATAGATCCAGATCAGCAACATGATCATGATCGCGAAGCTGGAGTAGATCGCCGCATAGCGGGTGGAACCCGCCACCATGTTGGCGAACACCCAGCCTACGCTCTGCCACAGCACACCCGCCACCACGGCCCCGATCAGCGCCGGAAGGATCTTGACCCGGGTGTTCGGCACGAACACGTAGATAAACGCGAACGCGGCGATGATCAGGATGTATGGCACCAGCCGCGAGATCTCGGTGATCAGCATGCCGAAGGGTTCGACCCCGGCAATCGCCTGCATCGCGGCCGAAGACATCACCGTCGCGGTAAGCCCCAGTGCCGAGACCACCAGTACCGGACCGATCAGGATCACGGACAGATAATTGGAGAAGCGCTGAGCCAGACTGCGGCTGTTCTCCACCCGCCAGATGGTGTTGAACGCCAGCTCGATCTTCTGCACCAGTGCAATCACCGTGTACACCAGGAACAACAGGCCCACGAAGCCGAGCACGCCCACGCGCATGTTGTCGACAAAGTCGAGCACGTTGTGGGCGATCTCCACCCCCTGCTCGCCCAGCGGCTCGAGCACCCCCAGCAGGAACGGCTCCACGGCGTTGTGGGCACCGAAGGCCTTCAGCACCGAAAACGACAGCGCCAGCAACGGCACCATGGACAGCAACGTGGTGTAGACCAGGCTCATCGCCCGCAAGGTCAATTGCCCCTCGGCGGCCTCGCGCACCAGCGCGAAAAGCCCCCGCAGCATGCCCAGCGGGAGCGCCTGCCAGGCGGGCAGTTGCGAGAGATCGGTGTCGTTGACCCGCTCCAGCAACCAGCGCCGCCGCAGGTCCAGACGTTCGACCAGGCCTAGCCTGGCCATGGCGACATCCTGGTGCTGTCGTTCTGCCTCACGCTGCCCCTACTTCTGCTGCCACTGGCCGCGTGCGTCCTGGTGCCAGTAACCGGACGGCGCCTCTTCCACCCAGACGCGGGCAAAGGTCTCGCGGATCTGGCGTTCCCAGTCCGGGCGGTCATTGGCCCGCGCGATCTCCCGATAAAGCGATTCGCGATCCGAGTTCTCTTCGCTGACCAGGCGCTGCACCGCGCTGCGATCCCGCAACGGCACCTCGGAAAGATCACGAATCACGACATCCCCGTTGTTGCCAAAGCCGATCGCCCCACTGCGAAAATGCGGTGCCAGCTGCGACGACCGGTCGCGCATGGAGGCACGGATACGGTTGATCGCCGGGGTCTGGATCTGCAGGTCGGGGCTCTGCGCGGCCGCCGGCGGAATCAGGCGGTCCAGTACCCAGGCCAGGGCCGGCATCGCGGCCTGGCCGGCATCGGGATCATGCCAGGCGCCGGTCTCGCCCTCCGTTGCGGCCCCGGAATCCTCCTCGGGGATCGCCTCGGGCACCTGCAGGGCATCCCGTACGATGGCGCGCGCCGCCTCTTCCGCGGCCGCGGTGGGAAAGTAGATATTGATGGTCACGCAACCCGCGAGCAGCGCCAACACCAGGGCCATGCCCGGAATACTCCAGAAAACCTTCATGCCTGCTATTCCTTGTTCGGACGGGCGATTCCCGTGCGCCTCCCAATCTACACCATCATGCTGAACCGCAACCAAACGCCGCCCGCGATCACTGCATGACCGGGCCATCGCCGGCCTGGATGTTCGCCAGCCGGTCGATCAGTTCGGGCCAGTCCACACGCCGGTTGTAACCAATCACCTGGATCTGCGGCAGCCCGCCGCCCTGCACCAGTACAAAACCGCCATCCGGACGATCCGCGACCCCGGAGGCGGTACACACCTGACCACGCAGTTCGCAGCGAAACCCCAGCCGGCGGTAGGAAAAGTTCTCGAACACGCGCAGGAAGATCGACGACGCCGCGGCCTGGAGCCCACCACCCAGTTCGGTGATGTTCTCGACCGCCCGCTGGCTGATGCGACGCCGGCCCGGGGCTTCCCGGGGGGTCATCAGTTCCAGGTTCATGTGGACTGGCGTCCAGTCCACCATGACCAGGTCGTCTACATGGCCCGACAGCCGCCCCTGGATACGCCCGAAGTCGAAGGCCCGCGTCACCAGCTCCAGATCCAGGCGTTCGATCTGCGTGGACAGTCCCAGTTCCGGGGCATACCCGAACAGGTCGTGGATATAGACATCGCGTAACACGACCTCGCCATCGAAAACCTGCATCAGCAGCCGGCCATCGACGTTCAGATCCCCCTGTTCCAGGCGCACCCGCGGGATGACTCCGGCAATGCGGCCGGAGAACCGGGGCCAGCCCAGTACCGCGGTCAACGGCTCCAGATTGATGGCACGAATGCCCCCCTGGAACCGGAGATCGGGCCCGTTATCGGTCTGCTCCAGGCGCAAGGCGCCTACCCGCAGACCGCCATCGAGGATCGGTACCTCGGTGGGTTCCAGCAATTCCACTCCCAGTGGCAGCATCCGCACCCGGGCCGCAAACGCCTCGAACGGCAGCCCGTACAGGTGCGCGCGCTGCAGCCCGATCCAGCCGGGATCGCCCGGCCGCTGCGCGGACCAGTCCAGCGCGCCCACCGCCCCTGCAATCCCGAACCGTCCCCTGCGGTCTTCGGCCACAAGCTCCGACCACTCCACTCGCGCCTGTCGCGGCTCCGACCCCTGCAACGCGAATTCTGCGCGCAGCCGACCCGCCGTATCCAGCTCGCCCAGCGCAGTGCCCACCAGCAACGGCGACAGCAACGTCTCGTAGACCGCCCCGAGGGCCTCGATGTCGGCCGTAAATGCGCCGTCCAGCCCCTCCTCCGGGGCAAATGCCAGCGCCTCGCCCTGCAGCGAGGCCGCCGTACCCATGGCCAGCTGCAGGGTCCGGGCCCGCCAGCGCCCGCCCGCGCCATCCACGCGCAGCCCGTCCGCGAGCAGTTCCACGGCGGCGTCATCGAAATCGAGCAGCCAGGGATCCGCGAACACGACCCCGGCCGTTAGCGCGGCCTCGATTTCCCAGCCGCCTGCGTCCCCCGACACTGCCAGGCGCGCGTCCAGATCCTCCCCGGCGCGCAACCCGAAGGCATCGCTGAAGGCCAGTTCCTGCACCTGCAGGCGCGCCTGCGAATGACCGTCCGGTTGCCAGTCCAGCGCCAGATCGGCCCGCCCCTGCGCGATCTGCACCGGCAACTCCACCGGAATGCGAGGGGAAGCGGCCAGCGCCGCCAGATCCAGGTCGGCCAGTGCCGTGCGCAACTGTGGACCGCGCTCGGGGTCCAGACGCACGCGGAAATCTCCATGCGCCCCGAACCAGCCGGGCCAGTCCCCGGCGACCTCGATGACCCCGGAACGACGACCCCAGTGCAGGCGAACGGGTGCGCCCTGCAACTGCAGATCCCCGGCATCCCCCCAGATCCGCGCCGCGTCACAGCGCACGGTCTCCTGCCCCAGGCGCAGATCGTCGCAAACAGCGCGCACCGCAGTCACCACACCCACCGGCTCCGGCAGCGCGATGCGGTCGGCCCGCACCTCCACCGAAACGCCGCCCGCAGACCAGCCCACGCGCGTGCTCAGACCACGCGCATCCAGACCGTCGCGCAACAGGGACTCCAGCTGAAGGTCCAGCGCAAAGCCGCCTGCCCCTCCGTCCCGGGCCTCCGCCGCCAGCGGCCCTGCAGCTGCCAGCACCAGGAGCAGAATCAGGGCCGCGGCCGCCCACGGGCGTCGATCACGCCGCTGCGGGACTGCGATCGTTGGCGGGGTGCGGCTGTGGCCCCCAGCGGCCGGGATCACGCCCGCACGCCCGGTCGTGCCGGCGGACATGCCGACACGCGTGCCGGGCGCCGTGAACGCCCCGGACCCTTGTCGCGCCGGTCCGCCCCGCAGCCCCCCTGCGCGGACGGTTCCGGTCCTGGTCAGGCCATGGGTAATGAAATGGGTCATGGAATGGGCAATGAAGGCGTGAGCGATGAGGCCACGCCAGTGACCCCACGCGACCCGGACGCCAATGCGGATCGAGCGCCGGCGGGTTACCTCTTCAGAAGTGGCCCCGGACCTCATCCGGAAAGAGCATTCGCCGCCGCCAGGCGGTCACGCAGCGGTTGCAGCAGCCGCGCCAGCCATTCGCGCAGCGCGAAGCGCGAGGTCTCCAGGGCCTCCAGCCCCGGCAGGAAATCCACGGGTCGCCACGGGTCTCCGGTCGGACCACGGAACCCGGTGGGGGACGGGTCCGCCGCCAGACCGGCACGCTCGAAGCATGCCAGGGCACGCGGCATGTGCAGGGCGTGGGTCACCACCAGTACGCGCCGGACATCGGCGTGCTGCAGCCGCTGCCGACTGTGGGTGGCATTTTCGCAGGTATTGCGCGAGGTCCCCTCCAGCCAGCGTACGGATACGTGCAAGTCCGACTGCAGGCTGGCGGCCATCAATTCGGCCTCGGAGCGGCGCCCGGGCAATGCCCCCGGCCGACCGCCGGATACCAGGATCGGCAGGCCGGTGTCGCGATGCAGCTGCGCGGCGTGGCGCAGGCGCTCATGGGTGTGTGGATTCAAGGCATCACGGCCGCCATCCTCCGCGCGCCCCGGCCAGCGGCCCCCGCCCAGCACCACGATGGCATCGGCCCCACCCACTGCGATCACGCCGTCTCGCAGCTCACGCTCGATGCTGTGCGCCAGCGGCTGGGCCACGATATTCAGGCTGGGCAGCACCAGTGCCAGCAGCCCCAGGGCGAGCAGCGGGCGGCCGCCGCGCCAGTCCGCACGCCACAGGACGATGCCGCTCAGGGTGAGCAGCACTCCCAACCCGGGAGGGAGCAACAGATATTCGAGCAGCGTCTGCAGGCCGGGGAGCACGACGCTATCCGCTGCTGCCCGGTGCTACTTCTTGCCCGGTGAGTAGAGGTAATGAGCGTAGGTGGCCACGTCCTCGGACACACGCCGGATCAGATGATCCAGGCTGATGATCGCAAACTCGAGCAGGTTCACTGCGATGTAGGGGTTCTCTACCCGCAGGCGGTCATACATCGAGCGCGACAACCGCAGCAGGCGGGTGTTGTCACTCAGCGCGCGCATGCGCACGCCGCGCGGCACACGGTCGAAAAAGGACATCGATCCGGCCAGCTCGCCCGTCTGCATGCGTCCGACCTCGATCTCCTGGTTGCCGTCATCGTGGTACAGGGCGGCAGTGCCGCTCACCACGAAGAACAACGCCTCCCCGACCTCGCCGATATCCGCGATCACCTGCTTGTGGTGGGTCTCCACCACATCCAGGTATTCGAGCAGGACCTCGACCTCGGCGGGCGTCAGCGATGCGGAGATCGGATGCTTGGAGAGAAATTCGGTCAGCAGTTCCTTGGACATGAAGGGCTTCCTTTTGGCGTTTCCGCGGAAGGTGTTCGAGTAGATTAGAGTATAACGAACGCGGCCCCGAACGGGGCCTCACCGGAGGCACGCCTTGCTGGATCTTGATGCCCTGCGCCAACACCTGCCACGCCGCCTGCGGAATGGCCGTGCGGTGCTCTTGTTTGCCGGTCCGAACCCGGCATCAGTGCCCGAGGGTCTGGAACCGATCATGGTCACCGATTTCCTCGCGACGCCACCGCAGCAACGCGTGCCGCTGGTGCTGCTGCTGGATACCCTGAGCGCCCTGGGCGTCCCCACCGGGCAGCAACTGCTGGGTGGATTGCGCGACCGCTGGGCCGACGAAGTCCTGATCCTGCACCGACTGGACGATCACCGCTGGGGTCTGAACGACTTCCTGGCACTCGGGTACCGCCGCGACCCGGACGCCGAGGCGGTCCTCCCGGATCACGCCGTCTACCGCACCAGCCTGTACGACTACAAGCTGACACCGGACTGGCTGAACGCGCGTTTCTGGGCCAACCCGGAGATGTGGGACAAGGCCCGCTGGTAGCCCGGCCGCCGCCGGCCCGGAGCGGGCACGGACCGTCAGTCGTCCGGATTCAGGCGCGGATGGGTCTCCTCGCCCCACCACCAGACCACGGCACCGGATGCCAACATGGCGATCGCCACGAACCAGAAGCCCCAGGTCACGCTACCGCCGAGGTGGGCCACAATCCCGAGCCCGAGCGCACCCACGCCATAGCCCAGATCACGCCAGAAGCGATAGGTCCCGATGGCCGAGCCACGCCAGTTCGGGTGCGCGATGTCCGCCACCGCGGCGCTGAGGTTCGGGTACAGCAGCGCCATCCCGAACCCGGTCACCGCCGCCGCGAAGGACCACCACAGCACGCCCTCGCCGAGCAGCGTCAGTGCCACCCCGCCGCCACAGATCCACATTCCCCAGATAATCGGCTGGCGCCGCCCCACGTGATCCGACAGGCGCCCGGTGAGGAACTGCGAACCGCCCCAGACGAAGCCGTAGATCCCGACGACCCAGCCAATCGCCGCCAGACTGAGCCCCTGCTGATACAGGAACACCGGGTAGAACACCCAGACCAGCGCATCCACGAACTTCTCCACCAGCCCGGCCTGACTGAACGCCGCCATGCGCCGGTCACGCCAGGACATCAGGGTGAACACCTGCCAGGTCGTCGGCGTATCGGGGATGTTGGTCGGGTAGCGCGGCACCGGCCCGCTGGCCTGACCGGCCGCATGCCGGGCACCCTCGGCCTTCGCCCAGTCCAGCGTCTCGCGCACGAACACCGCGGTCATCACGATCGCCACGGCGATCACCACCAGGCCGAAGATCAGCAGGCCCCAGCGCGGCCCGAACGCGGCCGCCATATAGCCAGTCACGATCCCCGCCACGGCAACCCCGACATACCCGGAGAACTCGTTCATGCCCATGGTGAAGCCGCGCTCGTCGGCGCGGGTGATATCCATCTTGGCGGTCTGCGTCATCGACCACGCCAGCCCCTGGTTCACGCCCAGCAGTACGGTCGCCGCGACGATCCAGCTCCAGGACGGTGCGTAGAGGATCAGGAACGGGATCGGGATGGCCGCCGCCCAGCCCAGCATCAGGACCGTCTTGCGCCCCAGCCGCTCGGACAGACGCCCGGCAACGAAGTTGAGCACCCCCTTCACGACCCCAAAGGCGACCACGAACGCCGTCAGCAGCATGAACGAGCCCTCGGCCACGCCGAACTCGCTCTCCGCCAGCGCCGGCACGACCGTTCGCATCATCCCGATGGTCAGGCCAACGAAGAACACCTGGATCAGTTGCTGCCCGAATTGTCCCAGGTTCTCCCGAATCCCGTGCGCCAGATGGGCGTAGGCCTCCGCGGCCTTGTGATGGTCCGTCACGCGTGGCAATCCTCGTCATCGTGGGCGGCAGTCGCCAGCGGCAGGCCCTGATAGCGCCATTCCGCGACCCCATCCTCCAGACGGCTGGCCTGGAACCCGAACTGCTCCAGGATCGCCACGGCGTCACTCGCCATCAGGCAGTACGGTCCCCGGCAGTACGCCACCACCGGGCGGTCGGCAGGCAACTCGCCCAGGCGATCGCGCAGTTCATCAACCGGGATAGACCGCGCACAAGGGAGATGGGCATGGGCATATTCCGTATCCGGCCGAACGTCGAGCACAATCACCTCGCCGCGCCGTGCCTGTTCCAGTAACTGCGGACCCGCCATCGGGGCCAGGTCACCCCCGCCCTCGGCCAGCTCACGGGTGGCGGCCTGCAGCTCCAGCAGCCGCTCCTCTGCCAATGTTCGCAGCATCACCCAGAAATCGGCGACATGCCGATCGACCAGGCGGTAGAACATGTACCGACCCTCGCGCCGCGCCTCCACCAACCGCGCCAGGCGCAGCTCCTTCAGGTGGGCACTGGCCAGTTTCACGCTGATCTCCGCGTCGGCCGCCAGTTGTTCGACACTCTTCTCCCCCTGTACGAGGATCTCGATCAGCTCCAGCCGCTTGGGACTGGCGGCCGCCCGGGCAATGCGGGCCACCTGCTCGTACAGGAGATCTTTGAGTTCGCGTCCGGACACCACATACATTCCAATATTCTTTGGAATATAAGCTAACCAGGGCGCGCCACCAACGCAAATGCCCGGCTTGCGTCCGCCTCGTAACCCCTTTCAGCCGTCCGTTGCGCACCCGCGCGGGACCGGACCCTCCGGTTTTTGGGGCATTCTGGCGAACGCAGGAATTCCTGAGTAATTTACTAGGGAACTTCGATTAGAAGTTGCTTACTAACTGAATGACTATCCCGTGCCCACGGGCACCCTTCCCCTGCAAAAGGAGGACGTCATGAGCCAGCTGATCAACAACTTCCCGGCCGACGGCGTGGTCACCATCAACCGAGTGATCCTCAAGCCGGAATACAGCATTGACGACCTGCAGGAACGCGTCGCCGTGCTCTGCGAAAACGTGAAGACCTACCACTCGGACACCGGCTTCGTCGGTGGCTTCGTGTCGCTCAACTCCGGTGCCGTCTCCAACGAGGGCTCGACCATCGGTCAGGCCGTGGAAAGCCCGATGAAGGACAAGGAAGCCCTGATCATCACCTTCTGGCGCAGCCTGGAAGAACACGAAGCCTCGCACCGCAGCGAGACCTTCCAGCCCCTGTTCCAGGACGTGCTTGAGCTGTGCGAAAACGGCAACGAGGAGATCGCCTACGAGATGCTCTGGTCCGGCGCCGCCTATTCCCCGGAAGAGGCGAAGGCTGCGCGCGAGGCCAAGGAAACGCACGCTGCTTGATCGTCGCGTCTCTCCGGACACCCCTTCGTACGTGAAGCGTGGAATTGCCGGGGCCTGCGGGCCCCGGCTTTTTTGTGTCAGCGAAATTACGTCGCAAATCGCGCCGGCCGCAATCTCCACCCCGGGCGAGGGGCTCCGGAGAGAGGTCAGTCGCGGTCGTGCTTGCGCTCTTCGGTCGGGGTGGGGCGTTTTGCCTCCTCCGAGGCAAGGGTGTGGGTCTCGGGATCGTAGCGACCCTTGAGTTCATCCTTGAGGGTCCCTTCCCACAGCGGGATACCGACGAAATAGCCGGCACGGCCGATCAGGTGCGCAGCCACCGGGGCGGTCAGGATGATGAACGCCACGATCGCCAGCGCGCGGGCGGTAACCGCACCGTCATCGAAGAACACCGCGACCGCCACCACCATGGTGCCACCACCCAGCGCACCGGCCTTGGTGGTCGCATGCATGCGGGTCAGCAGGTCGGGCATGCGCAGCGCCCCCAGCGCCGCCAGCAGCATCAGCAGCGAGCCCAGCAGCAGGAGTAAGGCGGTGATCCATTCAATCATCACTGCGGTACCCCCCCTTCTCCAGATACCGCGCGAAGCCCACCGCGGCGAGGAACGCGGTGAGCGCCAGCACCACCGCCACGTCGAGGAAATTGGCCATGCCGGTCGCCACCGCATGCGTGGCGATGAACCCCACGGTCAGTGAGGCGATCAGTTCCAGCGCCACCACCCGGTCGGGCAGGCTCGGCCCCTTGATCAGGCGTATGAAGATGATCACCAGCGCCAGGCTGAGGATCACGAAGGTCGCGTTCACGGCCCAGTCGAGAATCGGCATCAGTCGATCAACTCCATCACGCGGCTTTCCAGGTCCTGCAGTTCGCGCCGCAGCTTGTCCTCGTCGTGCAGGTACATCGCATGGATATACAGCACCTTGCGATCGGTGGAGACATCCAGGCTCAGCGTGCCCGGGGTCACCGAGATCAGATTGGCCAGCACGGTGATCTGCGCATCGGTATGGGCGCGCAGCGGGAAGGCGATCACCCCGGGCTTCATCAGATGCGTGGGCGTCAGGACGTCCCAGGCCACCACCAGATTGGCCTTGATCAGATCATAGATGAAGAACGCGATGAAGGAGATCACCTTCGGCACCTTCCAGAAGAAGCTGCCGTGATCCGCCTTGCGGTTGAACGCAACCCACAGGGCCATGTAACTGAACACCAGACCGGAGAGCAGGCTGGTCGCGGTGAAACTGCCCGTCAGCATCATCCAGGCCAGCGCCAGCAGGAGGTTGAGTGCGAGCAGGTTCATCGCGCGTCGTCCCCCAGGATCGCCTCGACATAGGCATCCACGTCCAGCATCTGCTCACCGGCAGCCATGGCCAGCTGCAGGAACGGCTCGGCCGCCACACCCATCAGCACCGCCAGTGCCGCCAGTGCCGCCACCGGGGCATACAGCAACCACAGGCCGCCACGCCCGGGCCACGCCGGCCCGTTGGCCGGAGCCTGCTCGCCGCGGGGGTCAGCCTTCCAGAACGCCTCGGCCCAGATCTTGACCATGGAGTAAAAGGTCAGCAGGCCGGTGATCAACGCGATCGCCACGATCCAGTAGGCCTCGACCTCCAGGCCCGCGCGCACCAGCATCAGCTTGACCAGGAACCCGGACAGCGGCGGCAGACCGGCCAGCGACAGCGCCGAGATCAGAAACAGCACTGACAGTCCGGGGTGCGTGCGGTACAGCCCGCCGAGATCCTTCAACTCGTGCGTGCCACGGGCGAAATAGGAAATCCCGCTGATCAGGAACAGGTTGGTCTTGACGATGCTGTGATGGAGGATGAACAGCAGCGAACCGGCCAGCGCCAGCGGGGTATGCAGGGCCAGGCCCATGATGATGTAGCCGATCTGGCTGACGCTGTGAAAGGCCAGGATGCGGCGGAACTCGAACTGCGCCGCCGCGCCCAGCACGCCCACCAGCATGGTGAAGCCGGAACCCCACAACAGGATATTCTGGGTGACCTCCGGGGCCTCGGTAAACATCAGCGTGAAGAAGCGGATCAGCGCGTACACCCCGACCTTGGTCAGCAGAGCGGCGAAGATCGCCGAGATCGCCACCGGCGGGGTGTGGTAAGACGCCGGCAGCCAGAAGAACAGCGGGAAGGCCGCGGCCTTGATCGCGAAGGCGACCATGAACAGCACGCCCACCACGGTCACCAGGCCGGTGTTCTCGGCCTCGCCCATGTAGGCCGCCAGCTCCGCCATGTTCAGCGTACCAAACAGGCCGTAGGTCAGACCCACCGCGGCCAGCAGGATCAGCGAAGACACCAGATTGAGAGTGACGTACTTGATCGCCCCCTCCATCTGCGCGCGCTCGCCGCCCAGGATGAGCAGCGCGAACGAGGCGACCAGCAGCACCTCGATCCACACATACAGGTTGAAGATGTCCCCCGTGAGGAAGGCCCCTGCGACCCCGGCGAGCAGCAACTGCAGCAGCGGGTGGTAGCCAAAGCGCTCGTGATCCCGGGTCATCGAGACGAGCGAATACAACGCGACGATCAGCCCCATCACGCCGGTCAGCAGGACCATGGTCGCGCTCAGCAGATCGGCCGCCAGCACGATGCCGAACGGCGCCTGCCAGCCCCCCATGTGCATGGCCAGCACGCCGTCCTTCCATACCGCCACCAGCAGCCAGACCCCGGCGGCGGTCAGCGAGAGGCCGCCCACCACGCCGACCACGCGCTGCACCCCGCGCCACTGCCAGAAGGCCAGCGCGAGCGCCCCGAAAAACAGGGGGATGATGACCGGAAGGGCGACCTCGATCCTCACGTGTCCGTATCCTTCATTTCGTCCAGGTCATCCGCGCCCACCACCTCGTAGGCGCGATGGATCAGCACCACCGCAAAGGCGAGGACGCCAAAGCTGATAACGATCGCGGTGAGGATCAGGGCCTGCGGTAGCGGGTCGGCCACCACGCCGTCGGGCGTCAGCATGCCCTCGGGGATCAGCGGCGGCGCGCCCCGGGTCAGGCCCGAGGTAGCAAAGATCAGGAGATTGGCGGCGTTGGACAGCAGGATCAGGCCGATCACCAGCTTGACCAGGCTGCGCCGCAGCATCAGGTAGGTGGCCGTGGCGAACAGTACGCCCACCAGGATCGCGAGCAGGGGTTCCGCAGTCATTCTTCCGCCTCCGCCAGGGCCAGGACGATGGTCAGCACGGTGCCGATCACCACGAGGTACACGCCGATGTCGAACACCAGCGGGGTGGAGAGCTTGAGCTCGCCGAACAGCGGGACCTCCACGTCCCACCACAGCGAGGTCAGATAGGCACGCCCCTGCAGCAGCGCCGGTACGCCCGACAGGGTCGCCAGCAGCAGACCAATGCCCAGCATGTTGCGCGGGTCGATGCGCAGGATGGCGCGCGCCTTGTAGACATCGAAGGCGAACATGTACAGCGCGAAGGCCATCGCCGCCACCAGACCGGCGATGAATCCGCCGCCCGGCTCGTCATGGCCGCGCAGCAGCAGGAACACCGAGAACAGCAGCAGCAGTGGCAGCAGCAGCCGCGTCCCCGTCTGCAGGATGAGCGAGCCAGCCATCATGACTTGCGGTCCTCCGCGCGGAACTTGATCATTGCGTACACGCCCACCGCCGCCAGCGCGAGCACGAACAGCTCGCCCAAGGTATCCAGAGCGCGGAAGTCGACCAGGATCACGTTGACGATGTTGCGCCCGTAAGCCGACGGCTCCGACTCGGCGATGTGGTATTCGGAGATCGCCGGGAAGTACTGCACGCCCAGGGTGGCCATCAGCACCGCGGTCATCGTCACGCCCACCGCCAGCGAGGCGATCACGTCACGCACCCGCGTGAGCGGATTGGAGAATTTCAGGAAGCCCGGCAGGCGGAACAGCACCAGCACCAGCAGGATCACGGTCAGGGTCTCGACCAGGACCTGGGTGATCCCCAGATCCGGCGCGCTGAAAAACACGTAGATCAGGGCCATGCCGAAGCCCACGATGCCCAGCGAGGCCACCGCGGCCAGCCGCGAATTCGTGGTGGCCACGAACATCGCCGCCAGGGCCACCAGGGCGACGATCACCCACTCGTGGATCAGGATGTCGTCGAAGCGCACCGAGACCTCGAAGCCGCCCAGCACCGCGAAGGTCCCGACCACCAGGGCCACGGTGGTCAGCATGGTCACCATCACGTAGGTGCGCAGGTAGCCGTTCTGCAGGACCCGGGTCTGGAACGCCGAGAACCACACCAGTCCGTCCATGAAGCGTTCGTAACCGCGCTCCGGCGCGATGCGTCCGACCGGCACCATGATGCGCCCGATGCCGGCACGCACCGAATCCCAGAAGCGATAGATCACCAGACCCGCGGCCAGGCTCAGCAGCGACATGCCCAGCGGCAGATTGATGCCGTGCCACAGCTTGAGCTCCATGCCGGTATCGGCCCCGTGGATGGACATCGCGGTGGCCGCCACCAGCGGCTGCGCCAGCGCCGGGAACAGACCGAGGACAAGACCCAGCACCGACAACACCGCCGGCCCTGCGAGCATCGCGCCCGGCGATTCATGCGGCGTGCGCTTGTATTCCCGACGCGCACCGAAGAATGGCCGCAGCCCGACGATCGCGGCCACCGCCACCACCAGGATGGCCGAGGCCAGCGCCAGCAGCGGCAGGACCACGGCCAGCGCGTCCGGCGCGCCCAGGGCCGCCTCCAGCATCAGTTCCTTGCCGACGAAGCCGAACAGCGGCGGCAGCCCGGCCAGCGACAGCGCGGCGATCACCGAGAACGCCGCGGTCAGTGGCATCGCGTGGCGCAACCCGCCCATGTTCGGGACTTCCTTCTCGCCGGTGCCGTGGTCGATGGAACCGGCGAGCATGAACAGCGCGCCCTTGTACAGCGAATGCGCCAGCAGGAAGGTCGCGCCGGCCATCGCGGCATACGGTGTGCCGATCCCGATCAGCATGGTCAACGTGCCCAGCGCCATCACCGTGGAATAGGCCAGCAGCTTCTTGATCTCGGTGCTCTGGATGGCCATCCAGGCGCCGGTGAACATGGTCACCGCCCCAAACAGGCCGAGCGTCCAGGTCCACAGTTCGGTGCCACCCAGCTCCGGGTTCAGGCGCGCCATCAGATAAACGCCCGCCTTGACCATGGTGGCCGAGTGGAGGTAGGCCGAGACCGGCGTGGGCGCGGCCATCGCGTTGGGCAACCAGAAATGGAACGGGAACTGGGCCGACTTGGTGAAGGTGCCCAGCAGGATCAGGATCACCAGCGGCAGATACAGCGCATGCTCGTGCAGCGAGTCCTCTCCGGCCAGGATCTCCGAGAGCTCCCAGGACCCGGAGGCCACGCCCAGCAGCACCAGACCGGCGAGCAGGGCCAGACCGCCGCCCACCGTCACGATCAGGCCCTGCAGCGCGGCCTTGCGCGCCTTCAACTGCTCATGGTTGAAGCCGATCAGCAGGTAGGAGGTGATGCTGGTCAGCTCCCAGAAGATGAACATCAGGATGATGTTGTCGGCCAGCACCAGCCCCAGCATGGAGCCCATGAACGACAGGATCAGGACGTAGAAGCGCCCGAGGTCGCGGTGCGCCTCGAGGTAGCGCCCGGCGTAGCTGACCACGAACACGCCGATGCCCGCGATCAGCAGCGCGAACATCAGCGACAGGCCGTCGATCAGGAAGGAGAACTGGACATCCAGCCCGGGCATCCACTGCCAGGCCAGGCGCACGCTCTCGCCCCCCGCGACGGCGGGCAGGAAACTCGCGAAATAGACAAACAGCGCCGCCGGGAGCAGGGCCAGCACCCAGCCGCTGGCACGGCCGGTCAGACGGTGGACCACGGGGGCAACCGCTGCCACCAGAAATATTGACAGAATCGCGTAGAGCATCCGGCCAGTTCAGTCCTTTCAGTTCCGGGCTACGGGCGCAACGGCAAAGTCACGCAAAGGGCGCTTTTCCGTCGCAGCGGGGCCGAACACCAACCACCCCAGGCGACCGAGCGACGAAGCCTACCGGCTGGGCCAGGGCCGCGCAAGAAGCCCGGTTTCCCCCGAACAACCCGCAGCCCGGGCCCGACTCAAACCCAGTCGCTGCGGCGCCGGCGCGAGGGGATTCGAGTCAGGATAATCCCGAGGATGACGGAACCCACCGTGACCAGGGCACCGGTCATGAACCAGCGGCGCTGGTTGTCGGCCTGCATCACCTCGACCTGGCGCCGAAACTCGTCAGCGGCATCGCGTGCCTCGACCAGGTCGCGTTCCAGCCGACGATTTTCACGCTGAATCTCCTGCGGGCGTGCGGCAATGTCCCGCAATTCCTCCAGTTCCGTATTCATGTCCGCAAGCTGCGCCTGCAGCTCGTCGCGCTCAGTGGTGAGGGCGTTACGCCGGTCCAGAAGCTCCGCGATCCGACCCTCCTGGTCATCCGCACCGGAGCGAATCTCGGCCAGCTCGGCCTCAACCTCGGCCAGACGCTCGCGCGCATGCGGTTCGTCCTGCAGGTAACGCGTCAGGATCCAGGCGTCATTGCCGCTCGCCAGCCGTATCCGGCTCCAGCCATCACCGGACCGCTCCAGCACCGTAACCGCCTGCCCGCCGCGCACGGAGCTGACGATGCGGTTCTGGTTCGAGGGCCCTGCGCGCACGCCCACCTCGAGCTCCTCGCTGACATAGCGGGTCTGCTGCGCAGCCGCACCGCTCCAGGCCAGCATCAGCACTCCACTCAGAACCAGCGCCATCGCGCGTGGCGACCACCCATTCATTGTCATATCGACAGCTGTCTCCTGCTGAGTCAGGGATTTCCCGTACTGCATTCTACATAAGGCGAGAGCCAACGCACGCCGCACTGAATTCACCGGAGGGCCGCCGGGTTTGAGCGATCGTCGCGAGCGTTGGGCAGGAGAACGAGCCTTTTTCCGGTCTCTCAAGGCGGATCATGAGGCCATGTAACGAGAGAGAGCGGAAAAAGACCACTGTCCAGCACGCGCCGCAGATCCGTCTCGAATCCGACAGGCCCCTACAGGAAGCGCTCTCGCAGCGCGCGCGACGGCAGCGTCAACAGATCAAATGCGGCCGGGACCAGCCGGCGCACCTGCGCGGCCACTACCGCCGACAGGTACAGAATCCCGACCATGAGCGACAGCACCAATGTCAGCAGGCCACCGAACATGACCCGCGTCGACTGCAGGACGCCCACCAGCCACACGGGGGCCAGCGCTACCAGCAGCGGAATCAACAGCCCCAGCACCGCCCCCACTGATTGCTCGAACAGACTCAGGGTAACCGGCGGTCCATCCGCGCCCGCCAGCAGCGTATCCATCAGTTCCTGACGATACGTCACCCACTCGAGATGGAACCCACCCACGGCCGAGACCAGCGCCAGTAGCGCGAGCGTCCCCCCCGCCAGCATGACAAGCACCCGCCGCAGCCCCTCGCTGCCGTCCAGCAACGCATGCGGCAGGAGCCGCGACACGCCTCGCGCCTCCGCCAGCAGCCAGCCCGCCACCGCAGCCCCCCCCAGCAGGGTCGCCACCACCAAGTCCGGAAACGCGACGCCGTTCTCCCCGGGGAGCGCCGGAAACTGCGTCGCCAGGGCCGGTTCGAACAAACGCTGGTAGACCACCACCGCCACCCCGGCCAGCACCAGTCCGGCCACACCCAGCAGCCACTGGCTGGCTGCCTGCAGATACGCCGGTAACTGGCGTTTCGCCAGGGGGGTATCGCGCTCGTATCGCGACAGCTCGCGGTCCAGGCGTTCGCCCTGACGCTCCAGTTCCACCAGACGTTGATGGGCCTGCTCCAGACGCCCGATCAACAGGTGCAGTGGCGCCTCCAGACGCCGCCGGGCCGACAGCAACCCGCGCGCGACCTGACGCTGTTCCTCCATGCCCAACCGTGCAATACGCAGGATCGTCTCCTGCATGTCCTGCGCCAGGCGCTGACCCTGCGGCGTATCCGCCACCGGCGCATTGGCCAGGGCCTCCAGCCGCGTCACCCAACCGGGCTCCGCCACCAACCGCGCCTCGTCACGCACATACGCATCTGCCAACTCCCGCAGGGTTTCGTGCACCTGCTGGCGCAGGTCCGGGATCGTGGCCAGGTCATGCCCCACCATCCGGGCATAGCGCCGTTCCAGCGCCTGCACCGCCACCTGAACGCGTTCCGCCTCCAGCCGCGCCAGGTGCGCCTGATGCCAATGATGGGTCGCATCCCGAAGATGCTGGACCTGGCGGCGCAACGCACACACCAGACGCGTCACCCCGCCGGTCAGACCCACCAGCAGCCGCCGCACCGGACCGCGCGCGAAATCCAGCAACACGATCGCGACGGCAATGCCCAGTACCCACAGCAACACCGTGATGGCCACCATAACCCCCCCGTTTGATTGTTCTTGTGCAGGCCACGCCGGGCACCCATCCGGCATGGTCCGAGCCCGCCCTCGCAAGCCTGCAGCGCGCCCCGTCCTCCAGGAGCCTGCCGGATTTGGAACGCCTCGACTGCGCGCGCGGGACAGCAGGCCTTTTTTTCGCTCTCCTGCCCTGCGCTCGCGACGATTGCCCAAACCCGACAGGCTCCTGGTGCCCTCGATTATGGCGGATTGATCCGACGCATGCGCACCCGCCGAGAGCCCTCAAGTTTGTGCGCCCCGAGCCGATACCCGACTTAAATCCCCGGAGACCCCGCGATGCTCAACCTCGATCTTCTGCCCGTCGCAGCGTCGGCCCGCGCCGAACCCCCGTCCTGGCTGGATGCCGGCTTCACGGCCGGCTGGATCCCGGCCTTTCGTGACCGCAAAACCGGCGAGGTGCACGCAAGCCACCTGGAAAACGGCCGCCTTGCCTGTACCCACATACTCGACACCATACCGCCGCACTGGGTCGCCGAACGCGACCCCCAGGGCCGTCCCGGCGCCCTGATCAGTGACATCCAGGCCGGCTATCTGCGCGGTGACCGTTTCTTCACCCTGGCCGAACTGCTGCGCTACCCCGCGGACGCCTGACTGTCTCCGGCGCCGCCGTCACACCTGCGGCAATTGCTTTTACGCGCGGGTTTCGGTCCAATACCAGCCTCTTCCCCAAGCGGCTTCCTCATGCAGAAGAACCAGTACGATCGCGACGAACTCCTGGCCTGTGGCTACGGCGACATGTTCGGGCCGGGCAACGCCCAGCTGCCCGTACCCAATATGCTGATGATGGACCGGATCACCCTGATCAACGGCGACGGCGGTCCGCACGGCAAGGGCGAGATGGTGGCCGAGCTCGACATCGACCCCGACCTCTGGTTCTTCGCCTGCCACTTCCCGGGCGATCCGGTCATGCCGGGCTGCCTCGGACTCGACGCGATGTGGCAGCTGGTCGGTTTCTATCTTGCATGGCTGGGCAACCCCGGCCGCGGCCGCGCCCTGGGTGTGGGCGAGGTCAAGTTCACCGGCCAGGTACTGCCCACCGCGAAGAAGGTCACCTATCGCATCGACATGAAGCGGGTGATCGCGCGCAAGCTGGTGCTGGGCATCGGCGACGGGATTGTCGAGGTCGACGGGCGGCCGATCTATGAGGCCAATGACCTGCGAGTCGGGTTGTTTACCTCCACCGAAAACTTCTAGCCCCACCCCCTTCCGAACACTCTGACTCGGGCGCCGCCCTTCCTCCGTACGCGGGTGGTGCCTCGCCCGCCCCGCCCGCCTGCCTCGTGGTGGCTGGACAAAGGGCACTAACACCCCGATGCCCAATCAGGGCCATGGTGGGACGAGGCAACAGGAACGGTCCACTTGCGGCAGGGAGGCCAGATCATCCGTCCGCTTTGGATGACGCGCCGAACGCATCGTGCAGCCAGCCTCGCAGGGCGTCAAACCCGTCTTCGGCAGACTCCGAAGGCGGCTGCATCCCCGGCACAAAGCCGCGCGCAAGAAACGGCTCCAGCAACTCCGGATCGCCGGAGATCACATGCACCGGCACCGCCCAACTCGCCTCCTGACCGGTAATCAACGCCGCCGGCTGGTGATCCCCCAACATCAGAAATAAGGTCCGATCATCCACATGCTCGGCCGCATAGGCCCCGGTCACCTCCAGCGAATAACGCACGGACTGCGCATAGAAATCGCGCACTCGATCGAAGTCCCGCCACAGCACCTCCGGGGTCGGCCCCTGCCCGGCCCATTGGTCAAAGACTGCACCATCGCCGATCGCCCCCCAGTCCTCCAGCACCGGCAGGACCGGCGTCCACGGCGCATGCGAACTGATCAGCGCCAGCATCGCAAACACCGGCTCGCTTGCAGGTGCCCGGATCGCCCGCTCGAAGAACGCCCAGGTGTACTGATCCGGCATGGTCACCCAGAAAAAGGGCGGGCCCGCGTAGTCGAATTCGTGCCGGTCCACGATCCGATCCCAGCGAAACCAGCGCCCCTCCGGCCAGTCGAGCTGGATCGCCGGCGCCAGCATCGTCGTTGCATGGCCGGTTGCCTGAAAATCCTGAACCAGGGTGTCGCGGGTGCGCGTCTGCAGCTCGTCATAGTGCCCGGCATAGCGCACCTGCAGGCCCGTCAACAGCGAGGCCTGCGCCAGCCAGGATTGCCCCCCTGCGATCGGGGCCTCCAGCACGCCGGTCACGACATGCAGATCCGCCGCCTCCAGTTGCGCACCAATGGACTCCAGACTCGGCACGATCACCGGCGCATGGCGCGAGTCAAAGACGGCGGATACGCCATAGGACTCGACCAGCCCGAGGATCACGTCGACCCCCGCAAGGCCCGGGAGAGGGGTCGCCGTCGTCTCGTCCCGGGGCGTCTCCAGACGGGCACGAAAACGCTGGTTCTCGGCGCGAGCCTCGCGGGCGGCAACAAGCTGCTCCTGGAGCATCCCCGCCCCCGGCGCCGCCGTTCCCGGGGGCAGTGCGCCGCGCGCGGCGGCGAGCGTACCGACCATACCGAGCACGAACGCCCCGCCCGCGATGACTCGCGGAAGACGCGCGTGTCCCGCCGGCACCGCCAGGGCGCCGAGCCCGCGCCCGGCGCCCCAGATCACCGTCACCAGCAGCACGGCCAGCGCGCTACCCAGCAGCGCGGTCGCCAGCGCCCCGAGATTGCCCGTCACCAGCCGATAAACGGCATCCAGCAGCACCCAGTCCTGCGCCACGTTCAGTGGCCGCGACAGGCTGGCGCGGGTCAGAGCGTCGAACAACGCCAGCACCACCAGGACCAGGAGCCCCGAAGCCGCGAACCAGGCCAGGCCGCGCGCCAGCCGACCCGCCGGCAGCAGCGCGAACAGGCCCGCCAGCAACAAGGCCTCCCAGGCCAGGCCGTACGGCGCAATCCCCGCATACTGCGGCACCGCCAGGCTCAGCAGGACCGCATTCAGCAACACCAGCGTGAGCAACCAGCGCGTCATCGACATACCGGGATCAGAGGCGGGTACGCCCGAAGGTCATGCGCTGCATCACCCCGTCCCGGCGTACGCGCCAGTGCACCAGCGCCGCCGCCACATGGCCAACGATCAGGACCAGGGTCACCCGGCCCAGAATCTGATGCCAGGCGAACAGCGTCTCCGACAATACCGCGTCCTCCGGAAACAGCCCCGGCAGGATCAGAGGTCCCAGTTGCACCGCGTAGCCCCCCGCCGCAGTCGCCCACCACCCGATCACCGGCATCAGGATCAGCAGGCCATACAACAGCCCGTGCACAACCTCGGAACCGATCCGCTGCCAGCGCGCCAGCGCCACCCCATACGCCGGCTTGCCACGCCGCAGCCTGAGTCCGATACGCATCACCATCAGGATCAGGATCAGCACCCCGAAAGTCTTGTGCCAGGTAAAGAGGCTGTTCGTCACTGCCTCGCCAAAACGCGCCTGCAGGCCCTCGAAGCCAAACCAGCCGATCGTCCCGCCCAGCCCCAGTGCAACCAGCACCAGCACCGCCACCAGCCAGTGCAATACCCGCTGCGCGCGGCTGTAGCGCGGCCAGACGACTGCGCCCCCGTGCACCGCATCTCCTTCCTTTTGCATGACGAACGCCTCCGCACCCCGTCTGGATGACTCCGGATGACACCCTAGCAGGCCACTGCCACCACCGGGCACGAGTACCCCCAGTCGCGTCGGCCCAATACCGACCACAGCGGTGACCGCGCTACCCTTGCCCGCATGAACCCTTCCGCCGCCAGCAAGCAACACAGGCTCCGGCCTCTGGAACCGGACCGCATCCGCTGCCTGACGTTCGATCTTGACGACACCCTGTGGCCGGTGATGCCGGTGATCCGGCACGCCGAGGCGCGTTTCTATGCCTGGCTGCGCAAGCAGGCCCCTGCCGTCTGCGAGCGGTTTGATCCCGATGCACTGATCCAGTCACGCACGGACTTCATGCGCGCAGCCCCCGACCACGAACGCCACGACCTGACCGGCCTGCGCAAACGCTGGCTGCGAGAACTGGCCACCACCTGCGACTGCTGCCCCGACCATCTCTCAGGCGAGGGCTTCCGGGTGTTCTGGGAGGCGCGAAACGAGGTCACGCCCTATCCCGAGGCCCCCGGAGTGCTCGCGGTCCTCGCCCGCCACTTCCGTCTGGGCGCGATCAGCAACGGCAATGCCGACGTGTTCCGCACCCCGCTGGGCGCACACTTCGACTTCGCCATCGCCGCAGGTGAGGCCGGCGCAGCCAAGCCCGATCCGCGCATCTTCCAGCAAGCCCGCGCACAGGCCGGGGTCGAACCCGACGCGATCCTGCACATCGGCGACGACAGCAGCGCCGACGTCCTCGGCGCCCTGCAGGCCGGCTTTCACGCCGCCTGGTTCAACCCGAACGCCATGCCCTGGGGACATGGCCACCCTCGCCCCTGCCTCACCCTGGGCCGCCTCGGCCAGCTCCCGCAACGGCTCAATATCGATTCCCGGGGAAACACCGCCTGACGCACACGCGCCGCCTCGGCCCGGAGCACCAAGCGGTTTCCGGGATGACAACCCGTACGCTTCCCCCAGCCCGTAGGAGCCTGCTTGCAGGCGAAGCCCCTACCGGCGGTGGATCTGGCACAGGTGATGGTTGTTCGCCTGCAAGCAGGCTCCTACAAGCTGACGGGAGCCGGCGTGGCTATTTGCGCGCAAGGCGATGCTCGTCCTGGCTTCGCGGCCATGCCGGTGGCGTGCGAAGAACGTCCCCTTACCGTCCCGAATACACGGTCATCCCGGCCACAACGCAGCGGAGAGCCAGGATCACCGCCATCGGGCCAACCCGAGCCTCCGCCTCCCCAACGCATGAGACCCCGGATAACCGCTACCCGGTTTCCGGGATGGCACGTCCGGGGCTCGACGAGGGTCGCTACAGCGGATCGTCCAGCCAGCGGCGCAGGCCACCGCTGCGGCGGATCTGGCGCTGGCTGGCGCTGGTCAGGGTGCCCGCGCGCGGCTCCAGCAGGCTGAACCAGCGCCGGGCGCGGGTGATTGCGGTATAGGCGAGTTCGCGGGTCAGGATCGGGCTGTCCGCCTCCGGCAGGACCAGCGCGACGTGCTCGAACTCCGAGCCCTGCGCCTTGTGCACGGTCAATGCGAAGGCGGTCTCGACGGCCTCCAGGCGGTTGGGCAGCACCCAGCGCACCCGCTCCCCCGCGGTGAGGAAGGCGACCCGCAGCAGCGGGGCCTCCGCCACGTCCGCAGGCGGCTCCGGTTCGCCCCGCGCCAGCCACGCCGGCACTGCCAGGGCAATGCCGATATCACCGTTGATCAACCCCAGCGCATAGTCGTTGCGGGTCACAATCACCGGACGCCCCTCGAACCACGGGCCCCGCGCCCCGCTGCCGCCACCCCGAGGGCCATCCACCGCCAGCAGGCCCCGCGCCTGCAGCGCGGCAGTCACCCGGCGATTCAGCGTCTCCAGGCCCCACGGGCCACGACGTACCGCGCACAGCAACTGGAAGCGCGCGTGCGCTGCCAGCACATCACGTGCCCAGTCCTCCCAGGCGGCGCGCGCGGCCGGCGGCGCCGGGCGGGCCCCATCCAGACGCTGCAGATAGCCCGCATAGCCCACCGCGTCGCCCTCCGGCACGTCCGTACGCCCATCCACCGCGAGCCTCGCCAGGGCCGGGTCCTCGGGCCCGGCAAGGCTTATCTGCGACACGGCCGCATCGACCTCCAGCCGCTGGGGTGCGGCACCGCTGTTGACCGCGGCGGCCAGGCGGCCGATCCCGCTATCGGCACCAAAGCGGTGGCTCTCGCGCAGCATCACGATGTGCTGGTCCAGCACCTGCCCGCCGGCATCCTGCATGGCCCCCGGCACGCCGATGCCGGTAACGGCCTGCAGCCATTGCGCGGTCGCGGGCGTGTAATGCCCGCCACCGGCGCGGTGACACAGCTCACCCAGCACCGCGCCGGCCTCCACCGAGGCCAGCTGGTCGCGATCGCCGAGCAGGATCAGCCGCGCCGTGCGCGGCACCGCCGCGACCAGACTGGCCATCAGCTCGAGGTCGATCATCGAGGCCTCGTCCACCACCAGCACATCCAGCGCCAGCGGATTGCGCGCCCCATGGCGAAAGTGCCGGGTATCCGGCCGCGCCCCCAGCAGGCGATGCACGGTGACGACCTCGGCCGGCAACTGCCGGCGCAGCGCCGCCCCGTCCGGCAGCGTCTCCAGCCCCAGGCGATCCAGGGCCCCGCTGACCGAGGCATTCAGCCTGGCCGCGGCCTTTCCGGTCGGCGCCGCCAACCGGATGCGCAGCGGGTCCTCCACGCCCTGCAGCCCCTGCAATAGCGCCAGCAGCCGCAGCACGGTGGTCGTCTTGCCGGTCCCCGGCCCGCCGGTGATCACGCTGAAGCCGGAACCGGCCGCCAGCACACAGGCCAGGCGCTGCCAGTCGGGCGTTGCGGCGTCTCCCGGAGGTCCGAACAGCCAGTCCAGCCATGCCCGTGCCGCCCCCGGGTCCAGCGCCGTCTGCCAGGTCTCGCGGTCCGCGAGCCGCAGACGGATCGCCTGACCGATCCGGCGCTCCGCCTCCCAGTAGCGGCGCAGGTAGATCTGCTCCCCGGTACAGACCAGCGGCGTGCGCCCCACCGCCTCGGGACCGACCAGTGCACTGGCATGCAGGGCCTGCACCGCGGTGTCAGGCGTGACCCCCTGCAGCACCTGCGACGGCCGCGGTGGCGGACGCGCCCCCGTCTCTCCCTCCGGCGGCAGGGCCAGGGTGTCATCGGGGGCCTGGAACAGGGGCCCCAGTTCCAGGCAGACATGCCCGCGCCCGACCTGATGGCTGGCCAGGGCCGCCAGCAGCAGCGCCAGAGGCGCGGCATCCGGGGCCTGTTCGTGCAGGAAGCGCACCAGCGCCCGGTCCACGCCCCGCAACCACCCGGCGGCCTCCCAGTCGCCCAGCAGCACCAGCAGTGCCTCCACCGATCCCAGCGCGGGGCTGCGCACCGCCGCATTCATGCCGTCCCCTCCCGCACCGGACCCTCTTCGGCAAGACCGCCATGGGTCCGGCCGCTACGGGTCGGTCCGCCATGACTCATCCAGCGATCCAGCTGTTCGATCAGCGACCGCGGCGGACAGTGGTGGAACACGCCATGTCCCGGGGCATCCACGCCGCGCAGGAACAGGTACACGCCACCGCCCATGTGACGGTCGTAGTCGTAATCCGGCAGCCGCGCCTGCAATTGGCGATGCAGCGCCAGGGTGTAGAGCACCAGCTGCAGGTCATAGCGGTGCTCGAGTACCGCCGCGCGCAGCCGCTCCGCGCTGTAGGCCGTACCCGAGGTCCCCAGCCAGTTGGACTTGTAGTCCGCCACGTAATAGCGCCCCTCGTGCTCGAACACCAGATCGACAAAGCCTTTCAGCATGCCGTTCAGGGTCACATCCCCCAGCGCAGGCCGCGCGGCACCCGGCAGGACCCCGGCGCACACGGCTTGGTCCAGATCCGCCGCTTTCAGGTGCCGCGCCGGGTACAGAAACTCCAGTTCCGCCTGATAGCCGGCCAGACTGCCCAGAGTGAAGTGTCCGCCATCCTCCAGCGGGAACCCGGCCGTCAGCAGCTGCCCCATCCAGTCGCTGACAACCGCCGACCACTCCCCCCAGCCGCGCCGTTCGCAGCGGGCCGCCACCTCGCGCGCCAGGCGCTCGGGATGGGCCACCTGCGCCGCCAGGCCCTGCTGCGCGGCCCACTCCAGCAGTCCATGCAGGAAGGTACCGGGGCCCGGCCCGCGCGGAAACGCATGCAGGCCATGGGCCACGCCCGGCGCCCCCGGCTCCGGCGCAGCCTGCCCGGTATCCGCCACCCCCTCGCGCAGCACGTCCTCGCGTGCCGTACCCGGGGCGGCCGGCACCACACCGTCGTCATGGGCCGCGATGGCGCTGTAACTGGCCACCCACCAGTGCTCGAAGTCACGTGCCGGCGGCTCCCGCGCCGGCCCCGTGGCGACTGCGTCGCCCATCGCGCGCACACAGGTGGCATTGACCGCAGGCAACGAGCCGACCCGAACCGCCGGCTCGGCGCCCGCCGCGGCCTGCAGGGCCGCCTCCACCCCCCCCTCCTCTACCCCGTCCGGGCCCGCCAGCAGGTAACCGGCCGCCGTCTGCTGGAACTGGTTGCGCTTGCCGTTCCCGGAGACGACCGGCGCAATCCCCAGCCAGCAGGCGTAACGCGCCCGCGTCATGCCGACATACAGCAGCCGCAGGTCCTCCGCCAGCCGCTCGCGCTCGGCACGTTCATGGACCGCTTCATCCATCTGGAACACCCAGCGCGCCCCGCCCTGCGGCGGATGATCGCGCCAGGGTACGTCCTTTTTCTTGTCCGTCAGCCGGAAGCTGCAGGCAAACGGCAGGAACACCAGCGGGTACTCCAGGCCCTTGGACTTGTGCAGCGTCACCACCTTCACCAGATCCTCGTCGCTCTCCAGACGCAGGATCTGTTCCTCGCCGGTCTCACCGTCGTCGGCCCGGTGTTCCAGCAGATGCCGGATCAGGGCCTGCTCGCCATCCAGCTCCGCAGCCGCCTGCTGCAACAGCTCGCTCAGATGCAGCAGGTTGGTCAGCGCACGCTCGCCCTCGGCCGTGGCACGCAACCGGCGCGGCACCTCGAAGTCGTGCAGCAGTCGCCGCAGCATCGGCAATACCCCGCGCGACTGCCACAGGCGCCGGTAGTCGCGGAACTGCTCCACCCGCTTCTCCCAGGCCAGCTCGTCCACCGTCAGGCGGTGCAGCTCAGCCAGTGACTGTCCCAGCGTCGCGGTCGCCAGCGCCGCACGCAGCAGGCGTTCGCTGGTCGGCTCGGCACAGGCCCGCAACCAGCGCAGCAGATCCCCGGCCTCGGCGGTGACATACACCGACTCGCGATCCGACAGATAGACACTGCGTACCCCCCGCTGACGCAGTTCGGTACGGATCGCGTCGGCCTCGGCGCGGCCACGCACCAGTACCGCCATGTCGCGCGGGCGCAGCGGGGTCAGTGTCTGGTCCTTGCGAAAGCCGCAGGTCGCAGCCGCGCCGGCATTCAGCAGCTCCACCATGTAGCTGGCACAGGCCTGCGCCATGCGTTCGCGGTAGTGCCCCTTGGGCACCGGTTTGCCCGGGTCGTCGCACCACAGGGTCACGGCCGGCAGTGCCTGGCCGGCCTGCTCCAGAACCTCGTCGCGGCCATGGGCGCTCACCGCCACGAACGGCAGCGGGTTGTCGTCCCCGTCGCGGAACAGGAAGGCGCCATCCGCCCAGCCCTCCGCGTGCCGGAACAGCCGGTTCACGCCATCCACCAGGGCCCTGGTGGAGCGGAAATTGCGCTCCAGCGTGTAGTGGCGCCCGGCAGTGGCCGCGCGTGCCATCAGGTAGGTGTGGATATCGGCACCGCGAAAGCGATAGATCGACTGTTTCGGGTCGCCGATCAGCAGCACGCCGCGATCCCGCGGATTCGCGTCAATGCCGTAGACGCGCTGGAAGATCCGGTACTGCACCGGATCGGTGTCCTGGAACTCGTCCACCAGCGCGACCGGGAACTGGACACGCAAGGTCGCGGCCAGTTCCTCGCCGCCCGGCCCGTCGAGGGCATCGCGCAGCCGCGTCAGCAGGTCGTTGAAGCCCATCTGAGCGCGCCGCCACTGGGCCTGACGAAAGCCCGCGTCCACCTGGCGCGCCGCCGCCTGCAACAGGCGCTCGCGGTCATCCACACAGACCTCGGCGTGATCGTCCAACGCCACAAAGGCCGGGTGCAGATCCTCGGGCAGCGCCTGGCCATCCTTCAGCCGGTCGCGCATACCGGCCGCGCTCAAACGCTCCAGCACGGACTCCTTCCCGACACCCGCCGGCCGCAGGGCACCCGGGTCCTCGGCCCATTCGTGCATCACATTCAGCAACTTGTCCGGACTGGCATACTTGCGCCCGTTCAGCACGGTCCCGCGCAGGGCCTCGAACTGCTCGCGGATTGCCACGAAGTCCTCACGCCAGGGGCGTTTCATCGCCTCCAGTCGCGCCAGCTTGCGCCCCAGGGCGGCCTCCAGGCCTTCCGGGGTCTCAAGCTCCGCATCCGCCGCAGCTGCGGGCAGATGCCCGACCAGCGGCCGGATCTTCTGCAACAGGGTCTCCGGATCCGGCCCGAAGGCATTGCGCACCAGGACCAGCTGCGCCGGCGGCTGCGGATAGACGAAGCGGCGCCAGAAGTCGCGGGTCGCCTCGGCCAGCAGCTCCTGCTGATCGCTCGCCAGGTCCTGGGTGAACAGGCTCCCGCTGTCGAAGGCGTGCTCGCGCAGCATGCGGTAGCACCAGCCGTGGATGGTGGAGACGGCGGCCTCGTCCATCCATTCCGCCGCCAGCTCCAGCCGACGCGCGGCAGCCGCGCGTTCCGCCTCATGGTATTCACCCCGCAGCTGCGTATGGATGTCCTGCACCCCCGGGACCGTGTCCGGGTCCTGCGCGCGGAACACCCGCGCCGCAGTCGCCAGGGCCTCGCGGATACGGCTGCGCAGCTCCTGGGTCGCGGCATCGGTGAAGGTCATCACCAGGATCTGCGGCGGCATCAGCGCCCCGGCCCCCTCGGGCAATTCGCCGTGTCCCAGCACCAGGCGCAGATAAAGCGCGGCGATGGTGTAGGTCTTGCCAGTCCCGGCACTGGCCTCGATCAGGCGGCTGCCGTGCAGGGGAAGCCCCAGCAGGTCCAGCTCTTGGGCCCGGCTCGTCATGCCGCATCCTCCGTTCGGTTCAGCACCACGAACAGCGGCCGGTACAGGCGGTCGCACCAGAGCCCAAAATCGGGATCGTCCAGCAGGGTCTCCGGGTCCGGCCAGGCCCGGGCCAGCGCCGGGCTGCGCGACCACTCACCGGCCTTGAAATCGCTCCCGCGCAGGGCCCGCAGCGCAGCCTCCCGCGGGTCCTTGTCGGTGGCCTCGGCCACGAGCCAGGCAAAGCCGGCGCCGCAGGCCAGCGGCAGCGGCCGTTCCTGGCCCGCCACCCAGGCCTCCAGCAGGGTCGCCAGGAGCTCCTCGGCCAGGCCGGCCTCCAGGCCCGGCAGTTGCAGCCGCGTATCCAGCGCGACCAGCTCGGAGCCGACACCACCCTCGCCCGCATTGGCCAGCAGATGCAGTACCCAGGGCGCCATCAACTTGCCGAATCGCCAGGACTTGCCGTCGGCGATGCGGCTGGCGCTGTAGTCAAGGCAAATCCGTGCGTGCCCGTTCCCGCGCAGCGCGGGCGGCACGGCCTCCAGGCTCCAGTGCGCGCACTCCAGCCGCAGGGGGCGCCCCACGGGCAGCATGTCCGGATATTCGGCCTGGCGCGCCGCGATCCGGTCCAGCAGCCGCGCAGCCTCGTCCACCATCGCACCCCGTTCCAGCTCGCCGGCCGCCCCCAGTGGCAAGCGGCCGGCACGCTGCAGGCGTGCCGACTCCGTCTCCAGGACCCCCGGCCAGGCGGACGCATCGTCTGCGGTTTGCAAAGCGGTCGCGACCAGGTGCTGGCGCACCTGCCACTGCTCCAGCCCGGCCAGCCCGAACGGCTCCAGGTCATCGCTGGGGGCCTCTTCTTCGTCGAAGAACACCCCCAGCCGGTGTCGGAAGAAGGCCTCCACCGGGAAACGCAGAAACCGCGCCAGGGTCTCGGGGGCCACCGCGCAGGGCTCGCGCTCCGCCTCCAGCAGCGGCACCGGGGCGCCCGCGGCTTCAATCGGTACGGGCGCTTCCGGCGCCGGGGCATGCACCGCCTCCCACTCGCGCGCGAAGGTGTAATGCCGCGCAACGTCGGAACCTGGCGGGAAGTTCAGCGGCGAAAACGGCTGCAGCGGATGTTCGAGGGTCAGGTGGCGCACCAGCGCCTGCCCCGGATCGGCCGCCCCGGCATCAGGCCCGGTGTCGGATCCGGCATCGGTCCCCGCCGCGGCCGCACCATCGGCGACGGATGCCGCCAGAGTCCAGCCGGCGGCCAGGTGGTCGCGCAGCTGACCCACCAGCACCGACGGCGGCCGCGGCTCGTTGTCACGTACATGCCGGCCCACCCAGCTCACATGCAACTGGCGCCGCGCCGAGAGCAGGGCCTCCAGGAACAGGTAACGGTCGTCCTCGCGCCGCGAGCGATCGCCCGGGCGGTAGTCCTGCGCCATCAGGTCGAAGTCCACCGGTGTCGGGCTGCGCGGGTAGTCACCGTCGTTCATGCCCAGCAGGCACACCACCTGGAACGGGATCGCCCGCATCGGCATCAGGGTGCAGAAGTTCACCGAACCGGCAAGAAAACGCTGCCCCACGCCGGAATCGTCCTGACTGGCCAGCCACTGCTCGCGCACCACCGCCAGCGGCAACGGCTCCTCCAGTGCGGCCGCGGCGCAATCCTCGCGCCACTGCTCCAGCGCATCGCGCAGCTTCTCCACCGTCTCCAGCTCGGCATCGGTGTCCGGGTCAAAGAAATCCGCCAGCAGGCCGGCCAGACGGCTGGCCCAATCCCCCGGCGCATGGGGCTCGCGCAGCCATGCCCAGGCCGTCTCCAGCGCTGTAATCAGGGACTCCAGCGGGCCCAACAACGCCGCATCGATCCCGCCAATCTCGTCAAATGGTTCGATATCCTGCCAGGGGCCCTGGTCCCCCAGCGCATAGCCCAGCAGCATGCGCCGCAGGCCAAAGCGCCAGGTGTTCTGGTCCAGCCCCTCGGGCAGGCCCAGCCCGGCGCGCTGTGCGGCCGCCAGCCCCCAGCGCACGCCCGCGCCCTCGGCCCAGCGGTGCAGCCGCACCAGGTCCTCCTCGGCGATCCCGAAGCGCCGGCGCAGTGCCGGGACATCCAGCAGATCCAGCAGTTCGCCGACGCCCATGCGGCTCTCCGGCAACCCCAGCAACTGCTCCAGTGCGATCAGCACCGGGTCGCGCCCGCGCGAGCCCTGATCGGACAGGGTGTAGGGGATGTAGCGCGGGTCGTGGCGGTCCGGCTGACCGAATACCGCCTCGATATGCGGGGCGTACTGGTCGATATCCGGGACCATCACGATCACGTCGCGCGGGCGCAGCGCCGGATCGCGCTGGAAGTGGTCCAGCAGGCGGTCGTGCAGCAGCTCCACCTCGCGCAGCGGGCTATGGGCGACATGGAACTGCAGGGAACGGTCGCCCCGCCCGACCGGTGGCCAGGCCTCACGGGTCTCGGCCAACGGGCGCAGGGCGCGGATGTCATCCTGTAGCTGGTGCAGCAGACAGTCCCCGGGGCCGCGTTCCCCGTGCTCTTCGAACACGTCGACCCGCTCCCGCGGCCAGTCCACTGCGCCCAGCACGCGATCGTAGCGCGCCGGATCGTCGTGCTCATCCAGCAGGCCGATGTAGTCACGGCCCTGCTTGCCCCAGGCCGCCAGGAGCGGATGGGCATGGTTATGCTGGTCCGCCGCATCCAGGGCCTCGGGCATCCCCTCCTTGCGAGCCTGGCGCCGGCGCTGCGCCCGCAGCAGGTCCTTGTCGGCGACGATGTCGGCCCAGTAGTACTGACAGGGGTTGTGCACGCACACCAGCACCTGACAGAAGCGCGCCAGCCCTTCCAGTGCCTCCAGGATCTGCCCTGGCAGGGACGAAATGCCGAACACGATGATCCGCCGCGGCAACCCGGCCGGGCGCGCCTCCAGCGTGCGCACCGCCTCCCGATAGCGCGCATGCACCGCGGCGCGACTGCCCCCCTCATGCGCCGGCCCGATATCGGCCTGCAGCAGACGCCACAGCTCCGCCTGCCAGCGCTGCCCCGGCGCCAGGACGCGCGTCTGCCCGCGGGCGTCGCGCAGGATGTCCTGCCCGGCCGCCCAGTCCATCAACCAGTCGGCCCGGTATACCTGGTACTGGTCAAACAGGTCGGCCAGGCGTTCGGCCAACTGGAAACGCTTGCGCAGGTCACCACCCTGTCCGGGGTCATCGTCCTGCAGGAAGCGGTGCAACGGGGCAAACGCCTCGCCCTGCAGGCATTCCGGCAACAGCCGCATCAGGCGCCAGGTCAACGGGCGCTTGGCGTAGGGCGACTCCAGCGGCACTGCTTCCGCCCCCAGTACCGCGCGATAGGCCGACCACACAAAGCGCGACGGCAACTGCATATCCAGCGCTGCCGCGATCCCGCAACCCGGCGGTGTCGCATCCTGCGGCGCGGCCAGCGCCAGACGCAGCCACTGCGCCATGCCATTGCTCTGCACCAGGATCGTCTCGTTCTCCAGCGGTGCCAGCGGGGCCCGGCGAATCCATTCCACCGCGAGGCTGCGCAACGACTCCAGATGGTTCCCGTGCAGCACCACCATCCCCGGCTGCAATTGCTCCGATTCCACCCTTCCCCCAAGTCCCGCGAAAACCGATCCCTACCCTACCACCCCGCGGCGCGACACCCACCGCACCGACACCTGTTCCGACACGCCGCTTCCTTGCGCAGAAGCCTGACCAACGTGGGTGACCGTCAAAGGTAACGTCTGGCCAGGAACCTCACGGCCCCCAGCGTGGTCGTCAGTGCGAGATGCAGCGTGAATTTCCCCTTCTTCCAGGAGCGGGAATGCATCGTTATCACCGGCTTCTCCGGTAACGTGAATCCCGCGGGTTGGCATTGGCGAACGGGCACACCCGCCGAACAAACATCCAATCCATTCGGGCAACACCTGCGTCCCCCACGTCGCAACCGACAAGGAGATCGACATGGAAGCCACACTGAAGGAAGGAACGGTCACCCTGAAGATCGACAAGAAGACCGCCAAGGCCATCGCCGACAACATCACCGAACTCAACGGCGAAATCAGCAATGGCGCGCGGGCCCTCGGCTCCGTGCTGCAAGAAGGCGTCTACGAACTGGAAAACGAATTCCGCCAGCCCCCGCACGCCTTCGACGAAAACGCCCCCAGGCAGCCCTCCATCGAGGACTGACCCCGCAACGCCGCACCCCGGCACATAACCCCAACGGCGAACACAAGGAGCACAACATGCACCTGGAAAAAGCGGAAAACGGCGAACTCGTCATCACCATGCCCGAGGCCGAGGCCGCCGACGCCCTGGCCACTCTCAAAAAGCGCGCCGCCGATCTCGACGAATGCGAGGACCTCACCGAGGCCCTGGAAAGCGCCGGCGTCCAGCCCCCGGAGACCCCCGACCACATCCGCCACGAATACATGCCACCCGCCGATTACTAACCCCAGCCCCCGCGGCCCCGTAGGAGCCTGCTCGCAGGCGAACCATCACCTGTGCCACATCCAACCGCCGGCAGGGGCTTCGCCTGCAAGCAGGCTCCTACGGGGTTGGGTCACTGTGTGTGCCAGGCTGAACGTTGGCGGGACCGGGCTGTTTCGCGAGGGGGTCATAGACACCGGGCTCGTTCCCATATTTTTGCGGGGACTTTGCTCCACAAGCTGAACGGGCCCGCCTTGAAACCGTTTCGCCGCAACGCGTCGCAGCACTCCCTACGCGCGCGCAGGAAGCTCCGCACGCCCTGGGAACTAATCCCGCCCGGTTCCATCTCGACCGTCACCTGGGGGACGTAGACAAACGATGCACGATGCAACAAGTACGCTCGCAGCATCATGTCGAAATCCGATGCAATCGTGTATTCAAGCGAATACGGCCCCCATCGCAACAACGAATTACGCCGCACCAGCCAGGTCGGATGGGGTGGCATCCAGCCCTTCTTCAACGCGGCCGGCGTCCATCGCTGCGCTCCGTAGATGCGCGAAACCCGAGCGCCATCCTCCAGCCCGCGGTAGACGAGATCGGAAAAAGCGGTGTCGGCACCCGCTTGTTCAATCGCCTGCACCAGCGTACGCAGGGCATCCGGCGCGGCAAAACGGTCGCCTGCATTCAGGTGCATCAACAACGGGCCTCGCGCCAGCGAGACCCCCTTGTTCATCGCGTCGTAGATCCCCCGGTCAGGCTCCGATACCAGATGGGTGATCTGGCCCTGGGCTTGCTGGAGCACATCCAGGGTGCCGTCCTCCGATGCCCCGTCGATGACAATGTGTTCAATCGCGGGGTAATCCTGCTGGCGCAGGGATTCGAGCGTGACGCACATGCCCTGGGCATGGTTTCGCACCACCGTCACGATGGAAACAAGGGGATCAGCGCTCATTTACGGGAATGCCATCGCCACCGAAAGACTCGGCCGGTGATCGCCCTGACGACCACATTCAGCCCCCACACAAGCACAAGATCCGCCCGTGGCTCGCCCACGGCCTGACGAAACAGGCGCGCCTGCAACCGGCGATACTCCCACCAGCCGACAGGGCGTCGCCGCCGCCCCCGCATAATCTCACCTGTTGCACCGGACTCACGCAGCACATTCAACTCCACGGGCCTTACATCCAGCGGCCATCGCTGTTCCACATCATCCAGAGCGAGTTGTGACAGCACCGGACCCTGCACACGCCCCTCCGCAGATTTGCTTCCCTGTAAATCAATCGTCACCTCCTCCGGCCACGCGCCCCCTGTCATGGCGTGCAGCGACCGGGGCTCCATCTGCCCCCAGATGTCGTATCGCAGAGCCTCTCGACATGCGCTATGCATCCGGTCTTCGCTTTCAGCCCCCATCAGCGTGAGCGGCACATCAAAGCGGCGAGATGCCATGCGCACATGCGTCCCAGCATCTCCGTGGTTCGACGAGCGGGAACGGTACGGGTACAGCACATACCGCCCGGAATCGACCAGATAGGCCGCAAAAAGGCGTTTCCAGGAGCTGGCAGGCCAGTCGCGCATGACCGCCGGCAATTCCCCCGCCGCTCCCGCAACGTTCGATCCGTCCTCAAGCCAGGCGCGAAACGCCCGCCACTGGGCGGCTGTCCAGGCCTGCCCCCAGGAACACGGTACCTGCATCAGAAAGGCCGGAAACCCCGTATCCACCGGCTCGAACGGGAGCCCGTTCACCTCATTGATGTGCGGCGCATACAAAGCCACCTGAGCGATATCGGATACGGCACCCGACACCCGGAGCGCCTGCAGCGCATACCGCATGAAGCCGCGGGCCACCACCAGGTCATCCTCGAGCATGACCACCGCCCCGAAATCCTGGCTCAGATCACCGCAAGCCAGCACATGCTCGCGCAAACCCAGCCGATTGCTCTGAATCCTCACATCCTTCGGGCCAGAACGCCATACAAAGGCACGGGCTCGCTCGATCACCCCCGGGCTTCCGCCACCATCAATGCTGATCACCAGCGGGGTACCCTCGGGACAGTCCGTATCGGCCAGAGACCGCAGCAGCCGGTCCAGACTGCGCACCCGTCGATGGGCCAGCACCACAATGGCCGGATTCAGTGCCGCTTCCCTCCCCGCGGTGGGCTCGTTCTCGTTCACAAACGTTTTCCCCTGGCAAACGCCCGATGCGCCAGCGCGGCCACCATGCCGGACGCCCCGAAGTAGCGCCACACTGCACGGTACTTGTCCAGCCTTTTGCGCAGGGAAACACGGCCCGACATGCCGCCCCCCTCAAAACAGGCGACCGGAAAGTCAACCGCCTCGAACCGCACACCCTGGTGAAACAGTCGTGCCACCAGCTCGTAATCCGCGTACACCGGGAAGCGCTCATCGTAGGAGAGCTGCTTTTGCAGCAGGCGACGATTGAACACCATCGACTGATGGCACCCGAAGATCACTCCGCGTCTGAGCGCTCCTGCGACATCCTGTGGACGATAGAGCCTGTCCTTGATGCGGACGGCCCCATAGACCACGCCAGCCTGCCCGCGCGCCCGGAGCTGCAAGCGTTCGAGCACATCCGGCGCCGCAAAGGTATCCCCCGCATTCATGAAGACCACCCAGTCCCCGTTCACGGCGGCGAGGCCCCGGTTCATGCCGTCGAAAGGCCCGTCATCGGGCTGAGACGACCACTGCGTCTCGGGAAACGCCTTCAGAACATCCAGCGTGGCATCCGTCGAACCGCCATCCACAACGACAGATTCCAGCCGCACCCCCTCCTGTGACCAGACCGACGCCAGGGTCCGCTGCAAACCGTCTGCGTGGTTGCGCACCACCGAAATAACGGACACGAGCGGCCGATCACTGCCGGCATCGTGGGCGCCCGATCCCTCTGCCGCCCCCATCCTCACCCACCCTGCCGGACAAGTGCCGCGAATCGGGGCTCACGTTCCTCCAACTCGGCGAAACTGCCCTCGGCCACCACGGCGCCCTGATCCAGCAACAGGATGCGGTCGCACTCGCGCACCGTACTCAGGCGATGTGCCACCATCAGCACCGTCTTCGGCCCGGCCAGTGCATAAATGGATTCCATCACCGCCGCTTCGGTCACCGTATCCAGCGCACTGGTCGCCTCATCAAAAATCAGGATGGGCGGATCGTGATACAGGGCCCGGGCAATCCCCAGGCGCTGGCGCTGGCCGCCGGAAAGCCGCACACCACGCTCACCCACGCGGCTATCGAACCCCTGTGGCAACTCGTTGCGAACAAACCCCTCGATCTGAGCCATGCGGGCGGCCTTCACCACCCGCTCCATGTCGATCCGATCCGGCTCCACACCAAACGCAATGTTTTCCGCAACAGACCCATCGGACAGGAAGATCTCCTGCGGCACATAACCAATGGCCGCCTGCCAGTCGCGCAGCGTCTGTTCGGAGGAATAGACTGAAACGCCATCCACCCGAATCGCACCCGCCTGTGGCCGCAACAAACCCAGGATCACGTCCACCAGCGTGGTCTTGCCGGCCCCGCTTCCCCCGACAATGCCGATCGACTCCCCGGTATGGAGGATCGCGTTGACTCCTTCCAGGGCAGCCCGACTGGTCCCCGGATAACGGTACGTCAGTCCCTGCATCTCGATGACCGCCTGCGGACGCAACGGCGTCTGCGAACGCTGAATGATCTCGGCACCTGAGCTGCGCAGGACCAGATCATCGTGCAGTGCGTCAATCAGCGCAGAACTGAACCGTAACTGCGAAAACCCGGCGTAGACCCGCTGCGCCGCCGGCAGGATGCGATACCCCGCAAACGCATACAGTCCGAGAATCGGCAGGAGTTCGTTCACCGGCCGCGCCGACGCGCCCCCATGCAGGACCATCAATGCCAGGGTGAGCGCAATCACCCCGCCAAAAGCGATGGCCTCGACGGCGAACTTCGGGATCTCGCCCAGGGTGTTCAGGAACGCCTGATGACTCGATTGTCGCATCGACGGACCCCGAAAACGCTTCAGGTACGCCTCTTCATACCCCAGCAGCTTGATCTCCTTGATCCCCGCCAACGCCTCGGCGGCCGCGACGAAACGCTCTCCGTTGGCCCTGGCACGATCCTGCCCCGCGTGCTGAAGCGCGCGGCGGGCGAAAACATAGATCAGGGCATACAAACCACCCATCAGCCCCACCACCACCACTGCCAGCAGCGGATCCACCACCACCAGCAGCACGACCATCGCCAGCACAACCATCCCGTATGCCACGATCTGCATACCGGGCCGGAACACATAGTGGGCAATCTGATCCACCTCGGAGAGGATCGTCTTTGACAGGTCCCCCGAGTGACGGTCCAGAAAGAACGGATAAGGCTGGCGCAGATAGGTATCCAGCAAACGCTCGCTCATCGCATGCCGGCGCATCTCCACAAACCGATTCATCGCATACACGGTCAACGAACGAAAAAGCGTGGACACCAGCACCAGCGCAAACGCACCCCCCCCCAGAAACAGCAAAAAGGCATCGACCGACACAAAGCCCATGCCGTCGAACACAGCCCGCAGCAAGGGCTGCGTATGCACCAGATCGGGATCACCCAGAACCGCGAGAAACGGGAGGATGGAAGCAACCCCCAGCGTCTCCAGCGCGGCCATGCCGACCACCATGATCAGCACCAGGGCGCCCCGGCGTCGTTCGCGCGCACTGAAGAGCTCCAGGGTCTTGCGAAAAGTCGACATCCACACATCTCGTTACCGTCCAGGCCACATGGTATCGACGCACACCCGGCAAGTCTCCAGCGGCACCAGGACGGGGCACTCGGGTTCAGGCGTCCCCCCCGCCGCACCCCCGATCGCCACGACGAACCAACGCGCCGGATCGCTCCGGCCCGGCTTGCCATGGCCGTGATCGGCCGGTGCCGGACAGCAGCGGGTCCGTACCCCTCTCACCCATCACACAAACGCACACCCGCGGTGATATCGCCGTCCCCTGCCGCGCCACCTGTGCCCCCCTCCCGCCACAAACCCAACGCTTGCATCCCGCCGGTCACATGTTCTAGAAAAGGTATGGCACATACTGCCGATCGATAACCCCAAGGAGACGCGAACCATGAAAACGACTGAGAAAAAAGCTTCCGTCCAGCTCGACACCCGCCAATTGCTGGGATTCCGCCTCGCCCACACCGATGCAACCACCTCCGCCGTTGGCGCCAAAATCGGCGAAGGCAAACCCTTAACCGTCTCTGCGCCGGGCGCCAAGATCGGCGAATTGAAAGATTGAACGCCTTCTCCGAAGGCAGACTGCCATCAGACCCCGCAGGAGACTTGATCCCATGAAAACGACCGATAGAAATGCCACCGTCCAACTGGATACCCGCCAATTGCTGGGATTCCGCCTCGCCCACGCGAATGCCCCCACCTCCGCCGTTGGCGCCAAAATCGGCGATGTCAAACCGGAAGTAATAACCTCCGCTCCGGGGGCGAAGATCGGTATGGGAAAAACATAGGAACCCGTCGGGTTTGAACGATCGTCGCAAGCGTGGATCAGGAGACCCAGGCATTTTCCTCAGCCTCCGAAGGCAATTGGTCGTGTTGATGCACCAGGAGGGAGAGCGGAAACAGAACTGCTCTTCTGATCTCGCGCGGGCGACTCACCCCCGATCCGACACTCTCCTGGATCCGTATTTTCCTTGCTGGAACCGTGCAGCAATTAATACGATCCAGGCGGACTAAAAGGGCTGAGCCATTCTCAACCGACGCCCCGGGACGTCACGCCCCCCTCTGTTAAATCGGGGGCAGCCGTTCTTCCCGGGGCCTGCCTCACGTCCCGTTAGCGGGGCCAATACCAGCCAAAGCGACCTCCCACGGAGCCACCTGTGTCGATTCCTACCGACTTCGCACCCGATCGCCAACGCGCCCGGGCACTGGATCAGCGCATGCACGCCGAACTTGGCCGCAGCGTGCGGCTGGTGGTGGATGCATGCCGGGATCGATTAGCACTGGATTACGACGCGCTCGACACGCTCTGCTCCACGCTCGAGGCAGGCGTCACTCATCCGCCAACCACATTTGCGTTCTACTACGACGCGGTGACGGCCTTGCTGGAGGAAGACGAAGCTCGCGCGGCCCGTTTCCTCGATGCGCTCGCGCAACAACAGCCGCTTTCCTCCACCCAGGAAGTTGGAGCCCTGGACAACGGTTCGCGGGGGCAATGTTACCGCGAGCGCATGACTGCCGAGATGAGTACCGGCCTGAGTCTGCACACCCCGGACCCGGACACCACCCGCAACTTTATCGACTGTTACCGGGCCGCGATGGACCTCCTCCGGCAGACCGCACGCCCACTGGCCGACGAAATCCAGTCGATCGTGCATGACGTGATCGCCGTAACGGGCGGCCCGGATGATGAAGGCGAATTCCACGGAGGCTCCCATTACCAGCTCTGGGGCGCGCTATTTCTGAATGCCCAGCTGCACAACACCCGCATCGCAATGGCCGAAGTGCTGGCGCATGAAAGCGCCCACAGTCTGTTGTTCGGCTTCTGTACCCATGAGCCGCTCACGCTCAACGAAGACTCGGAACACTACCCCTCCCCCTTGCGCTCCGATCTGCGCCCCATGGATGGTATCTATCACGCGACCTTCGTTTCGGCTCGCATGCACTGGGCCATGAACCAGCTCCTGCAGTCACCGCTTATATCCGAACAGGAACGTGATCAGGCACAGGCCGCCGTGGCGCGAGACCGGGAGCATTTCGAGGCCGGATATTTCGTGGTGGCCCAGCATGGAAAACTCACGACACTGGGCGACAGCTTGATGAAGAATGCCCGGCACTACATGGACGTTGTTGCCCATCCATGATCATTCTGTTTACCACGCGCACGCACAACACCACGCATCGCATCCTTGAAAAACATCCCGGCATTGATTTTCGCTGGATGTCGTACGAACGGCTTCTGCGCACCCGGAGCCTGCGACGCGCCACCTATATCTTTTCCGACCTTGACCGGTTGCATTTCTGGGATCTGGAGTGCATCGCCAACATCTACCGGGTCCTGCGTGAACAAGGTGCACGGGTACTCAACGACCCCGCCCTGCACCGTTCCCGCTATCAGTTCCTCCGGCACCTGAATGCAAAAGGCATCAACGACTTCAACGTCTGGATGGCCGACGAAACCCCGCCGCTCAGTGCCTATCCGGTATTCCTGCGCACCGACTCCGCCCATCGCGGACCGCTCACCGAACTGATACAGGACCCGGACGCCCTCGAAACCGCCATCGAACAGCAGCTGCGTCGGGGTACACCAAGACGCGAACTGTTGATCGTCCAGTACGCCGCCGAACCCATCCAGCCGGGCCTGTACCGAAAACTCAGTGCCTACCGTATTGCCGATCGCATCATCGGTGCACCCTGCGCACATCAGCCAGACTGGGTCGCCAAATACGGACGCCGCGGTGCGGCAACAGAAGAGCTGTACCAGGAGGAGTACAGGATGATCACGGAGCAGACCCACGTGCAGGCCATACAGCCTGCATTCGAAGCGTCACAGATCGAATACGGACGTGCGGATTTCGCCTTCGTCCAGGGGCGCCCGCAGACCTACGAAATCAACACCAACCCCACTTTCCGCACCCTGAAAACGCACCCATCCAGGATTCGTCTCGAGGCATTTGATCGCTTCCTGGACAACCTCGTGGACGCCCTGTCCCGCGTCGACACGCCATCCAGAGGCCCTCGCTACACCATCCCCGACGCGCGCTCGTGGAAAACCTGGATCGGCGACCTGTACCGAACCCGCAATATCAGCCGCTGGCCCCGCACCCCCTGATGCCCCCGTAGGAGCCTGCTCGCAGGCGAACGCCCGCCACCTCTGCCAGATATCCACCGCGAGCAGGGGCTTCGCCGCCAAGGCGGCTCTTACAAAACCAATCCATCCCGCACAGCCCGTGTAGGAGCGGCCTTGCAGGCGAAGCCCCTGCCAAACGCCGAAAACCACCCATCGCTGCACAGAATTCAACTCCGAATACGATCCCCGGCACCCCGCCCCGTCACAGTCAGCAGAATGAAGCGGAAATAGTCACGCAAGGTCAGCGATGCCAGCATCTGCGCATCCACGGTGGCCAGTTTGACCGGATCCGACATGTCGATCCCGTTCACCTGCGCCAGCCCGGTAATGCCCGGCCGTGCATCAAAGACGCTACGCCGATCGCGCTCCGCCACCAGTTCGGTCTGGTTGGGCAGGCAGGGCCGCGGCCCCACCAGGCTCATCTCGCCCTTGAGCACATTCCACAACTGCGGCAGCTCGTCCAGCTTGGTCCGGCGCAGGAAGTGCCCGAACCGCGTCACCGCCGATGCCTCGGCCAGATGCGTCGCCACCGAGGCCGTATCCGGCCGCATGGTGCGAAACTTCACCAGCGTGAATGGCCGCCGGTGGCGCCCTACCCGCTCCTGCCGGAACAGGGGCGAGCCCGTGTCCCGCCAGCCCAGCAGCAGAAGTAACAACATCACCGGCGCCGTCGCCACCAGCCCCACGGCCGACAACACCACATCCAGAAATCGAATCAAAATGCTTCCCACATGCCAACCAATAACGACCGCCTCCGTCGAGGAGACGCCCCAGCCAGAGCCAGAACCGCCCACCCCGCACGGCCCCTGTAGGAACCTGCTCGCAGGCGGACAACCACCGCCTGTTCCAGATCCACCGCCGGCAGGGGCTTCGCCGCCAGGGCGGCTCCTACAGGGCTACCCCATCCCACATGCCCCGGAGGAGCCTGCTTGCAGGCGAAGCCCCTGCCGAAGCCCGAGAACCGCCCAGCCTACCCAACCAACGGCGCGACCGCCCGCCGCAGGCCCTCGTCCACACTCACCGAAGGCTCCCAGCCGAGCGTCTCGCGCGTATGCGAAATATCCACCTGCAGCGAATCCAACAGCCGCCGCGCCATCTCGCCGCTACCCGGCGCAGCAGATCGGTGGTGGAAGGATCCTCCCCATCCCCCGCCAGCACCACCGAGTCACCGGCGGAAGCGGCGCCCACCACCATAAGTTCCCAGTGCACCGGCGACTACCCCCGCACCGAACGCACGCCCGCCTGGCGCCGCATCCCCACAGAAACCTGCGGTGTGCAGGAATCCGCAGCGGTCACACGCCCACCTTCGACCGGATCACAACCCATCACAGAGTTCCTTAAGGCTCTGCGGAACCGCCCCCTGGCCCCGGATCTCCGCGGCCTCCGCTTCGGTGATCCGGGGTGCAATCGCCACGTACTCGACATTCCAGCCCTGATAGGCCTTGTGGGCGCTCAGGAACCGGCCCGCCGCAGCCACCAAAGTCGGAATGGACCTGGCCAGCTTCTCGCCCTGGCGTTTGCAGGAGCCGAACCGAATAGCGCTCTGATCCTCCGAGACCGCCACCAAATCAATCTCCACGTCCGAGCGATCCCAGTACCCCCGAATCCGTTCGGACAACGCAAAGTCGCCCAGTCCCAGGCGACTGCGCTCCTCATAAAGCTGCGCCACCAGATCCTCCAGGGCATAACCTTCAACCTCGCGCAAACGCTCATCGGCCTGCGACACGAGCATGTCCATCGGCCGAAAGGCCGAGGCCGAAACCGGCTTCTGCAGCGCAGACAGCCACGCGCGCAGGAAATTGTCGCGAATGTAGTAGCGCCCGCTGCGAGCCTTCGGTCGCGCAAAGATCGGCAGTCGTCGCTCGATCATCCGGTACCGCTCGCTGAGGATCTTCAGATGCCCGCCCACCTGTCGTGCCTCTCCCGGGCCGGAGACCTCCGCCAGATGGGCCTCGATCGCCGCGTTGTTGCAACCGGGATGCGATGCCAGAAACTGCAGCACCATGTCGTAGCGCCCCCGCAGCTCGCGCAGGAACCAGTTATCCGCTTCGTTACGCAGCGGCGACGAACTGGAGAAGAACAGCTTGCGCAGCACCGTCTCGCGATCCGCATCCAGCACAGCCTGCTCATAGGCATCCCGGTAGAACTTCGGCACCCCCTCGAACAGGTTCCAGAGGAAGAGCAGGCGTTCGGGGTCCTCGTCCGCATGTGCGCGCAGAATCTCCAGCACCGACCCGATATCCAGATGCCCCAGCTCGAGCGTGTCCGTGGCCCGATTGAACAGCGGCGCCTGCCGGTCATCCAGCAGCGCCGTCATCTCTGCATGCAGCGACCCCAGCACAATCAATCCGCCGGGCACCTGCCCCGCCCGAGCGCTCAGCCGGTCCACCTCCGCCTGCAGGAGCGAGCAGAAGTCGAACAGCGGCTTGCGATGGAAGTACTGGAACTCATCCAGCGCTACCACATACCCCGACTCCGCCAGACTCGCGATCAAGCGGGCCAGCTCGCCCAGGCTATGGACACGCTCCTCCAGCCCGAACGTCTCCAGGTAGCCGTTGCAAGCCGCCACCACCCCCGCCGGGTCCGAATCCGGAATCTGGATGTACAGCGTCTTCGAAACACCGGCCGCCTGCAGCGCCTGCTGAATCAAGGTCGTCTTGCCAATCCGGCGCCGCCCCGAAATCTGCAGAAAAAACCAGCGCCTCCGGGACAGAATCTCCTGCAACTGGCCCAGCTCCGTATGCCGGCCGTAAAACGCCCACTCCCCGGATCCCGCCACACAGACACCTTAAGGTAAAAGTCATTACCTTAACCTACGCCGATCCTTTCGCCTCATCAACACAGTCACTTACGCGCCACCCCACCACACAGTTGAGTCCACCAGCAGGCGGCCAGTCCCCGGGCGATTGGATGTTGGACAGGCCCCATCGGCCAGAGGCTCGCCTCCTACACCGACTGCCGCCCCCTGTGGGAGCGGGCTCGCCCGCGAAGCCCCCGCCAAAGCCCCGACCAGTCTTGTCATCGCCACCAGACTCATCCAGAATCGTCAGCGGAGGCTTTGTTGGCGGCGACGCTGGCATTGCCTTTTTATTGCCCGCTTATTGAATCGCGTTCTTCTCGCGGCCGCAGATCGTCGATGACCGCGAAACTCCACAGCGGGTAGCGCTGATCACCGTCTTCGCGCAGAGTCCTGAACCGCAAGTCACAAACCCTTTCCGCCAGCCCCGACAATTCGCTCCGTGCCGAACGCGTCATGGTACCGACGCGAACACCCCAGGCCACCAGGTACGCCACAATGTCCGCCAACTGAACCGCTGTCGTCAGATGGCTGTGAACAAAAAACGGCTCTGGTATCACTCGGGCCGCACGCATCCGCCCCTTGGCAGTCTCCCGGAAATACTGAGCCATTTGCCCTAGCAGGATATGGGCCTGCACCTTCTCAAGCTCATCGAACACCACCACACCCATCGCACTCTCGGCCTGCTCTTCAAGAAAGTGGTAGTAGCGCTCGAACAGGTAAGCGTAATCTTTGCGCAGAAGCTGCCCCTCCGGCCGCGGAGCCTCGCAATCCACGATGCTCGCAAACGTACGCACGCGGTAACGCGCACAAATCTCCAGCAAGTGCCCCACGAAGGCGATCTTCGCCTGAGCCAAGGCCGTAAGCTCTTCCTTGATGGGACCGGTTGCACCGGCATCCTCACGACGCTGCCTCGCCCCCTTTTCAAGACACGCACGCGCCAATGCGGCCCTTCGCTCCGGCGGGATCGATTCCATCTGTCCCGCCAAGCGGAACGTCTTTCGCTTCAGCAGCTTCTTGCCCTTGAGCTCCAGCTCATCCGGCGAGATCCGCTGGCCGAAGAAAGTCCTTTCCGCATCCTGTACTTCACAGACCCGGTTCCAGAGATCCCGATCCTCCACACACACGCCGGCCAACACTTCATAGGGAGAATGCCTGCGGTCCTGGCCGCTTTCATCCATGAACAGCATAAAGCTCACGCCGCGTACCTCCTCTGTAACGGGGTCAGGTATCCATTCCTGCCCGCCTTGAGACCAACAATCCCCCGTAAATCTCCAGGTGAGCATCCATCACTTTGTCGATCGCGAACTCCCGCCCCGCCGGCGCCCGCCCGGCACGCCCCACGGCCTGTCACCATTCCGGGTCTTCCACAAGCGCCTGCACCGCCGCGGCCACAAACTCCTCCACACTCTAGTAGTGCCTCAACGAACGCACTGCGACCACCACGATCGCCCCTCAATCTGCAACGACACACAAGGAGCGCAGCCCCCTGCGCGATCAACCTGTAGGAGGCCAGCCCCCTGGCCGATTGGATGTTGGACAGGCCCCATCGGCCAGAGGCTCGCCTCCTACACCGACTGCCGCCCCCTGTGGGAGCGGGCTCGCCCGCGAAGCCCCCGCCGCCGCGATACCGACACGCGGTCAATGCGCCGCCACCCAATTCTCCACCTGCAGCCCGGATACACGCTCGAATTCACGTCCGTTATTCGTTACCAGTACGGCCCCAATGGCCCGAGCATGCGCTGCGATCAACAGGTCGTTTGCACCAATCGGAGTACCCACACGTTCCAGCTCGGCACGGATGTCGCCGTAATGTTCGGCCGCATCTTCCGGCCAGTCGCACACCCTCGCAAAAGCCAGAAAGCGCTCCAGTGCAGCCTCGCTACGTTCCCTCTGACTTGACCGGCGAACCCCATACCGCAATTCCGCCAGAACGACAGCAGAAAGGCCCACGTCCCCAACTGGGACACCACGCAGGCGCGCGTGCACCTCCGGCGGTCGGCGTTTCATGATGTAGATACAGATGTTCGTATCCAGCATGTAACGCATAGATCACAACGCTTCGCGATCCTGCGCCACGCGATCCTCGATCGAATCGGGAAAGTCATCCGGCAGGGTCTCTCCAGCCCCCTGGAAATAATCATCCCAGGACCTCGGCTTGGCGCGCAGAATCAATGCATCCCCACGCTTCTCAATCACCACTTCATCCGCATCGAACGCAAAACCCTTGGGCAGCCGAACTGCCTGGCTGCGTCCATTCCGGAACAAACTCGCCGTGCGCCGCTTCATCGCCAAGCCCCACATGTTTTGCATATGCCTAAAGCATATCCTCAACCCAATCGCATTCCAAGGCCCCGCTGCCCCTATCTACGCCAGCCCTCCTGTAGAAGGCCAGCCTCTGGCCGAATGGCTGTTGGTCAGGCCCAATCAGCCAGAGGCCGACCTCCCACACCCCATGCTCCCCCTGTGGGAGCGGGCTCGCCCGCGAAGCCCCCGCCAAAGCCGGAAAAACCACCAACCCTACCCAACCAACGGCGCGACCGCCCGCCGCAGGCCCTCGTCCACACTCACCGAAGGCTCCCAGCCGAGCGTCTCGCGCGTGTGCGAAATATCCACCTGCAGCGAATCCAGCAACCGCCGCGCCATCTCGCCGCGCCCCACCGCACGCGCCCCGGCCCGCAACAGCCCAGGCGGCACCGGCAGCAGCCGCGCGTGCCGATCCATCGCCGCCGCCACCCGGCGCAACAGATCAGTGGTGGAGAGATCCTCCCCGTCCCCGGCCAGAAACACCCGGTTTGCCGCCGCCGGATGCTCCAGGCAGGTCACCAGCAAATCCACCAGGTTATCCAGCCCCACCAGCGAGCGCCGGTTCCGCGTCACCGCACCCAGCGGCAACGGCACACCTCGCGCCACCCATTCCATCAACTTGCCAAAATTGCCGGGAGCGTCCGGCCCATAGACGAGCGGGGGACGAACGATGACCACTTCCATCCCCGTCTCTTTACTCACGTCAACGAGGGCCTGCTCCGCCTCCCACTTGGAAACGGCATAGTCGTCTTCCGGGGCCGGCTCATCATCAAAACGCAAAGGGCGCTCGCTGGAGCGCCCCGACACCCCAATCGAACTCACGAACACCAATCGCGTCACGCCCGCGTGCGCCGCCTGCCGCGCCAGCGCCAGCGTGCCCTCCACGTTGGTGCGACGGTACTCCTTCAGCGCATCGGCCGAGTGCTCGTGCAGCACATGCGCGCGCGCCGCCGCATGCACCACGGCCTCCACACCCCGTAGCGCGCCGCTCCAATCCGCTTCCGGGCCAAGCGTCGGCGTTACCGCCAGCTCCGCATCCTCCGGCACCGACGCGTCGCGCCGACACCCTGCGACCGGCACCCAACGACCGCCCACAGCCAGCCGCTGCACCACCGCGCCGCCCACAAAGCCCGTCGCACCCGTTACCAGCACCCGCTGCATCATTCGTTCAACACCCCATCATCACCAGGACCTGACGCATCGGGGCGACCGCGGGCAGCCTGGTGGCAAGGTGAGGCCGTTTTTCGGTCCCGCGTGAGGGGAAAAGCGGTTCAGTTCAGGCCGCGAGCCCATCACCATCTCAAGTCCCGGCCATCTCAAGTCACGCTCCATGCGGCGAATGCAACCAACCCAAACGCCGCGCCAGGGTCGGCCACCGATTCCGCACGGCCGCCCGCCCTGTCTGATGCACAAAGCACCACACACTGCGCAACAACGGCAGCCGTTCCAGCTCTCGGTAGACCCGCCACGTGTAGCCCGCCGTCATCAACTTGTTGGAAGAAACGGAGCCCGAGCGCACCGTGTACCGAACCAACGGCTCATTCAGTCCGTAGCCACACTCCGTTTGCCTTAACAATCGCAACCACAGGCCATAATCCTGACGCCGGGCGATCAGCGGCATCTCTACCTTTCCGAAATACCGTGTGTCATACATCGCCGTGGAACAACCTACGTAATTCGTCTTCAACAGCTCCCTGTATACGACCCGCTCCGGCACCCCCGCCGCAAACAACCGTCGGCCCTGCTCATCGAAGCGCTCCATCGCCGTAAAACTGAACACCACGCCCCGTTCCATCAGCGCCACCTGCCGCATCAGCTTCTCGGGCGCCCAGGCATCATCGCTGTCCAGAAACGCGATATACCGCCCCCGCGCCGCGCGAATACCGAAGTTACGGGCCACCGCCGGTCCACTCTCCCGGTTCAGCTGCAAAACCTGGATGCGCGCATCCCCCGCTGCCAACCTCTCCACGCGCGCCACCGACGCATCCCTGGAGGCATCGTCCACCACCAGCAGCTCCCAGTCCGTAAAGGACTGCGCCTGCACCGAACGCACCCCCGTCTCCACCCGATCCGCAGCATTGCGTAACGGCATCACCACCGACACCAGCGGCACGGACGAATCCACCGTGGTCACCCAGCCACCTCCAGCGTGCACCGGAGCCAGCGGCCTGACAGAAAAAGCGGATCATGGGCCATCACGGGGTCTTCAAGACTTTCACATGTACGATAGGAAGAGGGTAGCTAAACGGACTCTAAACGGGGACAGATTTATTTTCTCTCACCGCCCCCGCGACACGGACGGCCAGGGCGGCGGCGCTCGATACACCAACCAATAATTTGCTCCACCTCCTCCACAAAACGCGGATCACCAGTAAGCTGCCCACGCTGCACCGCCTCACGCAACAGCAACAGCTCCTTATCCGGTATACCCCGCTCTACGAAGCGGGCATAACGCTCGCGCCGTTCGGCCTCATCAGCCGCAAGGCCAAGGTACGCAGGGTCCAGATCGATCCAGCATTCCACCTCACCCATGCGTTGAAGGTAGCTGGACCAGGGATAATCCTCAGGAGCTGACACCATGCCTGCCCGCACCGGGTTCAACTCGACATAGCGCGTGCAGGCGACCAGATATGTATCCGTCTGAACCGGGCTCGACTTGTAGCGCCCTTCCCACAACGTGCCAGATCGGCCCTCGAGCCGATTGCGATACCGAGTGGCCCGCGCCGCCAGCGCCTGCATAAGCCGCCCCATTGCGGCAGTTTCCTCACCGGGCCCCAGAAGCAGGTGCACATGATTGGTCATCAGGCAGGACGCATACACCCGAATATCCAGTTCGGCACTCAGCTCCCTCAGATCCTCCAGGTACCGCTCGTAATCCTCCTGCCCCGCAAACACCACCTGTCGATTGTGTCCACGCTGCACCACGTGGTGCGGTATATGCGGCAACACCACTCGCGCCATCCTTGGCATACCGTTCCTCCTGTGTCACGCCGCCATAGCCTTGCGGCAAAAATAAATCTGTCCCCTTTTTAAAACAGGTGTTGGTAGAGTTCGACGAGCTTGTGCTCCTGCTCCTCCCAGTTCAACGCGGCTGCGGCAAGCCGCGCGTTGGCCGCGAAACGGGCCCTCAGCGCCTCGTCCCGGACCAGGCGTTCGATCGCTTCGACGAGGGCGTCGGTATCGTCCGAGGGCACCAGCAAGCCCACTTCATGGGTACGAACGATCTTCCGGATCTCGGGAAAATCGCTGGCGACAACCGGCAAACCAGCGGCAATGTACTCAAATAGCTTGTTCGAATCAGTGGTGAAGTGGTTCAGACAGGTGTTCTCCAGCGCCTGCACACCAATATCGGCAGAGGCCGTATATAGCGGCAGCTCCTCCAGAGACACCGTCGGAATGAACCGCACGCGCCCCCCCAGTCCAAGCGTATCCACTTGTTCCGCCAGCTCTGCCGCCATACGACCGCCGCCAATAAATACAAACGCGGCCCCGGGGATTCGCGTGGCGGCAGCAACAATCCGGTCGAGGCCGCGGCCTGGCTGGAGCCCTCCTTGATACAAAACAACCGGACGCGACGAATCGAGCCCCAGCTCATCACGGATACGGCTGCCAGGGGGCACAACCCTGTGGCGCGGGCGGTTCTGCAGCACGACCGGTCGGCGAACGTGGTACACGCGGGCAAAAAACGCCGCCCGCCGATCGGTGGTCGTAATAACCCCATCCGCGCGCGGCAGCAGCCACCGTTCCACCCGTACAACCAGCCGGCGGAAGCTCTGGTATCCCTCGCGGCTGGTACTAATCTCGTGAGCGTCGTACACCAGCCTGGCCCTTGCCAGACGCGCGGCCAGCCAGGCTGTCGGAAGCGTATTCACATCGTGCGCGTGGACCACATCGGGACGCATCCGCACCATCGCCGCCAGCAGCCGAAGGTGGGTCACCGACCGTCCAAGAACCCAAACGATACGCCGGAGCCGGCCCAACCGGGCACTGCGGTTTGGCGCTCCTGCCCCATTCGGCATAACTTGAGAGGCCGCACCGGGGCCGCCATCAGCCTGTTCGCCCGTTCGACCACCGCGCCGCCAGCCCCAGAAAGGGCTCCTCACCACTCGCTGGACTCGCACATTCCCCGGGAGCTCCTCACAGCACTCCGTAACCCCGGGAGTATGCAATGCGTGGACTGTCACCTCATGACCATTCGCCCCGAGCGTCTGGGCCTCTTTGAGCACCCGTGCATCATTCTGGAACGTGTTCCAGACCACCATGGCCACACGCTTCACATGCGGCCTCTTTCATCACGGTCGCGATTGCTGTCCATCACCTCAACAGGTGGGTCATCAGCGTGTATCAACGGATTGCCCAGCAGCTGCGCGGCTGTTTCCAGCGCGGCCTTATACTTGCCGGCCTTGACCTGCTGCTCCAGGTCCCAGCAGCCACGTACCAAATGCAAGTGTTCCGGCCCAAATCCCGCGGGCAGGTCATCACGCACCTCTTGCAGCGTCACGACCGCCGCGGCCAGGTCCTTGTCGTTCATGCCCCCGGGGATCACCGCGCCGATGGGCTCCAGCGACCAGTCGCCCCAGCCCATAATCGAGTAGCCACCGGCCTTGTTCACCACGACATCGTACGGGCGCAATCGCTGCTTATGCACGTACAACGGCATTGCCATCAAACGAGCACATAACGTGCCGCGCAGCATGCGCAACTGCGCAAGGCACCGTGCCTCGTCCGAGGTATCAACGGCCACCTCAAGCCGCTGTATCAGGTCATCCGTCAGCCTCTCCGCCAACAGCGGCTGATAGCGAACATAAACCTCCACAAGCCGTGGAGGTGGCGGCACAGCCCAGAGCTGAAGATAGACCTCGCTTTCCACCCATCTTTTCCAATCCTTGCCGGTAACCGGTTCGCCGTAGGTACATAGCTGAGCGGCAAACTCACCCACCTCCAAGCGACTCACGGTTACCGGGGCCGGCAGGACGCTCGCTGGCAAATGCTCGAACAAATAGTCCTCCTTCTCCAATTGCGAGCGCGCCTTGCGATCGTAAACCTGCAACTGATACGGCTCTTCGGCGCCGGTACCGGGATCAGTGCGGATCACATGAAAATCACCCGTACGCCGAGCCAGGCAATCCTGCCAGCGGACCACCACCGATCCCGGCCTGCCAAGCTTTGCGAATTCACCCGCCACAAGGGCCTCGCGAGAGGGTTTGTCGAACAGCTGCCGCAGATCCTGACGCTCCTTACGCTCATTCTCCTGAAGTTGATGATCGCGAAAAACCAGGGCATTGATCGCCAGCTTCTGCTGAGTAAGCGCCACACCCTTAGTCGCAATCTGGCTCAGGGCCGCCAGGATGTGCCGCAACATTAGCACGGAGATGATCGCAAAGAGCAGATTGCCCCCCTCGCCCCAAACAAACGGGTAAAGCAGGAAAAAGAAGCCGGCGAGAAAAGTGATCGCCGCCATCACCGCCAGCCAGGACCCGAGTTTGTCGCGCAACAGACGGCCCCAAACATTCGGGACCGGGCTGGTCACCGTGATTGCCGCCAAAACCGAAACCAGATACTGCACCGCCAGCAGCGCCGAGAGGAACACGAGCAACGGCAGATTGATCAGGGCAAGCACGGCCCCGCCACCGAGCACAAAGAGCGAGGCGGCGCAGATGTCGCCGAAATCGCGATAACGCTGCCGCGCCTTCTCTCGATCGTCGCCCGCCGTGGCCAGCTCGCTGGCATCGCGGAGGATGTCGACACTCCCGGCCGCAGCCAGCTTCTCCGAGACTGCGGCAGCGATCAGGCTGAGGATGTAGGAGACCACCGCCGCCACGGCGAGCCCGATGATCCAGTCCATCTTCTGGGATGGATCGATGAACGGGAAGTAGCGCGGCACTCCATCCGAACCAGCCAGCAGGATGATCTTCAGAGGCAGCAGAAAGGCCAGCAGGTTGGTGACGCGCTGAGTAAGCAGCGACAACACCAACCCCAGCGTGGTCAGCGGGCGCACCCACACAAAGACAAAAAGCACCCGGGCCACCCATACGCCAAAGCGGCCCGTTGCGGTCAACAAATTCATGGAAACCTTTCCGAATCAGGGCTTACCGCGCTCTTCAGGGAGCGAAAAATCCAGCCCCAGCGCCCATTCCGGGTGGGAATCATCCTCCAGCGCGGCACTCACCATCGGCGAGCGCTGCACGCCAGCTCCAGCGCGTGTCAAACGCCCCAACCCCTTCTCCAGCGCATAGTACTCGACCTCGAAACCGTAGTCCGCGGCCCAGCGCTCACAAATATCCTTCTCTTCCTGGCGGATGGTGTCATCCATCCACACCTCGGCATTGGGTGAGAGCTTGTCGGCCAGTGCAGGCAACGCTGGATAGCGGCTAAACAGGCAGGTTGCCCCGGGCGGGCCATCCACCCACAGCAAGTCGACGTTCTCGACACCTTCCAGCAACTTCATCGGGTACCAACGGGAGGGCTGTTTGGCGTCTGCCGGGTTCAGATGTTCCCCTTTCCAGGGAACCAGATCACCAATGCACAAGTCGACCCACCCCCCGAGGTCTTCACCTTCCAGGGCACTGCGCGTCTGCTCGCCGTAGTACGCACTATGTTCAAGGGAAACCAGGCGGCCCGTCCCGTTCTGACTAAGCGCGTCGGCGATCACAACGGTCGACGCCCCACCCCCGCACTCGACCACGACACCAGGACGGGTCGACATGATGTGCGTGTGAAGCCGCAACAACACATCGGGAGACGATGCCCAGCCCCGCAGCGGCGGAAGTTGTCCCTTGATCGCCAGACGCCGCTGCAGCCACGCGAGGCTTTCCAGCTGAGCGTAGAGACGGTTCTGCACGATGATCAGATCCCTGGTCAATTTCCCAGCGTGCTCCTTGCTCGCCTGCAGAAAACGATCCTCCAGCGCCTCCAGTTGGGTTAGAAAGGACTTTTCAACATTCTGGTTACTGGGCTCAGACATGGCGGGCTGACTCCTGGGTGGAAATGGAACTCAATTTGACACTGGCAGCAGAAAGCTTTCGCTCGGGCGCTGCCACAGCACGTACGAAACCACGTATCTGGATAGCCTTCCCACTATCTTGGGGCGCTAACGTAAAAGTGTGAACGGCGGAGCGCTCATACCAACGAACCTGGGTCCTCTGGCCATCAATCAACAAGTAGAACGCGTACTCAACCTCACCTTCTATCACTCCCTCCATCAATACACAGCGCCCGGTGACCCGGTCGACATCCATCTCGGCATACACGCGGAGCGGCACACTGCAGATGGCGGCCCTCTCGCTCGCCGTCAAAGGGTGCTCGATAACTTCCAACGCAGCCGACCCGGCGTCCAGCGGCCTTGCCGTTACCACAACAGTATCTTCCACCTTGATGGCAGGGACGGGCAATCGCCACTGGCGCCCCCCTTGTAAACGGACGGTATGAACGTCCTCGTCGCCATTGATGCTCAGACTCAAGTCCCACCCCCTCCCCATGGACGGTGCCAAGGGCTCATCGCCACGGCACAAAGCCACCTGCAGGTAGTCACGATGGACAGTAACATCAAGCACCGGAGGTGGCGGTTCCTTGGGCAGTAGGTCCGCCAAGTGCAAGCGAATCTCCCCGATCTGCGCTTCCGCCTCAGATGCCCGAAGCGCAGGTGGGGTATCGGCAAGGCTGAAACTCCACCAATGATGGGTGACAGAAGCAGGCTGGGTGACCTGCAAGGTACACTGCCCACGGGAGCCGCGCAGACGATGCTGCTGGGCCAGGCTCAGGGGCTGCTGGCCCGACTGAAGCCACAGAGTGCGATGACTCGACGGCAGGTAGAGCGACACCGCGCCTGACTGCTCCCCCCAGTAGGCGTCCGCATCGCCGTGCCAGTGGTAGGCCACGGACACGTCCGGCGCGGCTACCACCGTATCGCAGACCACGACATGGTCACGGCCCAGCCGCCACAACGTGCGCGTGACGGTGTCCACCTGGGCTTCCATGGAATAGCAGGCGGTCAGATCGACCACCGCATAGGCGCCTTCTGCCTCTGACGACGTCTGGCACTCGCCTGAATAGAGCAGCCTACCGGCCTTATGGGCCTGGCCATGGCCGTTGATCACTGGCGTGTTGTGCGCCTCCGGGCCAAGGGTAAAGTCCCGCTCTGCCGTCTTGAGGTACTGCTGATAGCCGGGGTCGGTGATCCACCAATGGCCAGCATGCCCAATCAATAGGGTGCCGCTATCCGCCTGGATATGGTTCATCGGTGAGCGGCACAGCGACATGACCACACTCAGGTCATCGTCACCCAGCCCGGTGGCGAGCGTCACCGCCGCGGTGCTTTGCTGAACGACAGGCACTGCAAGGGTGCAGCCATGCTGGCTGTCGCGAGACGTCTTCGGTGGAGTGACATCTTCCCGAGCCGCCTGCTGTTCAGCTTGCTGAGCGCGAACCCAGAGCGCATCGGCCCGCACCCATTCTGCGGACACCGCATCCAGCAGGGTTTCACGGGAGAAGCTGAATGCCCACTGCTGCAGCCGCGCCAGAGCCGACCACACAAACGGCATTTCCAGCGGCTCTACATCGCCGATCTCCGCCGAGTGAGCAATCTGCCCCGGGCAGGCCAGTCCGCGGGCCTGATCCTCCAGATCCTGCATCGCCGGATGGTGAACAATGCTCTCGATCACAGCGCTGGACTGGGTGCTCAGCCAGCCCAAGGCGAAGTTGTAGAAATAGCCGTCGTAGGAGATCCCCTCGGTCAGCCCTTGGTGGTAAAGCGCCAAACGCGCCTGAAAGAGTTGCAGAAAGCGGGAAGAGAGCCGCCCACGCTCGGGATGATCAATCACCTCGGCGGCAGTGGCCAGCGCCGCCTGAGCAATCAAGGGGATGTTGTGCAGATGCTGGTGGGGCGACGGCTTGGCAAGCAGGGCATCTGCTGAGGCCAACGCCTGTACTGCTGGTGGCACCAAGTGCATGCCCTCCTCCACGGCACGCTGAAGCGCACATCGCAGCACCTGCTGGGTCGCCTCAGGCAGCCAAGCCCAGTCGCGCAGCGCCATGGCCATCAGCTGCACCGCATGGCCGTAGGGAAGATCCAGCTTATTGGCTACCGTATAGCGCGGCCACTGGACCAGTGCTTCAAGATCTTCGATGCAGCGATCACGGGCCAACGGATCATCCAGAAACGAGCCAGCCCCACTCAGGGCATAAAGGCGTTCTTCGAGCGCCCACAAGCACCAGATTTGCCAAGGATAGGGCTTGGCAAAGCCCCTGACCTGCGTGTCCAGCTCAGGCAAGGCCGTTACCGGCAAGGGAAGCGACCAGCGCCGGCGGATGCGGTGGCAGAAGAAAGCTAAATGTTTGGCGTTGAGGTGCTGATCAAGGCGTTTAGCTTGCTGCGAGAGCTGGTCGTTCAAGTGTTCTCCTGTTGAGTTAGCGCGTTTCCAGCTAGCTTCTTCTCCCAAGCCCAGGCGTGGCGGATGATTATTTCGAGATCAGCATACTGCGGCTGCCAGCCAAGCTCACGCCGGGCCAAAGTGGCATCGGCCACCAGCTGAGGCGGGTCGCCGGGGCGGCGGCTGCTCTCATTCACTTTCAGCGTGCGCCCATCCTCAGCTACTACATGCTGCACCGCTTCGATCACCTGCTGCACCGAATAACCCTGGCCATTACCCAAGTTATAGGCCAGCGCCACTGCTGTCCCACTTAATTCAACGAGATAGCCCGATTCCTGGGCCGTTTTCGATACAATGGTTTCACCACAAAACGTTGAATCGAAACGAGGAATCGGGCTATGGCCTACCATGCTACTGTACTTCGTCAGCTTCTCCAATCCGTGCCACGACTTGAATTCGAGCGCCTGGCGACGAAGCTGGATGGACCGCGCCGGAGCGATGCCCTTTCCCGCTGGAGCCAGTTCCTGGCCCTGGTGGTCGGGCATGTGGGGCAGCGGCACAGCCTGCGTGATATCGAGGCGGCGCTGATGAACGATCCCCCGCTGCGCGATCACCTGGGAACCCGTTCGGTCAGCCGTTCGGCGCTGGCGCGGGGGAACGAGAAGCTCAACGCGGATTTCTTCCAGGAGCTCTTCGGGCTGCTGTACACGCGGCTGCAGGCCAGTGGTTCCGTGCCGGGCAAGCGCTTTCGGTTCAAGGGCAAGCTGTTCTCGCTGGATGGGTCCTTGATCGACCTGTCGATGAAGGTCTTTCCCTGGGCGGACATCGCACCGAAGAAGGCGGCCTTCAAGTTGCATCTGGGGCTGGATCATGAC
>NZ_KB907127.1 GCF_000381825.1 Thioalkalivibrio sp. ALJT
AAAACCGAAAAAGTGCGTGCGTGGTTCGCTGCGCGGCCGCGTTACCATGTGCACTTCACGCCCACCTCGGCGTCATGGATCAACTTGGTTGAACGCTTCTTCGCGCTCATCTCGGAACGCTGGATCAAACGCGGTTCGCATCGCAGCACTCGGGAACTCGAGGATTCCATCCGCGAATACCTGGAGACATACAACGATGAACCCCGACCGTTCATCTGGCGCAAAACCGCCGACCAGATCATCGCCTCCATCGCCCGTGTAAGCGAGCGCCTCAATAATACTGCGAACTATTGTTAAGGGGCACTAGGGAGACGCTGATTGAATCGCACGTCCGCGCTCGAGTCGCTTTTGCGTGCGTTTAATGCGCGGTGACGGCCGTGCAGTCACTCTGCTACAGGTGAACCGCAACGCCGTTCCCGCGCCCGTTGCTGATCAAAAACGGGCGGCTGAGCCCCTGCTTTCACTGGCTTGTGGGGTTGGTGCCCCCCCCGATTCTGAATGAATATGGCCCGATCCTGTGTTGCGCCCCGAATCCATCGAAAACGGGCGGGTAGAACCAATACCCGCTGCACGACGCGCGAGGTCCCGGAACCTCTGAACCACCAAAGCGGGTGTGTGCGTTCGCCATTATGTCTCTGTTCTCTAGTGCACTGTCTTTCACGCCGGTTGGCAAAGCGATTGTTCGTTGGAACCGTCTCGCCGGTTCGGGGTCAAGGAACTCATCAACCTCAACAGGACGGCGTGTGATGCAGCGGATGATCGAATGGGCGGAACAGGGACGGCTCCCGGATAGCCTGGTGCGTGCGGGTATCCGCCGCCTGCTGGCGGAGCGTCTGCGCCGCAGTGGTGCGCCGGCTGAACAGGCGATGGAGCAGCGTTATGCGCTGATCGAGGCGATGCAGGCGGCGCCGGTTGCCTTGTCCACGGATGTGGCGAACGAACAGCATTACGAGGTGCCTACCGCATACTTCGAGCAGTGTCTCGGGCCATGGCTCAAGTATTCCTGTGCCTTGTGGCCGGAGGGCGTGGACGAGCTGGGCGCGGCGGAGGAGGCGATGCTCCGCCTGAGCTGCGAACGTGCAGGTCTGGAGAACGGGCAGCAGGTTCTGGAACTGGGCTGTGGCTGGGGCTCGTTGTCATTGTGGATGGCGCAGCAGTATCCCGAGTCGCGGATTGTTTCGGTATCGAATTCGGCGACGCAGCGGGCTTCGATCGAGGCGCGTCGCGACGCGCTCGGACTCGACAACCTGACAGTGATCACCGCCGACATGAACGCGTTTGCCCCCGATACGTCGGACTTCGACCGGGTAATGTCCGTGGAGATGTTCGAACACATGCGCAACTGGCCCGAGCTCCTGCGCCGCGTGGCGAGCTGGCTGCGCCCCGGCGGACAATTTTTCATGCATGTGTTTGCGCATCGGGAGTTTGCCTACTTCTTCGAGAGTGAGGGTGCTCATGACTGGATGGGACAGTACTTCTTTCGTGACGGCCTGATGCCGGCGGATGATCTGGCCCGACACTTTCAGGATGACCTGCGGGTGCAGCGCCAGTGGCGTGTCAACGGCCAGCATTACGCGCGCACGCTGAATGCTTGGCTGGCCCGTCAGGATGATGCGCGTGACGCCTTGATGCCCTTGTTCGAGCAGACCTATGGCGCCGGGGATGCCGCGCTGTGGTTCCAGCGCTGGCGCATGTTCTACATGGCCTGTGCGGAGCTGTTCGATTATCGCGGTGGTAACGAATGGTTTGTATCGCACATCCTGTTCCGGCGTCCGGAGGCCTAGCCGGTGGCGGGCGGGACAGTCTTTATGGTCGGACTGGCGGCGGTCCTGGTGCTGATGACCGCCGTGTGGCTGGCCAGTGTGCAACGCCGTGATGCCAGTCTGGTCGACCGTTACTGGGGACTGGCCTTTGTGCTGTTCACCGGGGTGGTCTGGGGGCTGTCTGGGTGGCCCCTGCACGGGCTGTGGATCGTGCTGCCGGTGCTGTTCTGGGGGTTGCGGCTTTCCATTTTTATCGCCTGGCGCAACTGGGGCCATGGCGAAGACGGCCGCTACACCGCGATGCGAGCCGGACGTTCGGAGCGGGCCTTTGCCGCGCGCAGCCTGGTTACGATCTTCTGGCTTCAGGGGGCGCTGGTTGCAGTGATTGGGCTGCCGATGCTGGCGGTCGTGCAGGCCGACGGGCTCTGGTGGCCGCTCGCGCTGGCGGCCGTTCTGGTGTGGGCGGTCGGGCTTGGGTTCGAGACTCTGGCGGATACGCAGATGGCACGGTTCCGGGCGGAGCCGGCGAACCGCGGGCAGGTCATGGATCGTGGTCTGTGGCGCTACAGTCGTCACCCCAACTACTTCGGCGAGATCGTGGTCTGGACCGGATTCGGTCTGCTGGCCCTGGCCGCGGGCGGCTGGTGGGCCCTGCCGTCGGCGGTGCTGATGATCCTGCTGATCCTGCGGGTGTCGGGGGTCACGCTGCTGGAAAGGCGGCTGCATGATTCCCGACCTGGTTATGCCGACTATGTGCGCCGAACCAACACGCTGATCCCGGGGCCACCACGCGGTTGAGGTACCGTCCTGGAAAACGCAGATTGATGGGTCAGATTGACCGGCGCTTCCGTTGCGGCGCGACGCATGGCACTGATTCCCTTGCTGCGCGGCCCCCCGCCGCGCTATAAAGCGCACCTCGCGCCGGACGAACCTGTTATCCGGCGCGGCCTTTACTTGACGCGAACCACCGCCAGCGAGCCAGCCGATTCCATGAGTGCGACCCCGAGTTCCATCCAGGCCATTGAATTGAAGGGGCGCATGATGCTGGTCTCAGTGCTGCGCGTGTACCAGACGGACCCGAAGGCCCTGGGTGCGGCACTGGCGGCGCGGCGGCAGCAGGCCCCGGAGCTGATGGGTGACATGCCGATCGTGCTCGACCTGGAGGCGGTAGCCGAGAGCCTGGAGTCGGATCTTCAGGCGACGATCGAACGGGTGCGTGCCGAGGGTTTCAATCTTATCGGGTTGCAGGCCGGCGAGGTTGCCGAGCGCCTGCAAAGCTATGCCGAACTGTTCGATGTTCTGCCGGTTCTGCAGCTGGGCGGGCGCGGCGGTGCCCCCGGTGGCGAGGTGCCGCTGGAGGATTCGAGTCCGGCGCCCGCTCGGGCTGCCGCGGCGCCGGAGAAGAGCGCGCCGGCCGAGGTGGCCGCGGTGCACAGTACGACCCGCGTGGTCGATCAGCCGGTGCGTTCCGGGCAGCAGATCTATGCGCGCGGCGGCGACCTGATCGTGACCGGGCCGGTCTCGGCCGGGGCCGAATTGCTGGCCGATGGGCACATCCATGTGCTGGGCCCGTTAAGGGGGCGTGCGCTGGCCGGGGTGCGTGGGATGACCACGGCGTGTATCTTCTGTCGGCGACTGGACGCCGAGTTGTTATCCATCGCCGGGCATTACCGGATTGCCGAAGACATTACTGAATCCGAGCGCGGCGAAAACCAGCTGGTGACACTGGACGGTGAAAGCCTCAAGATCGTGGGGGTCTGACCGGCAGCCTGCCGGTGATGAACGACGGGAACCCGTCCGCACGCTGCGGTGATATTGCCGGGCGTAGGCATGACGACAAGGAGCTGCGGCCAACATGGCACGAATTGTAGTGATTACCTCGGGCAAGGGCGGGGTGGGCAAGACCACCACCTCGGCCGCGATTGCCACCGGGCTGGCGTTGCGTGGTCACAAGACCGCCGTGATCGATTTCGATGTGGGTCTGCGTAATCTCGACCTGATCATGGGCTGCGAGCGCCGCGTGGTGTACGACTTCATCAACGTGATCAACGGCGATGCGAACCTGAAGCAGGCCCTGATTCGCGACAAGCGGGTGGATAACCTGTACATCCTTCCGGCTTCCCAGACCCGCGACAAGGACGCCTTGACGCAGGAGGGTGTGGAGCAGGTCCTGAACGAGCTGTCCGAGGATTTTGACTTTATTGTCTGTGACAGCCCGGCGGGTATCGAGCGTGGGGCGCTGATGGCCGCGTACTTCGCTGACGAAGCGATCGTGGTGACCAATCCCGAGGTCTCTTCCGTGCGCGACTCCGATCGTATCCTCGGGATTCTGGCGAGCAAGACGCGCAGAGTGGAGCAGGGCGGCGATCCGATTGAGGGCAGGCTGCTGCTGACGCGCTATTCGGCCGAGCGTGCCGAACGCGGCGAGATGCTGAACATTGAAGACGTGGGCGAGATACTGGCCATCGATCTCCTGGGCGTGATCCCCGAGTCGCAGGCCGTGCTCACTGCCTCCAATGCGGGCCAGCCAGTGGTGCTGGACCAGGAATCCGATGCCGGGCAGGCCTACCTGGATGCGGTGGCCCGCTTCCTGGGCGAGGAGTGTCCGCTGCGTTTTGTTGATGTGCCGAAGAAAAGCCTCTTCGGGCGCCTGTTCAAGGGGTGACCTGACTATGGGGATCTTCGATTATTTCCGTCAGCCGAGCCAGAAGAGCGCCAACGTCGCCAAGGAGCGCCTGCAGATCATCGTGGCACGCGAGCGTGCGGCGCGCTCCGGCCCCGACTATCTCCCGGCGATGCAGCAGGAACTGTTGCAGGTGATCCGCAAGTACGTGCAGGTGAGTGACGATGCGGTGCTGATGAACGTGGATCGCGAGGGGGATTGTGAGGTGCTGGAACTGAACATTACCCTGCCGGACGACAAGGACTGACTTGGTGCAAGGGGCAACAGGGTGAAGGTGCTTGTCACCGGTGCGGCCGGTTTCATCGGAAGTGCACTGAGCCTGCGCCTGCTGGAACGCGGCGATGACGTGATCGGCGTCGACAGTCTGAACGACTATTACGACGTTTCATTGAAGCAGGCACGCCTGGCGCGCACCCGGGATGATCCGAATTACACGGACCTCCGCGAGGATATCGCCGACCGTGCCGCAATGGAGCGGGTGTTCCGTGAGCACCGCCCCGAGCGGGTGGTGAATCTGGCGGCCCAGGCCGGGGTTCGCTATTCGCTGGAGAACCCGGCGGCCTATGTCGACACCAACCTGGTCGGTTTCGGGAACATCCTGGAGGGCTGCCGCCATAACGGGGTCGAGCATCTGGTCTATGCGAGCTCGAGTTCGGTGTACGGGGCCAACACCACCATGCCCTTCTCGGTGCATGACAACGTGGATCATCCGCTGAGCCTCTACGCCGCCAGCAAGAAGGCCAACGAGCTGATGGCGCATACCTACAGCCATCTCTACGATCTGCCGGTGACCGGACTGCGTTTCTTCACCGTGTATGGCCCCTGGGGTCGGCCGGACATGGCATTGTTCATGTTCACGAAGAAGATCCTGGCGGGTGAACCGATCGATGTCTTCAACTATGGCCATCATCGGCGTGATTTCACCTATATCGACGACATCGTCGAGGGCGTGATCCGCACCCTGGACCATGTCGCTCCGCGCAACTCGGACTGGGACGGTGCCGCGCCCGATTCCGCGACCAGCGCGGCCCCCTATCGCCTGTACAACATCGGCAACCACGAGCCGGTGGAGCTAATGCGGTACATCGAGGTGCTGGAGGACTGCCTGGGCCGGAAGGCCGAAAAAAACCTGCTGCCCCTCCAGCCGGGCGATGTGCCGGACACCTATGCGGATGTCGAGGCCCTGCGCGTCGACGTGGGCTATGCCCCGGCGACGGCGGTGGAAGACGGGATCGCCCGCTTTGTTGAGTGGTACCGCGACTACTACCGCGTGTAAATGCAGCGGGCCATCCGCCCCCTGCGGCTCCCCGTCTCTCTGTCCTGTCGCCCCCGCCTCGAGCGGGGGCGAGCGTTTCTGCGCGCGCCGAGATCGTGGCTACAGGAACCTGGTGGCGCGTTGCGAGTCCATGCAACACGTGGATACAGAGTGAGTAAGGGATGAGCCAGACGATTCTGATGGTCGTGACCAGTCATGGCGAGATCGCCCCGGGGCTGGCCACCGGCGTGTGGTTCGATGAATTCGCGGAGCCCTACGACCGCTTCCGAAAGGCCGGCTTCGAGATCAAGGTGGCGAGCCCCCGGGGTGGCCCGGTGCCGCTGGACCCCAGGAGCCTGGAGGCCAGCCACCCGGGGGCAACGGCGGGCCCTGGATGCCACCATCGCACTGGATGGCGACATGCATCACGACGCCTATGCGGCGACCTTCTTCCCCGGCGGGCATGGCACCATGTTCGATCTGCCGGAGAATCCGCATGTGCAGCGCCTGGTGGCCGAATTTCTCGAGCACGACAAGGTAGTGGGGCGGTTTGTCATGGCCCTGCCTGCCTGGTCGGGGCAATGCTGGCGGATGGTCGCTCGGCGGTGCAGGGGCGCAAGGTCGCGGCCTTCACTAACAGCGAGGAGAAGGCCGTCCAGCTGGACCGCGCCATGCCGTTCCTGCTGCAGGACAAGCTGCAGGAACTGGGCGGCACGGTGGATGCCGCGGAGGACTGGGCCGATCACGTGGTGGTCGACGGCAGGCTGGTGACGGGGCAGAACCCGCAGTCCAGTCGCAGCGTGGCCGACGCGATCGTGCGCTTGCTGCGCGAGAGCGCGTGAGGGCAATGGCCGGGGATGTCTCCGGCTTTTTTCGGGTCATGTGTGAATCAGGTTCAAAAAGTGGCGTTGGTTCGATATGCTCGATCACATGAGCACCGAGGACCGCAGAAGGCGCGAGCGCGAGGCGCGCGAGGCGCTGTTTATCGATCGGGCGCATGCGCGCATCCGCGAAGACGGCCTGCTGGGTCTGCAGATGTCGAAGCTGGCGGCGGACTGCGAGTACGCCACTGGCACGCTGTATCAGCATTTCGAATCCCGCGAGGACCTGCTGGCGGCCGTGGCGGCGCGTTCCACGCGCAAACGCGCCGCCCGCTTTCGCGTGATCCCGGGGCTGGATCTGGACACGCGCGCGCGCATGCTGGCGATTGTGCTGGCGGATATCGATTTCGCGGCCGTCAACCCCGATTACCACCGGCTCATGCAATATCTGGTGACCGAAGTGGTGTGGGCGAATGTCTCGGTCGCCCGGCGTACGGCGCTGCTGGAGGCGGCGCGACCGATCAGCGAGGCGGTGGGGGCGGTGGTGTCCGAGGCCCGCGCGCATGGGGATCTGCCACCGGCCCGCGAGATGGGCGCGGAGGAGATGGGGCTGGGGCCGTGGGCGCTCAATGTAGGGATGCAGGATCTGGCCAATGCCCAGGGACTGCTGGACGCCTATGACATCCACCGCCCTTATGACCACTTGATTCGCCACTTCCACGCGCTGCTGACGGGCTGGCGCTGGGAACCGTGCCTGGATCCGGACGACCCCGCGCGGGTGCGCGCGGAGACCGACCGCGTGCGGGCCGCCCTGGCGGCGGCCGGGATTGGCGCCGATACCGTTGAATGCGAGAGGACTGCGGCGGACTGATCCGCCCCAGATTACGCCGGTGGGACTGACCCTGCCGGACCGGGAGATTTCGATGAAGCGTTTTATCCTGATGCTGGTGGCCGTGGCCGTCGTGCTTGGTGGCATCTTTGGTTTCAAGGCCTTTGTGGATCAGCAGATTGCGGCGTTTTTCGACGAGATGCCGGAGCCGGTGGCCACCATCAACGCGGCGGAGGTCGGGATTGATGCCTGGACGCCGCAGTTGCGCGCCATCGGCGATCTGGAGGCGGTGCAGGGAGCAACTCTTAGCTTCGAGGCGCAGGGTCTGGTGCGGGAGATCCACTTCGAGAGCGGGGCCCGGGTCGAGGCCGGTGATCCGCTGGTGGATCTCGATACCGCGCTGGATGAGGCCGAGCTGGAGAGTCTGCGCGCCGCAGAGCGTCTGGCGCGGCGAGAACTGGAGCGCGCGCGGGGGCTGACCGAGCGCCGCGACATCTCCGATTCCGAATTCCAGCGGCGGGTGGCCGAGGCGGAGCAGGCGGCGGCCGCGGTCAAGGCCCAGGAGGCCCGGATCCGGCAGAAGAGCCTGCGCGCGCCCTTCGCCGGCGAGCTGGGCATCCGCCAGGTGAATGCGGGGCAGTTCGTCGGCCCGGGTGATCCGATCGTGGTGCTCGAGGCACTGCAGCCGCTGTATGTGAACTTCACCCTGCCGGAGCGGCGCCTGGGCGATGTGGCGCTGGGCCAGGAGGTGGGTGTTGAGGTCGCGGCCTTTGACGAGCCGTTCATCGGCGAGGTCACGGCGATCGAGCCGCGGGTGCGCGCGGCCTCGCGCATGTTCCGGGTGCAGGCACGGCTGGACAACGAGGACGGGCGCCTGCGTCCGGGTCAGTTCGCCCGCGTGACCCTGGACCGCGGCGTGGCGGAGGAGATGGTGGTAATCCCGCAGACTGCGGTGCGCTTCGCGCCGTGGGGGCAGTCGGTGTTCGTGATCCGGGAGGATGCCGAGGGGCAGAAGCGAGTCGAACAGCGGCTGATCGAGGTCGGCGAGCGCCGCGGCGATCTGGTGCGGGTGGTCGACGGCCTCGAGCCGGGCGAGCAGGTGGCGGCCAGCGGCCTGTTGAAGCTGCAGAACGATACCCCGGTGGAGATCACCGAGGATGCGCAGCCGGATGCCGAGCGTGATCCGCGCCCGGCCAACCGCTGAGCAGGCCCGCGACCATGCGCTTTACCGATATCTTCATCCAGAAACCCGTGCTGGCCACGGTGGTCAGCCTGTTCATCCTGCTGTTCGGGGTGCGCGCGGTTTTCGACCTGAACGTGCGCCAGTTCCCCGAGGTGCAGAACGCAGTGGTCACCGTCAGCACCGCCTACGTAGGGGCGGATGCCGACCTGGTGCAGGGCTTCATCACCACCCCGATGGAGCGCGAGGTGGCGGAGGCCGAGGGGATCGATTACCTGGTCTCTACCAGTCGCGCCGGCATCAGTATCGTCGAGGCCCACCTGGAGCTGGACTATGCCCCCAACGAGGCCCTGACCCAGATCTCGGCGCAGGTCGACAAGATCCGCAGCGATCTGCCGGCCGAGGCCGAGGACCCGGTAGTGGACCTGTCGGTCGGTCAGGACGTGGCCGCAATGTACATGTCCTTCTACTCCGAGCGCCTGACCAACAATCAGACCACGGACTACCTGATCCGCGAGGTGCAGCCGGAACTGGCGACCATCAACGGCGTGCAGCGCGCCGAGATCCTCGGCGCACAGAGCTTTGCCATGCGCGCCTGGCTGGATCCCAGCCGCATGGCCGCCTATGGCGTGACCGGGCGCGACGTCCGCGAGGCCCTGGAGCGCAACAATGTGCTCTCGGCCGTGGGTCAGACCCGCGGCTCGATGGTCGGGCTGGATCTGACCGCGGATACCGATCTGCAGCGCCCGGAGGCGTTCGAGCAGTTGATCCTGTTCGAGGCCGATGGCGATCTGGTGCGCCTGGAGGATGTCGCCGAGGTCGAGCTGGGGTCCGAGAGCTACGACACCTCGGTGCGCTTTAACGGCGAGGCGGCGACGTTCGTGGGAATCGAGCTGGCGCCGGATGCGAATGCCCTGGACGTGATCGCCGAGGTGCGCGATGTGTTCGATACGCGCATCCTCCCGCGCCTGCCCTCGGGGCTGGAGGGCGAGATCGTTTACGACTCTACCGACTATATCCAGAGCGCGATCGACGAGGTGCTGACGACAATCGGCCTGGCCCTGGTCATCGTGCTGGTGGTGATCTACCTGTTCCTCGGCTCCCTGCGCAGCGTGATCATCCCGGCGGTGGCGGTACCGCTGTCGCTGGTGGGGACCTTCATGCTGATGCTGCTGATGGGGTTCTCGCTCAACCTGCTGACCCTGCTGGCGATGGTGCTCGCCATCGGCATTGTGGTGGATGACGCGATCATCATGCTGGAGAACATCTCGCGCCATATCGAGGAGGGGATGTCGCGCATGGATGCGGCGATCCAGGGCGCGCGCGAGCTGGCGTGGCCGGTTGTGGCCATGTCGACCACACTGGTCGCGGTGTTTCTGCCGCTGGGTTTCATCGGGGGGCTGACCGGGACCCTGTTCATCGAGTTTGCGTTTACCCTGGCAGCGACCGTGGTGATCTCCGGGATCGTGGCCATCACCTTGTCGCCGATGATGTGCTCGAAGATCCTGCGAGACGGCGCCACCGAACGCCGCGGCCGCATTGAGAGTTGGCTGGACGCGCGTTTTGACGGCTTGCAGCGGCGGTATCGCCGGCGTCTGCACGGGGCCCTGAACGATCGTTTCACCATCGCGGTCTTCGGGGCCATCGTGCTGGTGTCGTGCTACTTCCTCTTCGTGACCTCGCAGGCCGAGCTGGAGCCGCCGGAGGACCAGGGCTTCGCGTTCTCCATCATGGAGGGCGATGCCCATATGGGGCTGGACTGGCTGGAGCGCAATACAGCGCTGACCGACGATTACTTCGACGTGATCCCGGAACTGGAGAATATCTTCATCGTCAATGGCTTCGGCGGCGGACCGGGGCTTGCCGGTGCCAGCAACCAGGCCCTGGGCGGTTTCGTGCTGGCCCCCTGGGACCAGCGCGAGCGCGATACCGAGACGATCCTGGAGCAGGACCTGCAGCCGCGCCTGGAGCGTATCCCGGCGCTGGAGGTCTTCGCGGTACAGCCGCCACAGCTGCCGACGCCGGGTGACGGCACGCCGGTCAGCGTGGTGCTGGGTTCCACCGGGTCGTTCGAGGAGCTGGGTCAGCTCGCCGACGAGATCCTGGAACGGGCACGCGCGAGCGGCCGCTTCATCTTTATTGACAGCGATCTCGACTTCGATCAGCCGCAGGTGGACCTGAAGATCGATCGCGAGCGCGCCGCGCAACTGGGCATCGACATGGCCACCCTGAACGCGGACCTGGCGACCCTGCTGTCCGGTGGCTTTGCCGGGCGCTTCGCGATGGAGAATCGCAGCTATCGGGTGATCCCCCAGATCCAGCGCACGGAGCGCCTGAATCCCGAACAACTGGAGGAGTTGTTTACCCGCACCCGCGACGGCGAGCCGGTGCCGTTGTCCAGCATCGTGACCCTGGAGGAGCGCGTCACGCCGCGTTCGCTGCAACGCTTCCAGCAGTTGAACGCGGTCACCCTGTCCGCGGTGCCGCGTCCGGGCGTGACTCTGGGCGAGGCCCTGGACATTATTGACGCGATCGCGGCCGAGGTGCTGCCGCCCGGCGTCAGTGTCGACTACGCCGGGCAGTCGCGTCAGCTGAAGGCGGAGGGTGGCGACCTGGTCATTACCTTCTTCTTCGCGCTGATCGTGATCTTCCTGGTGCTGGCGGCGCAGTTCGAGTCCTTCCGGGATCCGCTGATCATCCTGACCACCGTGCCGATGTCGATCGCCGGCGCGCTGACCTTCATCAGCCTCGGGGTCACCTCGCTGAACATCTATACCCAGGTGGGCTTGTTGACCCTGGTCGGACTGATTGCAAAGCACGGCATCCTGATCGTGGAGTTCGCCAACCAGTTGCAGCGCCAGGGCCGCGGCCTGCGCGAGGCGATCGAAGAGGCGGCGAGCCTGCGTCTGCGCCCGATCCTGATGACGACCACCGCCACCGTCGTGGCCATGGTGCCGCTGTTGCTGGCCACGGGTGCCGGTGCCGGCTCGCGCTTTGCGATGGGGCTGGTGATCGCCAGCGGCATGGCGATCGGCACCTTGTTTACCCTGTTCGTGGTGCCCGCCATCTATCTGTACCTCGCCCGTGATCACCGGGCTGCTACCGCGGGCGCCGATGCAGCGTCCGGGCCGGCCTGACGCCCCGCCCGGGGGCGCAGGCCGCCTGGGGAGAGGCCCTGTTGCAGGGCCTCTCCCCCAAAAGTCATGCAAGCGCTACGGTCTTGGACTACAATCACGATCCGCATTCTGGCGCAGCAGGGCGTTTGCTGTCCGGCAGCGCCCATGCGAACCCGAACCCCTGCCGGTCAGCGGCGTTCCCGCTGCCCGGCTTTTGTATAAACGCTAGTCTATCGGTCGTATCTAGATTATTTATTTGTTATTAGCGATTGCCCTGCCTAATCTAGGCGACCGTCACGATTAACCAACGCGTAGGAGAAAGCCACATGGCCGCCAAGAAGTACTCCGCGGGTGTCAAGGATTACCGCGAAACCTACTGGATGCCGGAATACATGCCGCTGGATACCGATCTTCTGGCATGTTTCAAGATCACCCCGCAGCCGGGAATTGACCGCGAAGAAGCGGCAGCCGCTGTGGCGGCCGAATCGTCCACCGGTACCTGGACCACGGTGTGGACCGACCTCCTGACCGACATGGACTACTACAAGGGCCGTGCGTACTCCATCGAAGACGTGCCGGGTGACGACGAGTCCTTCTACGCGTTCATCGCCTACCCGATCGACCTGTTCGAAGAAGGTTCGATGGTCAACGTGTTCACCTCGCTGGTGGGCAACGTGTTCGGCTTCAAGGCCATCCGCGCCCTGCGTCTGGAAGACGTGCGTTTCCCGATGGCCTACGTGAAGACCTGTGGTGGTCCGCCCTCCGGTATCCAGGTCGAGCGTGACAAGCTGAACAAATACGGTCGTCCGATGCTGGGTTGCACGATCAAGCCGAAGCTGGGTCTGTCCGCGAAGAACTATGGCCGCGCCGTGTACGAGTGCCTGCGTGGCGGTCTCGACTTCACCAAGGATGACGAGAACATCAACTCGCAGCCGTTCATGCGCTGGCGTGACCGCTTCGAGTTCGTCCAGGAAGCGACCGAAAAGGCCGAAGCCGAGACCGGTGAGCGCAAGGGTCACTACCTGAACGTCACTGCGCCGACCCCGGAAGAGATGTACAAGCGTGCCGAGTTCGCCAAGGAGATTGGCGCGCCGATCATCATGCACGACTACATCACCGGTGGTTTCTGCGCCAACACGGGCCTGGCCAACTGGTGCCGCGACAACGGCGTGCTGCTGCACATCCACCGTGCGATGCACGCGGTGCTCGACCGCCATCCGAAGCACGGGATCCACTTCCGTGTGCTGGCCAAGATCCTGCGTCTGTCCGGTGGTGACCACCTGCACACCGGCACCGTGGTCGGCAAGCTGGAAGGCGACCGCGCCGCAACCCTGGGCTGGATCGACCTGCTGCGCGAATCCTTCGTGCCGGAAGACCGCTCGCGCGGCATCTTCTTCGATCAGGACTGGGGCTCCATGCCGGGCGTGTTCGCCGTGGCCTCCGGTGGTATCCACGTCTGGCACATGCCGGCCCTGGTTTCCATCTTCGGCGACGACTCCGTTCTGCAGTTCGGTGGCGGTACGCTGGGCCATCCGTGGGGCAACGCCCCGGGTGCGGCGGCCAACCGTGTCGCGCTGGAAGCCTGTGTCCAGGCGCGTAACGAAGGCCGGGACATCGAGCGCGAAGGCAAGGAGATCCTGACCCAGGCCGCTCAGCACAGCCCCGAGCTGAAGATCGCCATGGAAACGTGGAAAGAGATCAAGTTCGAGTTCGACACCGTCGACAAGCTGGACACCCAGCACAAGTGATCGCCCGAGTGCGGGTGGCCTGACGGGGCACCCGCACCCTGAAAGAACAAGAGCACAGGATTACCGACATGTCTGATATCCAGAACTTCAAGCAGTCGCAGAAGTACGAGACCTTCTCCTACCTGCCGGAGATGAACGCCGACCAGGTGCGTAAGCAGATCGAATACTGCCTCGCCCAGGGCTGGAACCCGGCGATCGAGTACAGCGAGAAGGAAAACGCCATGGCCCACTACTGGTACATGTGGAAGCTGCCGTTCTTCGGTGAGCAGTCCGTGGAGTCCGTTCTGCAGGAAGTGGAAGAATGCCGCCGTGCCAATCCGGGCATGATGGTGCGATTCATCGCCTACGATAACTACGCCCAGAGCCAGGGCATGGCCTTCGTGGTCGACCGCGGCCGCTAAGACGAGCCCCGGTACCTGCCGGGCCCACGTAGCGGGTCCGGCAGTTCAGTACAGCGTTATTTACCGTTGCTGCCGCCAACTGTAAGGAAGTGCCATGAGTAATCCGACATCTGCGTCTGAAGGTCTCTCGGGTCGTGAACTCGCCCGGGCACGGCGCAAGGCCATGTCTCACAATGGCAAGGCTGCCGTGAAGTCGACCGGCCAAACCAAGGGGAGCCGCCGCTCCGCCGAGGCTGCGCGGGACGCGCGCCAGGCGAAGCCGAATCCCGCACCGGAGCCCCAGACGCGGGAGCCGGAGCAGCACATCAGCGAATCGTCGTCCCCGGTCTCCGTCGAGACCCGGGACTCCACCCCCGAGCGTCGGCCCGAGCCGGGCGCGCACGCGGGTGCCTCCAACGGCCGTCAGGCGGCCCTTGAGCGGCGCCGTAAAATGGCGCGCCAGGGCAAGAAAGCCGTCGGCCGTACCAATACCCGGGCGCGAGTCGCCGGCGGCATGGCGCGTGCGGGCGCCGACCGTTCGCGTCAACTCGAGGCCTTGGCTCAGTCGCAGAACGTGGAAGTCGACTGCTCGCACATGAGCGGTCGCGAGATCTGCCGTCTGCGGCGCCAGGCGCTTGCCACTGACGGCAAGAAGGCGATGGCGCCCGAACCGCGCCGGGAAGACCGCCTCAAGGGGCAGGAATCGGTGCCGTCCGATTCCGGCAAGGGTTGTGGTTGCGGTTGCAATGGCGAAAAGGCGGATGCCGATCCGGTCAGCGCGGCGGGGTCCGAGTCGACCACGGTCGCGACCGATCTCGATCAGCTGTGCGACAAGGTCGAGTCCGGGGGCGAGGCCGCCGGCCCGCATCCGATGATTTCCGAGGTGCGTGCCATCTGCATGGCCCGCCGCGAGGCCCTGGCGCACAATGGCAAGCGGGCCATGCGCCGTCGTTTCAAGGGTGGCCAGGCGCGCGGCACGCTGCCACAGGAAGGCGCCTGGAAGGCCGCCAAGCGCAAGGGCATGTCGACCCGTGAGGTCGCCCGCCAGCGCCGGGAGGAACTGTGCAAGCTGGGGCGCGGCTCCTCCGAGCCCGGTCGGCCCTGCGGCCGTGTCCGTTCGGGGGATGGTGATGCCCCGCCCAAGGTTGAAGAGGGCACTACGCTGGCCGGCAGTCACGTGAGCGGGACCCAGGTCGAACGTACGCAGAGCGTAACGGGCACCGAAGCCGGCAGTTGTTCGGCCATCACCGGTACCGAGTACCTCGGGGCCGAACACTACGAGCGCTACTGCGATACCCGCCCGGCGGCGAATGCGCCCAAGGTCGGGACCTCCCATACGACGAGTGGGCAGGCCGTTAGCGGTACCGAAGTGGGTCGCTCCACCCGTGTGACCGGTGACGAACGTGGCGCCTGCGAGGCGGTCACGGGCACTGAATACCTCAGTAGCGAACAGTACGAAGGCTTCTGTGGTACGCGGCCACAGGCCGCACCGGCCCGCACCAGTGTCATGGTGACGCGTGAGGGCGAGGGTATTTCCGGCACTTCCGTGGGGCGCAGCCCCAAGGTGACCGGAGATGAATCCGGCTCCTGCCGCGATGTGACTGGCACCGAGTATCTGAATACCGCGGCGAGCGAGGTGCCCTGCAACACGGGAAAGCCGAGCGGAGCGCCGATGAAGGTCGGCGTCATGCACACCCTTCGCGGTCGTGAACTGACCGGTACCGAAGTCGGGCGCTCCGTGCACGTGACCGGTGATGAATATGGGAGCTGCAAGCCCGTGACAGGAACCGAATATCTGGGTCAGGAACAGTTCCAGGGCTTCTGCGGTACACGCCCGGAACCGGCACCCGCCAAGGTGCAGGAATCGCACACACTGGAAGACCAGAGCGTAACCGGCACCGCTGTTGGCCGTAGCGCCCGGGTTACGGGTGACGAATCCGGGTCCTGCGCTTCGCTGACCGGCACGCCGTACTACAACCAGTCCGATTTCGGTGGTCTGTGCGAGCAGCCGGGTGGGCGCGGGGTTGCGAAGGTGGGCGTGATGCACACCCTGCGTGGCCGCGAAGTGTCCGGGACCCGGGTGGAAAGCTCGATCCGCGTGACCGGCGATGAATATGGCGGCTGCAAGCCGATCACCGGGACCGAATATGCCGGCTCGGAACACTATGATGCGTTCTGCGGTGGCAGCCGACCCGAGGCCGCCCCGGAAAAGGTGACCGTTGGCCGTACCTGGAACCAGCAGGCGGTGTCCGGCACCGCGGTGGGCCGTTCTGCCCGCGTCACCGGCGATGAATACGGTGCCTGCAAGCCGGTCAGCGGCACGGCCTACGTCGGCCCTGACCAGTACGAGCAGTTCTGCGAGCCGCGTGAGGCTGCAGTAGCCGATACGCGGGTCGCGGAGCGTCACTCGACGCCGGCGCACCCGGTCTCCGGTAGCCAGCCGGGCTATGACCAGCGCGTGACCGGGACCGAGCGTGGTGCTTGCCAGGATGTCTCGGGTGCCCCCTATGTGGGAGCCAACGAGTTCGCGCAGAGCTGCAGCAGTGCGGCGGGCAGTCTGCACCCGCGACTGCGCCCGGAAGGCATGCAGGACGTCGCCGCTCCGGTGGTGCCGCCGGTGGCCGAGCGGCCGATGCCGAACGCGGGCTTCAGCGTGAACACGCCGGCGCGGGCCGCGGCCGAACGCCGGGAACGGGTCACCGGAACGGCCTACGGCAGTAGCGGCAGCGTTACGGGCTCGATCAACAAAGCCATGGGTCTGGTCTCGGGTACCGAAGAGTTTCGCTATAACCGCGGGGAGCCGGCAGTGGCCGCCGCCGCGGTGGAGGAGCAACCGAAGCTCGGGGCCGAACGCGTGACCGTAAACGGAAGCAGCAACGGGGTCTCCATCACCGGTGATGACTGGCAGCGTGGCGATCGTATTACCGGGACCGAGGGCTTCTCGACGCGACGTAACGCGACGCAGAAAGGCAATCCGCGCGGAGAAGGGCGTAGTGCTTATCTCAATCGCGAGCTCGAGCGCAAGGACGTCCCCCCGAGCAAGATCACGGGTTCTTCCGGAAACAGTGACGCCGGGTCGCTGGTGACGCTGTCCGGCGGCGCCCGCGGGTAAGGGCGGAAAGGTCCTGAACGCCATGGTGCGCGGTCGTCGCAAAAGCAACGCCCTGGGTTCGCGTTTCGCGAAAGCCCGGGCGCTCGCTGCGAGCAAGTCCGCTGCGGTTGCCGCAGTAACGGCTCCGCAGCCGGCCCCGGCGCTTGCGCCGCGGGCGGCCGGTGGGTCGGGCGCGGCCCATCGTGGGCGTGACCTGCTGCCTGGCCATGCACTGGCGGACGTGGCCGCGAACGAACGCCTGCATGCGTTCGAACAGGGCTTCCGGGATCGTTTTTCGGAGCTGGTGCCGGTCCTGAAGGAGGTGCATTCGCTGCAGCACGAGGTGGATTTCGAGCAACGCGCGCAGGCCGTTGTGGAGCAGCGTCTGGGCTATCGGCTGCCGGAGAAGGCACTGGAGGACGCCTGGATCAATGACCTCGATACGCGCGAGTTGTACCTGCACGGGACCTTCGAGCTGTTTGATCAGGTGGTCAATGAGTACTGGGCGGGTCGTGATGATCTGATCGCGGAGGCGGAGAGCGCGATTGCGTATTTCCTCGACTGCGATTTCCACGAAGTGGATATCTCGCCATGTTCCGACGGGCGCCTGCTGGGGCTGCGGCGGTTCATTCTGCGGCTGCCCGACCTGGCAGTGCGGGTGCGCAGTTATGCGGGTGCACAGTTCGATATCGAGGAAGACGTGCGTCACTGGACCAAGCGCGAGTTGCTGCGCTTCCGCGAGGGGCGACCGACGACCGCGGATGTGCCCAGCCGGTACCTGAAGATTGCTGCGTATCACTACAGCAGTGCGGATCCGACGCATCAGGGCTGTACGGCACACGGCAGCAATGAACGCGATGCCGCGGACGGGGCCCTGCATCAACTGCGCGCATTTCGGCAGGCAATCGAGAACACCTACTGCTGTGGCGCGTCGGTGGATACGTTGCTGATCGGCGTGGATACGGACACGGATGCGATCAAGATCCACATTCCGGATGCCGACACGCGGATGAGCTTGTACCGGTTCGTGGACAGCGCAGACGTGTACCGTGCAACGCAGGGCCTGGACGAACAGACGGCATCGCTGCGGGTGTATCAGACGATCCAGGAGGCGATCCACCAGCAGGGGTGGGGACGCGGCAATGGCGCGCCTCATGAAGGAATGCTGCGACTGATCTCGCGGCTGTTGCTGAACAATATCTCGCAGCTCGATTACGTCGCGCGTTACCACGGAGGGCATTACGCGGACGTGGGTCATCGCGAACGCGTGATCATCGTGGGGCAGGAGATCGAGGAGATGCAGGTGCGCAACTTCGCCTACTTTGCGCACCTGGAAACGATGGAAGAAGGCTCCGAGGGCATGGATGTCGGGGTCAACAAGATTTTTCGGAAACTGAATGTCGAGCGCGGTCTGCCGGTGCCGGTGGTGGTCCATTACCGCTATGACCGCAAGGTGCCGGGATCGCGGGACCGGGCGGAGGCGCGCTGCCGTCGCATCCGGAACACGATCATGGACCGCTATCGGGATCTCGCGGAAAAGGGCCTTATCGGCTGCCACATGGTGATCCGCGACAAACGTAGCGGCAGCCGGCTCGAGACGCTGGCTGCGTAAGTACACGGGAACGGGAATGAAGATCTGCAGGGTTGAAAAGACGCTGGTTTCGACCAACCGCATCCGCGATCTGGGGCACCGGCCGCTGCTGGTGGTCCAGGAAAAGGCCGGCGGGCCGCGGACGGTAGCGGTGGATGCGGTCGGTTGCGTACCCGGTGACTGGGTGATCGTGGTGGGGAGTTCGGCGGCGCGCGAGGCAGCCGGCGACAAGTCTTACCCCAGTGATGCGACGATTGTGGGCATTATCGATTACTGGGAGGAGCAGTAGCCCGATGGAGATCATGCAGGTGCAGGATGAACTGGTCGTCACTCGTCGTGTAGACGGGCTGAAGAGCATGTCACTGCGCGTGCTGGTAGACCAGAAGGGTGCGCGCAATGTCGCGGTGGATACCGTGGGGGCGCATCCTGGCAACTGGGTGTTCACGATTAGCGGGTCGGCCGCGCGTCACGCGCTGGACGACAACAGCATTCTGACCGATCTGACGATCGGCGGCATCATCGACCACTGGGACGATGGTGGAAAGAAGACGGAAGGGTCTAAGGACGAGGCTGGACGAGACCAGACCGATGCACAGCGCTCTGCTGGTTCCCCCAAGGCGGCGTGAGCGTCATTTTTTGAAAAACTGTATATCCAGGAGAAAAGACAATGGCAACTGAACGTTTTGGTGTGGCGCTGGGCATGATCGAGACCCGTGGTCTGGTGCCGGCGATTGAAGCCGCCGATGCGATGACCAAGGCCTCTGAAGTGCGCCTGATTGGTCGTCAGTTCGTCGGTGGTGGCTACGTGACCGTGCTGGTCCGTGGTGAAACCGGCGCCGTGAACGCCGCCGTGCGTGCGGGTGCGGATTCCTGCGAGCGCGTGGGCGACGGCCTGGTGGCTGCGCACATCATCGCCCGTGTGCATTCCGAAGTGGAAAGCATCCTGCCCGAGCAGGTCGAAAAGTAATTCATCAGTAACGCTTGATAGGAGTTGAGTAATGGCTAGCGAAAACTTTGGTGTGGCCCTCGGCATGATCGAGACCCGTGGTCTGGTGCCGGCGATTGAAGCCGCCGATGCGATGACCAAGGCCTCCGAAGTGCGCCTGATCGGGCGTCAGTTCGTGGGTGGCGGCTACGTGACCGTGCTGGTCCGTGGTGAAACCGGTGCCGTGAACGCCGCCGTGCGTGCGGGTGCGGATTCCTGCGAGCGCGTGGGCGACGGCCTGGTGGCTGCACACATCATTGCCCGTGTGCATTCCGAAGTGGAAAGCATCCTGCCCGAGCAGGTCGAAAAGTAATTCATCAGTAACGCTTGATAGGAGTTGAGTAATGGCTAGCGAAAACTTTGGTGTGGCCCTCGGCATGATCGAGACCCGTGGTCTGGTGCCGGCGATTGAAGCCGCCGATGCGATGACCAAGGCCTCCGAAGTGCGCCTGATCGGGCGTCAGTTCGTGGGTGGCGGCTACGTGACCGTGCTGGTCCGTGGTGAAACCGGCGCCGTGAACGCCGCCGTGCGTGCGGGTGCGGATTCCTGCGAGCGCGTGGGTGACGGCCTGGTGGCTGCACATATCATTGCGCGCGTGCACTCCGAGGTGGAAGGCATCCTGCCGACCTCTCCGAGCGCGACCGGTTCGGCCAGCTGAGGCAACGTCCATGTCCGATGCACGGATCGTGGGGTATCTGAACCGCGCGGTAGCGCATGAGCTGTCGGCAGTTCAGCAGTACCTGGCCCAGGCGCGGTTGACCGCGCTGTGGGGCATGACCGATATCAGTGACTGCCTGCGGCGGGATGCACAGGAAGAACTGGACCATGCGGATCGTTTCATGACCCGCATGTTCCACTACGGCGTTGCACCGAACGGCTCACAGCTGGCGCCCGTGCGCCTGGGGCGCTCCATGGCCGAATTGATGGCGCATAATCGCGAGCTGGAGATGGAGGCGGTTCGTCTGTATGACGAGGCGGCGGTCTATTGCCGGCGAGTGGGTGCGCAGGATGACGCCGTGCTGTTCGAGAGCATCCTGGCGGATGAGCTGGAGCATGTGCGCGAGATCGATGCCCAGGGGCACCCGGCCTGACGGCCGGGCGCAGCAACACGAATGGAGTTGGCAATGGCGGATACCGACCTCGTGGTCCCGGCCGGGTGGGAACCCGGCAAGGGGACCTCGGCATCCATGAGCAAGCAGTTCACCTTCGAGCGTTACGGCATTACGCGGCAGTTTCTGGATCGCGTGGCCGAACTCTCGGAGCAGGACGGGTACCATCCGAATATCAGCTTTGGAACCACGTACGTGAATATCACCATCGATGCCCGCGATGGCGAGCAGCTCGGTGAGGCCGACAAGAACTTTGCGGTGGAGGTCGATCGTCTGGCGGAGGCCACCACAGGGTGAGGCCCGGGCGTTGTTGATTCCGAGGGCGACGATGCCGGCGCTCATCGGCAGGAGGGACTGGCGTGTCTTCTAGGGTAATCTCGGTCGTGAACCAGAAAGGGGGTACCGGCAAGACCACCCTGACCATGAACCTTGCGGCCGGGCTGGCGCGTCGTGGTCGCACGCTGGTGGTGGATGCGGATCCCCAGGGTTCGGCCGGTCAGTGGGCGCGGATGGCATCGGAAGCGCGCCCGTTCGCGACGTCGGTTTTCGCGGTGGCGGGTCCGCTGGACCGGGAGTTGAAGGCACTGCGCAAGGACTACGAAAACATCGTGGTCGATTGTCCGCCGACGCTGGAGGGAGGCGCGGTGAACGGGGCCCTGGCGGGCTCGGATGAAGTCCTGATTCCGGTGTTGCCGTCGCCCGTCGATCTCTGGGGCAGTGTACGCATGGGGCGCGGTCTGGAGGAGGCGCGGATGCGCAACCCGGATCTGCGCCCCTTTATTGTGGTCAATCAGCTCGAGGTCCGCAGTGCGCTGTCGCGGGCGATGAAACATGCACTGATGGAGATCGAGATCCCGGCTCTGGAGCAGACCCTGAGGCGCCGGGCCATCTACCGGCGGGCCGCGCTGGAAGGCTGTTCCGTCTATGACCTGGGCAAACCGGGCGCGGCGGCAGCGGCCGAGATCGAAGCCATCATCGAGGAGGTGTCGCAATGAGTAATCTGCAGGACAAACTGGCAGCTGGCGTGCGCAGTGCTCGCGAGAATCAGGACGGGGCGCAGGAAAAGCCCGGGACAACCGCGGCGCAAAAGGATAGCAGTCAGGAGCCGGCGAGTAGCGCCAGCCGCGCGGCGCCCAGCACCAAGGCGGCGGCGACCAAGCCGGGTACGACGGAGAAGAAGGCACCTGTGGGCAAACGCCCGGGGACTACGCGTAGCAAGGCCCGCAAGGACACGGCGGGTGGCGGGAGCACGGGTGGTGCGTCCGGGAGCGGCGGGGCCGGGAGGTCGAAAGGCAAGGGCTCCGACCTGCATCCGGAACGGATCTGGCCGGACTGAGGCTCGCGCCATCGGCCGGGGCTTGCCCCGGCCTTTCTGATTGAGGAGTCGAATCATGCAGGATGATCTGCGCGATCACATGATCACCGAGGAGCCGTACTACCAGCCGACCGCGGACGAGGTCGAGCTGTATGAGGCGGCTTATTCGGTGCGTATGCCGATGATGCTCAAGGGCCCGACCGGATGTGGCAAGACGCGTTTCGTGGAGCATATGGCATGGAAGCTGGGCAAGCCTCTGATAACGGTAGCCTGTAACGAGGACATGACGGCCTCCGATCTCGTCGGGCGTTACCTGCTCGATGCCAACGGTACGCGCTGGCAGGACGGTCCGCTGACGCTGGCCGCCCGCCACGGAGCGATCTGCTATCTGGATGAGATCGTCGAGGCGCGTCAGGACACTACGGTGGTGATCCACCCGCTGACAGATAACCGGCGCGTGCTGCCACTGGAGAAAAAGGGGGAGATGGTTGAGGCCCATCCGGATTTCCAGGTGGTGATCTCCTACAACCCCGGCTATCAGAGCCTGATGAAGGACTTGAAGGAATCCACCAAGCAGCGCTTCGGCGCGCTGGATTTCAATTATCCGGACCACGAGACGGAAACGCGCATTGTGGCGCACGAAGGCGGTGTGTCCGAGGAAATGGCGGGCAAGCTGGTGAGCGTCGCCGAGCGCGCGCGCAACCTCAAGGGGCACGGGCTGGATGAGGGCATCTCGACCCGCATGCTGGTGTATGCCGCCTCGCTGATTGCCAAACGAGTGGAGCCGCTGGCCGCGTGCCGCATGGCGCTGGTGCGCCCGATCACGGACGATCCGGATATGCGCGACGCGCTCGATTCCGCCGTCACGACCTTCTTCTAGCCCGTACCGCCGGCGCACCCATGAGCGTTCATCTGGAGGACTACCAGGACCTCCTCGCGGACCTGGGAGACCACGCCGCCGAGGTGCTGGAGGCGTCGTGGCAGGAGGCCTCGCGGGCATTCAGCGCGGGCGGCCTGAAACGCTACTACCTGGAAGGGGCCCGCAGCCTGCATGCCCTCGGGCGCGGGACCGAGATGGTGGTCGCGTTCATCCAGGAGACGCCCGATCTGGCCCATGAACTGGGTGAGGATGCGGTCGCCGACCTGGTCAGCTCCGCGGTCAAGATGTATTCCAAGACCTCGGCGGCAGTGATCACCCTGTTGATCTCGACCAGCCCGGTCGCGGCGCGGCGGCTGGGCGATGCCACGCTGTTCGGTGGTTACCTGCGCCTGGTGGATCATCTGCTGGGTCAGGCCCCGCGCGGGGTGCGGCCGATGCTGGAGCACCTGGACGAACTGTTGTCGCAGCTGACTCTGGGGGGGCTGCGGCGCTGGGCATCCTGGGGCGCGCAGGCCCACCGGACGGATCTGGAAGCGCAGGTTGCGTACTTCGGGCTGCAGTCGCCGGAATCGCAGTCGGTGTTCCAGAAGGAACGCCGCGGCACATTGTTCGTGGATGTGCAGCGGCGCATCAACCTCTATCTGCGCTCCCTGTGGGCGCGAGATTTCTTCATGCGCCCGACCAGCGGCGACTTCGAATCGCGCGAGGGCTACCGGCCCTATATCGAAGGCTTCACGATGTTCCTGCCGGATGCCTTCGACGACTGGGAGGGCCTGACCGGGCTGGACCTGTACCGGGCGGCCGCCGCACACGCGGCGGCGCATGTGGTGCACACGCGCGAGATGCAGCCGGAGGAGGCGCCGCGGGGCGTGACCGGCATCCTGACCGAACTGTTCGAGGATGCGCGCGTGGAGGCTCTGGCGGTACGCGCATTCCCCGGTTTGCGCCATCTCTGGACTCCGCTGCACACGGCCACGGCGAGTGATGGCGAAGGCCCGCAGGCCATACTGGCGCGGACCGCGCGGGCGCTGCTGGACCCGGACTATGCCGACGATCATCCCTTCGTGCGCCAAGCGCGGGCTGCATTCGCGGCGGTCGAGGACCTGGAGGTATCGGGGCTGGCTGGCGAGCTGGCGGCGCAGCTGGGTCCGGAGTTTCCGGAGAGGGGTTACATGAACCCGCGCCAGGTGGCGCCGGAGATCCTGTATCGGGATGATAACCGTTACATCTGGGCGTTCGGCCGCGAGGAGGAAGACTTGGAGGTGCTGGCGGCGCACGGCAGCAAACAGGAGCGCTTCTACGTCACGCCGATGGAGATGATCAATACGCTGGATGTGGAGTTCGCCGGGGACGATGCCCAGCAGATCATGGTGCTGGCGACGGAGTGGTTCCGCGACGGCGAGGAGGAGAGCATCAATCAGCAGGAGGGCAAGGAACCCCTCTCGCTGCCGTATCACTATCACGAGTGGGACTACCAGATGCAGCTGGAGCGGCCGCACTGGACGACGCTCCTGGAACGGCGGCCGAAGAAGGGCGACGTGGCCGCGATCGAGGCCATTAACGAGAAACACAAGCCGCTGATCGCCCGTCTGAAATTCCTGATTGAGGCGATGCAGCCGCAGGGCGTGCAGCGCCTGCGCAAACAGGCCGAAGGCGACGAGCTGGACGTGAACGCCCTGGTCGACGCGCAGCTCGACCTGCGTATGCGGCGTCAGCCGGACGAGCGGATCTACGTGCGCAATGTCCGCCAGGTACGCGATCTCTCGGTCCTGGTGCTGCTCGATCTGTCGGAATCGACCAACGAGATGGTGCGGGGCACCGAGACCAGCGTGGTCCAGCTGGCACGGGAGGCGACCGCGTTGCTGGGAGGCGCGATCTCGCGTATTGGCGATCCGTTCGCGATCCATGGCTTTGCCTCCGACGGGCGCCATGATGTGGAGTACTACCGCTTCAAGGACTTCGATGCCCCGTATGACGATAATGCCAAGGCGCGCCTGGCCGGTATGCAGGGGCAGCTGTCCACGCGCATGGGCACGGCGGTTCGCCACGCCGGTCACTTGCTGGAGCAGCAGGGTACCCAGAAGAAGCTGCTGCTGATCATCACGGACGGCGAACCGGCGGATACCGATGTACGTGACCCCCAGTACCTGCGCCAGGATGCGAAGCGGGCAGTGGAAGAGGTGGGGCGCAACGGGGTCTATACCTTCTGTATCAGTCTGGACCCGAATGCGGATGAATACGTCGAGCGGATCTTCGGCGCACAGCACTTTATGGTGCTGGACCAGATCGAGCGGTTGCCGGAAAAGCTGCCGATGCTGTACGCCGGGTTGACCCGGTAGCATCTGCAGGAGGCGAGGGTGGGCAGCCAGGGTTCGGGCAAGGATGGCAGTCTCCCGCAGGTAATGCTGAAGTCGGAGCTGCCGGCGCACTTGATCCGGCACGCGACTCTGCGGCAGTTACAGGTGTTCGAGGCGATTGTGCGTCTGGGCAGCTTTACCCGCGCGGCGGAGGAGCTGCATCTGACCCAGCCCACGGTCTCGATCCAGATCAAGAAATTGACTACGGCGCTGGGTCTGCCGCTGTTCGAATATGTCGGACGCAAGGCCTTCCCGACCGAGGTGGGGCTGCTGCTGTATGACACCTGCCGCGAGATGCTGGGGGCGCTCACTAACCTGGAGATGAAGCTGGCGGAAATGCACGGCCTCAAGCGCGGCCGGCTGCGCCTGGCGGTCATCACCACGGCCCAGTATTTCGCGCCCAGCATCCTGGGGCAGTTCGCGCGGCGCTATCCGGATGTGGAACTGTCGCTGGAGGTCAGCAACTTCGACCGGGTGCTGGAGCGGCTGGCCAATAATGACGACGATCTCTACATCATCGGTCACGTGCCGGAGCGCCTGACCGATGTCGCGGTGCACCCGTTCGCGCCGAACCCGCTGGTGGTGATGGCCAATCGCGACCACCCGCTGGCCGGACGCCGCAACATCCCGCTCAGGGAACTGGAGGGGGAAACCTTCCTGATGCGCGAACCGGGCTCCGGCATCCGCGAGTCGACCCTGCGGCTGTTCGAGGAGCAGGGCATCAACCCGCCAGTGCGCATGGAGCTCGGGTCCAACGAGGCGATCAAGCATGCGGTGATCGGGGGGCTGGGTATTGCCGTGCTGTCCCTGCATACCCTCAGTGCGGAAGGCGCCGATGGTCCGGTCACGCTGCTCGATGTCGAGCACTTTCCGATCCACCGGCAGTGGCACATCGTCTACCCGAAAAAGAAGGTCCTGTCGGTGGTGGCACAGACCTTCCTCGATTTTGCGATCCAGGACGAGGCGCGCCTGCGCGCCCAGGTGGAAGACATGCTGGCCGCGTTCAAGGCGCAGGCCGCCTGACGCCCCGCTTCCTTGCATGACAGGGCCCGGACGGGGCCGTACAATTCAGCATCTATCCGGCCCTGAGGGGCCGTTGTCGGAGACACGCAGTGAGCACGCAGACCCGCACCCGTATCAGTGGTACCCAGTTCATCGACGCCGATGAGGCCCCGCGTTCGCGCCTGAGCCTGAGCGCATCGCACCGTGACCCGTATCACCCGGTCACCGGTACTGGCGGCGACCCGAATTTCGGCGCCATTGATACCCCGGTCAACGAGAGCTGCGTGGTCTGTGCCCCGGCTACCCGCCGCCTGGCGGAGGAACTGTTCGATGCCTGGAACGATGCCCTGCAGACTGGCGATGCATATCGCGTAACTGCACTCTATGCCGAGGACGCCGTGCTGCTGCCGACGGTCTCGAATGTCCCGCGCACCTCTCACGCCGAGATCCAGGATTACTTCGAACATTTCCTGGAGAAGAAGCCCTTCGGCACCATCAATTCGCGGAACGTGAAACTCGGCTGCAACAAGCTGACCGATGCCGGCACGTACACCTTCCGGGTGACCGATGGCGGCGAGACCAAGGAGGTTCCGGCTCGCTATACCTTCGTCTACGAAAACCGCGACGGCGCGTGGAAGATCGTCCACCACCACTCCTCGATGATGCCCACGGCATAGGCCGGCTGGGGCATAGCGAGAACCCGGAAGGGCCGGGCGGGATTCCGCCCGGCCCTTCTTCGTTCGGGGCACAGAAAGTCGAAGGCCCGGCAGTGCCGGGCCTTCGGGGGGGGGGGGGGGCAGATCAGGAGGCGAGACGCTTGTACTTGACCCGGTGTGGCTGGTCGGCCGCGGCGCCCAGGCGCTTGTGGCGGTCTTCCTCGTATTCCTGGTAGTTGCCGTCGAAGAACACCACGTTGCCATCTTCCTCGAACGCGAGGATGTGGGTGGCGATGCGGTCGAGGAACCAGCGGTCATGCGAGATCACGATCGCGGAGCCGGGGAAGTCCAGCAGGGCCTCTTCCAGCGCGCGCAGGGTCTCCACGTCCAGATCGTTGGTCGGTTCGTCGAGCAGCAGGAAGTTGCCGCCGCTTTGCAGCAGCTTGGCGAGATGCACGCGGTTGCGTTCCCCGCCGGAGAGTTCCTTCATGCGCTTCTGCTGGTCGGTGCCCTTGAAGTTGAAGCGGCCGACGTAGGCGCGTGACGGCATCTGGAAGTTGCCGACCTGGATGATGTCCTGGCCGTTGGAGATTTCCTCCCAGACGGTCTTCTCGTCCTGCAGCGCATCGCGGCTCTGGTCCACGTAGGCCAGTTGCACGGTCTCGCCCAGCTCGATCGAGCCGTCGTCCGGCTGGTCCTGCCCGGCGATCATGCGGAACAGCGTGGTCTTGCCGACGCCGTTCGGGCCGATCACACCGATCAGTGCACCGCGCGGCACGGAGAACGACAGGCCCTGGTAGAGCACGCGGTCGCCAAAGTGCTTGGACAGGTTCTCCACCTCCAGCACCTTGTCGCCCAGGCGCGGGCCCGGCGGGATGTAGATCTCCTTGGTCTCGGAGCGCTTCTGGTAGTCGCTGGAGGCGATCTCCTCGAAGCGCTTCAGGCGGGCCTTGCTCTTGGCGCCCCGGCCCTTCGGGTTGGAACGCACCCACTCGAGCTCGGATTCCATCGCCTTCACGCGGGCTGCCTCGGCCTTTTCTTCCTGCTTCAGGCGCTTTTCCTTCTGCTCCAGCCACTGCGAGTAGTTGCCCTGGAACGGGATGCCCTGGCCGCGGTCCAGCTCGAGGATCCAGCCGGCCACGTTGTCGAGGAAGTAGCGGTCATGGGTGACCGCGACGACGGTGCCCTGGAACTCCTGCAGGAAGCGCTCCAGCCAGGCCACGGACTCGGCGTCCAGGTGGTTGGTCGGCTCGTCGAGGATCAGCATGTCGGGGCTGGACAGCAGCAGGCGGCACAGGGCCACACGGCGGCGTTCACCCCCGGACAGGGTCTTCACGTCGGCATCCCACGGCGGCAGGCGCAGGGCGTCCGCGGCGACCTCCAGCTTGCGCTCGAGGTTGTGGCCGTCGGCGGCCTCGATCTTCGCCTCCAGCTCGCCCTGCTTGGCGGCCAGGGCGTCGAAGTCGGCATCGGCCTCGGCATAGGCGGCATACACCTGATCCAACTCGGCCAGCGCCTCCTTGATCGGGGCCACGGCCTCCTCGACATTGCCGCGCACGTCCTTGCTCTCGTCGAGCTGCGGCTCCTGCGGCAGGTAGCCGATGTTGATGCCCGGCTGTGGCCGCGCCTCGCCGACGATCTCGGTGTCCACGCCCGCCATGATGCGCAACAGGGTGGATTTCCCTGCACCGTTGTAGCCCAGCACGCCGATCTTGGCACCCGGGAAGAAGTTCAGGTTGATGTCCTTGAGGATGTACTTCTTCGGCGGGACGACCTTGCCCACGCCGTTCATCGTAAAGATGTACTGCGCCATGATGCTCCTGCGACCAATGCGGTTTGAATGAGGGGCGGGCCACTAACGGCCCTTTCTGGGCCCGCACTTTACCATCCCGGCCGCCGGGAAGCGCATGACCCCATACTTGTGGCTTCCCGTGTCTGATCGCCATGCGTGAACGTTGCAGGCAGGGTACCCTCGTCGCCAGTCAGGAAAGGGGCAGGCCTATGGCTGTGCTGTCCTCCCAATTGAAGGACTGGAAAACCATGAAGTCCAGCGTTGCGGAGTTCTGCCGGCAGACCGTTCACCGCGTGGCTGCGGATGGCGGCAGAGTGGGATGTATCGGAAAACATCGGCAGTTGTCCACCGAAGTGGGCAAGGTTCCCGGCGGCATCTACGAGCAAGCCCTTGCCGAGTTGACGCAGCGACACATTTTCGGCAAGGGTCGCGGGCGTGGCAGTTCCGTTTATATGCAAATGTCGATCGCTGAAGCCGAAGCGGGCCTGAAGCCGGAGGAGGGGTTGGAAGGGGGCGATCCTGCCCCGGATCTGATGCTGGATCAGCCGGACGGGCGGCTGGACACAACAGCCCAGGTCCGACAAAAACCGAACCAAGAACCGATCAGTCGCGACTCTCGCGGGGCAATGACCCAGTTCAGGTGCTTTCCGAACGCCACGGCGAGAAGCGTGCCATCAAAAGTCGTGTTGGCATAGTCAATACCTTCGGTGACGGGCTTTGCCCGGCTGAGGCGGATAATAGACGATACCCTTGCCTTCGGCGCCCCGTACCCATTATCGAAGTTGTTGGTCTTCTTCGCCTATACCTTCGATGTCGAGACGGCCAAGGCGATCGATAACGTCAAGAGGGCCTGGCTCTACGAGTACCAATGCACACGAAACCGCTCACTGACAATCCGAAGAAGAGCGCCCGCAGAAACCAGTCGATATCCCTCACAGGTCAGCTGTATGTCGGGGTGCGGGAACCTGGAGCCAGCAGGCTCCACTTCGAAGTTCATTACTCGCTGGCAGTAATCTCACTGGATTGAGGCGCATCATGGTAATTACAAAACTTAAGTTAAAAAACTGGAGAAATTTTCCGCATGCTGAAATGGATCTCGGCCGAATCTCCTACGTTATCGGTCCAAACGCTTCTGGAAAATCGAATCTGCTGGATGCCTTTCGATTCCTGCGTGATATATGCAAGGCCGACGGAGGTGGTCTGCAAAAGGCGCTGAAAGACCGGGGGGGCGTCAGGAAGGTGCGCTGCCTGCACCATCGCAGGGATCCCGAGGTGCATATCGATGTATCTCTCGCCGAGAATTTCGATCAACACACCCCCTCTTGGCGTTATGTGCTTGGTTTCAAGTCTGAAGGTAAGGGATTGCAAAGGACTTTGGTTACTGATGAGCAAGTTTGGCGTGATGGCGTCTGTATCCTGAAGCGGCCAAAGCCGGAAGAGCGCAATGATAATCTTCAGCTTACCGAGACATACATCGAACAAACCATGGCCAATCGAGAATTCCGCGAGTTGGTCGATGTGTTTTCGGATATTACTTATCTCCATTTGGTTCCGCAACTCTTGAAATATGGTGAGCGGATTGGCGGTTATCAACTGGAGGATGATCCTTTCGGACAGGGGTTCTTGGAAAGGTTAGCGAAGACCCAGGCCAAAGCCAGAAGCGCTCGCCTTAGACGAATTGGCAAGGCGCTTAGTGTTGCAGTTCCTCAGTTTAAGGAACTACGCTTCCTTAAAGATCAAATGGGTCATCCGCATCTTGAGGCTCTGTATGAGCATCATCGCCCAAATGCTGGGTGGCAGCGCGAAGAGCATTTGTCTGATGGGACCTTGCGACTGATTGGTCTTTTGTGGTCTTTGCAAGATGGTAATGGCTTGCTGCTTCTGGAGGAGCCCGAACTGTCTCTGCATCAAGGTGTAGTTGAGCAAATACCTGTCATGATCGATCGTATTCAGCGTGGACGGAAGGGTAAGCGGCAGGTTCTGATTAGCACACACAGCCAGGCTCTTCTTAACAATCCAGGCATTGATTATAGAGGCATCGCAGTCCTGGAGCCCGGGCGAGAAGGAACGGTGATGCGTCCGGTGGAAGACGATGAGAAGCAGGCATTGGACGCGGGTCTGAGCGTTGCTGAGGTAGTATTGCCCAAGACGCGGCCGAAGGGTATTGAGCAGCTGGAGCTTTGGGGGTGACTGCACTTTTTACTGCTACGGAGGACGCGCTGAGCTCAGCGGTAGCCGGTCGGCTGGTGAAGGATTTTGGTGGCGATAGGTTTGTAGTTACTGAATTGGCAAATACTGGAGGCTCGGGATGGCTAAAAAAGCGGTTTCCTGAGTTCATCGGTTTGTCGAATAGGTGTCCGGTATTGGTTTTGACTGACCTTGATAGAAAACCATGCGCCCCGGCGTTTGCCCGCGAGTGGTTCCGGGGAGTAATTCAGCCGGATGGTCTTGTTTTTCGGATCGTGGTTAGAGAAATTGAAGCTTGGGTAATGGCCGACCGGCGCGGGTTTTCCGAGTTTTCGGGTGTTCCCGAAAGTATGGTTCCACGTCACACGGAAGGCCTTGATGATCCCAAGCAGGCAATGTTGAATTTGATTTTCCGATATTCTCCGGGTTGGATGAAAAGGGAGATTGTTGTTGATCATGGAAGTGGTCCGAAGCAAGGGCTCGGGTACAACGCGCTTATGTGCCGCTTTGTTCGTGAGGGTTGGAATCCACAAGCAGCGGCTATGGAATCTCAGAGTTTAGAGCGGACGCGCCAGAGAATTTCGGAATTGGCAATGACTTTCCGGTAATGTGAATATGTATTCCGGTTTTGAAGGGGCCTGGGCGTGTTGTTCGGGTTGATGTGGTGATGTCACATAATTAGCGCGACGTCGGGAATCAGAAGGGCCGTTCCATTGGTGGGCAGGCCCTTCAGCTTGTCGACACGTTGGTCGAGAACGAGACTGGGTAACAGCCTTTCAAGCGTGGCTCCCGAGCATTCGGATGGTCAGGGTGGTTGGGAAGTCAATGCCAACGCACCCTCAGGGGTTCGCCTGATCGTGCTCGAACAGACGTCAGAGCTGCGTTTCGGTGACCGTAGGGCTTCATTGCTCGACAGCTTTGCCAGTGCCGCTGACAATGGCGCCATGATCGCGTGGTGGGAGGGCCTGTTGCTGGTGGGAGCCGGGGGTGCGCTGGGGGGGCTGGCGCGCTTCTGGCTGTCGCAGTGGATCGACAACCGCACCGGGGGCGGCCGCTTCCCGTGGGGGACGCTGGCGGTGAATGCCTCCGGTGCGCTGCTGATCGGGCTGGCGCTGGGCTGGGCCTCGGGGCCGGCGTGGACCTCCTGGCTCTGGCTGCTGCTGGTGGTGGGGGTGCTCGGCAGCTTCACCACGGTCTCCTCGTTCAGCCTGCAGGTGGTCGGGGTCGCGGAGCAGGACGGCCTGCGCCCGGCGTTGGTCTACGTCCTGCTGACCCTGGGCGGGGGGCTGGCGCTGGTGGCCATCGGGCACGCGCTGGGCCGCCTGGCAGGGGGCGCGGCGTGACCGGGTATTCGCTACGCCTCTCGCTGTTCGTGGCGCTGGGGGCGGCCCTTGGCAGCATGGCGCGCTATGGCGTCTCCTGGACCGGGTTGCATCTGGCCGGTACCGGCTTTCCCTGGGATACGCTGGCCGTGAACGTGGCCGGATCGTGGCTGATCGGGCTGTATGCGGTGATCAGCGCGCCGGGCGGCTGCCGCCCGGCCGACCCGGTGTTCCGTCATTTCATGCTGGCCGGTGTCTGCGGTGGTTTCACGACCTTCTCGGTGTTCAGCCTGGAGAGTCTGTGGCTGGTGCAGACCGGGGATCCGGGCCGGGCCGCGCTCTATGTCGCCGTCTCTCTGGTGTTGTGGATCGCGGGGGTGTGGCTGGGCAGCCGCATGGGACGGCGCTTGAACGCCGCGGCGGCGCAGGGTTGAACCCCGCGGGGCGTGAGACTGAGCGCCGTTTCACGACCCGCGCGTCGGGTGATTCCGGGGCCGCTGGCGTGGCCCGGTCAACGGGCCGGCGGTTCGATACGGGTCCGGCTCGGGCCCGCGTGTTCGATCCAGCCGTGGAGCATGCGCGGGGTGGTGGTGCCGGCCGCGCAGCGCCCGTTGTGGTCGATCACGATGGCCCCGCCGTAGCCCGCGAGCCGCTCCCGCAGGCGCTGCAGGCTGGCGGTCAGGGCCTCGGCGGCGCTCAGCCCTAGATATTCGATACGGTCGGCCAGTTCCCGGGCAAACACACTGCGCAGGAAATGCTCGCCATGCCCGGTCGCGGAGACGGCGGCGCTGTGGTCGTCCGCGTAGACGCCGGCACCCGGGATCGGCGAGTCCCCGACACGACCGGGGCGCTGGCCGGTCATCCCGCCGGTGGAGGTGGCCGCGGCCAGATGGCCGTGCCGGTCGCGCGCGATCGCGCCGATAGTCCCGGGCGCGGGTTCGTCATGATCCAGTGTGACCCGGCCCTGGCACAGGGCGCGCTCCAGCTGTTCCCGCCGCTGCGGGATGATCAGGGTGTCCTCGTCCACCTGCGGCATCCCGATCTCGCGGGCGAAGCTGGCGGCGCCGTCCGCGACCAGCAGCACGTGTTCCCCGTCGTCGAGGATCGCCCGCGCCAGGCGGACCGGGTTGGCAATGCCGCGAACCGCCGCGACGGCCCCCGCAGCGAGAGCCGCGCCATCCATGATCGCGGCATCCAGTTCCACGGTCCCGTCCCGGGTCAGGGCGGCCCCGGTTCCGGCATTGAACAGCGGGTTGTCCTCGAGCCGCGCCGCGCAGTACTCCACGGTATCCAGGGCGGTATCGCCCCGCGCCAGCCGCTCGCGACCGGCCTCCAGTACCGCGTGCAGCGCGGCATGGTAGCGGCCGGCGGTCTGTGGATGCCCGGCCTCGCGGATCTGCCCGGCGCCACCGTGGATCATCAGCGAGAAGGGTTCGGATGGCATCCGTCCTCCTCGATCTGGCCGCGGATCAGCAGGATGTCGCTGTGGCTTCCCGGGATGAAGCGGCTCTGGGCAATCGCGATCGCCCCGTGGCGGTTGACCGCCATGCGTCGTTTCAGCTGCCCCTGCAGGCCCCCGCTGTAGGGGGTATCGAGCGTGCCCGGGACCGCCTCGACAGGCCCGAACCGCGCGGACTTCAGCGGCGCGTGGGTAAATGCCAGGCCCCAGGGCCGATCGGTCGGGTGGGGATAGCGCTGCCAGACCAGATACAGACACCGGTCGTCCCGGGTCAGCGTCGGGAAGCCGCCCGGCCAGTCCTCGGCGTCGAGCCGGGTAGGCGCTGCAAAGTCCAGGCTGTCGGCATCTGCGCGACTGACATGCAGGCGGCGGAAATGCGGCTGTCGGTAGTCCTCCAGGTCGTTGGCCGGGATCGCCCCGAAGGCCAGGTGAACGACGCCGTCCGCGTCCACCACCAGCGTCGGGGCGTCGGCATGGCCCGGGTGCTCCAGCGCGGTGGCCGGTTCGGAAAAGCCGGCGTCCAGGTTGTCCGAGCGGGCGATCCGGATGTCCGCGTACGGGCTGTCACCCTCCGACCAGGCCAGCAGCACGCGACCGGACGGCGCCTGTGCAAGGGCCGGGGCGCGGGCCGGCACCGCGGCGTCCGGGTTGATGGTCACGGGTTCGGCGAAGGACGCGCCATGATCCGTGGAATAGGTGACACGCAGCGGACCCTTGTACTCGGTCCAGGCCGCGACCACCTCGCCGGTGGCCGTCAGCAGCAGGTCCAGGCTGCCATTGTCCCAGCGCTGGGCGGTGATACGGCCCTTGCCGGCACCGTCGCGCGAACGGGACAGGTTCTGGTGTTCCCCGAACGAGCGTCCTCCGTCGCGGGAGCGGGCGTACAGGATCTCGCCGCCGTGGTCGCCGCCGGTAAACAGGATCTCCTGCCACAACAGGTGGACGTCGAAGGCGTCGGCGTCATCCGGCGCCGGTTGGATCGCGACCCGCGGCAGCCAGGAAAAGGTGCCCGGTTCACCACTGATCCGGGTCGGTCGCTCGAAGACCGCCCGGCCGTCGCGGTCGTAGCGCTGCAGGAACAGGGCCTGCTGCGCCTGGTCGGCCCAGACGACCAGCGCGTCGCCATGGTCATTGATCGCCACCGAGGCATCGTCGACATAGCGAAAATCCGAGGCGTTCATGCGCCAGGGCCCTCGAAAGGCCTCGCCGCGCGCAACCTCGACCGGCTCCTGCCAGGCAATCCGGGACTCGGGTGCGCCTCCCGCCAGGGCCGTTGGCCCGCACAGGGCGAGGGCGAGCGCGCACAGGGGGCCCAGTGCGGCCCCGATCGGGCGCAGCGCAGGGGGCAGGTGAACGCCGGCATCGGGGACGGGGTAGCGGGTTGCGGGTGTGTCTGTCGCGGCCATGGGTAGCCTCCCGGGCGTTTCCTACCGATGCGGGTCGAAGCCGCTCTGGCGCAGTAGTGTCTTTTCGAGTTCGACCAGTGTGAACAGGATCAGGCCGAAGGCGAGGATGCGCAGCCATTCCTCCGGCCCGATGGCGGTGGTGCCGAACAGCAGCTGCAGCGGTGGGGCGTAGGTGAACATGCCCTGCAGCACGATCAGGATCCCGATTGCGATTATGGCCGGTCGGCTTGCGGCCAGGCTGGCACGGCTGAGGGCAGGCGCCAGCAGGGAACGGCTGGCCAGCATGAAGAACAGCTGTCCCATGACCAGGGTGTTGATGGCCACGGTGCGGGCGAATTCGAGCTCTACCCCCTGCTGCTGCAGCCACAGGAAGTGGCCAAAGGCGCCCGCGACCAGCAGGGTGGACACGAAACCGATCCGCCATAGCAGGAAACCGGACAGGATCGGGGTGTTGGGCGGGCGTGGCGGACGTTGCATGGTGCCGGGTTCGGTGGGTTCGAAGGCCAGCGCCAGGCCGAGGGTGACGGCACTGACCATATTGACCCACAGCACCTGAACCGGTGTAAGCGGCAGGGTCAGGCCCAGCAGAATCGCGGCGACGATCGTGAAGGCCAGTCCTCCGTTGTTGGGCAGGAGGAACATGATCGCCTTCTTCAGGTTGTCATAGACCGTTCGGCCCTCTTCTACCGCGTTGGCGATGGATACGAAGTTGTCGTCCGCCAGGATCATTGCGGAGGCCTCGCGCGCGGCCTCGGTGCCCTTCATGCCCATGGCCACGCCGACATCGGCGCGTTTGAGTGCGGGAGTGTCGTTGACACCGTCGCCGGTCATCGCGACCACGTCGCCGTGGCTCTGAATCGCGCGTACCAGCCGCAGCTTGTGCTCCGGCGTGGTGCGGGCGAATACGTCGACACGCTGGACGAGCTTCTTGAGGTCTTCGTCGGAGGTGTCGTCCAGTTCGTGGCCGACGACGACACCACCCGCGGTGTTGATGCCCAGTTCGTCGGCGATGGCCCTTGCGGTGATGCCGTGATCGCCGGTGATCATCTTCACCCGGATGCCGGCCTCCTGGCAGTGGGCTACTGCCTTGATAGCTTCTTCGCGCGGCGGGTCGATGATCCCGCACACCGCGACCAGGGTGAGGCCGCCGTCCTCGATATCGGAGAACTGCAGTTCCTTGCGCTGACCCTCCAGGCGCCGGGTGGCGAGCGCGAGCAGGCGCTGTCCTCGCCCGGCGACGCCATCCATCCACTGTTGCCAGTGTTCGGTGTCGAGCGGTTCTTCCCCGTCCCGGGTGCGCTGGTGGCTGCAAAGGGCCAGCACGCGCTCCGGTGCGCCCTTCAGGAAGAGGGTGGTATGCCCTTCAGGGGCGTGGTGCAGGGTGGCCATGAACTTGTAGGACGACTCGAAGGGGATCACGTCGGCGCGTACAAAGCGCTCGCGGATCACCTTCGGTTCCAGGCCGCCCTTCATGGCCGCGACGATCAGGGCGCCCTCGGTCGGGTCGCCCTCCATGGTCCATTGATCGTCCTTGCGATAGACCTCGGCGTCGTTGCACAGCAGGAGGCCGCGCAGGATTTCGGCCAGGTGAGGGTCGTGGTCCGGGTCTGCCACCTGGTTGTCGCGGGTAATGTCGCCGTCGGGTGCGTAGCCAACTCCGCTGAGTTCGTATTCCGCCTCGGGGGTGATGATGCTCTTCACCGTCATCTCGTTGCGGGTCAGGGTGCCGGTCTTGTCCGAACAGATGGTGGTGACCGCGCCCAGGGTCTCCACCGCCGGCAGGCGGCGGATAATCGCGTGGCGGGCGGCCATGCGCTGCACCCCGATCGCCAGGGTGATGGTCATGATCGCCGGCAGGCCCTCGGGGATCGCTGCCACCGCCAGGCTGGCCGCGGCGAGGAAGGTCTCCACCAGATCGTAGTCGCGCACCCAGTAGCCGAAGGCGAAGGTCGCCGCCGCCAGGATACCGATGGCCACCGACAGCCAGCGGCCGAACTGGGCGATCTGGCGCAGCAGCGGCGTGGTCAGGGTCTCGACCTCGCTGATCAGGGTGGAGATGCGGCCAATTTCGGTATCGGCCCCGGTGCCGACTACCACCCCGTGGCCCTGGCCAAAGGCCACCAGCGTGCCGGAATAGGCCATCGAGCGGCGATCGCCGAGGTCGGAGTCGGCCTCAACCGGCTCGGTCTGTTTGTCGCTGGCGACCGATTCACCGGTCAGCGCGGCCTCGTCGATGCGCAGGTTGTGCGCGGCCAGCAGCCGCAGGTCGGCCGGTACCCGGTCGCCCGCCTGCAGGTAGACGATGTCTCCTGGTACCAGCTCCTCCGCCGGCAGGCTGCGCCGCTGGCCATCGCGCAGCACCAGGGCTCGCGGCGAGAGCATGTGGCGGATCGCGTCCAGGGCCTTTTCGGCCTTGCCCTCCTGGATGTAGCCGATGATCGCGTTGATCAGCACCACGCCCAGGATGACGCCGGTATCCAGCCAGTGCTGGAGCAATGCGGTCCCCGCCGCAGCTGCGATCAGCACGTATATCAGCACATTGTGGAACTGCAACAGGAAACGGCGGATCGGACCGCTGCGGGCCGGTTCGGGCAGCCGGTTCAGGCCAAATCGCTGCAGCCGCCGTCGGCTGGTCGCCGTCGCGAGCCCCTGTTCGTCGGCGTCCAGCCGCTGCAGGGACGCGGCGGTGTCGAGCGCATGCCAGCGCTGCCCCGCAGCGTTGTCTGCGGGTGCGGATGTGGCGGCGGGTTGTTCCATGCGGCGGGTTGCCCTGCTGCGATACCGGATTTCCTATCATGCCGGTCGTCGGCGAGGCCGGCCAGACCTGCAGCGAGGGAATTCGTACGGCGGGTTTTGGGTCCTCTCTCTACTTCACCCGAACAGGAGAGGCAGCATGCGTTTTTCGTGGATGATGGCGGCAGGGACGGCCCTGGCCATGGCGGTCGGGTCGGTGCTGGCGGCCGACAAGGTGACGCTGGAGCACAACGGCCTGGATATGGTCGGTCACTTCCAGGAGGGTGCAGGGGCGGCGCCGGAGGACGGCGTGGTGATGCTCCTGCACGGCACGCTGGCCCATGGCCGCATGGAGATCATGGGCGCCATGCAGGACCAGCTCGCCGCGCGCGGGTACAACACCCTGTCGGTGAACCTCAGCTACGGCATCGATGCCCGTGAGGGCATGTTCGAATGCGATGTCGCGGTGCGCCACGGTGTCGAGGGGCACCTGGACGAACTGGAGGCCTGGCAGGGCTGGCTGCGTGACGAGGGCTACGGTCCGCTCACCCTGATGGGACACTCGCGCGGTGGCAATCAGATGGCACGCTACCTGACCGAACGCGATCCCGACGCCATCCGCGCGCTGGTGCTGGTGGCCCCGTCCACCTATGACGAGGGTGCGGCCCGCGCGGCCTACGAGGACCAGAGCGGGACGCCGCTCCAGGTGCTGCTGGACCGCGCCCACGAGCTCCAGCGCATGGGCCAGGATGACACGCTGCTGGAGGGCGTGCGTTTTCTGCACTGCGGGGAACTGGATGTGACGCCCGCGGCCTTTCTCGGCTATTACGAGCCAACCTCACGGCACAACACGCCCAGCGTGATTGACGGGGTCCGGGTCCCGACGCTGGTGGTGATCGGCTCCGAGGATGACGTGGTGCCGGATCTGCCCGAGCGCATGGAGGCCGTGCCGGACTCCGGCGCCATCACGGTGAAGACGGTGGACGGCGCCGATCACTTCTTCCGTGATTTCTTCGCCGATGACGTGGTCGACTTCAGTGCCGGCTTCCTCGACCGCAACTAAGCTGACGTTTGCGCTGGCTGCGGCAAGATCTGCGAACCGCCGGTGCTGGCCTGCACGGGTCGTCACCGGCCTTGACCGGCCAGCAGTGTCAGGTAGATCCCCAGCATGGCGGCGGTGAACAGCAGCCCGATGGTCTCCCAGCGCGTCAGGACCCGCTCTGCGGATCCCAGCTTGCGGCGCAGCCAGCAGCGGGCGAGACGGAGCCGCGCGGGGTGCCGACTCGGCGGCAGGCGCAGGCTGGCGGTGGCCAGCAGCCGCAGGGACCGCGTCAGCGCCTCCAGTACCACGGCCAGATCGCCCTCCGGCAGCCGGGGTGTCGTCCGTTGCCGCTGCAGACGGGCAACTGCCAGTCCGATCCCCAGTCCGGCCAGTATCGGCCACAGCAGGCTCCAGCCGAACAGATCGCCCGCGGTCGTCGGCGCGCCGCCGGCCGCCGCGAGCAGTGCCGCCACGGGCAGCAGCACGGATATCGAGGCGAGCCCGCCCCAGGCCGACCAGCTGCGCCAGGCCGGCGGTCCCTCGCGGGTTGCCAGCCCGGCGCGCCAGCACCACAGGTAACGCAGCATCAGCAGGGTGGTCCCGATGGCGGCCAGGGTCAGCGCGGCCTCCACATGAGCCAGCCATCCTGCGGTGGTCGCGAGGGCCTCCAGCGGGTCCTTCAGGGCGTTCTTCGCCAGTGCCCCGCTGGTAAACGGTAATCCCGCCAGGGCCAGTGCCGGCAACAGCGCGAACAGGGCGAAGAGCACGCGCCCGGTGGGCGTTGTAGGGCGCTGCCTGTCCATGCCGGCGCCCAGGAAGAGTGCCCCTTTGGCCAGGCCGTGGTGCACCGCATACAGCACCACCGCCGCCACCAGCCACTCGCGCGCCTCGGGCAGCAGCAGGGCCAGGCCGACGCCCGTGGTCATCAGCCCCATCTGCGAGATGCTGGAATAGGCGAGGATGGTTTTCGGCCGCTGTTGCAGTACCCCGGCCAGGGCGCCCAGGAAGGCGGCGGCGAGCCCCAGAAGTATCAGACCCTCGCCCAGCACCGCGTGGCCGGCGGCGTCGATCGGGAACAGTTGCAGCCAGCCGAACAGGCCGGCCTTGATCATCGCGCCGGAGAGCACCGCGCTGGCCGGGACCGGGGCCGCCGGATGCGCCAGTGGCAACCAGAAATGCAGCGGCAGCATCCCGGCCTTGATGCCCAGTGCGACCAGCAGCAACAGCAACGCGAGACCGTCGGGGCGTGCTGCTGCCAGAGCCGACAGCTCCATGGCGCCCGCCTCGCGCACGGCCATGGCCAGACCCGCGAACAGCAGCACCTCGCCCAGGATTGCGAGCACCAGATAAAAGCGTCCGGCGCGCCAGGCCTCCCGGGTGTTCGGGTGCACGACCAGGCCGTAGGCGGCAAGGCTCATCAGCGAGAAGAACAGGTAAAAGGCGAGCGCATCCTGCGCCAGGATCAGGCCCAGGTTGCCGGCCAGCGCCAACAGCCAGAACACATGGAAGCGGTGGCGCAGCGGGTCGCCGCGCCGGTTGTCCCGCGCGAACAGGCCGGCGGCCAGCCACAGGCCGGCGGTCAGGGCGAGAAAGGCCTGACGTATCGGGTCCAGGCCCAGGGTGGTGCCAAGCAGCAGCCAGTCGAACCGGGCCTCGGTGCCGACTGGCACCAGGATGGCGGTCAGCAGCGCGGGCAGGGCCGCCCAGGGCACCAGTCGCTGCAGGCCGATTTGCAGCGGCCGCCACCCGACAAGCAGCGCCAGCAGCAGTGGCAGCAGGGGTACGCCCAGCAACCAGGCGTTCATGTATCCAGCCCCGGGATGATGTAGTCGCGCTGTACGATGACCGCGACCCAGCCCAGCGGGCTCAGACCCACGGCCGCCAGCAGCCCGGTCAGGATGCTGAGGGCGGCGACCAGCAGCGTGGGGACCAGCAGCATCCAGTGCGTCTCGAAGCGAGTGGGACCGATCTGCTCCCGCATTGGCTCGGGCCAGGGTTCGCGGCGCTCGCCCAGCCAGCCCCGGATGATCGGCGGCAGGAAGTAGGCGGCATTCAACAGGCCGGAGAGCACCAGGACCCAGAGGACCCAGAGGGCATCCACCTGCAAGGCGCCCAGGCCCAGGTGCCATTTGGTGACGAATCCGGCCAGCGGGGGCAGTCCGATCATGCCGAGTGCCCCCATGGTGAAGGCTAGCATGGTCCAGGGCATGCGCCGGCCGACACCGTCCATCTCGCGCACCTTGTGGATGCCCAGGGTCTCGGCAAAGTTGCCGGCGCAGAAGAACAGCGTGATCTTGGTCAGGCCCTGGTGCACCAGATGCACCAGCCCCCCGATCACGCCCAGTGGTCCGGCCAGGGCAACCCCGAGCACGATGTAGGCGACCTGGCTGACGGTCGAGAACGCCAGGCGTTGTTTCAGGTCCTGGGCGCGGAGGGCCTGGATGGATCCGTACAGGATGGTGATGGCCGCGACCACCAGCAGGCCGGTCGTCAGGCCCAGCTCCAGCGCCAGTTCTGCCCCGTAGACATCGTTGACGACCCGCACGATGCCGAAGGCCCCGGCCTTGACCACCGCCACCGCGTGCAGCAGCGCGCTGACTGGAGCCGGCGCGACCATGGCGATGGGCAGCCAGGAGTGCAGCGGCACCAGCGCGGCCTTGACCCCGAAGCCGACCATCAGCAGCACGAACAGGACTTGCAGCGTGACCGCGTGGGTCTCCGCGAGGCTTTCAAGGTAGCCGCCCGGGGTAAAGCCCTCGGCCCCTGCCAGCAGCGTGAGCCAGACGATGGCCGTGAACAGCACCAGCCCGCTGGTCAGGGTATAGCCGAGATAGAGGCGTCCGGCCCGCAGCGCCGCCGGCGTGCCGCGGTGGACCACCAGGGGCCAGGTCGCCAGGGTCAGAATCTCGTAGAAGATCAGGAAGGTGATCAGGTTGCCGGACAGGGCAATCCCCACCGTTGCGCTGACGCACAGCGAGAAGAAGCCGAAGAAGCGGCTGCGCCGCGGGGAGTGTTCCAGGTAGCCGATTGCGTACACCGTCGTGACCAGCCACAGCACCGCGGAGAGGGTGGCAAACAGCAACGACAGCGAGTCCGCGGCCAGCACCAGATCGATGCCCGGCATCAGCGGCAGACTGAACCGGTATTCGTCGCCCCGCAGCACCCCCAGCAACAGCACGCCGACCAGTACCAGCTTGGTGACCGCGCCGGTCAGGTTCAGGCCGATGCGCAGGCGCCGGCGGTGTTCCGCCAGGAAGAAGATCGCGATCCCCGGCAGCAGGGAGCTGAGCAGGATCGTGAGCAGCAGGCCGCCGGCGTCGTTCATGGGGCCCCCGGGGTCAGGCTGAGGGTGTACAGGACCAGCGTGCCGCTCAGCCCGGCGGCCGCGGCCACCAGGGCCAGGCCCAGCGGAACCCAGTCCATCCAGGCGGACACCGCCTCGCCCCGGCGAATCCGGCCCTGATGGAAGGCCGGGGCGACCATGCGCAGTACGTAGGCCGCCGCCAGCAGGCCGCCCCCGGCAATCGCGATCACCCAGAGCACACCGATCGCGCTGCCCGCGAGCACCGTACCCAGGCCGGCCTCCAGCAGCAGGTACTTGGCCACAAAGCCGCCCGTGAACGGCAACCCCATCAGGCTGACACCCGCCAGACCCAGGGCGAACACCGTGCGCAGCCGACCGCGGAGGATGTCGCCCAGATCCACCAGACGGTCATGCCCGGCCGCGTGCTGCAGCGTGCCCGCAGCCAGGAACACGGCCGCCTTGGCCAGGGCATGGACCACGGCAAAGAACACCACCACGCGCCAGGCCGTGGGCTCGACCAGCATCAGCGGGAAGGCGATCAGGAGATACCCGAACTGGGCGACGGTAGAATAGGCGACGATGGACTTCAGCCGCCCGGCCCGCAGCGCCTGGGCCGAACCCCAGACCAGCGCGGCCACTCCCAGCAGTCCGATCAGGACGCCAAAGGCCGGGGTGGCCAGGGGCGCGAATACCCCCATCCACAGGCGCAGGATCAGATAAAAGGAGCCGGTGACCACCAGACCCGAGAGCACTGCACTGACCGGGGCCGGGGCGGAGCCGTGCGCCGGCGCCAGCCACACGTGTACCGGAAACAGGGCCGCCTTCAGCATCAGCCCGGCGGTCATCAGCACCGCTGCCATGCGCTCGGTGGGGCCGACCTGCGCACGCGCCTCCAGCAGCACCAGGTCCAGCACCCCGTGTTCGCCGAACAGCAGCACCACGCCCATCAGGAAGCTCAGCGATCCGAGCAGGTTGACCAGCAGGTAGCGCATTGCGCCGGATACCGCGGCAGCGGTGCCGGTAAAGGCGACCAGAGCCACCGCGGTCAGCGAGACCACCTCCAGCGTGATGTAGAGATTGAAGGCATCACCGGAGACGAACAGCATGTTCAGCCCGGCCCACAGCCACAGCCACAGCGGCCAGAACTGGCGGCGTTCGATGCGGTCATGCACGTAGCCGAGGCTGTACAGGCTGGTGGCCAGGGCCACCACCGCGGTCAGAGCCAGCAGCGTCATCGCCAGCCCGTCCAGATGCAGCATCAGCCCCAGCGGTGCCTCCCAGCTGCCCAGGGCGACGCGGGTGGCGGCAGCCATGGGCTCGGGCCCGGCGTTCAGGAAGACGGCCCCGAGTACCAGTACCCAGGCATTGACGGCCAGCGCGCCGGCGATACCGATACGATGCGCCTGACGCGGCCAGACGGTGGCCAGTACGGCCAGCAGCAGGGACAGTGCGATCAGCCCGGCTACACCGCTGGTCAGCCATGCCTCCCCCGGCAGCGTCATCGGCGTTCTCCGGACCTGGCGGTCGGTTCGATGTGTTCCGGGGCTTCGGTATGGGCGTGATGCTCCAGACGCGAGATATCGTCCACAGGGGCGTCGTCATCGGGAGGCCCGGGCAGGATGATCGCGTTGCCGGTCAGGCGCGCCAGGCGCACGACCAGGGCCAGGGCGAAGGCCGTGGCACTCACCGCGACCACGATGCCGGTCAGCGTGAGGGCCTGGGCGACCGGGTCCGGCGGTCCCTCACCGCGGGCGGCGATCCCGAGCAGCACCATGAACACCCCGGAGCCCATGATGTTCAGGGCGAGGATGCGCAACACCAGGTGATGGCGCCGGATCAGCCCGTACAGGCCGAGCGCGAACAGGATCGCACCGCCGGTGGGATACAACAGGCCCGGTGCCAGGGTCTCGACCAGTCCGCTCATGGGCGATCATCCCCCTCCGGTCGGCCGGCAATGAACAGGGCAACGAGCGTGAGGGCGATCGACAGGGTGGCGGCGACTTCGATCAGGATGATCAACGGGTAGTCCCAGCCGGGCGGGTAGCCGAGAAAGCCATGGCCGGCGAGCAACCCGTACACGCCCGACGCGAGAAACAGCCCGACCCCGGCGCCGAGCCCGAGGCGCAGCAGGGTGCCAGGAGGCGGCGGCATCCGGCGCGGGCGCGACAACACCAGCAGGATGCCCGCGGCCCCGAGGATGGCTCCGGCCTGGAAGGCGCCACCCGGCTGGTGGCTGCCGGCCCAGAGCACATACACCCCGGTCACGACCGCCACCGGCACCAGCAGGCGCAGGGTGCCGGGGAGGATCGGCCCGGGCGCCGGGCGTGCCGGGATCCGGTCGTGGCGCCCGAGTGACCAGGCCCCGAGCAGGGCCACCAGCACAATCGCCAGCTCCAGGAAGGTGTCGTAGGCGCGAAAGTTCAGCAGTACCGCGGTAATTGGGTGGTCCACGCCGGAGGCATCCATGTGCGCGTCCACCACCGGCTCCAGGCCCGCGGCATCGGGCTGGTGCCAAAGCGTGGTCACCAGCAGACTACCGACGACCAGCGCAAAGGTCAGTGCCGGGAGCCGCGTGCGGGGTTCCGGCGGCGGGTCATGCAGGGCCTGCAGCGCGGCGCCGGGCCCGGAGGGGTCGGGCGGGACAGTGTCCGGCCGGTCGCTGCGGCGCCCGGCGATGATGACGCGCAGGCGCTCCAGCGTCACTAGCAGCAGGGCACCCGTGATGCCGGCCCCGATGGCCGCCTCGGCCAGCGCGATGTCCGGCGCCTCCAGCCGCACCCAGGCCAGCGCAAGCAGCAGCCCGAAGGTGATGAACAGCACCACCGCGCGAAACAGGTCCGTGCTTGCCAGGCAGCGCCAGGCGACCCCGATCAGGCCGGCCAGCAGCGCCAGGTCAAAGACGACAAGCAGCAGGTTCATCGGTCGGACTCGAAATCCCCGTGGGTCCAGGTGCGTTGCGCCACCATGTGTGCGGCCGTGGTGCCGGCAGCCAGGACCAGGGCCCAGATCAGCAGCAGCTTGAGGACATCGGCGAGACCGCCCGCCTGGAACATCAGACCGAGGATCACCAGGCCGAGGCCGACGTTGTCCGCCTTGGTCAGGGCGTGCAGGCGCGAATACACATCGGGAAAGCGCAGCAGGCCGGCGGTGCCGGCGGCAAAGAAGCCGAGACCGGTCAGGATCAACAGTACGGTCAGGGTGTTAGCGATCATCGGACGGCTCCTCCGGCGGTGGGTGGTGGCCGCGCCGGGTCGGCGTATCCTGCGGCTCCGGCAGCCCGTGCTGGCGCACGAACGCAACTGCGGCGACCACCGCGAGCAGGGCGAATACCAGGGCCACGTCGACCAGTGCCGGGGTCTCCAGCACCATCGACAACAACAGCAGGATGGCGACCCCGGAGGTGCCGAACAGCAGTGCGGCCAGCATGCGGTCGCCGGAGCCCGGCCCGCGCAGCACGCGGATCAGGCCGAGGAGGATGGTCCCCAGAAGGAACAGGGCGGCGCCGAGATAGAACAGCGTCATCGGCGTGCCTGCGGCCGGTCATCGCGCGGCAGCGCAAAAGCCGCGCGGATGCGCCGCTCCAGTTGCTGGAGGTCGTCCCCCGGTGCAGCCCCCAGATCCAGCACGTGCACCGTGAGCAGGGGTCCCTCCAGACGCACGCTCAGGGTGCCGGGCAGCAGGCTGATCGTCGCCATGAACAAGGTCAGCGGTGGCCCGTGCGGCAGCTCGCTGCGGTAGTCGATAAAGCCCGGTTGCAGTGGCAGCTGCGGATCCAGTGCGCGGCGAGAGACGTCCAGCCCGCCGACAAACGAACGGACCAGGAAGTGGGCCAGCAGGCCCGGGATCGCAGCCGGTCGCAGGGGGAGCGGCCGGCCGGCTGGCAGTAGCAGGCTGGCCCCCGCCGCCAGCAGAACGGCCAGTAGTGCGAGGGGCTCGAACAGGGCATCAACGCCGGCCATGATCCACCACAGTACCCACGCCGTGACGGCTACGCCTGCGGCCCGCCGCCAGGGGGGACGCCTGCGCCGAAGCCGTGCCGGATCCGCGGGTGTTCGGGGCGAGGGTGCGGTCATGGAGACGCCAGTTTTGTGGTTCTGGATGTCCGGAGGCGCTTACCGGAGGCGCTCGCTGGCGGCGGTAAAGCCCATGAGTGAGATATCGAACACGAATGGTTGCTCCTGGTGCAGGGCACGAAAAGCCACGGACAACGTGCGCCCGGCGCGCATCGCGCCCATCTGGGCCTCGCTCAGTTCGCGTCCGGCTACGCAGCCCTGCTGGACGCAGGTTACGTAGGGGGCATCCATCTCCTCGCCACTGCGGTCGACCTGCATGCGGATGCCGGGACGCAGGTCCACACCCAGCGGTAGCAGCATCTCGATGACCGGCTGGTCGCCATCAAGGGATACGGTGGCCTGCAGGGACAGCTCGTCGGCCTGTTCGTCCTGAGTCTGCAGCATCTGCCGCATCTGGCAGCGTTCGCCGGCGCCGGTCTCGAAGCAGGTAACCTGCCAGTCCTGGTAGCTGCTGGTCTCCGGTTCCTGTTGTGCCGCGGCGAGTGTCGGCCATGCCAGAAGCAGGCCCGTCAACAGGCCCGTATGCAGGCGGGTGGGGATCGTGCGAGTCGTCATGCAATGTACTCCGTTGCGTTTGTGCAACCGCCGAGCCCGGGCAATGGCGGCAGTCGTGGGTCAACATGGCCAGGACGTTCCTGAAGACTGCGAGGCGACGGCCGTGTTCCCCGTGCCGGTCCCGGTGCAGCCCGGCGCCTCGGGCGCAGGCCACATCCAGGGGAACATGGATCAGTGTCTTCCTGGACGGAATGGGGGGCGATGGTCGCTGCGAACCTGGCCGTTTCGGGTGGTCTTAAGATATAAAAACTCTTAATAATATCGATTTATAAACTGTTTTCGTAGCGATTTGTAAAGTCGCAGCGGCCCTTCGGGAGCCAGTTCGGGAAGTCGTAATAGCGTGCAAGAACGGGCTGCAGCACCTGCTCGTGATAGGCGGCGTAGTCGAAGCCGTGACCCTCCGCGAGCGACCACTCGACCCCGCGCACCTCCACGGTGCGCACGCGGACCTCCTCGAAGAAGGGTTCGACATGGCCCGGATCGAGTTCGCCGCGGACCGGGACGTACAGCAGGTTGGCCCCGTCCAGCGCGCGAAAGTCGGTCAGCAGGTCGTCCTGGCGGCCGTAGTGCGAGCCGGGGCCGAACACGCCGACCTCGCGCCCGGCGTAGTAGGCGAGTACCGCCGAGCGCGAATAACTGCGGGTGAATACCGGCCAGTCGGGGTCGTACGCGTTCACCACCTCGGCCAGTGCCTGGGGAGTCAGGTAGAACACGGCGTCCGGGTAGCGGTCGTGGCGCTCCAGCCACTCCACCGGCATCAGCGCGATGGTCAGCAGGATGGCGGCGTGCACGAGCGCCAGCCCGCCGGAGAGCCAGGCGCTGATGGCCAGCGCGCGCACGCTCAGGAACAGCGCCGGCAGCAGCAGGAACGGGGCGAAGGCGGCCAGCCAGTGCAGCCCGATGCTCTTGAACGGGGCCAGCAGGGCGAACACCAGCAGCGGGATCAGGCCGGCGGAGAGGAACACCGCGAAGCGGTAACGCCGGATGCCCGCACCCAGCGCGCGCCACTGGCGGGCGTAGAACCACAGCAGCCAGGGCGTGAACAGGTAGATCAGCAGCAGCGCGTAGGTCAGCCAGTTGCCGGGGTCGAAGCCGCCGTCGCCATGCCGGTTCACGATGTTGAACATCACGTTGTACCAGCAGTGGCCCCAGTTCCAGTACAGGTTGACGGCCACGGCCGGCAGTACGCCGAGGATGACCAGGAGCAACCCGCGCCAGTGCTGGCGCGCGAACAGCAGGATATGCAGCCCGAACGCGATCCCCAGCAGCACGGCAAAGTACTTGGACAGGAACGCCAGCCCCAGGGCCAGACCGGCCAGCAGGAACCAGTGTGCAGCCCCGCTGCGCAGGGCCTGCCAGAGCAATCCGGTGGCGAGCAGGCTGAACAGGATCAGCGGGGTGTCGGTGGCGGTCAGAACCGCGATGAAGAACAGCGGCACGAACAGGGCGATCAGTGATGCCAGCCGTGCCCGCACCGGGTCTTCGCGCCGCCACAGCAGCAGGATCGCCAGGGACGGTGCCAGCGACACCAGGATGCCCGGGGCACGGATCGCCAGCGGGTGTTCGGACAGCGGCAGGATCAGGCTCAGCCACCAGCCGACCATCGGCGGGTGGTCGTAGTAGCCCAGATCCGGGTGCTGGCCCCAGATCAGGAAATAGGCCTCGTCGCCGGTGATCGGGAGCGTCCAGGCGATTGCCAGCTTGATCAGGACAACGGCCAGCAGCACCGCGCCGTAATGGCGCGCCAGCCAGGGGGCGTTTTGCCATTCGGTGTTCTGTGATGTGGCCCTTTCTGATGCCGGATGGGTATTCATGCATCCGGCTCCTTTGCGGCAAACACCCGCTGGAAGGCGCCGGCGCGCCACAGGTAGCCCTCGCGTGCCAGCGCCAGCATGTGGCGGTCGCCGGCCGTGTCGCCGTAGGCTGCAACGTATTCCACGCGGACCTGCGGGCCCAGCTGCGCGCGCCAGGCCGTGATGGCCGGCGGCTTGGCCGCACCCTGGCAGTTCGCGCCCTCGAGCTGCCCGGTTATGCGGCCCACGGCGTCGACCGCCAGCCGCGAGCCGATCACGTGGTCGATGCCGTGGCGGCGTGCCCAGGGCCGCAGGTACAGCTCCGGCGAGGCGGAGACCAGTACGCAGGTGTCGCCGCGCGCCTGGTGCCATTGCAGCCGCTGCATACCGGCTGGCCGCAGCAGGCGGTCCAGCGGACCGGCCGCGTAGGCCTGCGCCTGCGCCTCCAGGTCCGCCAGGGCTCGCCCGCCGAGCATGCGGGTCAGGACCCGTTCCTTGGCGGCCTGGCGTGACAGCCGCCCGGCCGCCATGCCCAGCAATGGGGGCAGGCAGGCGGGCAGCCGCGCCGCGAACAGGGGCGTGCCCAGCACAAAGCGCAGGAACGGGAACAGGCTGTCGCGACGGCTCAGGGTGCCGTCGAAATCGAACAGCGCAACAGGCAGCGGGGCGGGATAATCCATCAGAGCTTCAGCCGCTTGAACAGGTATTCGGGGAGCAGGCGGATCACGGTCATGATGATCCGCCAGATCCAGGGCAGGTATGCGACTTCGCGGCCGCGCTGCATGGCCTTCACGATGCCGGAGGCCACGGCCTCGGGTTCGGCCCACAGCGCGCCGGCGCGGTTGAAGCCTGCGGTCATCGGGGTGCGCACGAAGCCGGGCTTGAGGGTGACCACGTCCACGCCGTGGAAGAAGAGGCGGTTGCGCAGCCCCTGCAGATAGGTCGCGAGCATGCCCTTGGCGGTGCCATAGGCGTAGTTGCTCTGGCGTCCGCGGTCCCCCGCGACCGAGCCGATTGCGGCGATGACCCCGCGGCCCTGACGTTCGAAGTCCGGGGCGATACGGGCGAGCAGGGCGATGGCGCTGGTGCCGTTCACGTGGATGGCGTCCAGCGTTGCCTCGACCGAGGCATCACAGGCGGCCTGGTCCGGCAGGGTCCCCCAGGCGAGCAACACCGCGTCCACCTCGCCCAGGGCCTGCTGCGCCTGCTGCCATACGGCCGCGTGGGCGTCGATGTCGGCCAGGTCGGCGGTCGTGCCCTGGATGCGGGTACCGTCGGTGTCGTCGGCGCGTACCCGGAGGTCATCCAGCAGGGCCTGCAGGGCGGTGCCGTCGCGGGCCACGCAGAACAGTTGCGTGTCCGGTGTGGCCAGCTCGCGCGCCACGGCGCTTGCGATCGCGGAGGTGGCACCAAAGAGGACGATGCGCTGCAGCGGGTTTTTTCTCGGGGTCATGCGGTCACCCTGCGCCAGAAGCCGGAGGAGAATTCGGGGTCTACATAATCGGCGAATGCCTCCCAGCGGGGAAACCCCGTGCGGAACATCGGGGCCGGCATGCGCGCGTCCTTGGCCGGGTAAAGGGCACCCCCGCACTCCTGCACGATCGCATCCAGACGCGCAAACAGGCGCTCGGTGGCGCGGCCTTTCTCCGGGAAATCCAGCGCAAGCGTGGCCCCGGGGCGGGGGAAGGACAGCATGCCCGGGGCGGGGCGGGTGCCGAAGGTCTTGAGGACTGCGAGAAACGAGCCCTGGCCGCTGGCGGCGATGGTATCCAGCAGGGTCTGCACGCCCTCCTTTGCATCTGCCGGCGGCAGTACGCACTGGTACTGGTAGAAGCCTTTATGCCCGTAGATCCGGTTCCAGTGCCGGATCGCGTCCAGCGGAAACAGCCATGGCTGGTGATGGATCGCGCGCGGGGTCGCATGCACCGGCTGGCGGTAATAGAGGTGGTTGAAGGCGCGCAGGGTCAGACGGTTGACCAGGGATAGCGGCGGGTCCAGCGGGATGCTGCGCCGTGGTTCGCGCCAGGTGGCTGAGTGCCGGGCCAGGTTGGCATGCCGCGCGGCACTGTAGATACCGCGCCCCACACGGCCGTCACGGCCCGGGTTCAGGCAGTCGATCCAGGCCACCGTGTACGGCCAATCGCGTTCCGAGCGGGTGTTCAGGTCCCAGAATTCGTCGAGACTGGTGAAGCGTTGCGACCAGGCGTGCATCCAGGCGCTGCGGACCGGCGCCAGTTGCAGGGTCACGGTCTCGATCAGGCCGGTCAGGCCCAGGCCGCCGACGGTGGCTGCAAACCAACCGGGGCGCTCCTCCGGGGTGACCTCCAGGACCTGGCCGTCGGAACGACGCAGGGTCAGCCCGAGCACGTGATCCCCGAAACTCCCGGCCTGGTGGTGGTTCTTGCCGTGCACGTCGTTGGCCACGGCCCCGCCCAGCGTCACGCAGCGGGTGCCGGGTACCACTGGCGGGAACCAGCCGCGCGGTATCGCGAAGCGCAGCAGCGCGTCCAGTGACAGGCCGGCCTCGGCGCGGAGGATGCCGGTCGCCGGGTCGAAGGCGATGAAGCGATCCAGCCCCGAGGTGTGCAGTAGCGACGCCCCCGGATTCAGACAGACATCGCCATAACTGCGCCCGAGCCCGTGGGCGAGCAGCGGGCGCGGTGTCTCGGGCAGGGCGCGGCCGCGCCGCGCCAGCGGGACCTCGGCGGCATGCTCCACGCGCGGGATGCGGTTCCAGCTGGCGGTCATGCCCGACCTCTCCACCCGGGAGCCTGTCGGGTTCGGGTAAGACTACGCATGGCGTTTTTCCGGGTGTTCGCGGCCGCGCGCCTCGGCGTTGGTGGACAGGGCGATCAGCCCCAGGATGACCGCGAACCAGAGGGTGGTAAAGCGGATCAGCATGGTCGCCGCGACGGCATCGGCGGCCGGTATGTCGTGCAGGAGCAGCAGCCCGACCATCACCGCCTCGGTTCCGCCCAGTCCGCCCGGCAGGAAGCTGAGCGCGCCGGCCAGCATGGCCAGGGCGAACACGAAGGCGGCAAAGGTAAAGCCGACCTCGAACCCCATGGTATTGAGGATCCACCAGAAGGCCAGGGCCTCGGCGCTCCAGGCGATCACGCTGAGGGCGGTGGCGCCCGCCAGCAGGCCCGGCCGATGGCAGCGCCGCGCCTGCAGCAGGACCGTGGCCAGGTGATGCAGGCTGCGCCACAGGCGCCGCCCCGGGCGGTCACTGATGGCCTGCAGCCAGGCCAGCGGGCGGCGCCAGGAGAGCACCACCAGTGCCGCCAGTATGCAGGCGGCCCCGACCGCGATCAGCCACGCGCCCTGGGCGACCAGAGTCAGCCCCAGCATCGACAGCAGCACGACGGCGATCAGGTCGGACAGGCGTTCGGAGACGAATGCGGCGAAGCTGTCCGGGTAGGGGAGTCCGCGACGCTTGAGCAGGACTCCGCGCAGGGCCTCGCCGGCCTTGCCCGGTGTCGTGGTCAGGGCGAAGCCGGCCAGGTAGATGTGCAGGCTGGCCATTGTCGGCACGCGGTGCTGCAGGGTGCGCAGGTACAGCTGCCAGCGGGTGAAACGCAGTGTGTAGTTCACCAGTGACAGTGCCAGGGCCAGCAGCACGCCGCCGACGCCGACCATCTGCAGGGCGCGCCAGACATCTTCGGCACCGGCCCACAGGGCGACGCCCAGATACAGCGCGACCGCAACCACGACCGAGGCCATGACCGCGCGCAGGCGCCAGCCCGAGAGCAATACGCCATTCATGCGAGCACGGCGAAGGTGACCACCAGCCACAACGCGACGGTAGCCAGCAGGTGGCGGTCGGTCATCAGGTCACGCGAGGTGTCGTTGCCGCCGCCGCGGACGTGCAGCAGGAACAGGTACCGGAAGATGCCATAGATGACGAACGGGAGGGTGTATATCAGCCCGTCGGTGCCGTGCAGCGCAATGGTCTCGGTGCTGACGGTGTACAGGCCGTAGGCGAGCACGGTGCAGGCGGCGCTGATGGCGATGAACTGGTCCAGCAGGCTGACGCTGTAGTCATCCAGCACGCGGCGCGCGCCTTCGCCGTTGTCGCTGCGTTCGACGCGGGCATCGGCCAGCTCCGCACGGCGCTTGGCGAACCCGAGGAACAGGGTCAGCATCAGGCCGCACAGCAGCAGCCACTGGGAGGGCTCGATGCCGAGTCCCAGGGTACCGGCCAGGATGCGCAGCATGAAGCCGGCCGCGATGCTGAAGACATCGAGGATCACGATGTGCTTGAGCGACCAGGAGTAGGCGACGTTCAGTACAAGGTAGATCATGATCAGTGCGATCACCCAGGTGCTGACCAGCGCCGCCAGGGCCAGTGCCACGGCGACCGCGATCACGAAGATCACCCAGGCGGTGGGGACCGCGATCGCGCCACTGGCGATCGGACGCTGGCACTTGGTCGGGTGGCGGCGGTCGGCCTCGACGTCGACGATATCGTTGAGTACATAGACCGCGCTGGCCACCGCACTGAAGGCGAGAAACGCGAGGCTTGCGGCCAGCACGGTGCCCGCATCGCCCCATTCGTGCGCGAACACCACGCCCAGGAACACGAACCCGTTCTTGATGTACTGGTGTGGTCGCAGCAGTTTGATTAGCGATTGCAGCATGTTCGCGGTTGGCGATAGAGGGGACTGCAGTCTACTGACGCCTTCGATGCGTTACCATCGGCGCCGCTGTTGCGCGCGTCCCCGGGAGGCCGGTCAGGCGCAGGGGCGCGCGCACCGAATTTCCCGAATCTGCAGGAGAACCGCCATGTCGCTCGTTGCCCGATCCTTTCTGCCCGCCCTGATGCTGCTTGCGGCCGGGCTTGTCGCCGGTTGCATGTCCGGGGGCGGTCCGGAGCCCGAATTCGCCGAGGGGCAGCCGTTCCCCGAGCGCACGCTGAATGATCAGCATGGCAACGCGGTAGAACTGCCGGGCAACGCACGCGTGATCCTGAAGACGGTCGAGGCTGCGCCGGCCGGTGTGGCCAATGCGGTGCTCGGCGCGATGAGCGCCGAGGAGCGCGACGCGCTGGGCATCATTTACATTGCCGATATCCACGAGATGCCGGCGCAGCCGATGCAGAATGTGGTTCTGCCGCGCATGCAGGCGCGGGATTATTCTATCGTGGTTACCACCCGCGAGGCCGATGCGGCCTTCCTGCCGCATCAGCGCGAACAGGTGACGGTCGTGCGCCTGGATGACAACGGGGTGGTCACGGGGGTTGACCATGCCGGCAGCGAAGAGGCGTTGCAGGATCTGCTCGCGAGCGTCGTTGAATAGGCAGCGTGCATGATGCGGCCCGCGACCCGCGCGGGGCGCTGACATGGCCTTTTTCCTGGGTCTGCTGACGGCGCTGGGCTTCGGTGCCGGTGACTTCCTCGGCGGGCTGGCCTCACGCCGCATCCCGGCGCTGGTGGTGGCCTGCTATTCGCAGGTCCTGGCCACCTTCGTCCTGCTGCTGATCGCCCTGCCGCTGGCGGGTCTGCCGGGCCCGCAGGCCCTGATCTGGGGTGGGGCCTCGGGGCTTGGCTTGGCCCTCGGCCTGCTCGCCTATTACCGCGGCCTGGCCGAGGGCTCCATGGGCCTGGTCGCAGCGATCACCGGCGTGATCTCCGCCTTGGTGCCGCTGGTCGCGGGGCTTGCGCTGGGTGAACGTCCGGGCCTGCTGGCTCTTGTTGGCGTGGCCGCGATCGTGGCAGCGATCGGGATGATCTCGGGCGGGTCGCGCAAGGCCAGCCCGCGGCGTCTGGATCAGCCGGTGCGCGGATGGGTCGCGCTGGCGCGCGGCACGCATCCGGTGAAGGGGCTGCTGGATGCGGTCATCGCCGGGATCTGTTTCGGCCTGGTGTTCGTATTCCTGGGGCAGGCCAGTGAGGGCTCCCCGCTCTGGCCGGTAGTGGCGACCTCCGCGGTCGGCGCCCTGACCCTGGCCCTGGTAATGCTGGTGTTGCGGCCGGCGACCGGCATGCGTCGCTCCACCCTGGTATTGCTGGCGCTGGCCGGCCTGTTCCAGGCGGCGGCCACGCTGGCCTTCGTGGTCGCGGTGCGGATGGGGCTGTTGTCCATCATTGCCGTCGCCGGGGCGTTGTCACCGGCGCCGACCGCCATCATGGCGCGTATCTTTCAGGCCGAGCGCATGTCGCGGGTACAGATCGCGGGTTTTGTGTTCGCGCTGGCGGGCATCGCCTTGATCGTGCTTGGTGGTCCTGGCTGAGGGGTGTTCAGATCGGGGTGATCGTCACGCGCGTGTCGGTACATCCGTGTTTTCGTAGTCTGGTAGTTTCAATGCAGCGGTGCGATCCGCGCGAATGGAGGTAGAACGTGTCCGAACCGTCCCGACCGGAAGTCATCCCCAGCGAGGTCAGCGAGCCGCGCCCGGGTCCACGCAGGGAAAGCACCATGGTGACCGTGGTATACGTGCTTTACCTGGTCAGCTTTCTGACTGCGATCACGGCCATCGTCGGCCTAGTCATTGCGTACATCAAGCGTAGCGAGGACGATGCCGTCAGCGCTTCGCACTTTACCTACCAGATCCGTACCTTCTGGATCGGCCTGTTGTTCGCGGTGATCGGGACGCTTACATCCCCGATCCTGATCGGCTTCCTGGTCTTCTTGTTCCTGTTCGTCTGGGTCCTGGTGCGTTGCATCAAGGGGCTGCTGGCCAACAGCGACAATCGTGCCATCGAACAGCCCGAGACCTGGCTGTGGTAGGACCCGGAATGGCACGGGTGCGGTACGTCTGACATCGCGCCAAGCCGAGAGCGCCCGGAGCAGTATCAGGATCTGATCCATTCGGGTCGGGTCTACGATGCGGTCCCGACCCTGCCTGCGGGTCCGAGGCGGGCTTCCGCTTTGCCGAAGATGTGGTTGTGCGTTAGCGGTTCTTGCGGCGTTTGCCGCAGGAAGCCGTGCAGCGTCCGGACGGGGCGCGAACGCCTGAGGTATGTGGGCGTTTGCCGGCAGCAGGGGGCACGGGCGCCTGTACGCGGTGCCCCGGCCGGCGCGTCTGCTGGCCCGCACGCGCCGCCGAATCTGTCCCGAATCCGACAGACTCCCGGGTTCGGTACTCGGCGATGGTGGTTCGGGGATATCCGCGCACGGTCGGTTGTGCGTCATGGCGCGTACAGCCGACCGTGTCGGGGTCAGCGCTCCAAGTGCTGGAGTTTTCCTTCCACGCCGTCCCATTCTTCCGCGTCTTCCAGCGGGTCCTTGCGCGCGGTGATCACCGGCCAGGTGCGGGAGAGTTCGGCGTTCAGTTCGATGAACTGCAGCTGATCCTCGGGGACGTCATCTTCCGGGACGATGGCCTCGGCCGGGCATTCCGGTTCGCACAGGGTGCAGTCGATGCATTCGTCGGGATCAATGACCAGGAAGTTCGGGCCTTCATGAAAGCAGTCGACCGGGCAGACCTCGACGCAATCGGTGTACTTGCACTTGATGCAGTTCTCGAGAACGATGAACGCCATGCTTTTCTCCCTTTGAATTCAGTCGGTTGACCGGACATCCAGGTGATGCGGTCGCAGGCGCGGCGTTGCGGTCCATGACCCGCCGGCGGTAAACGCTCGCATTGTAACGCCTCGCCCACCGCTGTCGGGAATCCCGGGTGAACCCTGGCCACATTCCGTGCGGTCCGGCCATCGCAATGTCCGGCTCAATCCGGGTGGCGCAGGGTCTCCTTCATCCGGTAGAGCGCGTCCAGGGCCTCGCGTGGGGACATCGCGTCCGGGTCCAGGGTGTCGAACAATGTCTTCAGGGCGCGTTCTTCCGGGGTCGGGCCGGCCGGCGCGGGCGGGGGGTCGGCGACGGCGTTGTTTGCGGGCGCGGTGAACAGGCCGAGCTGGGGCGAGTCGCTGGCGGCTGCGCGGTCTTCCAGTTCGCGCAGGTGGCTGCGCGCCAGCTTCAGCACGTCGGCCGGCACTCCGGCCAGCTGGGCCACTTGCAGGCCGTAACTCTGATTCGCCGGGCCTTCGCATACCTGATGGAGGAACACGATGCTGTGCTCGTGTTCCATCGCATCGGTATGCACGTTGGCGACGGCCGGTTCGCGCTCGGCCAGGGTGGTCAGCTCGAAGTAGTGGGTAGCGAACAGGGTCAGTGCGCGGTTGTGGCGCGCCAGGCGTTCGGCGCAGGCCAGTGCCAGCGCCAGCCCGTCAAAGGTACTGGTCCCGCGGCCGATCTCGTCCATCAATACCAGGCTCTCGGGACCCGCGTTGTGCAGGATGTTGGCGGCCTCGGTCATTTCCACCATGAAGGTGGAGCGCCCGGAGGTGAGATCGTCGGAGGCCCCGATGCGGGTGAAGATGCGGTCCACCGGCCCGATCTGCGCCCGCGTGGCCGGCACGAAGCTGCCCATGCAGGCGAGCAGTACGATCAGCGCGGTCTGGCGCATGTAGGTGGATTTGCCGCCCATATTGGGGCCGGTAATGACCAAAAGGCGACGCGCCTCCGGATCGAGTTCGGTGTCGTTGGCGACGAACGGCGTGTCCAGGCCATTTTCCACGACGGGGTGGCGACCCTGCTCGATGTGGATGCCGGGGTTCTCCACCAGTTCCGGGCAGTGCCAGTCGAGTCGTTCGGCCCGCTCGGCCAGGCAGGCCAGGGCATCGAGCTCGGCGAGTGCGTCTGCGATCGCCCGCAGACGCGGGGCGCGGCCCTGGAGTTCGCCAATCAGGCCATCGAACAGTGCGCGTTCGCGCGCCATGGCCTGCTCGCGGGCGGAGAGGATCTCGTCTTCAAAGCGCTTGAGTTCCTCGGTGGTATAGCGTTCGGCATTCTTCAGCGTCTGGCGGCGCATAAAGCGCCCGGGCAGCTCGGCCGAGCGCGTGCGCGAGACCTCGATGTAGTAGCCGTGCACGCGGTTGTAGGCCACCTTCAGTGTGGGGATGCCGGTGGCCTCGCGCTCGCGCGCCTCGATCTCGCGCAGGAAGGTGTCGGCGTCATGTTCCAGGGCGCGCAGGCGGTCGAGTTCGGCGTCGAAGCCGGCGCGGATCATGCCGCCGTCGCTGACCCGCAGCGGTGGTTCTTCGACCAGTGCGGCGGCCAGGGTCGCGCTGAGCGGATCCTCCGGGGTCAGTGTCTGATGCAGGACCTGAAGGGAAGCGGCGCTGGTGGCAAGCGGGGTCAGGATCTGGTGCAGGGGCGGCAGGCGCTCGAGGCTCGCGAGCAGGGCGGTGAGGTCACGCGGGCGGGCGCTGCCGAGGACGATCCGCGACAGGATGCGTTCGACGTCCGCACTGCCGGCCAGGGCCACGCGCAGGGGGCCACTGGCGTCTGCCTCCAGCAGGGCGGTGATCGCGGTCTGGCGTTCGCGGATCAGCGCGCGATCCCGCAGTGGCTGGTGCAACCATTGCAGCAGGCGTCGCGACCCCATTGCCGAGCGGGTGGTGTCCAGCAGGGCCAGCAGCGAGCCATGACGTTCGCCGCCCAGGGTGCGGGTCAGTTCCAGATTGCGGCGAGTGGCCGGGTCCAGTACCAGCATCTGGCTGCGCAGCTCGTGCGCGAGGCCGGTAATGTGGGCCAGATCGCCGCGATAGCGGCTCTGCACATAGGCCAGCAGCGCGCCGGCTGCGGCAATACCCAGGTCGAGGCCCTCGCAGCCGAAACCGGCCAGGTCACGGGTGCCGAAGTGGTCGGTAAGTACGCGGCGGGCGGTGACGCCGTCGAAGTGCCAGTCGGCGTGGCGTTGCGGGGCGAACGCCTCGATCCCGGGAATGGCGGCGGCCTGGTCCGGTATCAGGCATTCGACCGGGTCCAGCCGTGCGAGCTCGGCGGCAAGTTCGGTGGTGTCCGCCACCTCGAGCAGGCGAAACTGGCCGCTGGCGAATTCCAGGCTGGCGATCCCGTAACCATTCTTGCGGCCCTTGATGGCGGCCGAGCCGGCAGGGCATACCGCGACCAGGCGGTTGATGTTGCGGGCCTCCAGCAGGGCCTCCTCGGTGACCGTGCCGGGGGTGACGATCCGCACGACTTCGCGCTTGACCGGGCCCTTCTGCGCGCCCACCGCACCGGTTTGTTCGCAGATCGCCACGCTCTCGCCCAGTTTCAGCAGGCGTGCGAGGTAGCTTTCCTGGGTGTGCACCGGGATCCCCGCCATGGGGATCGGCTGGCCGGCCGATTCACCGCGCCGGGTCAGGGTGATGTCGAGCAATGCCGCAGCGCGCTCGGCATCGTCGTAGAACAATTCGTAGAAATCGCCCATGCGGTAGAGCAGCAGCGTATCCGGGTACTCGGCCTTGATACCGAGGTATTGCTGCATCATCGGGGTGTGGGCAGAAATAGCTTTATTATCAGTCACTTGGATGCGTTTGTCTGAGGAGATTGGGTTTCAGTTAGACAGTTGTCCAATACTCGGGGGTGTGGCGCGCACGGTATCATGGGTGCGGACCTGGTGGCGGGTGGTGCCCGGGGTGCGTCACCAGGCTCGGCCCCGGGAACCGGGCCCTTGCGTCCGGTGGGGGCGTGCCGGCCTTTGTGCCACACTCGGGAGTGTGCATCTGGCAGGTTCCAGGGAGGCGAAGGGGATGATCGGGGAAGAGGATCGGCGCGATCACCGGCGCATGCGGGTGACAACCGAGGCGCGGGTGACCTGGCGCGCAGATGGCGAATCCATGGTGGTGCAGCTGGAGGACCTGTCAGCCACGGGTTGTGCCTTCGTGGCATCGCGCGAGTGCGGCGAACGCATGGGATTGAGTGTTTCGGTGCCCAGCCCGGACCATCGCCTGGACGGGCTGGAACGCCGTGGCCGGGTGGTGCGATGCGAGCCGCTCGGGCCGGGCCGCGAGGACGGCTGGCGAGTGGCCGTAGCGTTCGAGGCCGAGGAGTGAGCGCGATATGAGGGCGGCCCCGGAAGGCAGTACGCGGCGCGCCGCGGATGCGACTGGTCTGCCGGCCCTGGCCCATGCGCTGGGTGAACGGCTGCTGGGGCGGGGCGAGCGCCTGTGTACCGTTGAGTCCTGTACCGGCGGGGGTATTGCGAAGGTTGTGACGGATGTCCCCGGCAGTTCGCAGTGGTTCGAGTGCGGCTGGGTTACGTACTCCAATGCGGCCAAGACGGCGATGGTTGGGGTTTCGCCTGCACTGATCGCGGAACACGGTGCCGTGAGCGAGGCCGTGGCCCGGGCGATGGTCGCAGGCGCCCTGGCGCGTTGCGAAGCGGATCACGCGGTGGCAGTGACCGGGATTGCCGGGCCGGGTGGCGGAACACCCATGAAGCCGGTGGGCACGGTCTGCTTTGGCTGGCAGACGCGTGGTGGCCCGGCCCGGGTTCAGACCTGTCAGTTTGACGGCGACCGCCATGGCGTCCGTTTGCAGTCGATCTTCCACGCGCTGAGGGAGACGCTGATTTAATCGCACGTCCGCGTTGGCGCCCCCCCCCCAGTTTCCGGAGACACGCGTTCCGAGACAAGACGCGTCGTGCAGCGATTAGTGGTTCTGCCCGCCCGTTTCTGATGGATTCGGGGCGCAACGCAGGCTCGGGCCATATTCATTCAGAATCGGGGGGGGCACCAACCCCACAAGCCATTGAAAGCAGGGGCTCGGCCGCCCGTTGCTGATCAAAAACGGGCGCGGGAACGGCGTTGCGGTTCACCTGTAGCAGAATGACTGCACGGCCGTCACCGCGCATTAAACGCACGCAAAAGCGACTCGAGCGCGGACGCGCGATTCAATCAGCGTCTCCCCGAGCGAATTGCGCGTGAAACACTGAGTGGTCGGGCTTTCCACAGTTCCGGACCGGGCGATCGGCCGGGCCACGGGCCGCATCATGGGCCATCCAGCGGGTTGGGTCGCCCCCCGCCCTGTGGGATACTGCGACCCCGTATCTGCCCCGGGGAAACGGGTCGGAAACCATCGCTGCAAGCATCGGGAGGCATACCGTGGACGAGAATCGCAAGAAGGCCCTGACCGCCGCACTGGGGCAGATCGAACGCCAATTCGGTAAGGGCGCGGTGATGCGCATGGGCGATCAGCAGGCGGTGGATGTGCCGGCCATCTCCACGGGCTCCCTGGCGCTGGATATCGCGCTGGGTATCGGCGGTGTACCGCGCGGGCGCGTGGTCGAGATCTACGGCCCGGAGTCCTCGGGCAAGACGACCCTGACCCTGCAGGTGGTGGCCGAGGCGCAGAAGCTGGGCGGCACCGCCGCGTTCGTGGATGCCGAGCATGCGCTGGACCCGACCTACGCCGAGAAGCTGGGCGTGAATGTGGATGACCTGCTGGTCTCGCAGCCGGATACCGGCGAGCAGGCGCTGGAGATCGCCGACATGCTGGTGCGCTCCGGCGCGGTGGACGTGGTGATTGTCGACTCCGTGGCCGCGCTGACGCCGAAGGCCGAGATCGAGGGCGAGATGGGCGACTCCCACGTTGGCCTGCAGGCGCGTCTCATGTCGCAGGCGCTGCGCAAGCTGACCGCCAACATCAAGCGCTCCAACACCCTGGTGATCTTCATCAACCAGATCCGCATGAAGATCGGCGTGATGTTCGGCAGCCCCGAGACCACCACCGGCGGCAACGCGCTCAAGTTCTACTCCTCCGTGCGCATGGACATCCGCCGCATCGGCGCGATCAAGAAGGGCGACGAGGTGATCGGCAACGAGACCCGCGTGAAGGTGGTGAAGAACAAGATGGCGCCGCCGTTCAAGGAGGCCTATTTCGAGATCCTCTACGGCCAGGGGATCTCAAGGGTGGGCGAGATCATCGAGATGGGCGTGAAGGAAGGCCTGATCGACAAGGCCGGGGCCTGGTACAGCTACAACGGCGAGCGCATTGGCCAGGGCAAGGAAAATGCCCGTCAGTACCTGAAGGACAATCCGCATATCGCCGAGGAAGTCGAGAAGATTCTGCGCGAACGTCTGCTGCCGAAACGCAACAAGTCCGGGGAGGAGGACGAGCCGGTCGATGCCCCGGTCGAGGAGAAAGGCTGATCCGGCCGATCCGGACGCCGCACTGGAGGCCGGACTCCGGCTGCTGGTGCGGCGTGAGCATTCCGCGCCGGAACTCGCGCGGAAACTGGCCGAGCGTGGTTTCGAGCGCGATGCAGTGGATGCCGCACTCGAGCGCGCGCGCGAGCTCGACTATCTGAGCGACACCCGCTACGCGGACTTCATTGCCCGCCACCGCACCGAACAGGGCTACGGCGAACAGCGTATCCGCGCCGAACTGGCCCACAACGGTATCGGCAGCGATACCGTCAACACCGCGATCGACGCCCTGGAGGTCGACTGGATCGACCAGGCCCGCGGTCAGATGGAACGCCACTTCCGCCAGCTCCCCGAGACCCGTGAGGACGAGGCCCGCTGCTTGCGCCACCTCGCCAGCCGTGGCTTCCCTGGCGGCGTTGCGCGCCAGGCCCTCGCGGCCTGGAAGGCCGCCGGTGACGCTTCCTGATGCACTGCGCAGCGGGTGGCATGTTGATCTCTGGCCCGCCAGGCCGTGGTCGGATGGACCATGCGATTCCGCGCCTTGCAGCGGGCGGCGCGCGGGGTGTGCACGTTGAGGGTCTGTCGGGTTCGAGTGAGGGTCGCGCGCGTGCCGTCGTGGGCAGGGGCGGGCCCGGTCGTTATACTCTGCGCGCATGAAGAAACGCCTGCACCCTGAATCCTTCCCGACCCTTGAGCAGTTCGTCGGCAACACGCCGCTGGTGCATCTGCAGCGCATGGCGGCGGACCTGCCGTCCACCGTGCTGGTGAAGCTCGAGGGCAATAATCCCGCCGGTTCGGTCAAGGACCGGCCCGCGCTGAACATGATCCAGGCGGCCGAGCGCCGCGGCGACATCCAGCCCGGCGATACCCTGATCGAGGCAACCAGCGGCAATACCGGCATCGCGCTGGCGATGGTCGCGGCAATGAAGGGCTATCGCATGGTCCTGGTGATGCCGGACAACATGTCTGCCGAGCGTCGCGCCTCGATGAAGGCCTTTGGCGCCGAGCTGGTGCTGGTCTCGCGCGAGGAGAGCATGGAGGGTGCGCGGGATCTGGCCGATCAGATGGAGGCCGAGGGCAAGGGCCGGGTGCTGAACCAGTTCGGCAACCCGGACAACCCGGACGCGCACTACATCGGCACCGGCCCGGAGATCTGGCGCGACACCGAGGGCACGGTGACCCATTTTGTTTCCGCGATGGGGACCACCGGCACCATCATGGGCGTGTCGCGCTATCTGAAGGAGCGCGACCCCGATGTGCAGATCGTCGGCGTGCAGCCCACCGAGGGGGCATCCATCCCCGGCATCCGGCGCTGGCCGGAGGCCTATCTGCCGACGATCTTCGAGGCCGCACGGGTCGATCAGACCGTGGATGTGACCCAGGAAGAAGCGGAGGACACCATGCGCCGGCTGGCCGCCGAGGAGGGCATCTTCGCCGGGGTCTCCTCCGGGGGTTCCGTGGCCGCGGCCCTGAAGCTTGCGGCCGCGACGGAGGGCGGGACCTTCGTCGCGATCATCTGTGACCGCGGCGACCGCTACATCTCCACCGGCGTGTTCCCGTCATGAGCGCCCCGATCCTGATCTTCGATCTCGAGACCGTCCCGGATATCGACGGCGCCCGGCGCCTGCACGACTTCGAGGACCTGAGCGATCACGAGGTGGCCGAGGCGCTGTTCGCGCTGCGGCGTGCGCAGGCGGGGACGGAGTTCCTGAAACACCCGCTGCACCGCATCGTCTCCATCGGCGTGCTCTACCAGGGGGGTGACGCGCTGAAGCTCTCCGCCTTCGGGCGCGAGAGCGAGGACGGTCAGGTGCCGACCGAGGCCGAGCTGCTGCGTCAGTTCTTCGACGTGATCGACAAGCGCACGCCGCAGCTGGTCAGCTGGAACGGCGGCGGCTTTGACCTGCCGGTGCTGCACTACCGCGCGCTGGTCAACGGCGTGCAGGCCCCGCGCTACTGGGAGCAGGGCGATGACGACCGCGAGTTTCGCTATAACAATTACCTGTCGCGCTTCCACTGGCGCCATGTGGACCTGATGGACGTGCTGGCGGGGTTTCAGGGGCGCGCGGTGACCAGCCTCGACACGATGGCCAGCCTGCTGGGTGGTCCCGGCAAGCTGGGCATGGATGGCTCCAGGGTCTGGCCCGCCTGGCGCGACGGTCGCGCCCGCGAGATCCACGACTATGTGGAGCATGACGTCCTGAACACCTATCTGGTCTGGCTGCGGTTCGAATACATGCGCGGCCATCTGACGGACGCGGCCCTGGCCAGTCGCCAGCAGCAACTGGCCGAGTACCTGGGCGGCACCGGCGCCGCACACCACCGCGAATTCCTTGACGCCTGGCAGGCGGCCGGACGCACCGACTGATGGCACGCATCGACAAGACCCCGTTCGAGGCCACCATCGAGGAGGTCACGCTGGATGGCCAGGGCGTGATCCGCCGCGATGGCAAGGCCTGCTTCATCCACGGGGCGCTGAAGGGCGAGCGGGTGCGGGCCGTGCAGACCGGGCGCAAGCGCCGTTTCGATTCCGCCGAGGTGGTCGAAGTGCTGGAGCCGGCCGCGGGCCGGGTCGAGCCGCCCTGCGAGTTCTTCGGCCTGTGCGGTGGCTGCAAGCTGCAGCATGCGTCGATCGAGACGCAGCGTGCGATCAAGGAGCAGGCCCTGTTCGATGCCCTGGAGCGTATCGGCCACGTGACTGCCGAGGCCCGCTTCGAGCCGCTGACCGACACCACCCTCGGCTATCGGCGCACCGCGCGGCTGGGGGCGAAGTACGTGCCCAAGAAGGGCGGGGTGCTGGTCGGATTCCGCGAGCGCGGCAGCCCGTATCTGGCCGAGATGGACCACTGCGAGGTACTGCACCCGGCCGTCGGTAAACGCATCCGGGCGCTGCGCGAGCTGATTGGCGGTCTTGAGGCGCGCGACCGCCTGCCGCAGATCGAGGTGGCGGTGGATGATGACGAGCGCGTGGCGCTGATCTTCCGCAACCTCGATCCGCTGTCCGAGGCAGACAGCGCACGCCTGTCCGCCTGGGCGGAGGCCGAGGGCATCCAGGTGTATCTGCAGCCTAGCGGCCCGGAGACGGTGGAACCGCTGGCCGGTCCGATCGAGCCGCTGGTCTATCGCCACCCGGAGTACGCCGTATCGGTCCCGTTCATGCCGACGGACTTCATCCAGGTGCATGCCGGGATCAACCGCAAGATGGTCCCGCAGGCGCTGGCCGCGCTGGACCTGGAGCCGGGCCAGCGGGTGCTGGACCTGTTCTGCGGACTGGGCAACTTCACCCTGCCGCTGGCGCGTACGGTGCGCGATGGCGAGGTGGTCGGCGTCGAGGTGGACGACGCGATGCTGGCACGGGCGCGCGACAATGCCCGCGACCAGGGCATTGCGAACACCCGCTACGAACGCGCCGACCTGGACGACGTCGAGGCCCTGAAGAGCGCCGGTTGGCTCGCCGGGCGCTATGACCGCGTGTTGCTGGACCCGCCGCGCACCGGTGCGGCCGCGGTGATCGAGGCGCTGGCGCCGCAGCGCATCGAGCGCATGGTCTATGTGTCCTGCAACCCGGCCACGCTCGCCCGTGACGCCGAGCGCCTGGTGCATCATCATGGCTATCGCCTGGAGCGGGCCGGGATCATGGACATGTTCCCGCATACCGCGCACGTGGAATCCATGGCGGTGTTCCGGCGCGGCTGACGCGCATCGATACGCTACCCGAGGGGAATTATGCTGGAGATCGTACAAGCGGGCGGCTGGCTGATGTTGCCGATCCTGCTGTGTTCCGTACTGGCCGTCGCCATTGTGCTGGAACGCCTGTGGACGCTGCGCCGGTCGCGCGTGGCCCCGCCGCGTCTGCTGACCACAGTGTGGGAGCAGATGCGCATCCATGGGCTCAAGCTCGACGATATCCAGCGCCTGCGCGCGGGTTCCCCGCTGGGTGCGATCCTGGCGGCCGGTCTCGTCACCCATGACCGGGCGCGCCAGATCACCCGGGAGAGTATCGAGGAAGCCGGGCGCCGGGTCGCCCATGATCTCGAGCGCTACATGAACACGCTGGGCACCATTGCGATGATTACCCCGTTGCTGGGCCTGCTTGGCACCGTGGTCGGGATGATCGAGGTCTTTACCGTGATCACCGAGATCGGGGTTGGCAGCCCGCGCGATCTGGCCGGGGGCATCTCCCAGGCCTTGATCACCACCGCCGCCGGCATCGGCGTGGCGATCCCGGCGCTGGCCTTCCACCGCTATTTCCGCGGGCATATCGACGAGCTGGTGCTGGAGATGGAGCAGGAGGCCACCAAGCTGGTCGAGGTGATCCACGGCGAGCGTGCGGCCGGAACGGCCGAGGGCGAGGCCAGGGCGTGAATTTCCGGACCCCGCGACGACAGGAGGAGCCGGGCGTCAACCTGACGCCGTTGATCGATGTCGTCTTCCTGCTGCTGATCTTCTTCATGGTCTCGACCACCTTCGACCAGCACGCGGACATCGAGCTCACCCTGCCCGCGGCCGACCGCGAGGCCGAGGCCGTGGAGCGTGCATGGATCGATATCATCGTGGATGCCAATGGCCACTACTTCGTTAACGGGCAGGAGCTGGTGAACCGTCGCGCGGAGACGCTGGAGCGAGTGCTCGCCGAGGTGCTGGAAGATCGGGAGGATGACCCGGTGCTGATCCGTGCCGATGCCAACGCAAGCCACCAGTCGGTGGTGCGTGCCCTCGACGTGGTGGGCCGCCTGGGCATTACCTCGGTCTCCATCGCGACCCTGGGTCAGGGTGCCGATGCCGACTAACGAACATCACGCGCCGCATTTCGAGTCCGGCTGGACGGTCTATCGCCGTCTGCTGAGCTATGCCTTTGTTTACTGGCCGCTGCTGGCGATCGCGACCGTGGCGATGCTGGGCATGGCGGCGACCGAGGCCGGGTTCGCGGCATTGATGAAGCCACTGATGGACGAGTCCTTCGCCGAGGGCGAGGGGCATCCGCTGGTGGCGTGGATTCCGCTGGCACTGATTGGCCTGTTCCTGGTCCGCGGCATCGCCGAGTTCGGGTCCGTTTATGCGATGCGCTATGTCGGCCGGCAGGTGGTGAAACGCCTGCGTGAAGAGCTGTTCGAGCGCCTGCTGCACATGCCGGTGCAGCGCTTTCAGGAGCAGAGCAGTGGCGAGCTGATCTCGCGGGTCACCTACAACGTGGAGCAGGTGGCCACGGCCGCCACCGATGGCTTCAGCACCCTGGTGCGCGACACCCTGACAATCATCGCGCTGCTGGCCTGGATGTTCTGGCTGACACCGAGCCTCACCCTGACCATCCTGATCATCGCACCGGTGATGGCCGTGCTGGTGCGCGTGGTCACCAGGCACTTTCGCCGCATTTCGCACCGCCTGCAGTACAACATGGGCGATGTGACCCATGTGACCCAGGAGGTGATCGAGGGGCACCGGGTGGTGCGCATCTTTGGTGGCGAGACCTACGAGCGCGGGCGCTTCGAGGACATCAACGAGCGCAACCGGCGCCTGCATATGCGCATGGAGGGCATCAAGGCGGCGTATACGCCGACCATCCAGTTCCTGGTGGCAACGGTGCTGGCCTTCGTGATCTGGGTCGCGACCTCCGATTTCGGCGAGGACACCGTGACTGCGGGGACCTTCGTCTCCTTCCTGACGGCGATGCTGCTGCTGTTGAGCCCGATCCGCCGGCTGTCGATGATCAACGCGACCCTGCAGCGGGGTATCGCCGCGGGACAGAGCATCTTCGCGGTGCTGGACGAGATCCCCGAGCGTGACAGCGGGCACCTGCCACTGGAACGCGCGGAGGGCCGGCTGACGTTCGAGGACGTCGCGTTCCGTTACAGCGAGGATGGACCGGACGTACTGAAGGCCATCTCCTTCGAGGTGAAACCGGGTGAGAACGTGGCCCTGGTCGGGCGCTCGGGCAGCGGCAAGACCACGCTGGTCAATCTGCTGCCGCGCTTCTATCAGCCCACCGAGGGCCGCATTCAGCTGGATGGTCACGACCTCGAGACCATCCGCCTGCGCGACCTGCGCCGGCAGATTGCCTATGTCGGCCAGAACGTCACCCTGTTCGCGGATACCGTGGCCGCCAACATCGCCTATGGCCGCCCGGAGGCGACCGAGGCGGAGATCCGCGAGGCGGCACGCGCGGCGCATGCGCTGGAATTCATCGAGCACCTGCCGGACGGGATGCAGACCCTGGTAGGGGAAAATGGTACCCGTCTCTCTGGCGGTCAGCGTCAGCGCCTGGCAATTGCCCGCGCCCTGCTGCGGGATGCCCCGATCCTGATCCTGGACGAGGCCACCTCGGCCCTGGACAACGAATCCGAGCGTCAGGTACAGGCCGCGCTGGATGCGCTGGTGAGCACGCGCACCACGCTGGTGATTGCCCATCGTCTGTCCACGGTCGAGGGTGCTGACCGTATCCTGGTGATGGACAGTGGCCGCATTGTGGAGAGCGGGCGGCACGAGGAACTGATCGCCCGTGGCGGCGTATACACCCATCTGCATCGCCTGCAGTTCCGCGAGGAGGCAGGGGATGCCGGGTGATGCCGCCGGTTACGGGCGTCGGCCCCTTTCGGTCTGGCATGCGACCTGGCGCGACTATCGCCATGGCGAGGGCGCCCGGGCGCGTGCTCGCCGCGGGTTCCTGACCCCGCCCGCCGACCGCGGGCGACTGATCTGGATCAAGGCCGGTGCCAGTCCCGAGGATGTGCGCCTGGGGATCGAGCTGCTGGGGGCGGTGCGCGACAAGCGCCAGGATGTGCGCATCGTCCTGACCTTCGAGCAGGATTACCCGGAACTCTTCCAGCGCCACATGCAGCCGTTTCGCAAGGTCGGGGTGGGCTACGGTCCCTGCGACCGGCCGCGGGTGGTGCGCCGGGTGCTGCGACGCTTTCAGCCCCACGGCATTCTGCTGGCCGGGGGGCAGGCCCCGGTCAATCTGTTGCAGGAGACCGAGGCGCCGGTGATCGCGGTCAATACCGCTCCGGCGAGCGTGGAGATGAGCCGGGTAAGCAGTCACTGGCCCGTGGACCCCGCCGCGGCGGCGGCCTGGCCGGCTGCTGCCCGGGCGCAGGCGCTGGACCCGGCCGACCCCCAGGCCCGGTTCGTCGAGGCGCAGGCCGATGTCGTGCTGCGCTCGCTGGTCGGGGGCGGGGTGGAGCGCCTGTGGTGGTGGCATGGCACGCCGGCGCAGTGGCCGGCCTGGCGGGCGGCCTGGGAGGCCTCCGGACGGGGCGAGACCGACATCCTGCTGGCGAGCCTGCGTGAGGGGAAGGACGCCGTCCCGTTGCCCGGGGCCGATCGGGTGGTCTCGGCCTGGGATCGTTCGGCATTGCCACCGGGGACCATTCTGCACCTGGACGACCGGCGCTGGTTCGCAGCCGCGGCCAGTGCCGCGCATGCGGTGCACCTGGCCACGCCGGATCGCCAGGCCCTGTGGCAGGGCCTGGCCGGCGGGGCGGCGGTCAGCCTGGGCGCGCCACCGGCTGCGGAGGTTCCCTGTCCGGTGCTGGGCGAGCCGGCCGCGGTACTGGCGGCGTGGCAGGCACTGCGTGATGATCCGGCGGCGCGGCGCCAGCAGGGGGATGCCGCGCGCCGGCGCTTCTGGGATGAACGGCGCCAGGTGGATGCGAATTTCGAGGCGGTGCTGCAGCAGGTCTGGGACTGGTAGCCATGGGCTCGCTACAGGCATGGCTGGGTGCCCGGTTGTGGGATCACTGGAGCCAGCGCGGGCCGTTCGCGGCGGCGATGTTTCCGCTGTCACTGGTCTATGCCGGTCTGGCCGAGTGGAATCGTCAGCGTCAGGAGCGGTGGCGGCGCGAAATCACCATCCCGGCCCGGGCGGTGATCGTGGTCGGCAACCTCACCCTGGGCGGCAGTGGCAAGACGCCGATGACGGTGTGGCTGGCCCGGCGCCTGAGCGCGGCCGGGTACCGGCCGGGCATTGTCAGCCGGGGCTACGGTGGGCGCGGGGGTGGCGCCGGGATTGCGGTAACCCCCGCTTCCGATCCGATGATGGTGGGCGATGAACCCGTGTTGATCGCGCGGCGTACCGGGGTCCCGGTGCAGGTGGACCGCGACCGGGTTCGCGGGGCGCGGGCCCTCACCGAGCAGGGAGTGGATGTGGTGATCGCCGACGACGGCATGCAGCACCATCGCCTGCCGCGCGATATCACCATCCTGATGGTCGATGGCAAGCGTCGCTTCGGCAACGGGCTCTGCCTCCCGGCGGGGCCGTTGCGCGAGCCCAGACGTGCCCGCGAGCGGGCCGATTTCGTGGTGGTCACCGGTGGCGAAGCCGGTCCCGGCGAAGTCCCGATGGAACTGGTGCCGGCCAGCCGCCTGCTGCGGGTGGACGGGGCCGAGGAGGCGCGCAAGCCGGATCGGTTTGCGCGCCGCGATGCCCATGCCGTCGCCGGGATCGCGGACCCGGAGCGTTTTTTTCGCACCCTGGAGGCGGCCGGGATCGGTATCATTCGACATCCGTTTCCGGACCATCATCGCTTCCGGCCACGAGAGATCCGCTTCGACGACGAGCGGCCGGTTCTGATGACCGAGAAGGATGCCGTAAAATGCCGGTCGTTTGCGCAGGACAATCACTGGTACTGGCCGATCGCGGCCCGGTTGCCAACCACTTTCGAGCCGGCGCTGCTCGCGCGTCTGGAGACCGTCAGTCGGCTCAAACACCTGGGGTAATGCATGGACAAGCGTCTGCTCGATATTCTGGTCTGCCCGGTCACCAAGGGTCCGCTGAAGTATGACCGCGAGAACCAGGAGCTGATCTCGGTCTCCGCCGGGCTCGCCTATCCGATCCGCGACGACATCCCGGTCATGCTGGAGGACGAGGCCCGCGCGCTCTCCGAGGACGAGAAGGAACGCTGGCGCGCGGCCTGAGCGTCCGCATGACGGGCTTCGTCGTGGTGATCCCGGCACGCATGGCCTCCAGCCGGCTGCCGGACAAGCCGCTGGCGGCGGTTGCCGGGCGCCCGCTGATCGCGCATGTGATCAGCCGCGCGCAGGAGAGCGCCGCGCGCCGCGTGATCGTGGCCGGGGATGACGAGCGCATCCTCGCGGTCGCGCGCCAGTGCGGGGCCGAGGCCTTCCTGACCGACCCCGCGCTGCCCTCGGGCACCGACCGCATCGCCGCGGTCGCGGCCGCCGAGGGCTGGGGGGACGAGTCCATCGTGGTCAACCTGCAGGGCGACGAGCCGCTGACCCCGGGGCCGTTGCTGGATGACCTGGCGGCCCTGCTGGCACAGACCCCGCAGGCGGACATGGCCACCCTCGGCGTGCCTATCCGCTGCGCACAGGACCTGGCCGATCCCAATCAGGTCAAGCTGGTGACGGACCGCAACGGCCGGGCCCTGTATTTCTCCCGTGCCCCGATCCCCTGGGATCGCGAGGCCCACCGCGCCGGGCGCGCCTCGGCGCTGGATCAGGCGACCCGCCATCTGGGGCTGTACGCCTACCGCGCCGGCTTCCTGCGGCGCATGAGCGCCGAGCCGCCGGCCCCGCTGGAACAACTGGAGCAGCTGGAGCAGCTGCGTGCCCTCGACATGGGCGCGTGGATCCAGGTCGGCCGCCGTGCCGAGGCCCATCCGCCCGGCGTCGATACCCCCGAAGACCTGGACCGCGTCGACGCCTTCCTGTCCGGGCGCGCCCGCGCCTGATCCCCGCCCGCGGACTCAGTTCGAGCGCAGCCCCGCCTGCAGACTCCGCGCCAGGGCCTGGCCGTCGCGGGTCGCGGCGTCCTGGGAGGGGCTGAAGGGTTGTAGTGTGGTGATCACCCGGTGCTCGAGGGTGGTGTCGCTGTTGGTCGGTTCCGGGTCGATGTAGCCGTGCTCGCCGAGCCATGCCTCCAGGCGTTCGCGGGTCGCGCTCTGGAAGCGCTTGACCGCGCCCTGTTCCAGTTCCCGGATCAGGGCCTCGGCGTCTCCGTCCACCTGTGTGGCCAGCTCACTCACCGCTTCGATAAAGGTATCGCTGATCACGCCGGAGGCCTCCAGCGCGGCGCGGTCCACCGGGCGCCCGCGGCCCTGGCGCCAGGCGCGCAGCAAGGCGCGCGCGCCCTCGACCCGGGCCGCAAATCGCTCGCGCTGTGCCGGGTCCCCCAGGAGTTCGGCATCGGGCCCGCGCAGGACGGTCTCCAGCGTGCCGACGCTGTCCACCCCCAGGGTGAGCAGGCGGTGCAGGGCGTCGAGGTCGTCGCGCAGCAGATGGAACGGGTGGATCCGAGCCGCATCCTGCCACGGGTCGATCGGCGGCACGCCGAGCGTGGTGGCGTAGTCCTCGGGGTGGGCGTCGCCCGCGGCCGGGATCGTTTGGCGCTCGGGCAGGGCCAGATCGCCGGCATCGGTGATGGCGTGCTGGGCGCCGCGCACGGCCGGCAGGTCGATGATCCGCACCGTGGCATCCCGGGCGGACCAGTAGCGCGCATCCTCGGGCTGGGCCGTGAGATAGAAGACCTGGCGGTCATCCTCCTGTGCCAGTAGCTGCAGGCTTTCGGCGACCGCGCGGAAGCGCTCCGGGTCGGCGGTGCCCAGGGCCTCGTCGAGGAACAGGGGCAGGGGCGTGCGCCCGCGCTCGGCCTCCAGCGCGAAGGCGATGCGCACGGCCAGCACGAGCTGCATGCGGGTGCCGCTGGAGAGTTCGGACAGGCCGCGGGTGTCGCCCGTGGCGGTCTCGCGCGCGGCGAATGGGGTGGCCGTCGCGCCGGAGCTGAACAGCAGCTCGTACTGATGCCGCGTAAAACGCTGAAACCAGTCACGCGCCCGGCGCAGGGCAGCGGGCTGTGCGGTCTCTTCGTGCTCGGTGGTGACCTGGTCCAGCAGAAACTGGCCCGCGGTGGCGAACAGGGCCTCGTCCAGACGCGCGTCCAGGGCGTCGCGGGCCTGGGCCCACCGGGCGCGCGCGGTCTCCAGTGCGCGATCCCGTCCGGCGCGGTCGATCTCGGTCTCGATGCGGGTGATCTCGCGGGTGAGCTCGTCGCGCTGCTGTGCCTGGTGTTCGCATTCGGCCAGCGCTTCGCGCAGCGCCGCCTCGGCGTCCTGATCGACCAGCGCCAGCAGGTCCGGTTGTGCCTCGAGGTGACGGCTGCGGTCGCCTTCGCGGGCGCGGACGTCGCGCAGCTCATCCTGCAGGCCCTGCCATTCCGGCCGCAGCCGTAGGTGTTCGCGCAGTCCCGCTTCGTCATCCGCTTCCAGCCCGGCCCGGGCGTACAGTTCGGTGACGCGCGAGCGCGTGGTGTCGGCCTCGACCTCCAGGCGCTCAAGCTCACGCCGCGCCGCGTGCTGTTCGCGACGTGCCTCGTCCCGGTCCTGCAGGCGGCGGGCTAGCCGTTCCAGACGCTGCGCCAGGACGTCGGCTGTGGGCTGCGCGTCCTCCGGGGCGGCCGCGTATGCATCCAAGAACCGCACCAGGGCCGTGCGCAGTTCGTCCATACGGGCCGTCAGTGGCTTCTGCTCGCCCCGGGCCGTGGCCTCGTCGAGGCGGGCGCGGTCCAGTTCCGCGCTCAGGTGGATCCAGCGCTGCAACGAGGTATCCAGACACTCGGGGTCGAAGCCGACCGCCGCGGCCGTCTGGCGCAGTTGTTCCCGAGCAGCTGCCAGCGCGGCGTGCTTCTCCTCCAGTTCACGCTCCAGCCGGGTGCGGCGTTCGGCCGCGTGACGGTCGGCCTCGGCCGCGCGCAGTTCCCGTTCCACGGCCTCCAGGCGTTCACGCACCGCCTCCGGCGTCCAGGCCGGGGGTGGCTCGATGCCGGTATCGCGGTAGCGCGCCTCGGCCGCCTGGCGCGGGACGGTGTCGTGGTTCGGTCGTGCGAGTATCCAGCCCGACCAGGCCACGGGGAGCGCCAGGACGAGGAAGCCCCAGTGGACCCACAGGGCCGCACTCCCGATGGCCGCCGCAGCTGCGGCCAGGGCCGTGATCCGCGCTACTCGGTGCAGGACGGAGTTCGCCGGCGGCCGTGGGGCGCCGAGCCAGTGCAGTAGTTCGTCCCGTGCGCGGCGCAGTGCCTCCGGGTCGGGTCGGTCGGGGTCGAGCGCGGGCAGGCCGGCCAGTTCGTCCTCGCGGCGGCGGATTGCGGCCTGCAGCTGGCGCTGGGTCTCGAGGGCCTGTTCCGTCGCGTGGACCGAGGTCGGGTCCAGCGTCGGGACGGCAGCCGGGTCGGCGCCCAGCGCGTCAGCTGCCGAGGCGACGGCCGCACGGGCGGCCTGCAGCTCGCGTGCGGCCTGCTCGGCGCGGCTCTCCAGTCCCTGCAGCTCGCGTACGCGGGCGCGCGGGTCGTCGAACGCGGCGGCCTCCAGGGGGCTTTCGGATAGCCCGCTGGTGTCCAGCTGGTCACGGGCCGTATCGAGCCGGGCTTGGGCCTGCCGGCGCTCGTGGTCGAGGCGGCGCAGCGTCTCCCGCAGCTGTTCCAGGCTGTCCAGTTCGTCGCCGCGCAGCCAGGCCAGCCCCTCCGGGAAGGCTGCCAGCCGGGTCTCCAGGGACTGGCGTTCGCGGCGGGCCTTTAGCAGGTCCAGGGCGCGTTCGTACTGGGCCGCCGCGTCGCTGGCCCGCTGCGCGTCCTGGCGCTGCGTCTCCAGTTCGGCGAGGCGCTGTTCGTCGTCCTGTAGCGCGCGCTGTTCGCGCGTGCGCTGGCGCAGCTCCTGCTCGGCGGTAGCCAGAGCCTGTGCCTCACTGCGGGCATGGGTGGTCTTCAGGGCCAGGGCGGGGTCCGCGCGCAGGGCCGGGAGGTCGTAGCCGCCGGCCAGTTCGCGCGCCAGCCAGTCGCCGATCGCCCGTTCGGTCGCGTGGTCCGCGGCCAGCAGGTCCTCGATGTGCAGGGTGTAACAGTCGATGAAGCGATAATCCGGCAGCAGCGGCGGGTCGCCGCGCTGGCCGTCGCGCAGCCAGTACAGGTCGGTACCGACGCGTTGCGCCTCGAGCCGGCCCTGTGCGTCGCTGAAGCGGGCCGCGACCTGCACGCCCCTGTTGCGCTGTTCCTGCGGATAGAGGGCGGCGCGCAGACCGCGCAGCAGGCTGGACTTGCCCGAGGCATTGGGGCCGACCACGACGTTCACGCCCGGCCCCAGGGCCTCCAGTCGGAAGCCCGGATGGATGCCGGGGAGGCGCTGGATGTCGAGAGAGTCCAGCTTCACTGGTCGCCCTCGCGTTGCAGCAGCAGGCGGTCCAGCGCGTGCAGAGCCGCGGCCTCCAGAGTCGCCGCGAGTGCGGTGTCATCCGGGGCCTCGCGTCCCAGGGCGCGGTAGTGCGGGGCGCGGGTCACCTCGGCGAGGGGCTCGCGCGCGGCGTCCAGCAGGGCGCGGCGCGCTTCGCTGTCCGCCCCTTGCAGTAGCAGAAGCTTGCGTGCGAGCAGGGCGGCCGGGTCATTCCCCGTGGCCAGCGCCTCGAGGTCCACGGCCGGCTGGGCCTCCAGGCGCCAGTCGTGGACGAAGTACAGGCGATCGCCCAGGGTCTGCACCGTGGCGCGCGGATCGTCCGCACGCAGGACGCGTTCCAGTGCCGGGCGCTGGTCGCTGCGGCCGGTGAATCGCAGCCGGCAGCCGACCGCCAGCGGGCGCTGCGGCCACTGCTCGATTTCGGCGTGCAGGCGTTCCAGGGCCTCGGTCACACGGTGATGGATGTCCGTGGCGTCCAGGCCGTCGACCGGGATCTCCAGGGTGTCCCAGTACAGCGGTGCCAGCGGGACCTGCTGGATGGCGAGCGCGCCGTTCGCGGCCAGTTCCAGCTGCCAGGGGCCGTGGCGCCCGGGCTCGCCCGGGTCCATGCCGGTCAGGGAGCCGAGGTAGCCCATCGGGCGCGGCGCGGCGAGGGCATCGGGGCGATGAATGTGGCCGAGCAGCCACGCCTCTACCGGGGCCGCCTCCAGTGCGCTGCTGCGCACCGGTGCGTGCGGGCTGCGCGCCTGGTCGCGATCGCAGTGCAGCAGACCGAGGGTGGGGCAGTCGACGGGCTCGGGAAAGCCGGATTCCAGCGGGCTTTCGCTGACGCGGGCCTGCGGGAATGACCAGCCGGCGATGCGCGCGCGGCCGCCCTCGCGGCCCTGAAGCTCACGGGTCTCCCACTGACCACCGGCGCCCAGCAGCTCGAACGCCGGCAGGGCCTTTGCGAGGCGCGGGAGGACCTGGACATCATGGTTGCCGGCGACCCCGAGTACGCGGATGCCGGCAGCGGTCAGGCGTTCAACGCCTGCGCGCAGGTCGCGGTAGGCCTCGAAGAAGTCATCCTCCTGTTCCACCACGTCGCCGGCCAGCAGGACGGCGTCGACCGGCTGTTCCAGCGCGTAGTCGATGCTGCGCCGCCAGGCCGCGGCGGGGCCGAGTGCGGCAATGCCGACCGCGTCATCCACCGCGGGCGGGATGCGCGAGGGCTGGCGGCCCAGGTGGATGTCGCCCACACACAGGAGCTTCATGGATGCAGGGAGGCAGTCGGGATCATGGCGGCAGTTTGGAAGAACCGGGCCGCAAAGCCAATCCCGGACATTCCTGCTGCCTGCACGACTACGTGGAGGAAAGCCGCGCCCCGGTGCTCCGGGGTGCGGCTCGGCCGGGCGGGTTGGGGCGATCGTCGCGAGCGCAGGGCAGGGGGCGAGGCCCTTTTTTCGGTCTCTCGACGCGCACGGTGGGGCGATGTAACGAGGAAGAGAGCGGAAAACGGGACCGTTCTCCTGCCTGCGCGCAGCCGATGCGTCCCGAATCCGACAGGCTCCTGGTTCAGGTACTGCGGCTGCCGTAGGTGATGACGGAGACGATGCGCTCGGCGCGTTCCGGATCAAGCCCGTCGGTGCGGGCGAGGGTCTCGGCATCGGCGTTGAGGACGTCGCGGACGCTGCCATGGTCGCGCAGCAGGTCGCGTGCGGTGTCAGCCTCGACCCCGGGCAGGCCGCTGACAATGAATTCGGCCGCACGGCGGCGGGTGTCCGGTTTGGTGGGGCGGTCGGCCGGGTCGGGTTCCGTCTGCGCGTTCAGGCCCAGCAGGTAGACGAGCATGCCGCTGTTGTCGGCATCCGGGCTCGGCAGCACGCTGATGCCGAGGGCGATGGTGAGGTGCGCCAGCGCGCGGTGGATATCCAGCGCCTGCTGGTGGAAACGCGGTTCGTACAGGTCGCCTTCGACGATGTAGACCACCTGCTCGTGGTTGGCCTTCAGCTTCGCCGCGTTCTCCCACAGGGTCTTGTCGACCACGCTCAGCACCATGTCGGTAGCGGACTTGCGCTCGACCACGACGCCGTTGGGCAGCAGGTAGTCGCCCACGTCGAGGTCGGTAAATTCCAGCTCCACGCCCTCCAGGCGCTCGATGCGCTGAATGATCTTGCCCTGTTCACGGCGGTCGACGCGGATCGGCAGGTGAATGTTGTCCATGATGGCTCCAGTTGGTGGTCGCGACCCGGCACTCTAGGAAAACCCGTGGACGGCGCCAAATGGCCGGATGTCGGGCGGGGCGAGCCCGAGGGGCGCCTCCTGTTGCCACAGGGGATGAATCGGGGGATGAATCGCGGTCATTGCGAGGGCAATATCCTGCGCGGCCGGGAGCCGGAACTGTGTGGCGTGACCGGGTGCATATGCGAGCGAAAATGGCGGAGTGTCTTTTCATTGACGAAAAGCGTATGATCCGCTGCATCGAACGCCCCGCCCGTCAGCGTCCGTTCATCTGATCCAGAGTCCATTCCGGCTCACCGTGATCCCCCTGATTTCGTTTCCCCCGATGGGTGCTCTTGTTGAACGAGTGGCGGGTAGCGTTGGAGCATTCCATGACTGATACGACCTTTGCCGACCTCGGGTTGGCCGATACCCTCTTGCGCGCGCTGGATTCCGCCGGCTACCAGCAGCCGACCCCGATCCAGGCCCGGGCCATCCCGGAAGTGCTGAAGGGGGGCGACCTGCTGGCCGCTGCCCAGACCGGGACCGGCAAGACCGCGGGCTTCACGCTGCCGATCCTGCAGCGCCTGTCCACCACGGAGGCGCCGCGTGCCGCCAATGGCCGTCCGCGCTGCCTGGTGCTGACCCCGACGCGTGAACTGGCCGCCCAGGTCCACGACTCCGTGAAGACCTATGGCCGCAATCTGAATATGCGGTCCATGACGATCTTTGGCGGCGTGAACATGAACCCGCAGATCAAGTCCCTGCGCGGGCGCATGGACATCGTGGTGGCCACCCCCGGGCGTTTGCTGGATCACGCCAATCAGAAGACGGTTGACCTGTCCGGCGTCGAGATCCTGGTACTGGACGAGGCCGACCGCATGCTGGATATGGGGTTCATCCGCGATATCCGCAAGCTGATTGCACTGATGCCGAAGACTCGCCAGAACCTGATGTTCTCGGCCACCTTCTCCAACGAGATCCGGTCGCTTGCAAACAGCCTGCTGACCCGGCCGGCGGAGATCGACATTGCCCCGCGCAACACGACCGCCGAACGCGTGCAGCAAAGCGTGCATCTGGTGGAAACCAGCCAGAAGCGCGAGTTGTTGAGCCATCTGATCCGCACCCACAGTTGGGAGCAGGTACTGGTGTTTACGCGCACCAAGCATGGCGCCAATCGTCTGGCCGAGAGGCTGACCAAGGACGGGGTGCGGTCGGAGGCGATTCACGGCAACAAGAGCCAGGCGGCGCGTACCCGTGCCCTGAAGCAGTTCAAGTCGGGGCAGGTCCCGGTGCTGGTGGCAACCGATATCGCCGCGCGCGGGCTGGACATCGACCAGCTGCCGCAGGTGGTCAACTTCGAGCTGCCGAACGTGCCGGAAGACTACGTTCACCGCATCGGTCGTACCGGACGTGCCGGCTGCGAAGGCTCTGCGCTGTCGCTGGTGGATGGCGAGGAGATGAAGCTGTTGAAAAACATCGAGCGACTGATCCAGCGCCCCATCGATCGCATCGAGACCGAGGGGTTTGCCGCGCCGCGCCCGGCCGCGAATGACGGGAATGGCAATCGTCGTGGTGGCCGAGGCGGGAAGCCCGATGCGGGGGCACGCAACGGTGCCCCGCGCAAAGGGCGTGGTGGCAAGCCCGGTGGCGGGCGTGGTGGCAATGGTCGTGCCGCCGCCAATGGTAACCGCGCAGCACGCGGGCGGTAATCCGCCCGGCCAGCGTTGTGCCGCGAACCCGCGGTCCCGAGTTTCGGGGTCGCGGGTTTTTCGTATCCGGCCGGCGCGGGCGGAAGCGGTCACCGGCCGCGGCGAAACCGGATGGATGTACCCGCGCGGCTGCGTCGTGATTGCGCGCCGTTTAATTCGGCTGGAGTGCTTCGGGGTGGCGGACGATGTGGTCCGGAGCCGGGCCAGATCAAGGCAGCGGGGGCCGGGTTGCGGGATACTGTGCCGGGTTCGGGACCCGGCTCAAGGCTCGGGTGGTGCGGCCGTTAGTCTGTGAAAGGAGGATGTCGATGAAGATCGGGAATCTGGGTAGCCTGCGGCTGAAGCTGATTATTCTGGTGATCGTGGTGAGCACGGTGCCGTTGTCGATCATGGGCGGCGTAACCTTTCATACGATGAAGGGGGATCTCGCGGCCGAGGTCGATGCCGCCCTGGTTACGCAGCTGTGGTGGTTGCTGTGGGCGCTGTGGGTGATCGCGTTCGTGGTCGCCCTGGGTATTGGCTGGTTCTATGCCAGTGTGCTGACGCGGCCGCTGGAACGACTGGCGAAGGGCCTGGAGGCCATTGGTGCGGGGCGTGCGGATCTGGGGCATCGCGTCGAGGTCACCACCGATGACGAGATCGGACGCACGGGTGCGGCCTTTAACGCGCTGATGGAGCGGCTGTCGGGCCTGATCCGGCAGGTAGCCGATGCGGCGGATGGCATCGCTGCCTCGGCGCGGCAGCTGGATGGTCGCAGTCACGAGCTGGCTCGTGCTACCCAGGATCAACGCGCCGATGTGGAGCTGGTGGTTACCGCGATGAATCAGATGTCGGCGACCGTGCAGGAGGTGGCCAGCAACACACACAGTACCGCGGAGAATGCCGCTCAGGCGACGCGGGCGGCCGAGGGCGGGCGTACTGTGGTACACGGCACGCAGACCGCGATCGACACGCTTGCCGGCGAGATTCGTCAGGCCAGTCGCGTTATCACTGAGCTGAAGGGCGACAGCGATAACATCGGCACGATCCTGCAGGTGATCGAGGAGATCGCCGAGAAGACCAATCTGCTGGCATTGAACGCCGCGATCGAGGCGGCGCGGGCGGGCGAGGCCGGTCGCGGCTTTGCGGTGGTGGCGGACGAGGTGCGTCACCTCGCCCAGCGCACCAATGACTCTACCGGGGAGATCCGGGAGATTATCCAGCGTCTGCAGGCGGGTGCTACCCGCGCGGTGCAGGCGATGGAGGTGAGCCAGCAGCATGCGGAGACGTCGGTGTCCAGGGCGGGTGAGGCGGGGGCGACCCTCGAGTCCATTCACGAGTCGGTCACCACCATTGACGACATGACCCGGCAGGTGGCGACTGCGACGGAACAGCAGAGCCAGGTGGCGGAGGATATCAACCGGAATATCCACCACATCAACGATATTGCCGTTCGCAACGCCGACGGGGCAAACGAGATGCAGCAGGCCGTCGAGGCCCTGGAGGCCCTGGCGCAGCGCCTGCAGAGCGAGGTTGCGGGATTCCGCCAGAGGTTCTAGCAAGACGCGGGTTGCTGGCATTTCCTCGCGGCACAGGGGATGCCGCCGGACTCGACGACGGCAAGGGCGGTTCTGATTCGCAACGAGCGTTAGCCAGTGGGGGCATCAGTACCCCCGCCCTGTCAGCCTGGCCGTAGCGCAGCGCCGGGATCTCCACACGCCGGTCCGGCCCCAACGTACGGGTCCCCAGACCCGTGGCGATCCCGGATCACCACGGCGCTGTCTCCGGGATGGCGAAGTGGGGGCGGCCGGAGACCCGGGCCCGCACGGCCTTGAGCCAGGCTGACGCCCGCTGCGCATCAGGAGGGTGGTTGAGGCCGAAGCAAACGCCGACGCTTCTTGCCAGTGCAAGGCATCACGGGGCCATGCAGCGCGGCCTGCGCCGAGCAAGTCGGGATAGCTCTATTCGGTATTGTCCTGGACCCCGCGGCGCAGGGCATCGAAGCCGAGGGCGACATCGTCGGGGTCGGCCCCGGGCTCGATGCGCAGGCGCGCGCGCACGGTAGCGCGTTCGATGTGAGCTGCGTTGATTGCGGCCTCCGGGACACGATAAAGCCACCAGGCCAGGGCGGCTTGACTGCGCGTCTCGGACCAGGGTGCCAGGTCCGATCCCACGCGTTCGGCATGCGCTCCGAGCTCAGCGTCGAAGAAGGGTGCCAGCCGATCCAGAGTGGCAACCGGATCGGGCATGGACGGGCGTTCGTCTGTCAGTGTCTCGGTGGCCAGTGCCAGCTCCTGGCGGGCGATCTCGGGCCAGATCTGGGCCGGGAGGTAACCCGCCATGGCCGGGCGTCCGGCCGCCGTGAGACCATGCAGGTAGCCGCTATCGGTGAGCAGGTAACGGTCCAGTGCCTGCAGGGCCTCGTGCGCCCAGTCCAGGGTGTCGCGATCCTCCATCACTCGGGCAAACTGCGCCAGAGCGGCGATGGCCTGGCCGGAGGTGTCGGCGTAGGTGTTGCGGTCGATCCGCGGCGGTTCCGTGGCGAGGCGCTCCTCGGTATCCAGCTGGTAGTAGTCGCGGTCGGCATACTGGCTGTTCCCGAAACGTAACTGGCGCGCGTCCCATAGCTGTTCACGCAGGTAGTCGTGAACGCCGCGGGCAATCTCGCCGTAGCGTGCGTCGCCGAAGTGCTCGTAGGCCTCGGCGAACAGCCAGAGGAAGGCGGCGTTCTGGTCCAGACGTTTCGAGGTCTCCAGGGCCAGTACGGGGTCGCGCTGGTCCGGATCGTGGAAAAAGAAGAACCCGCCGTCGACCTCATCAAAGAGGTCGTCCGCAACCTGGTGCAGCAGCCCCGGCATGCGCGATTCCCAGCCCTCGGTGTGCAGCAGGAAACGGTAGGTCCAGGGCTGCGGGCGCTTGCTGAGGGTTCCGAAGGTGGCGCTGCCGCTGAGGCGGTCGGCGCGCGCGTCGTAGACCTCGTCCAGCATCTCCACGAAGGTGTCGAGATCGTCGATTGCGGCGTCATCGGGGGTGATCTCGCGTCCGGTCACCGAGAACATGTCGCGCTGGCGCTCGAGGATGCTCCGCAGGTCGCGCGCACTCACGTGTCCGGTGAAACGGGTCAGCATCTCGTCCTCGGCGTTCACGATCACCACGAAGGGCAGGCCGCGTCCGCCATAGCGCCGGAACAGATCCGCGCGTTCATCCAGATCCACCAGTACCGGGAGATAATGGCGCTCGATGTGGTCAACCACATCCGGGTTCTCCAGCGATTCATCCTGAAAGTCACGGCACCAGGTGCACCACTGGCCGTGGAAGTAGAAGAAGATCGGACGTTCGCGCGCCGCGGATGCGGCGAACAGGTCGCTATCCCAGCTTTGCCAGTTGATACTGGAGTCGGCCGGGTAGTCTTCGGCGGCCACGGACACGGCAAGCGCCAGGAGAAGCAGTCCGGCGAATGCGGCACCCACCATTCCCGCGTGTTGGCGGAGGGGCGATGATGGGCCGAGAATGCGGGACGGGTAGTGCATGGCTGGGACCGGATTCGGCTATGTTTAAATCATTGGACCCGACGGATGAGCGCACGTTCCGGCCTGGAGCGGGTGATACGATGGCGCGGGTCCCGTGAGCCTGTCGGATTCGGAGCGCGTCTCCTGCCCTGCGCTCGTGACGATTACCCGAACCTGACAGGTGCCCGGTTCGGCGAATCCTTGTAACAAGAGAGAGTCATGAACATCGAACACACTGGACGCCGCGTCCTGCATCATGTCGAGGTGATGGTGCTGGTGGTCATTGCCGTAGCCACCGTGATCGCGATCCTGCAGGAGATCGCCAGTATGATCTCGGCAATGTGGGTGGGACTGGCCGACTTGCTGTTGCTCTTCATCTTTCTCGAGGTGCTGGCCATGGTCGGGATCTACCTGCAATCCGGACGCCTGCCGGTTCGCCTGCCGATCTATATCGCGATCGTCGCACTGGCGCGCTACGTGATCATCGACATGAAGGAGATGGATGTCTGGGAACTCATCGCGGTTACCACGGGCGTCCTGATCCTTGCCGGTGCCGTGTTGGTACTGCGCTATGGCCATATCCGGTTTCCCTATAAGGACGAGGGCTGGCCCACGCCGGGTATGGAAAACGACCCGGTGCAGGAACAGGATAGGCCGAGGGGACGCGTCGGGTCCGATCAATGACTGGTGACGGGACGGACAGGCGGATGATCGTGCTGCTCCCTGGCCTGTGGGCGGCACCGAGGACAACCGTGGGTGAGCCATCGCGCCCGGTGCGGCGTCTGGCCCGCTGGCTGGGGCGCGCGCGGGCTTCCGGAGATTCCGGAGCGGCGCCGGGCTGGGAGGCGGTTCTGGCCGAAAGGCTTGGGTATCGGCCGCAAGGCGGGGGAGCGCGGACCTGGCTGGCCCAGCCGGTCCAGTTGACACCGGGGATGAAGGATCTGGTCGCGCATCCGGTGGATGCGGTCGCGGAGTCCGAACGCGAGGCGCTGTGGGCGGCTGCACAGCCCGAACTCGAGGCTGCCGGTGCCCGGTTGGTAGTGGCCGCGGACGGGTTGTGGGAGCTGTGCATGGATGCGGAAGGTGAGGTGGGCGGCGTGCCCCCGTCATTGGGCCTGGGGCAGGCGATGTCTGCGCCCCCTTTGCGTAGCGAGGCCGCGCGGCGGTTGCAGGTGCTGACCACAGGCCTGCAGATGGCCTGGTTCCAGCATCCGGTGAACCTGCAGCGGGAACGGGATGGACGCGGGGCCGTTCACGGCCTGTGGCTGTGGTCGCCCGGACAGCCGGGCGCGGCGCGCGCAGCAAGCCGCGTCTGCGGGGGCGGCGCGCTGGGGCGGTGGCTGGCCGCGGGCGCGGGGCTCGACTGGCAGGCCGATCCGGCCGCGGCCCCCGCGGAGCAGGGTGATACCGTGGTGGTGGTTGATGCGCTGGCGGCGCCACCGATTCCCGAGCGGCGGCTGGAGCTGCTGGAATCGGTGGCCACGGAGGTGGTGGGTCCGCGGTTGCCGGGGTTGCTGCGCGGCCAGCTCACGATGCTGGAATTCATCGACCCTCAGGCAGAGGCAGGGACCGGACCGGGGTCTCTTGTGCTCGGCCGTGGTGATCTGCTGGCTTTCTGGCGGCGGCCGCGCAGGCCCTGAACCGTGCTGCGGGTGTTATACTGCGCGGCTTTTCTCGCCACAGAACGGGGCGCTGCGGTTGTGCCGCGGCACCGGACGGAACTGCCATGGAACTGAACGCGCTGTATGCCCAGATTGATGACCTGAGAGGCCGCCTGGAAGGCCTTAGGGGGTATCTTTGACTATCCGGTCAAGGAAGAACGCCTAGAAGAGGTCCAGCGCGAGCTGGAAAATCCGGATATCTGGAACGACCCGGAGCGGGCGCAGGCGCTGGGCAAGGAACGCGCCCAGCTCGAGAACATCGTCGTCAACATCCGCGAGATTGGCACGCAGCTGGATGACAGCCGCGACCTGCTGGAGATGGCCGAGGCCGACGCGGATGCCGAGACCGCATCCGCGGTGGAGGCCGATGTCGCTGCCCTGACCGCGCGGGTCGAGGCGCTGGAGTTCCGGCGCATGTTCTCCGGCGAGATGGACGAGGCCAATGCCTATCTGGATATCCAGGCCGGCTCCGGCGGCACCGAGGCCCAGGACTGGGCCAATATCCTGCTGCGCATGTACCTGCGCTGGGCCGAGAACCACGGCTTCAAGACCGAGATCATCGAGCTCTCCGAGGGCGAGGTCGCCGGGATCAAGAGCGCGACCGTGCGCATCGAGGGGGAGTACGCCTTTGGCTGGCTGCGCACCGAGACCGGGGTGCACCGCCTGGTGCGCAAGTCGCCGTTTGATTCCGGGAATCGTCGGCACACCTCGTTCGCCTCGGTGTTCGCCTCGCCGGAGGTGGACGACAGCTTCGAGATCGAGATCAACCCGGCCGATCTGCGCGTGGATACCTACCGCGCCTCCGGGGCGGGCGGGCAGCATGTCAACCGGACCGAGTCCGCGATCCGTATCACCCACGAGCCCTCCGGCATTGTGGTGGCCTGCCAGAACGATCGCTCGCAGCACAAGAACCGCGATACGGCGATGAAGCAGTTGAAGGCCAAGCTGTACGAGATGGAGATCCAGAAGCGCAACGCCGAGAAGCAGGCGGCCGAGGACGCCAAGTCCGATATCGGCTGGGGCAGCCAGATCCGCTCCTATGTGCTCGACCAGTCGCGGATCAAGGATCTGCGCACCAGCGTGGAGGTCGGCAATACCCAGGCCGTGCTCGACGGCGACCTGGATCAGTTCATTGAAGCCAGCCTGAAGAGTGGGCTGTAACGCTTTCTTTTAACCGGATTCCCGATGACCGAGATTACCGACGAAAACAAGCTGATCGCACAGCGCCGCGCCAAGCTGAACGAGCTGCGCGCAGCCGGCCCGGCCTTCCCCAATGACTTCCGCCGTGACGCCCTGGCGGCCAAGCTGCACGCCGCGCATGACGACACTGAAGGCGAGACGCTGGAGGGGCAGGGGATCCGCGTGACCGTGGCCGGGCGCATGATCGGCAAGCGCGTGATGGGTAAGGCGAGTTTCGTGCGTCTGCGCGACCAGTCGGGGGATATCCAGTTGTTCGCGGAGCGTGACCGCCTGCCGGAGGGTGTCTACCCGGCGTTCAAGCAGTGGGATCTCGGCGACATCATTGGCGGGCAGGGCACGCTGTTCAAGACGAAGACCGGGGAGCTGACGGTCCATCTGGACGAGCTGCGCCTGCTGACCAAGAGCCTGCGCCCGCTGCCGGAGAAGTTCCATGGCCTGACCGATCAGGAACAGCGCTACCGCCAGCGCTACGTGGACCTGATCACCAGCCCGGACAGCCGCGAGCTGTTCCGCACCCGCACCCGGATCGTGCGCTACATCCGCGAGTACTTCGAGGGCGAGGACTTCATCGAGGTGGAGACCCCGATGATGCAGGTGATCCCCGGGGGTGCGACCGCGCGGCCGTTCGCCACCCACCACAATGCGCTGGACATGCCACTGTACCTGCGCATCGCGCCGGAGCTGTATCTGAAGCGCCTGGTCGTCGGCGGCTTCGAGAAGGTCTTCGAGATTAACCGCAATTTCCGCAATGAGGGGCTGTCCACCCGGCACAACCCCGAGTTCACCATGCTCGAGTTCTACGAGGCGTTCGTGGACTACCACGCGCTGATGGACCGCACCGAGACGCTGCTGCGCGGGCTGTGTGAGGACGTGCTGGGCACGACCGCCATCGAGTATCAGGGCGAGACCTACGACTTCGGCCAGCCGTTCACCCGTATGACCGTGCGCGAGGCAATCCTCGAGCATAACCCGGAGATCAGCAGCGAGGACCTGGCCGACATCGACAAGGTGCGCGCCCACTGCGAGCGCCTGGAGATCCCGATCAAGCAGAGCTTCGGGCTCGGCAAGCTGTGGACCGAGATCTTCGAGTACACCGCCGAGAACAAACTGCGTCACCCGACCTTCATCACCGCCTATCCGACTGAGGTCTCGCCGCTGGCGCGGCGCAACGACCGCGACCCGTTCGTGACCGACCGTTTCGAGCTGTTCGTCGGCGGGCGCGAGATCGCCAACGGCTTCTCCGAGCTCAACGACCCCGAGGACCAGGCCGAGCGCTTCCAGGCTCAGGTCGCGGAGAAGGACGCCGGTGACGACGAGGCGATGCACTATGACGCCGACTACATCCGTGCCCTGGAATACGGCCTGCCGCCCACGGCGGGCGAGGGCATCGGCATCGACCGCCTGGTAATGCTGCTGACCGACAGCGCCTCGATCCGTGACGTGCTGCTGTTCCCCCACCTGCGCCCGGAAGCCTGAGTACGCGAGGGCTAGTCGACGGGTTCCAGCAGTAGGGCGGCCAGCGGTGGCAGGTGCAGGTACAGCGTGGCCGGGAATCCCCTGCGCTCGACCGGTTCCGCATGCGCCTGGGCCGGGCCGCGCGAGGCGCCGCCATAGGCCTCGGCATCGGTATTCATGATGACCCGCCAGTTGCCGGTATGCGGTGCCGGGACCGGGTAGGCCGGGCGCTCCATCGGGGTCAGGTTCAGTATCACCAGGCATTCACGACCGTGGTCGTCGCGGCGCAGGAAGCTGAGGGTCGAGTGCTCGGCGTCGTCGCAGTCCAGCCAGGCGAAGCCGTCCGGTTCGAACTCGCGCGCATGCAGCGCCGGTTGCTCGCGGTAGACCCGGTTCAGATCGCTTACCAGCGCCTGCAGCCCCTGGTGCAGCGGATACTGCAGCACGTACCAGTCCAGCTCGCGATCCTCGGCCCATTCCGGACCCTGGCCAAACTCCTGCCCCATGAACAGCAGCTTTTTGCCCGGGTGCAGCCACTGCCAGGCGAACAGCAGGCGCAGATTGGCGAACTGTTCCCATTCGTTGCCGGGCATGCGTCCGCGCAGGCTGCGTTTCCCGTGGACCACCTCGTCGTGCGAGAACGGCAGCACGAAATTCTCGCTGTAGGCGTAGAGCTGGCCGAAGGTGAGTTGCCCGTGGTGATGCGAGCGGTAGATCGGGTCCATGCCGAAGTAGGTCAGGCTGTCGTGCATCCAGCCCATGTTCCATTTCATGGTGAAGCCGAGCCCGCCCATGGACGGTGGGCGGCTGACACCGGGCCAGGCGGTCGATTCCTCGGCGATCATCACGACACCCGGATGCGCGGTCTGTACGGTCTCGTTCAGGTGGCGCAGGAAGTCGATGGCCTCCAGGTTCTCGTTGCCGCCATGGATGTTGGGCAGCCAGTCGTGCGGCTCGCGGTCGTAGTCGCGGTACAGCATGGAGGCGACGGCATCGACGCGCAGGCCGTCGATGTGGAAGTCCTCCACCCAGCACAACGCGCTGGAGAGCAGGAAGTTGCGCACCTCGGGGCGGGAGTAGTTGAAGATCAGTGTGCCCCAGCCGCGATGCTCGCCGATGCGCGGGTCCGCGTGTTCGTACAGCGCAGTGCCGTCGAAGCGGGCCAGCGCAAAGTCGTCGCGCGGGAAGTGACCGGGCACCCAGTCGAGGATTACGCCAAGCCCGGCCTGGTGCGCCTGATCGACCAGATAACGGAAGTCGTCCGGGTCGCCGAAGCGCGAGGTCGGGGCGAAAAACCCGGTGCTCTGGTAGCCCCAGGAACCGTCGAAGGGGTGTTCGGTCACCGGGAGCAGTTCGATATGGGTGAAGCCCATGTCGCGGGCGTATGGCACCAGGCGCTCGGCCAGCTCGCGGTAATTCGGCCACTGGCCTTCCGGGCTGCGCTGCCAGGAGCCCAGGTGCACCTCGTAGATGCTCATCGGGCGGTGTTTCCAGGCATCCGGGTCGCGGTCCTGCATCCAGTCGTCGTCTGCCCAGGCATAAGTGCTGGACGGACGGATGCGCGCGGCGGTCTCCGGGCGCTGCTGGTAGGCTCGGGCGTAGGGGTCCGTCTTCAGGTGCAGGGTGCCGTGGTCGCGGTTGCGGATCTCGAATTTGTACAGCGTTTCCGCAGACAGTCCCGGAATGAACAGTTCCCAGATGCCACAACCGGGGTGGACCGTCATGGGGTGGCAGCGTCCGTCCCAGTGGTTGAAGTCACCCACTACCGATACGCGTTCGGCGTTCGGCGCCCAGACGGCGAAGCGCACGCCGTCGATGCCGTCGCGGGTCAGCGGATGGGCGCCGAGTATGCGGTGGGCGTGCCAGTGTCGGCCCTCGGCGAACAGGTGACGGTCGAAGTCGGGGAGGTCGGGAGTGAAGGACCAGGGGTCCACCCGTTCGATCGCCGTCACATCCTGCGCCGGCGTCCAGGTGAGCACGGGGTGGGCGGGAAGTTCGGCGTCTGGTCCCTGCCACAGGAACACGCCGGGGTGATCGGGCGCGGCCGCGAGGGTGTCATGGCGGCCATCGCACAGCGTGATGGAGGCACCGGTTGCATGGGGTAGCCAGGCTCGATAGCAGACGGTTTGTGGCCCCGCCAGATGACGGCCGAGCACAGCGTGCGGATTATGGAGCCGGGCCGTGGCCAGACGCTCCAGCGAATCGGCGACGGAACGGGTGCATTTGTCGGGGGCTATTGCCATACTCGGATCAATCTCGCGTTTTCGATGGTGGGACGGCGGGATTCAGGCTGGACGGGCCGAACAGGTTCCTGCGGTGTCGGTCGGATCCGGTGCCGACTTCCCCAGTACAACACGACCTTGCAAGGATGGGTGCATGAATCCGCAATCGCAACGTTACGTCAGCCGCCTGACTCGGGAGACCCTGGCCCTGATTCTGGCGGGAGGACGTGGTTCGCGTCTCAAACAACTGACCCTGTGGCGCGCCAAGCCGGCCGTACCCTTCGGGGGCAAATTCCGGATTATCGATTTCCCGTTGTCCAACTGTATCAATTCCGGCATCCGTCAGGTGGCGGTGGTGACGCAGTACAAGGCGCACTCGCTCATCCAGCACATGCAGCGGGGCTGGAGCTTTCTGCGCGGTGAATTCGGCGAGTTCATCGAGATGCTCCCGGCACAGCAGCGGATCGAGACCTCCTGGTATGCCGGTACCGCCGATGCGGTCTATCAGAACATCGACATCATCCGCCAGCACAATCCGAGCTATGTGTTGATCCTGGCCGGAGACCATATCTACAAGATGGACTATGGTCAGATGATCGCCTTCCACGTGGAGAGTGGCGCCGACATGACCGTGGGCTGCCTGGAGGTCGAGCGCGCGCGTGCCAGGGCCTTCGGCGTGATGGGGGTGGATGCACGCAATCGCATTACCTCGTTTGCCGAGAAACCGGAGGACCCGGCCCCGATCCCGGGCAGCGAGACGCATTCGCTGGCCTCCATGGGGATCTACGTGGTCAATACCAGGTTCCTGTTCGAGCAGCTGATCAAGGACGCGGACGATACCTTTTCCTCGCATGACTTCGGCAAGGACATCATCCCCGGCATTATTGACCGCTATCAGGTGATGGCCTACCCGTTCCGCGACGAGCACGGGGTGCGTCAGGGTTACTGGCGTGACGTGGGGACGATCGACTCGTACTGGGAGGCGAATCTGGAGCTGATCGGGGTGACGCCCGAACTCAACCTGTACGATTCCAACTGGCCGATCTGGACCTACCAGGAGCAGCTGCCGCCGGCCAAGTTCGTCTTTGACGACGATGATCGCCGGGGCGTGGCGATCGACTCCATGGTTTCCGGGGGCTGCATCATTTCCGGGAGTACCGTGCGGCACTCGCTGCTGTTCTCCAATGTTCAGGTCAACGCCTGTGCCACGGTGGAGGACTCGGTGATCCTGCCAAGCGTGACCGTCGGCGAGAACTGCGTGATCCGCAAGGCGGTGATCGACAAGGGCTGCAACATCCCGGACGGGACCACGATCGGGGTCGACGACGAGGCCGATGCCCGCGATTACTTCGTCTCGCCGAACGGGGTGCGGGTCGTTACGCCGGAGATGCTCGGACAGGCGACGCACCATGTCCGCTGAATCGGACAGTACCGCGCTGGCCCCTCAGAACCCGCAACTGGACGTGGTGCTGTGCTGGCACATGCACCAGCCGCAGTACTTCGACTCCGGGGCCGGGGAGTACGTGCTGCCGTGGACTTACCTGCACGCACTGAAGGACTACACCGACATGGCGGCGCATCTGGAGGCCTGTCCTCAGGCACGCGCGGTCGTCAACTTCGCCCCCATCCTGCTGGAACAGATTGCCGACTACTCCGAGCGTCTGGCGTCCGGCATTGGCAACCGCTGCAGTTTCGGCGATCCTGTCCTGGATCTGCTGCAGATGGACATTGTCCCGGTGGAGCCCGAGCAACGGCGCGAGATCCTGCGTGTGTGTCTGCGTGCGCACGCCCCGCGCATGATCGAGCCTTTTCCGCTGTTCGACCGTCTGGCGGCCCTGGCGCGGCAGGCGCTGGAAGACCCGATCCTGCTGAACCATCTGGATAACCGCTACTTCCAGGACCTGGCCACCTGCTACCACCTGGCCTGGCTGGGAGAGACGGTGCGTCGCGCCCACCCCGAAGTACAGGGTTGGTTGAAGACCGATACCAGCTTCAACCGCGATGTGCGTTCGCGTCTGCTCAGGGTGATCCGCGACGAGGTGAAGGCGATCCTGCCGCGTTATCGCGAGCTGGCGCAACAGGGTCGCGTGGAGCTCTCGTTTACCCCCTATGCCCATCCGATCATGCCGCTGTTGCTGGACCTGCGCTCCGCGCGCGAGGCGATGCCCGACGTGGCGCTGCCCGAGGCCCCGGGCTATCCCGATGGCGAGGCCCGGGTGCGCTGGCATATCGAACGCGGGCTGGAGGTCTTCGAGAAGCATTTCGGATTCCGGCCCCGGGGGTGCTGGCCGTCGGAGGGCAGTCTCAGTGCGGCCACGGTGCGCCTGCTGGATGACTACGATATCTGCTGGACGGCCAGCGGGCAGACCGTCCTCGGCAACAGCCTGGCCGCGGCGGGGCAGACCGCGGAGTCACATACCGGTTCCGCAGCACAGGAGGGCTGGTTGCACCGGCCGTATCGGCTGCAGGATTCGGAAATCGAGCTGTTCTTCCGCGACGACGGGCTCTCCGATGCCATCGGGTTTCGCTACGCCGAATGGCATGCCGACGACGCGGTCGGGGATTTCGTGCATCACCTGGAAAACATTGCCGCCGTTTCGCCCCAGGGTGGCGTGGTCACCGTGATCCTGGATGGCGAGAATGCGTGGGAGTATTACCCGGAGAACGGTTTCCATTTTCTGCGTGCGCTGTACGAAAGACTGGCGGTCAATCCGCGCCTGAACCTGTGTACCTTCTCCGATGTCTGCGAGCGTAGCGGCCCGCGGGCCGATCGCGGCGAATTGCCCGATCTGGTGGCGGGGTCCTGGGTATACGGCACCTTCTCCACCTGGATCGGCGATCGCGACAAGAATCTTGGCTGGGATCGCCTCATCGAGGCCTGGACGGCGGTGAGCCAGGCGGTTGCGCAACATCCTTCCCTGGATACCCCGGAGCTGCGGCGACAGCTTGCCGTTTGCGAGGGATCCGACTGGTGTTGGTGGTTTGGTGAGTACAACCCGGCAGGTTCCGTGAGCGATTTCGAGCAGTTGTACCGGCGGCACCTGGCACGGTTGTACCAGCTGGCCGACCTGGACGTGCCCGATTCGCTCGGCGAAGTCCTTTCAGTTGGCGGGGGTGACCCGGCCGCTGGCGGCACCATGCGCAAGGGGCAATAGGTGATGGAGGACGGAAGCGAGCACGCCAATCCCCTGATGCAGCGTCGGCGTGCCGGCGTGCTGTTGCATCCGACCTCGCTACCGGGTCCGGCTACGGTGGGGACGCTGGGTGTCGAGGCCCTGCGTTTCATCGACTGGGCCTGTGACGCGGGTTTTGGACTGTGGCAGATCCTGCCGCTACACCCGCCACAGGCGGACGGCTCGCCCTACGCCAGCATCTCCGCGTTTGCCGGTGATGTCCGCATGATTGACCGGGAGCGGCTGACCGAACGTGCGGGCCTGGGCGATCTGGATGTCCCGGTGGCGGAGGCGTTGTACCGGGCGCGCGCCGGCCTGGCGCAGGCGCCGGATGGCTGGGCGCAGGCCTATCAGGCCTTTTGTGATGCCCAGGGGCCGGTGTGGCTGGATGATTTTGCGCGCTTTGTGGTAATTCGGGAGCAGGAAGGTGGCCGCCCGTGGTGGGAATGGCCGCAGACGCGGCGGGACCGCGAGTCGGGCGCGCTGGCTGCGCTGCAGCGGGATGCCGCAGAGGCGCTGGAGGCCGTACGCTTTGCCCAGTTCGTGTTGTTCGATCAGTGGCAGGATGTGCGCGAATATGCCCGTGCCCGTGACATCATGATCCTGGGCGACATGCCGATCTTTGTGGCCCATGATTCCGCCGAGGTCTGGGCCCACCGCGATCTGTTCGATCTGGATGCGACCGGTCATCCGCTGACGGTGGCCGGTGTGCCGCCGGACTACTTTTCCGCGACAGGGCAGCGCTGGGGCAACCCGCATTATCGCTGGGACCGACTGCAGGCGCGCGACTACGACTGGTGGGTGGAGCGCATGCGCTGGACCCTGGAGACCGTCGACGCCGTGCGCATTGATCACTTTCGCGGCTTCGAATCCAGCTGGGCGATCCCGGCGGACGAACCCGATGCGACCGGCGGCCACTGGGTAGCGGGTCCGGGAGAGGCGTTCTTCGAGTGTCTGGAGGGTCGCCTGGGGGCGTTACCGCTGCTGGCGGAAGATCTGGGCGTAATCACACCCGAGGTCACGGCGCTGCGTCTGCGCTTTGATCTGCCCGGGATGCGCATCCTGCAGTTTGCGTTCGAGGGCGGTCCCGACAACCCCTATCTGCCGGTCAACCATGACGAGCTGAGCGCGGTGTATACCGGCACCCATGACAATGACACCACGCTGGGATGGTTCCACAGTCTGGACGCGCCGATGCAACAGCACGTGATTGCGACACTGGATGCCGGCGAGGCCAACGAGATGCCCTGGCCGATGCTGCGGGCGGCCTGCCGCTCGCCGGCACGACTGGCGATTCTCCCGATGCAGGATGTCCTGCAGCTGGGTTCGGAGGCGCGGATGAACCTGCCGGGGACGGTCACGGATGCGAACTGGAGGTGGCGTTTCGACTGGTCGCAGTTGCCGGCGGATCAAACCGTGGCCATGCGGGCACTGATGGAGGCCAGCGGGCGGCTGGACTGACTCCGGGCGCAGGGGGAGCCGATGGATCGGCGCTGCCCTGTGGTACAGGGATGAGCCGCCGGCAGCGACCGTTTGCTCATCGGGTGGGCCAGGCGGGAAGTGCGGTGACGATGGAGCTCAGCCACAAGTGCCGGAGCAAGGCGGGCCAGTGCTGGAACAGCCATCCTGTTTCAAACTTGCCCAGGGCCGCGCCGGCACTTCTGGCGAAGCGATCGGTTACCGAACTTTCCGCCTGGCCCACCAGGGAGACACTGATTGAATCGCACGTCCGCGTGGGTGCCCGCCAGTTTCTGGAGACAAGCGTTCCGAGACAAGGCGCCTCAAACAGCGGGTAGTGGTTCTACCCGCCCGTTTCTGATGGATTCGGGGCGCAACGCAGGCTCGGGCCATATTCATTCAGAATCAGGGGGCACCAACCCCACAAGCCAGTGAAAGCAGGGGCTCGGCCGCCCGTTTTTGATCAACAACGGGCGCGCGCACAGCGTTGCGGTTCACCTGTAGCAGAGTGACTGCACGGCCGTCACCGCGCATTAAACGCACGCAAAAGCGACTCGAGCGCGGACGTGCGATTCAATCAGCGTCTCCCTGGTCCGGTTTCGACAGGTGTCCGGGCATTAAAAAGCCCGACCCCGCGGGGTCGGGCCAGGCGCTGACGCTACAAACCGGGGGCTGTCGGGTTCGGCCTCTCGAGATCCCTGGAGGAAACGATGTACCGAGGGAGAGCGGGCTCTCCCTCGGTACAGTCGGTCCATTCCGGACCCGGCGTGTGCCCCGGGAACGCCGGGTCGGATTGCCCCGCTTACTGCTGCATCTGCTGCTGTTGCTGCAGGGCCTGCATGCGCTGGAGGACCTCGTCGATGTTGGCGTTTTCCTGGCGCATGGCGGAGATCAAGTCGTCACGCAGGGCAGCCTGTGCCTCCAGGATCTCGTCGTCCTGGGCGACTGCCTGCTGGGCTTCCTGCAGGTTGACCTGGGCGCGCTGCACCTCTTCGGACTGGAAGATCTGCTGCTGCTCCTCGCTACTCAGATTCGGATCACGCAGGCGTTCTTCGGCCGCTTGCAGGGTTTCCAGGTCGCGGCGCGGCTGGTAACCGGCAGATTCCATCTTTTCAAGCACGAGGGCTTCCAGAGCTTCGCCTTGTTCTTCCAGGCCCGGATTGTTCTCGATGGCGCGCTGCTGGGTTTCCGCCAGTGTTTGCTGCAGTTGCTGCATTTCCATCTGTGGGTTGCCGGCCTGGCCCGTACCCTGCGCCATGGCGAGCGGGCTGGCCAGGGCCAATGCGGCCGCAGCAAAAAGGGCGGCGAAGGATCGGGAATGAATCTTCATAAGCTGACTCCTGGTGAAATTCGAACTGATGGTAGGTGAATGGGACTTAACCGCAGCTTAACAAGCCTGACCGGTCCATGCCGCGTCGCCCTGTGGCGGGCGTGTGCGGGCCGTGAGCGGGGTGTCGCCCGCGGGGGTGCCCGAACGCCTGAACAGGGCGATGTCCGGGGCCGGCAGTTCTAGTGTGCAGTCCAGTTGTTTGGCAATCCAGCTAAGGGTGCCGGGCCCGTAAAAGGCGACGTGGGTGGGGTCACGACGGTAATGCCAGTACCGGAACCCGGCTGCGGTTGGGGGCCATTCGGTCATCACGGCGAGGATGCCACCGGGCACGAGCGCGGCGACCAGCTCGGACAGGGTTTCCCGGGGGTGGTGCAGGTGCTCCAGGACCTCGGTGCAGCTGATGAAGTCCCAGCCAGCGGCGGGTGGGCGGGGCCGCTGCGGGGCGAATGCAGGATCCCAGACCTCCAGTGTGTAGCCGCGAGCGCGCAGCAGGCTGGCGAGCACGGGTTGTGGTCCGCAGCCCCAGTCCAGGCCGGTGGCGGGGGCGGGTATGGTTCGGCACAGGGGCGCGATCAGGCGTTCCAGGTGTGCGCGGTAGCCCTGATCATCCGGGCGATTTTCGTGGGTGCGGTAATAGGCATGTTCTGCATCTCGCGGAAGCCAGCGGGCGCGTTCCAGTGTAATCAGGCCGCAGTGATGGCAGCGACGATAGTCACCGGGCGCGGGGTCGCGGGGACCGCGGTGATAGAACGGTCGACTGGGCCGGTCGCACAGCGGGCAGTGTATGGCGGCTGTTGCGTTCAACGGCGTAGGTAGCGGAACCACGAGGCGATGTTCAGCAGGCTCATCAGGGACTGCGACAAGTACGTGTAGGCCGCCGCCTTGAGGATACGCTCGGCATGCGGGTAGTCGGGCGGGTGCAGGTAATTGCCGGCGCGCAGCATCGGCATCGCACGCCGGAAGCTGGCATCCAGCTCGGTGGGCAGGGTGATGAAGTGCACCAGTGCGGCCAGCCCCATGGACAGCACGCCCGCGAGGAAGAACAGGATGCCCGGGGCGGGATGGCGGGTAATCAGGGTGATGAACGGAATGGCGATCAGCAGCCAGGCGCCCAGTTGCTGCCCGTAGCGGGTCATGCCGACCAGGGTGCCGCGCATGCGCAGCGGGGCGTACCCCCGGGCATGCTGTACGGCATGGCCGACTTCGTGCGCGGCCACGGTGATCGCGGTGAGGGAACGCCCGTCGTGGTTTTCCGGGGACAGGCGCACTGCGCGTGTGCTCGGGTCGTAGTGGTCTCCGCTCCGGGTGGGCTCCACGGCTACCTGGTCCAGGCCATGGCGGTCGAGCATTTCTCGTGCGAGTTCCGCACCGGTGCCGTCGTAGCGGTTCGCCGGATGGTGGTATTTCTTCATGGTGCGACGCACCCACCAGCCAGGGGCCCAGGCGGCGAGCAGCAGCAGCGGGACGAGCAGGATCAGCAGACGCATGCTGATATGGTCTCCCGAATGCCGACTGCGCGAAAAGAACCGACACGCAGGGTGGCCGTATCATGCACCTGCAATCGCAGCCTATTCGTCACCCTCATCGTAGTCGCCCTTGTGCCTCGGGTTGGGACGGGCACGACGGTCGCGCGAGTAGTCATGCTCGTCTTCTTGGCCTTCCGCCACGGATTCGATCACATGCAGGTGCGCCGGGGGGGCACTGCCGTCTTTCTCCTGACCGAAGTAGACCGTCTGGTGCGGGAACGGGATCTCGATGCCGGCGGCGTCGAAGTGTTTCTTGACCAGGCGGTTGAATGCGCGGCCCAGTGACCATTGGAACCCCGGCAGGGTCTTGATGCGGATGCGTACATTCACCGAGCTGTCGGCCAGCGCGGTCACGCCGTGTACCTCCATCTCCTCGAGGATGTTGGGGCCGTGTTCCGGATCGGTCTTGAGCTCTTCGAATGCCTCGCGCAGACGCACGATGACCTCGTCGATGTCCTCGCGGTAGGCCACGCCGTATTCGCCAACGTGGTAGGCGAATTCGCGCATGTAGTTGGACACCGCATCCACCGAGGAGAACGGGATGAGGTGGTAGGTGCCCGACAGGTCGCGCAGGCCCAACGAGCGGATGGTCAGTTTTTCGACCGTGCCGGTGGTGCCGGCCACGGTCACGATGTCGCCGGTGTTGATGGCCTTTTCGAGCTGGATGAACACGCCGGTGATGATGTCCTGCACGAGTTTCTGGGCGCCGAACCCGACTGCGAGGCCCAGCACCCCGGCCCCCGCCAGCAGGGGGCCGATGTTGATGCCGATCTCGGCCAGCACCACCATCACGGTTACGACGGTCAACGCGATCGCGATGGCGTTGCGGAACAGGGTCAGTAGGGTCTTCTCGCGGGCGCCGGGTTCCCCGTCACCGGTATTTGGGTTCAGGCGGTGCTCGACCCAGCTGGCAAATACCAGCCAGATGGTCAGGGCCCCGACGAGGATCAGCGCGACCGAGATCACGGTTCCAACCACCCACATGCCGGTCTCGGAACCCAGCCAGGTCGCCAGGTTGAAGATGCCCCAGGCATCCGCGATCACGGCCAGGACGGTCAGCAGGATCAGCAGGCGCATGGTCTTCAGGGCCTTCGGCACGTAGGCGTTCAGGCGTGCCTCCAGCAGCGGGAATTTCTCGCGGGTTTCGGCGGGCACCCGGATCGCGCGGCCAATGATCTGGGTCAGCAGGTTGGCGACAAACACGCCTATGAACACCGCCAGCAGCGTCTGGCCGGTGGCCTTGGCTATGAAGGGCAGGGCATCTTCGGGACGCGTGATGCTGACGACTGCCAGGGTCAGGAAGTACAGCAGGGCGATCCAGTGCCAGCTGTTTGCCAGCAACGACAGGGTGATCCGGGTAAACGCGAATCCGGCCTGATTGGCGACCCGCAGCAGGCGGTCGTGCACGCGCTGGCGATTCTGCAGGATGATGACCGCGGCATAGAAGAAGGCGGTCAGCATCACCAGCAGGCCGAGCGAACGGCCGGCCTCGGTGGAGATATGGTTGTTGGTGATGGGTACCAGCAGCAGGAGACCGTAGCCGATGTAGGAGACCAGACGCGCCAGCCACGCATTCCAGTAGGCGGCCTCGTCGCTGGCCATTGGCAGGAGTCGCAGGCCCTGGTAACGGGTTGCGAAGATCAGGCGCAGGGCCGCCTTGGTGACCTCGATCAGCAGGAAGGCATTCAGGAAAAGCGAATGCCGAGTGAGCATCTCGCCGGAATCCCCGAGGACGAACAGGGCCAGCCCGTAACCGGCTACCCAGGCCAGCAGGACAACCAGGAAATCCACGATCGCCGCCAGCAACACCGCGGGAAGGGCTCGCAACAGGTGGTAGTGCTTTGACGAGTTGATCACCCAGCGGTCAAGTCCGGCGAAGACCGGGCTGCCGAAATGGCGCAGGACCAGGAATACGGCGATGGTGAAGGCGATGAGGATGACGAGGTCCAGCACCCCGGCCCCCAGGGTGCCGAGCTCCACTGCGCGCAGTGTGGTCCCGATATCGGTGGTGATCGCGCCCAGCGTGCGGATCTCGGCTACGGTGCCTTCGGCCAGGGCCTGGGTGAATTCTGCGACCTGCCGTGGCAAGGATACCGTGTCCGCGGGGTCCGCCACCGCAGCGTCATGGGCGGCGGTCGGTGCCCCGGGGTCAGCGCGCTCGGCGCGCAGTGTCTCCAGCAGGCGTTCGCGCGCCTCTTCGTTTTCCAGCGCCTCGATCAAGGCGTCGTGCAGGTCCCGGGTATCCTCTGCCTGTGCGGTGGCTGTGCCCCAGGACAGCAGGAACAGCCCAAGGAGCAAGGGCAGCAGACGGATAAAGGCAAACGGCGTCGAACGGGACTGGAACACGGCAGACCTCGGGTGTGGACAGGCGATTCGGAGCGCAGCGGCGGTCGTGGACCGGGTCCTGTGTGTACGACTCCGGACGCGACGGGGGCCGGTCAGGCGGCCATCTCGGGGGTAACGGACAAACACCGGTCGCAATTGGCAATTCTCTAGCTTAACGGCGCGGCAGGGACATGCTCAATGCGGGCTACTCGAGCAGCATCGGGTCCAGCCAGGCGATGCCGAGTTGTCGCATCTGTTGTTCCACCCATTGGGTGCGCCGGGTCATGCGCGGACCGGGGTTCACCGGGTTGTACAGCCCCGGTGCCGGCAGCATCGCGGCGAGCCGGGCGGACTGCTGACGGTCGAGTTCGCGCGCCGGTCGCCCGAAATAATGCTGTGCGGCATGTTCGATGCCGTAGATCCCGGGCCCGAATTCGGCGAGGTTAAGATAGATTTCCAGGATCCGCCGCTTGGGCCAGATGGCTTCCATGGTCGCGGTCAGTCCGGCTTCCAGGGTCTTGCGGAACCACGAGCGGTTATGCCAGAGGAACAGGTTCTTGGCGGTCTGCTGGCTGATGGTGCTGGCGCCGCGCAGGCGGTCCCCGCGGGCGACATGGTTGTCGACCGCCTCGCGTACGGAGTCCCAGTCGAAGCCACGGTGCAGCGGAAACTGCTGATCTTCCGCTGCGATCACGGCAAGCATCAGGTGACGCGGCAAATCGTCGAGTCGTTGCCATTCGGGCCGCAGTCGCGAGGCCGTCTGCCAGTCCGTCGCCCAGACCATGGCCATGCCGTAGGGTGGGTCGACCCGGGCGAACAGCAACACCAGTGCGATCATTGCGCCCGCGATCAGGCCGAGCAGTGCGGTGATCAGAGCCAGCGCCCAGCACAGCAGAGGACACCGCGGCTGGCGATTGCGTGCCATCAGGTGATCCTCGGGACTGTGACCCGGCAGGGGGCGGGGGAGCGGACAGGGTGGCGTTTCATGACGGGCATAGCATACCGCGCGCACGCGCCGCGCAGGAGTGGCGCGGAAATGCCCGTCGCGGGCGAACTGTTCGCGGTTTTCATGGCCAAAGACATAATAGGAGGCATTGAAAAGGGCGTGTGTGCAGGCGGTCGGATCGTTTTCCGCACAACGCGCTTGTGGCTCCCGAGAGGGCCGGGTCTGATCGGCACCACAACCCGAATTCGCGAACCGTGAAGGAGTAGAGCCATGGAACTGTTGCCCTACCGCTACACCACGCCGAGTGGCGAGGCCGTTTCCTTCGAATTTCGCCTGCACCCCGAGACTGGCTCGGCCGTGCGCGTGCAGCAGCTTCTGGACCGTCTGACCGAGACCCTGGACCACGAGATCGGGATCCTCGGTGACACCTGCAATGGCGACGTCCTGCAGGCGCTTGCGATGGCGCTGGCGGTGCGCACCGAGATGATCCCCGCCGATCCGGATATGACCCGCGGGCTGGCACGCGATGTCGTGGAGCGGGCGCTGCGTTCCCTGTCCGAGGCCCAGCATCGTCAGATGGGGCCTGTGGGCCATGCCTGAGACGCTGCCGGCGCCGGGGCGCCCGATTGTGTTCTTTGACGGCGGTTGCCCGCTGTGCCGGCGGGAGATCGGCCATTACCAGCGCCTGGATACGGCCGCGGCGGTCGACTGGCGCGACATCCACGCCGATGCCGAGCCGCTCGCGGCCCGGGGCATCGAATGGGAGCAGGCCATGCAGCGCATGCACGCGATCGCGCCGGATGGGCAGGTGCGCAGTGGGGCCTGGGCCTTTGTGCTGGTCTGGCGCCATCTGCCGTATTACCGCTGGATGGGTGCGGTGCTGCACCGTCTGCCGCCGGTGGTCTGGATGATGGATGCGGTCTACCGGTTGTTTGCGCGCTATCGCTGGCGTTCGCGCTGTGCGGACGGCCTGTGCCGTCCGGATCGCTGACCTCGCCGTGGCCCACGCCAAGCCCCATCTCCCGCACAAGACCTGTACGGTCTGCGGGCGGCCGTTTGCCTGGCGACGCAAATGGGCGCGTTGCTGGGACGAGGTGCGTTACTGCTCCGAGGCCTGTCGGCGCCGGCGTTCGCAGGTTCGACCTCCCCATGATGCGTAGTGTGTGAGGCAAGGCCTGTGAGCCCGTTTTCGAAGCTGGGCCTGATGCTCGCCTTCATGGTATTCGCGCCGGACCCAGTTGCCGCAACCTCGAGACGGCCGAGCTGCCGGGCCAGGGTACGCCCACGGTGCTCGAGAACGCGCTGGCGTTGATCTTTCGGGCCAACGCAGTGCACCGCGAACGGCGCATGCGGGCCTGGCGCGAACAACTGGCCGAGGCATACCGGGATGGGACGGGGCCCGCGGTGTATGTGACCCACCTGGCCACCATTCGCGAGCTCAGCGGTCGCAGTCTGGGATCCGGTGCGATGCTGGTGGTGGAGATCGACGCCGCCGCGCGCCCGGTCGACCCGTAATCCGGCTGAAGGCCCGGTTACAGGCGGATCTCCACGCGTTCGGCGCCCGGGGCGTCAATGCCGCGGTGCAGCAGCAGGGTGCCGCTGGCATTGAGCAGTTCGGTACTCAGCTGGCGAAAGCGCACCACCGTCTCGGTCAGGCGCAGGCGGCTCTCCAGCAGGTCGCGCTGGGCCTGGGCCACCGCCAGGGCGGTACCGGCCCCGACCCGAAAGCGGGTCTGTTCCACGCGCAGCAGTTCTTCCTGCAGTTCCACCGTTTCTTTCTGCGCCTGGATCTGTTCGCGCACGCGGGTGGCATCGAACCAGGTGGCGCGCACGTCCTCGATGGCCAGCTGCTCCAGGTTGGCCAGGGTCTCCTGGATCTGCTGGCGGGTCAGGCGCGAGCGGGTGTGCTTGGCCTCGGCCGCGCGATTGCCGATCGGCATCTCGAAGCGCAGGCCGGCGGCCAGGTCGTAACCGTCGCCCTGGCGGTCGCGCCAGGTGCGGCTGAAGCTGTCGGCGTAGCCGGACTGGCCCATGGTGACGAAGAAGTCCAGGCGCGGCAGCAGGCCGTTGCGGGTGCGCACCACCTCCAGCTGATTGCGCTGCACGCGCAGGCGGGTCTCGTTGAGGTCGGCGCGGTGGTCGCGGGCCAGGGCCACGTAGGCATCCAGTGGCTCCAGGGTGTAGCGCTCCAGCTCCGGCTCCGAGCGGGCCTCCAGCCGGGTATCCCAGAGCCCGCCGTTGTCGGCCTGCAGCAGGCGGGCCAGTGCGTCCTGGGCGCGGGCACGGTCGGCATGCGCGTCGATCAGGCCCTGGCGGCGCAGCGCCACCTCGGCGCGCGCGGATACGACCTCGGTCTCCGGACGGTCGCCGGCCCGGATGCGGCGTTCGGTCTGGTCCAGCTGGGCGCGGGCGACCGCCAGGGCCTCCTCGAAGATGGCGATCTGTGCGTCGGCCAGTACCAGGTCCCAGTAGCGGCCCTCCACGTCCGTGATCAGCTGCTCCACGAAGCCGCGCACCTCGTATTCCGAGGCCTCCACGTCCAGGCTGGCCTGGCGCAGGCGCACCAGGTTGGACTCGATGCGGCCACCCCGGAGCAGGGCCTGGGTCAGGCTGAGCCCCGCGCGGGTGGTGAACTGCGGGGTGTCCACGCGCGAACTGGAGGCGCGGGAACTGCGCAGCGAGACCGTCAGGTCGGTGCCGGTGGGCAGCGCCTGGGTGATCCCGGCCTCCCCGAAACGGCGGGTGGTCGTCACGGTGTCGGTCTCGCCGATCTGTTCCAGCTGGCGCACGCTCTGATCGCGGCTGATCTCCAGTTCGGCGAACAGCTCGGGGTCGAATACCGCACGCTCCTGGGCCTCGAAGGTGCCCTGGATGGCCGTTTGCAGGCGCTCGGCGCGCAGGCCGCGGTTGTTCTCCAGCGCGCGGGCGACGGCCTCCTCCAGCGACAGCCTCTCCTCCGCCACTGCCTCGCGCTCGAACGTGCGGGTGTCCAGCAGGGCCTCGGCGGGCAGCGACAGGCGCAGGCCCTCGGTGGCGTCCTGGGCGTCGGCGCCCTGGGCCGGGAGGGTCAGGGCGAGCGCGACGAGGCAGGTCAGCGTTTTTCTAGGCATGTTCCGTGGCGACTCGGTAGACCGGTTGCGGGTGTTCGGCCCGGCGGTGGAACAGCAGGTACAGCGTCGGGATCAACACCAGGGTAATCAGGGTAGACGACAGCAGGCCGCCGATCACCACCCGCGCCATCGGGGCCTGGGCCTCGCCACCGTCGCCCATGCCGATCGCCAGCGGCGACAGAGCGAGGATGGTGGTCAGCGTGGTCATCAGGATCGGGCGCAGACGCTCGCCGGCCGCGGCCACGATCGCCGCGTTCAGTTCCATGCCGTCGTCGCGGTGGCGCCGGGCCATGCGGTCCACCAGCAGGATCGCGTTGTTCACCACGATCCCGACCAGCAGCAGGATGCCGATCAGTGACTGTACGTTGAGGGTGGTGTCAGTGACCAGCAGTGCGCCGGTCACGCCGATGAGCGCCAGCGGGATAGAGAACATCACGATCAGCGGGTCGCGCAGGGATTCGTACAGGCTGGCCATGACCATGTACACCAGCAGGGTGGCCAGCAGGGTGCCCAGCAGCAGCTCGGAGAAGGCCGCCTCCTGTTCCTCGATATCGCCGGTGACCGAGAAGTCGATCTCCTCCGGCAGGGGGATATCCGCCAGGGCGGCACGCACGTCCGCCGCGACCTCGCCCAGCGAGCGGTCGCCGATATTGACGAACAGCGTGCTGATGCGCGCCTGCTCGCGGCGCTGGATGCTGTCGGGGCCCATCGCGGTTTCAAAGGAAACAAGGCTGCGCAGGGCGACGCGCTCGCCGTCCTCGCTGCGCACCGTCAGGTTCAGCAGGTCGTCCAGCGAACTCTGGTCGGCGTCGCGCAGCTGGACCCAGATACGGGTCTCATCTCCGCCGGCGCGCAGCTGTCCGGCGCTGGAGCCGCCCAGCGCGGTCTCCAGGGTCTGGGCGATGGTACGCACGTCCACGCCCAGGTCGGCGGCGCGGGCGCGGTCGATGCGGGTGGCGAACTCGGGCTGGCCGCCGTCGGAGCCGACGCGGGTATCGGTCACGCCGGGGATGTCGGCCAGCGCGGCCTCGAACCGCTCGACCACCGCGTTCATCGTGGGCAGTTCGAAGCCACGGACCTCGATGGACAGGCTCTCCTCGTCCGCGCCGCGGCCGAAGCCACGGAAGAAGATCCCGCTGGAGGCGCGTACGCGGATCTCGACCCCGGGCGGGCTGCCCAGCGCCTCGCGCAGCGCGGCGGCGATGGCATCCGAGGAGCGGCTGCGGGTATCGCGCGAGCCGACCATCACGCGCATGTTGCCGGAGGCCGGCGAGGAGGCCCGGAACGCCGAGGCGCCGGAGCTGGAGACCAGATTCTGCAACTCCGGGACCTCGTCGCGGAGGATCGCCTCCAGTTCCGCCATGGTCGCGTACAGCTCGTTCAGGGGGGTCCCGGGTTCCATGCTGACATGCACCCGGATCTGGCCCTCGTCGGTGGCGGGCAGGAACTCGGTGCCGACGCCACGCAGGCCGACGAGGGCGAGCATCAACAGCAGCAGGCTGATGCCGATGACCATCCACGGCTGGGTCAGGGTGCGCCGCAGCAGGCCCTGGTAACGCCGTTCCATGCGCGCGAGGGCGCTGGTGTCGCGCCTGGGCATCGGTGCTCGGGCCATCAGCATCGGCACCAGGGTCAGGGCGACGATCAACGAGGCGGCCAGGGCAAACGCGACCACCGCCGCCAGTGGCTTGAACAGCTGTCCGGCCAGTTCCTCGGCGAAGAACAGCGGCAGGAAGATGGCGATCGTGGTCAGGGTGCTGGCGACGATCGCGGGGGCGACGCGTCCGGTGCCGCTGATCGCGGCCTCGGCGGCGGTCTGTTCCGCGTGCTCTTCGCGTCTGCGGGCGATGCTCTCGATCACCACGATGGCGTTGTCCACCATCAGCCCCACGCCCAGCGCGATCCCGCCCATGGTCATCAGGTTGAGGGAGTGCCCGCCGAAGTAGACCAGGCCAAAGGTGGAGATCACCGCCAGCGGGATCGCGGTGGCTGCCACCAGCGTGTAGCGGATGTTGCGCAGGAACACGAGCAGCACCAGTACCGCCAGTGCGCTGCCGTAGAGGATGGCCTGGCCGACGTTGGTAATGGAGTTGCGGATGAACCCCGCCTCGTCGGTGATCGCGCGGATGTCGATCTGCGGAAAGTCGCGGTTCAGGCGCACCAGGTCGGCTTGCACCGCCTCGGAGACCTCGACCGTGTTGGCGTCGGCCAGCTTGCGCACGGCGAGCTGGACGCCTTCCTCTGCGTTGACCCGGAAGCGGCGGGTGACGCGCTGATGGGTATCGCGCACCTCCGCGACCTGGTGCAGGTAGGTCACGCCATCCTCGCTGCGCTGCACGATGGTGTCGCGGACCTCGTCCACCGAGCGGAACTCGGCCGGGGTGCGCAGGCGGTACTCCCGCCGGCCGTCCATGATCGGCCCGCCGGGGGTGATCACGTTGGCGTCGCGGATGCGGTTGCGCAGGTCGTCCAGGCCCAGGTCGATGGCCTCGAGACGCTCCGGGTCCACCTCCACGCGGACCTCGCGCTCCAGCCCGCCAAAGGTATCCACCGCGGCGACGCCGGGGATGCGCTCCAGGCGCGGGGCGATGCGGTTGTCGATCAGGGTACGCAGGTGGATGGCGTCCAGCTGCGAGCCCACCCCCAGGCGCATGATGGGCGAGTCCTGGGTGTCGAACTGGCGCACCAGCGGGCGGTCGGCATCATCCGGCAGGCGGTCCTGGATGCGCGCCAGACGATCGCGCAGGTCGTCCACGGCCTGGCGGATGTCCGTGCCCCAGGCGAAGTTGATGCGGACGTTGCTGTTGCCCTCGGCCGAGGTGGAACGGATCTCCTGGGCACCGGTGATCGCGGCCGCTGCCTGTTCCACCGGGCGCGTGACCAGTTGCTCGACCTCCTCGGCCCCGGCGTTGGGGTAGGAGGTCATCACCGTGACCACGGGGTAGGTGATGTCGGGCAGCAGGTCCACCGGCAGGCGCGTCAGCGCGGTCAGCCCAAGGATGACCACGATCAGCGCCACCATGCTGGTCAGCACGGGGCGGTGGACGGTCAGGCGCGCGGGGTTCACGGGGTCTGTGCCTCGTGCGCGTCATCGCGGTCGGGGATGCGGCCCGGTTCGCTCAGCCGCAGCGGGGTGCCGTCCGCAAGCAGGTGCTGGCCGAGGATCACGACCTCGGTGCCCGGCGGGAGATCGGGTTCCAGCAGCTCGACCCAGTCCCCGTCACGGACACCGGTGACTGCCTGATGGCGCCGGGCCGTTGGGCGCTCGCCACTGGGGTCCACGCTGAATACGGTGGGCCCGGCCTCGCGCTGGATGATCGCGTCGCGCGGGATGGCCCGCGCGCCGTCGCGCTGGCCCAGGGTGATCGCGGCCTCGACAAACATGCCCGGGCGCAGGCGGGCGTCGTCGTTGGGTAGTTCCACCTCGATCCGCGCCTGGCGCGAGCCGGGGCGGAACTCCGGTGCGATCCGCGCGATGGTCCCCGCGAACGCGGTGTCGGGGTAGGCGCCGGTGCGCACCTCGGCGGCCTGGCCGGGAGACAGGCGACCGTAGTCGGACTCCGTCACGGCCAGGATCGCCCGGACCGGCTGGAGCCGGACCAGTGCCAGCGCCGGTTCGCTGGCGCTGATGACGGCGCCTGGATCGACATACCGTTCCGCCACCCAGCGCGTGGCGCCGGGTGTATCCGCCTCGAGGCGGGCGTAGCCAAGCTGGATCTCGCGCGTACGCAGTGCGGAGCTTCGCTGCCGGATCTGCGATTCGGCAAGGGCCACTCGGGTCTGCGTCAGGGCCAGCTCGGTCTCGGCGGCCTCCAGCTCGGAACGCGAGGCGATCCCCTGGTCGCGCAGTTCCCGGGTGCGCTGCAGCTCGCGCCGGGACGCGTCGCGGCTGGCGATGGCCTCCGCCAGGCTGGCCTCGGCCACCTCCAGTTCCGCTACGGCCTGGGCGAGGTCCTGCTCGAACTCCTCGGTATCCAGCTGCAGCAGGGGATCCCCCGGCTCCACGCGGTCCCCCAGATTGACGAAGACCTCGGAGACCCGGCCGCCGACACGGGGTGTGATCTCGATGCGATCCGCGCCCTCGATGCTCCCGGTGAAGCGCCGGCGCTCGACCAGGTCACGGGTCTCGATGACGGCAACTGCCACGGCTACCGGTCTCGTCTCGCCACTGCCGGGGCGACTGCCAGGCGTGGCATCGTCCTCCGGGGCGAGCAGCATCCAGCCCAGCACGCCGGCGGCCAGGATGAAGAGAACCGCGGTGATCAGGGTTGCGGGGCGGGGCATTGCAGCTCGCTTTTGTTCGGGGTGGTCACGGGGAGTGTTGCGTGGTTCACTGAATCCTGAATGAATTCGGTTCGGAATCCGGGCCTTGTTCGGGGCATCCTGCCTTGCGACCGCGAATCTCGAGGGGAATTCTGTAATGACACGCGATACGCCCCATGCGTCGCATCCGCGACGGCGCTCTTTTGGTGGGGACATGCTCGGGCTGCTGGCCTGGATGGTACTGGTGTTTACCGTGGCGGGGCTGGGGGGCTGGGCCACCAGTCTTTCGGTGGGTGACTGGTACCCAACCCTGGCCCGGCCGCCGTTGAATCCGCCGGATGCGGTGTTCGGCCCGGTCTGGAGCGTGCTGTTCGGCCTGATGGGGCTGGCCGCCTGGCATGTGTGGCGCCGCGTGGGCCTGACCGGGGCACCGATCGCGCTGGGTCTGTTCCTGGCGCAGCTCGCACTGAACCTGGGCTGGTCGGTGCTTTTCTTCGGCCTGCAGCGCCCGGATCTGGCGCTCGCCGAGATCCTGATCCTGTGGCCGCTGATCCTCGCCACGTTGATCGCCTTCTGGCGCATCGACCGCATCGCCGGCGCGCTGCTGGTGCCCTACCTGCTGTGGGTCGGCTTCGCCATCTACCTCAATGCCGGCATCGTCTGGCTCAACTGATCGGTTGCCGCTGAAACCCGGTTCCACCACGAAGCGCACGTTGGCACGAAGAAGGGCAAGGGCTTCTAACCACAGAGTGCACGGAGGGCACAGAGGGAAAGAAGCGGCTCGGGCTTTCGGGGGGCGAAAGAGGACAGAACGCGCGATCGTGTTGATTGGACCTTCCTGCTTTTCAGTCTTAGCCCTTCTCCGTGTCCTCCGTGCACTCCGTGGTGAAATCGCCCTTGATCTTGACCTTCTTCGTGCCTGCGTGAGCTTCGTGGTGGAACCGGGTCTTGGTGGCCGGGTGTCATGCGCTGGTCATTTGGGCGGGGTATCCTGACGCGATTTTTCGCGGGAGGGCGTTATGGCCGTACGGGTTGGCATCAACGGAATGGGGCGGATCGGCCGGCTCGCGCTGCGTGCGGCCTGGGATCGGGACGACCTCGAGATCGTGCATCTGAACGAGGTTGCGGCAGACGGTGCGGTCACCGGCCACCTGTTGGAGTTCGATTCGGTGCACGGGCGCTGGGGTCGCGAGCCCGAGGCCGAAGCCGAGCAGATCCGCATCGACGGGCGCGAGCTGCGCCACACGAGCCATGCCGAGCCGGGGCAGGTGCCCTGGGACGAGTCGGATGTCGACATCGTGATCGATGCCACCGGCGCCTTCCGCACGATGAATACGCTGGAGCCGCATTTCACCCGGGGCGCGAAGCGCGTGGTGGTCGCCGCGCCGGTGAAGGACGAACGCGCAATGAACGTGGTGATGGGCGTCAACGAGGCCGCCTACGATCCGGCCCGGCATCATGTCGTCACCGCCGCCTCCTGCACCACCAATTGCCTGGCGCCATTGGTCAAGGTGCTGCACCCGGCACTGGAGATCCGCCACGGAACGATCCTGACGGTGCATGACATGACCGCCACGCAGTCGCCGGTGGACCTGCCGCGCGACAACCTGCGCCGGGCCCGGGCCGCCGGCCTGAACCTGATCCCGACCACCACCGGGTCGGCGAAGGCGATCGGCGACATCTTCCCCGAGCTGAACGGGCGGCTGAACGGCCATGCCGTGCGCGTGCCCTTGATGAACGCCTCGCTGACGGATTTCACCTTCGAGGCCGCGCGCGAGACTTCTGCGGAGGAGGTCAACGAACTGCTGCGCGCGGCGGCCGCGGGCGAGCTCGCCGGCATCCTGGGCTTCGAGGAACGTCCGCTGGTCTCCAGCGACTTCCGCACCGACTCGCGCTCGTCCATTGTCGATGCGCAGTCCACGATGGTGGTCGACGGGACGCAGGTGAAGGTCCTGGCCTGGTACGACAACGAGTGGGGTTACGCGAACCGGCTGGTGGAGCTGGTCGCGCGCGTGGCCCGGCTGGGCGTCTGACGGCGGCGTGAGCGAAGGGGCCGAACAGCCGAATCCGGGCGCCCCGCCCACCCTGGGACTGGGCGCCTACGCGCGGATCACCGCGAACTACTGGGCGTTTACCGTCACCGACGGCGCGATCCGCATGCTGGTCGTGCTGTTCTTCCACCAGCTGGGCTACAGCCCGCTGGAGATCGCGTTCCTGTTCCTGTTCTACGAGCTGTTCGGGGTGATCACCAACCTGACCGGCGGCTGGCTCGCCGCGCGGCTGGGGGTGAACACGACGATGATCGCCGGGACCCTGCTGCAGGTCGCCGCACTGCTGATGCTCACGGTGCCGGAGGCCTGGCTGGGCGTGGCCTATGTGATGTTCGCGCAGGCGCTGTCGGGCATCGCCAAGGACCTGAACAAGATGAGTGCGAAGTCCGGGGTGAAGCTGGTCGCCGGCGACGGCGAGGGGCGGCTGTTTCGCTGGGTGGCAGTGCTCACCGGCTCGAAGAACGCGCTGAAGGGGGTCGGCTTCTTCGTCGGTGGCGCGCTGCTGTATTCGGTCGGGTTCCAGATGGCGCTGGTGATCCTGGCGGGAATGCTGGCCGTGGTGATGCTGTTCTCCATCGTCGGCCTGCCACGCGGGCTGGGTCGGGTCGGCGGCAAGCCGAAGTTCACCCGGATGTTCTCCAATTCCGCCGCAATCAACGTGCTCTCGGCGGCGCGGTTCTTCCTGTTCGGCGCGCGTGATGTCTGGTTCGTGGTCGCGCTGCCCGTGTTCCTCAGCTCCACGCTGGACTGGAACCACATGCAGGTGGGCGCGTTTCTGGCGCTGTGGGTGATCGGCTACGGCATCGTGCAGGCGTCGGTGCCGCGCCTGCTGGGCAAGGGCGGTGTGCATCCGACCGGCCTGACGGCGCGGCTCTGGGCGTTCATCCTGATGCTGTTGCCCATCGGTATCGTGATCGGCCTGGAGACGGGCCTGGACCCGGCCTGGGTGCTGATGGTCGGGCTGGGCGTGTTCGGCGTGGTGTTTGCGATCAACTCCGCCGTGCACTCCTTCCTGATCCTCGACTACGCCGAGACCGACCGGGTCGCAATGAAGGTCGGCTTCTACTACATGGCCAACGCCGGTGGGCGTCTGGTCGGCACCGTCGCCTCCGGTGCCATCTTCATGGTCTGGGGCCTGGAGGGCGCGCTGATCGCCTCCACCCTGTTCATCTTCGCCACCTGGATGATCTCCTCCCTGCTCCCCCGCGAGGCCGCACGCGCCTGATGCCGGCAAGGCTCGGTTGCCGTTGTCGAGAATCGTGCAGCGCTCGTTTTGTTGAGTGCACAGCTCGCAGAGAAGGGGCGTGCAGCAGGGTGGCGCTTGGATCGCCTGTGGCTCTTGGCATAAAATGCCAATAGTGATGGACGGAGGTTAACCATGCCTACACGAAACATTGTCCTGACGCCGGAGCAAAGCGGTTTTGTGGAGCAGCTGGTTCGATCCGGGCGCTACCAGAATGCCAGCGAGGTTCTGCGTGACGGGCTCCGCCTCGTACAGGCTCGTGAGCGTGAGCAGGAGGCGCGGCTGGAAGCCTTGCGGCGGGCGACTGCGGAAGGTATCGCGGACCTGGAGGCAGGCCGCTACGCCGAACTGGATACCGAGCGCGACCTCGATGCGCATTTGCAGGAACTGACAGAACAAGCCATCGCGAAGAGATAAGCCGTGAATGCATCATCCGGACAATGGACTGTCCGTCTCGCGGCGCATGCCGAGCAGGATCTTCGGGATATCGTTTCGTGGACGGCGGAGCACTTTGGTGAGCATCACGCCCGTGCCTATGTCGGCACCCTTTCCGCGGCGATCCGGGCATTGCAGGGCGGGCCCGCCCACCCGACTGTGCACAGCCGCGAGGATATCGGTCCGGGTATCTGCACGCTCCATGTCGCACGCGGAGGGCGGAGAGGCCGACACGTGCTTGTTTTCCGGCCCGCGTCCGACAAACCCCGTTGTGTAGAGCTATTGCGTGTGCTCCATGATGCAATGGACCTGCCCAGCAGGCTCACGCCTGGAGATCGGTAAGGTCCAGGGGCTTCTGATCTTCCCCGTTATGTAATCCCTCGATCACGGCCGCAAGGGTCCGGGAGCGGTAGCGGTCCGCGTGGCGGACCCAGCCGAGCTGGCGGGTGATGGGTGGGGCGGGCCATTCGAGGATGGCCAGTTCGTCGGTGGCCATGGTACGGGGGAGGAAGCCGATCCCGAGGCCGGCGGCGATCATCATGCGGATGACCTCCAGGTACGGGCTTTCCTGGGCTGCGGCGGTGTGCAGGCCCAGTGCGGCCAGCGCATGGTCGATCTGGCGGCGGGTGGTGGAGCCCACCGGCGGCAGGATCGCCGGCCAGTCATGCAGCCGTTGCAGAGTGTCCAGTGGGGCATCCTGGGCGCGGCCGCGGGCGATCATCGGGACCAGGTCATCGGTCCAGACGGGCTGGGCCTCCGAGCCCTTCGGCAGGTCGTTGGGCAGGGTGGCCAGGGCCAGATCGGCGTCGCCGTGCATTACCGCCTCGATGCCGGCCTCGGAGTCCATGAACGCGAGTTCCAGCTCCAGCTCGGGGTAGCGGGTGCGCAGAGCGGCCAGCGGCGCGGGCAGGCGGTGCAGGGCGATGTGGTGCGAGGTGGCGAGGCGGATGCGGCCACGCACGACCTGGTCGAGGTCGGCCACCTGCTGCTCGATCGCGTGCAGGCGGGCCAGGATCTCGCGGGCCTCGGGCAACAGGCGCACGGCGACCTCGGTGGGCCGCACGCGGCGCCCCTGGCGCTCGAACAGGGGGCGTTGCAGGCTGGCCTCCAGTGACTGGATGCGCTTGCTGATCGCCGGCTGGGTTAGGTGCAGCCGCTCGGCCGCGGCGGAGAAGGCGCCGGTATCGACCACCGCCACGAAGGCCTGCAGGGACTCGATGCTTAGCTGTTCCGGGCGCATCTATCGCCTCCGTGGAATAATGACCGACTGACTGATGCGGCGCCGGATCGTTAATCCATAACCAGATGGAATGGTAAATATAATAAATCGGATTTGAAAGAATACTGGGGGTGGCCGCAGACTCCGTTAAACGGTCGTCCTGAAATGACGGTGCATGCCGCGACGCGGTGCAAGGGCGGGCCTTTGGAGCGCTGATCGATCATCGGTGGTGGGGCGCAAGAACGATAGAACGCGGCGCGGCCGCGGGAGCAGGTAATGGCAGGCAAGACACTGTACGACAAGCTGTGGGGGGCGCATGTGGTGCGCGAGGAGCCGGATGGCTCGACGCTGCTCTACATCGACCGCCACCTGGTGCACGAGGTGACCAGCCCGCAGGCCTTCGAGGGTCTGCGTCTGGCCGGGCGCGAGCCCTGGCGCGGGGACTCCGTGCTGGCGGTGCCGGACCACAACGTGCCCACCGCCGATCGGGACCGCGGCATCGCCGATCCGGTCTCGCGCACCCAGGTGGAAACCCTGGAGACCAACGTCACGAGCCTGGGGCTGAAGTTCTTCCCGATGGCCGACGTGCGCCAGGGCATCGTGCATGTGATCGGTCCCGAGCAGGGCGCGACCCTGCCGGGCATGACGGTCGTCTGCGGCGACTCGCACACCTCCACTCACGGTGCGCTGGGTGCGCTGGCCTTCGGCATTGGCACCTCCGAAGTCGAGCATGTGCTGGCCACGCAATGCCTGTGGCAGAAGAAGACCAGGGCCATGCAGATCCGCGTGGAGGGTGAGCTGCGCCCGGGCGTGACCGCCAAGGATGTGGTGCTGGCGATCATTGGCCGCATTGGCACCGCCGGCGGCACCGGCTATGCGATCGAGTTCGCCGGCTCGGCGATCCGGAGTCTGTCGATCGAGGGGCGCATGAGCATCTGCAACATGTCCATCGAGGCCGGGGCCCGCGCGGGCATGGTGGCGGTGGACGAGAAGACCATTGAGTACGTGCGCAACAAGCCGCAGGCGCCGAGTGGCGAGCTGTTTGAAAAGGCGGCGGAGTACTGGCGTACGCTGGTGTCCGACCCGGATGCCGAGTTCGACGCGGTGGTGGAGATGGATGCCGCCGAAATCGCCCCGCAGGTGAGCTGGGGCACCTCGCCGGAGATGGTCGCGCCGATCGACGGCCGCGTGCCGGACCCGGCGGCCGAGTCCGATCCGGTGCGCGCCGAGGGCATGAAGCGTGCGCTGGAATACATGGACCTGCAGCCGAACACGCCAATGACGGAGATTCGTCCGGACAAGGTCTTCATCGGCTCCTGCACCAACTCGCGGATCGAGGACCTGCGTGCGGCCGCCCAGGTGGTCAAGGGCCGCAAGAAGGCCGACAACATCAAGCTGGCGATGGTGGTGCCGGGATCCGGACTGGTGAAACAGCAGGCGGAGCAGGAAGGGCTGGACCGGATCTTTCTGGACGCCGGCTTCGAGTGGCGCGAGCCGGGTTGTTCCATGTGCCTGGCGATGAATGCGGACCGACTGGAGCCGGGCGAGCGCTGCGCCTCGACCTCGAACCGCAACTTCGAGGGCCGTCAGGGGCAGGGCGGGCGTACCCATCTGGTCAGCCCGGCGCTGGCCGCCGCGGCCGCTGTGGCCGGGCACTTTGTCGAACCGTCGGCACTGAAGGAGGCGTAAGCGATGCAGGCCTTTACCGTACACAAGGGGATCGTCGCGCCGCTGGATCGCTCCAATGTCGATACCGACGCGATTATCCCGAAGCAGTACCTGAAGTCGGTCAAGCGCACGGGCTTCGGGCCCAACGCGTTCGACGACTGGCGCTATCTGGACCCGGGCGAGCCTGGCATGGACAGCTCGCAACGCCGCATCAACCCGGATTTCGTGCTCAATCAGGCGCCGTTCGACCAGGCGAGCATCCTGCTGGCACGCAAGAACTTCGGCTGCGGCTCCTCGCGCGAGCACGCGGTGTGGGCGCTGACCGACTTCGGCTTTCGCGCGGTGATCGCGCCGTCGTTCGCGGATATCTTCTTCTCCAACAGCTGCAAGAACGGCCTGCTGCCGGTCGTGCTGGCCGAGGACGAGGTGCAGGCGCTGTTCGATCAGGTCGAGGCGAACCCGGGCGCGCAGGTTGAGGTGGACCTGGAAGCGATGACCGTAACGGCGCCGGACGCTACCGTGTTCCGTTTCACGCTCGACGAGGACCGGCGCCACCGCCTGCTGAACGGCCTGGATGACATTGCCCTGACGCTGCAGTACGCCGATGACATTCGCGCCTATGAGGAACGCCAGCGCCGCGAGTGGTCCTGGATGGCGGAGCACTCGCAGGGCTGAATGGTGCCCTTTGCAGGAGGCCAGCCCTCTGGCCGATGGGGCGCCAGGACAGGCCCAATCGGCCAGAGGGCTGGCCTCCTACAGGTAAAGAAAAAATTCGATTGATCTGATGGTTAGGAGAGGTTTGTGAGCCGAATTCTGGTATTGCCCGGGGACGGGATCGGGCCCGAGATCGTGGCCGAGGCGCTGAAGGTGCTGGAGCGTGTGGGCGAAATCGGCGGGCTGGATCTGGAGATCGAGCAGGGCCTGATCGGGGGCGCGGCGCACGACGCGGCCGGGCATCCCTACCCGGAGGCCACCCGCGAGGCAGCGCGCCGCGCCGACGCGATCCTGCTGGGCGCGGTCGGCGGTCCACAGTACGAGTCGCTGGAGCGCGATCTGCGTCCGGAGCGCGGGCTGCTGGGCATCCGTTCGGACCTGGGCCTGTTCGCAAACCTGCGTCCGGCGATCCTGTATCCGCAGCTGGCCTCGGCCTCCACGCTGAAGCCGGAGGTGGTCAGCGGGCTGGATATTCTGATCGTGCGCGAGCTGACCGGCGGGATCTACTTCGGCCAGCCGCGCGGGATCGAGGAGCGCAATGGCGAGCGCTACGGCTTCAATACGGCCGCCTACAGCGAGTCGGAGATCGAGCGCATCGCCCGGGTGAGCTTCGAGGCCGCGATGAAGCGCGGCAAGCGTCTGTGCTCGGTGGACAAGGCGAATGTGCTCGAGGTCTCCGAGCTGTGGCGCGAGGTGGTCGAGCGCGTCGGGAAGGAATTCCCCGAGGTCGAGCTGTCTCACATGTATGTGGACAACGCGGCGATGCAGCTGGTGCGTGACCCCAAGCAGTTCGACGTGATGGTGACCGGCAACATGTTCGGCGACATCCTGTCCGATGCCGCGGCGATGCTGACGGGGTCTATCGGCATGCTGCCATCGGCCTCGCTGAACAGCGAGGGGGTCGGTCTGTACGAGCCGATCCACGGCTCTGCGCCGGATATCGCCGGGCAGGGCAAGGCCAATCCGATGGCGACCGTGCTGTCCGTCGCGATGCTGCTGCGCCACAGCCTGAACCGCAATGACCTGGCCGAGCGCATCGAACAGGCGGTGGGCCGGGTGCTGGATCAGGGTCTGCGCACGCCGGACATCTTTGGTGAAGGCATGACGCTGGTCGGCACCCAGGGGATGGGTGATGCCCTGGTGGCCGCGCTGGAAGACTAACCAGATATCAGTAGCTTGAAGATTAAAATTAAACCGGGAATGAACGATGAGTGACCGCAAGTTTGACGTGGCCGTGGTGGGCGCAACCGGCGCCGTCGGCGAGACCCTGCTCTCCATCCTGGCCGAGCGTGACCTGCCGCTGGGGCGGGTGCATGCGCTGGCCAGTTCGCGCTCGGTCGGCAAGACGGTCGCCTTCGGCCGCCGCGAGCTGGAGGTGGAGGATCTGGCTACCTTCGATTTCTCCACGGTGCAGATCGGGCTGTTCTCGCCGGGGGCCTCGGTGTCCGCGGAATACGCGCCCAAGGCGGCCGCGGCCGGCTGCGTGGTGATCGACAACACCTCGCAGTTTCGCTATGACCCGGAGATCCCGCTGGTGGTGCCGGAGGTGAACCCGGACGCGGTGGGGGACTACACCCGCCACGGGATCATCGCGAACCCGAACTGCTCCACCATCCAGATGCTGGTGGCGCTGAAGCCGCTGCATGACGCGGTCGGTATCGAGCGCATCAACGTCGCCACCTACCAGGCCGTCTCCGGCACCGGCAAGGATGCGATCGAGGAGCTGGCGCATCAGACGGCAGCCCTGCTGAACGGCCGCCCGGTGGAGTGCAACGTGTACCCGAAGCAGATCGCGTTCAATGCGCTGCCGCACATCGACGTCTTCCAGGACAATGGTTACACCAAGGAAGAGATGAAGATGGTCTGGGAGACCCGCAAGATCATGGGCGACGAGTCCATCCTGGTGAACCCGACCGCCGTGCGCATCCCGGTGTTCTACGGCCATTCCGAGGCCCTGCACATCGAGACCCGCGAGAAGATCAGCGCGGAGAAGGCGCGCGAGATCCTGTCCGCCGCCCCGGGGATCACGGTGCTCGACAAGCACGAGGACGGGGGCTATCCGACCGCCGTGACCGAGGGTTCCGGCAAGGACGCCGTGTTCGTCGGGCGCATTCGCGAGGACATCTCGCATCCCCGGGGGCTGAACCTCTGGGTGGTCTCCGACAACGTGCGCAAGGGCGCCGCACTGAATACGATCCAGATTGCCGAGGTTTTGATCCGGGATTACCTGTGATTTAATCCGGGAAAGCGGCCGAGCTCTGGTGCGGGCAAATCCGTGGCCAGAGGCCTGGGTCGCGCGGCACATTCAGGGGGGATTCGTGCGCAAGTTAATGGTAGGGCTTTTGTTCTTGCTGCTGGTGGCTCCGGTGTCCTCGAGCTCCGTGGGCTTTGGTGAGGTTGACCTTCAATCCTTCCTGAATCAGCCCTTGCGGGCCGAAATCCCCTTGCGCGGCGCAGTGGCCGTGGCGGACTCATTGCGGGTACGCCAGGCACCCGAGGATGCTTACCGCCGCGTCGGTCTTAACCGCGGTGGTGTACCGGGGGATCTCGATATCGAGGTGGAAGACGACCGCGTTATCCTGACCACGCGGCGTCCCGTGCGTGAGCCCTACGTTGGCATCCTGCTGGAGGCCCGCTGGGATGGTGGCCGTGCGATGCGCGAAATCTCGCTGCTTCTGGACCCACCGGGAACCATGCCCTCTGGTGCACCGGCGCTGACCCCGGCGGAAGAGGACGCGCCACCGAGGCCGCGCGAGGCCGAGACGGTCCGAGTGGGCAGTGGCGACACGCTGTACTCGGTCGTGCGTCGCAGCGGCATCTCGGGGTACAGCGACGCACAGGTGATGCTGGCCTTCCTGGACGCAAACCCGGATGCCTTTATCGACAATAACATCAACGCCTTGCGTGCAGACACCGAGCTGCGCATGCCGACGCGTGCCGAGCTCGAGGCTCGTGGCGAGGCCGAGGCCCGCGACGAAGTCGGTGAACAAACCCGGGCCTGGCAGGCCTCGGTTCGAGCGGCACGGGAGGAACCGGAGCCCGCACCGGAGGATGCCGAGGTCGGCGCCGAGGACGAGGTCGCCGTAGCCCCCGACACGGTCGCACGTGAAGAAGAGGAGGCCGTGGTCGTCGACGAACCGGCGCCGGAAGTGGCGGCCGAAGCGGAGGTCATGACCGAAGATCGCCTCGAGATCGTGGTCGACTTGTTGCCCGATGACGTGGCCGCGGACGAGGATCGCGTCCGCTCCGAAGAGCTCCTGCAGGAGGCCCTGTTGTCGCAGCGTGCGGAAATGGAGGGGATGCGCGAGCAGATCTCCGAACTGCGCGAGGAGCTGGGGGAGCGCAGTCAGCTCGCTGATCTTTCCAGTGAGTACATGGCCGAGCTCGAGGCGCAGTTGAGTCAATTGCGTTCCGAGCGCGAGCAGCTGCGTACCCGACTGGATCGCGCCGATGCCGAGCGCCATGCCCCGTTACACGAACGGATCATGAACGATCCGCTGTTGCTGATGATGGCGATTGCCCTGGTGATCCTGCTGTTGCTGGTCCTGCTGGCCTTTGCCCGCGGTGGCCGTCGCGAGATCATGGTGGATGAACACGCCACCGGGCTGAAGCCGCGTGCTGACAACAGCAAGGTTCAGGCAAGTGAATCCGTCACCGCAGGCTATGAGGCCCGATATATGGCCGAAGGCCGGCGGAACCCGACCCCGTCCGCAGCAGCCGGTGCTACCGCGGGGGGGGTGGCGGGTACCGCCGCGGCCAGTACGGGCGAGGAAGCCGGCGGGCAACCGCAGCCCGAAGAGACGGAGGCGGTCGCCGGTCCTGATGAACAGGCTGAAGGTGGCGGCGAGGCGGTGGTCGCTGGCACGGGTCCGGAGGGACATGACGGGGCCGACGATGTGCTGGCCGAGGTGGATGTGTGCCTGGCCTACGGCATGAACGACCAGGCGGTAGAGACGCTGAATGCGGCGATCGCAGGCAGCCCCGAGAACAAACAGTACCGCTTGCGGCTGGTCGAGGCGTATCTCGCGCTTGAGGATGAAGATAATGCCCGTCAGGCGGCCAGCGGGCTGCGTGACTTGCTGGATGAAGGTGATAGCGACATCCGCGATCAACTGGCCGGGCTGGAGTCGCGCATGGGCGCGGCCGGGGGGGATGGTGACGTGGCGGGCGCTGAGGACGAGCCCGCGGGCGAACGTTCCGAGGTGTCCGATGCGGGTGCGGCGTCGGGCAGTGTGAGCAACGAGATCGATTTCGCCGAGCTGGAATTGCCGGAAACGGACCGCGGCGTTGATGCGGAGGCTCCGGCGGTCAGTACCGAGGATGACGGGCAGGGCCTGGCGTTCGATATCGACGAGAATCTCGAATCGGATCTGGCGAAGGCAGCCGAGGCGGGCGACGCTGCCGGTGATGCCAGCGCTGACAACCTCGATGACCTGGCATTCGATCTGGACGAAACGGTGCTCCCGGATGGGGACGACGATCGGGATTTGCCGGAAGCCAGTCCCGATCGGGACGACGTCGGACTGGATCTGGACGAGAACCTGATCGAGGGTGAGTCGGGTGAGGGTGCGGAGGATACCTCGGAAGACGAGAACGTCACGCGCCTGAGCCTGGCACAGGCTTACGCGGATATGGGTGATCAGGAAGGGGCCGAGGAGCTTGTCGAGGAAGTGCTGGCATCCGGTACTGAAGAGCAGAAGCGCGAGGCCGAGGCAATCCGGGAGCAGCTCAAGGGGTTGTGACCTGTCGACCGGCCGTGATTGCGCGGAAGGCGCGACACGGCCGCCTTCGGGGCCTGAAGAGATGGTCGGCCCCGCACTCGCTGCTGCATCGCTTTGTGCACGCTCAGGTCAGTGGTCACGGCTGCATGGCTTTCGGTTGCCGGTGAGCCGCAGCGTGAGGTGTGCTCGATCCGCTCGTGTCGTCAACCCCGGCTGGATCGACCCCGTTTTCGATCCACAACGGGCGGCTGCGGCTCTATCCTGGCCTTCGATCGCGTATGGCTTTCTACCCATCAAGGGACTGTCCGGTCCGGATGATCGTTGCGAGCGCGGCCGAGAACAGGACTGTTCTCCCGCGTGTGGAGCCGGTCTGTCCCCGATCCTGTGTCGTGTCCCGAATCCGTGAAACGAGCTCCATCCACAATGGGCGGATGGATCGGCTGCCGGCGCAAGCCGCGTCGGGTTGCGAAGAGCCCCGGGGGTGGCAACGTGAGTGGGTACATGAATCGGTGTTTGCTTGACCAAGTCCCGGACCTCGGCCGGGGAATGTCCGGGGCGGGGTGTTTTGGGCCGGATATCCGGAGCGGGATGCCCGGCGGGTGAGTGCGACACGGGAAGACCCGGTGGAGCCGGGGTCGAATGCCCGGGAGCGGGCACATGGGGTGTGGGCCCTGTTGGGGGTGCTGATGGCTACCCTGGCGCTGGTTTCGGCACAGACGCTGGTAGTGGCGGTTACGGGGGGGATGGCACTGCTGCTGGCCGTCGGCAGTGCCTTTGACTGGCACAGGGCGGGCCGGCTGCTGCTGCGGATGAAGTGGTTCTACCTGTCGCTGCTGGTGTTTTACGGGCTGTGGCCAACGGGGTCGGATGGCCCGGGGGCCGGTTTGGGCGAGGCGGGTGTCCGTATTCTCGCGTTGATGGTGGTCGTGGTGCTGGTGGTCTGGCTCACCGAGTATGTGGCACGCCCGGTACTGGTGCGCGCGTTGGGGGTGATCCTGGGAGCGGGTTGCCGGTCCTCGAGGCGCTGGGCCGAGCGGTTCGCGCATCGGCTGTTTCTGGCGCTGGCTTATTTCGAGGCGGAACAGGGCGCGCTGCGGCGCCAGCGGCGTGCGCTCTCCGGGACACGCAAGGCGCGTATTGCGGTCGTGCGCGAGTGGTTGATCGTGCGCCTCGACCAGGCCCTTGCAGGCCAATGGGAAGATCCGCGAGTAGCCGGGTGCTACGACGCCGCGCAAGTTCGTCCTGTCTCTCCGTGGCCGGTGGTTGCGCTGTGGTTCGGGGCGGTGGTGGCATGGGGATTATGGTGGTTGTGAGGGGCGGGATTTGACGGGCGGTGGAATCGAACAGGAGGCGGTGGTGTCGCGGCCGGGCTCCGGGGATGGCGCCCGGCGCTGGGCGCTGGGTGTCGAGTACGACGGGCGTGGGTTGCTCGGGTGGCAGCGCCAGAAAGACGGGCCCAGCGTACAAGGGCATCTGGAGTCTGCACTGGGTTTTGTGGCCAATCACCCGGTTGAGTTGAGTTGCGCCGGACGTACGGATGCCGGTGTGCACGCGACGGCCCAGGTGGTGCATTTCGATTCCCCGTCCCGCCGTGCCCCGGGTGCATGGGTGCTGGGGGGCAACAGTCGGTTGCCGGACGGGATCGCGGTCACCTGGGCGCAGGCGGTGCCGGAAGGCTTCCATGCCCGTTTCAGTGCCTTCGGGCGCCGCTATCGGTACGTGATCCTGAATCGGGCTGTACGTCCGGCACTGGATGCAGGGCGCGTGTCCTGGTGGCGGCGGTCACTGGATGCCGAGCGCATGCACCAGGCCGCTCAGGCCTTTGTGGGCGAACACGACTTTACCAGCCTGCGGGCGGCTGCCTGTCAGGCCAAGTCGCCGCTGCGGCGGGTGCATTCGCTGTGCGTGCAGCGGCGCGGTGCGCTGGTGGTGCTGGATATTCACGCGAACGCGTTCCTGCATCACATGGTGCGCAATATTGCGGGGGTGCTGCTGGCCGTGGGGGACGGGCGCATGGACACGGACTGGCCGCAGCGGGTACTGGCCGCGCGCGATCGCCGCGCCTCCGGGATTACCGCACCGGCGGGCGGGCTGTATTTCGTGCACGTCGATTACCCGGCCGAGTTTGTGCTGCCCGTGACGGCGGGACCGGTGTACGACGGTGTTCCGGGCAATGGAGCGGGCTGATTGCGGGAAAGGCGGGCAGGCGGCCGGCTTCTGGTAGGCTTGCAGCCGGCAGGAAAGCGCTGCCCAGGAGTCATCCTGGCCTTTTCAACGCACGCGGCGTGGTTTCGTCCAGTGTGCCCCTGCACTGGCAGAGTGCGGCGGTCGCCTGCTTCGGAATCAACGGCCCTTGCAGTGGTCGATTCCGGCGGCACGTATCCGTGTTGCAGGGAAACGCCGATCAATCCGTGTTCGTTCGGGAAGATGCGGATGAATGTACAGCTTCGCGTGGGGTATCCAGGGCTGCCGTGAGCCGGTGCGGTGCGGTGCGCAGCCGGCAGTGGCTCCAGCGGCTCGTTGTGGGACAGGCCGGCTGTCGACCAGGCGCGCGTATAAGCGACCCATCGGCGAGTCTGTTCAGTCATCGGTGTTTTTCCCGGAGGGTGGGGGCGCATGCGGTATCGGGTGAAAATTTGTGGCGTGACGGACCCGGAACAGGCCTGTGCCGCAGCAGCGGCCGGGGCCGATGCAATCGGGCTGGTGTTTCATCCGTCAAGCCGGCGGTGTGTGGACGCAGAACAGGCAGCCCGGATCGCCGCGGCGCTGCCGCCGTTTGTGACCACGGTGGGGTTGTTTGTTGACCCCGATATTGCCCGTGTGGAGTCGGTTCTGGACCGGGTTGCCCTCGACTGCCTGCAGTTCCACGGTGGGGAGTCCGCGGCATTCTGCGCGGGTTTCGGGCGGCCTTATCTGAAGGCAATCGCGATGGGGGCCGAGGCCGATCCGCGCCACGAGATGGACCGGCATCCGGATGCGCAGGGCTTCCTGCTGGACAGCCATGGCGGGGCGCAGACCGGAGGTTCCGGGCATCGCTTCGACTGGCAACGGGTGCCCGCGGCCCTGGGCCGGCCGTGGCTGCTGGCGGGGGGGCTGGATGCGGCCTCGGTACGCGTGGCACTGGAACGTCTGCGCCCTTATGGAGTCGATGTGAGTTCCGGTGTGGAATCCGCGCCCGGGATTAAGGATGTACGGCGGATGCGGGCCTTTGTGCAGGCCGTTCGCCAATGCGAGGTGGAGACTGATGAGCAAGATTGACTGGGCGGCATTTCCGGATGTCCGCGGGCATTTCGGGCCGTATGGCGGGCGTTTTGTGTCGGAGACGCTGATGGGGGCGCTGGACGAGCTGCAGGCCGTGTACGAGCAGTACCTGGGCGACCCGGACTTCATGGCGGAACTGGATCACGATCTGCAGCAGTTCGTCGGGCGGCCGAGTCCGCTTTATCACGCCGAGCGCCTGTCGCGCGAGCTGGGCGGTGCGCAGATCTATCTGAAGCGCGAGGATCTCAACCACACCGGCGCGCACAAGGTGAACAACACCATTGGCCAGGCGCTGCTGGCGAAGCGCCTGGGCAAGACCCGGATCATTGCCGAGACCGGCGCCGGCCAGCACGGGGTTGCGACTGCGACGGTAGCTGCGCGGCTGGGTCTGGAATGCGTGATTTACATGGGCGAGGAAGACACGCGGCGGCAGACGCCGAATGTCTATCGCATGCGTCTGCTGGGCGCCGAGGTGGTGGCGGTCAAGTCCGGCACGCGCACCCTGAAGGATGCCCTGAACGAGGCGATGCGCGACTGGGTCACCAATGTCGACGATACCTTCTACATTATTGGCACGGTGGCCGGACCGCATCCGTATCCGGCGATGGTTCGGGATTTTCAGGCCGTGATCGGTCGCGAGGCACGGGAGCAGCACCTGAAGATGACCGGGCGTCTGCCCGATGCGCTGGTGGCCTGCGTGGGCGGCGGTTCCAACGCGATTGGTTTGTTCCACCCGTTCCTGGCGGACGAATCCGTACAGATGATCGGGGTCGAGGCCGGGGGCGAAGGCGTCGCGACGGGCCGGCACTCGGCGCCGTTGTGCGCGGGGCAGCCGGGTGTGCTGCATGGCAATCGTACCTACCTGATGGAGGACGAGAACGGGCAGATCATCGGCACGCACTCGGTATCTGCGGGGCTGGACTACCCGGGGGTCGGGCCGGAGCATGCCTGGCTCAAGGATCTTGGCCGGGCGCGTTACGTGTCGGTTACCGATGACGAGGCACTGGCCGGCTTTCATCGGCTGACGCGCACCGAGGGTATCATCCCGGCGCTGGAGACCAGCCATGCGGTCGCGCACGTGCTGGAGCTGGCGCCACAGATGCGTCCGGACCAGAGCATTGTCATGAACCTGTCCGGTCGCGGCGACAAGGATTTGAACACCGTGGCCGAACGCGAGGGAATCACGCTATGAGCCGTATCGAACAGCGCTTTGCCGAACTGCGCGAACAGAATCGGGCGGCCCTGATCCCGTATGTGACGGCGGGCGATCCGGAGCCCGCCGCCACCGTTCCACTGATGCATGCCCTGGTCGCGGCCGGTGCGGATCTGATTGAGCTGGGCGTGCCGTTCTCTGACCCGATGGCCGATGGCCCGGTGATTCAGAAGGCCTGCGAGCGCGCGCTGCGCTTCGGTACCGGGCTGCGGGATGTGCTGGCCATGGTGGCCGAGTTTCGCAAGACCGACAGCCAGACGCCGGTGGTGCTGATGGGCTACCTCAATCCGGTGGAGCGGATGGGCTATGAAGCCTTTGTGTCCAGTGCCCGGGTGGCCGGTCTGGACGGCCTGCTGACGGTGGATCTGCCACCGGAGGAAAGCGAGGATGTGGTCGGGCTGCTGGAATCGGCCGGGATCGACCCGATCTTCCTGGTTGCCCCGACCACCTCGGAGGCGCGTGTGGAGCACGTGGCGCGTGCCGCGCGTGGATTTGTGTACTACGTTTCGTTAAAGGGTGTGACCGGTTCGCAGTCACTGGATACCTCGGCCCTGGCCGCACGCCTGGAAGGACTGCGACAGCATACCGGGCTGCCTCTGGGCGTTGGTTTCGGGATTCGCGATGCACGGACGGCGGCGCAGGTGGCCGCGGTCGCGGATGCCGTGGTGGTGGGCAGTGCGATCGTACGGCTGGCGGAAGACCACGATGGCGATGCGGACGGGTTCGCGCGGGCCGCGGCGGCAGTGGTGCGTGAAATGCGTGATGCCATGGACAGCGCGCGTTCCACCGGTGTGGCGGCCTCGGTGTAGAATGCGCGGCGCCGATTCGGATTACGGGGAGACGGCATGAGCTGGTTCGAAAAGTTGATGCCTTCGCGCATCCGCACTGACAACGCGACCAAGCGGGGTGTACCCGAGGGCCTGTGGGTGCGTTGCGAGGGTTGTGACGCGACGTTGTACCGGCCGGAGGTGGAGCGCAATCTCGATGTTTGCCCGAAGTGTGGCCATCACCGCCGCATGAGCGCGCGACGGCGTCTGGAGGCCTTTCTGGACCCCGAAAGCCGCGAGGAGATTGCAGCGGAGATCGAATCCTCGGACGTCCTCAAGTTTCGTGACTCGAAAAAATACAAGGACCGCCTGCTGGCCGCGCAGAAGGGGACTGGCGAACGCGATGCCCTGGTGGTGATGCAGGGGCAGCTGCTCGGTCGCCCGCTGGTGGCGTCGGCGTTTGATTTCCGCTTCATGGGCGGGTCCATGGGATCGGCAGTGGGCGAGCGCTTTGTACGCGGCGCCAGCCGTTCGCTGGAACAGGGCATTCCGCTGGTCTGTTTCAGCGCTTCGGGCGGGGCGCGTATGCAGGAGGCGTTGTTCTCGCTGCTGCAGATGGCCAAGACCAGTGCGGTTCTGGCGCGTCTGCAGGAAGAGCGCATTCCGTTTATCTCGGTGATGACGGACCCGACCATGGGCGGCGTCTCGGCCAGCCTGGCCATGCTGGGCGACCTCAACGTGGCCGAGCCGAATGCGTTGATTGGATTTGCCGGTCCGCGCGTGATCCAGCAGACCGTACGCGAGACCCTGCCGGAGGGGTTCCAGCGTTCCGAGTTCCTGCTCGAGCACGGCGCGATCGACATGATCGTGGACCGCCGGGACATGCGCAGTCGCCTCGCCTCGGTACTGGGTATTCTCACGCATGCGCCCGCGCCGGGCAGCGACGACGTCACGGCCGAGGCCGTTGCGGACGAGGCCGACCGCACTGAACCCGACGACGGTGACGAGGCCACGGACGCGACGTCACCGGCGCGCAGCTGAGCGTCCGTGCGTTTCTCGACCCTGGCGCAGTGGCTGGCCTTCCAGGAGCAGTTGCATCCGGTTGGCATGGACCTCACCCTGGAGCGGATCGCGCTGGTGGCCGATCGGCTGGGGCTGCGCGACGGTAAAGGCCCGCGCAGCGTGGTGGTGGCGGGTACCAACGGCAAGGGTACGGTCGCCACGCGCACCGCTGCTCTGCTGCAGGCGCGTGGTGTGAAGACAGGGCTGTTCACCTCTCCGCATCTGCTGCGGTATAACGAGCGCATTCGCATCGATGGCATCCCGGCCAGCGATAGCGAGCTCTGCCGTGCCTTCGAGGCCATCGACCAGGCGCGCGGCGATGATTCCCTGACCTACTTCGAGTTTGCCGCGCTGGCGGCGGCCTGGTGGTTCCGCGCGAGCGGCGTGGCGGTGCAAGTGCTGGAGGTGGGTCTGGGGGGGCGTCTGGACGCAGTGAATATCTGGGATGCCGACGTGGCCGCGATCACCGCGGTCGATCTGGATCACCAGACCTGGCTGGGTGATACCCGTGAGGCGATCGGGCGTGAAAAGGCCGGGATCATGCGCGCCGGCCGTCCGGTGGTATTGGGCGAGCCGGAGCCTCCCGCCAGCGTGCTGGCGCATGCCGAGCAAATGGCGGCGCAGGTACTGCGGACGGGACAGGACTTTCGTCTTGAGCGCATGGGCAGTCGGCTTGAATGGCAGTACCGGGGTGCCACGTGCGCGTGGCGGGTGGAGGGCCCTGCGGCAACGCTGGACGGTGCCGCGCTGCTCAATTCGGCCACGGCCCTGGCAGTGGTCGAGGCGCTGGGGGAGGCAGACGGTATCACGGACGCAGCCCTCAGCCAGGCCCTGAGCACCTCTGCGCCCGGGCGTCTTCAGGTGTTGCCGGGACGCCCGCAATGGTTGCTGGATGTCGCCCACAACGTGCACGCGGCAGGCGAGCTGGCGCGCTGGCTGGAGGCACACCCGGTCGCGGGGCCGGTGGTGGCCCTGGTTGCGGTGATGGCGGACAAGGAACGGGCGCTCATGTGGGAGCGACTCGACGGCCGCATCGCCGCCTGGCTGCCGTTACCTCTGACGCTGCCGCGTGCGTTGCCGGCCGATGCTCTGGCGCAGGAGCTTGCCCGCTGTGGCGAGGAGACTGTGGAGCGTCCGGGTGATGTACAGGCCTGTATCCGGCGCGCAGAGGCCATTGCCGGTTCGCAGGGCCGTGTCGTCGTTTTCGGTTCGTTCCATACCGTGGCTGCAGTGCTGGAGGCATCCCCCGCGATCGCCGCGGCCGCTCGGGTCGACGGGGTGTCGGTGGCGGAGGGGGCCCGGCGTGCGGGTTGAATGCATGTTAGGCGCCTGTGGCGACTCGGGGCGCGGGTGTCGTGCCTCGACAGCCGGGCCGGGTTTCGGACACGGATAACGACATGAACCCTGACACTCCAATTCGTTTCCGCCTGGTCGGTGCGGTGATCCTGATCGTGCTGGCGGTGATCTTTCTGCCCTGGCTGTTTGACGGGGCGGGGTACGAGCACATGAGCGGAATCGACGAGCCGGTGCCGACTGCCCCGAGCTTTGCCGAGCCGGATATCGCCCTGCCATCGGAGCGTCCGGAGCCGCGTCGCGAGTCCGCGCCTGCAGCGCCGGCGCCGGAACGCGAGGGCCCGGTGGCCGAGTTGCACAGTCTCGACAATTCCGCGGAGACGGGGGCCGCCGCGAACGATCGCGAATCCGAGGCCGTCACTGCGGCGCCACAGGAGGCCCCGGAAGAGGCAGAACAGCCCGTGCAGGCGGGCTGGGCGGTGCAGGTGGGCAGTTTCCGTGATCAGGCCAACGCCCGCGAGCAGCGCGCGCGACTGCGCGAGGCGGGCTGGGCGGCCTTCGTGGACGAGTCGATGGCCGACGGTCGTCCGATCTATCGCGTCAAGGTCGGGCCGCTGGCCCAGCGTGAGGAGGCGGCCGAAATGGGTGCGCGTTTAAAGGAAGCGTTCGAGCTTTCCGGCATTGTGGTGGCGCACCCGTGAAGGCGGTCGGGACCTGCGCGCAAACTGCGGCTGCGGTAAACTGTCAGCCTTTTCACTCCGCGGTGACTGCTCCGTGATCTGGATCGACCTCGTCATTATTGCCCTGATTGTCATATCGGGGCTCATTAGCCTTTTCCGCGGTTTTGTGCGTGAGTCGTTTTCACTCGCCACGTGGATCATCGGCGTGTGGCTGGGTATTCGCCATGCGGAGGCGATGGCCGCGTATCTGCCGGACGCAATCGCCGATGCCACCCTGCGCCTGGGTATCGGTTTCGCGGTGATCTTCATTGGCGTGCTGATTGCGGGCGGGCTGCTGGGTATGGTCGCCAATCGTCTGGTGCATGGCACCGGGCTGAGCGGGACGGATCGTTCCCTGGGGGTGGTCTTTGGCCTCCTGCGCGGCGTGCTGCTGGTCGCCGTGCTGGTGTTCCTGGCATCCCTGACCCTGATGCCGGATGAGGCCTGGTGGGAGAACAGTCGCCTGATCCCGGAACTCGAACGTCTGGTGGACTGGCTGATTGCACAGTTGCCGGAGGGCTGGCAGGAGCAGATCCGTGACCTGCAGGCGGCTGAAGAACCGGCCGAACCCGTGTTTCCTTGACACGCGCTGTCAATCTCTGGAGCCAGATACCGTATGTGTGGAGTTGTCGGAATCGTCGGGCGCAGCCCGGTGAACCAGCCCCTTTATGACGCCCTGCTGGTGCTGCAGCATCGTGGCCAGGATGCCGCAGGCATCGTGACCTGCGATGACGACGGGCGCCTGCACCTGCGCAAGGACAATGGTCTGGTGCGGGACGTGTTCAATAACCAGCACATGCAGACCCTGACCGGGAACATGGGCATCGGCCACGTGCGCTATCCCACGGCCGGTTCCTCGAGCTCCGCCGAGGCGCAGCCGTTCTACGTGAACTCGCCCTTCGGCATTACCCTGGGTCACAACGGCAACCTGACCAACGCGCGCGATCTGAAGCAGGCGCTGTTCGCCACCGATCGCCGGCACATCAACACGGACTCGGACTCCGAGATCCTCCTGAACGTGTTTGCGCAGGAGCTGATGCGGTTCCTCGACAACGGTCTGACGCCGGATGCGGTGTTCAATGCGGTGGAGCGCGTGCACCAGCGTGCGGACGGCGCCTACGCCGTGGTGGCCATGATTGCCGGGCGTGGCCTGCTTGCGTTCCGCGACCCGTACGGTATCCGTCCCATTGTCTACGGATCGCGCCAGGCCGAGGAGGGCGGAATCGAGTGGATGGTTGCCTCGGAGAGCGCCGCGCTGGAATCCCAGGGATTCGAGCTGGAGCGTGACCTGGTGCCGGGGGAGGCGCTATTCATTACGCCCGAGGGCGAGGTTTCGACTCGTGTATGTGCGGAGGAGACCCGGCTCAACCCCTGTATCTTCGAGCATGTCTATTTCGCGCGGCCGGATTCGGTCATCGACAACGTCTTCGTGCATCGCGCCCGCATGCGTATGGGCACCGCGCTGGGCGAGAAGATCCGGCGGATCTGGCCGGATCACGATATTGATGTGATCGTGCCCATCCCCGATACCGGCCGTACCGTCGCGCTGGAGATGGCGCATGAACTGAACATCAAGTACCGCGAGGGGTTCATCAAGAACCGCTATATCGGGCGTACCTTCATCATGCCCGGCCAGACCAAGCGGCGGAAGTCGGTGCGCCAGAAGCTCAATGCGATCTCGCTGGAGTTCCGCGGCAAGAACGTGATGCTGGTGGATGACTCCATCGTGCGTGGCACCACCTCGCGCGAGATCGTGATGATGGCGCGCGAGGCGGGAGCCAAGAAGGTCTATTTCGCCTCCGCGGCGCCGCCGGTGCGGTATCCGAACGTCTACGGCATCGACATGCCGGCGGCCGAAGAGCTGATCGCCCATGGGCGTGACGAGGCCGAGGTCTGCGAGGCGATCGCGGCGGACCGGCTGATCTATCAGGACCTGGAAGATCTCCAAAAGGCGGTACGTCGTGGCAACAAGAACATCCAGCACTTTGATTGCTCCGTGTTCACGGGCGAATACGTAACCGGTCTGCCGCCCGACTATCTTGAGCATCTGGCGGCTCTGCGGGGCGACGGACTGGTCCATACGCCGGTGGCGGGCGAAGTGCTGGACCTGGCCAACAAGAAGTAGAGCGAGGTGCCCTTGCCCAGTCTCGAATGGATGGACCCGGTGGTGGAAGATGCACGTCGTCGGGCCCCCAATGCGAATGGTTTGCCAGTCGCCGTGGTGCGGGTGGACCAGCAACGGCTCTATGTCTGGGATCAGGGCCAAGTGACCGATATCTACGACGTCTCCACCGCCGCGCGCGGTGTTGGCTTCGAGGAGGGGTCGTTTACCACGCCGCTGGGTCTGCATCGCATCGCCGAGCGTTTCGGCGAGGATGCCCCGCGGGGCACGATCTTCCGGGCCCGCGGCAACACCGGCGAGATCGCCGAGATCCTGACGCAGCCGGGTGCGCGCAGTTCGCGTGACAACATCACCTCGCGCATCCTGTGGCTCGACGGTCTCGAGCCGGGCATCAATCGCGGCGGATCGGTGGATTCGCTGCGCCGCTATATCTACATCCACGGTACGGACGAGGAGGGGCGCATTGGCGAACCCGCCTCCGAGGGTTGCGTGCGCATGCGCAACGACGACGTGATCGAGCTGTTCCCGCGTCTGCCTGTCGATACCCCGGTGATCATCCTGGACGGCCCGCAGGTTCCGGACTTCTCCTGATCCCCGTATCCGGGCTTTTCTGATGACGTTCTCTGTAGCGGTATCCGGGCACACTCTGCCCGGACGAGCCCGGCTGTCCGTGGGTGGCGTGCGGGGCCCCGAACTCCCTTTATTAGCAATTCGTGATTTTTGTTGATTCGCCTGCTAGAATAAGGGAATTATTCCCGAGTAGTCTTGTCAGGTAAGAAGGGAATTATTCCTGATGCGTGTTGTCAGGAAATGAGGAACGGATTCAAGCCTGCGAACGGATGTCGAGCAGGACACTTACGCTACGTTTTTCGGAGGCAACGCATATGAAACTCTCTACCAAGGGCCGCTACGCGGTGACCGCGATGATGGATCTGGCGATCCATGACCGGATCGGGCCGGTGACGCTTGCCGACATCTCGCAGTGCCAGGGCATTTCACTCTCCTATCTGGAGCAGTTGTTTGCCAAGCTGCGCAAGGCCGACCTGGTCGAAGGCGTTCGTGGTCCCGGCGGTGGTTATCGCCTGGCCAAGCGTGCGGATCAGATCAGCATCGCCCATATCATCACGGCAGTGGACGAGTCCGTGGACGTCACCCGGTGCAAGGGTCACAAGGACTGTCAGGACGGCAGTCGTTGCCTGACACACGAGCTGTGGGATGACCTGAGCCAGCAACTCTACGACTTTCTGGACGGCATTACGCTGGCGCAGTTTGCCAACCGTCCGGAGGTGCAGAAGGTCGCTCGACGCCAGGACGAGCGTCGCGGCGCACGGCACCACTTCATCTTCCGCAACGACGCGGCGTAACCGCCCCTCCACGCGGGTCCGGAACGGGCCGCCCGGTCAGAAGGACCGGGCGGTTTTTTTTGCGCGCTCGGCCCGAGGACCACCTGGCGAGGCTCCACACCCAGGAGCCGGTCGGATTTGGGGGATGGTCGCGAACGTGTTGAAGCGTGCGACCTCTTTTTCCGTTCTCGCGAAGCGCATGGTGACGACGTTGTAACGAGAGAGAGCGGAAATCGGGCCGCTCTCCTGCTCACGCGCAGTCGGTTCGACCGGCTCCTAATTCGCCGCGCGCTGGCGGGATGCGTCGTTGCGGCGTGGCGCGAAGGCCGGGCGGGCTCGGGGTACGGTGCGCAGGAGGCCCCGGAGCTGGTGAAGATCCGCCGTGCGCTGTTCGGGCGTCAGCCGGCCGAAACGCTGTCGGTTGTAGGTTCGGGCGAAGGTCTCCAGGGTCGTGCCGAGCTCGGGGTGCGCGTGTGCGACCCGCCGCGACCAGGCGTCCACGGGTTCGTACGGCGCTCGCGCCAGCGTGGGGTCGTGGCGGGCCAGCCGGCGTGACAGCTGCCCCAGCACGCGGTCGGCCGCGGGCCGTCGGTGTCGGGGGGTGCGGATCCAGACCCAGGCCAGTGCGATCAGGCCGATGGTGCCGAAGCCCGTACCCAGGGCGATCAGCACCGATCGCCAGTCCCTCGGGTCCAGCCCGAGTCGCGCGAACAGTTCGCGCTGGCGTTCGGGGTCAAAGGCCAGGACCCAGCTTTCCCACCGGAACCGGGCAAAATCGCGCCAGTCCTCGAGGCTGAGGTGGGTGCTTTGCAGCCACGACAAACCCTCGCCCCGGCGCAGGAAGGCCGGGATTGGCTCATCGGTGTCGCGTGCCAGTCCCGGCAGGCCCTGTTCGATTCGCTCTGGTGCAATCGCTGCCGTCGGGTCCACCCGTACCCAGCCCTGGCCATCCAGCCAGACCTCGTTCCAGGCATGGGCGTCGGCATTGCGCAGGCGCAGGTATTCGCCGCGCGTTTGCCAGGAGCCGCCCTGATAGCCGGTGACGACCCGGGTCGGGATACCGGCGGCGCGCATCAGCACCGCGAAGGCCGAGGCGTAGTGTTCGCAGTAGCCGGCCTGGGTCTCGAACAGGAACTGGTCGGTTGCGTCGCCGGCAAGACGGGGTGGTTGCAGGGTGTAGCGATAGGGCTCGGCGGCGAAGCGTTGCAGGGCGGCGTCGATGAGGGCGCGATCGTCGTCGCCATGAGTGGCCCGCCACAGGGCGACCTTGGTGCGTGCGCGTGGGGCGGCTGCAGCCGGCAGGTCCAGCGCGCGTGCCCGTTCCGCGGGGGGCAGTTGCGGGTCGTCGGCACCGGGAGGCGTGGTCAGGTCGGCCGCTGCCTGGTACTGAATGCGACGGGTGATGCGGCGATCGCGGAGCACCTGATAGTTTGCGTGCAGTTCGGCGCCGTCCGGCAGCACGGCGGGGTAGTCCAGTACCGGCAGGTAGCGTACGCGCGTGGGTTCCAGGGTGGCGGTGTAGTGCACCAGGGTGTCATCGGTCACCGGGGGCTGGATGACTTCGGTGTTGCGGTCTGTCGACCAGCGACGGCCGTCGAAGTCGGTCATGACCAGGGCGCGCCAGTACTGGGCGCGCAGGGGCGGCGCTGCGGCGTCGAATTCCACGCGCAACGCGGTCGATTCGTCCTGTAGAAGCTCGGCAATGTCTCCGGGGTTGAGTTCGTCGGAGAGCCCGGTGCGGGCGGTCTCTTCGCGCTGCGGGTCACCCCACAGCGGTCCCTGGATGCGCGGGAAGGCGAGGAACAGGACCAGCATGAAGGGCAGGGCATGCAGCAGCATGGCGCCGGCCTGGCGGGCGAGACGGCGGCGTTCGATGTGGCGCTCGGCATGGACCTGGATCAGTGCGGCGGTGAGCAGCCAGGTGGCCAGCAAGGAATAGGCCGCGGTCAGGATGGATTGATCAAAGAAATAGGTGGTGACCACCACGAAATAGCCCAGGAACAGGGCGATGACGATGTCGCGCCGATTGCGGGCCTCCAGCAGCTTGAACGCGATCATGATCAGCAGCAGGGCGGTGCCGGCCTCCTGACCGAAGACCGTCCCGTACTGGACCAGGGTGAGACTACCCGCGAGTACGGCCAGGAGGGCCATGATGCCGATCGACGGCGCCTGCCGGCCGCTGCTCAGGAGCCAGGCCCGCGCGGCAATCGCCAGTACCACCAGCAGGGTGATCCAGGGTGGCTGATGTGCGATATGGGGCAGCGCCGCTACTGGCAGGGCGATCAGGGCGAGTTCCAGTCCGCGCAGGTCGGGGTTGGCGGCTGCGGTATTGGCTCGGGTGTTCATGTGCGCGGCGTCTCCGGGGCAAGCACGCGCGGTTCGCTGCGGAACTGGGCCAGGCTACGCAGGCACCGTTCGCGGTGCCGGCTGCCCTGTCCGGGATCCACGGTCAGGTCGGGCAGGCGCATGCCGAAGATGCGCCCCTCCGCGTGGGCGGCGAGGACCTGGTGGCACAGCATGGCCAGGCGGGTCTCGGTGTCGGTTGCGGGCATGGCCTCCCAGTCGAGCCAGAGGTGGTCGCCGCGGCCGCTGACGGATTCCCGTACGTGCAGCTTGCCGCTGCGGGCAAAGGCCTTCCAGACGATGCGGCCGGGCGGGTCGCCGGGGCGATAGGGGCGCAGATGATCGGGCGTCTCGCCGCGGTGGCGGGTTCGGAGCTGTGACGCGGTCGCTTGCCCTCCGGCCCCGCCGAGCACGTTGCCGGGGTTGACGGGGGCCGGGTAGACCAGGATCTCCGGGCTCAGGGTGAGCCAGGTCCAGGCCTCCAGGATGCCCAGCGGATAGCGCGTGTGCAGGCGCTGACGCGGTAGCCGGTAGATGCCGCGGGCAGGCGCCGGGAGTGTCAGCTCGACCTGGGCCGAGTCCTGCGCGGGGATGGCCAGCGGGGCGCTGGCGCGCGTGCCGATACTCAGGGTGAGCGCTTCGCGGGGGCGCCCGGACGCCTCCTCCAGCCGGAACGGCAGGCTCAGGGTGGCACCGGCGAAGACAGGTGCCACGGGCAGAGAGGTGATCCGCAGGCCCAGCAGGTTGCGGTGGGTGTACCACATGGCGTTGTGACCGATCCCGACCAGCAGGAAGGTCAGCAGAAACGCCATGTTACTGGAGTAGTTGATCGCGCCCAGCAGCATGACCAGCAGGATCGCGACCAGGGTATAGCCGGCGCGCGTGGGCAGGATGTAGACGCGGTCGCGGCCAAGCCGGGCGGTCTCGCCATCGTGCGCGTGGCGCCGGGTGATCCAGCGGATGGCATCGTCGCGCAGGCGGTGCAGACGGTGACGGTCGGCCCCGCTCACGGAATCGGCACGCATTCCATCAGGCGCGCAACGCTGTGCGCCGGGGATTCCGGCTCATGCGTGCGCAGGCGGTGGCCGGCGACTGCGGGGAGCACGCGTACGATGTCATCCGGTGTGGTGTAGTGACGGCCATCCAGAAAGGCCTGGGCGCGGGCGGCGCGCAGCAGGCCGAGGCCGGCGCGCGGGGACAGGCCGCGGGAGAAGCGGGCGCGATCACGGCTGGCGGTGAGCAGGTCCTGCAGGTAGTCCAGTACCGCGCCCGCAGCATGCACTTCGCCGACCCGGGCCTGCCAGTCCCGCAGCTGCTGTGGTCCGGCGAGGTGCGGCAGGGGCGGATGCATCTCGGCGGTTGCTGACGAGGACGTAGTCGGGGCGGAGCGTTCCAGCAACGCGCGCTCGGCGCGGGCATCGGGATAGCCGAGCTGGATGCGCATCAGGAACCGATCCAGCTGGGATTCCGGGAGGGGGTGGGTGCCGACCTGTTCCTCCGGGTTCTGGGTGGCGATTACGAAGAAGGGCACCGGCAGTTCACGGGTAGCCCCCTCGACACTCGCCTGGCGTTCCTCCATGGCCTCGAGCAGGGCGCTTTGGGTCTTGGGCGGGGCACGATTGATCTCGTCGGCCAGCAGGACCTGGGTGAAGATCGGTCCGGGGTGGAAATGGAATTCCCCGCTGCCCGGATCGAATACGGACACACCCAGCACGTCGCCGGGCAGGAGATCACTGGTGAATTGCACCCGGCGATATTCAAGGCCCATTGTGTTGGCCAGCGCGTGCGCCAGTGTGGTCTTGCCGACCCCCGGCTGGTCTTCGATCAGCAGATGGCCGTTGGCGAGCAGGCAGGCGAGCGCCAGCCGTATCGGTTCGGGCTTGCCCAGAAGGACTGCGTTCAGCGCGTGTTCGACCCGCTGCAGGGCCTCCAATGCCGATGCCATGCCGATCTCCTGATGCGAATGGGCCGGGGGCTTTATCGCGCAGGCCCCGGTGGAAGAGTTTTCTCCGGGGTGAATGGTTCCGAGGGGCGGGTTGCGGCTACCATGATCGCAACTGTCCCGCGGGTGATTGGATGGACGCTGCTGCCAGTTTTGGCCGACCGTTCGAATATGATGCCACAGCCGGCCCGCCGGCCAGCCTGCACCTGCGCGGGCGGCTGGACGTGCGGGCCGTGGAGCATGCCTGGGGGCCCTTGCGACATGCGGTGCAGGGGCTCGGTGTGGCCGGTGCGGTCGTGCACGTTGAGCTGTCCGGGCTCGAGTACTGCGACGGGGCGGGTGCGGCCCTGCTGCACGCCCTGGAGCGGGATCTGGAACAAGCCGGTGCCGAGCTGCGATTCGAGGGCATGGGCCGTATGGTCGCGGATCAAATGAATCCGTACCGGGAGCTTGCTGCCGTAGAGCCGGCGCGGGTCGGCGACGGGCGAGGTTGGTGGCCGGGGCTGCTGGACGTCGTGGACAGTGTCGGGCGGGCGGCGCATTCGCAGTTGAGCTTTGTCGGCGAGCTGACGCGTGCCGTCGGCAGTGGCCTGCGCCATCCGCGGCAGGTGCGCTGGGGCGATACCCTGCGAGTGGCGGAGGCCGCAGGATTCAGGGCGCTCCCGATCGTCTCGTTGATCGCCTTTCTGCTGGGCGTGATCCTCGCCTTTCAGTCTGCCATCGCGATGCGCCAGTTCGGGGGCGAGATCTTCGTTGCCAATCTGGTGGCCGTTTCGTTGTTTCGCGAACTGGGGCCGCTGATGATGGCAATCCTGCTGGCGGGCCGTTCGGGGGCGGCGTTTGCGGCCGAAATCGGCACCATGAAGGTGAACGAGGAGGTGAACGCCCTCAAGACCATGGGGCTGGATCCGGTGCGCTTCCTGGTGCTGCCGAAGGTGCTGGCGGGGCTGCTGGTGGCACCGTTGCTGGCGCTGTACGCGAACATGATCGGGCTGATTGGTGGCGCGGTGGTCATGCAGGGCTTCGGTATCCCCTGGGTCGCCTATTTCAACCAGGTGGCGGCTGCGCTTACACCGTCCGACCTGTTCTCCGGGCTGGCCAAGGCCGTGGTATTCGGTCTGGTGGTGGCGAGCGTTGGCTGCCTGCGCGGCCTGCAGACGGGCAGTGGCGCCGCGTCGGTCGGGCTTGCGACTACCAGTGCCGTGGTTACCTCCATCATCTTGATCGTGGTGCTGGATGGCCTGTTCGCGGTCCTGTTCTACCACATGGGGGTTTGAGGCATGGTTGTGGAGACGGCCCGGTCGCAGGCATGCGCAGAGTCCGATGTGGTGATCCGCGTTCGCGGACTGACCATGGGCTTTGGCGATCGGGTGTTGATGCGCGATCTGGACTTCGAGGTGTGCCGCGGCGAGATCTTCGTGATCCTGGGTGGCTCCGGCAGCGGCAAGAGCACGCTGCTCAAGCACATGATCGGGCTTTATCGTCCGCAGGCCGGTCACATCTGGGTGGGCGGTGCGGATATTGCCGTCGCGGATGGCGCGCAGCGGGAGGCGATCCTGCGCCGGGTGGGTGTGATGTATCAGATGGGGGCTCTGTTCGGTTCCATGACGCTCCTGGAGAATGTGCGCCTGCCGCTGGAGGTGCATACCGATCTGCCGCGCGAGGCCATGGATGCCATCGCCGGGTCGCGGCTGCAGCTGGTGGGACTGGGGGCCTTCAAGGACTTCATGCCTGCGGAGATCAGTGGCGGGATGCAGAAGCGTGCGGCGATCGCGCGCGCCATGGTGCTGGACCCCGAGGTGCTGTTTCTGGACGAACCCTCCGCAGGGCTGGACCCGATTACCTCGGCGGACCTGGACCGCCTGATCCGGCGGCTGGCCCGTACTCTGGATATGACCATTGTGATTGTGAGCCACGAACTGGCCAGCATTTTTGCGATCGCGGACCGGGTGATTATGCTCGACCGGGAGAGCCAGGGGATTGTGGCGGAAGGTGATCCGGCCATCCTGCGCGATACATCGAATCATCCGTGGGTGCAGCGGTTCCTGCGGCGGACCGAATCCGACGACGAGAGGCCCGCATGAGTGCGCGAAACCATTTTCGCCTGGGGCTGTTTATCCTGGGAGGCCTGACCGCCCTGGTGGTCGCGTTGTTGATCCTGACGGCCGGCAACCTGCTGCGTCCGTCGATCCAGGTCGAGACCTACATGGATGCCTCGGTGCAGGGCCTCGAGATCGGGGCGCCGGTGAAGTTTCGCGGGGTTACGATCGGCGATGTGACCGACCTCACTTTTACCTCCGTGGTTTACGAATCCGATGTCCCGCCTGCGGACCGCAAGCGGTACGTGATGGTCCGGGCGCGTGTGTATCCCGATCGCTTCGCCTCCAGTGCCCAGTCAGGGGGCTTTAATGCCGGGATTCTGGAGGGTCTGGTCGAGGCCGGACTGAGGGTGCGCATGGCCGCTCAGGGCATTACCGGGATGAACTATCTGGAAATGGACTTTACCGACCCTTCCGCGCATGTACCGCTGGAACACGGATGGGAACCGGAGTCCACTTACATCCCGTCTGCGCCCAGTACCGCGATGCAGTTTCTCGAGCATGCGGAAAAACTGCTTATGCGCCTCGACGCTCTCGACATCGAGGGCCTGGTGGACAACCTGACCGGCCTGCTGGTGACCGTGGAGCGCAGTATCGACGATCTGGACATCGGTGCGCTGGGGAGTCGTGCGGACCACATGATTGCGGAGCTGGAGACAGCCACGCGCACTGCAACGCGGGTGATGGCCTCCGTGGAACGCCTGGTCGAACACCCGGACACCCAGGCGCTGCCGAGCGAGACCCGCGCAGCACTGCGCGAGCTGCGCCAGACGGCCGAGGCCGCCGATGTCGGCCGCCTGGTGGAGCGTATGGACTCAATGGTCGAACGCCTGGATCGGGGGATGGATGTGAGCGAGGGCAAGCTGCTGGAGACACTCGACGAACTGCAGGCCGCGATGGCGGGGCTGCGCAGCCTGTCGGATGATGTGCGCCGTAATCCTGGCGGTGCATTGTTCGGCGCCCCCCCGCCGCGCAGCACGATGGACGAGGAGTAGATTGATGCCCCGATGGAGAGCCGTTGCCCTGGTGTTGATGGCCGGGATACTGGGAGGCTGCACCCTGATCCCCGAGCGTGAGCCCGTGGATCGTGCGTGGTTCCTGCTGGAGCTGCCAGCGGAACCCGCCCCGCGCATGGCCGCTGGCGGCGAGCCCCTTGCGGTGGAACTGGGGGCGGTGCGCGTGGCACCGGCTTATACCGGCAAGGGGCTGGTGTACCGCCTGGGGGACCATCGGTACGAGTCCGACTATTACAACGAATGGTTCCTGCGCCCCGCCGAGCAACTGGAACAATTGCTGCGGGAACGCTGGACGCAAGGAGGCTCCGCATTCGAGCTGGTGGACAATGCCGAGGCCGCACGGGCCGAGGGGCGCGCGGCCGTGCAGTTGCATGTGCTGGTCACGGCGTTGTACGGCGATCTGGATACGGCCCGGCTGGAGACGACTCCGGCAGATACGCCGCTGCGCGGGATGGGGCGAGTGGGGTTGCGAACACAGATCCGCGGCGAAGGTTACGTGCGTCTCGCGCACATGGAGGCGGAACACGGTATCGACCGGCGCTCTGCGCCCCGCCTGGTCGCGGCGCTCTCGGAGGCAACGGCCGACGTCTTGGCCGAGCTGGAGGACGAGCTGCTGCGCGAGAGTACCCCCGATACGGGGGACCGCTTATGACCGGCGTCTTCGATTTTGAGGCCCCGTTACCAGAGGGTGGCGCCCAGCCACTCGCGGCCTGGCGGGGCGAGGTGCTGCTGATCGTGAATGTGGCCAGTGAATGCGGCTTCACCCCTCAGTACGCTGGCCTGCAGGCCCTCCACGAACGCTACGCCGCGCAGGGTTTTTCGGTGCTCGGTTTCCCGTGCAACCAGTTCGGCGGCCAGGAGCCCGGAGATGCGGGGCAGATTCGGGCCTGTGGGCTGAACTACGGGGTCACGTTTCCGGTATTCGCGCGCATCGAGGTGAATGGCGCGGGTGCGCACTCCCTGTACCGTTACCTGAAAGGTCAGGCCCCGGGTGCGCTGGGCACCCGCGCGATCAAGTGGAACTTCACCAAGTTCCTGGTCGGGCGCGATGGCGCCGTGCGCGAGCGTTTCTCGCCCCGGCGCAAGCCGCAGGATCTGGCCGGCGCCATCGAACAGGCTCTTTCGGCACCGCGCCCGGCTGATGGCCGCTGAGTGCGCCCCCGATCCGCGGACCCTGATCCCCGGCGATCGCGGTCCGCAGCCTACGGAGGCGGGCGCCCATGCCTTCTGGATGGAACTTGCGATGGTACAGGCGGAGCGGGCCGCCGCGACCGGCGAGGTCCCGGTTGGTGCGGTGCTGGTGGCTGCGGACGGCTGTTGCCTGGCTGCCGAGCACAATGCGCCGATTGGTCTGCACGATGCGACGGCTCATGCCGAGATCCAGGTGCTGCGGGCGGCGGGCCAGCGCTGTTCCAATTATCGGCTGACCGGCACGACGCTGTACGTGACGCTCGAACCCTGCTCCATGTGCGTGGGCGCGATCATCCATGCTCGCGTAGGGCGGCTGGTCTTCGCGGCTGCGGATCCTCGCACCGGTGCGACCGGGGGCGCGATCGACCTGCTGCAGCATCCTGCACATAACCATCGTCTTGAATGCATCGACGGCATTGCGGCGGAGCGTTCCAGCGAGCTGCTGCGAGATTTCTTTCGGTCACGCCGCAAGCGCTGAGAAGACACGTGATTCATGCTCTCGCTTGCCGAGTTGATTTTGCGTGTAATTTCGCTGCAAGAAGGTGTCGCAACGGATTGGTTGGACGGGACAACGCGGTATAGTGCAGTGACCGATGAACGCGGTAAGCCGTTACGGGTCCCGGGTCGCAGGTGGGCGCGGAGCGAGCGGGTTGCCATCAGCAGCGGCTGGGGGTGTTTCGATTAGTCAGCGTCCTTTCAAAGGTGGTGGTGCGGGTCCGGCTGCGGATGCGGCCGATGGGGTGCCCGATAAGAGGTCCAGCGGTGACGGTCACGGCGATGCGCCGGAGGTTCCGGTTCTGGATCAGGAGGGCCGGCCCGACAGCCTGCTCGGTGGGTTGATCCTGATCGCCCGCATGCACGGGCTGCGCCTGACACCGGATTCCGCGCTTGCGGGGTTGCCGCTGGAGGACGGTCGGTTGTGTCCCTCCCTGGTACCGCGTGCGGCTGAGCGTGCCGGCCTGACCACGCGCACCGTCACCCGCGATGCCCGCGCGCTGAAGGATGAGCTGCTGCCCGCGTTGTTGTTGCTGGACCAGAACGAGGCCTGGGTGCTGGTCGGCTGGAACGATGACAGGAGCGTGGCTCGAGTGATCGACCCGGAGCTGGGTGACGCGGTCATCGAGGTCCCGCTCAGTCGGCTCAACCAGCGTTATCTGGGCCGCGCAATCTATGTACGCCCCGAATTCCGGATGGATGCTCGCGCTCCGCGGGTCTCGAAGGATCGCAAGGGGCACTGGTTCTGGCGGGTTATTCGCGAGAATCGGCCGCTTTATCGCGATGTGCTGGTCGCGGCGGTGATGATCAACCTGTTCGCGCTGGCGATGCCGCTGTTCGTGCTGAACGTGTACGACCGCGTGGTCCCGAATCACGCGACCGAGACGCTGTTCATGTTCGCGGCGGGTGTCGTGATCGTGCTGATCGCGGACCTGATCCTGCGCACCATGCGCAGCCACTTCGTCGACAAGGCGGCGATGCGCGCGGACGTAAAGCTCTCCTCGCACATCATGGAGCGCGTGCTCGGGCTGCGTATGGAGAACCGCCCGGCGTCGGTCGGGTCGTTCGCGTCCAATATCGGCGCGTTCGAGTCGGTGCGCAGCTTCATATCGTCGGCGACAATCGTTGCCTTCGTGGACCTGCCATTTGCGTTGATGTTCATCGCCATCATCGCGTTGATTGCCTGGCCGCTGGCGATACCCGTGGCGATCGGCGCGCTGCTGCTCCTGCTTTATGCCACGGCGATCCATCGCAAGCTGCACGCACTCGCGGAGGAGAGCTACCGCGTGGCGGCGGAGCGTAACTCCACCCTGGTCGAGAGCCTCACCGGCGCCGAGACGCTCAAGGCCCTGGGCGCGGAAGGGCGCGTGCAGGCGACCTGGGAACGCGCCACGACCCACCTGGCCCGGACCAGTGCGCAGAATCGGCTACTGACCGCAAGTGTGACCCACACGGCGATGTGGGCGCAGCACACGGTCGGCGTCGCCATCATCGTGCTCGGCGTGTTCTTGCTCATGGAGGGGGACCTCTCCATGGGTGGTCTGATTGCTGCCTACCTGATCTCCTCGCGTGCGATGGCGCCCATCAGCCAGACCGCCGGGCTGCTGATGCAGTATCACCAGGCCTCGACCGCGCTCGGCTCGCTGAACGAGATCATGGCGCTGCCGATCGAGCGTCCGACGGACTCGCACTTCCTGAGTCGTGATCGCTTTGAGGGCGCGATCGAATTCCGCAATGTCGGCTTTGCCTATCCCGAATCCGCCACCCCGGCCCTGCAGGGAGTTTCGCTGAAGATCGAGCCGGGCGAACACGTCGCCGTGCTGGGACGCGTGGGTTCGGGCAAGAGCACGCTGGCCAAGCTGATCATGGGGCTTTATCAGCCGACCTCCGGCGCGGTGCTGGTGGACGGAATCGACGTGCGCCAGCTGGACCCGGCCGAGTTGCGGCGGTCGCTGGGGTATGTGGGCCAGGAGGTCACTCTGTTCTACGGGAGCCTGCGCGAGAACCTGGTGGCGGCCGATCCGCTGGCCAACGACGAGGCGATCCGCAAGGCGATTGCGATCTCGGGTATCGAGGATCTGATCAATACCCATCCGGAAGGGATTGATCTGCAGGTCGGGGAGCGGGGGAGCCGGCTTTCGGGCGGGCAGAAGCAGAGTGTCGGTGTGGCGCGCGCAGTCCTGCACGAGCCCAGTATGCTGTTGATGGACGAGCCGACCAGCTCCATGGACAACTCCACCGAGCAGGGCATGAAACGCCGTCTGGCAGAGTTCATTCAGGGGCGCACCACCGTGATCGTCACCCACCGCACCTCGCTGCTGGAGCTGGTGGACCGGATCATCGTGCTGGATCAGGGCCGCGTGGTGGCCGACGGGCCGAAAGATCAGGTAATCCAGGCGCTTCGCGAAGGCCGTGTAGGCAAGGCGCAGGCATGAGCGGGCGCAAGCGCAAGGACGGTCAGGGGTTCGAGGCGCTGGGCCGCGGTATGGATCAGACCGGCAAGGTCGGTGCCCCGATGGTGGACCGGATCTTTCGGCCCTGGCTGACCAAGGGCGGTGGCGATCATCGCAACTGGGCCTCGGATGCTGACTGGACTCAGATTCAGGAACGACCGATCCGCGCCCGCGCGCTCCTCTACGGGATCCTGATCACGCTGGGCCTGCTGGTCTATTGGGCCTCTATCGCCGAGATCGACGAGGTGGCGCGCGCGGATGGGCGGGTGATCCCGTCGCAGAACCTTCAGGTGCTGCAATCCATGGACGGGGGCGTGGTGTCCGAGGTGCTGGTGCGCGAGGGGGATGTCGTGGAACAGGGCGACGTGCTCGTGCGCGTGGACCCGACTCGGTTCCTGTCCGACCTGGGGGAGGCGAGGGCCAGCGAGTTCGCGCTGAAGGCGCGGCGCGCGCGGCTTACGTCGCTGCTGTCGGAGACGCCGTTCCTGATTACACCGGAGCTGCAGGCGGGCCCTCTGGCCATCGTCGAGCAGGAGCAGCAGCTCTACGAGGAAAGCCTCGAGGAGATGCGTTCACGGATTCGCATTGCCGAGGAGCAGATGCGTCAGCGTCGCGAGGAGCTGAACGAGGTGCGGGCCCGGCGTAGTCAGGCGATCCGCGCGCTCGAACTGGCCAGTCGGGAGCTCGAGGTGACCGAACCGCTGGTGGAAAGCGGTGCGGTATCCGAAGTGGAAATCCTGCGCCTGCGCCGCGAGGTCTCCAATGCGCGGGGCGATCGTGATCAGGCGACCGCACAGATCGCCCGGCTGGAGGCCGCGATCGAGGAGGCGGAAGAGAAGATCCGCGAGGTGCGGCTGAACTTCCGCAACCAGTGGCGCTCGGAGCTGGCCGATACCCTCGGGCGGCTGCAGGAGCTGGCCGAGGGCACCGAGGGCCTGGAGGACCGGGTGCGGCTGTCCGAGGTGCGTTCGCCGATGGCGGGGATCGTGCAGCGGATGTTCATCACCACGCGCGGCGGCGTGATCTCGCCCGGGCGCGAGGTCGCCGAGGTAGTGCCGCTGGAGGACGAACTGCTGATCGAGGCGCGCGTCTCGCCGCGCGATATCGCCTATCTGCGCCCGGGGCTGAGCGCCAAGGTGAAGTTCACGGCCTATGATTTCGCCATCTACGGTGGTCTGGATGCAATCGTGGAGCACATCAGTCCGGACACGATCACCGATGACGACGGCAACACCTTCTACAAGGTGCGCGTGCGTACCGAGGAAACAGGGTTCGACGAGGAACACCCGATTATGACCGGGATGGTCACGGAGGTGGATATCATCACCGGGCGCCGGACTATCCTGCAGTACCTGCTCAAGCCGGTCCTCCGCGCGGGGGAGATGGCTTTTACGGAGCGCTGAGGGATATGCAGATCTTCATGGTGGACCAAGACTCGCGGCCGTCGCCGCGCTGGGAAGAGGCCTTTCCGGATGCCCAGGTACTGCGCCCGCCGTTTCCGGCGACCCTGCCGGAGGGCGCCGATGCCTGCTGGATCGGCACGGACGTGGCCGACTGGGACGAGTACGTCAAGCAAAGGACGCTGGTCCATCGGGTGGTCGTGCACTCGCGCCACCCGAACGACGAAGAGGGTATCCGAGCGTTCGACGCAGGGGCCCACGGCTACTGTCATACGCTGGCCAACGTGGCCCAGTTGCGCACGATTGCCGCGACCGTAACGGGTGGCGGGCTGTGGGTCGGCCCCGACCTGATGACCCGCATGATTCGTACGGTGCGCAGCGCACAACCCCGCGATCCGGAAACCCCGCCCGAGGGCTTCGATAACCTGACGCCCCGCGAGCGCGAGGTCGCGCTGGCCGTCACCACCGGGGCGCACAACAAGGAGATCGCACGCCAGCTCGGTATGACCGAACGCACGGTCAAGATGCACCTGGGCTCCGTCTTCAAGAAGCTCAACGTGGGTGACCGCGTTCAACTTGTTCTCCACCTGACTCGTCTGCGCGAGATTTAACCGACCGTCTGAATCATGTTCCCGGCGCTGTCTCCCTTTTAAGCGTTGGGGAGGAGGCAGCCTTACTGCGCTCTTCGCCTCTTGCGAGTAAAACAAAAGGGGTTGCCCGGCAGCCCCTGTGCTTCCTCGGCGCGCTTCCAATCGTCTCTCGCACCGTCACTCCAATCAGCCACAAACCCTGTACCTCGGTACACCTGTCGTGCGAGTACCGACTTCCATATGGTGGTACTCATCAAGAATTGTGAAGTGCTTCCGAGTCGAAGGAGAAGGTCATGTCTGAAGTCGTCGTCGCTACCGTCGAATCCGTGGTGGGTACCGTTATTGCGCGTGACGAGGACGGCAATACCCGCGTCCTGCAGCCCGGAGACCAGATCTTCTACGGCGAGGAAGTCATCGCCGAAGCCGGTGCCTTCATCGAGATGGTCTTCGAAGACGGCTCCACCATGTCCCTGGCAGGCAACGAATCCGCCACAATCACCGACGATCTGGCGAAGTCTGCCGAATCGGCACCGGAAGACGGTGAGATCGCCGAGGCCACAGTCGAAGAGATTATTGCCGCCCTCGATCGTGGTGAAGATATAACTGACTTGATCGAAGCCCCCGCCGCGGGTCTGGACGGCGGCCCCGCCGGCGAAGGCGGTGGCTTCATCCGTATCACCCGCGGATCCGAAGAGGTGGATCCGATTAGTTATGCCTACGACCCGAACGCGCTGCGTGGCCCGGGCGAAGCCGACATCGGTGAAGGCGGTAGTGTTGCGGATGACCCCGAGGTCGAGGGTGATCTGAGCGTGGAAGCCACCGTCGACAACGACGCGGCGACGCTGGACATCAGCGGCACCAGCCAGGATGTGCCGGAGGGTGGTGAGGTCGCGATCACCATTACCGACCAGAACGACAACACGGTCACCGCCACGGCGACCGTGGATGCCAACGGCGACTACAGCGTTGCCGATGTGGATGTGAGCAGCCTGACCGACGGTCCGCTGACCATCGATGCCGAAGCGACCGACAACAACGGCAACACTGTCACGGCGCAGGATACGGCCGAGCTGGATGCGGTTGAGTCGAATCTGACCGTGAGTGCGGACGATCCG
>NZ_KB907128.1 GCF_000381825.1 Thioalkalivibrio sp. ALJT
AAACGCCTTCGCCATTTGGAAACCGTTTGCACCGACACCTGGTGCCGGGCCGCGATGTCTCGCCCGGAAAGGCCCTCGGAACTGTCCAGAATCAGCTCCGCGCGTTGCTTTTCGGCCGCTGGCGTTTTGCGGCGCCGCACCCACTGCTGCAACTCGGCACGCTCAGCATCCGACAGGTCCAGCTTGATCGGTTTGCGACCACGTTGAGCCATAACGCCCCCTCTCAAATGGAGATCAACCCATGGCCTATATTGTATAACGAACTAATGTTAAAGCACACTAAGTGCCATGCATGATCGGGTTGGTAACCCGGTTTCACCCGGTCCGGTTCCGGTGCGCATGAACGGATGCTTCCCTGACGAGGAAGAAACGCCAGAAAAATTGTACCTCCGCACTGCAGTGACTTTCGAGTGCGAACCATACGGGGTATCGCGGTGCCGTCAAGGAAACACCGAGTACCGTTCATCCTCGCGTGGCACCCCGGCTTCGGCCGCCTGGTGTGCACGGTCCGGGTCATGGTGCAGGCGGGCCCGGGTCGTGTCCGCCAGGGGCGTCCCGGGTGTCGTCGGGACCCCGTGACCGCAGGTACAGGTGGATCACGATCCAGTCATAAAGGGCGTGGGTGACGATCACCACCAGCAGGTTTCCGGTGATGTGATAGAGCACGCCGAGATAAAGGCCGACCAGGGTCGCGAAGAAGAAGTAGAAGCGGCTGATGCCGTGGGCCAGTCCGAATACCAGCGCCGCGACCAGGATCGCCGACACAGGGCCCCAGCGCGTCTCCAGCCAGCCCTGCAGAACGCCCCGCACCAGCAGTTCCTCGCCGACCCCGGCAAGAATGGAAAGCAGCAGCACGGCACCCGGCAGGGCACCATGGAATAACTGGCGGACGAAGCCGCGTACCTGCTGTTCCAGCTTCCGGTAGGGCGCCCAGCCGCTGGCCGCCAGCACGGCCAGTAGTGCGAGCATCGGGAGTACTGCCAGAGCACCAAGGGTTGCGGCCTCGAGCGACCAGTGCAACTGGTCAGCCAGGGGGATGCCGGCGAAGCGGGCGAGGATCAGGGCCAGCGGAATCAGTGCAGCCTGGAACGCGATACCTGCCAGCAACGGATGCCTTGCGATGGCGCGGTGCAGGCTCATCGGCGCACGCGCACAGGAGGCGATGGATGATCGGTCGGTTTCATCGACCGCAGGATGCCCGATTACGGCTTTGTCTGTCGCGTCGGCACAAAAAACCCCGCGCCGCCGGAGCGGACGCGGGGTGTCGGGTCTGTGGCCGCGGGCCCAGCCCGCGACCGCAGGGTCAGGCCTTGGCTTCCTCGATCCGGACCAGGGCCAGTTCGTGGAAGAGCCCCTTCAACAGGCTCACGCTCATCAGAAGCAGCACGATGACGAATGGCAGCCCGGTACTGACGGCTCCGGCCTGCAGGGCCGTGAGGGCCGTGGCGCCACCGACCGCAAGCAGGACACCGGCGACGATCCCTTCAAAGGTGGCCCAGAACAGCCGTTGCGACTGCGGAGCGTCGGTCTTGCCGCCGGAGGTGATCGAGTCGATCACCAGGGAGCCGGAATCCGACGAGGTCACGAAGAACACCAGCACCAGTGCAATCGCCAGGAACGAAGTGATGGCGGTGAACGGCAGGTGCTCCAGCATCTGGAACAGCGCGAGGGACGAGTCCGTGATGCCTTCCGAGGCCAGGGCGCCGATGTTGTCGCGCACCTGATCCAGGCCCGAGCCGCCGAAGGCGCTCATCCAGATGACCGTGACCAGGGTCGGGACCAGCAGCACGGCCGTCACAAACTGGCGCACGGTACGTCCACGCGAGACCCGCGCGATGAACATGCCGACAAACGGTGACCAGGAGATCCACCAGGCCCAGAAGAAGATGGTCCAGCTGTGGTAGAAGGTCTCGTCCTCGCGTCCGACCGGATTGGACAGGGGCAGGATGTACTGGGCGTATCCGCTCGCCGTGGTGCCCACGTTGGCCAGGAATGCGAGGATCCCGCCAGCGATCATTACAAAGATCAGCAGCAGCGCGGCGAACATCAGGTTGATGTTGCTGAGTACCTTCACGCCCCCATTGATGCCGCGCATGATCGACAGCAGGGCCACAATGGTGACCCCGATGATGATGGCGATCTGGGTGTTCAGGCCGGCTTCAATACCAAACAGGAACTCCAGGCCCGATGCGGCCTGCTGAGCCCCGAGTCCAAGAGACGTCGCCAGACCGAACATGGTGGCCAGTACGGCCAGGGTGTCGATCACGTGACCCAGCGGGCCCCAGACGCGTTCGCCGAAGATCGGATAGAACGCCGAGCGGATGGTGAGCGGCAGGCCCTTGTTATATGCAAAGAAGGCCAGTGACAGGCCGACTACCGCGTAGATGGCCCAGGGGTGAAGGCCCCAGTGGTACATGGTCGCGCCCAGGGCGGCCTGGCGCGCTTCTTCGGTGCCGCCTTCAATGCCCAGCGGGGTGCCGAACCATTCAGTGAAGTAGCCCACCGGCTCCGCGACACTCCAGAACATCAGGCCGATGCCCATGCCGGCGGCGAACAGCATGGAGAACCAGGAGATGACGGAGAAGTCCGGTTTCGCATCCTGGCCACCGATGCGGATGCGCCCGATGGGCAGCACGATCAGGGCCAGGCAGAGCAGTACGAAGATATTGCCGGCGGACAGGAACAGCCAGTCGAAGGTGCGGCCGATCCATTGGCGTGTGGCGTCGAGGTTCGCGTTGGCCTGTTCCGGAAACACCAGGGACAGGATGACGAAGGCGATGATCAGAATGGCGCTGACGACGAACACGGGATTGTGCAGGTCCAGCCCCAGCGGGTTGATGTTCTGTTCGCCGATTTCGTGTTCAGTGTCGTATTCGGCTTCCAGTTCTTTCTTTTGTTCTTCGAGGTTGTGAGGGTTTTCGCTCAACGGTTTCTCCTGGTCCTTTGGATTTCGTGGGGCGTGTACTCAACCCGGTATCGGGAAATATCGATCAACAGGCATGCTCGCGACGATCGTCCGAACTTCACCGGTTCCCGGTCGTGTCACGCAGCGAGCAGGCGTTTGGCCCGGTCGTCTGGATGGCCTCGCCATTGCCGATCTCCTGGCGCAATATCGGACCGGAGCCCCGACAGGGTCCGGAGCCCCTGACGCAACCGCTCGTAGCAATCGACAGTGCGCTCGGAACCGGCGTTGCGGCCCCCATGCAGCAGAAATACTGTCTTCTCGGCCATGACCGCGACGGGGTGGCCCGCAAGCCACGCGGCCGCGAGCGTGTTTGTTGACCCTGGTCTCCCCGGGAGCCAGTCGGATTCGGGACGGATCTGCTGCCTCGCAGCGCGCGACGATCGCCCAGACCCGACAAGCTCCTGTCAAGAGAGTAAAACTGTGCACATCCCGAATTGCAAACGGGATCGTCGGTTACCGTTTTGGCGGTGTGATTTGGCGGCTGGACGCAGGTTGTTGCCGGACGGAGCGGGGCGTATGCAGCGAGGGCCGGTCTGTCGTCTCGACCAGGGCCATTGCGAATGGTGTACAGCCGCTGGTGGTATTGCGAGGGAGCGGCCCGAGGGCATACAGGGTATGCCGGATCGTGAGGTAGGCGGTACCGGGTGTCGGCCGCTACCATGACGAAACGTGGATGGATGGCTTGCGAGGAGAACGGATGAAGGCCTTGTTGATTGACCCGGAACCGCAGACGATTGAACCAGTAGAGGTGGAAGGGCGCGAGGATATCGCGCGGCTGATCGGCTTTGACACGCTCGAGTCGGACGTGATCGGGCCGGATGGAGATTGCCTGTACTTCGACGAGGAGTGCTTCCTGCGCGGAACGAGCGGGCGGTTCCAGATCGACAGCGTGATCCCGGTCTCCGGCAAGGGCGTGGTCGTTGGCAGTACGGACGATGGCGCCCGGTTGCAGGATGTGGTTTCCGATCCCGAGTCGCTGCGGGCACGGCTGAAGTATCTGTAGTGAGCCGGTGCCTGGCGGGTTGGGGCGATCGTCGGGCGCGCGGGGCAGCAGATTCGTCCCGAATCCGACGGACTCCCGGGTCGGCAGGCGCCCGCGGGGCGAGTCAGCGTAGCTGGCTGTCCCTGGAGGCACGGCGGTTATAGGGGCCGGATGACTGCTGGCGTGCATCCTGCGCCTCCTGGCAGGTCACGCACAGGCGAACCCCCGGCAGGGCCTGGCGCCGCCCTTCGGGGATCGCTGCGTTGCACGCCTCGCACGTGGTCAGGCTCGAGCCCGCCGGGATCCGGCTGCGTACGCGCTGCAGGGCATCTTCGACCGTGTGGTCGATCTGTTCCTGCTCGGCGCCATCTTTCGCCCATCCACCTGCCATTGTGTCTGCCTCCGGGGCGCTGCCGGGCCCGAACTCGGGATACCCCAAGGACGGGCCCGGCTCCCTCAGCCGTGCCCGAACTCGCGGGCGACGTAGTCGATGTCCTTGTCGCCGCGCCCGGAGAGGTTGGCCAGGAGGGTTGTGCCCGGGTTTTCGCGGCCGTGTTTCATGGCCCAGGCCACGGCATGGGCACTTTCCAGTGCCGGGATGATCCCTTCGGTGCGCGAGAGCTGGTAGAACGCATTCAGGGTCTCGTCGTCGTTGATGGCGTGATAGATCACGCGCCCGGTGGTGTTCAGGTAGGAGTGTTCCGGGCCGACGCCGGGGTAGTCCAGGCCCGAGGCAATCGAGTGGACGGGCGCCGGGTTGCCTTCGTCGTCGGCCAGCAGCATGCACTTGAAACCGTGGATCATGCCGGGTTTGCCGTAGGTCATGGTGGCCGAATGCTCGCCCAGCTTCGTGCCGCGCCCCAGCGGCTCCACCCCGTTCAACTGTACCGCCTCGTCCTCGATAAAGCCGGAAAACATGCCCATCGCGTTGGAACCACCGCCGACGCAGGCGACGACGTGATCGGGCAGTTCGCCGGCGCTCATTTCGAGATATTGTTCGCGAGCCTCGATGCCGACCACGGACTGGAAGTTGCGCACCATCTGCGGGAACGGATGCGGCCCGACGACCGAGCCGATCGCGAACAGGGCTTCGTCGGCCTGCGCAAGATAGGACTGGAACGCCGAATCCACCGCCTCTTTCAACGAGCGCCCGCCGAAGGAGACCGGCACCACTCGGGCACCCATCAGCTTCATGCGGGTCACGTTGGGGGCCTCCTTGGCGATGTCGATCTCACCCATGTGGATCTCGCATTCCATGCCGAAATAGGCGGCAGCGGTGGCCAGGGCCACGCCGTGCTGACCGGCACCGGTCTCGGCGATCAGCTTCTTCTTGCCCATGTGTTTGGCCAGCAGGGCCTCGCCCATGCAGTGGTTCAGCTTGTGCGCGCCGGAATGGTTGAGGTCCTCGCGCTTGAGGTAGATGTGCGCGCCCACCGCCCGGCTCAGATTGTGGGCGTAGTAGACGGGGGTGGGGCGCCCCTGATAGTGCTTGCGGATGTAGCGCAGTTCGTTCAGGAAATCGCCGGAACGCGCCAGCGTGCGGTAGGCGCGGTTGATCTCCTCGAAGTGCGGCTCCAGTTCCGGTGGCAGGAAGGCGCCGCCAAAATCTCCGAAATAGCCCTCGGGGCTGGGAAAGTCCTTAAGATATGACATGGGCAGTCTCGATCCATTGCGGTGGTGGCGGCCCGCAGGGGTGGGGCGCGGTCCTATGATCCTTTTCCCGGCCCGGCTTGCCAACCCGGTCGGGGTGGGATACCCGCAAGGCCGGACGAGCGTCGGCGGCTCACCCGGTCAGTTCCGTCAGGATGCGCTCGTGAAGCTCGCGATCGTCCGGGCTGTGCAGTACGAAGCGCACATGCCCGACCGTGTCCAGCCGCGGGGTGGCGTCGATCACGGTCTGCAGGGCGATGCGGGCGGCCTCCTCGATCGGATAGCCGAAGGCTCCGGTGGACAGCGCGGGGAAGGCGACACTGTAGACCCCGGCCTCCTCGGCGCGGGTCAGCGCATTGCGGTAGCAGGCGCACAGCAGACGGCTGGCGGGCTCGTCGCGCCCGTAGACCGGGCCCAGGCAGTGGATCACGAAGCGATTGGGCAGGTTATGGCCCTTGGTCAGGACGGCCTGTCCGGGTTCGATGGGGGCCAGCGGCTGACACTCGCGCTCGAGCCCGGGGCCGGCCGCCCGGTGGATGGCACCGGCTACCCCGCCGCCCGGCCGCAGCCAGGCATTGGCGGCATTGACCACCGCGTCCATGTCGTGTTGCGCCGCGATATCGCCGCTGAGGCACTCGATGATGATCCCGTGGACCTTGATACGCATGCGCTTCCCCCGGTTCAGCCGTGACGCTCGTGCCTCAAGCATAGGGTACGCAGGTGAGGCGGTCACGGACCGGGGCGGTGAGTTCCAGCGAGCACCGGCGCGCGTCATGGTCGAACGTCGTGGTGGTGATGATCAGTTCGTTGAAGGTCGGCATCGCGGTCCTTGCAAGACCGGGCGTCCAGGATGCAGGCGCCGGCAGTTCGCACGGGGTCTATAGTTGAAAGATGTCCGGACGGGCGATTCACGCGCTCCCGGCCGGGATCGCGAGGGAGGTCTTCCATGACGATTTCCAGAACCCTTGAAACCTTTCTCGACGCGCATGCGGTGGCGTATCAGCTGGTGCGTCACCCGCACTCCGATTCGGCCAGTCGTTCTGCCGAGGCCGCCCATGTCCCCGGTGACGAGGTGGCCAAGGCGGTGCTGCTGGTCGAGGAGGACGGGCAGTATCGGCTGGTGATTGTTCCCGCGACACGGCGGGTAAAGCTGGGGCGGCTGCACCGCCTGCTGGGCGAGCACGTGGGGCTGGCGACCGAGGACGAGGTGGCCGATGTGTTTGCCGACTGCGAGCGAGGCGCGATCCCGGCCCTTGGTCCCGCTTTCGGGCTGGAAACCCTGGTGGATGAGAGCCTGCTTGAACAGCGCCACGTCTATCTCGAGGCGGGCGACCATGAATGCCTGGTACGACTGCGCGAGCCCGATTTCCGCTTTCTGTTGGGGCAGCCGCGGCGGGGGCAGTTCAGCGCGCACGTCTGACGACTGTGCCCCGGCCGGCGAGGCCGTCCAGTGCCGGTCCCGGGACGGGCGGTGCTGACGAAGGCTCCGGGGTGACCGGGCGCTGAGCGCCCGGTCGTCCTCGGCTTCGATGCGAGGACAAGCACTTGTGCGACTACGCCTGTGGTGCCTCCCGCGAGGGTTCGTCGGCGTAGGGATAGTCGCTGGCCTCGAGGCTTTCCTGGAACGTCTCCAGACGTTCGACGGCGAGATCGGTGCGGTTGAACTGGGCGATGTGGAACAGCGCGTCGCCTTCGTTGATCAGCGGCAGGTTGAGCTCACCGATGATGATGCCCGAGGCCGGGGCGAGGATCTCGGTCTCGGTCTCGCCAAAGGGGTCGGAGATGATGGCCAGCCGGGTCTGGTCCCGCGTGACCCGGTCGCCCTGGCGGACAAAGGTGCGCAGGATGCCACTTTGCGGCGCGCGCACCCAGCCGCTGCTGCGCGCGAGGATGGGCTCCTTGCGCGCGCGCCGCCGGCTGGCCGGGAGCATCTCCAGGTGACGCATGACCTCGATAATGCCGTGCACGCCACCGCGGATGGAGAGTTCGTCGAAGCGCAGGGCCTCGCCAGCCTCGTACAGCAGAATCGGGATCTGGCGCTCCGCCGCGGCTTCGCGCAGGGATCCGTCGCGCAGTGCGGAGTTGAGCACCACCGGGGTGCCAAAGGCCCGTGCCAGCTCGCGGGTCTCGCGATGGTCCAGGTTGGCCCGGATCTGCGGCAGATTGGAACGGTGGATGGCGCCGGTATGCAGGTCGATGCCGTGGGTGCTGCGTTGCACGATCTCGCGCATGAACAGGCGCGCCACGCGCGCGCCCAGCGAGCCCTTCTGCGAACCCGGAAAGCAGCGGTTCAGGTCACGGCGGTCGGGCAGGTAGCGGCTCTGGTTGATGAATCCGTGCATGTTGACCACCGGAACCGCCAGCAGGGTGCCCTTCATGCGCCGCAGGGCCGGGACCTTCAGCAGGCGGCGAATGATCTCCACCCCGTTAATCTCGTCCCCGTGGATGGCGGCACTGACGAACAGGACCGGGCCCTTGCGCCGACCGCATAGCACCTGTACCGGCATTTGGGTGGGGGTGTGGGTGTACAGAGCGCCGAGCTGAAGTTCCACGGTGCGCCTTTCGCCGGGCTGCACCGTGGTGCCGCCAAGGGTGATCGGGTCGTTGCGCAGGGCGCGGGGTGTGGCCATGTCAGCCGCGACCCTTGGTCTTGGTCCGGTTGGGTTTGGCGTTCTTCTCGATGAACTCGATGATCATGCCGGCCACGTCCTTGCCGGAGGCGTTTTCGATGCCCTCCAGTCCCGGTGAGGAGTTCACCTCCATCACCACTGCACCGTGGTTGGAGCGCAGCAGATCCACGCCGCAGACGTTCAGGCCCATGACCTTGGCCGCGCGCACCGCGGTGGCGCGTTCCTCCGGGGTGATGCGGCACAGGGTTGCGCTGCCCCCGCGGTGGAGGTTGGAGCGGAACTCGCCCTCCTTGGCCTGGCGCTTCATCGAGGCGACGACCTTGTCGCCGATCACCAGGCAGCGGATGTCGGAACCCTTGGCCTCCTTGATGTATTCCTGCACCAGAATGTGCTGCTTCAGGCCCATGAAGGCCTGAATCACGCTCTCGGCGGCCTGTGTCGTTTCGGCCAGCACGACCCCCAGGCCCTGGGTGCCTTCCAGCAGCTTGATCACGCAGGGGGCCCCGCCGACTGTCGCCAGCAGGTCGTCGATGTCGTCCGGCGAATGGGCGAAGCCGGTGACCGGCAGGCCGATACCGCGGCGCGACAGCAATTGCAGACTGCGCAGCTTGTCGCGCGAGCGCGAGATGGCCACGGATTCGTTCAGCGGGTAGACGTTCATCATTTCGAACTGACGCAGCACGGCCGTACCGTAGAAGGTGATCGAGGCCCCGATGCGCGGGATGACCGCGTTGAACTGATCGAGGATGTCGCCCTTGTAGTGGATCTGCGGATTGTGCGAGGTGATGTTCATGTAGCAGCGCAGCGGGTCCACCACGCGCACCTCGTGGCCGCGTTGTTCGGCGGCCTCGACCAGACGGCGGGTGGAGTAGAGCTTGCTGTTGCGCGAGAGGATGCCGAGTTTCATTCCGGGTCCTGTTCCGGGGTTGCGGGAATGCCGGCCGGCCGGCCGAGCACAAAGGATCGCTGCGGGTCTACCAGGAAGCGACCCCGCATGGCCTCGCGCCCGAGGAGCATGCGAAACAGCATGGTATCGCGACTGGTCAGAGACAGTTCCAGAGGCAGTATCCAGTCGCCGATCCGGGCCTGGGTGGCGATGAAATAACGTTCCGAGCTATGCCCGCCGGAGTCGGTCACGTTGCGGACATCGAGTACCGGGGCCTCGCACCAGACTTCGGTCTGGTTGTCATGCTGATGTGGGTGGATGCCGAAGCGGACCCAGTGGCTGCCGTCGCGGGTGAAGCGCTCGACCTGAAACGCATGCAGGGCCGAACTGCGCGCACCGGTATCCACCTTGCATTTCACGGCGTCGATCCCGAGATCGGGCAGGCCCACCCATTCGCGCCAGCCCAGGGTTGTGGAGCGGGGCGCGGCCAATGCGGCGGGGCTGGAGGGGGGTGAAGCGTTCACGCTAGCTCCGACGGCAAGATGGGCACTCACTATACCGAATCCGGCCCCTGCCGCGACAAGCGCAACAGGCGCAGCGGACGCGGTCCGCCGCGCCCGGAACGGGCCGCTTACTGCATCAGTTGATAGCCCTCGTGCTGCAGCTCGATGATTTCGGCGTCGGCCATCGGAACCACGTTCACAAAACCGTGGATATCGGGCAGTTCGATGCCGCGCAGGCGTGCGGAGGCTTCGCACATGCGGAATTCGATGTTGCCGGCCTGCGTGAGTGAGCGAGCGCGACGCATCAGTTCTTCGTGCTCCTCGAACTTCTCGCGCGTGAACAGCGGGACTTCGGCACCGTGCAGGACCATCACGATGTGCGATTCGAAGGGGTCGGCGTTATAGACGTTGTTCAGCATGCTGACACGGTCGAGGACCATGTCCAGTTCGCGGGCGGCGTTGCGGGTGTACACGTCGTACACCACTTTGCGCGGTTCGTACTGGCGATCCATCTTCTCTGCCGAACCCCAGGGCATGTCAGCGTCGGCGCTGGATACAATCGGTGCGCCAAGCAGGGCAACGCTGGTGAGCAGGATCAGAAGAACGTGGGTCAGGGGACGCTTCGTCCGGATCATCGGGAGCTCCTTGTTGCGGGGGTGAATACTGGGGGGACGCACGAGGCCGGCGCGCTCTTCCCCGGTGCTCTGCTCAACGGCCCGCGGCAGCGCTGAACAAGGCCATGCCGGCGCCCGCGGTGTTGTCCTGTGCCGCAGGGAGCCACCGATTCCTCGGCGCGTTTCCCTAAACGCGGGTCTCCGGGGACTGGCTGCGCAGGACGCGCTCGAGCATCGACTCCATCGCGAGGGTGATCCGCCGGCCCAGGGTCTTCGGGTGGTGATAGGTCAGCTCGAAGACATCCGCCTCGCGGGTCAGTGTCAGCAGCAGGTCGTCGCTGGTGCCCAGCTCATCGGCCAGACCCAGCGTACGGGCCTGTTCGCCGTACCAGTGTTCGCCGGTGGCGACCTGGTCCAGGTCCAGTTGCGGGCGGTAGCGGGCCAGGAAGGTCTTGAACAGCTCATGCGCTTCTTCCAATTGTTCGCGGAATTTCTTGCGGCCCTCGTCGGTGTTCTCGCCCAGCATGGTCAGGGTGCGTTTGTACTCGCCGGCGGTCAGGAGTTCGATATCGATGTCGTTGCGCGCAAGCCAGCGGTGAAAGTTGGGGATCTGCGCGACCACGCCGATGGAGCCGAGCACCGCGAATGGCGCGGCCACGATGCGATGGCCTACCGCGGCCATCATGTAGCCACCACTGGCGGCGACGCGGTCGACGGCGATGGTCAGGTCCATTCCGGCCTCGCGCAGGCGCGCCAGCTGGGCAGCGGCCAGGCCGTAGGAGGGCACCAGTCCTCCCGGACTCTCCAGGCAGACCACGGCGCGATCCTGCTGTGGTCGCGCCAGGGTGAGGATGGCCGTGATCTCCTCACGCAGGTTCTCGACACTGGAGGCGCGGATGTCGCCCACGAAACGCAGCACATAGACCCGCGGTCGTTCGGCGCGGTCCCGGTCATCGAATGCGGGATCCGCCTCGGTGCCGGCTCCTGCAGGGTCGCGGGTGGCGCCCTGGTTCGCATCGTCCTCGGGCGGGGTTACGCGGGTTGTGCGTGTGCGCTTGCGCATGGCCCAGTCACGCAGGCGCGCGATGCGCCCGCGCGGGCTTTCTACGGCACGCCGTACGGTCTCTTCCAGGCGTTCGTAGCGATCGTTCAGGCGTTTGACCTGCAGCCGATCCGGCCGCTCTTCGCGCGTGCGAGCGAGCATGCTGGCCGCAAAACCGATGACGACCACGACGGCAATGGCGGCCGTGGCCGCTTTGGCGAGGAAGAGTCCGAATTCGTGGATAAATTCCATTGATTCTGTCCTGTGGACACCTTTGCGGGGGCGTGAACGCAACCGGAGGCCGCGGATCACGGTTCGGGTTTTGCTTGACCACCCGGGCCTCGGGCCTGATGAGCCGGGAGGTCTGCGCGTGCATAATGCCACCATGGATACCAATACAGTTGAAGACCCTCGAAGCGCGGGTCGGTTTCACGGTCGCGAGGACGCTGCCGGGGCGGTACCTGAACCGGTCATTCATGCCGGGTACGCGACGCTCAGCCTGCGGCAGGTCGACGAATGGAATGCTGTGTCCAAGGGCACGGCCTTTCGCCTGTTCAAGGCTCGCAAGGACCAGTTGCGCGAAGGCGTGGATTTTTTCTACATCCCGGAGGGCCGCGACCCGGAACTGACCGAGACCCTGCGTCTGGACGGCCGGATCTATCCCTCGACCGTGCACCTCGTTCTGCTGACCACGACTGCGTATGCCCGTATGCGCGAGGAGTGGCATGCGCGTACCCATAACCCGGGCTGCGGATGCCCCGAGTAACCCTCGAACAGTGGCGCATGCTGCAGGCGGTCGTGGAGGCGGGAGGTTTTGCACGGGCCGCGGAACGCGTGCACAAGAGTCCCTCGAGCATCAATCACGCGGTGCAGCAACTGGAAGCACGCCTGGGCGTGGAGGTCTTCGAGATACAGGGGCGGCGGGCGGTACTCACCGCGGCTGGCGAGGCCCTGCTGCGACGCGCCGGGCACCTGCTGGAGGAGGCCGCGGAGATCGAGACCCTGGCCGGGGCGCTGGCGGCGGGGGTGGAGTCCGAGATCCGGCTGGCGCTGGATCAGCTCCTGCCGCGTGCCCCCGTGATTGCGGCACTGGAGGATTTTTCGCGCGCGTACCCCGCGACCCGTATCCAGTTGCACGAGGTCGTGCTGAGCGGCGGACCGGATATGCTGCGCAGTGCGGCGGCCGATATCCTGCTGGCGCCGGAGTTGCCTTCCGGCTATCTGGGGGGCTGCGTTGGCGAGTTGTCCATGATCTGTGTGGCGCACCCCGGGCATCCGCTGGCACGGTCGGATCAGCCCCTAACACGCCGCGACCTGCAGGCACAGCGCCAGATCGTGGTGCGCGATTCGGGCGCGGAGTCGGCCGGGGAGGGCGGCTGGGTCGAGGCCGATCAGCGCTGGACGGTCTCGCACATGAGCACCGCCTGCGAGATCCTGCGCTCGGGCATTGGTTTTGCCTGGATGCCGGAGGACCGCATTGCCGCGGATCTTGCGGCCGGTCGCCTGGTCGAACTGCCACTTGAGGCCGGAGGGCGGCACAACGTGCCATTCTACATCGCCCATGCCGATCGTGATCGCGCCGGCGCGGCCGCGCGGGCCCTGATGGCGGCCCTGGAGGCCGCCTTCGGCGGAAGCTCGTCAGAGCCCCCTGAACGGTAGGAGCCTGCTTGCAGGCGAAGCCCCTGCCCGCGCCGGAAAGGACCCGGCCGGTTCCAAACCCAAGCCACTAACCAGCAAGGAAAGAATCATGTGCGGGATCGCAGGAGAATTCGTCTGGGGTGAACGGCGTGCCAGCGGCGAGGCCGTGGCGCTGATGCTGCCTTGCCTGGAACGGCGCGGGCCGGATGCCGACGGGCTGTGGGCCTCGGGGCGCGTCGCGCTGGGCCACCGGCGCCTGTCGATCCTGGACCTGTCGCAGCGTGCTCACCAGCCGATGTTCGACCCGGAGACCGGGCTTGCGCTGGTGTTCAACGGCGCGATCTACAACTTCCGCGCCCTGCGCAGCGAGCTGGAAGGCCGCGGCCATCGCTTCTTCTCTACCGGCGATACCGAGGTCATCCTGCGCGGTTATGCCGAGTGGGGCGAGGGTATCGTCGCCCGGCTGCACGGCATGTTTGCCTTTGCGCTGTATGACGGCCACGCCCAGCGTCTGCTGCTGGCGCGCGACCGCATGGGCATCAAGCCGCTGTATCTGGCGCGCAGCGGCGATGGCATCCGCTTCGCCTCGAATACCCAGGCGCTGCTGGCGGCGGGCGACCTGGACACCGAGCTGGATGCCGAGGCCCTGCACATGCTGTTCTCGCTGCACGCGGTGGTGCCCGCGCCGCGCACGGTGCTGCGCGGTATCCGCAAGCTGGAGCCGGGGCATTACCTGAGTATCGATGCCCGCGGCCAGGAGCGGCTGCAGCGCTACTGGACGCTGTATGCCCACCGCCCGGACGCGGCCGTGTCCGACGCCGAGTGGCAGGAGCGTATCGAGCACAGCCTGCGCAGCGCCGTGCGCAGGCGCCTGGAGGTCGCCGACGTGCCGGTGGGCGTGCTGCTCTCCGGCGGGCTGGACTCCTCCCTGCTGGTCGCGCTGGCGATGGAGGAGGGGGCGCAGGACCTGCGCACCTTTACCGTTGGCTTCGAGGACCAGCCGGAGGAGAAGGGCTCGGAGTTCGAGTACTCCGACCCGGTCGCCGAGCGCTACGCCACCGACCACCAGGCGACGCTGATCCCCAACGACCAGGTGCTGGCCCGGTTGCCGGAGGCGGTGGGGGCGATGGCCGAGCCGATGTTCGGCCAGGACGCGGTGGCCTTCTACCTGCTGTCCGAGCAGGTCTCGCAGCATGTGAAGGTGGTGCAGTCCGGCCAGGGCGCGGACGAGGTCTTCGGCGGCTACTTCTGGTATCCGCAGATGGCCGAGGACCGCCACGGTGACTGGGTGGAACGCTTCCGCCGCCACTACTTCGACCGCGACCACCCCGAGATGGCCGAGATGCTGCGCCACCCGCCGGCGAACGACGTCACCGGCGACTGGCTGCGCGAACAGTTCGCCGAGCTCGAGACCGACCGTGCGGACTCCTTCATCGATGCGGTGCTGGCGCTGGATGTGACCACGCTGATCGTGGACGACCCGGTCAAGCGCGTGGACAACATGACCATGGCCTTCGGCCTGGAGGCGCGGGTCCCGTTCCTGGATCACGAGCTGGTGGAGACGGCCGCCGCGATGCCGCCGCACCTGAAGCTCGGCGACGGCGGCAAGGACGTGCTGCGCCGCATCGCCCGCGGGCGCCTGCCGGACGCCGTGCTGGACCGGCCCAAGGGCTACTTCCCGGTGCCGGCGCTGAAGTTCGTACGCGGCGACTTCCTCGAGTTCATGCGCGACATCCTCACCTCGCGCGCCTCGCGTGATCGCGGGCTGTACCAGCCGGCCTACATCGACAAGCTGCTGGACGCCCCGGACCAGTACTTCACCCGCATCCAGGGCTCCAAGCTGTGGCACGCGGCCCTGCTGGAATACTGGCTGCAGACCCACGTCGACCGCTGAGCTCAGGTCTCCTTCAGACGCGGCATCAGCATGGTCAGGTTGCAGGGCATGGTGCGGTCGTCGAGCTGGGCCTGGATGATGCGATCCCAGGCGGTGCGGCAGGCGCCGGTGGAGCCGGGCAGCACGAAGATGTAGGTGCCGTTGGCCACGCCGGACAGGGCGCGCGACTGCAGGCTGGAGGTGCCGATCTCTTCATAGGAGAGCATGCGGAACAGCTCGCCGAAGCCCTCGATGGTCTTGTCCAGCAGCACCGAGGCGGCCTCCGGGGTGCCGTCGCGGCCGGTGATGCCGGTGCCGCCAGTGGTCAGCACCGCGTCGATCTCGGGCTCGGCAATCCAGCGCGCGAGTTCGGCGCGGATCGCGTAGATGTCGTCCTTCACCAGCTGGCGGTCGGCCAGCCGGTGACCGGCACCCTCGAGACGTTCCACCAGGGCGTCGCCGGAGCGATCCTCGGCCAGTTCGCGGCTGTCGGAAACGGTCAGAACGGCAATGTTCAGCGGGGTGCGAACCGGGGCCGGCGCCGGGGTCGAATCGGTCATGGTCACGTCCTGTTGGTGTATCGTGGCGCCCATCTTAATGAGTTGCTGGGGTTCCGGGAATGTCGGAGCGGATACAGAAGGTGCTGGCGGCACGCGGGCTGGGTTCGCGGCGCGAGATCGAGGGCTGGATCGAACGTGGCGAGGTTCAAGTCAACAACCGGACGGCGCAACTGGGCGACCAGGTGGACCCGGATGACGTGATCCGGGTGCGCGGGCGGGTGGTGCGGCGTCCCGATCATCCCCATCGCTGGATCGTGTATCACAAGCCGGTGGGAGAGATCTGCAGCCGATCCGACCCCGAGGGTCGCCGTCCGGTATTTGCGAGTCTGCCCCGACTGAAGGGACAGCGCTGGGTGGCCGTCGGCCGACTGGACCTGAATACCTCCGGCCTGTTGTTGTTCACCACCGATGGCGAACTGGCCAACCGGCTGATGCACCCGAGCATGGCGCTGGAACGCGAATACGCCGTGCGCGTGCTGGGTGAGGTGCCCGCCGCCACGCTGGATATGTTGCGCGAGGGGGTCGAACTGGAAGACGGCCCCGCGCGTTTCGATGGCCTGGAGGAACAGGGAGGAGACGGTGCGAATCACTGGTATCACGTCATTGTCAGCGAGGGCCGCAACCGGCTGGTACGCCGGCTCTGGGATGCGGTCGGGGTCACGGTCAGTCGCCTGATCCGGGTGCGGTACGGGCCGGTGGTGCTGGGTCGGGGGTTGAAGACCGGAGCCGTGCGCGACCTGGAAACGCGCGAGGTGGTCGAGTTGTACAACGCGGTGGAATTGCCGGTGCCGGAATCGGTGCGTCCGCGCGGTCGTGGGGGCGCGCGCCGCGCGCCCCGGAGCAAGCGGTCCGGCAAGCCGCTGGCTGCGGGCAAGTCGCGCAACAGCCGTGCCGCGCGCGAGGAAGGCTGGAGCTCGTCGCCCCCGAAAAAAGGGGGCGGCAAGTCGACACCCTCCGGCGGTCGTGGGGGTGGCCGGGGGGCGAAGCCCGCGGGCGGCCGCTCCGGTCGTCGGTCTCCGGATGGCGGCAGCAAACCGGGTGGACGTCGGCCGCGGTAGGGACGCGTGCGGATTCCCGATCTCCTGGAGGCGCTGCGCGGGGAGTATGGCGACCTGAAGTGGTGGCCGGCGGATACCGCGTTCGAGGTGATGGTCGGTGCCGTGCTGACCCAGAACACCAGCTGGACCAACGTCGAGAAGGCGCTGGCCAACCTGCGTGCCCGTGACGCCCTGTCGCCCGAGGGGCTGATGGCGCTCGGCCAGGAAGAACTGGCTGAACAGATCCGCCCCAGTGGCTATTTCAACGTGAAGGCCGACCGGCTGCGGCATCTGCTGCATTTTCTGGAGGCATCCGGAGGGATCGAAACCCTGGCTGCGCTGGAAACGACGGACCTGCGTTCGGCGTTGCTGGGCGTCAAGGGTGTGGGGCCGGAAACGGCCGACGATATCGTGCTGTATGCCTTCGAACGCCCGGTATTCGTGGTGGATGCCTATACCCGACGCCTGTTCGAGCGTCTGGAGATGGCGCAAGCGCGGGAGCCTTACGATGTGCTGCGTGAACAGGTCGAAGCGGCGCTGGGAGCGGACGTGGCCGCCCTGAATGACCTGCATGCGCTAATCGTGGAGCATGGCAAGGAGCGCTGCCGCCCGCGGCCGCGTTGTGAAAGTTGCCCGCTGCGCCTGCATTGCAGGTATCCCGGTACTACGGCACATCCTTGAGCCTGCAATCCGGTGGCGTCGGTGCCATGCCCCGCGATTCAGGCGGCGGGCCCGCTGGTTCTGGGGTGGATTCCGGGAACAAGCTGTAACCCCTTTCTTCAGGATTTCCCGAGAAGGGCCTGTGCTCGGCGCAGAAGTTCGTCGGCCTCGTCCGGACGTTCTCTCAGGGCGCGGCTCCAGTGGGGGAACAGGTTCTGCTCCTCGCGTCCCTCGTGCTTGGCCAGCGCGCCAGAGATCAGGGCGAAAAACGGGGCCACGGCCCAGGCCTCGTCGACCCCTTCGCTGAATTCATGCTCCAGCATCGTGGTCTGTTCCAGGATCTCGTCGTGCTCGCGCAGCATGATCGAGGTCGGATCCTGGCCGTTCGGGCTTCGGGGCAGATCCAGCAGGGGCACGATCAGTTCGTTTTCCACCTCCACGTGGCGGCGCAGGCCATCCACGTAGGAGTGGAAATCCGGTGCGGCCCCCTCGAGATCGCCGGCGTTCACCTTGTGCAGGGCGCTGGCGAACAGGCGGTCGATGCGCAGGTGGTCGCGCTCCAGCAGGTCGACCAGATCTACCGGGGCGACATCCTCGCGCCGCTGTACCGTGAGCTTCCACAGCGGCGGCCCCTGTTCGCGCGTCTCCCAGTGGATCGCATGGCGTAGCTGCAGGCTGACGGCATCCATCAAGAGCTTCGGCTCCTGATCCAGCCAGACCTCGAAGACCTGTCCCGTGCGCAGCTCGCGCAGGGTGTAGTAGGCGCGGGTGTGGGCATGTTCGGCCAGGCCGCGCAGATCGAGCACGAAGTCAGCCATGGGCGTTGTCCCCCGTAACGGGGCTGATACCGCGGCGCGCGGCCATGGATGCGCCGATGGTGTGGCGCTCTTCCGGGCTCAGCAGTCGCTCGGCGAACGGCAGGATGGCGCGTTCCTCGAGGTCGAGGTGAAGGCGGTACTGGCGGATCCACGGGCCGGGATCGGGGAGATCCGTGGTTCTGCGATCGACAACCCGCTGCAGGGCCGGTCGTTGCCGGTCCCAGCCGGCCTCGAGTACTTCGTGTTCGGCGCTCAGGCGGTCCAGCCATGTGCACAGCCGGGGTGGGCTGTCCGCGGCATCGCGATGCCGGCGGAGCAGGGGAAAAAGATCTTCGTCTTCGTCCGCGTGGTGATGGGGGGCCGCCTTGTGGAAATAGTCCAGCACGCGTTGCGCGGCCGCACGCGCATCGGCGTCGGCGCCTTTTGTGGAGAGATGGGCGGGCAGGCGCTCGAGGATGTCCAGGGTGTTCAGGATCCGCCGATGGCAGGCGCGCAGCAGTTCAATGGGTTGCTGGAATCCGGGCGCGGTTTCGTGGAATTGCAGGTGCATCGTGCTTGTGGCCTCGGACGGTTGCCCTGTCATGGGGACTTTTATCTGAAGGGACGGCAAAGGGGCTTGATCTCAATCAATTGCTATTCGACGGACCGGCATTATGCCTCTTGATTCGCCACCAGGAGCCTGTCGGGTTTGGGTGATCGTCGCGAGCGCCGGGCAGGAGAGCGGGGCCTTTTTTCGGTCTCTCGACGCGCATCGTGGGGACGATATAACGAGACAGAGCGGCACAAGGGACGCCTGTCCCGAGCGCGCAGCCGATCCGTCCCGGATCCGACAGGCTCCCAGGGTCCGCCCTTCGCCGGGGCGCAGGATAGGATGAGCGCTGCGAATCCCATCAAGGGAGGTGCGCCAATGGGGCGTGCGGACAGACTGCGAGTCAGGGTGTCCACGAGTACGTGACGTGCTGGATCGCTTTTTGGGCGAGACTTGGCTAATCTCGAGACGTGTTTCCGGGTTTCCGGAGAATCCCTTTATTTCCTGTTTGACGCGCCTCCCGGGGGGGTGCGTGTTGCCTTTGGAGTGTGAACGTGAACAAGCCGCAGATCACTGTCTCTGCTACCGACGTGGAACGTCTGGACAAGCTGCTGGAGTCGATGCCGGCCGATGCCTTTCCGGGCAAGGCGGATCTCGAGGCCGAGCTGGAACGGGCCGAGGTTGTGGAGTCGAAGTCGATCCCGCCGACGGTGGTGACCATGAATTCGCGTGTGCGCTTCCGCGTCATCGAATCCGACGAGGTCTTCGAGATGACGCTGGTCTACCCCCGCGACATGGACGAGAGCGGAGGGACGCTGTCGATTCTGGCCCCGGTGGGCAGTGCCCTGCTGGGGTTGTCCGAGGGGAACGAGATCGAATGGCCGCGTCCGGGTGGCGGCCGAATGCACGTGCGTATCGACGCGGTGCTCTACCAGCCCGAGCGCGCTGGCGAATACCACCGGTAAATGCGCGGACTGTCGTGGCGCCGGGCGGATTGGGTGTCAGTCCCGAAATCCGCATGGCCCACTAGCCCCAATAGCCCTGATGAAACCACCGGCCGCTGCGCAGGCAACGGAACAGCCACAAGCGGCGCCCGTGTGGGTCCCGGGCGAGGGCATAGTCACGGCGCTGGTCGTGGCCGTGATCCCACCAGCCATCTTCCAGACGTCCCAGCGGTTGCGGCGCCACCGGGGGCGCAATGGACACCGGCTCCTGTACCCAGAAGGCATTGCCACAGACCCCCTGGGCGGCGGGCAGGGTGTCCGTGTGGTGCAGGGCCTCGGGTTGCGGGCAGGGCCGTTGGGCGGCTTCCGGCAACGGGGTCCGGCGGTTTTCCAGACCGCATACGGCTGCGTTGCCCAGGCGCGCGCGGATGCGGGCCGGGGCGGTGGGTAGGGTTGCCGTAGCGTGGTCGCCGGGGGCCGTGGTCAGCAGGGCCGCGCTCGTGGTTGGCGGGTCGAGCAGCCGGTCCGCGTGCAGGCGCAGGCCGATGACCGGGGCCTTCAGGGTGACGCGTTCCAGTCGAGTCTGCCACAGCTCCAGCCACTGTGTGGCGCGGATATCGGGTTCCCCGAGCGCCAGTTCCAGCCGGGTGCGGGTCTCGCGATGCTGCAGCTCCAGGGCCATGCCCTGCAGACTGCGGCCGATGCCGCGCAGTTGTGCCTCCGCCTGGCGCAGCAGGCGCTTGAGCGGGAAGGCCAGTGCGGTGGTTGCGTGAATCTCGTGCTCCAGGCGCAGAGGCAGATCCAGTTCCGCCGCCGGGCTGAACCGAGGCAGGGTTTCCGGCTGACGGCCCAGCAGCTGGTCCAGTAGCCGGATCAGTTCGGCGCCGTGGCGCTGCGCCAGGGCCTCGCGTGACAGTCGCAGCAGGTCTTCCAGCCGCCGCAGCCCGGTGGCCTGCAGGGCCTCGCAGGTGGCGGCGGACAGTGGCAGGGCCTGCAGTGGTATCGGGCCCAGGGTGCGGCGCAGGGCCTCTGCGGTCTCCGGGATCTCCGGATGCCGCAGCCCGGCCAGCAGGCGTGCGGCGGCCGGGCTGCGTGCCAGCCCGATACGGGCGTGGAATCCGAGTGCGGCCAGGGTCTGGCGGGTCTGCTCCCGCAGTGCCTCCAGCCCGCCGAACAGGCGCCGGCTGCGCCCGACCTCGAGCATGATGCGCTGCGCTGCCGGTTCCGGATGGACGTGGTCGCTGAACTGCAGCAGTACCCCGGCGAGGCGTTCGACCTGGGCATGCAGTGCTGCCGGATCGTAGTCGACCAGGTGCGGGGTATCCAGCACGGCCAGGGCATCGGCCAGGGCGATGCCGGGCCGCGCCCCGGCGCGGCGTGCGGCCCGGCTGGCTGCGTGTACCCGCTGGCGCGGGCCGGATTCTACTATCAGCAGTGGCGTACCGCGCGCCGGGGTGGGTTCGCTGCGGGCCAGCTGTTCCAGGGCCAGGTGCGGCAGCTCGACCGCCATCCAGTGATCGTGTCCGGTGGCGTCGGGAGGCGGCGGGCGGGACGGCTCGGGGGCGGGCAGCGGGGAGGTGTCCGGGATCAGGCTCAGCTGGTGCCGGGGTGGAGGCGTGCCGGGGGGTGAATGGCGGGCAGGGCGGCCCATGCTCAGGTACCGGGCAGCGGCTGTGGATCGGGGATATGCAGGGGCTGCCCCGAACGCGTCCAGCCTCCCCGGCCCTTGAGGCTGTGCAGTCGCAGCCCGTTGCCGGCCGGCTGCCACTGCAGGCGTTGATGGGCGGGGGAGGGCTGCTGTGCGGCCTGTGGCGGACGGTACAGGATGGCGCAGGCCCGGCTTTCCGCGGCGGCGAGACGCAGGCGGCGCAGCAGGGCGATCTCCACCGGGCCCTGCAGCCAGGCGAGCAGGGCGCCGAAGGCCGGGTCGCGCAGGCACTGCTCGCTGGCCCAAAGGCGATCACGGTCCGCGTCGGCACGGATCAGCAGCACGCGTTCGGCAGGGATGCCGAGTGCCTGCCAGCCGGGCAGCCAGGGCGTGGCCGGTGGTGCGATTAGCGCAATCCTGTAGCCCGCCTGGCCGCAGGCCGCCAGCATCGGGGCCAGCAGCCGGGTCTCGCCGCAGCCGAACGGGGCGCCCAGTAACTCGACCAGTTGGCCGCGTGGCCAGCCACCCCCCAGGGCGTGATCCAGCGGGGGGTGGCCGCTGGGCCAGACCGGGGTGCCGGCGGGCGGAACCGTGCTGCGGCCACGCCAGAGGGCCGGGTGCTCGAGCAGGGCGTCCAGCGCAGCCATGTCCTAGTCCCGTGGTTCCAGGTCTCGCAGGACGCCAACCCCGATCCCTTCGATGGCCAGTTCCTGGTGTTCCAGGTCGATCTCGATGGGGGTGAAGTCGGGATTCTCCGGGAGCAGGCGCACCTGCGGGCCGTCCTGCGCGAAGCGCTTCACGGTGACCTCGTCCTCGATGCGGGCGACCACGATCTGACCGGGCCGGGCCTCCGGGGTCTGGCGCACGGCCAGCAGATCGCCGTCGAGGATGCCGGCGTCGCGCATGCTCTCGCCATGCACGCGCAGGAGGTAGTCGGGGTGGGCACGAAACAGGGCGTCGTCGATGCGGTAGTGGCGCTCGATGTGTTCGGTAGCAAGGATCGGCAGGCCGGCGGCGACGCGCCCGACCAGGGGCAGCTCGCGCGGGATGCCGCGCGCCGCCCCCGGCAGGCGGATACCGCGCGAGGTGCCGCCCAGCAGTTCGATGGCGCCCTTTTTTGCCAGCGCCTTCAGGTGGCATTCGGCCGCGTAGGGGGAGCGAAAGCCGAAGGCCCGGGCGATCTCGTTGCGGGTGGGCGCCGTGCCCTGAGTGGCAACGGTCTCGGTGATGTAGTCGAGGATGGCCTGCTGGCGTTCAGTAAGCGACACAAGGCGCCCTCCGGTATCTGTTTATATATACAGTATCCGGATGACTCGCTACAGGGCAAGGGCGATTTGCAGGCAGGCCGGAAGGTCGGGGTGGTTTCAGGGGAAAGACCCTGTCGGACAGGTATGCATATTCGCTTCTGACCTTCGTGCCCGGCGCCGCCCGGCATCACGCTAGCTGTCTTCCAGCCTTCTTTTCTTCCTGCTGCCTGCGTGGGTCTGGTGGTGAACTCGCGCCGGGTTTTCAGGCGGGGGTGTAGTCCAGCGGCAGGGCGGTGCGGTCGACGACGCGGCGCAGGACGAAGCTGGAGTGCACGCTGTCCACGCCCTCCAGGCGGGTGATGCGCCGCAACAGGAAGTCCTGATAGGCATCCATGTCGGGGACTACCACCTGCAGCATGTAGTCGGCGGACTGCCCGGTGATCAGGTAGCAGTGCTGGACCTCGGGGTAGCCGGCCACGGTTTCCTCGAAATGCGCGAAGCGTTCCGGGGTGTGGCGGTCCATGCCGATGTGGATCAGGGCGGTCAGCTCCAGGCCCAGGGCGCGCCGGTCCAGCAGGGCCACGCGGCGCAGCAGGATGCCGGCCTGCTCCAGTGCGCGTACCCGGCGCAGGCAGGGCGAGGGGCTGAGTCCGACGCGATCGGCCAGGGCCTGGTTCGACAGGCTGGCATCCTCCTGCAGGATTTCGAGGATGCGGCGATCAAAGCGGTCCAGTGAGTGCGGTTGCGGTTTCATGGGTGGATTATTGCGCATATGAAGCTTTATTGCGCAATGATAGATCCCTTCTAAGGCCTTGATAGGGAAAAACGCAAGGTTATGCTCGGGTGGATGCGTTAGGATAATGCACAGACCGAAATCCGGAGCGTGGTGGTCGCCTCCATGGCGAGGCCGCGCCCTTACAGGAGACAAGCACCATGGCCTTCGATCACACCAAATACGCCCCGTTCCCGCCGATCGACAAGGCGGACCGCCGCTGGCCGGCGCAGCGCACCACGGTTGCGCCGCGTTTCTGCGCGGTGGACCTGCGCGACGGCAACCAGGCGCTGGTGCACCCGATGAGTGTCGAGCAGAAGATGCGCTTCTTCGAGGTGCTGGTGGATATCGGCCTGACCGAGATCGAGATCGGCTTTCCCTCTGCCTCGCAGATCGACTACGACTTCACCCGGCGCCTGATCGAGGAGGACCGTATTCCCGAGGGCGTCTATGTTCAGGTGCTGACGCAGGCCCGCGAGGACCTGATCCAGAAGACCTTCGCGGCGCTGGAGGGTGCGCCGCGCGCGGTGGTGCACGTGTACAACTCCACCAACCCGGCGCAGCGCGAGCAGGTCTTCCGCATGGACCGCGCCGGCATCCGCGGCATCGCCGAGAACGGCGCGCGCTGGGTGCGTGACTACGCGGCGAAGTATCCGCAGACGGACTGGATCTTCCAGTACTCGCCGGAGAGCTTCTCCACCACCGAGCTGGACTACGCGGTCGAGGTCGTGGACGCGGTCAACGCGATCTGGCGCCCGGATCAGGGCCAGAAGGTGGTGATCAACCTGCCGGCCACGGTCGAGTCCGCCACGCCGAACGTCTTCGCCGACCAGGTCGAGTGGTTCTGCGATCACGTGCAGTATCGCGAGCACTTCTGTGTGTCGCTGCATACGCACAACGATCGCGGGACTGGTGTGGCCGCGGCCGAGCTGGGCCTGTTGGCCGGGGCCGATCGCCTGGAAGGCACGCTGTTCGGCAACGGCGAGCGCACCGGCAACATGGATCTGGTCACGGTCGGCATGAACCTGTACTCGCAGGGGATCGACCCGACCATCGATCTGTCCGACATGGAACGGCTGATGGACGTGTACAAGGAGTGCACCGACATGCCGATCCACCCGCGCCACCCGTGGGCCGGCGAGCTGGTGTACACCGCGTTTTCCGGCAGCCACCAGGATGCGATTCGCAAGGGGCTGGCGCATTACAAGGAGCAGGGTGGTCACTGGAACGTGCCTTACCTGCCGATCGACCCGGGCGATCTGGGCCGGCGCTACGAGGAGGTCGTGCGCATTAACAGTCAGTCCGGCAAGGGCGGCGTGACGCATGTGCTGGAGCGCGATTACGGCATCGAGCTGCCGCGCTGGCTGGCGATCGAATTTGCCCGCATCGTGCAGAAGGATGCCGAGACCTCGCAGGTCGAGGTCTCCTCGAAGCGCATCCACGAGCTGTTCGAGCAGCACTATCTGACGCCGGTCGCCGGCTGGGATCTGGTGCGCTACGAGATCGAGAAGGAAGGCCCGGTGGTGCGGCTGGACGCGACCATGGGCCCGCCGGGGCGCGAGTCGCGCCTGCAGGGCGAGGGTCATGGCGCGGTCGAGGCCTTGACCGCTGCGATGAAGGCCGACCGGGGTGTGGAGGTCAAGGTGAACCACTTTGACGAGCACGCGATGGAGTCCGGCACCGAGGCGTACGCGATGGCCGCGGTTGATGTGCAGGTCGATGGCGAGCGCTCAGTGGGGGTTGCCCTGGGTGAGGACACGACCGCCGCCACATTGCAGGCCGTACTGAACGCTACCGGTCGCCGTCTGGGCGAACGCGCCGCCGAACCGGTTGCCGCCAACGCCTGATCCCGTGCCCTCCCGTGCGTCCGAGGGCGCGCAGGGGAGGCGTTGAGGGCCACGCAAGCGCCGGTCGTTGAGGTGGGGCGGGCTTTGGCGGGGGCTTCGCCTGCAAGCAGGCTCCTACCGGGGGTGCGGTTCTGTAGGAGCCGCCCTGGCGGCGAAGCCCGCGCCGGAGCGCCGCAGCCGGGTTCCGTCCCGGGCTCTTTGCTTCACCCGCTTCTACAGCGCGTCGGGTGCCGGAGACTTCAGAATCGACGAACGGTCAGGCCCATTGATGAAGCCGCATCCGCCAGGGCGTTGTCTGCGGTGGCAATCACTGGAATCTCGTGATGACGCGCAGTTGCGATGTGCAGGGCGTCCAGCGTCCGTAGCGGGTGTTCGGGGTAGCGGGTGATCAGGTTGGTTGCTTCCTCGAAGAGTGAGTCGTCGAAGGGATAAAGCTGTAACGAGGCGCTGGAGATGTCGTCCTGGAAGGTGGCGAAGATGATCGTTTCCAGCTCCTGCGGCAGTTCGCCCACGCGTCGGCGCCGTGCGAGCAGGGACCGCAGTTCTGTGGCCACCAGGCGACTGATGATGGCGATGTCAACCTTTTTCAGGTAGTCGACAAAGGCCTCGGAGCCCGGTTCGTTCAGGTACCACTTGGCCAGGGCACTGGTGTCGAGGTAGCACCGTTCATCCGCGCTCATCGCGCTCTTCCCTGAGGAGGGTCTCCGAGGGAATCAGCTGCGAGGTGCGCTGGCGAAGCTCGTGGTGGTCGGGACGCTGACGCCCGCGACGAACGGGCAGAACCCGTGCAATGGGTTTTCCGTGACGGGTGATGGTGATTTCGCCGGACGCCTGTACGATTTCGTCCAGGTGGCCGATGGAGGCCCGCATCTCGCGGACGTTGAGCTCTTTCATGGCGCCCCCTTGGGTGTGCTTCATTTTCTGATATTGAAGCACGCGGCTGTGTGTTCGGCAATGACGGGGGCCATTGGGGCACGCAAAGGCGTTTACTTTGGCCGCTTCTCCAGCATGCTTTGCATGCGGATCAGGCGTTCCTGGAGCTGGACCATTTCCTGTTGCAGCTGGTGGATCTCCGAATGCAACGCCTTGTTTTCCTCGTGCACGCTGTCGTGGATCACCTGCTGTTCGATCTCGACCGCGCGGTCATGCATGCGCTGCATCGCGTCCACGATGATCGCGATGAACAGGTTCAGTACGGTGAAGGTGGCGATCAGGATGAAGGGCACGAAGAAGGCCCAGGCCCAGGGGTGTTCCTCCATGACCGGGCGGCTGATGCCCATGGACCAGCTTTCCAGCGTCATGACCTGGAACAGGGTGTACATGGAGGCCCCCAGGGTGCCGAACCATTCCGGATGGCTTTCGCGGAACAGGCCGGTGGCGATGATCGCGAAGACGTAGAAGATCAGCGCCAGCAGACCGATGATCGACACGATGCCGGGGATGGCGCGCAGCAGTGCCTCGACGATAAAGCGCAGCTTCGGCACCATCGAGACCAGGCGCAGCAGACGCAGTACGCGCAGCACCGAGAACGGTCCGGAGGCCGGGATCAGTGCGATTCCCACCACGAAGAAGTCGAACACATTCCAGGGGTTGCGCCAGAAGGCCAGGCGGTAAACGAACAGCTTGGCCAGTACCTCGGCGGTGAAGATCGTCAGGATGATGACATCGGCACTCTGGATAACCGGGGCCATCCAGCCCATCACGGTCGCGGATGTCTCCAGGCCCAGGGTCAGGGCGTTCAGCAGGATCAGGCCGATGATGAAGCGCTGGGTCAGCCGGGCCTCGATAAAGCCTTGCAGTCGGGTGCGCAGCGTGGGGGTCTCGCTCATGGTTTTGCGGTTCGTTGCAGTGCTCGGGGAGGCGCAAGAGTAGGGTAAAGAAGGGGCTCCGGCAATCGACGGCCGCGTGGTGCAGAGCCGTCTAACGCGCAGGCATTCGCATGGTTGGTGGCTGTGGTAGAACGTGCGGCTGCCGACCGGACCCGGAGGAGACAGGTAATGTGGAACGAACGCTACGCCACGGACGACTACGTCTACGGCACCGAACCGAATGATTTTCTGCGTGCCGCGGTGGCCAGTGTGCCCCCCGGAAGAGCTCTGTGCCTGGGCGAGGGTGAAGGTCGCAATGCGGTTTATCTGGCGCAACAGGGCTTTGACGTGCTGGCAGTGGACAGCTCCGCGGTTGGGCTGCAGAAGGCCCAACGCCTGGCGGAGGATCGCGGCGTGCGGATCGAGACCCTGGTAGCTGATCTTGCCGATTATGCGATCGAGCCCGATGCCTGGGACTTGATCACCTCGATCTTCTGCCATGTGCCGGCGTCGATCCGGAAGCGCCTGCATGCGGAGGTGGTGACGGGGCTGCGTCCCGGCGGGGTATTCATCCTTGAGGCCTACACGCCGGCGCAACTGGAATGGGGCACCGGCGGTCCGCCGACTGCGGAGCTGATGATGACCCTGGACGGCCTGGTCGAGGAGCTGGACGGGCTGGATTTCGAGGAGGCCGTCGAGCGTGAACGCGACGTGGTCGAGGGGCGGCTTCACACCGGGCGCGGCGCCGTTGTGCAAATCCTGGGCAGACGCTGATGGACCCGCGTCCCCCTGGCCCGCAAGCCGTGGCAGGACCGGGGCCAGGAGGCTGCGGGTTTGCGGGGGCTCCCGGGCGCGCCTGGTTGTAATGGCAGCTTGTCAGGGCGCGGCGGGTGGTACTGCAACTCCTGCCGCGCGCAGCCAGTGGCCCAGGGTGATCAGCGGCAGTCCGATCAGCGCCGTGGGGTCGTCCCCGGCCATGCGGGTGAACAGGCTGATGCCCAGGCCTTCGGACTTGAAGCTGCCGGCGCAGTCCAGGGGCTGATCCAGCGCGACATAGTGGCGGATCTCGTCCGCGGCGAGTGGGCGGAAGGTCACGGTGAACGGCACCTGATCGACGCGGGCCCGACCGGTTACGGTATCGAGCAGGCACAGGCCGGTATGGAAGGTGACCGTTTCCCCTGACAGGGCGGCCAGTTGTGCCTCGGCGCGGGCCGGATCGCCGGGCTTGCCGAGGATGTGGCCGGCATGGCTGGCATTCTGGTCGGAGCCGATCACCAGATGGTCGGGGAAGGCGGGGGCCACCGCACGGGCCTTGGCCTCTGCCAGGCGCATGACCATGGCCGCGGGGGACTCCTGTGGCAGTGGGTTCTCGTCGATCTCGGGGCGCGCGGTTGCAAATGCGAGCCGCAGGCGCCCGAGCAGCTCGGCCCGATAGGTCGATGTCGAGGCGAGGACCAGCGGGCGCGGGGTCTCAGCCATCGTCGGCGTCGATCTCGATCAGTGCGTCGTCCGGGTTGGCGGCGGCGCCCTTGCTGGTGTTGACCGCGGTGACGGTCCCGGCAACCGGTGCGGCGATCTCCGACTCCATCTTCATGGCCTCCAGTACCAGCACCGGCTGGCCGGCCTCGACCCGGTCGCCCGCGGCCACCAGGACATCGATGATGGTGCCGGGCATGGAGGTGGTGACATCGCCGGGGCGCGTCGCGCGGCGGGACCCCTTGCGGTTGCTACCGCCGCCTGCGGCATGGTTGTCAGCCGTCTCGATGGTGTCCAGGGTTTCGATCTGCACCTCTTCCGGTATGCCATCCACTGTCACATACATCGGGCGGGTGTCCTCCCGGTGATGGCCGGAGCCGGTGACCTGGATGTGGTAGGTCTCGCCGTGGAAGGTGACGTTGAACTCGACCGGGGCCGGACAGCCGACCTGAGTGTTCTCGGGCGGGTGCAGCGGCTCCGGGGTCAGGGTGCCGTCGCGGCGCTGCTCCAGGAACTGGCGCCCGATTTCCGGGAACAGGGCGCAGGTGAGCACGTCCTCGGTGGACTCGGCGCGTTCGCCAATCTCGCGCACGAGCGTGTCCATTTCGGGGGCGATGCGATCGGCCGGGCGGCAGTCGATGACCTCGGCATTGCCGATGGCCTGCTGCCGTACGACCGTGTTGATCGGGCCGGGGGCACGGCCGTAGTGCCCGCTCAGATACTGCTTGACCTCATTGGTGATGGTCTTGTAGCGCTCGCCGGAAAGGACGTTCATTACGGCCTGGGTGCCCACGATCTGCGAGCTGGGCGTGACCAGCGGGGGGTAGCCAAGGTCTTCGCGAACCCTGGGGATCTCGTCCAGCACCGCGTCGAAATGTTCCAGTGCATTCTGATCGCGTAGCTGATTGGCGAGGTTGGAGATCATCCCGCCGGGGACCTGATTGACCTGAACGCGGGTATCCACGCCGGTGTATTCGCTTTCGAAGCGATGGTACTTCTTGCGTACCCCGTGGAAGTACAGACCGATCTCCTGCAGCGCCACCAGGTCCAGGCCGGTGGCGTATTCGGTATCGGCCAGTGCGGCCACCAGGCTTTCGGTAGGCGGGTGGCTGGTCCCGCCGGCGAATGCGGAGATCGCGGTTTCGATATGGCGGCAGCCGGCCTCGATCGCCCGCCAGTGACAAAGTTCGGACAACCCCGAGGTGGCATGGGCATGCAGATGGATGGGTACGTCCACGGCCGCTACCAGTTCGCTCACCAGTTCGTGGGTGGCAGTCGGGGTCAGCAGGCCTGCCATGTCCTTGATGGCGATGCTTTGTGCGCCCATGGCTACCAGCTCGCGCGCCAGACCCACGAACTCGGCCGCCGAGTGCACCGGGCCGGTGGTGTAGCACAGCGTGCCCTGGGCGTGGCCACCCGCCGCGCGCGTGGCCTCGATCGCGGTCCGCAGGTTGCGGGCATCATTCATCGCGTCAAATATGCGGATGATCTCGATGCCCCCGGCGATCGAGCGCTCGACGAAGGCGCGCACCACATCGTCGCCGTAATGGCGGTAGCCCAGCAGGTTCTGGCCCCGCAGCAGCATCTGCAACGGTGTATTCGGCAGGGCGGCCTTCAACTGATGCAGGCGCTCCCAGGGGTCTTCCTTCAAAAAGCGAAGGCAGGCGTCAAAGGTGGCGCCGCCCCAGACCTCCAGCGAGTGGAACCCGATCGCGTCCAGCTGTGGGCAGATCGGCAGCATGTCCTCGGTGCGCATGCGGGTCGCGATCAGACTCTGGTGGCCATCGCGCAGGGTGACATCGGTGATGTGAACTGGATCCATGGTCATTCCGGTGTCCGTGCGGGGCAGGGTGTTTCCTTAAAGCCCGTGGTGGGCGGCGATGGCGGCGGCCACGGCGACCGCCAGTTGGCGGTCCGAGCGTTTGCCGGGGAAATGCGTCAGTTCCGGGTGGGCGGCGACGAATCCGGTATCGAAGCGGCCGCTGCGAAAGGTCGGGTGGTTCACGATGGCCAGATGAAACGGGATGGTCGTTCGCACCCCGAACACGCCGATATCCCGCAGCGCCCGGCTGGCACGTGCCAGGAGGTCATCCCATTCCAGCGCCCAGCAGATCAGCTTGGCGCACATCGAATCGTAATGTGGCGGGATGGTGTAGCCGGTATAGATCGCGCCGTCGGTGCGTACCCCCGGGCCGCCCGGGGCGAAATAGCGCGTGATGCGGCCGAAACTCGGCAGGAAGTCGTTCTTCGGATCCTCCGCGTTGATGCGGAACTCCATGGCGTAGCCGCGGCGGGTAATGTCCGATTGGGTATGGCGCAGCGGCTCGCCGGCGGCGATGCGCAGCTGTTCCTGCACGATATCGATCCCGGTGATCATCTCGGTCACCGGATGTTCGACCTGAAGACGGGTGTTCATCTCCATGAAATAAAAGGAGTCGTCGGAGTCCATCAGGAACTCGACGGTCCCCGCGTTCTGATAGCCGACGGCCTTCGCGGCACGCACGGCCAGCTCGCCCAGGTGTTCGCGCTGGGCCTCGTTGAGTTGCGGCGAGGGCGCGATCTCCACCAGTTTCTGGTGGCGCCGCTGTACCGAGCAGTCGCGCTCGAACAGGTGGATTGCATGACCGTGCGCATCGCCGAGGATCTGCACCTCGATGTGCCGCGGGTTGACTACGGCCTTCTCGAGGAAGATCTCCGTGCTGCCGAAGGCGCGGGTTGCCTCCGAACGTACGCGCTCGAAGTTGTGTGCAAGTGCCGCGGCGTCCTCGCACAGCCGGATCCCGCGCCCGCCGCCGCCATTGGTGGCCTTCAGCATGACCGGATAGCCGATGCGTTCGGCGACCTCCAGTGCCGCCGCGGCATCCTCCAGGTTGCCGTCGGAGCCGGGCGTGACCGGAACACCGGCCTCGATCATGGCCTGGCGTGCCGCGACCTTGTCGCCCATGCGGCGGATCACGCCGGCATCCGGCCCCACCCAGATCAGGTTGCGCGCGGCGCAGGCGGCGGCGAAATCCGGGTTCTCGGACAGAAATCCGTAGCCCGGATGCACGGCATCGCAGCCGGCCGCGCTCGCCACGCCGATCAGACGATGGATGCTGAGATAGCCACCCATGGAATCGGGGCCGATGGCGTAGGCCTCGTCCGCCTTCTTCACGTGCAGGGCGTGGCGGTCGGCATCGGTGTAGACCGCGACCGAGATGATCCCGAGTTCGCTGCAGGCCCGGATCAGCCGTACGGCGATTTCGCCCCGGTTGGCAATGAGCAACTTGCGTATCAAACGGAAGGCCCCGGGCAGGTCGACAAGACCCGAGTATTGACGTCGTTTGCGGAGCCTGCAAGTTTCTGTTTCGCTTTGACACTCGTCCCGCGCGCGCGTATATTCCGCGCCCTTGCAAGCGAGCCGTTTATGAGCCGTATTCCCGTCTCCCTCGATCCATGGCAACCGCGTGCCCGGCACCTCGAATTCGAGGGCGGGTTGCGTCCCGAGGACTTGCCGCGATTGAGCGCTGACGCGTTGCCGGGACATCCGCTGCGGGTCCATGCGCAGTTCCGGCTGGAGCGCGGGCCGCTGAACGAGATGCGATTGAGCGGCACGATTACCGGTGAGCTGTGGCTCACCTGCCAGCGCTGCCTGCAGCCCATGGCCTGGGCGTTCCGTCTGCAGCCGGATGCGGTGCTGCAGTCGTCGGAGGGCATGCCGGCCGGGGTCGGCGAGGATGACGACCGCGTTGAACTCGAGGCCGACGGGCTGCTGCGTCCGGCGGTGTGGGTCGAGGAAGAGATCCTGCTGGCCTGGCCGCTGGTGCCACGCCACGAGGACTGCGAGCCCGCCGCCGGACCCGAGTTCGAGGCCGGCGAGCGCGGCGACAACCCGTTTGCGGTGCTCGAACAACTCAAGAAGAGCGGTCCCGGAGGGGATAGCTCCTGAAGAAAGCGCGGACTGGCGTTTTCCGAATGTGAACGCGGACCGGGGCATTGCCCTGATCAAACCGTTATACTTGCGCCCGTTTCCGTATCGGGCTTACTCCCGTCGCCACGGGATTTGATTAATCTGGAGATCCATCATGGCTGTTCAGCAACGCCGCAAGACCCGTTCCAAGCGCGATATGCGCCGGTCCCACGACGGGCTCAAGGGCGCTACCCTGTCCACCGACCCGACCACTGGCGAGATCCATCGCCGGCATCACCTGACCCCCGACGGCTTCTACCGCGGTCGTCAGGTGATCCAGAAGGACGTCGAAGTCGACGAAGACGAAGATTAAAACGGTCCAGGACATGACCGTCCCGGGGCCACGGCTGCACCTGCACCGTGGCCTTTCCGTGTTTGAATCCGGTCGTGTAGCGGCCGAGCGTCGGACCCGAAGATGACAGCCAGCTTTACCATCGCACTGGACGTGATGGGCGGCGACCATGGAGCCCCCGTTGTCCTGCCGGCGGCGCAGCGAGCCCTGAAGGGCGCGGATGATTTCCGACTGCTGCTGGTCGGTGATCAGGAGACCATCGAGTCGGGCCTGTCGGAGTGGTCGGCAGCCGAACGCGAGCGCGTCGAGATCGTCCATGCCAGCCAGGTGGTCGGCATGGAAGAGCTCCCGGCTGTTGCATTGCGCAACAAGCGTGACTCCTCCATGCGCGTGGCCATCGATCAGGTCAAGAATGGCAGCGCCCAGGCCTGTGTCTCGGCCGGCAACACCGGCGGGCTGATGGCCACTGCGCGCTATGTCCTGAAGACCCTTCCCGGTATTGATCGCCCGGCTATCGCCACGGCCCTGCCGTCCATGGTGGGGCATACCCACATGCTGGACCTGGGTGCGAATGTCGACGTCGAGGCCTCCCATCTCTACCAGTTTGCGGTGATGGGTTCGGTACTGGCGAATGCCGTGGACGGTCTCGAGGCCCCGCGCGTCGGCCTGCTGAACATCGGTTCCGAGGCCATCAAGGGCAACGACCGCGTGCGTGAAGCCGGACGCATGCTGGAGACGTCCAGCCTCAACTATATCGGTTTCGTAGAAGGCAACGACGTCTACTGTGGCGATGTGGACGTGGTGGTCTGTGACGGCTTTGTTGGCAACGTTGCGCTGAAGACCAGCGAAGGTGTCGCCAAGATGATTTCCGCGAACATGAAGGCCGAATTCCGCGCCTCGGTTTATTCGCGGCTGGCCGGTTTGTTCGCGTTGCCGGTGCTGCGGCGCCTGCGTCATCGTTTTGATCACCGGCGCTACAACGGCGCCTCGCTGCTGGGGCTGCAGGGCGTTGTGATCAAGAGCCACGGCAGTGCGGACGAACTGGCCTTTGAACACGCCATCCGGATTGCCCGCATCGAGGCCGAGGCGAATATCTCGCGGCGTATCGACAAGCAGCTGGGGCAGTTGCTGGGGCAGGAGAGCAGCGAGTGAAGCATGCACGTATCAGCGGAACAGGGAGCTACCTGCCGGAACGAATTCTGACCAACGCCGAGCTGGAGGCGATGGTGGATACCTCGGATGCCTGGATCCGCGAGCGCACCGGGATTCGCGAGCGGCACATCGTGGCGGAAAACGAGGTGACCTCCGACCTCGCGCTGAAGGCCGCGGAACGCGCGCTGGATGCAGCCGGGGTTCGCGCCGCCGATCTGGACCTGATCCTGGTGGCGACCACGACCCCGGACCAGATCTTTCCCAGCACCGCGTGCATCCTGCAGGCCAAGCTGGGGGTTGGTGGGTGCCCGGCGTTCGATATCCAGGCGGTTTGCAGCGGTTTCGTGTATGCCCTGGCCACCGCCGATCGCTTCATGCAGAGCGACGAGATCCGGCATGTGCTGGTGGTCGGTGCGGAGACGCTGTCACGCATTACCGATTACACCGACCGCAGCAACTGCATCCTGTGGGGTGATGGCGCGGGCGCGGTGGTGCTGTCGCGTTCGCCCGACCCGGGCATCATCTCCACCCATCTGCATGCCGATGGCCACCACAAGGGCCTGCTGGAGGTGCCGGGTGGCGTCTCCCAGCCCAGCGAGAATCCGGACCTCGAGTTTATCCGCATGGAGGGCCGGGCAGTCTTTCGCGTGGCGGTGAACACGCTGGACCAGATCGTCGACGAGACGCTGGAATACAACGGCATCGACAAATCCGAGCTGGACTGGCTGGTGCCGCATCAGGCGAACATCCGCATCATCCAGGCGACCGCGAAGAAGCTGAACATGTCCATGGACAACGTGGTCGTGACGGTGGACCGGCACGGGAACACCTCCGCTGCGTCCATCCCGCTGGCGCTGGATACCGCCGTGCGCGACGGGCGGATCAAGAAGGGGGATCTGATCCTGACCGAGGCCTTTGGTGGCGGCTTCACCTGGGGTTCCGCACTGATCCGGATGTAGTGCGCACCAGGGGCAACACGGGTCCGTGGCTCCCGGGAAGGATCACCGGGGAGGTCGCCGCAAGAAGGGAGTCCATTAGATGGGTCGCGAGATCGAACGCAAGTTCCTGCTGAACAGTGATGCCTGGCGCGAGGGGGTCGTGCGCTCCCGGCGCATGCGTCAGGGCTACCTCTGCGGCAACGACCGCGCCTCCATTCGCGTGCGCGTGGACGACGAGGGCGCCAACCTGAACATCAAGAGCGCGACCCTGGGTGTCGAGCGGGACGAGTACCAGTACCCGATCCCGGCAGAGGAGGCGCACCGTTTGCTCGACACCCTGGCCGGCCCGCAGGTCGAGAAGACCCGTTACTGGGTCGATGTCGAAGGCTGGGAATACGAGATCGACGTGTTCGAGGGGGCCAACGCCGGGCTGATCGTGGCCGAACTGGAATTGCCGAGCAGCGATGCCGAGTTCCCGCGCCCGGCCTGGCTGGGGGATGAGGTCTCCCACGACCCGCGCTACTACAACACCGAGCTCGCCCGTAACCCTTACCGCGGCTGGCCGGATGCCCCCTGAGCCACCCGCAATCTTCGCGGCGGACTGCCGGGCCTGTTCGCGCCTGGCCACGTTCCTGGCGGATGTCCGGGCGCAGCACCCTGACTACCATGCCGCACCGGTGCCCTCCTTCGGGCCGTTGACGGCACGTCTGTTGATCGTGGGGCTGGCGCCCGGGATGCACGGTGCCAATGCGACCGGGCGCCCGTTCACCGGAGATTACGCAGGGGTGCTGCTGTACGAGACCCTGCACGCGCACGGCTTTGCCAGCGCGCCGGAGAGCACACGGGCAGACGACGGACTGGAGCTCATCGACTGCCGCATTACCAACGCGGTGAAATGCCTGCCGCCGCAGAACAAGCCCACCACCGCGGAGATCCGTACCTGCAACGGCTTCCTTGCCGCCGAGATGGCGGCCATGCAGCCGCAGGTGATCTTGGCGCTGGGCAAGATCGCGCATGATGCCATCCTGCGTGCAAAGGGCCTGCCGTTGTCCAGCCTGCGGTTCGCCCATGGCGCGGAGCACGAGCTGGACGCGAACACCCTCCTGGTCGACTCTTACCACTGCTCGCGCTACAACACCCAGACCCGCCGCCTGACCCCGGCGATGTTCCGCGACCTGTTCGCCCGTATCCGCCGCGACCTCGGCTAACCGGTCCAGCCATTGTCCCGCCAGGCCCCGTTGCATCGCTCGTGGAGCCTGTCGGAGTGGGGACGGATCGGCTGTGCGTGCGGGACAGCGCTCCCTTTTCCGCGCGCGCTCTCGGTCCATCGTCCCCACTATGCGCCCCGAGAGACCCCCAAAAAGCCTCGCTTTCCTGCCCGACACTCGCGACGATCGCTCCGACCCGCCAGGCTCCCGGGCCGGCCAGCGTCCATTCGGCACATCCTCAGGTTGCCCCTGGCGGCGGTTCTTGCACGCACCGGGCGCGGTATTGATGCCGGAGCAGGGGGCAGTTCCGGTATCCTGAGGGCACCATGAGTACCCCCGAGACTGGATTCGACCCCAAGGCCTTTCTGCAGACGCTGACGCAGTCGCCGGGCGTCTACCAGATGCTGGATAGCGCCGGTACAGTGCTCTACGTGGGCAAGGCGCGCAACTTGAAAAGCCGCGTGGCCAGCTACTTCCGTGGCAGTGATGATCGCGGGCCGCGCATCCGTTCGATGGTGCGCCAGATCGCCGATATCCGCGTGGCGGTGACGCACACCGAGGCCGAGGCGTTACTGCTGGAGGCCAACCTGATCAAGCGCCACCGGCCGCGCTACAACGTGCTGTTGCGTGATGACAAGAGCTATCCCTATATCTTTGTCTCCAACCAGGAGTACCCGCGTCTTGGCTTCCACCGTGGTGCGAAGAAGAAAGGGGTGCGCTACTTCGGTCCGTACCCGTCAGCGGGTGCGGTGCGCGAGAGCCTGGCGCTGTTGCAGAAGCTGTTTCAGGTGCGCCAGTGCGAGGACAGCGTCTTCGCCCACCGCTCGCGGCCCTGCCTGCAGTATCAGATCGGCCGCTGCACGGCGCCCTGCGTGGAGTACATCACCCCCGAGGAATATGCCCGCGATGTCGAGTCCTCGGTGCAGTTCCTGCAGGGCAAGAGCGATGCCGTCATCGCGGATCTGATGCAGCGTATGGAGGCGGCCTCACAACGGCTGGACTTCGAACATGCCGCGCGCCTGCGCGATCAGATCGCGCGGCTGCGCCAGATCTCGGAACAGCAGTTTGTCGCCGGCGGAGAGGGCGAGGCCGATGTATTCGCCCTGGCTCGCGCGGGCGGCACGGTCGCGGTAGAGATCTTCTTCGTGCGAGGTGGCCAGAATCTGGGCAACGCCGAGCTGTTTCCGAATGTGCCCGATGCCACCGGGACGGACGAGGTCATGGCGGCCGTGCTGGCACAGTACTACGCCGAGCGCGAGCCGCCGGCGCGGGTGCTGTTGTCGCACGCGCCCGACGGCGCCGAAGGCCTGGAGGCCTTCCTGGCGGAGCGCCGCGGCGGGCGCAAGGTCAACCTGGCGTGGTCGCTGCGCGGGGAACGCGCACGCTGGCTGGAAATGGCGCAGCGCAATGCGGAGCTGGCCCTGAAGACACGCATGGCCAGCCAGGCCGGGCAAAGCGTGCGCCTGGACGCGCTGACCGCTGCCCTGAATCTGGAGGCCCCGCCCCGGCGCATGGAGTGCTTCGATATCTCGCATACCGGGGGCGAGGGTACCGTGGCCTCCTGTGTGGTGTTCGGGCCCGAGGGGCCCCTCAAGTCGGATTACCGCCGGTTCAATATCGAGGGCATTGAGCCGGGGGATGACTACGCCGCGATGCATCAGGCCCTTGGCCGTCGTTTCGCGCGGCTGAAGAAGGGGGAGGGTCAGGAACCCGATATCCTCTTTATCGATGGTGGCAAGGGCCAGGTGACTCAGGCCCTGAACGTGCTGGAAGATCTTGGCCTCGATCACATTCGTGTGGTCGGTGTGGCCAAGGGCGAGGAGCGCAAGCCGGGCATGGAAACCCTGATATTGAGCGGGGTAGAGGCCCCCTCTATACTGCCTGCGCACTCGGGCGCACTGCATTTGATCCAGCAGATCCGCGACGAGGCACACCGCTTTGCGATCACCGGGCACCGTGCTCGCCGCGCGAAGGCGCGCCGGGAATCCACGCTGGAGGCCATTCCCGGTCTGGGGCCGAAGCGTCGGAGCGCCCTGCTGCGGCACTTCGGCGGGTTGCGCGGGGTGAGCCGGGCCGGGGTGGACGAGCTCGCCAAGGTGCCGGGTATCCATCGCCGCCTGGCGCAGGCCATTCACGACCAGTTTCACGAGGGCTGATACACACCGATGATGTCGCAATTGCCAACCTGGCTGACCTGGTCACGGATCGTCATGATCCCGCTGCTGGTGCTCGTGTTCTACGGCCTGTCGATGCCGACTGCAGGGATCACCGCAGCGGTCATCTTTGCCCTTGCCGGGGCGACGGACTGGCTGGATGGCTACCTGGCCCGGCGCTGGGAGGTAACCAGCCGTTTCGGGGCGTTCCTGGACCCGGTGGCGGACAAGCTGATCGTGGCCGCCGCGCTGGTGCTGGTGGTCAGCCACAATCCCGGAGTGGGTCTGGCTCTGGCGGCCATCGTGATCATTGGCCGCGAGATCGCGATCTCCGCGCTGCGTGAGTGGATGGCGGAGATTGGGGCCAGCGCAAAGGTCGCCGTGTCCTGGATCGGCAAGGTCAAGACCACTGCGCAGATGCTCGCGATCTTCCTGTTGCTGTGGGCCGAGCCGGTGGCGGGGCTTCCCACCTTCCTGATCGGCGAATGGTTGCTGTATCTGGCGGCTGCGCTCACGCTGGTGTCGATGATTCAGTACATGCTGGCGGCCGCGCGCGAACAGTAGTCGCCCCGGGCCTTTGGTGTCGCTTCTTCAGGGGGGCGCAATTTTCGGGCCGTCAGGGTGTTGACGTGTCCGAATTCTGCGGTAGAATACGCGGCGTTAATGGAGAGCGGGAATAGCTCAGCTGGTAGAGCACAACCTTGCCAAGGTTGGGGTCGCGAGTTCGAATCTCGTTTCCCGCTCCAACAGACTTCTGAAACCCCGGTTCAGCCGGGGTTTTCTGTTTCGGCCACGGGAATGGTAATGTTTCCCGGTCCGGAACCCGCCGCTCAAGGCTGGGTGGCAGAGTGGTTATGCAGCGGACTGCAAATCCGTGTACGCCGGTTCGATTCCGACCCCAGCCTCCAGTTGCAGTAAACGCACAGGGCCGCCCTTTGGGGCGGCCCTGTGCGTTTGGAGAGGCACGCCGGATTCACCTGGTCGCGCGCGAGCACGCTTTTGCGGGCGAATTCAGCATGCCATTGCATTGGATCCACGCGGGGGTGGAGGCCGCGGTATTTTCGAGGCTATGCGATCGACTTAGTCCAAAAGTACCGTCCATCGCTCAAAAACGACCGCTCATCGGTTTTCGCGGCGAGTGACTGGATTTCCTCACGGGGTTTGCTAGTTTTGTGACCGGGGCAGGGAAGCCCCTCAAGGGTCGTCCGGGAAGGGAATCCGGGACGGCCCTTTTCTGTTTCGCGTGTCGGGCAGCTTTGACCCGACACCGTCGCGCTCCGCGACTGCTCCGTGCTCTTCCCGGCCAGGGTGCGGGCAGACCTCGGCCCGACGGGCCGCGCTCGGGTTCGAGAGCCTCCCCCTTTCTCCCTCACTCTTTCGGCGCATAGGCGCCGCGAGGGGACGAACATGGTGTCGTTTTCCCGCCACGCTCGCGACGATTACCCAAACCCGCCAGGCTCGCTGGTCGCGATAGAAGCCGCGATCACCCTCCGGCCGTACCCGAAAGCGCGCGGTACAAGGCATGGACAACGCGGAATAACAATATTTAGACTCAGTTTACAGTGGGTAATACGGCGACGGCCTGGAACCCATGCGTTGCGCACAGGCCGCCGAGACAAGGACGGGGGTCAGGATGGTCGAACGGTTACTCGATCAGCACATACGCTACGGGACCTTTGTGCTGCGGCACCCGGATGGCCGCGAGCAGCGTTTCGGTAGCGGTACGCCGGAGATCACGATGCAGCTGCATGACCGGGCGGCGCTGCGCAAGATCGGCCGCGACCCGGGGTTTCAGCTGGGCGAGACCTACATGAACGGCATGTGGTCGCCTGGCCCCGAGGGCCTGCAGGTGTTCCTGGATGTGGCCATGCGCAACTTCGCGCCGATGTTCCAGCGGCGCGTCAATCCGGCGGTGCGCATGCTGCGCGCGCTGATCGAGCAGGGCAACAAGGTGGCGCGCTGCTACCAGAACATCGCCCATCACTATGACGTCGATGAATGGCTTTATCGCCAATTCCTGGACGAGGGCATGTTCTACAGCTGCGCCTATTTCGAACGGCCCGATATGACGCTGGAGGAAGCGCAGCAGGCCAAGTGCGCGATGCTGCGCAGGAAGCTGCGCCTGGAACCCGGTATGCGGGTCCTTGATATCGGTTGCGGCTGGGGCGGCCTGGCTTTCCATCTGGCCGAGCACGCGGACGTGCAGGTCGACGGCGTGACGCTATCCCGGGAGCAGCTGCGGGTGGCCCGGGAGGAGGCCGGGCGACGCGGGCTGGAGGATCGGGTGCGGTTTCTCTACCAGGATTACCGCGAGCACGAGGACCAGTACGACCGGATTGTCAGCGTCGGCATGTTCGAGCATGTCGGCACACCCAACTACGGTACGTTCTTCCAGCGGGTACACGACCTCCTGCCGCCCGACGGCATTGCCGTGCTGCATACCATCGGGCGGCAGGGGCCGCCGGGCACCTCCAACCCGTGGCTCAGCAAGTACATCTTTCCGGGTGGGTACACCCCGGCGCTGTCCGAGGTGATGAGTGCGCTGGAACCCACCCCGCTGTACACCACGGATGTTGAGCTGTGGCGGTTGCACTATGCAGATACGCTGGCCGAGTGGTATCGCCGCTTCCAGAAGGTCCGGGCCGAGGCCGTGACGCGCTTTGACGAGCGCTTCTGCCGGATGTGGGAGTTCTATCTGGCCAGCTGCGAGGGCACCTTCCGCTGGTGGGGGCAGGTGGTCTTCCACGTGCAGATGGCCAGGCAGCAGGACGCGGTGCCGCTGACGCGCGACTACCTCTACCGCGACGATGTCTCCAAGGTGGTCTGAGGCCCGGGCACGGCGCAGCGACGCGGCCTGAAGGGGGCGCGAATGCGCCTGGAAGGGCGCGAAAACGGGGGCCGGAGCGCGCGAACCGAACGCACTTTCCTTACACTAATGGGAATGTTGCGGCCATGCCGGCGGTGACCATCCATTCCGGAGCAGGGGCGCGTGTTCGGTCGCTTTCGTAAACGCAGGGAGGCATCGGGTCAGGAAGACCCGCAGGCCGTCGGGCCGTCGCAGGAGAACGTCCTGATCGAGGCGGCCGGCCGCAGCCGCATCACCGAGGTGGCGGCCACCGCGCGGCGCGTCCCCTGGTCGCTCAATTTCCTCCAGCTGCTGTGGGCGGCGGGACCGGTCACGTTCCTGGCGATGCAGGGCGGGTATTTTCTGGGCTTCGGGCATGCGGCCCCGACACAGAATTTCATCTTCTTCGCCGTCTATACCTTGCTGTTCGGGGTGATCGGCCTGGTGGCGCGCTTTGTCGCCGATGCCACCCGGGGCAAACGCCAGGAACAGTCGCGCGACCAGCTGCGCAACACGATCGACCTGCTGCCGGACCTGCTGTTCGTGACCCGTGATCTGGCCATGAGCGAGCTCGCACCGGACATGCGCCGGCGCAAGGCGGCCGAGGTGCTGCTCCACGAGGTGGATATCTCGCCCGAGGGGGTGGCCGTCGCGGTGCGCGAGATGACCGGCGAGACCAGCCTGGCGGCTGCCGCGGAGCAGATCGAGATCTATCGCCGCCTGGGCCTGCGCTCGCGCGTGGGCGATCTGGTGGGCGCGACCGAGGATTCCCGGCTCGCGGCCCTGGAAAAGCTGCACCACGAGGCCCCGGAGGTCGCCGACCTGTTGCGTGATCGGCTGCGCGGCGTGGCGCCGACCCAGGAGGATGGCGTGCGTCGCGTGGATCAGTTCCTGGACCGCCTGTTTTCTGCCGCCGATGCCGACGACCTGGCCCGGTGCACCCTCGACGATGTGCAGGCGATCTTCGTGCTCGCGTTCGAGCTCGTGAACGGGCGTCAGATCAAGCGCCTGAGCTTCGAATGGTCCGGTGGCTGGCGGCTCGGGGCCGCCCTGGATCGGCTGGAATCCCAGGGCAACCGCTTTCGTGTGGCGCAGGCCGGGGTGGTCAGCCGCCTGCGCTCGCTCGGTATTCTGCTGTCCCAGAGCGATGCCTCGGGGCTGGACCCGCAGGTCCTGCGCGAGCCCGTAACGGACCTGGGGCGCCAGATCCTGGAGGCCCTTCGTACTCTGGAGGACCGGGAGCCGGACGAGCATTCGTCGGAAGGGCAGCTCCTGGGGCTGGCACTGCGGCGGGTCGAGGACCTGCGCGAGGCGCGCGACCAGCTGATGCAGGCGCAGAGCCGTTATGCCAATGCGGTGGAGCGCTGGGAGGCCCTGCGCCGCGCCCAGGTGGAGAAGCGGGGCGAGAAGCGCTGGTTCAAGCGCAGTGTGCGCGGTATCCGGGTCAGCGAGGAGCTGATCGAGCTGACCGATGACCAGAAGCTGAAGCTGGCCAACGACTTCTGCAACTTCCTTAAGGAGTTGAAGATCCAGCGTGAGGGCGACCTGTTCTACTTCGGAGGGGCAGCGCTGGACGCCGAGACGGCCAAGCGCATCGGCATCCAGCTGGCCCTGATCCTGGAGCCGCTGGTGGACCTCACCAACCCGAGCATCCAGCGTGCGATCTACGCCAACCCGGCCGCGTATCTCGGGGGGCTGTATGTGGGCATGAGCGCGGATGCCAAGGCGGGTCTGGGCTCGGCCATGGTGCGCAAGGTGCGGCAGGACCTCGGGCGCACGGCCGAGTGGCTCGCCTTGCGGCTTACGCGCATCTACCACCTGCCGCTGAGTGAGCCGATGCAGGCCTTCCTGGTGAATCACTACGGGGCCAATCCGGAACGTCTGGCCATGCTGGCCACGCACGCGGGGGAGGAATCGCAACCGGTGGCGCTGCGTGCAGAACGCTCGCCCGAATTTGATGCGATGCTCCAGGACAAGACCTGGGGACGCCTGCTCAAACGTGGCACCCGTTACCTGCAGGCGGAAGAGCGCCGCCGGCGCTGAGCCGCTGCATTGCCGGGCATGGCCGCCCCCGAAATGGCGCGGGTTGGTATTTTTGTGCCCAATTGTGTACTCTTCGCGGCGTTTCCTGGTACCCGACCGGCTGCTGCAGGCGGGTTAAACGGGAAGTTCGGTGGGTCCGTCTCGCGCCAGCGAGGGATGAATCCGACGCTGCCCCCGCAACGGTGATCGAGCGGGGACCGCTCTCGGCGGTTCCCCACGGTCGCGGCATACCGCCACTGAGCAGACGCTCGGGAAGGCGCCGCGCCCGCAGCTCGTCAGCCCGGAGACCGGCCAGGGAATGATCGCGCGGCATGCGGTGGGCATGCGAGGCGGATGATCGCGCCTGGCTGCGAGCCGATGGTGGCCGATCCCCCTCGTGTCCGTATTCCCCTGTCCGCACGATCCCGACGAATCAACGGCGTGCGGGCGGCTCGCCGGGAGACACGGACGACATGAAACGCACAGCACTTTCCACGGCCATCCTGCTGGCCACCAGTCCCGCTCTGGCGGATACGCCGGATACCAACGACGCGCAAGCCCTGGAAACCGTCCAGGTCACCGCCTCTCGCATCGCGCAGACCGTCGACGAGACGCTCGCTTCGGTGACCATCATCGACCGCGAAGAGATCGAGCGCCTGCAGCCCCAGCAGTTCACCGATCTGCTGGAGGGTCGAGCGGGTATCGAAACCGCACAGAACAGCGCCTTCGGCAAGACCACTTCGGTGTTCACCCGCGGCACCAGTTCCGATCACACCTTGTTGCTGATCGACGGCGTGCGCATGGGATCGGCCACCAGTGGCGGGGCAAGCTGGCAATTCCTGCCACCCGAAGAGATCGAACGCGTCGAGATCGTCCGCGGGCCACGTACCAGTATCTACGGCTCCGATGCCATTGGCGGTGTCGTTCAGGTCTTTACCCGGGAAGGGCGCAAGGGCCCGCCAAAGGTCAATGCCTTCGTCGGAGGTGGGAGTTTTAATACCCGGGAAGCCGGGGTCGGTGTGGCCGGCGGTACTGAAAGTACCGACTACAGTCTCTCGCTCAGCCACTTTGCGACCGACGGTATCAATGTGCAGGATGCTGTCGGCGACGATGACCGGGACGGCTACGACAACACCTCGCTGGCGAGCAGGGTTGCGCACCGCCTGGATAACGGCGTCGAATTCTTCGGAAACATCCTGTATTCGGAAGGTACAACGGCGTTCGACAGCGGCTCGGCCTTTTCGCCAGATGAATCCGATTTCGTGCATGCGGCACTCCGTGGCGGCGTGCGCATCCCCGTCACGCAACGCTGGGACACCGAGCTGGCCCTGGGGCACAGCCGCGACGAATCGGATAATTTTCTTGAGGGTGAATTCTTTTCCCGGTTCGATACCCGTCGCGATATGGTCGACTGGCGCAACGATATCGAAATTGCGGATGACGTTTATGTAATTGCCGGCATCGACGCGTACGAGGACCGGGTAGAAAGTACAACCGACTACGATGAGGACGCTCGATACAACGTCGGTGCGTACTCCGTGCTGAGTGTGGATCTCGGGCGGCATCACCTGGAAGGCAGCCTGCGCTACGACGACAACGAACAGTTCGGCGACAAGACCACCGGTCAGCTGGCCTGGGGTTTACAGCTGAATGATCCGCTGCGGCTGCGTGCGTCCGTCGGTACCGCCTTCAAGGCGCCCACGTTCAACGACCTTTATTTCCCCGGTTTCGGGAACCCCGATCTTGAGCCGGAGACCTCGCGCACCCTGGAGCTCGGTGCGCGTTATAGCACCGGTCCGTACTATGCCGATGTTGCCATTTTCCAGACCGATCTCGACCAGATGATCACCTTTGATCCCGTGGAATTTCGAGCCGAAAACCTGGACGAGGCCCGGATTCGTGGTATTGAGCTTGAGGGGGGGTACGCAACGACCCGCTGGGTCTCCCGCGCCTCGCTGACATTGCTGGATGCCGAAGATCGCGAAACCGGCAACGAGCTCCAGCGCCGTGCACCCGTGACGGCTCGTGTGGATCTCGATCGCCAGTTTCAGCGTTTCTCCGTGGGTGGCTCGGTCATCGCGAAGAGCCGTTCGTTTAACGACCCCGGCAATGCCGATCGTCTCTCGGGTTACGGTCTGCTGAACCTGCGTGCGAGCTATCAGATTGCGCCGGAATGGCAGATTCAGGCGACGGTCAATAACGTATTCGACAAGGACTACGAAACGGCACTCGGCTACAACCAGCCGGGCCGGGCCGCGTTCGTGAAGCTGCGTTACCAGCAGAGGTGATCCATGGGTAATCGACTGTCGAAGATTGCGACCCGTACGGGTGACGAAGGCCGGACTGGGCTGGGCGATGGCTCGCGGGTGGACAAGGACAGCCACCGCGTCGAGGCGTTTGGTGACGTGGACGAGTTGAACAGTGTCGTGGGCCGGGTACTGGTCCACGACCTGCCCGAAGAGGTCCGTCGCTCGCTGGCGCTGGTGCAGCACGAGCTGTTTGATCTCGGAGCGGAACTGGCCGTGCCGGGGCATCAGGCCCTCCCGGAGGCTTCTGTGGAACGTCTGGACGTGGAGCTGGAGTCCTTCAACGATGATCTGCCCGCCCTGAAGGAGTTCATCCTTCCGGGCGGGGGTCCCGCTACGGCCGACTGTCACATTGCGCGTACCGTCTGCCGGCGTGCGGAACGGCGTCTGGTGGCACTCAATCACCACGAGGCATTGCGTCCGGCGTCGCTGGCCTATATCAACCGGTTGTCGGATCTCCTGTTCGTGCTTTGCCGCGTGCTGGCTCGCCACGAAAACGGTGCCGAGGTCCTCTGGCAACCGGCCAACCAGCGCGGCTGACGGGCCTTCTTGGGGGCGCCGCAGTGGCGGCGTCCCATTCCCATTGCAACGGTCGAGGCGTGTCGAGTACACGCCTGGCGCCCTATTGCACCTGTTTATCGGGAAGTTTCCATGCGTTTTCGTTGCACGATCCTGAGCGTTTTCGCGCTTTTTCTTTTCGCAATGGCCCCGGCGCATGCGGGTCCGCTCGTGGTGGGGGTGGTCTCCGATCGCTCGGCGGCGGAGGTGGCCGCTGGCGCGCATCGTTTCCTCGAGGCCCATCCGCAGGCGGAGGTGATCCTGCGGACGCCGGAGCAGCTCACGGACAAGTCGGATGAGGCGGTATCGGCACTGTGGCGCGAGGCCGACGCGGTGCTGGTGGCCGCGGTATTCGGGGATCAGGCCGCGCGCCTCGACCGTCTGTTGCGGGAGAGCCCGCCGCCCGAGGCGGCCCCGATTCTGGCGATCAACAGCGTGCGTCACCTGACGGCCCTGTCGCGGATCGGCGGCGAGGCCGTACTCGTGGGTCTCGATGACGAGAAGCGCACCGAACTGGCGGCCAATCCCGACCCGGGTAAAGACCCGCGCGTGCACCTGGCCCAACAGCGGGAGCGTTTCCCCGAGCAGGCGGACTGGCTGACGGGGCGCGCGTTTTACCAGGGGCGCACGCCAGAGAATATGGAGGGGCTGATGCGCTGGCTGGCCGCGCGCGGCGGGCACGAGATCGACGTGCCGGAGCCGGACCCGCGCGAGACCATCCGCTATTACCGGCATGGGGACTCCAGTCCCGACCCGGACGATCTCGAGCTGGACGACGGGCCTGCCGTGGCGTTGCTGGATCTGGATACCGGCGACCGTCCAGGCGATCGGGAGCTGCTGGATGCGGCCTGCGAGGCCCTGGGGGCACGGGATATCCAGTGCTTCGCGGTGCTGGCGCGCTGGGGCGGGGCCAGCCGCGAGGCGGTCGAGACGCCGGCCGAGGCGGCCGGCCCGGCGGATCTGGCGGGGATCGTCAGCCTGCAGGACTTCGTGGTCGGTGGGGGCGGTAATCGCGAGGCGGTGGCCGAGGCCTTCGGCGAGCTGGATGTCCCGGTGATCAAGGGGATCCGCCTGGCGGATGTGAGCGCGACCCAGTGGCGGCTCTCGCACGAGGGCATTCCCTGGGACAAGGTCCACTATCACGTGGCGATGCCGGAGTTGCAGGGCGCCAGCCAGCCGCTGGTGCTCGCGACCGCGGGCGAGCCCGAACAGGATGCACGCACCGGCGTGCGTCTGACCCTGAGCGAGCCGGTGGGCGAGCGGGTGGAGGCCCTGGCCGACCGGGTGGCGCGCTGGCAGAGGCTGCGCCGCCTCGACAACGCGGACAAGCGCGTGGCGGTGGTCTACTACAACCATCCGCCGGGTCGCCAGAACATCGGTGCGGACAAGCTGGATGTCCCCGAGTCGCTGCTGGAGATCCTGCAGCGACTCGAAGCCGCCGGATACGACCTGGGCGACGAGGTGCCGGAGGATACCGAGGGCCTGATGGACATGATCCAGGACCGCGCCGTGAACCTGCCAGAACAGGCGGATGCGCTGGATGCGATCGCCGGCCGGGTTGCCTCGCTGGATCGCGACCAGTATCAGGCGTATTTCGATAGCCTGCCGGAGTCGGTCCGGGCCGAACTGGTCGACGGCCCGATCGGCTATCTGCAGACACGCCTGGAGGCCGCCAGGGAGGCGGACAAGCACGAACTGGCGGCAGGCGCGCTGGAGGCCGGCGTCGGCGACCTGCGCCACATGCTGGAGAGTTATCCGCACGCTGCCCAGGAACGGGCCCTGGACCTGCTCGCCCAGTACCGGGCCGCCTGGGAGGCCACGTTGTCCGGTAATGACGCGCTCGCGACGACCGAGCAACTGCGCCGCGCCCTGGTCCGTACGGGCATCCCCGGCCTGACCGGCTGGGGCGACCCGCCGGGAGAGGCGATGACCCGATACGGCGAGATGCTGTTCCCGGGGATCGAGTTCGGCAATGTATTCATCGGTCCGCAGCCGCCGCGCGGCTGGGAGGTCAGCGAGCGCCTGCTGCACGCGAATACCACGTTCCCGCCGACCCACCAGTATGTCGGCTTCTACCAATGGATCCGCGATCACTTCGAGGCGGATGCGCTGGTCTACGTGGGGCGTCATTCGACCCGCGAATTCCTGCCGCGCCGGCGTGCGGGCCTGGCCCCGGACGACTACCCGGAAATCCTTGGTGATGATCTGCCGATCATCTATCCCTACATCGTCGATGGCGTGGGTGAGGGCATCCAGGCCAAGCGCCGCGCCATGGGCGTGATGATCAGCCACCTGACCCCGCCGCTGGCGGCCACCGAGCTGTACGACAGCCTGCTGGAGCTGCGTCAGCTGGTGGAGACCTACGAGGCCGCAGCCCAGCCGGATGCGGCGACGCGCTCGCGGGCCGTCCAGACCCTGCGCGAGCGTATCGAGGACCTTGGCCTGACCGAGACCATCGAGCGTGAACTGGCGCGGGGCCATCACCACGATCACGGGCATCACCACGACGATCACCGCGATGGGCATCACGAGGGGCATCACGACGAATCCGACTCCGGGCATGGCGAAGGGCATGCGGATGAACACGGCGACGAACATCGCCACGCGGACCATCACCGCGAACACGGGGATGAAGCCCACGAACATGCCAACGAACACGGTCATCATGAGGCTCATGCGGGGCATGGCGATGATGATCACGGGCATTCGGGCGATCATCACGACCACCATGGCCATGATCACAGTCACGGGGATACCCCGCTGGCGGAGATGGACGAGGAGTTGCTGGTCCACGAGATCGGGCATTACCTGACCGACATGCAGGAAGACCAGATGCCGCTGGGGCTGCATGTGTTCGGGCGCGACTGGAGCGACGAGGCCGTGGACACGATGCTCGAGTCGATGGCGGGTGACGCCGCGGTCGGCGACGGCTGGGACGCCAGGCTGCGTGGATCCCCGGCCAGCGAGCGCGCGCATCTGCTGGCGGCGCTGGAAGGCCGTTTCGTGCCGCCAGGGCAGGGCAACGATCCGATCCGCACGCCGGAGGTATTGCCGACCGGGCGCAACTTCCACGCGCTGGCGGCGGATCTCGTGCCCACGCGTATCGCTTGGGGGATCGGTCAGGAGCTGGCCGTGGATGCCCGCGAACACGGCGATCCCGAGGCGGATGGCAGCGAGGCGATCATCCTCTGGGCATCGGATACCGTGCGCGACGAGGGTGTGATGATCGCCTTCGGCATGGACATGCTGGGCATTCGTCCGGCCTGGAACAGTCGCGGGATCGTCCAGGGTCTGGAGCGCATGGACCTCGACGAGGCCAAGCGCGACCGCCGTCGCGATGCGCTGTTTACTACCTCCGGTCTGTTTCGCGACCTCTACGAGGATCAGCTGGTGTGGCTGGATCGTGCCGCCCGCCTCGCGCTGGACGGATCGTCCGAGACCATTCTTGCCGAGTACCCCGAGCTGGAAGAGGCACTGGAAGCGGCGTTGGCCCCGCTGGGGCAGGACCTGCGCGATCCGGGCGCCGAGCCGCTGGCGCGCAACGACGTGGCCGCGCAATGGGTGGAGGACACCCAGGCCCTGCGCGCCGCAGGCCTCGATGGCCTCGAGGCGGGTCAGCAGGCCGCGCTGCGGGTGTTCGGTACCGCCCCCGGGGCCTATGGGGCCGGGGTCAATCGTCTGGCGGACCGTTCCGGCGCCTGGGAGGACCGTGCCGAACTGGGCGCGGCCTATATGCGCCGGATGGGCCACGCCTACGGGGCGGACGAATCCGGCGGCTCCGCGCACGAGGCCTTCGAGGCCCGGCTGGGCCAGGTCGGGCGCACCTACCTCGGGCGCGCCTCGCACCTCTACGGTCTGCTGGACAACGACGACGGTTTTGACTTCCAGGGCGGGCTCTCGACCGCGGTCGAGAGCATCCGTGGTGAGGTGCCGGACAACCGCGTGCTGCAGCACGCCGATCCGGAAAACCCGCAGGTGGAGACACTGGGCCGCGCGCTGATGCGCGAGCTGCAGGGGCAGAACCTGAACCCGCAGTGGATCGGGCCGCTGATGGATCACGGTTATGCCGGGGCCCGCACCATGGCCCGCGACTTCGTCGACAACCTGTGGGGCTGGCAGGCCACCAATCCCGAGATCATCCGCTCCTGGGTCTGGGACGAGGTACATGACGTGTACCTGCAGGACCGGCACGGACTGGGCGTGGACGAATTCCTCGCCGACGGCCACAACGTACATGTGAAGACCCACCTGCAGGCCGTGCATCTGGTGGCCGCCAGTCGCGGGTTCTGGGAGGCCGATCCGGAGGTACTGGAGGCCCTGTCCGAACGCTTTGCCGTACTGGTGGCGGAACACGGCCTGCCGGGCAGTGGGCACACGCGCCCCGACCACCCGATGCTGGACGAGGTGGCCGAGCGCCTGGAGGACCCCGAACTGCGCGAGGCCTTCGAGGCCGTGCGCGCGTCCGCGCAGATCGATCGGGCGGAGCCCGAACCCGACCCCAGTCGTGTCACCGAGATCCAGCCGCTGGAAGACCCGGCGGCGCAAGAGACGCCGGAGATCCCCGAACCGGCCGAGGCCGACGGCGGGCAGGAGGCTGGCGACGAGGCGGCGGGCATGCGCTGGCTCCCGTGGCTGGTTGCTGGCGTGCTGTTCCTGCTGCTGCTTGGCGGTATCGCCACGGGTCGGAGGCGATAACGCTCGCCGGATATGTCTGCTGTAGGAGCCTGCAAGCAGGCTCCTGCGGGGTCGGGTTCATGAATGAATGAATGAATGAATGAAGGGTAACGAGGTAAACGCGAATGCCGTTCTCGATCACGATGGAACTGATGGACACCGTAGTGCGCTGGCTGCTGGAGCCGGTGATCATCGGTCTGCTGGTGCTGGTCGCGGTCGCCGTGTGGGAGCTTGGGCTCGCACTGGGCGAACGCTCCGGGGGGGTGCGGCGACTGGAGGCCACCGGTGACGCCGAGCGCCTGGCCTGTCGTGCACGGCGCCGCATTGACCGCGCGGATCTGCTGGCACGCATCGGCCCGATGCTCGGGCTGATGGGGACGCTGATCCCGCTGGGTCCAGGGCTGGCCGCGATGGGCCGGGGCGAACTGGAAATCCTCGCCCAGGCCGTTACGGTGGCGTTCAACACCACGGTGCTGGGGCTGCTGGTCGGCATCCTCGGCTTCCTGCTCGGGCGACTGCGGCGGCGCTGGTACGACGCCGCGATGGAGCGCCTGGATGCGGCGGCATGAGGGTCCCGCACTACCGCGCCAGCCGCTTCGATGCCCCCGACGAAGAGCCGATGGGCCCGTTGGCCAATCTGGCCGACATCATGCTGGTGTTCGCCGTCGGTCTGATGGTGGTGATGGCCGCCTCGGGCAGCGGCCTTGAGCCGGCCAGTGGCGGCGCCGAGGTCCAACCCGGGCGCGAGATCCCGGAACCGCCCGAGGGTGCCGGCGAGGCCGGCTCCGGTTACGAGTCCATGGGGCAGGTGTACCGCGACCCGGACACCGGTCGCATGATCCTGATCGGCGAGTGAATGCGGTTGCGTACCGTGTTGGCCCGCGGGCAGTAAACAAGGGGAGTTTCGGATGATCACTCAGGTCTGCCGATGCACGCGCGCTTTCGGTTGCAGCTTGCCCTGGGCCCCGGGGACCGGGTTTCTGGGCCTTGTCCTGACCGCGGGGTTGGTGTTTCCGGTAACGGCGACAGCGGGTGAGTGCCCGCGGATCGTCAGCCAGTCACCGTACATTACGCACTCGCTGGAGTACCTGGGCCTGACCGCCTGCATCGTGGGGGCGAGCCGCTACGACGATCTCGACGTGGAGGATACGGGCGGCATTCTGGACCCGGACGCGCAGGCGATCGGCCGCGTCGAACCGGATCTGGCGTTTACCTCGAGCTGGGTCGAGCGCGATGACTGGGCCGATACCGTGCCGGCCGGGACCCGGGCCATCGTGCTGGGCGGCTTCGAAGGGATGGATGCCGTGCGCGAAAATCTCGAACGCATTGCGGATGCGGCGGGCCTGGACGACGGTGCCGTGCGCGCCGCCGGATTCGACGATGCGTGGAAGGAGGCGGCCGATGCCGTGGGGGCCTCCGGCGAGCGTGCGGTCCTGATGTCCTCGTGCAGCGCGCAAGCTTACGTGTACGGCCCGAAGACCTGGCTGCATGATGCCTTCACCCGCGCGGGATTCGACGTCGTTGCGAACCAGCCAGGTGTGCATCACCTGAGGCTGTCGGAGGACACCGACGAACTGGCCGATCTCATCAACCAGTATGACGCTGACGTGGTGTTCACCTTCTCCGGGGCCGAGGCGCGCAGCTGCCGAGCGGTGGTCGCATCGAGCCCGGTGAGGGTGGTGAATCTGGCAAGCGGGTATTTCTCGCACCCGGCGCCGGTGATCCTGGATGGACTGGCCGAGCTTCAAACGCGGCACACCGAGTGGGCGGCGTCCCAGTAGCTTGTCCGGCCACACCCGCACCGCGTTTTTTCATTACGAACTGCAGGAGAGAACGACATGACCAACGATACCGACGCAGCCAAGGCCGAACGCCACGCCCGGCGCATGGCGCGCAAGAAGGAAGTGGTGGACCGCAAGATCGCCGAGGCCCAGGACGAAAAGGGTGTGTTCCTGATCCTGACCGGCAACGGCAAGGGCAAGAGTTCTTCCGGATTCGGCATGGTGGCCCGCGCCCTGGGTCACGGCATGCAGGTGGGCATCGTGCAGTTCATCAAGGGCCAGTTCGCGACCGGCGAGGAGGCGTTTTTTCGCGCGCAGGATCGTGTGCAGTACCACGTGATGGGCGAGGGCTACACCTGGGAGACCCAGGACCGCGAGAAGGACGTGGCGGCGGCTCGCGAGGCCTGGGCGCATGCCCGCGACATGCTGCGCGACCCGAATGTTGACCTGGTGCTGCTCGACGAGCTGCATATCGCCCTGAAATACCAGTACCTGGATGTGGCCGAGGTGCTGGAAGACCTGGCGAACCGCCCACCCATGCAGCACGTGATAACGACCGGCCGCGCCGCGCCGAAGGCCCTGATCGAGGCGGCCGACACCGTAAGCGAGATCGGCGTGGTCAAGCACGCCTTTCAGGCCGGCATCAAGGCGCAGAAGGGGATCGAGCTGTGAGTGCCCGGGCGCTGCGGTTGGCCTCCGGGCTGCGCTATGATCGGGAAAGTGACGCGACCGCGAACCGGAGGCACCCGCATGGCCAATCCCCAATCCGCGCGCATGGATGCCGAGGCCTTCCTGGCGTGGGAGACCGAGCAGCCGGGGAAACACCAGTTTGTGGCCGGCGAGGTCTTCGCGATGGGCGGTGCCTCAGACCGGCATGTGACCATCGCCGGGAATGTATTTTCAGCGCTGCGCGAACACCTGCGCGGGGGGGGGCTGTCGCACCTTTATCGCCGCCATGAAGCTGCGGGTGGAGGCGGCCGATGCCTTCTTCTATCCCGACGTGATGGTGACCTGCGATTCCGCCGACCGCGGGCGCGAGCAGTACAAGGAGGCGCCGGTGCTGGTGGTGGAGGTGCTGTCGCCGTCGACCGAGGCCTTCGATCGGGGCGCGAAATTTGCCGCGTATCGTGCGCTGGACTCGCTGCAGGAGTATCTGCTGATCGACCCGGCAAGCGGCGCGGTGGAACTCTACCGGCGCGATCCGGAGAACCACTGGGTGCTGTACAGCCACGCTCCGCTGGATACCGTCGACTTGCGCAGCGTCGGAGTGATGCTGGAGGGCGGACGTATCTTCGAAGACGCGCCTCCAGGCGGCCCTTCGCCCGCGGACGGGGACTGAAGGCGGCAGAACCGCTCGCGAGCGGACCGACACGACGCCGTTCGGCGGTGGGTGCGGAATGAGCGCTCCGGCGACCTGCCCCGCGGCGTTCGTGGCGGCCCCGGCCTCGGGTCAGGGCAAGACCACGATCACCGCCGCCATCGCCCGCTACCACCGCAATCAGGGTTTGCGCGTCCGCGTGTTCAAGACCGGCCCCGACTTCCTCGACCCGATGATCCTGGAACAGGCCTCCGGGCATCCGGTGGACCCGCTGCACCTTTGGATGGTGGGGGAGGCCGCGTGCAAGGCGAAGCTGTACGAGGCCGCACAGGAGGCCGACCTGATCCTCGTCGAGGGGTCGATGGGTCTGTTCGATGGCGATCCTTCCGGCGCGGATCTGGCCGTGCGTTTTGGCCTTCCTGTATTGGCGCTGATTGATGCCGGAGGGATGGCCCAGACCTTCGGGGCGGTCGTTCACGGACTGGCGACCTACCGCTCTGACGTCTCGCTCACGGGCGTGATTGCCAATCGAACGGGTAGTGCTCGCCACGGGCAGATGCTGGCCGAGAGTATGCCGGAGGGCGTGCATTTCTACGGTGCCGTGCCCCGCAACGAGGGGCTCAGCGTGCCGGATCGCCACCTCGGTCTGGTGCAGGCCGGCGAGATCGAGGATCTCGATGCACGTTTGCAAGCGGCCGCCGAGGCGATTGCCGAGGCCGGAGTCACGGAACTCCCGGCACCGGTCACCTTCGAGCCCGAGCCAATGCCGGAGGTCACGCGCGGTCTGGAAGGCGTTCGCATCGCGATCGCGCGGGATGCCGCGTTTGCGTTTACCTATCCCGGCAATGTGGATCTGCTGCGCGCGATGGGTGCCCGGCTGGAGTTCTTCTCTCCGGTGGCCGGTGACCGGCTGCCGGAAGTCGATGCCGTGTGGTTGCCCGGCGGGTACCCGGAACTGCATCTGGACGCCCTGGCGGCCAATGTCGGGCTCAAGCGGGATCTTGCCGAGCATCATGCGGCGGGGCGGCCGTTGCTCGCCGAATGTGGCGGGTTCCTCTATCTGCTGGATGAATTGACCCATCGCGATGGGCATCCGGCATCCATGGCCGGTCTGATTTCAGGTCATGCCCGCCTGGAGCCCAAACTCCAGGGGCTGGGCCTCCAGAGTGCCCCACTGCCCGAAGGCGAGCTGCGTGGCCACACCTTCCACCATACCCATGCCGAGGTGCACTGGGAGCCGATTGCACACTGTCGCCGAGCACGCGACGGCGGAACCGCGTCCGAGGCCGTGTACCGTGAAGGGCGCCTGACGGCCGGATATTTGCACGCCTACTTCCCGTCCAATATTCGGGCCACTCTGGCCTTGTTTCGCCCGAACTGAGCCGCGTAAGGGAAATCCCGGGGAAGTGGTTTTCTATTGTTCCCCGGGATTGATTGAGGAGCCGCCCCAGGGTCGAGGCAGCCAGTTCTCTCAGCGACGGCGATAGTTGTCGTGGCAGGCGAGGCACTGGTGGCGTACGCCGTTCAGGACCTCGGTGGCGCGTAGCTGAAAGCCCTCGTCCTCCAGGTCGTCGGCCGCGTCGACTTTTCGTTGCAGCTCGGCCGTGGCCTCGCGGAATGCCGCCTTGTATGCGGAGAACTCCGGGTCTTCCCAGGCCTTGGGGAGCGCCCCCGGTTCGCCTTCGCGAGCCGGTGTCTCCTGTGCGAACCCGGTTTCGATGTCGTCGCCCCTGCGCGCCAGTTCGCGGGCAAGGTCGGGCAGTTGCCCTGCGAATGGTGCGCCATAACGCAGGATCTGCTCGATGCTGCGGTAGGTGGCCGATGTGCCCTGCATGCTCTGCTGACGGAAGCGCTGGAAGGCCTCGGTCGCATCCACTTCGGCCGGATCGTCCAGGGTCTCGTCATAGTCGCCCCAGGGGCCCGGCATTGTGACAGTGACCTCCGCGGTGGCCGGGCTGCCGGTGGCAGCCAGCAACAGGATCGCAAAGAGGGTGGTTCTCAACGGGTGATGGATCGGTTGCATCCGGTTCATGTCGATTCTCCCGGTCATTTCTCAGAAGCGGAACTGGTGCTGCAGATGCAGCTCCCAATCCGAGGTATCGGTGTCGCGGTCCAGCCACATCAGCTGGGTCTTGTGCCGCTGGCCACGGTGATACCAGTTGAGGCCGGCACCCCATTCACGCTGCCAGCGCTCGTCAGTGCCAAGATCGTCGCCTGCGTCGTGGCGCAATACGGCGTGGCGTGCGGCGAACTCCAGTCCCTCCATTGGCAGCGACTGCGCCAGTTCCAGTTCGGCCCCCAGGTCGTGGTAGCTCGCGGTCCGGTCTGGCGAGACGTCGCGCCGGAATGCGGCCAGCGAGAGCGAGGTGTGACCGAACTTGATCACGGCATCGGCCGTGGTGGTCAACCAGTCGGCGCGCTGATTGGCCACGTTGTCTTGGAGGCCGCGGCTCCAGTCGCGCAGGTGGTTGCGGTTGGCGGTCTGTACGCCGGCGCCCAGTGCGACGGTGCGCTCCACGGCCTGGCCTAACGTGGTGTTGTCGCGCGGGACCGCGCCGACCGGGGCCCACGCGCCGCGCGCGCTGAACAGGTGGCCGGATGTGGAGGGGCGATCGTCGCGCTGATCCAGACGCCCGCGACCGTCGAACACGCCGATGGCCCATGCCCTGTCGTCGCCGGCGCCGCCCAGCAGGGCGATACCGGTGTCGCGGCCGGCCGGAACCTCGAACGGGTTGCCGGCGATGCTCAGTTCGGTGAACAGGCGGTTGGGGCCGCCGATATCCCGCGACAGGCCAAAGGGGACCGTAAACTGGCCAGCCCGCAGGCCCAGGTGTTCACCCATTGCGTACTGCAACCAGATGTCGCGCATGGACACCTCGCCGCTGCTGAAGTCCGGTTGCAGGCGGAAACTCAGATCGGGGTGGAACAAAGTGCCCGAGGTGTCCAGCCAGGCGCGACGGAAGTCGAATTCGCTGCTGGAGCCATCCGGGTCTCGTTCGTAGCTGTAGCGGCCCTGGATCAGCGGATCCAGGGTGACGTGCAGGCCGTCTTCCGCGTCGCCAAACTCGAAACCGGCATGTGCCGGCGCGATGCCCGTGGCTGTCATCAGGCACAGGGTGGCCAGGACCGGAACGGCGTGTTGCCCCGGTCGGAGATGGGTATGGTTCATTGTCGGGTTGCTCCCTTGGACGCGCGACCCCGCACGCCGTGGATGAAACGACGCCGGGGACTGGACAGGGAGCAGGGAGGCCGGGCGATGCGGGCACGCCGGTCTGGCCCGCTCGGCCGCCCACCGCGGCGTCGGGTGTTCTCCAGGCCGGTCTCCGGACTCGCGGAGGAGATGCGCGATGCATCCAGGGTGGATCGCGTTCCCGCGGGCATCCCGGGGATGCGCCGCAGTGGCATTGGATCCGCCCGTCTCCGCCTACCGTTACGGGGGCAGTGCCGGCATTGCGAATGTCGATTCGCGCACCGGCTTCCCGATTATCCCCGGCGACTGAACGCCGGGGCACCTGGAGAGGGGCGAACCGTAGTGGAGGGAAATGAGGGGGGCAAGTTTGTCGGAATCCGGGGAAACGGTGCAGCGGGCGTACATTCGGGTTCCCCTGGAGGCCGCTGATTGATCCAGACCATCTCCCGGCCGGATTTTGATCGCGACCCGGTTCCCGCGTCTGCAGGGTGGGTTTCAGGTGGTTTGGACCGAGTCTGGTTCGGTCCGTGCCGATATCCATTCCTCCGAAGGATCGCTGGCGGGTCGGAGACGAGGGCGCGATGACCGAACAGCAGATGCGCGGGATGAAGCTGTTTGCCGACATTGGCTGTGTCGCCTGTCGGGCGGGCCCGGCGCTGACCTACCCCTACATGAACAACGGCGAGACCGCCACGCTGGACGAAGCGATCCGCATCATGGGGGAAGAGATGCCAGGGCAGGACTTCACGGACGATGAGGTTGCGGATATCGAAGCCTTCATGCAGGCCCTGCCGGGTGAGATGCCGCAGTTCGAGATCCCGGCGCTGCCGTAAGCAGCCGCATCCGGAGTCGACCAGACCCAGCCCCCTCCGTCTGTGGAGTGGGCTTTTTCGTGGGGCCCCTATTCGACCGTGATCGTGATTTTCTCGGAAACGACGGGCGGGTCGAAGCTGATGTGGCGGTAGTCCATGAACAGCAACTGCAGGGTGTATTCGCCGGGTTCCAGTTCCAGCTCGCCCTCGGTCTGCCCGCCGCCGAAATGACGCTTGTGGTCGGAGAACGGCAGGGAGGCATCCAGGTCCACTGCGTCGAGCGGCTTGTTCACCAGCAGGTGATGATGGCCGGTGTTATCCATCTCCACCCCGGCCGGGGCGACACCCATGCCGCGCAGTCCCATCCGGACCCGTACGGGGCTTTCGAGTGTTTCGCCATCCTGCGGACTGATGAAATAGGCCTTCGCGCCATCCGGAGGTGCAGTGCGATCGGTGGCCGTGGCGTTCCCGGCGAGCAGGAGGCCCCCGGTCAGCGCGAGCAGCGTAACGCAGCGAGTGAAGGCGGTCTTCATGATGACTCCTTGAGCCCGCATGCGGGCAGTGGCTGTGCCTATGCCGAGTATAGTCAGCCGTGCACGCGGCAGTACGGTGGCGTTCTGCTACCCTATGCGCCTTCGTTTTCCACCTCCCGATCGACGACGAGTAGCCCGCATGAGTTTTCGTACCCGCTTTGCCCCCAGTCCGACCGGCTATCTGCATATTGGCGGTGCCCGCACCGCGCTGTTCTCGTGGCTTTATGCCCGTCACCATGGCGGCGAGTTCGTGCTGCGGATCGAGGACACCGATCTGGAGCGCAGCACCGCGGAGTCGGTGAACGCGATCCTCGAGGGCATGAACTGGCTGGGGCTGACCTACGATCATGGGCCGTTTTATCAGACGGAGCGTTTTGATCGGTACAAGGAAGTGATCGACCAGCTGATGGCCGCAGGCCATGCCTATCGCTGCTACTGCACCAGGGAAGAGCTGGACGCGATGCGCGAGGAGCAGAAGGCGCGCAAGGAGAAGCCGCGTTACGACGGTCGCTGCCGAGCGCGCACCGAGCCGCGCGAGGGCGTGGACCCGGTGATCCGTTTTCGGACGCCGGACGAGGGCGTGACCGTTGTGGACGATATGGTGCGCGGCAAGGTCGCCTTTCAGAACAGTGAACTGGACGACCTGATCATCGCCCGTTCCGATGGCTCGCCGACCTACAACCTCACGGTGGTGGTCGACGACATGGACATGGGGATTACCCACGTGGTCCGCGGCGACGACCATCTGAACAACACCCCGCGCCAGATCAACATCCTGAAGGCGCTGGGCGTGGAGCCGCCGCGCTACGGCCACCTGCCGATGATCATGGGCCCGGATGGCGCCAAGCTGTCCAAGCGCCACGGCGCGGTCTCGGTGATGCAGTACCGCGACGAGGGCTACCTGCCGGAGGCGCTGTTGAACTACCTGGTGCGCCTGGGCTGGGCGCATGGCGACCAGGAGATCTTCTCGGTGGACGAACTGGTGCGCCTGTTCGACATCCAGGATGTGAACCAGTCCGCCTCCGCGATCAACCCGGACAAGCTCCTGTGGCTCAACCAGCACTACATCAAGACCCTGGACCCGGACCACGTGGCGCTGGAGTTCGGCTGGCACCTGGGTCAGCTGGGCATCGACCCAACCAGTGGCCCGGCGATGCGCGACGTGGTGATCGCCCAGCGCGAACGGGCGCGTACCCTGCGCGAGATGGCCGAGAACAGCGTGTACTTTTATCGCGAGTTCGAGGACTACGACGAGAAGGCCGCACGCAAGCAGCTCACCGCCGAGGCCCTCCCGGTGCTGCAGACGTTGCATGACGGTTTCAGCGCGCTGGGCGCCTGGGAGAAGGAACCGCTGCACGAGGTGGTGGTGCACACCGGCGAGCGTCTGGAGCTCAAGCTGGGCAAGGTCGCGCAGCCGCTGCGTGTGGCGTTGACCGGGGGGACGGTATCGCCCCCCATCGATGATACGCTGGTGCTGATGGGTCGCGAACGCGCCCTGGCCCGTATCGAGCGGGCATTGCAGAAAATTTCTGCGGAGGTGGGTTGACACATTTCGGGGGTCTGGCTACAGTACGCGCTCGCCTGACACGGGGCCATAGCTCAGCTGGGAGAGCGCCTGCATGGCATGCAGGAGGTCGGCGGTTCGATCCCGCCTGGCTCCACCAACCAGGGGAAGTGTGAGAGCATCAATGCATCGTTTTGGGGTCTTATTGATCTACATTGGATTGGTGCTTTCGATAGCTGGACTCATCGGCGGATTCGGACTGATGTTTACCGGGGAACAGACCTGGTCCAAGTTCCTGATCGCCATGGTTCCAACCGGGTTTGTGCTGGTTTTTACCGGTATGGTGACAACGATCCTGCATCGTGCACCGGGTAGCGAAGCCAACCAGCCGAAAGGCCCACCGGAATAGCAACAAGACGTTGCCTCTACGTCCCCATCGTCTAGAGGCCTAGGACACCGCCCTTTCACGGCGGCGACCGGGGTTCGAATCCCCGTGGGGACGCCATATCAAATAAAAAGCCCGAACCTCATGGTTCGGGCTTTTTTGTATGCAAACGTTCGCTTGAAACCCTCGAGTTGACGAGCACGTCCATGTGCTCGCCTGGCGTTCGAAACTAGAATTCGAACTGTGCTCGGGCAGCCAGCACGTGGTTGCCGTTCGCCACGCCACCGCGGCCCTCATAGTCGAAGTACATGTAGTTCAGCTTGAACACCATGTCCTGGTTCGGATACCAGTTCAGACCGAGGGTGTAGTGGTCCATCTTGTTGCCGCGCCCGACGCGTGTGTGCTCCATCGAGTCGGCATGGGCATAACGTGCTGCGATTTCCCAGCTAGGGAGTGCTCCTTGCCATTGATCGGCCACGCTGGTCACCAGCATGGCGAAGTAGGGGAGCAGCGTGGACAGGAAAAACAGGCCGCCGAACCAGGTCAGTGCCAGCAACCGAGCGCTCCAGCCCAGCTGGAACTGATGGGGTGTTTCCGGCTCGTAGCGTCCGCCGCCCATGAAGTTCGCCAGCAGGCGCGATCCGTACAGCGCGATCAGGGCGACCAGGCACAGCAGGGAGGACAGGGCCGTCGCCAGCGCCAGGTCGAGAGGCCAGCTGGTGACCAGATAGAAGATCTCCGCTGGCAGCAACGGGAGATTGGCGCGTGTACCCAGCACCGCCGGTACACCGAAGTTCGACAACGCCTCCAGAAACACCAGCAGGCCGGAGTTGAACAGCGCCGGCAGCATCAGCGGGATGATGATGGCGCGCAGGGTCTGGCCCCAGCTGGCGCCCAGCTGGATCGCGGCGATTTCCAGCCGTCGCGGGATGGATGCCAGCGCGGCCTCGGTGGCCAGTGCGACGTAGCCGAAGGAGGCCAGCGCCATGACCACGGTCACGCCCCAGAATGAAAAGAACCAGGCACGCAGCCCCTCGGGCATTGGGCCCAGCAGCTGGTCGAAGAACCCGCCGTCCTGCATCACCAGGATGTAGGAAAGCGCCGCGATGTAGGGCGGGGTCATGATCGGGACCAGCAGCGAGAGCCGGGCCCAGAGCTTCCCGGGCAGGTTGGTGTGTGCAAGCAGGTAGCCGCAGGGCACACCGAAGATCCAGCTGACGACCGTCGTTGCGGCCGCCCATGCGAAGGAATTCCACAGCATGGCCCCGATGCCCTCGGTTTCGCCGATACGGCGATAGGCATCGAGAAAACCGTCGAAGCGCCCCCCCCAGGATTTCCGGGAAGATGCTGGTCAGGAACAGCAGAACCAGGGGGTAGCCGGCACCGATCAGCAGCAGGATCCCGACCAGCAGCACGGGGAGTCGGGTGCTGGCCCAGGACAGGATAAACGGCCGCACGGCTGGGCGGGTGGCGGCCATCATGGCTGCCGGTTCCGCGGGGAGCGCGGGATCCGCGCGCGTTCGACCTCGAGCTGAAACTGCCGCAGCAGACGATTCTGGGCGGCCAGTGCCTTGCTCCGGTTCAACTCGAGGACCGGGGGCACGCCAGTGTACGCCGCCTGGCGTGTGGGGTTGACATCCACACCATCGCGAGCGGGGATCAGGTGATGCTCGGCGACCGCCTGCTGCGCAGGTTCGGAGAAGTAGAAGTCGACAAAGGCTTCGGCCCGATCGGGTGCGCGCGTCTCTTCGAGAATCACGATCGGGCGCCGAACCATGGCCGCGCCGCTTGCCGGGTAGCGCATCTCGAGGTCGGCGTTGCGTTCCTGCTGGCGCAGGACGAGGTAGTCCACCACACCCAGAATCGCATCGTAGGCGCCAGTCGCCAGGCCTCCGATGGCCTGGCTGTTGGCAGCGGCGAAATCGAGGCCGTGGGAGCGGGCTTCGATGAACTCCGGCCACAGCGCCTCACCGCGAACCTGGGCGAAATTGACCAGAAAGTCGCCGGTCGCTCCAGAGCGGGAGGGTGACAGCATCACCGCGCGCTCTGCGTAGGGGGGATGCATCAGATCGGACCAGTCGATCTCCGCGGCCTCTGCCACGGCGCGATCCGCGCGGACGGCGATACCCACGAGGGCGGCGGCGGTCGCGTGGAAATAGCCGTCCGGGTCGTGCCAGTCGTCGGGGGTGCGTGCGATTTCGGCCGGACGGTAGGGGCGCAGGCGCCCGTCGCGCTTCAGTGCCTCGGCGGCAAGTTCCGAGGCGAACACCACCACATCCGCGCGGTTGCGGTAGCGCTCCGCCTCCAGCTTGGCCATGACCTGTCCGGTCGTTGCCGCAAACAGTTCGATCTCCACGCCTTGTCGGGTCTCGAACTCTCGAACGATATGTTCGATCAGCGGGCGCGGACCCGCGGAGTAGACCACTAGGGTGTTGTCATCAGAAGCAGATCCGGAGCACCCGCTGATCAGAGCTGTGAGTGTGATCGCGACCGCGGGAAGCCAAAGGGTCCACCGCATGGTCATCATCCACGGACGACATGAGCGCGTTGCAAGTCCAGTCGGATGCCGACTTTCTCGCCACAGGAAAATCCGGAGCGGTGAAAGGCCCGCAGGCTGACGCCGCGCTCCAGATCCAACAGGATCTCGTGGCGGTCACCGAGGAAACGCGAGTGGCGGACGGCTCCCGGCAGGATGCCGTTGGGAGTCTTGTTGGCTGCTGTTGCCTCGCCGGGACACAGGTCGATATCTTCGCGCCGAACTACCAAGTGTCCGCTGGCTGGGAGGCCGTTGGTGGCGGCCATTCGGAGAGTGTCCTCAAGAACGATCTCGTCGCCTTGGCGCTGGAATGCCAGGACATTTGCGCTGCCGATGAACTCGGCGACGAAGCGACTGCTCGGGGTCTGGTAGATCGCCTCGGGAGTGCTGTTTTGCGCGATGCGGCCGTCCGACATCAGCGCAATCCGGTCACCGAGTGCGAACGCCTCGCCCTGATCATGAGTTACATACAGTACGGTCTGTCCGGTATCGCGGATGAGCATTGCGATCTCGGACTTCAGCTCCTCCTTGAGACGGGCATCCAGCGCCGAGAGGGGTTCGTCCATCAGCAATAGGCGCGGTTGGACTACCAGTGCGCGTGCGATCGCCACCCGCTGTTGTTGGCCTCCAGAAAGTGTCCCGATTGGCCGCTCGGCGAATTCCTCCATCTGAAGTCGCTCGAGGGTTCCCATTACCTGTTTGTGTCGTTCGGATGGATCGACACCACGCAGCTTCAATCCGAACTCCACGTTCTGTGAGACGTTCATGTGTGGCCAAAGAGAGTGGTGCTGAAACACCATCGCCAGACCGCGCTGCTGCATTGGCCGATGCATGCCTCGGGTCGGGTCATCAACGAGTTGACCGGCGATGGAGAGCGATCCAGCGTCGGCCTGGAGGGATCCAGCGACGAGATTGAGAAGGGTGGTCTTGCCGCAACCGGAGGGCCCAAGCAGTACCTGGCACTCCCCTGGTTGAACCGTTAGATCGATGGAGTCGAGGGCGGTTTTCGCCCCAAAGGTTTTCTTCAGCTGCCGACACTCAAGCAGCGGGGAACCGTTGGGCGTTTGCATGGCACGGCCTCGGAGCAAAAGCGAAGGCCTAGCTTAGGGCAGTACCGTTACGACCAATTTTCGCCTTTGTTGCGCGGCAGTGAAGCTTTTGTTTCGGGGCGCTGGGATGTTGAAAGAGTGCGTTTCAGGCCAGGCGTGGGTCGTGCTGACGCGGTTCGTCGGGGTGCGGGCGCGGGATGATGCAGTGGTTGACACGCTGAAGTTCGCGCTCGGCCCAGGACCGAATCCGGGCATCGGTGGCGAGGCGTCCGTAGTCGAGCAGGGCCTGACGTTCGATGTTCGGGTTGCCTTGCTGATGGGCGATATCGCGGGCGCGTTCCAGCTCCTGCCAGCCTGCGTCCATGCACTCATCGCCTGCTGCGAACAGCGCGGTCGCGCGCAGACGGCGAAGTGCTGGTTCAAAACATGCATCACCGTACTGTTTGCAGCCCGCAAGAGCCGCGTCGGCCAGTTCCAGGCGTCGGGTCGGGTCGGTGTCGCAGGCCTGCAGGGCGTCCAGTAGCAGCAACTGGAAGAGGGTGCTCACCCCGTCCATGATCTGCCGTATCGCCTCGATCTGTTCCTCAATGACGGGGATGGGATCGGATTGCCCCAACCGCGCCAGGGCCCAGCTCTCGAGGGTGATGCCGGCGGCACGCCATAGCGGATAGTCGTACTCGCGGGCGAGCGCCAGTGCCCGACGCGCGGCGGGCAGGGCGCCCTCGGCGTCGCCAGCGTAGAAGGCCAGGACCGCCTGGAAGCTGTTCATGAACGCCTCGGTGGGGCGGTGGCCGAGGTGGTGGGCCTGTTCGCATGCGACCTCGATTTCTTCCCAGGCGCGGGCATGGTTGCCCATGTGGAGCAGGGTCCAGGCGCGGAAACCGCGGGCGCTGATGGCCGGGTTCTCGGTATGTCGTGCGACCAGCGTTGCGTGGTCCTCGTCGCGATACAGCTCGATGGCCCGTGTCTGGTGTTCCATGGCCTCGGCGAACTGGCCGGTCCAGAAGTGGGTGTTGCCCTGGACGTAATGGGCGGCAATGCGCAGCAGGCGGTCGCTGGAGTGCTCCGCCAGGCGTTCCATCTCGTCGGCCAGGCGGTGTGCCTCGGTGAATCCGTGCCAGGAGCCGGCGCCGTGCCACAAGCCCCACAGAACCCGGAAGTACTGGACGGGGTCTTGCTCCGGAGCCGTCAGGCGCATTGCGCATTCGAAGATGTTGTTCACGGTGCGCGATCCATAGCCGAGCAGAGCCAGGTTGGATGCACCAAGGCCGCCCAGGGCGCGCAGGGTGTTGTGCTCGTATTCGGACGGGTCCGTTTCGGTCCGGTGTGCGTCCGGAAACCGTTCGAGGCAGGTGAGGGCGTCCTCGAAGTATTGCGAGGCCTCCGGCAGGGTGCCGCGGGCAAAGGCCGCTTCACCCGCCTGCAGCCAGGCATGGGTCGCCTCCGGGTAGCGTGCTGCGTGGTAGAGGTGGTATGCGATCTGCCCCCAGTCGGGCGTCTGTATGCCGTTCTCGCCGTCTTCCTGCAAGAGGTCGGCCAGCTGACCGTGGAGCCGGGTGCGTTCAGTGAGCAGCATGGATTCGTAGGCCGCCTGACGGAACAGCACGTGGCGGAAGCGATAGCGCACGCCGTCGACCATGCCGGCTGGCTCGATGAAGCCCTTTCCGGTCAGACGCGTGAGCTGGCGCCGGATGGTGTCGGCCGGTTGCCCGCGCAGGCGGCTGAGGGTGCGGGTGTCGAAATCGCGGCCAATGACGGCCGCCGAGTGGGCCAGTTCGCGCGCGCTTCCGAGTTGCTCCAGACGCGCGACCAGCAGATTCGAGAGGCCGGGTGGCAGGCTCTCGGGAGACGACCCGGTGTGCGCGGCGTCCAGGGCATAGCGCGTGAGTTCCTCCAGAAATAGCGGAACGCCCTCTCCGTGTGCGACCAGCTGCTGGCGCAGGTGGGCGGAGAGCCGGTGATGGGGGTCGAGCTGGTCCACCAGGCGATGGGCGGCGTCGGCGTCGAGACCATGCAGGCGGAGATGTTCGATGGTCAGGTCACGCCAGGAGGAGCGATAACTCATGCGTGCGGTCAGTACAGCCAGCAGCGGTTGCCGGTGCAGCCGCTGGTAAAGCCGGCGCAGTAACTCGGCGGTTCCCGAGTCCATCCAGTGGAGGTCGTCGCAGATCAGCAGCGTGGGGCCATGAGCCGAGCGGCGGCGGACGAGTTCGACCAGGGTGTCGATGATGCGGTCGCGGTCCAGCCCTGTCCGCGCAAGATTCTCCGGCCCTTCGGTATCGGGGTGAGTCAGCCAGAGGGTGAGCCGTGCGGCCGCGTCAGCGGCCAGGCCTGTTTGCACCAGGGCGTGCTGGAGATGTCGTTGCCGTGCCTCACGCAAGCGGTCCTGACCGATCCAGGCGGCAAAGGCCTGACGCACCGGGGCGAGCAGCTGACGCGAACGGTCTTCGCGACATTTCAGCAGATAGCGAGAACGGGCCTGGCCGCGGACCTGGAGATCGAGGCTTCGGGCCAGGCGGCTCTTGCCCAGACCGGCCTCGCCCTGAATCAGGACGAAGCGGACGGCCCCGGTCGTGAGTACCTGATCCCAGTGCGCGCGCAGGCGTTCCCGCTCGGGACAACGCCCCGTGAGGGGCGTCATGCCGTGTTGGGTTTGCGCGTCCACGCGGTCCAGCGGTCCGGGATCGGCGGTAACCCGGTAGACGCCGTTGTCCTCGGGGCTGAAGCCGAAGTAACCACCGATGCGAGCGTAGGTGGGCGCACTGACGCGCAGGCTGCCGGGGTCGCCGCGTTGAGCGCAGTCCAGAGCCCGGGCCGTCAGCTGTCCGGCGGGGTCCGGCCAGTCGGGATCGGTGCCGGTCACGATGAGGTCCGTATCGACCGCGAGACGTAACTGACATTCCCCGGGTGCGGTGGTGAGTGCCTGCCAGGCGGCGTGCACGGCGTCCACCGTGGCCTCTTCGCGACCGGTCGGGTAACCGAAGTAGGCCAGCAGGCCATGCCCGGGCGAGGGCACCACGTGGCCATGGTGACTGAGGAGCACGAAATCGACGTGTTCCAGGCTCCGGGTGACCTGTTGCTGCTGGATCTCGCAATCGGCAGTCGGGTCGGGCTGTACATGGCAGGCCACCACGGTGACGCGACGGCGCTCGGGGCGCAGGGCAGGGGGTTCGGCGGCGTCCGCCCCGGTATGTTGCTGGCTGGCCTCCGCGCGTTCTGCGCCCAGGATCTCTTCGCGGGTTCGGGCCAGCAACTCGCCGGGACTTTTGCCGGCTTTGGCCTCCAGGTGGGCGTAATGTTCCAGCGCGCGCTTGGTGTGGCCGAGATGGGCCAGCGCCTTCATCAGCAGGTGGTGCAGGGTCTCGTCGTCTGGCGCCATCACCAGCAGGCGATGCAGCTCGGCCAGCAGTGGTTCGCCCTCGTTCGGTTTGGCCAGTGCGGCCAGATGCTGGCTGATGAAGACCAGCAGGTTCTGCCAGTGGTGATCCCGTTGTGACTGGGCCCAGGCCGCCAGCTCCGGCAGGTCCTGCAAGGCCCTCAGACCTTCGAGGAAGTGGCCGCGATAGCCGGAGACAATGGCCAGGTCGGGCGGCGGCGCGCTGGTTTCGCGGCCTTCGGTCGTGCGCCGTTCGGCACGCGACCGGTGCAGGATCAGGAAGTCGATCCGGGATTCCGGTTGTGGCTGGAAGCGGACATAGCGAGGCGTGGTGTCCAGCAGGGGGGGCTCGCTGGCGGGGAGCTGACGGCGCAGCTGAAACAGGCCCTGACGCAGGTTGACCCGGGCGCTGTCGGCATCGAGCTCCGGCCAGAACAGTCGCGCCAGTTCTTCGCGCGGGATGCGGCGGGGGCTTTCGGCGGCAACGTAGGTGAGAAGCAGACCAAGCTTGGTACAGGAAAGGGCGGGTACGTCGCGTTCGCCAATGCGCACCCCCACGGTGCCGAAGGTGGTGATCTCCATCTGCACCAACGGGTGTTCATTCTTGCCGTCTCGGCCCTTGTTCGTCGCCATGTGCCGTCAGCTGCCGCGGGGCAGTCCGGTCGCGCGGGGTGGCACCCGGTATCGTTCCGGCCGCTACCACGAATTGATTTGCCGCAATTGTATCGAGATTCCGTAGGCGGGGTTAATCGATCCGAATGGTGGTGTAGCCCTGATTCTCGTAGCCCATGATGGACAGGAAGGTGTTGCCTACAAGGTACACCCCGGGGATCAGGTCATCCTGGCTCAGGTCGAAGCGGCGCGTGGCGATCTGGCAGGCCTCCATATGGATGCCCTCCAGTTCCATCAGCGCCTGCAGGCGTTCGTGGATATGCCGTGCAGCTGAAACGTCCTCGATCTCCAGGTGATCGGTGTCGTGGGCAATCAGGGCGGCGGCCCCGCCGCGAAAGGCAAACACCATGTCCGGTTCCAGGCCCTGGCGCTGCATGTCTTGGTAGGTCTCGTGGATCACGCTGAGGCGCGGGATCAGGCGTTCCGGTTCGCCGATGGTGATGTCCCACAGGATGCGGCCGTTGTCCATGCCGGCGATGGCGCGCTGGTCGTCGGGCTTTTCGGCCAGGGCAAGTCCCGGCAGCAGGAGGGCACAGTACAACAGGGAGGCAAGCAGGTTTTTCATGGCGTTGGTCCCCCGGGGGCGGTCTTTGGTTCTGCTTTGAGAGTAGCAGGAGGGGATGCACTGCGCCGGGACGGGGGGCGCCGTCGCAGGCCATTGTCGGGAGGGTTGGTCGCGTCCCGGGGAAACGTTGAACAGGGGAACGCTGAATAAAGTCATCCTGGAGGGGCGGTCGGATGCGGGACGGCTCACCTGCCCCGCGCGCGCCGCTGGCCCGAATTCGATCGGCGGCACGTCCTTGTGCCGCGGGAAACGTCGGGCAATCCGTGTTTCCTCAGTGGCCGTGATACCCCTTGTGCAGGTATTCGACGCCGTCGAGGCTTTGCACTTCGATCTCGCGAACCGGGGTGTAGCGGGAGGCACCGGGCTGGACGATCTCTTCGGTCAGACGGATGCGGAACGGGGCCTCGCAGTTCAACAGCTGACCGACATAGCGCTTGCCCTCGTGGTTGACCCGTACCGGCGAGGTGGTCTCGTAGCGGCTGAAGTTGTAGCTGACGTCCTTGGGGTACTGCAGGTTCTGTTCGGAAAAGGTCATGGTCGGCCTCGGTTTTTACGTGTTTTTGATGGCGTTGAAGGCCTCAAGAGCCGCTTGGCGGCTGGTCTTCAGGTCCACGATGGGCGCCGGGTAGTCGCGTGCGCCTCCGGCGCCTGGCGCGTGAATATACCGCGTTTCGGTGTTCTTGAGGGCGGGCAGGAAGCGGCGCACGAAATGGCCTTCCGGGTCGTACTGCTCGCCCTGGCGCTGCGGGTTGAAGACGCGGAAATAGGGTGCGGCATCGGCGCCGCAGCCGCCGGCCCACTGCCAGCCGAGGGTGTTGGCGGCCAGGTCGGCGTCGACCAGGGTGTCCCAGAACCAGCGTGCGCCGTGGTGCCAGTGCAGGCGCAGGTTCTTGGTCAGGAAGGAGCCCACCACCATGCGCAGGCGATTGTGCATCCAGCCTGTTTCCCACAGTTGCGCCATGGCCGCGTCGACCACCGGTACCCCGGTGCGCCCGCGTTGCCAGGCGACGAGGTCGGTCCCGGACTCGCGCCACGGGAAGGCCTCGAAGCGCGGGTTCAGGGGGCGTTCCGGTGTGTGCGGAAAGTGGTAGAGCACATGATGGGCGAAGTCGCGCCAGCCGAGTTCGCGCACAAAGGCCTCCCCGCCCCCGTGTTCCGTATCCAGCCCCGTCTGGCGCAGGGCGCGCAGGATCTGGCGGGGCGAGATCTCGCCGAAATGCAGATGCGGTGACAGCCTCGAGGTCCCGTCCTGATCCGGCCGGTCCCGAGTCCCGGCGTAATCCCGGGCGGTGCGGTCGAGGAAGTCCTGCAGGCGCGCGAGCGCCGCGGCCTCGCCGGGGTTCCAGGCGGCGCGCAGGCCGCCGGCCCAGTCGATGCCGGGCAGGAGCTGCAGTTGCTCGAGGGCGAGCGAGTCCGGTCGGCGTGCGGGTGGCTCCAGTGCGCCCGGTGCGGGCAGCGGGTCGTGGTCGATGCCGCGCTGGCGGCAGGCCTTCCAGAACGGCGAGAACACCCGGTAGGGCTGTCCCTGCCCGGTCGCGACCGCCCAGGGTTCAAGCAAAAGCGCGGCATTGAAGCTGCGCACCTCGAGGCCGTCGGTGCGCAGTGCGGCCTTGATGCCCTGGTCGCGCAGCACGCAGGCGGGGTCGTAAAGCCGATTCCAGTACACCGCGTCGGCACCAGTCTCCGCGACCAGGGTGCGCAGGGTGTCCAGGCTGGGGCCGGCGCGCAGGATCAGCGGGCTGCCGGCCTGCTCGAGTTCGGCGGCCAGCGCCTGCAGGCTGTGATGCAGCCACCAGTTGGAGGCGGCGCCCGGCTGCCAGGGCGCCTCTTCTTCCGGTGCATGGATGAATACCGGGATCACCGTTTCGCCGCGGGCGGCCGCCGCGTGCAGCGCGGGCTGGTCGGCCAGGCGCAGGTCGCGTCGCAGCCAGACCAGGGTGGGGCCAGGGGTGGTCATCAGATGCGGTCTCCTGCTGCCAGGGTCTTGCGCAGCGCGCCCGCGCGCTCGCGGATCGCCAGCAGACGTTCGGGGGCCATCTTTTCCAGGTGTTTCCATTGCAGCGCGGTTCGCGGGTGGCGGGCGAAGCGGTCACGGTGGCGCGCGAGGAAGTCCCAGTACAGGGTGGTGAACGGGCAGGCCTTTTCGCCCACGGCCGCGCCCGGATCGAACGCGCAGTGCTGGCAGTAGTTGCTCATGCGCTGGATATAACGGCCACTGGCGACATAGGGCTTGGAGGCCATGCGGCCGCCGTCGGCGTATTGCGACATGCCGATCACGTTGGGCAGTTCCACCCATTCCACGGCGTCCACGTAGATGCCGAGATACCAGGCGTGGATGGCCTCGGGGCGCACGCCAAGGAGCTGGGCAAACAGTCCGGTCACCATCAGTCGCTGGATGTGGTGCGCGTAGCCCAGCCGCAGGGTCTGACCCACGGCCTGGTGCAGGCACTGCATGGAGGTGTTGGCGTCCCAGTACAGGGCAGGCAGGGGTTCGCCCGCATCGAGGGTATTCCACTCGTGCCAGTCGGTGCCGAAGTGGTAGTACAGCCCGCGCACGTACTCGCGCCAGCCAAGGATCTGGCGGATGAATCCCTCGGTCGCGGCCAGCGGTGCATCGCCGTCACGCCAGGCCTGTTCCGCAGCCGTAATGACCTCCCGCGGGTGGATCAGGTGCAGATTCAGCGCGGCACTCAGGCGGGCATGGTAGAGCCATGGCTGATCGGTCCACATCGCGTCCTGGTAGGTGCCGAAATGCGGCAGGCGCTGGGTGATGAAGTCGTCCAGGGCCGCACGCGCCTGTTGTGGGGTGACCGGCCAGTCAAAGGCGGCATCCTCACCTGGCAGGTCCGGGAGGTGATGCCGGATGTCCTGCTGGCATTCGCGGGTGATGGCGTCGGGTGGGAAGCGCAGGGGTTCCGGCAGCAGGCCCGGGCCCTGGCGCCCGAAGTGGCTGCGGTTGTTGGCGTCGAAATTCCATTGTCCCCCGGCCGGCTCGTCGCCTTCCATCAGGATGTCGAGGCGCAGGCGCTGTTCGCGGTAGAAGTACTCCATGCGCAGTTGCCTGCGGCCCCGGGCCCAATTCGAGAAGGTGGCGAGCGGTACTAGGAAATGCGGGTCCTCGTGGATCCGGAGTGGTGTGGCCGCGGTGTGGCAGGCGGTCTCCAGCAGGCTCCGGACGCGGTGTTCCCCCGGTTGCAACACCTGGACCTGGCGTGGTTGCAGGCGTTCGAGGTCGGCCTGCAGCGCAGTGTCCAGGGTTGACTCGGGGTGTTGCCCCAGCCGCCGGTAGTGGACCGTCAGACCGCCTTCCTGACGTTCATGGGCAAAGTGCCGCATCGCGGCCAGGAAGAGGGTGGTGCGGGCCATGTGCGAGGCTACGTGCCGTGACTCGGCGGCGACTTCGGCCATCCAGAGGGCGTCCTGTTGCGGGTCAAGCTGCGCGAGGATGGGATGCTGCGGATCGAGCTGATCTCCGAGCACCACCAGCAGGGTGCGCAACCGGGCGCCCGGGCGTGACGATGCAGGAGGGATCACGAGGCTGGACGGGGCGACATCAGTTGAGCGCAACGCAGGCTCAGGAACATGTCTGCGGCTTGGTGGCCTTCATTGTGTGCCAGGAGCCTGTCGGATTGGGGACGGATCGGCTGCGCGTACGCGATCATGGGCCCGCGTTTCCCTGTGGCGTGAGCCGTTGTGTCAGGTGCCGGGCGGCCTCCAGCGGAGGTCGCGGCAGGACCTCGACCTCGCGTCCATGCGCCATCTGTGCCAGTTCCGGTGCGGCAGAGCCGGCGAGGAAGCAGGGCGGCCCGGACTGCTTCAGGATGGACTCGATACGCGGCAGTTCGGGGCTGCGTTTCAGCTGCGACGAGGCATGGATGATCACGGCCGGGGCGCCCAGACGCCGGACCAGGATCTCCAGCCCCTCCGGACTCATCGCATCGAACAGGGGTTTGGTCTTCAGCCCCTTACGCGCGCAGGCCAGTTGCAGGAGCAGTCCGCCGACCTGCTGGTGGCCTCCGCCAAGTACGAGAAAGGGGCAGGACGGGCCTTCGCAGGCACGCAGCGCAGTCCGCAGCTGGTCGGCGAGCGATGCGGTGGCCCAGGCGGCGAAGATGGCGAGGTGGACTTCGCCTTCGGCGCTTTGTCGGGATGCCTCGCGCAGATGGTGGTAGACCTCGAGAAACGCGCTGGCATGGACCCCCTTCCAGCCGAAACGCATTACCAGGCGGGAGTAGCTGCGGTCCAGTTCGGTGACGTTCAGGCCGGTGACCGCCCGATAAAGGGTTTCCACGATCGGGTCAGTCGTATGGGGTGGCACGCCCGGGCCGGGGGTTTCCCGGCTTGGGGACGCGACCGTATCCTCTTGTGTGGCGGGTGTGGGTTCATCGTTGAGTACGCGGTGAACCTGCGAGACCGGAATTCCCTGATCCAGTAATTCCAGGATGCGCTTGATGCGGGCGATGTCCCCGGCGCTGTAAAGGCGGTGACCCTTGGGGGTGCGCATCGGACGCACAAGCCCGTAACGACGCTCCCAGGCGCGCAAAGTCACGTCGGTGACGCCGGTCTCTGCACAGACATGCCGAATCGGGTAGAGCCCGTCCTGATCCTGCGAGTCGGTATGGGTCGTGCTGGTCATGGGATAATTGTACAACATCTATACAAACTTTGTGCACGACAGCGGATCGGGCCCGCGGCCTGCGAGGCATGCCCGTCCGAGGATGAACCTTCGCGCTGCTGGCGTCGACCAAACATCACAGTGACCCTTTCCAATCTGGTGCAAGGAGCCGGTATGCCGACACGAACCGAAACCCCTGGCCCCGCGGCTGCGCTGCTCGCTGTCTTGCTGAGCGGCCTGCTGGGTCTGTCTGTTGAAGTCCGGGCCAATCCGGAGATGGCCGACAGCATTTCGCCCTACCTGCGTCTGCATGTGGACGACCCGGTACAGTGGCGCGCGTGGGACCCGGCCCTGCTGGAGAAGGCGCGCGAGCAGGGGCGTCCTCTGCTGATCTCGAGCGGCTACTATTCCTGCTTCTACTGCCATGTGATGCAGGAAGAGAGCTTCCGCGACGAAGGGATTGCACGGCGTCTGAACGAGCATTTCATCCCAGTGAAGATCGATCGCGAGGTGGATGGTGCGCTGGATGCCTACCTGCTGGAGTTTCAGCGGGCGACGGCGGGCAGTGCCGGCTGGCCGCTGAATGTGGTGGTGACCCCGAACGGGCATGGCCTGACCGGCGTGGTCTACGTCCCGCGCGATGGTTTCGCCGAGTTCCTGGACCGCATTGCCGAACGCCTCGACGCCGATTACGACGCCTTGCTGGACCTGGCCCGGCGGGGCAGTGAAGAACTCTCGCAGCGGCTGCGTGAAGGCGAGGCGCCCCTGTCCGCAGGGCGGGCCGGGCGGTTGTCCGAGGTCCTCTGGAGCCGTCTGGAACGCGAGGCGGATGACCTCGGCGGCGGCTTCGGGCAGTCCGTCAAGTTCCCGCATTCGCCCTGGCTGCGGGCCATGCTCGAGGCCGAACAGGCGGGGACGGCGCCGGGCTGGGTCGCCGAGTTCCTGGAGATCACTCTGGATGAGATGGCGGGGGCGGGACTGCGGGATGTCCTCGGCGGCGGGTTCTTCCGCTACTCCGAATCGCCCGACTGGAACGAGCCTCATTTCGAGGTGATGCTGGAGGATCAGGCCCAGTTATCCTGGATCTATCTGCAGGCGGGGGCGCACTATGGCCGCGATGACTGGGTCGCGCTGGGTCTGGAGAACCTCGACTTTGTAAAGCGCGACATGGCCTTGCGCGAGGACGACATGGGGGCTTCGGCCAGGCCTGCAACGGATGGCTTCCGCGGCTACGCGTCCAGCCTGTCGGCGGTCGATGAGCAGGGTCGTGAGGGTGGAGCCTATCTGTGGCCGACGGATGACCTGGAGGCGGCGCTGGCCGATCACCCCAACCCGGAGCTGGTGCGCGCCCGGTTTGGCATGGAGGGGCGTTCGGTGTTCGAGCTGGGGTACCTTCCGCGCAGCGGGGCAGGGGTTGCCGCCCTGGCCGAACGCTTCGATGTGCCGGAGGACCGCGTGCGCGCACAGGTCGAGGCCGGTCGTAATGCCCTGATCCGGGCGCGCGAGGCGCGCGGGTTGCCGCGAGACGAGAAGGTCCTGACAGGAGCACATGGCCTGCTGCTGTCGGCCCTGTCGCTGGCGGCAGACCACGATGCGCGCTTCAAGGATGCCGGGGTAAGAGTGCGCGACTGGCTGCTCGAGGTGAGTGCCGACCCGGATCGCCTGCCGGCGCTGATGGGGTTGCCGGAAGATCAGGCGGGGGTGGCCACGCTCAATGACTATGCCTACGTCGCCCGGGGCCTGTATGACTGGGAACGCCGGCAGGGGGGGCGGGACTACGCGCGGCCAAGGGCACTGCTGGAAGCCGCCTGGGGGCGTCTGCGTGACGCGGATGGCTTTCGGGCAGAGCCGGAGCCGACGCTGCCGGGGATGATCTCCCAGCGCTTCCACCCGGCGGTACACCGGCCGTCGCCGACGACCCTGATCCTGCGGCTGAGCGATGAGCTGCAGGGAGAGAGCGAGGCGCTGACCACGGCCTTTGGCGGGTATGATCGACGTCCGGGACGGGCGCTGGAAAGCGAGCCGCTGCATCATGCACGACTGATCCTGTGGCTGGAGGGGCGCGACTGATTCGGACCCGGTGCCCCGCAGGAGTGGCCATGGCCGGAAAATCAGGAGACAAAACACATGGACGAACGTTTCTGGTGCGAGCGCTGGGAGAACAACCAGATCGGGTTTCATGAAGGGAGAGTGAATGCCCACCTGGAGGCCTGGTGGCCAGGGCTCGGGCTGGCACCGTCGGCGCGGGTGTTCGTGCCATTGTGTGGCAAGGCGGTGGATTTGTTGTGGCTGCGTGCCCGCGGTCATGAGGTGCTGGGCGTAGAGATCTCGGACATCGCCGTGGGCGATTTTTTTCGCGAGAATCGGCTCGATGCCACGGTCACACCCGGTGCGTGCGGTGAACGCTGGGAGGCGGACGGCCTGGTGATTCTGCGCGGCGATTTCTTCGACCTCGGGCCGGAAGATGTCGGTGACTGCGCGGGGGTGTTCGACCGCGCCTCGCTGATTGCCCTGCCGCCGGCTTTGCGTCGCGATTATGCCGCCCACCTGAAGGCGATCCTGCCGCCGGCGGCCGAGACGCTGCTGGTGACCCTGGATTACCCGCCGGGGGAAATGAACGGACCGCCCTTCGCCGTCACCGAGGCGGAGGTGCAGGATCTTTACGATGATCGTTGGTCGATCCGCCGTCTGTGGCAGCAGGACGTGCTCGCGGAGCATGGCCGCTTTCGCGAGCGCGGCGTGACCCGGCTGCTGGAAACCGTCTACAGGCTGAGTCCGCGATGAAGGAAAATCCGCTAATGCCGCCGAGCCACCCGCTGCGGGAGGTCATTCACGATGAAGTCCATGCGCGTTTCTACGAGCCGCTGGACGCACCGGCCCGTGCCTCCTGGCTGGCCCTGCTGTCCCCGCGCGAGGCGATCGAGCGCGAGCGCGAGCTGGTGGTGGAACTGTGCCGCCGCCATGGCAGGGAGGCGCCGCCGCCGGAGGAGAACTTCTTCGCCTGCGATCTGGGACCGTTCCGCCTGCGCTGGGAGCGCCACAACGAGTTTTCCACCTGGGCGTTCTTTGTGAACGACGGGCCATTCCGCGACCCGTTTGCCGACCCGCCGATCAACCAGGCGCCGCTGGACTGGCTGGGCAAGCTGCCGGGGGAGACCATCGCCGCGATTCATCTCGCGCTGGAATCACGAGACATGCCGGAGCGCTCGCTGGAGGAAATCGAGGCGTTGTTCGCCCCGCATCCGTTCGTGGGGAACGCCGTGTCCGGCGGCGATGGCCTGGTGTGGACGGATTTCCGTGTCCACGACGACGGCTTTTCGCGTTTCCTGATGCGCGAAGTCGATCTCACCCGGCGTCAGGCCGGGCGTCTGGCGCAGCGTCTGTTCGAGCTGGAGACCTACCGGTTGCTGGCGTTGCTGGCGGTACCGCTGGTACGCGAGCTGATGCCGGAGCTCAACGAGCTGGAGACGCGGCTGAACGACATCAACGATGAAATGGCGGGCATTACCGAGCAGTTCGCGGCATCGGAGCGGGAACAGCAATTGCTGGCGGCGCTTTCCGATCTGGCGGCCGATGTCGAACGCCTGAGCAGTTATTCCGGCACCCGGTTCCACGCCTCGCGCGCCTATGCCTCGCTGGTGGACAAGCGATCCGGAGATTTGCGGCCGGTGCGCATCCCGGGGCTGCAGACCCTGTGCGAATACCTCGGTCGGCGCCTGGACCCGGCCATGCGCACCTGCGAGTCACAGGCCGAACGCCTGGAAGCCCTTTCGACCCGCATCCACCGTACCGGCTCGCTGCTGCGCACCCGCGTGGACGTGGCGCTGGAACAGCAGAACCGTGACCTGCTCAGCTCGATGAACCGACGCGCCGACCTGCAGCTGCGTCTGCAGCAGACGGTGGAAGGGCTTTCGGTGGTGGTGATCAGCTACTACCTGACCAGTCTGGTGGCGTATCTGCTGCGCGGCGTGGATGAGGCGGTCGGGTTGCCGCTGCCAGTGAACATTGCCATCGGGATGGCCGTGCCGGTGGTGGTCGGCGGGGTGTGGTACGCGCTCAGGCGGATGCGCGCGCGGATCGAACGCAAGGCCGAACACACGGACTGAGATCGGGGGTTCAGGCTCCCCGCCAGCGATGTTGGGAGGCGAGGCAGGGCGCCTGGTGGCGGGGCGCGGTGTCCCTCAGGCGCTGTCGGACGCGCGCTCCCTCTCGGCCAGATGCAGGCGCTGGAGCATGGCCTTCAGGATCTTTGGATTGGCAGCGACGACGTCGCCACGTCGCATCACCTCCGGGTTGCCGGACCAGTCAGAGACGACGCCCCCGGCTTCCTGGACCAGCAACAGGCCGGCCGCGATGTCCCAGGGCTGCAGGCCCATCTCCCAGAAACCGTCGAAGCGGCCACAGGCCACCCAGGCCAGATCCAGCGCGGCCGAACCGGGGCGGCGCACGCCGGCGGTGCCGGGTACCAGGTGGCGCAGGCTGCTCAGATAGCGTTCCAGGTCCTGTCCCTCGCGGAACGGGATGCCGGTGCCGAGCAGGGCGCCTCGCAGGTCCTTGCGTTCCGATACCCGGATGCGGCGACTGTTGAGGAACGCGCCAGCGCCACGGGTTGCGGTGAACAGCTCTTCCTTCAGCGGGTCGTAGACCACCGCCTGTTCCAGTCGGCCCTTGTGTTTCAGGGCGATGGAGACGGCGTACTGCGGGATCTCGCGCAGATAATTGGTGGTGCCGTCCAGCGGATCGATGATCCAAACATAGTCATGATCGGTACCGCTTTGCTCGCCACCTTCCTCGGCCATAATGGCGTGGTCGGGGTAGGCCCGGCGCAGGGTCTGGACAATGGTCTGCTCCGCGGCCAGGTCGATATCCGACACCCAGTCGTTGCGGGCCTTTTCGCGGGTGTTCATGCGATCCGGCCGACCCCAGGCGCGGGTGGTGATGCGTCCGGCCTCGCGGGCCGCCGATACCGCCGTGTTCAGCATGGGATGCATGGGGTGTCTCCTGGTGTCCTGGGGGTGCCCGGCGGCGCGTGTCTCCGCCCGCGGGAAGGCCGCGAACAATACACAAGCAGCTCTTTTTTGGGAAGTCGCGGCCACGTCCGTGTACAATCCCGCCGCATTTTGCGGCGCGCGCTGGCGGGATAGCGAGGACAGGATGGAACAACGTTTGGCACATCTGCGGGTGGTCCTGGTGGGGACCACCCATCCCGGCAATATCGGTTCCGCCGCACGGGCGATGAAGGCGATGGGCGTGACCGATCTGGTGCTGGTAGCGCCGGAAAAGTTTCCGCATGCCGATGCCACGGCGCTGGCGTCGGGCGCCGATGATTTGCTGGGTGGCGCGCGTGTCGTCGACGACCTGGCGGCGGCCTTGGCCGATTGTGTCTGGGTGGTGGGCACCAGTGCCCGCCTGCGCACCCACTCGGTGCCGGTGCTGGGGCCCGATGTGGCCGCGGAGCAGGCCCTGACGCATGCGGCCGCGGGCCCGGTCGCGCTGGTTTTCGGTCGCGAACACAGCGGTCTGACCAATCACGAGCTGGACCACTGCAACGCCTTCGTGCAGATCCCGACGGTCCAGCACTTTTCCTCGCTCAACCTCGCGGGCAGCGTGCAGGTCATGACCTACGCCTTGCGCATGGCCGCGCTCGGTGCAATGCCGCAACAGGCTCCGGCGCAAGAGGAGCTGCGCGACCCCCCGGCCACTCAGGTGGAACTGGAGGGGTTGTTCGCGCACTTCGAGCAGGCCCTCACCACGATCGAGGTGCTCGACCCCGAGAATCCGCGCCACCTGATGCGCCGGTTGCGTCACCTGTATCTGCGCGCCGGCCTCAGCACCAGCGAGGTCCGCATGCTGCGCGGTATATTGACGCACACGGAACGGGGCCGCTGAGGTTGCGTGCGCGGCGCGTGATAACCTAGTGCAATACTCAGGATTGGGGCCGCAGGATGTTTGAAAGAATGCGCGAGGATGTTCGTTGCGTGTTTGCCCGGGACCCGGCGGCACGCAATGCCTTCGAGGTGCTCACGGCGTACCCCGGACTGCATGCGCTGTGGTATCACCGCATCGCTCACTGGCTGTGGACGCATCGCATGCGCTGGCTGGGGCGGGTTGTGGGCAACGTTGGCCGCTGGCTGACCGGTATCGAAATCCATCCCGGTGCCACCATCGGCAGACGTTTCTTTATCGACCACGGCATGGGCGTCGTGATCGGCGAGACCGCCGAGGTGGGCGACGATTGCACGATTTATCACCAGGTCACCCTCGGCGGAACCACCTGGGAGGGGGGCAAGCGCCATCCGACCCTGGGCAACGAGGTCGTGATCGGGGCCGGGGCGAAGCTGCTGGGGCCGATCCACATCGGAAATCACGCCCGTATCGGTTCCAATGCCGTCGTGCTGAAAGACGTCCCGGCCGACGCCACGGCGGTGGGTATCCCGGCACGGGTGATCGGGCCGCGTCCGGAGCCCGACCCGCGTTTTCAGCAGATGGCCGACCGCATGGGGTTCGATGCCTACGGTCTGTCGCGTGACATGCCGGACCCGGTCGCGAATGCGATCCATCGCATCGTGCAACGGGTACATGACCTGGACGAGCGCATGGAGCTCGCCTGCCAGGCGTTGAAGCGCGCCGGCATCGATCCCGGCGATGCCCTGGGGGATGACGTATCCGGCCCGCTGGAGGCCTGCGATCTGGAGGGACTGGAACCGGACGAGTGCGACGTCCCGGCGGCGAATGCACAACAAGGACGTAAACAGCAGGGGAATACTTGATCGTTTTTGTCAGGTATTGCTAAGCTTGCCTGCAAATGAACGACAAGTGCACTCAACCATGAAGCTGACGACCAAAGGCCGCTACGCCGTGACCGCGATGCTGGACGTGGCGATGCATACCCGTAACGGGCCGGTTTCCCTGGCTGAAGTGGCGCGGCGACAAAAACTGTCGTTGTCCTATCTCGAACAGCTTTTTTCGAGGCTGCGCCGCAAGGGGCTGGTCAAGAGCAGTCGCGGTCCGGGCGGGGGCTATGCCCTCAGCGGTGATCCCGACGGCATCAGCGTCGCCGACATCATCGTGGCGGTGGACGAACCCGTGGACGTGACCCGCTGCGGTGGCAAGGCCAACTGCAATTCGGACTCGCGCTGCCTGACGCACGACCTCTGGGCCGATCTGAGCGATCAGGTCTACGACTTCCTCAGCACCCGTTCCCTGGCGGATGTGCTGCAGCGTCACCAGGAACAAGTTGAAAAAGACGGTGTGCAGGAGGTCGTGTTGCACGGCGCCTCCCTGCAGGCCGCGACCGAACAAAGCCATGTGCCCGCGAAGGCGGCCGCCGAAAGGAGCTGAGACGCAATGAGTGACCTTAAACTGCCCATCTACCTGGACTACTCCGCGACCACGCCGGTGGACGAGCGTGTGGCCGAGAAGATGACGGCCTGCCTGACCAAGGATGGCCTGTTTGGCAACCCCGCCTCGCGCAGCCACAGCTTCGGCTGGGATGCGGAAAAGGCTGTCGAGAACGCCCGCGAGCAGGTGGCCGCGGCGGTGGGTGCCGACCCCAAGGAGATCGTGTGGACCTCCGGGGCGACCGAATCCGACAACCTGGCGATCAAGGGTGCGGCGCACTTCTACCAGCGCAAGGGCAAGCACATCATCACGGTCAAGACCGAGCACAAGGCCGTCCTGGATACGGCACGCCAGCTCGAGCGCGAGGGTTACGAGGTGACCTATCTGGGCGTGAAGGATAACGGCCTGGTAGACCTGCAGGAACTCCGGGATGCGATGCGTGATGACACCATCGTGGTCTCCGTGATGCACGTGAACAACGAGATCGGCGTGATCCAGGATATCGAGGCGATCGGCAACCTCTGCCGCGAGCGCGGGATCGTGTTTCACGTCGACGCGGCGCAGTCGGTGGGCAAGGTCGCGATCGACCTGTCCCGCCTGCCGGTAGACTTGATGAGCTTCTCCGCGCACAAGGCCTACGGGCCCAAGGGTATTGGTGCCCTGTACGTGCGCCGCAAGCCGCGGGTGCGCATCGAGTCCCAGATGCACGGCGGGGGGCACGAGCGCGGCATGCGCTCCGGCACCCTGGCACCCCACCAGATTGTCGGCATGGGCGAGGCCTTCCGCATCGCCAGTGCCGAGATGGGGGCCGAACTCGAGCGCATTCGTATGCTGCGTGACCGCCTGTGGTCCGGCCTTGACGGCATGGAAGAGGTCTACCTGAACGGTGACGCCGAGCAGCGGGTCGCCCACAACCTGAATGTCTCTTTCAACTTCGTCGAGGGCGAGAGCCTGATCATGGCACTGCGCGACATCGCGGTGTCCTCCGGCTCGGCCTGTACCTCGGCGAGCCTGGAGCCGTCTTACGTGCTGCGTGCCCTGGGGCGCGACGATGAACTGGCACACAGCTCGATCCGCTTCTCCATCGGTCGCTACACCACCGTGGAAGAGATCGACCATACAGTCGAGATCGTGCGTGCCGCGGTCGCCAAGCTGCGCGAACTCTCCCCGCTCTGGGAGATGTACCAGGACGGCATCGATCTGAGCACCGTCGAGTGGGCGGCCCACTAGGCCGCCGGCTCGATATCACGAACCCAACGCGTACTACGCAACAGGAGAACGGTCATGGCTTACAGTGACAAGGTTCTGGACCACTACGAAAATCCGCGCAACGTCGGCAGCTTCGACAAGAACGACGACACGGTTGGCACCGGCATGGTCGGCGCACCCGCCTGCGGCGACGTGATGAAGCTGCAGATCAAGGTCAACGACGACGGCATCATCGAGGACGCCAAGTTCAAGACCTACGGCTGCGGCTCGGCCATCGCCTCCAGTTCGCTGCTCACCGAATGGGTGCGCGGCAAGACGCTGGAAGAGGCGAGCCAGATCAAGAACACCCAGATCGCCGAAGAACTGGCCTTGCCGCCGGTGAAGATCCACTGCTCCGTGCTGGCCGAGGACGCCATCAAGGCGGCGGTGTCCAACTACCAGGAGCGCCACGGCCAGGCCGCGGAAGCCGAGAAGAAATCTGCCTGAGGGCCCTATGGCGATTACAGTGACCGAACCCGCGGCCGAGCGCATCCACAACTTCCTCGAAAAAAGAGGCAAGGGTGTGGGCGTCCGGCTGGGCGTCAGGACGACCGGCTGCTCCGGCATGGCCTACGTGGTGGAGTTCGCCGACGATATCGAGGACACCGATACGGTGTTCGAGGATCGAGGCGTGAAGCTGGTCGTGAACCCGAAGTCCCTCGTGTACCTGGATGGCACCGAGCTGGACTTCGGCAAGGAAGGCCTGAACGAGGGGTTCAAGTTCAACAACCCGAACGAGAAGGCTCGGTGCGGCTGCGGTGAAAGCTTTAATATCTGACTGAGCCTCCCAACACGGGGTGGTGCATGGCGGTTGCCCGGGGGTGTGTCCCCGGCCGGTGGCTGTCGTACCACCCCTTTTCTTTTGCAAGCCCGTTGCAAGGGACCCAATGAACGACCCATTCGAGCAGTTTGACCTGCCGGTGGCCTTCGAGGTCGACCGGCAAAGGCTGGACGAGCGCTTTCGTCGTTTGCAGGCGGAACTGCACCCGGACCGCTTCGTGCGCCAGGGCGACCAGGCGCGACGCATGGCGGCGGCGGTGGCGGCCGATGTGAACGAGGCCTATGCGATCCTGGGCGACGATTACCGCCGGGCGGTGCACTTGCTGGAGCGGACCGGGGTGACCTTTGACCCCGAACGCGATACCAGTCAGGACATCGAATTCATCGAGGCCCAGATCGAATGGCGCGAACGCCTGGAGGAGACCGCGGCGAGCAGCGATGCGGCCGGACTGGAAGCGGTGGCGACCGAGCTGGCGCAGGCCCGCGCCGAGGCACGGGCGAAGGTCGCGGACGCCCTGAAGGAGCCGGGGACCCCGGCGGCCGATGCCAAGGACCGGGTGCTGGAACTGCGCTTCTTCGACCGCCTGCTGGAAGAAACGAAACGAACCCGACAGAACCTGGCGCGCGGCAAGTAGCCCCCGCCGCGCCCGTGTGAAGGAGCCGAATACCCGATGGCGTTATTGCAGATCACCGAACCCGGAGTTGAGTCCGCGCCGCACCAGCGCCATCTCGCGGCCGGGATCGATCTCGGCACGACCCACTCGCTGGTCGCGACCGTGCGTAGCGGCGAGGCGGACACGCTGCCCGACGAACAGGGTCGGCATATCCTGCCGTCGGTGGTGCACTATGCCGCGGATACGGTGAGCGTGGGTCATGCCGCCGCCGAGCATGCCGCGGATGACCCGCACAACACCATCGCCTCGGTGAAACGGCTGATCGGGCGCGGCGCGGCGGATGTCGCCACGCTGTCGGGCGAGCTGCCGTTCCGTCTCAAGACTGGCGCTTCCAGCGTGCCACGCATCGAGACGGCGGGCGGCGACAAGACCGCAGTCGAGGTGTCCGCGGAGATCCTGCATACCCTGCGCCAGCGTGCCGAGGCGACTCTGGGCGACGAACTCGAAGGTGTCGTGATCACCGTCCCCGCGTACTTCGACGATGCCCAGCGCCAGGCCACGCGGGACGCCGCACAGCTGGCCGGCCTGAACGTTTTTCGCCTGATCAGCGAGCCGACCGCGGCGGCGGTCGCCTACGGGCTCGATCAGGGCGAGGAGAACACCATCGCCGTCTATGACCTGGGCGGCGGTACCTTCGATATCTCCATTCTGCAGCTGCGCCGTGGGGTGTTCGAGGTGCTGGCGACCGGCGGTGATTCCGCCCTGGGCGGCGACGACATTGACCGCGCCATCGCCGACTGGCTGCTGAACCAGGCCGGCATGGCCGGAGAGACCGATCCGCAGCGCCTGCGTCGCGTGCTGCTGGCCGCCCGCCAGGCCAAGGAGGCCCTGACCGATGCCGCGCGTACCCCGGTCGAGGTCGGGCGCGCCGACGGCTCCGCCTGGTCCGGCGAGCTGGATCGCGACACCCTGGTGGAGCTGGCGCGGCCGCTGCTGGAGCGGACCATGGCCGCCTGCCGGCAGGTGCTGGAGGATGCCGGGCTGGAGCCCGGCGCCATCGACGAGGTGGTGCTGGTCGGTGGTTCCACCCGCATGCCGGCGGTGCGCGAGGCGGTGGAGGGCTTCTTCGGCCGCACCCCGCACGCCGGTATCGACCCGGACCGCGTGGTCGCGATCGGGGCCGCGCAGCAGGCGGACATCCTGGCCGGCAACAAGCCGGATACCGAACTGGTGCTGCTGGACGTGATCCCGCTGTCGCTGGGGCTGGAGACGATGGGTGGACTGGTCGAGTTCATCGTCCCGCGCAACACCACCATTCCGGTCACGCGGGCGCAGGAATTCACCACCTTCAAGGACGGCCAGACCGCGATGTCGCTGCACGTGGTGCAGGGCGAACGCGACGTGGTGGATGCCAACCGCTCGCTGGCGCAGTTCACGTTGTCCGGCATCCCGCCGATGGTCGCCGGGGCCGCGCGTATCCGTGTGACCTTCCAGGTGGACGCCGACGGCCTGTTGAACGTAACGGCGCGCGAGCAGACCCAGGGCGTGGAGGCGCATATCGAGGTCAAGCCGAGCTATGGCCTGACCGATTCCGAGATCGAGCAGATGCTGCGCGATTCTGCCTCCTCGGCACGCGAGGACATGGAGGCGCGGCGCCTGCGCGAGGAGCAGGTCGAGGCGGACCGCGTGCTCGAGGCACTGGATGCCGCGCTGGCGACGGACGGCGATCGCTACCTCGAGGCCGACGAGCGCCAGACCATCGAACAGGCGCGCGATGCGCTGCGCGCCGAACGCGAGAAGGGTGTCGATCCCGACGCCATCGAGGCCGCGCGCAAGCGCGTGGAACAGGCCTCCGAGGCCTTTGTCGCGCGGCGCATGAATGACAGCATCCGGCGCGCGCTCGCCGGACACAACGTTAGCGAATACGACGCAGGGAACTGACGACATGCCCCAGGTAATCTTTCTGCCCCATGAAGAAATCTGCCCGGAGGGGGCCTCCATCGAGGCCGAGCCGGGTATCAGCATCTGCGATCTCGCCTTGAAGAACGGGATCGAGATCGAGCACGCCTGCGAGAAGTCCTGTGCCTGCACCACCTGCCACGTCTATGTGCGGGAGGGGCTGGACAGCCTGGAGGAGGCCACCGAAGACGAAGAGGACATGCTGGACAAGGCCTGGGGCCTGGAACCGGACTCCCGACTCTCCTGTCAGGCGCTGGTGGCCGAAACCGACCTGGTCGTCGAGCTGCCGAAGTACACCATCAATCAGGTCTCCGAGAACCACTGAGGGCACGGCTATGAAGTGGACCGATACCCAGGAAATCGCGATTCAGCTGGCGGACGAACACCCCGATGTCGACCCGCGCAACATCAACTTCGTGGACCTGCGGCAATGGGTGATGAACCTGCCGGAATTCGACGATGACCCCAACCGCTCCGGCGAACGCATCCTCGAGGCGATCCAGGCCGCCTGGATGGACGAGGCCGACATCGACGACTGACCGGGTGCCGCCCCGGCAGTCCGGGGCGTTTGTTCATCACAAGGCCCACGAAAGCGGGAAGCAAGTCAAAAGCGGTCACCAGGAAGACCGGAAGCTTCCGGATGCAGGCCTTAGTGCCATGCCCGGAGGGGCGGGCGCGCCGTGTCGTCCATCGACTTGCAGGCGCACCAAAAACCAAAGCCTGCCGATCTTCCCGTTTTCCTGTGCGCCCTTGAACTTCGTTCGCGGGCGGCGTGGTGGAAGCGCGGTTTGCGGCGGCCAATTGCCGCGGCGGCGGCGGACCGCTAGACTACGCGCCGCACGTTGTGTCCGCGTCGTTTTGCGTTGGGAACCCGCCGTCCGGCGGGTTCTCGCGTTTGTGGCGGGACCTGACCATCGCCTTATTCAACCCAAGTAGCAGGAGAGCCGTCCCATGGCCGTAGAACGCACCCTTTCCATCATCAAGCCCGATGCCGTTGCCAAGAACGCCATCGGCGACATCATCGGTCGCTTCGAGAAGGCGGGCCTGAAGGTCGTCGGCGCGCGCATGATGCACCTGAGCCGCGAGCAGGCCGAAGGCTTCTACGACGTGCACAAGGAGCGTCCGTTCTTCAATGATCTGGTGGAATTCATGATCTCCGGCCCGGTGCTGGTTCAGGTCCTGGAAGGCGAAGATGCCATAGCCCGGAACCGCGACATCATGGGTGCGACAAACCCGAAGGAAGCGGCCCCGGGCACCATCCGCGCCGATTTCGCAGTGTCCATCGACGAGAATGCCGTCCACGGTTCCGATGCCCCGGAAACCGCCGAGCGCGAGATCGCCTTCTTCTTCGGCGATGACGGCGTCTGCCCGCGCACCCGGTAATCCGCCCGGATCTTGTCTGTATGCACTGCGGACCCGGTGACCGGTTTGCCGGGTCCGTAGGCAGGCATCCCTTCCGCGCAGTACACTAGGAAAACACTGAAACGCGACGTGTACGCGAGCCTGTACATTTCTCAGTGTTTCCCTAGCGGGCTTCAGTCAATCGGTCCCTGTCATGGCACACGTATCCTCCTTCCCTCCGAATCTTCTGGGTTACAGCCACCAACAGCTCGTCGAGCTGCTGGCCGAGTGGGGTGAGCCGCGTTTCCGGGCCACCCAGCTGGTGAAATGGATTCACCAGCGCGGGGTGATCGACTTCGATCAGATGACTGACATGTCGCGCAAGCTGCGCGAACGCCTGGCGCGTGAGACCGAGATTCGGGTGCCGGAGATTGGCCTGGAAAAGGCCTCCGCTGACGGTACCGTCAAGTGGGTGCTGCGTCTGCCGGATGGTAATGCCATCGAGACCGTATTCATCCCCGAGGGCGGTCGTGGCACGCTGTGCATCTCCTCCCAGGTGGGTTGCGCCCTGGACTGCACCTTCTGTTCGACCGCCCAGCAGGGATTCAACCGCAACCTGACCAGTGCCGAGATTATCGGCCAGGTGTGGCTGGCGATGCAGCGCCTGCCGGCCCCGGAGGGGCGCAAGCGGGCGGTCAGCAATGTGGTCCTGATGGGGATGGGCGAGCCGCTGGCGAACTTCGATGCGGTGGTGACGGCCTGCCAGTTGATGACCGACGATAATGCCTATGGCCTCAGTCGACGCCGGGTGACCCTGTCCACCTCCGGGCTGGTGCCGGCCCTGGACCGACTCAGCGAGCACACCGATGTGGCACTGGCTGTCAGCCTGCACGCGCCCAACGATGCCCTGCGGGACCGCCTGGTGCCGATCAACCGCAAGTATCCGATCGCCGAATTGCTGGCGAGCTGTCGCCGTTATGTCGAGGCCACGGAGGCCCACAGCGGTGTAACCTTCGAGTACGTGTTGCTGGCGGGCATTAATGACCAGCCGGAGCATGCGAACGAGCTGGCGGGCCTGCTGCGGGGCATCCCGGGCAAGATCAACCTGATACCGTTCAATCCGTTCCCGGGGGCGCCGTTCGACCGCCCGCGGGAAGAGGATGTCCTGGTGTTCGAGCGGCGTCTGCAAAAAGCCGGGTATGTGACGACCGTACGCCGTACCCGGGGTGACGACATCGATGCCGCCTGCGGGCAGCTGGTGGGACAGGTCGAGGATCGCACCAACCGTGGCATGCGCATGTTCCGGCTGCATGCGGAACTGCCCCGGACGGATCGGAGCGTTCTGTGACGGCGCAGACGGGATATCGGGGGGCCGGGGTGCTGGCCCTGGCGCTGCTGGTGGGCGGGTGCACCGCCACTGCCGAGCGGCCGGTTACGGGCGAGCGTGCGGAGGCCGCCGAGGTCTATGCCGAGCTGGGCCTTGGCTACCTGCGTGAGGGAGAGTTCGAACAGGCCGAGCGGAACCTGGATCGAGCGCTCGACTACGCGCCGGAGGATGCACTGGCGAATATCGGCATGGCAGCCGTCATGGAACGCAAGGGTGACACTGCAGCCGCGGAGGGTCACTACCGGCGTGCGCTGCAAAGCGATCCGGATAACCCCTTTGCCCAGACCAACCTGGGGGCGTTGCTGTGCGGTCGCGGCGACTTTGAAGAGGCGCAGACGCTGTTCGCCAGGGCGCTGGACAACCCGGATTATGAGCGCCGTGACATCGCCTATATGAACTCCGGGGTCTGTCATTTTGATGCGGGCGACCGTGATGAGGCAGAGCGCCAGTTGCGGCGCGCCCTGGAGTTGAATCCGCAATATCCGCGGGCCTTGCTGGAGATGGCCCGCCTGACCTACGAGGATGGACGTCCGATGCAAACCCGCGCTTTCCTTCAGCGCCTGGACGGGCAGGGTGTGCAGAACGCCGAAACGCTGCTGCTTTGCTACCAGGCGGAGATGGACCTTGGCAACCGCCGTTCGGCCAGCGCCTGTGCCGATCAGCTCAACCGCCAGTTCCCGGACAGTCCGGAACTGGATGAACTGCGTCGTCTGGAGCGTAAAGAGTGACGGACCCAAGGGACAAGGAACCGGGCCTGGGCCGGGTCGATGCCGTCGATGATTCCGTTGGTTCGATGGATCCCCTGCGTGCGGGAGCCGCAGATCCCGATCCCGACCCGGGTCCGGCGTTGTCGGCCGCCACCGGCCTGACCAGCCGAGACCAGCCCCCGCAATACGTGGTTGATCAGAGCGATGAAGAGCCGGGCGCAGGCCTGCGTCGGGCGCGCGAGGCAGCCGGGCTCGACACCGCCACGATGGCGCGGCGCATCCATCTCGGCCGCGGCATCCTGGAAGACCTCGAGGCGAACCGGTTCCAGCACATGCCACCGGCGTATGTCCGGGGCTATCTGCGTTCCTGCGCGAACGAACTCGGTGTGGACGCGGGGCCCTGGATCGCGGCCTTCGAACAACACGGGATGATGGACCCCGAACTGCGCGCGGTCGCGACGCCATCGGGGCGCGGGCGCCAGCGTCGCCTCGGGCGCGGGATTTACGGACCCGCCATTTTGCTGGCGCTGGTGCTGCTCGGTCTCGGTGTGTACGCGTGGACGGAGCGCAGTGATCGCGCGGACCTGCCCGCATTGAGCGAGGATGACGCCACCCCCGCGGCCCCGCACACCGAACCCGGGCGTGAGGACGCGGCGGTCGCGGCCGTGCCCGACGTCGACGAGGCCGAAGGGCCGGAAGCGGTTGCCGAACCGGCGGTCGAGCAGCCCGAGGTGCCCGCTCGCCAGGAAGAAGAGGCCGTCGGGGCCGATGCAGTACCCGAGGATCCGGTTGTGACCCCCGAGGCACTGGCCGAGCCGGTAACGCCACGCCCGCAGCCCGAGGCGGCAGAGCCGGCCGGGGTCGCGCCGGAACCGCTGGAGGCGCCGAGCCCGGCGCTGGCCAGCGTCCCGGCGCAGACCGACCCCGAAGCGGCTCTGGTGCTCGAGATCAGCGAGACCTCCTGGGTGGAGGTGCGCGATGCCGCGGACGCGGTCATCCTGACCGGCGTGCTGAGTCCGGGTGATCGCGAGGAACTGCGCGTGGAACTGCCGGCCCGGGTCGTGCTGGGCAATGCGGCCGGGGTCTCGCTGAGCGTGGACGGCGAGGACTTCGATTTCGCGCAGCATATTCGGGGCGACCGTACCGCCCGCTTTGATCTGGAGCCCTGAGCTGCGCCGGCTCGTGAATCACGCAATGAACCAGAAGGCCACATGAAAGCGCTCAAGTCGATTCGCGGGATGCACGACATCCTGCCCGAGTCCATTCACGTCTGGCAGCACCTGGAGGCCACCCTGCGGGAGGTCGTGGAGGGCTACGGCTATCACGAGATCCGCATGCCGGTGGTCGAGGCGACCGAGCTGTTCAAGCGCTCGATCGGGGACGTGACCGACATCGTCGAGAAGGAGATGTACACCTTCGAAGATCGCAACGGCGACAGCCTCAGCCTGCGACCGGAGGGCACCGCGAGCTGCGTGCGCGCGGGCATCCAGCACGGCCTGCTGCATAACCAGGTACAGCGGCTCTGGTATCTGGGGCCGATGTTTCGTCACGAACGTCCGCAGAAGGGCCGCTACCGCCAGTTCCATCAGATCGGGGTGGAGGTCTTCGGCCTGTCGGGGCCGGATGTGGATGCCGAGATGCTGGCAATGACGGCCCGCCTCTGGCGCAGGCTGGGCCTGAACAACGTGCGCCTGGAACTCAATACCCTCGGCACGCCGGAGAGCCGCCAGCGTTATCGCGAGCACCTGATTGCCTATTTCGAGGGGCATCGCGAGGCCCTGGACGAGGAGGCCCGGCGGCGGCTGTACGAGAACCCGATGCGCATCCTCGACAGCAAAGACCCGGAGACGCGTGCCGTGGTGGCCGGGGCACCGAGCCTGATGGATCATCTGGATGCCGAGTCCCGCGCCCACTTCGACGGGCTTTGTGCCCGGCTGGAGCAGCTCGGGATCGCGTTCGAACACAACCCGCGTCTGGTGCGCGGGCTCGACTACTACACCCACACCGTGTTCGAGTGGATCACCGACGACCTCGGGGCCCAGGGAACCGTGTGCGCGGGCGGTCGCTACGACGGGCTGGTGGAACAGCTCGGGGGGCGCGCTACCCCGGCGATCGGGATGGCCATGGGGCTGGAGCGCCTGGTCGCACTGCTGGAAGAAAGCGCGGCGGCCCCGGCGGCCACCGCGCCCGACGCCTATCTGATCGTCGGCGGTGACGAACTGGCGGGGGATGCCCTGCAACTGGCGGAGGAGCTGCGCGACGCGCTGCCGGGCCTGAATTTGATCCAGCACTGCGGTGGTGGCAGCTTCAAGTCGCAGATGAAGCGGGCCGACCGCCTGGGTGCACGCTATGCGCTGGTGCTCGGCTCGGACGAACACGCGGCAGGCACCGTGACCGTCAAGCCGTTAAGATCGCAGGGCGGGGAGCAGCAGGAGGCGGTCGCGCGGGCCGCCCTGGCCGATCATCTGCGCACGGCCCTGAAGTAGTAACCCACGCGCGACGCGCAACCGACAGAGAAAAGCATGAGCTACCTCACTGACGAAGAGAAAGCGGAACGTATCAAACAGTGGTGGTCCGAAAATGGCATGGCCATTGTCGCGGGTCTGGTGCTCGGGATTGCCGGCCTGTTTGGCTGGAACTGGTGGAGCGACCGCGAGGAGACCCGGGCCCAGATGGCATCCGAGATGTATCAGGCCCTGCAGTCTGCCGGTCAGGTGGGGCATACCGAGCGCGCCGCCGAGCTGGCGGATGCCTTGATCGAACAGGGCCGCGGGACGCCGTATCGTGCGCTGGCCTGGGTTTACCGTGCGGATGCCGCGCTGGCGCAGGACGATCGCGATGCCGCGATCAATGCCCTGCAGGCGGCCCGTGATAGCGCGTCCGATCGCGGCTACCGCGAGGTGTTCAGCCTGCGTCTGGCGCGGCAGTTGATCCTGGCCGAGCGCCTGGACGAGGCCGAGGATGTCCTCGCGGCGATCCAGGGAGAGGCCTTCGCCGGCCTGCGGCTGGAACTGGAAGGTGACCTGGCACGGGCGCGCGGAGACCGTGACCTGGCGCGCGAGCACTATGGCGCTGCGCTGGATACCGGGCATCGCCCGGAGTACCTGCAGCTGAAATACGAAGAACTCTCGGTCTGATGCCACGATGCACACGCCCGCGTATGGCCACCGCAGGACCGAATGAACCTTGCCGGCGTGCCCTTGCACGGGCGAGTACGCCTTGAGTGCAGGCGTGCCCGTTACCCCGTGTTTTTCCCGTCCGTCTTTTCCCGGAGGATTCGTCTCCCGATGTCAGTGCCTTCCCTAACGAGTTCGGCCGTACGCCTGCTGTTTGTCAGCGCGTTGATTCTGTCCCTGAGCGCCTGTGGTCTGTGGCAGCGCGATACCACGGAGCCCCCGGCCAGCCTGCCGGAATTCGAGGCAGAAGGTGACGCGGAGCGCCTGTGGTCGCAGTCCGTGGGGCGCGGCGGCGAGCGCTTTTTGTGGCAGATGTATCCCGGCACCGACGACGACCTGGTGGTGATCAGTGACGCCGCTGGTCGGGTGACGGGCCTGGACCCGGAAAGTGGCAGCCAGCGCTGGGAAATCCGGCTGGATGACGCCCGGATCTCGGCAGGTGTCGGCGTCGGCGAGGACATCGCCGTGGTCGGCACGCTGGACGGTCATGCGATCGCGCTGGATCTGGAAGGGGACGGCGAGCGCTGGCGTGTCACGCTCTCCAGCGAGGTGCTGGCGGTGTCCGACGTAACCCGCGGCCTGGTGGTCGTGCGTACCAACGATGGCCGTGTCCATGCACTGGATGCCGCATCCGGCGCGACCCAGTGGACCGCGCTGCGGACTACGCCGTCACTCAGCCTGCGTGGTGCCCACCGTCCGCAGATTACCGCCGGGCGGGTGCTGGCCGGTTTCGATAATGGCCGCTTGCTAATGCTGGGGCTTAATCGTGGCAATGTGCTGTGGGAGACGACCCTCGGCGTTCCCAGCGGGCGTACCGAGGTCGAGCGCATGGTGGACGTGGATGGTTACATCCCGCTGTATCGCGGGGCTGTGATTGCCACCACCTACCAGGGTCGCCTGGCGGCGCTGGACCTGAACTCCGGCGAGATCTTCTGGACCCGCGATTTCTCCTCCTACCAGGGGGCGGATGTCGACACTGCATCCGATGTGCTGGTGGCAACCGATGCCGAGAGTCATGTCTGGGGCCTGGACCCGCGCAACGGGGCCGATCTGTGGCAGACGGATGCCCTGCGCCTGCGCGGGGTGACCGCCCCGGTGGTGGTCGGTTCGCATGCGATTGTCGGCGACTACCAGGGGTATCTGCACTGGCTGGATCTCGAGGACGGGCGCATCGTGGCACGCGTTCGTGCGAGCTCCGGTGCGGTGGTCACGCGTCCCGAGCTCGTCAATGGCGTACTCTATGTGGTGACCGACAACGGCCAGATCACCGCGGTGAACCCCGAACTCGGGGGCCACGAGTGAACAACCGCCTGGCGGCCCGGATCGGCACATGATCCCGGTCATTGCTCTGGTGGGTCGGCCGAATGTTGGCAAATCCACCCTGTTCAATCAGCTCACGCGTACGCGCGATGCGCTGGTGGCGGATGTCGCCGGCCTGACCCGTGACCGCCAGTACGGGATTGGCAAGGTGGGCGGTTTTCCCTATCTGGTGGTGGATACCGGCGGTTTGTCGGGCGAGGGCGCGGAGATGGACCGGGCCATGGCTGAACAGACCCGGCGTGCGGTCGCCGAGGCCGATCATGTGCTGTTTCTGGTGGATGCCCGTGACGGTCTGACCCCGCAGGATCAGGCGATTGCGGACCAGCTGCGCAGTGCCGGTGTCCGGGCGCGTCTGGTGGTCAACAAGACCGACGGGCTGGACGCCGATTCGGTCAGTGCCGAGTTCTATGCGCTGGGGCTGGGACAGGTCACGCCGATTGCCGCCGCCCATGGACGCGGCGTGCAGGGCCTGATGCAGGCTGTGCGCAAGGATGTGGCCGCCTTGCGCCGCAGCGCCGCGGGTGAGGTCCGGATCGAGGACGCCGGGGCTGAAAAGGCCGGTTCCGAAGACATCGGGGCCGACGCTGCCGAGGCGGGGCTGGTGAGTGATGGCCTGGACGAGGCCTCACAGCAGGCGGCCCTCGACGACTGGCCCGGCATCCGCGTGGCGATCGTCGGACGCCCGAACGTCGGCAAGTCCACGCTGGTCAATCGCATCCTTGGTGACGAGCGGGTGGTGGCCACCGATGTGGCCGGCACCACGCGCGACAGCATCTTCGTGCCCTTCGAACGCGACGGGGTGGATTACACCCTGATTGATACCGCCGGTGTACGGCGCCGCGCCCGGGTCCACGAGGCCATCGAGAAGTTCAGTGTCATCAAGACCCTGCAGGCCATTGAAGCCGCGCACGTGGTGATCCTGGTGGTGGATGCGCAGGCCGGTCTGTCCGACCAGGATGCCCACCTGCTGGGCATGGTGATCGAGGCAGGCCGCGCCCTGGTGCTGGCGGTGAACAAGTGGGACGGGATGCAGGAACATGCCCGCGAGCGCGTCCGGGACGAACTGGATCGGCGGCTGGGGTTTGTCGATTTCGCGCGCATGCGCCTGATCTCCGCACTGCACGGGACCAATGTCGGGCATTTGCTGGATGACGTGCGCGAGGCCCATGCCAGCGCCTTTCGCAAGGTCTCCACGCCGGAGCTCACACGGCTGCTGGAGGCTGCGGTCGCCGAACATGCCCCGCCGATGGTCAGCGGGCGCCGCATCAAGCTGCGTTACGCCCACCAGGGTGGCCAGAACCCGCCGGTGGTCGTGCTGCACGGCAATCAGACCGATGCGCTCCCGGGCAGCTACAAGCGCTATCTGGAGAACTTCTTCCGCAAGCACCTGAAGCTGGTGGGGACCCCGCTGCGGCTGGAATTCCGCTCCGGCCGCAACCCCTACGCCGGGCGCCGCAACAAGCTCACCCCGCGCCAGCAGCAAAAGCGCAAACGGCTGATGCGGCACGTTCGCCGCTGATATCGTTCCCGACCGTGGTGCGCACCCCCTCTGATCGGCTCGCGAGTGGCCCGGCGCTGTCGGCCTTTGCCGAGGTGGTCGAGCCGTTCCGGGTCATGGATATCCTCGCGCGGGCCCAAGCGGCCGAGCGTGCCGGGGCCGATATTATCCATCTGGAGGTGGGGGAACCGGACTTTCCGACGCCACCGGGGGTGATCGCTGCCGGGGGCTCTGCGCTGGCGGACGGGGACACGCGCTACACCCCCGCCCATGGCACCGGCGCCCTGCGCGCGGCGCTGGCCGCCGATTATGGTGCGCGCCATGGGGCCGAGATTGATCCCGAACGCATCGTGATCACGGCGGGCGCATCCGCCGCCATCCTGCTGGCGCTGGCGGCGGGAGTGAACCCGGGTGAGGAGGTACTGCTGCCGGACCCCGGCTATGCCTGCAACCGCCAGTTTGTGGCTGCCCGCGGGGCCTGCCCCGTGGCCATTCCGGTGCATGCGGAAGACGGGTTCCAGCCGACTGCAGAGGCGATTGCGGCGGCCTGGGGCGCAAACACGCGTGCGGTGCTGCTTGCCTCGCCGGCGAATCCGACCGGGACCTGCCTGTCGCGGGCGCGGCTGGCCGCGATCGTCGAGGTCGTACGTGCCCGTGGCGGGCTGGTGATCATGGACGAGATCTATGCCCAGATCGTGTTCGAGGACCCGGAGCCCAGCGCCGCTGCCGCATTCCCCGACGTCGTGGTGATCAATTCGTTCTCCAAGTATTTCGCGATGACCGGCTGGCGGCTGGGCTGGATGGTCGTGCCCGCGGCCTGGGTGGAGCCGGTGCGGCGCCTGGCGCAGAATCTTTTCGTAGCCCCGGCGACAGTGGCCCAGACCGCAGCCCTGGCGGCCTTCGACGCTGGGACCGAGGCCCTGTTGCAGGCGCGGGTGCAGGAGCTGCGCCAGCGCCGCGACCTGCTGCTGGAGGCGCTTCCGGGGCTGGGCCTGGAGGTGCAGGCGCGGCCTCAGGGGGCGTTTTACCTGTATGCCGACTGTACCGCCCATGGGCCGGATTCCGAGGTCCTCTGTGCCCGTATCCTGGACCGCGCGGGGGTGGCGCTGACGCCGGGTACGGATTTCAGTCCCTCGCGCGGGCGCGACTACCTGCGTATTGCCTACACGCAGTCACAGGATCGCCTGCGCGAGGCCGTGGAACGTCTGGCCCGGGTGCTTTAGGGAACGCGGATGGATTGGCGTTTCCTCGCGGTACCGGGCTGTGCGGCCGGAATCGGCCGCGGCCAGCCGTCTGTCGAGTTTGGGTGATCGTCGCGAGCGTGGTGCAGGAGAGTGGGAAAGGGACTGCTCTGCTGCCCACGCGCAGCAGGTCAGCCCCCAATCCGCCAGGCTCCCGGACCCGGCGAGTGGCGGAATCTCGTTGCCAGGCAAGAAACCCTTGCAATGCCGCCCGCGTTGAAAAAGCCAGGATGGCTTTGTTCAGCGCTGCCTCGGGAGGCAAGGGGCATCTGCACGCCCGCCATGAATATCCCCATCGGCCAGCCCTGCGAAGGTGTTGCCACGGCGCTGGCAGTGCCGTGGCGGTGATGTGCGTGGCGTGCTGGCGCGGCTGTGGTCAGGTGATGACGTCGGGTCTTTCGCGACCGGTAAGCCCCGGGATGTCACCCAGTTGCGCGGCGGCGTCGATCAGGGGCCGCAGCAGGACCTGGGGGTCGGCATCCAGGTGATCGGGGCGGGTCTCGTGTTGCTCGATATACAGGCGCAGGGTGGCCCCCTCGGTGCCGGTGCCGGATAAGCGGAATACGATGCGCGCCCCCCCCTCGAACAGCACGCGCAGTCCCTGGTGTTCGGTCAGGCTGGCGTCGACCGGGTCACGGTAGGCAAAGTCGTCGGCCGCCGCCACCTGCATCCCCGCAAGGGACTGGCCGGGCAGGGCCGAGAGCTGGTCGCGGATGCGGGCCATCACCCGCTCCGCGCGTTCGCTGTCCACGGCTTCGTAGTCGTGTCGGGTGTAGTAGTGGCGGCCGTACTGGCGCCAGTGGTCGCGCACAATCTCCTCTACTGATTGGCGGCGGGCGGCCAGAAGGTCGAGCCAGAACAGCACGGCCCAGAGACCGTCCTTCTCGCGCACGTGGTCGGAGCTGGTGCCAAAGCTCTCCTCCCCGCACAGGCGGATGCGGCCGTCATCCAGCAGGTTGCCGAAGAATTTCCAGCCGGTCGGGGTCTCGTAGCAGGGGATACCCAGGGCCCGGGCGACGGCATCCACGGCCTGACTGGTCGGCATGCTGCGGGCAACGCCCTTCAGACCGTCGGCGAATGCAGGGATCCGATGGGCGTTGGCGGCCATCACCGCCAGGCTGTCGGAGGGCGTTACGAAGAAGTGACGGCCCAGGATCATGTTGCGGTCGCCATCGCCATCGGAGGCGGCGCCGAAATCCGGGGCATCGCGCCCGAACAGGGCCTCGCGCAGTTCGCGCGTATGGGACAGGTTCGGGTCTGGGTGGCGGCCGCCAAAGTCGGCCAGCGGCTCTGCGCGCAGGATGGTCTCGGGGGGCGCACCCAGGCGCTTGACCAGGATCTCTTCGGCATACGGGCCGGTGACGGCATGCATGGCGTCGAAGCGCATCGCGAAGAAGTCGGAGCGAAGCAGCTCGCCAATGCGCTCGAAGTCGAACAGCGCTGCCATGGCATCGGCATAGGGGCCCACCGGGTCCAGGACCTCCACCTGCATCTCGGCCAGCGTCCGGGTGTGTAGGTGATCGATGTCCACATGTTCCGATCCGTTGACGATGCGGTAGTGGCTCAGTTGGGTGCTGCGTGCGTGGATTGCGTCGGTGACTGCCGGGGTGGCCGGGCCGCCGTTGGCGGTGTTCAGCTTGATCCCGAAGTCGCCCTCCGGGCCCCCGGGGTTGTGCGAGGCCGAGAGGATCAGCGCGCCGGTCGCACCACGGCTGCGAATCAGGTGGGAGGCGGCCGGCGTCGACAGCAGGCCCCCCAGACCCACGCTGATCTTCTGTGCACCATTCGCCGCCGCCATGCGCAGGATGATCTGGATGGCCTCGCGGTTGTGGAAGCGCCCGTCGCCGCCCAGCAGCAGTTCGCCGCGCAGCAGTTCCGGACAGGCGTCGAAGATGCTCTGAATGTAATTCTCGAGGTAATGCGCCTCGCGGAACTGCTGGACGCGCTTGCGCAGACCGGAGGTACCGGGCTTCTGGTCGGGGAAGGGCCGGGTCGTGATGACGCTGATATCCATGGGTCGTGCATCCTTGTTGTTCCATGCGAAGTTACCAAAAAGCCCCGGGGGTGTCCTGCCTCGTGCTGCGCGGACGGGCGACGGGGTGGATGCCCGAAACGGGAGGACGGTGTCCCCTCCAGCGTGCCGGTCCTCGAAAAGTCCGGGCTGCCAACGTGGATGTGTACATTGATCGGCCTTTCCTTACACTGTCGCGATGCTGCTGGAACGCCGGAACCCCGCTTACCTCGATTCCCGGCCCGCGACGTTCGCGGCGCTGATGGAGATGTACGAGGAGAACTACCTCGCACTGCGGCGCCTGTGCCCGGAACCGGCGCGGCTGCCGCCGCAATCGGTGTCGCGGGTGTCAGGGGCGCTGGATCTGCATCTGGAGGTTCTGGAACGCACGCGCTATACCACGACCCTGCACCTGACTTACCACTTTGACCATGACGGCGAGCCGCGGCGGCAGCCGGACGTGCGAGTGCGCATGTTCCACGATGCGCATCAGGCAGAGGTGCTGGAATTGCACTGCCGCGGGATCGGCGCCGAGCTGGCCGCGGAGATGCGTACCGGGCATCCGGGCCTGATGTGTCGCTGGCGGCACAACCGCTTCCTCTACAAGTGGCTGCGTTATTGCCTGCGTCAGGGCCACCGGTTTCGGGTGGATGCCAGCCCGGAGGTGGTCGCGCTGGACTGACCGCGGCGGGTTCGCACGGGCGAGTCGCGATGTACGCGCCGGGCGCCGTGGGGCGGGGTTATGGCCGCGTCGGTTCTGTTGGTGAGGCGGGCAGGGCAAGGTCAAAGCGGGTACCGACACTGGTGCTGGTGAAGGACAACTGGGCTCTGACCTCTTCGGAGAGGCGCTTGACGATACTGAGCCCGTGACCGGAATAGCCGCTCCCCTTGGTGGAGGCGGCCGGTGTGACGGCCGCGGCCTGAACCTCGGGTGGCAGGCCCGGTCCGCGGTCAGCCACCGAGAGCGGTACCATCCGGTTCCCGCCGATCGTCGTCGGCGCCTGCGTGGCAACGATAATCTCGCCGCCACGGGGCTGTGCCTCCGCAGCGTTCTTCAGCAGATTGGTCAGGATCTGGCGCAGGTGGTTGGCGGGCACGGTAAGCGGCGGGTCTGCCGGGCTCAGGTCGAGATAAAGGCGGATGTTGCGGGTTCGGCATAACGAGGTGTCGACGATGTCCGCGATCTGGCGTACCAGGGCATTGAGCGAGGCCGGACCCCGGTCTTCGCCGGGCGTCGCGTCCGGGTCCCGCAGCCGCAGCAGGATGCGGCCGACGTGATCAATCTCTGCCTTGACCAGGTCCGGTTCGAGGCGGGCCTCGGTGTCCGGGTCCAGCCCGCGATGCAGCACGTTGAGATAGTTCCGGATGAGTTCGATGGGGGTGCCGGCCGCGTGTCCCTGCGCGTGGATGCTGCGACTCGCCGCGCCCCGGGGGGTGCCGGTGAGCGCCCGGGCGATCTCGCCGGTCAGTGCCGGGATGAAGTCTCTGCGTGCCTGCAGGTGCTCGGCCTCGTGTTCGCTCAGGCCCAGGATCAGTACCCCGGACGGCCGGCCACTGTCGGCCAGCAGGGGGTAGCTCCACAACCGCTCGGCCTGGCACAGGCGCAAAAGCTGCTGGTCGATGGGCGGGAGTCGGTCGGCACGGGTTACTTCGTGTCGCAGGGTTGCGCGGTCCAGCAGGGTATCCGTGACCAGGCTGCGTCCGGGCAGCAGCGGCAGGGTGAGAGCCGGCGTTTCCTGGCCCTCCACCCAGGTGCAGACGGCCTGCTGGTCGGCGTCCGCCAGGAACAGCAGCGAGTGGCGGACCCCGAAGGTGAGAGACAGGGCGCGCCGGGCGGACAGGCAGCGCGCCCGCAGTCCGGCCGTCTGCGCGCCCCCGACGTCGGATCGGTTCGGTTCGCTGACATCGTGCACCCGGAGGTCGCCGGCATCTCCTTGCGCGCAGTCATGAGTCCCTGCGACCGGCGCGGCAGCGGTTGTGCCGGCCGGCAGATCAATCTCCAGCGCCCCCGCCATGCGGCGTATGTCGTGGTCGGCGCGGCTGCGCAGCTCGCGTGTGAGGCCCTCGTTCAACCCGAACAGCGTATCCGCCGCGGCCAGGGCCACCTCGTTGCACTCGGGTTCCGCGGTTGGGGACAGGGTGGTGGGCAGACAGCCAAGCGTATGGGCGAGGTTCACCAGTTTGACCAGGTGATGGCCCTTGCACACTCGGCTGACCGGGTCCAGGTGGCCGCGAACGGCGTCCGCCAGGGGCGGCCCCAGGCCCCAGGCAGCCAGGCAGTCGCCTCCCAGTTCGCCATAGTGGCGACCGTAGGTCTCCTGTTCGATCGCCATCAGGTGCCAATCGTCCACGGCTGTCTGCAGGAGTGGCCAGTAGTGCCCCTCATCCTGCGTGAGCCGAACCAGACGGCCGATGTCGATGAGCAGCCCGGCCAGATAGGCCTCCTCGGGATGGCGATAGCGGGTGAGTGTCGCCAGGGAGCGGGCCAGCCCGGCGCAGGTCAGGGCCCGTTGCCAGACACTGCGAAGATACGCGCGATGGCGCATGCGGAACGCGCCAAACAGCGGCTGGATCGCGGCGGTCAGGGCGAGGCTGCGGACGGTATCCAGGCCTAGACTGAACAGGGCGCGGTCGATGGTGCGGCAGGGCGAACCACGGGAGTAGAACGGGGAGTTGGCGGCCTGCAGCAGACGGCTGGAGATGTCGGCATCCTGCTCGATCGCGCGTGTCAGGGGCTGGAAGTCGGCCTCGTTGGCCCGGGTGGCATCGAGCACGGCGGTCAGGGCCCGGGGCAGGCTGGGGAGACCCTGCATTACCGTGTTGACATTCGTCATCGCTCTCCCCGGTGGTGATGCGGGCGGCTCGTCGTTACCACGCACGAATTGTCCGGGCCCCTGCGTGAGCTCCGCGCACGGGACACCGACTCGAAAGACTGAATATAAGGTTCGATCTTGCCCGACGCCAGCGAATCCGGCGGCCCGGGTGTGAGTTGGTCGTCATTCTCCGGCCCGGGCGCCGGCTCGCCTGACGTGCGGTGGCGGTACGGCCGTCACCGCAGTATCCCGCCCGCGCAACAGCGACGCAGCCACAAGCGGCGCAACGCAGGATCGGGCCATATTCATTCAGAATCGGGGGGCACCAACCCCACGTGCCATTGAAAGCAGGGGCTTGGCCGCCCGTTGTTGATCAAGCACGGGCGCGCGCACGGCGTTGGGGTTCACCTGTAGCAGAGTGACTGCACGGCAGTCACCGCGCATTAAACGCACGCAAAAGCGACTCGAGCGCGGACGCGCGATTCAATCAGCGTCTCCCTAGCGTGGTCCGAGCAGGAGCCAAGCGATCAGGCCCAGCAGGGGCAGAAACAGCAGGATAAGTATCCACAATACCTTCACGATCGGGCCGGCCGGGCTTTGCGCCGTTTTTACAATCGCCCAGATCAGGACGAGCAGCCAGAGCAGGCCCAGAATGCCGGTCACTTCGATGATCATGCGAGGCTCCTTGGAGAGACACTGACGAGTGTACACCCTCGCGTTGGCACACAGGGGTGCGAGCGCCGCTGCGCTGTGCGGCGGGACGTGGTTTCGGGCGGCGCTGGCAGCGGTGATCCCGGGCCTCGAGGACGCGTCGTTGCTGACCACATCCGTGGCATGAGGCGGGGGAAGTCGGATGCAAAAAACCGATATCCTGCAATCAATGCAAAACGGACGAACACAATGAAAATCTGGGTGGATGCGGATGCCTGTCCCGTTGTGATCAAGGAGATCCTGTTTCGTGCCGCGAAGCGCACGGAGACCCCGTTGACCCTGGTCGCCAATCAACCCATGCGGACGCCGCCGTCGAAATGGATCGATTCGATCCAGGTGGGGGCGGGATTCGATGTGGCCGATAACGAGATCGTGCGCCGGCTCGGTCCCGGCGATCTGGTGATTACCGCCGATATCCCGCTGGCCGCGGAGGTGATAGAGAAGGGCGGACAGGCGCTGAACCCGCGCGGCGAGCTTTACACCCGGGACAACATTCGCGAGCGCCTGAGCATGCGCGATTTCATGGATACCCTGCGCAGTAGCGGTGTCGAGACCGGCGGTCCCGCCGCCCTGGGCCCGCGCGATCGCCAAGCCTTCGGGAATGCCCTGGATCGCTGGCTGGCGCAGAACGGTCCGGGCCGGGGCTGACGACAGGCTCCTAGGCGCGGAGCTGGCGGATCAGCTGCAGGGTCTCGTGGGCGATGCGGAGACAGTCGTCCGTCGTGTCGTCGGGAGGGTGGTGCGGGCTCGAGGGCGTGTGTTCCGTCTCCGGCGCAGCAGCGTCCTCGGGGCCCCGGGAGCCGGTGCGACGTTGCGGCTGCGTATGGCGATGGCGGTTCGGTAGCGGATTCACGGGGGCTCCTCGAAGCGGATGGCACCAGGCGGTGTGATATGTCGGCGTAACGGCACTACGGGGACGGACTTGAATCGGGGTGTGGATCGATCCCGATCAGGCGCCCACGACAGGATTGTCCGGGGTCCCCATGGGGTACGCGAACCGGGGTTAATCGACGTGGCGAGGGTGGATTCCGGTAGGGTGGCGATCTTCGCGACGATCGCAAAGGAGTCATCGCAGTGGGTAATCGATCAAGACTGCTGGTGTTGGGCATGCTGGCCGGGTACCTGCTGGCCGGCTGTGGCGGCGAGCGGGTCTCGCCGGTCACGCTGGAACAACTGGCGGCGTCCGCACCGGCCTTCAATGGCGAACTGGTGGAGACCGAAGGGGTCGTGAGGCGGTTCGAGGACCCGGAGCATTACTGGCTGGAAGACGACGCCATTAACCGCGTTGCGGTGACGCCGAAGTCGGCCGTGCGCGATCACGTTGGCGATAGCCTGCGTGTGGTCGGGCGTTTTTCCTACCACCCGGCGGAAGGCCGCCGGATCGAGATCGACCCCGCGGCAACGGCCGCGCTGCGCGCCTCTGCGCGTTGAACGACCGGTTATCAAACGAGAATTGAAAGGCTGGTGCGCATGTCGGAATGGATTGACGTCGCCCCGCTGGGGGACATCGAGGACGGTGATCATCGCCTGGTGGAGGCGGCGGATACCGAGATCGCCGTGTTTAACCTGGGTGGCGAGTACTTCGCGGTGGAGAACCTCTGTACGCATGAGGATGTGCCCATTGCCGATGGCGAGATCGACGTAGATGACTGTATCACCTGCCCGATGCATGAAGCCCAGTTTTGCCTGCGTACCGGCGCGGTGATGGCGCCGCCGGCGGAGGATCCGCTGACCCGGTTTCCGGTCCGTGTTGAGGGGGCCGTGGTCCAGGTGGGTGCGCAGCCGCTGGACTGACAGCCGCCTATGCCCCGGCCCGGGGCCCGTGCTCCGCGTTGGGCGACCCCGCCGCATGCCCCCTGACGGTGTGCATCACAGGGGATCGCCAGTGCCGCGACTTGGCTGACGCAGCTGGCGGCGAACGTGCAGGTGGGTGGCGCCAATGACCGCTGCGGGGACCAGCAGGAGATTGAGCAGCGGCACCATGGCCAGCAGCGTGGTGCCCGCACCAAAGGCCAGGGTCTCCAGCCGCCGGTGGCGCAGGGCCGCAAGCACCGTTGCAAAGTCCGGCCCGTCATTGGCCAGCGGCGGTTCCTGGAACTCCACCGCCAGTACCCAGCTGCCGAAGATGAACCAGGCGATCCCGGCCAGCAGGTTGAGCCCGGGTATCGCCGTGATCAGTAACACCGGGATGAACAGCAGCGCGTAATAGCCCGTTTTGCGCAGCGCCGTGATGCCGGCATGGCCCGTTTCCGCGAGGAAGGACCGTGCGGGGCGCTGTGGCGGGTAGCCGAGATGGCAGGCAGTGCGGTAGGCCAGCGGCCCCGCAAACGGGCTGGCGATGATCGCCGCGAGGGCGACTGCGGACACCGAGAACGCCACCAGCAGGGCCAGTGCGAACAGGGGCCACAGCAGCCAGGCCAGCCAGTCCCAGCCACCCGGGAGCCAGGTGGCCAGCAGCGCCTCGAAGCCGAACGCGGCCGCCGTGGCGAGGCCGATCACCACGGCGCTATTGATCAGCAGCGGGATGATGACCAGACCGCGCAGGGCCGGGTCGAACACACGCGAAAGGCCGCGAAACGGTGCCAGAAACGCGAACAGGGGGTTTGCGACCCCGGGCACTCGCTGCGCCATGGTTTGCTTCAGCGGCGGATACCGAAAACGGCCAGCAGCAATCCGACGACGGTCAGGACGCCACCCGCTATCAGATACCAGCGCGTCTCGTCGGTGTAACGCCCCGTGAATTCCCGGTGCAGCTCCTCGCCCACACTTCCGGTCGCGTTGTAGCCCATCAGCAGCAGGATGATCCCGCCGACCAGCAGGCCAATGCCGAGAATTCGCGTCCAGTGCATGCAGTGTCCCTTTGTCGTGATCGCCCCTTCCGAATGTAGCATCGGTCGCCGCCACGGGGGGCACGGCAGGAGCGGCCTCGGGATTGTCGATTCTGGCGTTGGCGCGGGCAGCACGGCCAGGGCCGCTCCTGCAAGGGCTTTCCCGGCGGGGGCGGGTCAGTCGGTGAAGCCGGGCTCCAGACCGACGCCAATCCGTGCCAGGCGGGCCGCACCACGGGCCGCGTCGTCGTCTGCGGCCGGGGATACCGGCAGTCCCAGGACCCGGCTGCGGATGCGCGTCCATACGCGGTTCCGGGCACCGCCGCCAAGCGAGATCACACGTTCCACAGGCGGGGCGCCCAGCTCGGTCAGGCGCTGGTATCCGTCGCGTTCGATGCGGGCGATCCCCTCGAACAGCCCCTGCAGGAAGCGCGCGTCGTCCTCGGCCCGGGGGGTCAGGCGCGGCTGCAGTTCGGGGTCGTTGACCGGGAAGCGCTCGCCCGGGCGGGGCAGGGGCAGGTAGTCCAGCCCGCTGTCGGTCTCCGGGTCGATGGCGGCGCTCAGGCGGTGCAGGGCGGCATCGTCGAAATACTGGCGCAGCACGGCGCCGCCGCTGTTGGAGGCGCCGCCGACCAGCCAGCGCCCCAGCAGATGATGGCTGTAGATGCCCAGTTTCGGGGCGTAGACCGGTTCCGGCGCGAGTTGCTTGATCACCAGGGTCGAACCCAGGCTGGTGACACCGGTGCGGTCGTCGTCCACGCCTGCGGCCAGAAACCCCGCGATGCTGTCGGTCGTCCCCGCCACCACGCGGCAGGCCGGGTTCAGGTGCAGGGATTCCGCCATGCCGGGGTCCAGAGGACCGAGCACGGTTCCGGCAGGCACGACCGTCGGCAGCAGGGCCGCATCCGTCCCCAGGATGTCCTGCAGCCAGTCCGGCCAGCCGCCCCACAGCGCGTCGTAGCCCAGCTTCAGGGCGTTGTTTTCATCCATGCGATCAAAGCGGCCGCGCAGGCGCCCGGCGATCCAGTCCGCCTGGTGCAGCACGTGGCGTACCCGGGACAGACCCTCGTGGCGGCGCAGCCAGAGCAGCTTGGCGGCCGAGGAACTGGGGCTGTGTACGGCGGATTCGGTCGGGGCGACCCCGGCCAGCACCGACTGCATGTCCGTGGCACGGGCATCGTTGTACATCAGTGCCGGATGGGTGGGCCGGCCCTCGTGATCCACGCGCAGCAGTGTGGCAGAGGTGCCGTCCACCGCGATGGCTGCGGGTGCCCCGTGCAGCCACCCGGCAGCCTCGCGCAGCAGATCGCGTACATGGCCCCACCACAGCATCGGGTCCTGTTCCGCGTGGCCTTCGGCCGCGCCAGCGGCTGCCGGCAGCGCGCGCCGGGCCGTATGGAGGTGGCGCCCGTCCGGATCCAGCAGGGCCAGACGGATGCCGGAGGTGCCGAGGTCGAGGCCGAGCGCGTACATCGCAGTGGCGTCAGCCGTTCATGTCCAGCGGGCTGCGGGCCGGAGCGGGCAGCTGGACCGGCGCCGGCGGATTCCAGCCCGGCTTGCGGTGTTCCGCCACCACGCTCGTGTAGATCCCGCCGCGCACGTTGAAATACGCCGTCAGACGCATGTAGCGCGGGTCGGTTGCCGCCACCAGGTCGGCCAGGATGCGGTTGGTGACCGCCTCGTGGAAGGCGCCTTCCTCGCGAAACGACCAGATGTAGGTCTTCAGCGATTTCAGTTCCACGCATTTCTGATCCGCCACATATTGCAGGTGCAGTTCGGCGAAGTCCGGCTGGCCGGTGGCGGGACACAGGCAGGTGAATTCCGGAATGCGCATGTAGATCGCGTAGTCGTTCTCCGGTGCCGGATTGTCGAAGGTTTCCAGGGTCTTGCTCGGCTGGCTTGGCATGTCGCGTTCTCTTTCGTGGATGAATGACTCGCGCTGACCCTGCCCCGTAGGAGCCTGCTTGCAGGCGAAGGCCCTGCCAAAGTCGGACATGTGCAGGGGCCTCGCCTGCAAGCAGGCTCCTACGGGGGCAGAGGACAGGTGTTCGGGGGCAGGGCACGGTCGGGTTGTAAGCGTGTACCATTCTAACCCCGAGATTCCTGACCGCGGATAGCGCCGAACGTGCGACTCGCCCGAATCAAACTGGCTGGCTTCAAGTCGTTTGTCGACCCGACCACCCTCGTGCTCCCCGGCAACCGGGTGGGCGTGGTCGGGCCGAATGGCTGTGGCAAGTCCAACACCATCGACGCGGTGCGCTGGGTGATGGGCGAATCCTCGGCCAAGCATCTGCGCGGCGACTCCAGCGAGGACGTGATCTTCAACGGTTCCTCCAGTCGCAAGCCGGTGGGGCAGGCCTCCATCGAACTCGTCTTCGACAATTCCGACGGCCGCCTGGGGGGCGAGTACAGCGGCTATGGCGAGATCGCCGTCAAACGCGCGCTGACCCGCGACGGCCAGTCCAAGTACTTCCTCAATGGCCAGCGCGCCCGCAAGCGCGACGTGGTGGACCTGTTCCTTGGCACCGGCCTGGGGCCGCGCAGCTACGCCATCATCGAGCAGGGCATGATCGCGCGCCTGATCGAGGCGCGGCCGGAAGAGCTGCGCGTGTATCTGGAGGAGGCCGCCGGCATCTCAAAATACAAGGAACGCCGGCGCGAGACCGAAAACCGCGTGCGCCACACCCGCGAGAACCTGGAACGCCTGGACGACGTGCGCGGGGAGGTGGCCAAGCAGGCCGAGCGCCTGAATCGCCAGGCCGCGACCGCCGAGCGTTACCAGACGCTGGCGGCCGAGCGCCGGCGCAAGCGCGCCGAGGCCATCCTGCTGCGCCTGCAGGCACAGGAACGGGAGATGGAGTCCGGCCGCAGCCGGTTGCATGACGCCGAGACCGCACTGGCCGCAACCCAGGCCGAGGCGCAGAAGGCGCAAACGGGTACCGAGCAGGCGCGCCAGCAGCGGGTGGACCTGGAGGCCGCCACGACGCAGGCACAGAGCGCCTATTACGACCGTGCCGCGGAAGTCTCGCGCCTGGAGCAGTCCATCCGCCACGCCGAGGATGAACTGGCGCGCGAGCAGGCCGAACTGCGCCAGCTGGACACTCGCATCGAGGCCGCTGCCGGCGAGTATCAGGCGGTGGAGGCGCGCATCGCCCAGGCCGAGCAGGAAAGCGCGCAGTGTCAGCAGGCCGCTGCGAGCGCCGAAACCGAGCGCGAACGCCTGGAGGCCGCTGCCGAGCAGGCCGAAAGCGGATATCAGACCGCGCGCGAGGCACTCACCGAATGGGAACGGTCGCTGGCCGAACCACGCCAGAACGCCCAGCTCGCGCGTTCGCGCATGGACAGTGCGGAACACCTGCTCAAGCGCGTGGGACAGCGCCGGGAGCGTCTCGAGGCCGAGCGCGCAGCCCTGCCCCAGACCCACCCGGGCACCGAGGCGGACCGCCTGGATACGGAACTGACCGGCCTGCGCGAACGGCGGCAGACGCTGCAGGGCGACCGTGACCAGCAGCAAACCGCGCTGGCAGAGCTGGAACAGGCGCAGCGCGAGGAACAGGAGCGCCTGCATGCCACCGAACGCGAGGCGCGCGAAATCGCCGGCCGGCTGGCGGGTCTGGAGGACTTCGCCGGCGAGGATGACCCGCAGGAGACGCGGGCCCGGCGCGAGGCCTGGGCGCGTGAACACGGGCTGGACCTGTCGCGTCCGCTGGTGCAGCAACTGGAGGTGGCCGAGGGCTGGGATACCGCGGTCGAAATGGTGCTCGGCGCCTGGCTGGAGGCCGCCGTTACCGAGCGGCCGGAGGCGGCCCCGGATCTGCCCGCGGCGATGTTGCGCCTGGTCGGCACGGAGGCACTACCCACGGCGCCGCCCGCAACCGGCAGTCTGGCCGCGTGCGTACAAGGTTCGCCGGTCGTCACCGCCTGGCTGGCCGCAGTGCATTGTGCGGAGGATCTGGATGCCGCGCGGGCACAGGTGGCAACGCTGGGGCCGGGCGAGAGCGTGATCACGCCCGATGGCACCTGGCTGGGACCGGGCTGGGTTGCACATCGTACGCTGGAGGGCGGGGCCAGTGGTGCCGTCGCGCGCGTGCGCCTGGCGCGCGAGCTGCGTGAACGCCAGGAAGAACTGGCCACCCGGGTGAATCAGCTACAGGCGGCACTGGACGAGCGCAACGAGGTGATCGCCGCCACCCGTGCCCGGCGCGAGGCACTGGACGCGCAGATCCGCGAACAGCAGGCGCAGATCGACGATCGCGAACGCCGTGTGCAGCGTTTGCGCGACCAGGCACGGCAGCTGGAACAGCAGCAGGAGCGCATCGACCGCGATGCCGGCGAGCTGGACGAGGAGGCCGCGCGTGCCCGAGAACAGTTCGGAGCCGCGGAGGCCGAGCGCAATGAGGCGCTGGCGCGCATCGAGACCCTGGAGGCCGATCGCGCCGCGCTGGAGGCCCGGGTCGAGGCGGCCCGCAGCGCCCAGTCCGAGGCCCGCGATGCACTGCGCACGGCGCGTGACGCGGCGAACCAGGCACGCATGGCCGAACAGGAGGCGCGCCACCGCCTCGAGCGCGAACATCATGAGCGCGAGCGCCTGGAACGTCAGCGCGAGGATGATGCCCAGCGGCGCGCACGTCTGGCGCAGGGGCTGGGCGAGCGTCAGGGGCCGCTGGAGCAGTGGCGCGTGGATCTGCAGACCGCCGCAGAGCAGCGCCAGGAGGCGGAGGCGCGTCTGACCCGAGCGCGCGCCGATCTGGAGGCCTGCGATGCGCGCTTGCGCGACCTGGCCGGGACCAGCAGCGAGCTTGGCAACCGTGTGGAGGGACAGCGTGCCGCCTGCGAGGAGCTGCGCCTGGACCTGCGCGAGCGTTCCGTGCAGATTGAGCAGTTGAAGTCGCAGTTCCAGGAATCCGGCTTTGCCAGCGAGGCGCTGGCCCCGGAGCTACCGGAGGATGCCAGCGTCCCGGCCTGGGAACAGGCGATTGGAGAACTGGATCGCAAGATCGAGAAGCTGGGGCCTATTAACCTGGCAGCGATCGACGAGGCGCGTAGTCTGGAAGAGCGTTCGCGTTATCTTGAAGAACAGCACGCCGACCTGATCGAAGCGCTGGAGACACTGGAGGCGGCGATGCAACGCATCGACCGCGAAACCCGGGCCCTGTTCAAGCAGACCTTCGACCAGGTCAACGCCGGGCTGGGGCACAAGTTCCAGCGTCTGTTCGGCGGCGGGGAGGCGCGCCTGGAAATGACGGGCGACGATCTGCTGGATACCGGCGTCACCATCATGGCGCGCCCGCCCGGCAAGCGCCTCTCCACCATCCATTTGATGTCCGGTGGGGAGAAGGCGCTGACGGCATCGGCCCTGGTGTTTGCAATCTTCGAGCTGAACCCGGCGCCGTTCTGCATGCTGGACGAGGTGGATGCGCCGCTGGACGAGGCCAACGTGGGTCGCTTCTGTGACCTGTTGCGCGAGATGTCGGAGCAGATCCAGTTCATCTTCATTACCCACAACAAGGCCACCATGGCGATGGCCGAGCAACTCATAGGCGTTACCATGCACGAGCCGGGCGTGTCGCGCCTGGTCAGCGTGGATATCGACGAGGCCGTGGAGCTCGCTGAGGCCTGAATGCCTCCCGGGCGCGCGGACCCGTGGACCACCCGACGGCAATCTTCGGGGCTGGCAAAGCGGGGGGCCGCATGGCCCGGAGACCCTGCGGCATAACACTGCAATTAAACGAGGTATTGCGTGGATTGGATGCGCATCAGTCTGATCATTCTGGGGGTTGTCCTGATCGCGGTGATCCTGCTCCCCTACCGCTGGCATATCCGCAAGGCACAGCAGCTGGATCGCGAAGAAGAAGCCGCGCGCTGGGACGAGGAGGCGGTGCACATCCGTGCCCATGAATCGTCCGTCCAGACGCGCCGTTCCGACGTTTCCGCGCCGCGCGCCGATCCCGAAGCAGAGCGGGACTGGCGTGATCCGCTGGACGATCATGCGCGTCAGGGCACCGCAGACAGCGTCGAACCCGAGCTGGACATGCCGCCCATCGCGGCGGTGCCGGGCGAGGATCGCCACGAACCCCATCTGGGTGTGACCAGCAACGACGATGCGTCCGAGCTGGAACCGGACTTCAATCACCGCGGCGAACGCCCGCAGGACATCTACGGCGTGCTGGATAATGACGAGGAGCCCCTGGCCTCCCCGCCGCAAGAGGACGCCGAGCTTTCTGCCGAGCCGTCCGCAGAGGGTCGGCCCGTGCGTGCGCCACACCAGGATGTAGCGGCAGAGCCGACTGCGAGCGAGCCCCGCCCGCAGGGCGGTGTGATGGCCCGCCTGCGTTCGGGCATGAAACGCTGGCGCCGGGGCCGGCGTGGAGGCGCGCGCACTGATGACACCCTGGGTGCAAAGCTGCATCCGGACCACGCAGTGAATCCGGAATTGATCGAGGAACCGGCATCGGACATGGACTCACTGGGCGAGTACGTTTCCGAGCCACGCGTGGTCGGACGTAACCCCAAGGCCCGGTGGCACAAGGAAGAGCAGAAGATCCTGCTGCTGCATGTGGTTGCCCCGAACGACAAGCCCTTTACCGGCGTCGCCCTGGGTGCTGCGCTGCAGCGTGCCGGCATGCAGCCCGGGGAGATGGATATCTACCACTTCCACGAGCCGGACACCGACAGCTCCGCACCGCTGTTCTCTGCCGCCAACATGGTCGCTCCGGGCACCCTGCGCGACGAGGACCTGGCCGACATGATGACGCCGGGCGTTACCCTCTTTGCCCAGATTCATCTGGCCGTCGAGCCGCAGCGGGCCTTCGAGGCACTGCTGGAACATGCGCACGTGCTCGCGCGTGACCTTGGCGGCAGCATCCTGGATGCGCAGCAGTCCACCGCCACCAATCAGACCCTGGCCTACATGCGAGAGGACCTGAATGACTGGCTGCGCCGGCACCGTCCGGACCTGTTGCGCCGGCGCAGCGCGCGATGACCCTGTCGAATGCCCGGGCCCCCGAGGCCGGCTCGAACGCCGCGGCCGCGGCGCGTATCGAGGTGCTGCGGCGGCAGATCGAGCATCACAACTACCGCTACTACGTGCTCGATGACCCCGAGGTGTCGGACGCCGAGTTCGACACCCTGATGCGCGAGCTGCAGCAACTGGAGACCGAGCACCCGGAGCTGATTACCGCCGATTCGCCCAGCCAGCGCGTGGGGGGTGCCCCGGCGGCGGGCTTTGCCACCGTGCGCCATCGTCTGCCGATGCTGTCTCTGGCCAACGGCTTCGATGCGGACGAGATCCACGACTTCGACCGCCGTGTGCGCGAACGGCTGGCGAAGCAAACCGGCGATGCGGCGCGTCTCGATGCGGCCGTCACCTACATGGCCGAACCCAAACTGGATGGCCTCGCCATCAGCCTGATCTACGAGGACGGGCGCCTGGTGCAGGCCGCCACTCGGGGTGATGGCGAAACCGGCGAGGACGTGACCGCCAATGTGCGCACCGTGCGCCCCATCCCGCTGCACCTGGGCGATCGCTTGACCGCTGACGCGCCGCGCGTGCTGGAGGTGCGCGGCGAGGTCTTCATGCGCCGTGCCGACTTCGAGCGCCTGAACGCCGGCCTGGAGGCCGAAGGCCAGCGTGGCTTCATGAACCCGCGGAATGCGGCGGCCGGCAGTCTGCGCCAGCTGGACTCGAAGGTGACCGCGCGGCGCCCGCTCAGCTTCTTTGCCTACTCCGTGGGCTTCGTGGAAGGCGGGACCCTGCCGGACACCCAGTCCGGCACGCTGGACTGGCTGCGGGAGCTGGGCTTCCCGGCCTGCCCGGAACGGGAGGTGCTGGAGGGTGTGGAGGCCTGCCTCGACTACTACGAGCGGCTCGCCGCCCGGCGCGCGGCGCTGGATTACGAGATCGACGGCATCGTGTACAAGGTGGATACCTTGGCCGACCAGCAGGCGCTGGGGTTCGTCTCGCGCGCGCCGCGCTGGGCCATTGCTCACAAGTTCCCGGCCGAGGAACGCACCACCACGCTGCGCAATGTCGAGTTCCGCGTCGGCCGCACCGGCGCGCTGACGCCGGTGGCGCGCCTGGAGCCGGTACTGGTGGGCGGCGTCACGGTCAGCAACGCCACCCTGCACAACATGGACGAGATCGCGCGCAAGGACGTGCGCATCGGCGATCGCGTGATCGTGCGCCGCGCCGGCGACGTGATCCCCGAGGTGGTCGGCCGCGCCGGCGGCGAACGCCCGGCGGACACCCGCGCCATCGAGATGCCTTTGAGTTGCCCGGAGTGCGATTCGCACATCGAACGCCCGGAGGGCGAGGCCGTGGCCCGCTGCACCGGCGGGCTGGTCTGCCCCGCGCAGCGGCGCGAGGCGCTGAAGCACTTCGTCTCGCGCCGCGCGATGGACATCGAGGGCTTCGGCGAGAAGATCATCGAGCAACTGGCCGACGGCGGCATCGTGCAAAGCCCGGCCGACCTGTTCGCGCTGGGCGCCGAGCGCCTGGAGGCGCTGGAACGGGTCGGCCCCAAGCTCGCAGCCAACCTCGTCAATGCGCTGGAACAGGCGCGCGAGACCACGCTGGCACGCTTCATCTTCGCCCTCGGCATCCGCGAGGTGGGCGAGGTCACCGCCCGTAACCTGGCCACGCACTACGGCGATCTCGACCGTCTGCTTGAGGCCGATGCGGAAGCGTTGCAGGAAGTGCCCGATGTGGGCCCGATCGTCGCCGAACACATCGCGAACTTCTTCGCCGAGCCGCATAACCTGCAGGTGATTGCTGCCTTGCGCGCGGCCGGCGTCCACTGGCCCGATCCCCCGTCGGCGCCGGTCGCCGAGACCGCTGCCGCGGATGATGAAGCCCCACTCGCGGGCAATACCTACGTCCTGACCGGCAGTTTCGACGACATGACCCGCGATGAGGCCAGGACCGCCCTCGAGGCCCGCGGCGCCAGGATCACCGGCTCCGTCTCCAAAAAGACCACCGCAGTCATCGCCGGCACCGACCCCGGCTCCAAGGTCACCAAGGCCGAATCCCTCGACATCCCCATCCTCGGCCCCGACGACCTCGCCCAGCTCCTCGCCTGAGCATCCCGGCGGATACCGCGCTCCAGTGCGGGCAGGGGCTTCGCCTGCAAGCAGGTTCTTACGGGGTGGTTTGCCAGTCGGGATCGAGGGGACTCAGGGCCGGATCGGTGTGCCAGGGGCCGGGGATGGCGGGGGCATGGGCAATGTCGCGGATGCGGGTGATGAACTCGCGTCGGGGGAGGGTGATAGAGCCGAGGCTGCGCAGGTGTTCGGTCTCCATCTGGACGTCTACCAGGGGCCAGGCCCAGGCGACCAGGTGCCGGCTGAGCCAGGCCAGCGCGATCTTGGAGGCGTCGCGCTCGCGGGAGAACATCGATTCGCCGCAAAACAGCCGTCCCACGGCTACGCCGTAGAGCCCGCCGATCAGGCGCGGGCCGTCCCAGACCTCCACCGAATGTGCGTGTCCGGAGCGGTGCAGGGCGATGTAGGCCTGTTGCATGCTGGTGGTGATCCAGGTGCCGTCGGCGTAGTCGCGCGGTGCGGCGCAGGCGTGGATGACGGCCTCGAAGGCGCGATCGAAGCTGACGGTGTAGCCGCGATTGCGCAGGGTCTTCCTCAGGCTGCGGCGTAGTCGAAAATGGCGCGGTTCCAGTACCGCGCGCGGGTCCGGGCTCCACCACAGGATCGGCTGCCCGGCCTCGAACCAGGGAAACACGCCGGAGCGGTAGGCATTCAGCAGCCGCGGCACCGAGAGATCGCCCCCGGCGGCCAGCAAGCCGTTCGGCTCGACCAGGGCATGCGCCGGGTCCGGGAAAGGGGCCTCCGGGTGTTCCGGGTCCAGCCAGGGCAGCGTGATCTGCGGACCGGAACTCACGGCGTACCTCCTTTGGGTGCGCGCGATGGGAGACCCGGGTTCCTTAGGAGCCTGCTTGCAGGCGAATGGCCTGTGGCAGAGCCCCGCGCGGGCAGGGACTTCGCGGGCAAGCCCGCTCCCACGGGGTGGTCGGGGGTCCTTGCGGGTGCCCATGGTGTGACGATGGTTAGGGATGTCGTCGAGGTCTGGAGATCCCGGCTCTGCGCTGCGCTGCGGCCGGGATGACCAAAACCCGGGCCCCGGTGGGTGGCCAAGCCGTGTAGGAGCCTGCTTGCAGGCGAATGGCCTGTGGTGGAGCCCCGCGCGGGCAGGGACTTCGCGGGCAAGCCCGCTCCCACAGGCGGGTGGCGGTCAGGTGCGCGGCGCATCGTCGGGTTGGGGCTGGCGGTAGGGTGAATGTTCGTGCAGGCGTTCGCAGTGGGCGCGCATCATGGCCGCCTCGCGTTCGCAGAAGTCGCGCACGGGCTGGTCGAAGCCCTCGGTCAGGATCATGTGGGCGGAGTAGGTGGGCGTGGGCAGGAAGCCGCGCGGGATCTTGTGTTCGCCCTGGGCGCCGGGCTCGAAGCGGGCCAGGCCTTCGCGGATGCAGAACGCGATGCCCTGGTAGTAGCAGGTCTCGAAGTGCAGGTCGGCCAGCTCCTCGGTGCAGCCCCAGAAGCGCCCGTACAGGGTGTCGTGGCTGCGGTAGCAAAGGGCGGCGGCGATGGTCTCGTCGTCGCCCGTCTCGCCTGGCCGGCGGGCCTCGAACAGCACCACCTGATCGCCCAGCGCCGCCGCTGTCTCCACAAAAAAGGCCTCCGAAAGCGTCGGGATGCCCATGTGCTTCTCGAAGGTGTCGACGTAGAAGCGGTGAAAACGCGCCCAGTCCTCGGGTGACCCGGTGGCCCCGGTCAGCGTACGGAACTCGATGCCGGCCTCGGTGACGCGGCGGCGTTCGCGCTTGATGTTCTTGCGCTTTTTCGAGCTGAGCGCGGCCAGGAAGTCGTCAAAGCTCGCGTAGCCGGCGTTGCTCCAGTGGTACTGGCAGCCCATGCGCTCGGCCAGCCCCAGTTCGCGGGTCACGTCCAGATCATCCTCGTTGGGGAACAGGATGTTCATGCCCGAGGCGTTCAGCTCGCGCCCGCGGGTGACGAGGGCGCGCACGAGCAGGGTGCGCAGGTGATCGAAGTCCGGCGCCTCCGGGTGCACCAGCAGGCGCGGCCCGGTGGCCGGGGTGTAGGGCACCGAGACGACCAGCTTGGGGTAGTAGTTAAGCCCCTGGCGGTTCCACGCGCCTTCCCAGGCGAAGTCGAACACGAACTCGCCGTAGTTGTTGGTCTTGGCGTAGGCGGGTGCCGCGGCCACAAGCTGATCCTCACGGAAGACCAGCACATGCTGCGGGAACCAGCCGAACTCGCGGCCCAGGCAGCCGTGGCGCTCCAGGCCCTCCAGGAAGGCATGGCGCAGGAACGGCTCGCTACCGCCAGTGAGGGCGTCCCAGGCGGCCGGGTCCACGTCGGTCAGGCCGTCGCGCAGTTCGATGCGTTCGGCCGGGTCTTCCGGCCCGGCCGTCGGGGTGTCGCCCTCGGCGCTCACGGCTCAGCCGTTCTCTTCGAGGTATTTTTCCGCATCCAGTGCAGCCATACAGCCGGTGCCGGCGGAGGTGACCGCCTGGCGATAGACGTGATCCATCACGTCGCCGGCGGCAAACACACCCGGTACGGAGGTCGCGGTGGCGTTGCCTTCCAGGCCGCTTTGCACCTTGATGTAACCGCCTTCCATGTCCAGCTGGCCCTGGAAGATGTCGGTGTTCGGCTTGTGGCCGATCGCGATGAACACGCCCATCACGTCGATGTCCTTCGTCTCGCCGCTCTGGGCGTGCTTCAGGCGGGCACCGGTCACGCCGGTCGCGTCGCCGAGAATCTCGTCCAGGGTGTGGTTCCACTCGATGGTGACGTTGCCGTTCTTTTCCTTCTCGAACAGCTTGTCCTGCAGGATCTTCTCCGCGCGCAGGGCATCGCGGCGGTGCACCAGCACCACCTCGGAGGCGATGTTGGACAGGTACAGGGCCTCCTCCACCGCGGTGTTGCCGCCACCGATCACCGCGACCTTCTGGTTGCGATAGAAGAAGCCGTCGCAGGTGGCGCAGGCGGAGACGCCCTTGCCGGCAAAGGTGGTTTCGGACTCCAGCCCCAGATACTGGGCGGAGGCGCCGGTGCAGATGATCAGCGCGTCGCAGGTGTATTCCCCGGAGTCCCCGGTCAGGCGAAAGGGCTTGTCCCTCAGCTGCACGGTGTGGATGTGGTCAAAGATCACCTCCGTATCAAAGCGTTCTGCGTGCTTCTGCATGCGCTGCATCAGCTCGGGGCCCTGCACGCCGTCGTTGTCGCCCGGCCAGTTGTCCACGTCGGTGGTGGTCATCAGCTGGCCGCCCTGTTCCAGGCCGGTGATCACGACCGGCTTGAGGTTGGCGCGCGCGGCGTAGACCGCGGCGGTCCAGCCGGCCGGGCCGGAGCCCAGGATCAGCAGCGGGCAGTGGCGGGCGCCTTTCGCGTCGGTTTTTTCCTGCTCGCTGGTGGCCGATTCGCCACCGAGCTGGACCGCGCCCGTGGCGGCCTGGACCATGCTCGGGGCCGTCACGGCCTGGCTTGCCCCGGGGGTGGTGTCCTGCTTGCTTGCGTCCTTCTTCTTGCTCATGGGGGTTCCTGATCCAGTCGGTTTATTCAGTGGTTGCGCGCGCGCTGGTCCGGGGTTGCGGGTGGTGGCCCGGCCGGCCGGCGTATGCGGTACGGGCCGGATTATTGGTACGCCGGGCGCCTTTGTCCAACGTGGTTACGCACGTTGCGGGAACCGTGGTGACCGGGTCTCCGCGCACGGGTTTGGTATTGATGGACCATAAAACATTTTCATGAACGCGCGGGCCAGGAGCGGTCACCACGCAGTCACTACATCAGCCTCTGGTGGATAACCCGCCAGCCCCGCCAAGAACGGCTACAGAACAGCGAATCGGCATTTTTATCCACAGGTTGCTCACCGCTTGTGCAAGGTTTGTTCCTGATCGATACACAATATGTAGTGTCTATGCAGATCACAATCCCCGATCTATAGTATTCGCCGTTCGATCCTACACCAGCGCGAGGCCCGTCATGCACAGCGATACCCAGACCGTCGAAGCCCCCGAGGCCACCCAGTACCCGCCGCAGGCCGAACCGTCGGCCGAGGTCCTGGCGACCAGCCCGGGCCAGCACCAGGTGATTCGCCGTAACGGCAAGGTCACCGGCTTCGATGCCTCCAAGATCGAGGTCGCGGTGACCAAGGCCTTCCTCGCGGTGGAGGGCGGTAACGCCGCGGCCAGCCGCCGTATCCATGACATCGTGAAAGAGGTGGCCGGGCAGGTGGTGGACAGCCTGTTCCGCCGCGCCGGCACCCAGGGCATGACGGTGCATATCGAGGATATCCAGGACCAGGTGGAACTGGCCCTGATGCGCGGCGGCCACCACAAGGTCGCGCGGGCCTACGTGATCTATCGCGAGCAGCAGGCGCAGAAGCGCGCCGCCGAGGCCGCGGAGCAGTCCCCGGAAGAACAGGAGGCCGCCGCCAGCCTGAACGTGACCCGCGCCGACGGCACCCAGGCCCCGCTGGACGAGGCACGCCTGCAGGCGGTGGTGGACGAGGCCTGCGCCGGCATCGAGCAGGTCGACGGCCAGAAGATCCTGACCGAGGCGCGCCGCAACCTGTTCGACGGTGTGGCCGAGAAGGACGTGGCCACCGCGCTGGTGATGGCCGCCCGTGTGATGATCGAGCAGGAGCCGAACTACTCGCAGGTCACCGCGCGGCTGCTGATGGACGCGCTGCGCCGCGAGGCCCTGAGCTTCGTGCACGGCCGCCCGGAAGAGGCCACCCAGGCCCAGCTGGCCGAGCGCTACGCCGAGTACTTCGGCGCCTACATCAAGCGCGCCGCTGACCTGGAGCTGGTCGACAGCGAGCTGACCCGCTACAACCTCGACAAGCTGGGCGCGGCGATCAAGCCCGAGCGCGACCTACAGTTCACCTACCTGGGCCTGCAGACCCTGTACGACCGCTACTTCATCCATAGCGATGGCACGCGCTTCGAGCTGCCGCAGGCATTCTTCATGCGCGTGGCGATGGGCCTGGCGATCAACGAGATCGACCGCGAGGCGCGCGCGATCGAGTTCTACAACCTGCTGAGCTCGTTCGACTTCATGAGCTCCACGCCGACCCTGTTCAACTCCGGCACCCTGCGCCCGCAGCTCTCCAGCTGCTACCTGACCAGCGTGCCGGACGACCTGGACGGCATCTACAGCGCCATCCGCGACAACGCGCTGCTGTCCAAGTTTGCCGGTGGCCTGGGCAACGACTGGACCCGCGTGCGCGGCATGGGCGCCCACATCAAGGGCACCAACGGCAAGTCGCAGGGCGTGGTCCCGTTCCTGAAAGTGGCCAACGACACCGCCGTGGCGGTGAACCAGGGCGGCAAGCGCAAGGGGGCCGTGTGCGCCTACCTCGAGACCTGGCACATCGATGTCGAGGAGTTCATCGAGCTGCGCAAGAACACCGGCGACGACCGCCGCCGCACCCACGACATGAACAGCGCCAACTGGATCCCGGACCTGTTCATGAAGCGCGTGGCCGAGGACGGCGACTGGACCCTGTTCTCCCCGAACGAGGCCCCGGACCTGCACGACCTGGTCGGCGCCGAGTTCGAGAAGCGCTATTGCGAATACGAAGAGAAGGCCGCGCGCGGCGAGCTGCGCGTGCACAAGACCATGAAGGCCGTGGACCTGTGGCGGAAGATGCTCGGCATGCTGTTCGAGACCGGCCATCCGTGGATGACCTTCAAGGACCCGTGCAACCTGCGCAGCCCGCAAAGCCACACCGGCGTGGTCCACAGCTCGAATCTCTGCACCGAGATCACCCTGAACACCTCGGATGACGAGATCGCGGTGTGCAACCTGGGCTCGATCAACCTGGCCGCGCATATCAACGAGGCCGGCGAGCTGGACCGGGGCAAGCTGGAGCGCACGGTGAACACCGCCATGCGCATGCTCGACAACGTGATCGACTACAACTACTACTCCGTGCCGCAGGCGCGGCGCTCCAACCTGCGCCACCGTCCCGTGGGGCTGGGGGTCATGGGCTTCCAGGACGCGCTGTACAAGCTGCGCGTGCCGTATGCCTCCGAGGCGGCGGTGGAGTTTGCCGACACCTCCATGGAGGCGGTCTCCTACTACGCCATCAAAGCCTCGACCGACCTGGCCGAGGAACGCGGCCGCTACGAGAGCTTCCCCGGCAGCCTGTGGAGCCAGGGCATCCTGCCGATCGACTCGATCGACAAGCTGGCCGAGACCCGCGGCGACTACCTGCAGATGGACACCACCCAGCGCCTGGAGTGGGACAAGCTGCGCAAGCGGGTGAAGAAGGTCGGCATGCGCAACTCCAACACCATGGCGATCGCGCCGACCGCGACCATCTCCAACATCTGCGGGGTCAGCCAGTCGATCGAGCCGACCTACCAGAACCTGTTCGTCAAATCGAACCTGTCCGGCGAGTTCACCGTGATCAACCCGTATCTGGTGCGCGACCTGAAAGACCGCGAGCTGTGGGACGAGGTGATGGTCAACGACCTCAAGTACTACGACGGCTCCGTGCAGCCGCTGGACCGCGTGCCGGAGGACATCAAGGCCCTGTACGCCACCGCGTTCGAGCTGGACACCCGCTGGCTGGTCGAGGCCGCCTCGCGCCGGCAGAAGTGGATCGACCAGGCGCAGAGCCTGAACCTCTACATGGCCGAGCCCTCCGGGCCCAAGCTGGACGCCCTGTACAAGCTGGCCTGGATCCGCGGCCTGAAGACGACCTACTACCTGCGCTCCATGGGTGCCACCCACGTGGAAAAGAGCACCGTGGCCGACTCCTCGCGCGCCAACAAGCTGAACGCCGTCTCCGGCGGCCAGCAGGCGGCCGAGCCCGAGGCCCCGAAAGCGTGCTCCATCCTCGACCCGGACTGCGAGGCCTGCCAGTAAGGCGGCCCCGCCCACGGGCACCGAATACGCACCACAGACCGATCACAACGCACTGAACAAGAGGCCCGGTTACCGCGCCGGGCCGCCACCGAAAAGAAGAGGGGACACTATGCTTTCCTGGGACGATCCGATCGCAGCCATCAAAGGCGAAGGCCAGAAAGAACCCGCCGTCCGCCCCGGCATGGGCTTTCAGGAGAACGAAGCCCTGATGAGCACCGCCGGCGCCGCGCCCAGCGTCTCGCCGGACCCGGAAAACGCCGGCCAGCCGCTGGCCGAGCCGAACGAAGACGCCCTGACCGGCACCGGTTTGGAAGACATCGAGATGGGTGCCGAGCGCATCCGCGTGGATGACAAGAAGATCATCAACTGCCACGCGGACCTCAACCAGCTCGTGCCCTTCAAGTACAAGTGGGCCTGGCAGAAGTACCTGGACGGCTGCGCCAACCACTGGATGCCGCAGGAAATCAACATGAACGCGGACATCGCCCTGTGGAAGGACCCGAATGGTCTGACCGAGGACGAGCGCACCATCGTCAAGCGCAACCTGGGCTTCTTCTCCACCGCCGACTCGCTGGTGGCGAACAACCTGGTGCTGGCCGTGTACCGCCACATCACCAACCCCGAGTGCCGCCAGTACCTGCTGCGCCAGGCCTTCGAGGAGGCGCTGCACACCCACGCCTACCAGTACTGCGTGGAATCCCTGGGCCTGGACGAAGGCGAGATCTTCAACATGTACCGCGAGGTGCCCTCCGTGGCCACCAAGGCGGAATGGGCGCTGCCGTTCACCAAGCACCTGGCGGACCCGAACTTCCGCACCGGCACGCCGGAGGCGGATCAGAAGCTGCTGCGCGAACTGATCGCCTTCTACGTCGTGTTCGAGGGCATCTTCTTCTACGTCGGCTTCGTGCAGATCCTCTCCATGGGCCGGCGCAACAAGATGACCGGCGTGGCCGAGCAGTTCCAGTACATCCTGCGCGACGAGTCCATGCACATGAACTTCGGCATCGACGTGATCAACCAGATCAAGCTCGAAAACCCGCACCTGTGGACCGAAGACTTCAAGAACGAGATGCGCACCCTGATCTCGGATGCCGTCGAGCTGGAGGCGCAGTACGCCCGCGACACCATGCCGCGTGGCGTGCTCGGCATGAACGCCGGGATGTTCGAGGAATACCTGCACTTCATCGCCAACCGCCGCTGTGCGCAGATCGGCCTGGCCGAGCTGTACCCGGGAGCTGATAACCCGTTCCCGTGGATGAGCGAGGTGCTCGATCTCAAGAAGGAGAAGAACTTCTTTGAGACGCGGGTTACGGAGTATCAGACGGGTGGGGCGTTGAGCTGGGATTGAGGCCTTATTGACGAAAATTCGAATCATCTGTTTAATTGGGGGCTTCGGCCCCCTTTTTTATTATTCCGAGCCCTCCAAAGCTTTATGAAATATCGAAATCTTGTTGCGCCTGGTTCGAATCTCTACACACGAGCAGAAACGTATTTTGCTCAGCTAATGGATGAAATGCTTTTCGATTTCACGGTCGATACCTATAAACCCTCTCTTATGCATGCGGGCCTATTAGCGGAAGAAGCTCTTGGTGTTCTGAGAGATGTCGAGTCAGGCATCATCCAGAAACCTAACATCCAACATGTTACCGCCGAATTTCACGATCATTTTTTAAATGATCCCGTCGCGCAAGAGCTGGTTCCTTTAAGCGAGTCCACTGTAGCGAGCGTTGTTGCGGGAGATCTTCCCTCTATTCCCAACCTGCGCGCTTTCTTTGAGATCGCGTCTGTTCATCTGGCGCCTTCAAGGTATAAGCCCAAGCTTGAGGAGTCCTTGTTGTCGGTGTGTTTAGATCCCGCATCTGACCTTGCATTGGTCCGACGCTTGGCTCGCTTATACGTAACCACTTTGTTAGGTATTGGTTATCATCAAAAATATATTCATTCGGTTCTAGAGGAGCGTTTCTTTCGCGAGGGGCTCGATCGCACGCGAGGTGTGCAATCGTTTCTCAGCGTTTTTGGAGGCGACCCGCGAAAATATGCGGTCACTTTCCGTGTTGGCCGTCTGTTCGATGATCGTTCTGGTGTCTTCTCGGATTTCGGGTTTGAGATCGCTCAAAATTCGCCAGCTGTGCTGCCGCCATTGTCAAAGTTTAGCGCTGACGACTGCACGAATTACCCATTTTTTGCCACGATTGAAGATGTTAAGGCTAAAGATCCTTATTCAGCTCGTGTTGTGGCGGAGAAAAGGCTTGATCTTATCGCAAGCTTCTTGTCAATTTACCACCATGGCGGACCAGCCGACTGGTCCCAGGGATGCTATGTTCTTGAAGATGGCGATTCAAGCGTAACCTGGGTTGGTGACGACGTTAGTCCAATGCGGAAGTGTGATGACCTTAGGCATCATGTCGCCACTAGAAGGCTGCGAGAGTTTTTGGGAGGGTTTTCGTTAAGGGACGGGTCTCTGTCGAAGTTTATTAGTAGCGTTCGACTGCATGCTATGGCTATGAAGGCGGGCGGCGATGAGAATCAAATTTTGAATTTATGGACTGCTTTAGAGTCGCTGGTCCCGTCGGATCTGAAACATGAGAAGGTTAGTCAGATTGAGCACATAGCGAATTCCGTTATACCTTTTGCGAATGTAGGCTATATCGAAAAACGTCTCAATACTCTCGTTAAGGACCTGTTGCGCTGGGATAATGCGGGTGCGAAGGCTTGTTTCAGGGAGGTTGCGGGCCGGAAGTTTACGCATAGGCTAGGTAAGATATTGGCGTTGGATAATCTTTCGGAGGTGCGCCAGGAGCTGTTTAACATCGCATCGGGATATGTGTTGCTTTCGGAACGGCTTAAGGATGTGGCGGATGCCATGAAGAGCCCTGCTGGGGTAGCTAATGCGCTCGATCGACATGCGTTGCGTGTGGAATGGCAAATACGCCGGATTTATCGCACTAGGAATATGATCGTGCATGCGGGTTCTACACCGCCGTACACACGGGACCTGATTGAGCATTGCCATGGGTACCTTGATGTGGTTTTAGAGGAATTGATTGAGTTGGCATCGGAGCCTAGAAGTGTGGATTCAGTGGAGCAAGGGTTTGAGCTTATTCGGTTGCGGTACGAGATGTATTTGAGGGAGTTAAAGCGGGGTGGAAATGGGTTTTCAGAGGGTGGGATTGATAGGCTTCTGTTTAGTCATAGTAGGTTTGGTCGGACAGAGTGGAGTCGTCAGGGGGTAACGAAGGAGCTTTTTACCTAATTAGCTGTCAGGTCCCGGCTGGTTATATACACCCAAGATATCGAAGAAGAGGACACCCATGATTTCTTGACGGTCTGAGGCGGGCTGTCTAGGTTTGGCAATGACGGGGTCGGACCAAGGTAACCCACGGAAAGATCGAAGGAAAATGGTCTAGAAAGGGTGTAATTGGAGCTTATCGCGGCCATTTTGGCCAGGAAATGGGTCTTCCAGGGAGGGAAGCCATGCCACGGGCGAATCGCGATCACTTGCCGGGCCATGTCTGGCATATCACGCACCGGTGCCATAAGCAGGAGTTTCTACTGAAGTTCGCGCGCGACCGCCGGTTGTGGCGGTACTGGTTGTATCAGGCTCGGCGGCGCTACGGGCTGTGTGTGTTGAACTACATGGTGACGTCCAACCACGTGCATCTGCTGCGACTCAATAACGGGGTCGGACCATGGTAACCATCGGAAAGATCGAAGAAAAATGGTCGAGAAAGGCTGTAATTCGAGCTTATAGGGGGCATTTTGGCCATGAATTGGGCCTTCCAGGGAGGGAAGCTATGCCACGGGCGAATCGCCATCGGTTGCGAGGCCATGTCTGGTAAAGAAGAGGACACCGATGATTTCTATGGTCCGAGGCGGAACAGATAAAGAGGACACCCATGATTCCTTGGTCGAAAGTGTCACCCTCTGGTGCTTTCTGCCATGCCGGAGCCGAAGCAGACGCTGACCGTCGCCTTTCTCGCCGTTCCGGAGTCCACCGGCTCGACGCTCTACGGTATGTACGACCTGTTCGCGGCCGTCGATCGCGATTGGGGTTTGATCGCCCGGGGCGAGCCGGCGGTCTCACCCTTCCGCCCGGTGACCGTCGCCGCCGACACGGCCGGCTTCCGTATGGCCAACGGTGTCCATCTGCTGCCGGATCTCGACATCGATCAGGCGGGTTGTCCCGACGTCGTCTGTGTACCGGAACTGCTGGTGCCTCCCGGCACGGACATCACGGGCCGCTATCCGCGGGAGGTGGCCTGGCTGCAGACTTGTTACGAGGCAGGCAGCTTCCTCGGCACGGCGTGCTCCGGTGCGCTGATGGTGGCCGAAGCCGGCCTGCTGGACGGGCGGGACGCGACCACGCATTGGGGCTACTGCGAGGCACTGGCCGCCCACTATCCACAGGTCCGCGTGCATCCGCATCAGGCCCTGGTCACTGCCGGCGATGGCCAGCGCATCGTGATGGTCGGCGGGGGCTCGTCGTGGCAGGATCTGGCGCTTTTTCTGATCGCCCGCATGGTCGGTCTGGAACGGGCGCTGCAGGTGGCCAAGATCTATCTGATCGACTGGCACCACGTCGGCCAACAGCCCTACGCTACCCTGATGGGTAGCGCCCAGACCGAGGATCCGAGCACCATGGGGGTCAGACCTTGCCTTTTGCCGCTGTGGTGGTACGGAGGACAAAAGGCAAGGTCTGACCCCTAAGCAGCACTCCTGCTCCCGGGCCTTCCGGCGCCAGTTGTACAGCGTGGCGGCCGAGATCCCTTCTTCTTCGGCCAGTTGGACCACGGTCCGGTTATGCGGCGGCAGCAGCTTCTTCAGCACCGCCTCCTTGCGTTCATCAGAGTACTTCACAGGAACCTCTCTTCGCCCCCGGTCGTTGATAACACCCTAACATCGGGTGAGGTTCCAACTAGCCTGACAGTGGGGGGAGGGGATGCGAGATGGATCTGAAGATACGTGCGGCAGAGATCGGGGATGCGCGGCGACTGGCGGAGCTCATGGACTTCGCAGGCGAGGGGATTCCGATGTATCTGTGGCGGGAGTCCGCCGGTCCGGATGGGGATCCCCTGGAGTTCGGGGCGCGCACCGTAAGCGGGACAGACGGCGGCTTCAGTTACGTGAATGCCCATGTGGCCGAGATCGGGGACGAGGTCGTCGGGATGCTGCTCGGGTACCGTCTGCCCGATCCGCATGACGTCGAGCCGTTGAGCGAGGCCCCGGTCGTGGTGCGTCCGTTGCTGGAGCTGGAGGCGCTGGCCCCGGGGTCCTGGTACGTGAACGCCGTGGCGGCCGATCCGGCTTGGCGCGGCCGCGGCGTGGGAAGCGCATTGATGCAGCGCGCGGAGGACGTGGCGGCCGGGAGCGGCGCGGAGGTGCTCAGTCTGATCGTGGCGGAAGAAAACCGGGGTGCACGGCGGCTTTACGAGCGGCTCGGTTATGCCGACGTGGCGCGCAGGCCGCTGTTGCCCTGGCCCGGTTGTCGGCATTCCGGCCACTGGGTCCTGATGACGAAGCCCGTCCCGGGAAGTGCCGGGCCTGTCTAGCCGGGCTCCGAGGGGGAGGTTTTCCACTCGTTCGCGAAGCGCGGCCGCTGAAGAAGAGGACACCCATGATTTCTTGACGGTCTGAGGCGGGCTGTCTAGGTGTCAGGGGGAGTGCATGGGCCAGGGAGGGTCCGGAGATGACGCGAGCCAGGAAGGAGCTCGTCTCGGTCGAGACGACGCCGTATTACCACTGTATCTGTCGCTGTGTGCGCCGCAAAGAAGAGGACACCCATGATTTCTTGACGGTCTGATGCGGGCTGTCTAGGTTTCAGGGGAATGCATGGACCAGGGAGGGTCCGGAGATGACGCGAGCCAGGAAGGAGCTCGTCTCGGTCGAGACGACGCCGTACTACCACTGCATTTGTCGCTGTGTGCGCCGCGCGTTCCTGTGTGGCGAGGATTCCTATTCGGGCAGGAACTACGAGCACCGGCGGGGCTGGGTGCTGGAGCGTCTTCGCGAGCTGCAGGGCGTGTTCGGGGTGGACGTGTGCGCGTAGGCGGTGATGTCGAACCACTATCACCTGGTGGTGCGGCTGGATTCGGATCGGGGCGCGGCATGGAGCGAAGGCGAGGTGATGGAGCGCTGGGCGCGGCTGTTCTCGTTGCCGGTGTTGGTAGCCCGCTATCGGGAGGGGCAGACGAAGACGGTGGCGGAGCGCGAGCGGGCGCAGCTGCAGATTGCCGAAATGGCGGGCGCGCCTGCAGGACCTGTCCTGGTTCATGCGCAGCCTGAACGAACATCTGGCGCGGCGGGCGAATGCAGAGGATCGCTGCAAGGGCCGCTTCTGGGAAGGCCGCTACAAGAGCCAGGCGCTGCTGGACGACGCGGCGGTGCTGACCTGCATGAGCTACGTGGATCTGAACCCGGTGCGCGCCGGGATGGCGGATACGCCCGAGGCTTCCGATTTCACGTCGATCCAGCAGCGTATTCGGGCACTGGCTCGTAAGGATCAGGGGCATGAAGGTCCGGCGTGCGAGGGGGACGAGCCTCGCCTGACGGTACTGGGCCGGGAAGGCGACGATCCGCATGCCAATGCGGTGGCCTTTACTACGGAGGACTACCTGGAACTGGTGGACTGGACCGGGCGCGCGATCCGCGAGGACAAGCGCGGGGCGATCCCGGAATCCATTCCGCCGATCCTGGAACGCCTGCGGATCGATCCGGTGAATTTCCTGCGGCATGTCGGAAGGGGGCAGAGGTCGCACCATGTAGCGGCCCTGGGCCATATGGAGCGTTTTCGCGAGGCGGTGAAGCAGCTCGGCCGTCGCAGCATCAAGGGTGTGGGCATGTCGGCACGGATGTTTCTGGCGCCAGCCTGTTGTTGTTGAACCAGGCCGGTTTCAGGGGAGGCGCGGATGCCGACGGTGTTCAGGGACGGACCCTACCGCTTCTACTGGTTCAGCCATGAGCCGGACGAGCCGCGGCATGTGCATGTAGACCGTGGAAAATGCTCGGCCAAGCTCTGGTTGCGCCGTGTGGCACTGGCGCGGAATATGGGGTTTCCGGCGCACAAGTTGCGGCGGATTCGGGAGGTTGTCGAGGATTGACAACCGGAGCGGTTGGAGGCTTGGCATGAGTTCTTTGGCCACGAAGGCGGATGAGCGGGTTGCGTCGGTGGATTTCACCGAGCATGACCTGGTGGTCGGCCTGATGGATGGCCGTCGAATCTCGGGACTGCTGGAGTGGTACCCACGGCTCGCGCACGCAACGCCTGCACAACTCCGTATCTGGGAGATCTCCGCCGGAGGCTACGGAATCCACTGGCCAGAGCTCGACGAAGACCTGAGCACCGAAGGGCTGCTGCGAGGCGCACCTGCGCCTGCGCGGTAGAGTACTTATGAGCAGCAACACCTCGAAGATCCCCAAATTCCAGGACGAGGCGGAGGAACGGGCTTTGGCGGGGCTGGCACTGGTCGGTTTGCTGGTTGTTAGCCTGGCAGGATGTCACCCGAACACTGAACCTGCCAGCACCGGCGGTGAGATGGTAGACGGTACCGAGGGCATCGATTGTGGCGACCATCTGCCTCTGAGTTATTCGCCCGATGGGCAATGGTTAGCTTTCTGGCTATGGACCAATCGCGGTGAAAATGCACCTCCCAAGCATCGGCTGGCCTTGCTCGATCTGGACACTGGCATCCGCCATCTGCCGGACCCCGATGGGCGCGAGAGCAACGGTGACGCGGCAACCGCCGCACCACGAATCGACAAGCTTTGCTGGAGTCGTGATGGACAACGCCTCCTGACCGGTGTGTTGCCTCCCGACGCCAACGAGGCGACGCCCGTACAGCCGTCCTCCGCATCGTTGAGAGTGAAACCGCGCGGCCAGCAACGACCGGCTGTGGTTCACGCAATCGACCTTGACCGGCCCGATCGAATGGAACGAGTCGATACCGCTGCATGTGGTGCTGAAGACATCGGTCACTGGCGATTTGAGCCGCCGTATCAGGATGACTGGACCCAACTGGGCAAGGCGCAAGTCAAGAAGCTGGATCCGCGCCTGATCAGGCTGGAACGATCGGGTGGTCGCGTGCTGGGTGAACATCGACCCGTTCGCTGGAGTACGCGATCGCTGATGGTATCCGACCACGCCTGGTCACCCGACCAGACGCAGCTTGCCTACGTGGTTCGCGAGTTGCGCGGAAGCTGGGGTGGGCTGTCGCATACCTGGCTGACGGCTGTCGACGCCGAGCCCGTGCAACTGCTCAGCGGTGCCGTCTACGCCATGCAATGGCGCAATGATCAGGAACTGCATCTGTGCCTGCGGCGACCCGGGCAAGCAGAGTCGGCGGTTTTCGCCTGGCAATCTCCCTTCTACTAGCCCCGGACGCTTTTGGCTTCGATGTGATTCGAGTACCCCCAAGGTAAAAGCCAGTATCCTCAGAGCCAGGAGCCGGCTACTGCTGTCTCGCTTGTGCGGCCCTGGCCGCAAAACATCTGGGGACTGGCCTGTTTCCGATCATGGAGAAGGTCGACCATGGCGGAGAGGAACAGGGAGGACTCTCAGGCTTTCTCCAGATGTTTGCGCCCATGCTTGTGAACGAGAAGGCGAGCCGCCGCGAATGACTGGCGTTAACGGGCCGGGCAAGGTTCACCGCCTGCTGTGAGGTGCAAGGGCCCGTCGGGCAAGAGGCGAAGATGATGACACCCGTGATTTGGCCCTTGAGCCTTCACCTGTGGAGGATTGTCCGGTGGGTCGTGCAGGCGTGACGACGGGACCAGCCCGGAGGCGCGCGGGTGCGCTCCGGTGGAGTGCGTTTGCGGTAGCGAGCGGGGGTATCTTGCTCCTCGTGGCGCTGCCTCCGGCTGAGATCTGGGGTCAGTGGGGATGGGGTGTTGTTTTGCTTGTCGTCTGTGCCTGGGGGGCCGCACTGACGAGTGCGTGGCTTGGCCGTCGGTTTGCGGCTGCCCCGGTGCAGGCTCCGGGAGTGTGGTTGCTCGTGGCCGTCGGGCTCGCCGGTTTCATGCTCACGGCGCTTTTCTGGACCCGGGCCGCTCTGGGAGTGCCCACGGGCTTTCTGGGTGACCTCGGGTGGAAACTGGGAGCGCTTTTTGGAGGGTGGCCATGGCCGGCCCTGCTGCTGGCCGGGGTTATGGGGCTTTTGTTGCGTCCTCGGGGCTCCGGTGGTCCAGCCTTCCTTGGCGTAGCCCTGGTCGCAGGCACCTTCGGATGGATGGTGCATTTCCCGGTGACGGATACGATCCGGTCGAGTTCGGTTGCCTGGGCCGATGAAGGGCGCCGGATACTCGAGGAGCCCCTTGCCACCCGGCCGGGGCTCGCGGCGCTGAGAGTTCTCGGTCAGCCCCGACATCTCGAAGTGCGCCCCCACACGCTTCATCTCGGGCCCGACGAGACACGAACGCTGGAGGTACACGGGCGGACGTTCCCGGGCAGTCGTTCGAATCTCTCCCGACCGAGCCAGGGGGTTCGCCTGCGTGTCTCGGACCCTTCGGTCGTAACAGTCGTTCGAGCGCCCGAGGGGGATCGCTGGGCACTCAAGTCTCTGGCGCCCGGCACCAGTGCTGTCGAGGTCCGTGCCGGAGCGGCCACGCAGTGGATCGGCGTTCGTGTATCGAGTGACGACGGCGGGAGGGATTCCCGGCCAGTCGATGTGACCGAGCGGGTGGCCTTTCGAGTTGATGAGCCGCGCGAGCCGGGGGCCTCCGGTGGCTTTGCGCTTCGTCAGACTGTCCGGGTCACCAACCACTCCGACATTGCGCTGGTCGGGCCGCTCTACCTGGTCATCGGGCAGTCCGCCGAGGCGGCGCCCATACTGGTGGGGGCTGGGCGGGTTAGACACCCGACCGTGCTGGCGGCTTTCGGTCCCGATTGGCGCGTCTCAGTAGCGGAGATCTTTCCCGGGCCGGATGGGCTACGCCCCATCGTGCCCGCGCTGCCTCCGGGTGCAAGCTCGGAGCTGGAACTGCGCGTAGTGGCCCCGCTGAACCCCGATGCTCCCGACGTCGAACTGCGCGCGTTCGCAAGCGTTCGGGCTCCTTGAGCGAAGGAAAATAACGGGGTTGGACCACGGTAACCCCTGGAAAGATCGCAGGAAAATAGTCGAGAAAGGGTGTAATTCGAGCTTATAGGGGCCATTTTGGCCAGGAAATGGGCCTTCCAGGGAGGGAAGCCATGGCACGGGCGAATCGCCATCACTTGCCGGGCCACGTCTGGCATATCACGCACCGGTGCCATAAGCAGGAGTTTCTGCTGAAGTTCGCGCGCGACCGCCGTACGTGCGGCAGAGATCGGGGATGCGCGGCGACTGGCGCAGCTCATGGACTTCGCGGGTGAGGGGATTCCGATGTATCTGTGGGGGGGATCCGTCGGGCCGGAGGGGGATCCCCTTGAGTTCGGGGCGCGCGTCGTAAGCGGGACCGACGGCGGTTTCAGTTACGTGAATGCCCAAGTGGCCGAGAGTGGGGACGAGATCGTCGGAATGTTGCTCGGGTACCGGCTGCCTGATCCACATGACGTCGAGCCGCTGAACGAAGCTCCGGCCGTGGTGCGTCCGCTGTTGGAGCTGGAGGCGTTGGTCCCGGGATCCTGGTATGTGAATGCCGTGGCGGCCGATCCGGCCTGGCGCGGCCGCGGAGTGGGAAGTGCACTAATGCAGCGCGCGGAGGAGTTGGCGGTCGAGAGCGGTGCGCATACGCTCAGTCTGATTGTGGCGGAACAGAACCGGGGCGCCCGGCGGCTTTACCAGCGGTTTGGCTATACCGATGTCGCGCGCAGGCCGCTGATGCCCTGGCCCGGTTGTCGACATTCCGGCGACTGGGTTCTTATGGCGAAGCCGCTCCCATGAATCGAAGATGTGCCTTTCGTTGACTCATCCTGGCCAGGCCGCCACCGCAGCCGGAGGAGGGGGCCACCCGTTGCAATGGCTATAATCACCGTTCCGATTGCCGTTGCGGCTTTGGGGGCCCCAGGTGATGGATAGCGGTTGTGGGCTTAACAGAAGAGCACACCCAATCACCACAACCGCGCGTGACCTGGCAGGGCAAATGTTGGGACGGTGCGTGGGCGCGACTGAGATCTGCGTGCGCTGTCCGGCGGCCGCTACCGATCCCGCGCTCGCATGGAATGAAGTGCACATCTGCGAGCCGTGCCATTATGAACCCCGTTGAAAGTACAACAGGACTGTCCCGACCGAGGAGATGTTCGATGCCCGCGAAAAGCCGTTTCCGCAGTCGTTCGCTGGTGCTGGCCTTGCTGAGTCTGCCCGTACTGGCGATTCCCGTGTTCACTGCTTCGGCGGTCGAGTCACCGATCCAGCTTGAACGGCTCGCCATCGACGGCGAGGGTGATCACTACCGCTACGGGGTGGTGACCGAGATCCAGGGTGATGAGATCCGCTGGACGGTCACCCAGGGCCCGGAGATTACCCGTATCCATCCCGACGAGGATTACCGTTCCGGGCTCGGCGGTCGCGAGGATCTGTTCACGGGGCCGGTCCTGGATGGCAAGGCGTACCGCAAGGAGCACGAGCTGGGCGTCCTGCTACCCGTGTTCGGGCGCGAACAGGTGGAGCCGCCGCACAGCTTCCGGGATATGTTCAACAACCCGCGTCGTCTGCAGGACTACCGCGTGCACCTGGCTGAAACCGGCGAGACGCGCGAGATTGCGGGGGAGATGGCACAGGGCTATCGCCTGGCTGCGGTCACCGAGATGGCGAACCTCGACAGCGATGACGAAGCGCTGCTTTTCTCGGTGAACCACGGCACTGTGTGGGTGTACGAGGATTTGCCCTTCTCGTCGGCACTGCTGCAAATCAGCCCCGGGATGTTCCGGATGGCGGTTGGGCCTCACGCGCCGGGCGGGCTCGAAACCTACTACGTCCGCACGCTCAGCGAAGCCCTCGAGCCACTCGGGATGGTGGCCGGCCTGCAGCTTCAGGCTTTCCATACCTCCGCTGATACCCTGGAAACCATGGAGGCGCAGGACTGGGCACTGGAGGAAGGCCAGTCGCCCGGTCAGGCCTCGGGCATTGCCTACCAGATCGCGGTCACGGAATTCAGCGCCGTGGCCGAAGCGCCGGATTACGCCGCGCTGGAAGAATATCCGCGCGCCAATGCGGCTGCCCTCGAATACCTGCGGACTCCGCCCTTGCTCGCCGAGATGCTGGATGCCTGCATTCCATTGCCCACCGATATGTCCCGCGAGGAGCTGGGGTCGATGCTGAACGAGCAGGCGACCTTCGACGGTGCGATGGAAGGGGCCCACTCGGGTGCGCTGCTTGGGCAGGCGGCCTGGGGTGGTCAGGAGGATACGGAGCAGGGCGACGGATTTGCGCTGGTGGTGGAGGCCTTCCTGCCGGAGCTGGAGACGACCGCCTGCATGATCTTTACTCGAGTGGGTGCGGGCGTTCCCGGTGACACCGCCACCCTGGAGGTCGCCGCCGATCCGCACGGTGCAGCGGCCGAGGGCCGGCTGGCTGCGCACCTGCTGGTTGGCGATGTCAGCGAACTCGGCAACATCGAATATCTGATGGTCGGCCAGGGCGTGAGCGGAGAAGTCCGGCTGGATGCCGCCGAACCGGACGGCACGTTGCGGGGTGATCTGGAGGTGGAAGGTACGGCGACCCCGCTGGACGATCTGGGGGGCAGTGACGGCTTCCGGATCGAAGGCGAATTTTCGGCCATGCAGTACTGGGATCGTGTACCCGTCGCCCGTTGAGGTCCCCGGGAGCACATCCGCATCTCGTAGGGTCCTGCTGTGCGGTTCACATGGGGCGGACCTTGCCATGTACCCTTCAGGTTTGCGGCGGAGGCAACAGGCAGGTTCTGACCCTGTGCCTTCGCTGGAGCGGGCAGTCGTCGCGGACTCGATTCAGATTGTGGAGGGTGCTGAGTTGAAGTTCCGAGGGTTCCGCGGCACCGTGTGCATGGGGTCACGCCCAAGTACAAAACATAAACGAGGAGACACAAGATGGCAGAACTTTTTTCTGATGAATGGATGAAGGCGTTCGTTGAGAAATGGAATGCGGAACCCGAGCTGTCCGATGCGCTGGCCAAGATCGACTTCAACAGCGTGATCGGGTACGGCTATCCCGGCGACGACAAGCCGATTGGCGTGCTGACGGTCGAAAATGGCAAGGCCGTTGCGGGTGGGGCCTATAACGGCGAGGAGATGAAGTGGGATCTTCGGGCCAGTGAGGAACAGTGGCGCAAGTGGATGGAAAAGCCGCCGGGCATGATGGGCCTGGGGAGCGCCTTCACGACCGGCAAGATCAAGTTCCTGGTGGGTGATTACAAGGGGATGTTGAAGGACCCGCGTATGGCCAAGCCCTTTATCAAGAGCTTCACCGTCATGGGACAGGTCTGAACCTCTGAGGCCATAACGGGGGCCGGACCGTGGTCATCATTGGTAGAACGTCAGAGCGCGGTCGAGTCTACGCATCACTCGAGTTCGCCTCGGCCGGTTCGGTCCACCAGATGATGACCTCCAGGGAAGGAGGTCATTCCACCGCAAATCACGCGTGTCGGGCCACGTCTGGGCCCCACTATCGCGACCGCAGGCCGGGGTGGTTCGGCTGAGGTTGCTCACCGGTCCGGTGGGGCCTCGCTTGCAAGGGAGGTATCCCCTCGCCATGAGGGGACCCCGATCTCAGTGGCCGAACAGGGCCTCCAGTTCGTCCTCGCGGGCGCGCACTGCGTCCATATCCTGATCCGGTACTTCGGGCGGTGTGGCATCGCGCAGGGTCTCGCGCTGCTGTTCCAGGGCGTCGCGCATGATGGCCTTCTGCTCCGCCGGCATGTTCGGATCGTCCTCGATGCGCTGCAGGTTTTCCTCCAGCTGGCGTTCCATCTCCGGGATGCGGCGCTCCATTTCCAGTGCAAGACGGGCGTTGAGGACGCGCGAGCCGATGTTGGTCAGTTCGGTGCTGTTCTCGAAGCCGTGACGCGCGACGATCTCCTGTGCCTGTTGTTCGATACGCGTCATCTGTTCGATGGCCTGTCGGACTTCTTCCATCGAGGCCTCGTCGTGGACGCCCATCGCCGGTTCCTGGACCTCGGATTGTTGCGCGGTCCACTCGTTGAGTTCCTGGGTTGCCGCCATCCAGCGGTCGATCGTGTCGCCGTCCAGCGCATGAACTGGCCCGGCCCACCATGGCAGACACATCGCAAGCATCAATAGGGGTTTCGTGAGTTTCTTCATGGAAACGCCTCGATTTTGTGGGGGAGTCAGCGTCGCAGTATACCGGGCGTGTCCATGGATCCGTGATTCCGGGGGGCAGCCATGCGCCCGGCGCCGCGCAGGTGGCGGAGGATATCGCTCGCTGGAGGAGGGCGCCGGAACCATACTCTTGAGCCCGAAGCCCGAAGCCCGAAGCCCGAAGCCCGAAGCCCGAAGCCCGAAGCCCGAAGCCCGAGCACTGCGAGATCCTGCAGAAACGGCTGGCAAACCGACTGTGCCTCACCGGAACGCTCGGCCAGGGCTCTGAACGGGTCCCGGTGAGGCAGCGGGTGAAAGGCGCAATTGGCGCTTGCCGCAGCGCACTCGTCAGAGCGGGCGCAGTGAGTCTGGGTTCCGCGGGCTCGCGCTCGCGCTGATCGCCAGCATGTGACGAGCGCCAGGTACGCAGTGCCCGGTGCCGAAGGCTTGCACGATCAGCAGCTGCGTCCGACTTACAGCGCTTTCATGGCATGGGAATGAACATCGAACAGCCGGCGATACCATCCCCGCCCGAAGGTGGATACGTGGTTCAGCCCGGCGTAATGCTGTGCCCGCTGCGCCATGAAATCGCGCAGGAGTTCGGCTGGATCGGCAGCGCTGGCCGCGCCGCGGGTCTGGGGTCCTATGATGCCGTCCACTGTGGCGCCGGCCGCACTCTGCAGGAAGCGGATCGCGCGGGCCGGACCCTGATTCACGGCTGCGTCGAAAACGGGCAGGCGCAGGGCAGGGGGCAGGGTGTCGCACTGGCAGGCGTCCCAGTACCAGGATCGGTAGATTTCGCCCGCCTGTTGCGGGGTCAGCTCGCGGATGTCGGTGTCATCCGGTTCCGGTTCGCCCCGTTGCTGGCGCCAGCGGCGCAAGGTCCCCAGCGTGATGCCCAGATTGGTCTGGCCTCCCGGGTCCTCCGGGTGGTCGACGTATCCGCCTTCGTGTCGTAACACCACCTGCAGTGCCTCGTCGAACGTCGTCATGGATGCTCCTCCCTGTGTGGCGCGTGCGGCGGCGCGCGCTGTTGAGTGGATACTCATTAACGTTAGCCCAATCGCGGGCCTCACGGGGGCTCGCAGCGCACGAGAAAGGCGCAACGAGCTCCACCAGGGTACCGGGCGATAATCTGCTTGGAGCTCGTTCGGCCAGTAGAACTCGGTTGACCCGGGTGAACGCCGGGGTTGCGGCTGGCGGAAGAGGCGCTGGCCTCGCATTGTGCGGGCCGGGGTGTTCGCTCGATGTCGCCCGTTGCCATGGGGCGTCACCCGTGTGTGGATCTCCTGCATGGGCTGTTGCGGTTCATCTTGCGGGGAGGCGATGAGGAACAGGCAAGGACCATGGCATGGCCGTATGCGTCCGGAATGGCTGATGGCGTGGATGGCCCTTGTGACGGTCCTGTCGCCCGACAAGGCCTGTGCGGCAGGCTTGTCACCACACCAGACCGCCTGAACACGATCGTCCATGGGGGCTTGGCCGCGGGTCTGTTCCGTTTCAATCTTTTGCTGCGTCGAAAATCTTTACACATGGGCGCTGCGTATGACCGGTCCGGATTCAGCCAGCGATGACCCTCTGGCCCCTCTCTGGGGGCCTGTTGTGTCCGGCCAATCGTTGCGGGTGATGCCGTGCAGCCGCGAGGGTGGCGTGATTGACGTTCCAGGTCGCCCCCCCCTTCCGCATAAAAACCAATGGATTAGCTCTATAGAGGGGGTGAGGCCGAATCAATCGTTGCAGGAATCGCCGGGGACGGAGGTGTTTGTTCCGGTCTTGCTCGGCCCGTTTTGCGTTCGGCTGGTTTGTCGACAGACTTTACATGGCGCTGGCATTGCACCGTTCCGGATTCGATGGACCCTATAAAAATCAATGGGTTCCTGCTTGTGGCGCGGATTGTGCTTGCTCACCTGTCAAGCAGCGTTGCTGCGAACGCGCCGGCCAGCAGGGTAGCAAGGCAACATCAGCCGCAGTATTTGCAGTGTCGGTACCAAACGGAAGCTAAGGAACTCTTGGAGTAGAAAATATGAAAGGATTAAAACTGACCTCAGCCGCGCTGGCGGGACTTCTGTTCACGGCCTGGGGTGCAGCCGCACATGCTGCACCGATCACGGTCAACCCTTCGTGGTTGAATTCCTCGATCTCGAATGACGTGAGTAACGTGACGACACTCCAGACCGGTGCTTTGTCGGGTAACTGGGCGTCTTTCGTGCTGGATATCGGGGATTCGAACACCTTCGATTTCGCAACCATTACCATGACCGCCGGCGGCAGTTCTTCCAGCGGAACTGTGGATGCAGAGCTTGTGTTCTCGCAGCCGACCGTGTCGGCGGAAGGCGAGGGCCAGGCGGTCAGGAATACCGGTTTTCTCGGCGCATTCACGGGCGGTTCGCTTGTCTGGGATACGCAGCCCTCTCCGATTGACCTCGGTGACAGCCTGCTGTTCGTCGACTTCTCCGATGTGGACGTTTCGGGCAGTGTTCTTGGGGGTAGCAGCACGATAACGGCGACCGTATCGCGTGAAGCGGCGCCGGTGCCGACACCGGGTACGCTGGCGCTGTTCGGGCTGGGTCTGCTGGGCCTGGTGGCGGGTCGCAGGTTCCTGCGCAACGCCTGAGTATCTCCGCCCTGCGGGAGACCCGGCGCGATCTGCGCCGGGTTTTTTTTGTCTGCCGCTCAGGCGGGAATGCCGCGGTGCCCCGCTGGCGCACGTCTCGCGCGCGACGCCCCTGCCCGGGTCCGACCATGGGCCCGGCTCGGGTTGACTGCCGAGGCCGGCTCCCGTAGCGGGCTTCTGGTGTTCCGAGGCGTCTGGCATCCCGGGAACCGGACAGCGGTTATCCGGGATCTCGGGCGTAGACAGGGCCGATCAAGGGTGGTCCATGTTTGCGGTTTGATGGTCTCACGTTGCGAATGGTTGTCGGCTGGTTTAGGCTAACGCGCTTCGTGACGGATCGTGGGTTGCGAAACCAATGGAGAGGTGGCCGAGCGGTCGAAGGCGCACGCCTGGAAAGTGTGTATACGGTAACCCCGTATCGAGGGTTCGAATCCCTCCCTCTCCGCCAGATTCAGCAAAGGGGCCCATGTGGCCCCTTTTGCATGTCTGGCCCGCGAGGTACGAGGATTCGAACCCGAGAAATCA
>NZ_KB907129.1:0-112395 GCF_000381825.1 Thioalkalivibrio sp. ALJT
TCACTCAATAATCTTGGAGACGACGCCGGCACCGACGGTGCGGCCACCTTCGCGGATCGCGAAGCGCAGACCATCTTCCATCGCGATCGGACTGATCAGCGCCACGGTCATCTTCACGTTGTCACCCGGCATCACCATCTCGGTGCCCTCCGGGAGATCCACCGAACCCGTCACGTCGGTCGTCCGGAAGTAGAACTGCGGGCGATAGCCGTTGAAGAACGGGGTATGACGGCCTCCCTCGTCCTTGCCCAGGATGTACACCTCGGCCTCGAAATGCGTGTGCGGGTTGATCGAACCCGGCTTGCACAGCACCTGACCACGCTGCACCTCGTCGCGCTTGGTACCACGCAGCAGAATGCCCACGTTGTCGCCCGCTTCGCCCTGGTCAAGCAGCTTGCGGAACATCTCGACACCCGTGACCGTGGTCTTCTGGGTGTCGCGGATACCGACAATCTCGATCTCCTCGCCCACCTTGACCACACCACGCTCGATACGACCGGTCACCACCGTGCCGCGGCCCGAGATCGAGAACACGTCTTCCACCGGCATCAGGAAGTCTCCGTCCACCGCGCGCTCCGGCTCGGGGATGTACTCGTCCATCGCGTCAATCAGCTTCTGAATCGCCTGCGCGCCAATCTCGGACTCGTCGCCCTCAACCGCCTTCAGCGCAGAACCCGTGATCACCGGCGTGTCGTCGCCCGGGAAATCATAGGAGGACAGCAGATCGCGAACCTCCATCTCCACCAGCTCCAGCAGCTCCGGATCATCCACCATGTCCGCCTTGTTCAGGAACACCACAATGTGCGGCACACCTACCTGACGCGCCAGCAGAATGTGCTCGCGCGTCTGCGGCATCGGGCCATCGGCCGCCGATACCACCAGGATCGCGCCGTCCATCTGCGCCGCTCCCGTAATCATGTTCTTCACGTAGTCCGCGTGCCCGGGGCAATCCACATGCGCGTAATGACGACCGTCCGATTCGTACTCCACGTGCGCCGTCGCAATCGTGATCCCGCGCGCCTTCTCTTCCGGCGCGTTGTCGATCTGATCGTACGCGCGCGACTCGCCGCCATACTTCTTGCCCTGCACCACAGTCAGCGCCGCCGTCAGCGTCGTCTTACCATGGTCAACATGACCAATCGTCCCCACATTTACATGCGGCTTCTTACGCTCGAACTTTTCCTTGGACATCTCTCGTTTCCCCGGATCGTGACGCTAAAACACAGTAGCGACGCAGGTTGTTACGCTGACATTGAATATGGAGCTCATGACCGGATTCGAACCGGTGACCTCTTCCTTACCAAGGAAGTGCTCTACCGACTGAGCTACATGAGCCAGTACTGCTGCCAGGGCCTTTCCCGCCTGCTTACAGGCCAGAATGGACCCGCTCTGGAGCGGGTGATGGGAATCGAACCCACATCATCAGCTTGGAAGGCTGAGGTTCTACCATTGAACTACACCCGCAGAACCCTGGCTTGCTGAACCACCGCCCAAGTAACTGGCCGCTGGCTTAAAAAACTGATGGTGGAGGGAGGAGGATTCGAACCTCCGAAGGCTGAGCCAGCAGATTTACAGTCTGCCCCCGTTGACCGCTTGGGTATCCCTCCTCGATCAAGCCGCATATTCTGGACCAGCACGAACGGCAGCGTCAAGGGAAACACCGGACAATATCGGGATCCGGGTCGCACGCATGGAATCCTCTGAGGTAAAGGTGCCAGGCGCGCACCGCCGAGGGCTCGAAGCAAAAGCGCCATGGCATTGATGCCGGGGGAAAATCGCCGCAGGCACCCGTCAGAACCGACCAGCGGGCACGAGCAGACCGCCCGACCGCAGGGACGGGACCATCATGACGATCGCCTTCCTGACCGTTGGCAAGCAGCTCTGTAGGCAACTGGCGAGGGTGCCGGGCGCCTGTCATCCGCAGGGCCGAACGCAGATCGGGGTCACGACGCGGGCCGCCAGAACGGACTTGTGCGGCGTGGGGCGGCTTCCTATGATCCGGGTACAGCCGTGAACCGGTTGGTGTTGTGTGGCAGCAACAGACGCCTGAAGAACGGTCAGCATTATCGACGCGTTTCCCTTCCTTGACGGACGCACGTAGAGTGGGACGGACCAACGAGGTTTGACGCAGAGATCCATGGCGAACTCCACTACGACACCGCGGCTCCCCGGGCTGGCAAAGCGTCTGGTCGAGGCCGACCTGATTGCAGAAGACATTGCGTCGCAACTGGTCGAGGAGTCCCTGTCCAAACAGACACCTCTGACCCACTTGCTCGCCACCAAGGGTGGCGTAGCCGAGGCACGCCTGGCAGAGGCAGCCGCCGAGGAGTTCGGTCTGCCCGTTCTGGACCTGGCCAGCTTCGACCACGAACTGCTGCCGAAGGAACACCTCAACGAGAAGCTGATCCAGAAGCACCACGCGCTGCCCCTGATCGTACGCGGCAACCGGCTTTATATCGCAGTCTCGGATCCCACGAACCTGGGTGCCACGGACGAATTCAAGTTCGCCACCGGAATGCCAACGGAGGCGGTACTGGTCGAGCCGCGCAAGCTCGACCGCATGATCGACCGCGCCCTGAGCGCTGCCACCTCGTTACTCGGCGATCTTGGCGATGAAGGCCTGGACAGTCTGGCGATTGATTCCGGCGAGGAGGACAAGGAAACCACGCAACCGACTGACGGCGTCGACGACGCTCCGGTCGTGCGCTTCGTCAACAAACTTCTGGTGGATGCAATCAATCGCAAGGCCTCGGACATTCATCTCGAACCGTTCGAGAAGGATTTCCGGGTGCGCTTCCGTATCGATGGCGTGCTGCATGAAGTGGCCCACCCGCCGAATTCGCTGGCCCCGCGTATCACCGCCCGGGTAAAGGTCATGTCGCGAATGGACATTGCCGAGCGCCGGGTACCACAGGACGGCCGGATCAAGCTTAAGCTGTCGCGTACCCGTGCCATCGATTTCCGGGTCAGTACCCTGCCAACGCTGTACGGCGAAAAGATCGTGATGCGTATTCTGGACCCGAGCAGCACGTCTCTTGGTATCGACCAACTGGGCTATGAGGAGCACCAGAAGGAGGCCTACCTCAATGCCCTCAAACGGCCCTACGGCATGATCCTGGTGACCGGGCCGACGGGCTCGGGGAAAACGGTGTCGCTGTACACCGGCCTTGGCATCCTGAACACGGCGGACCGCAACATCTCCACCGCCGAAGATCCTTCAGAAATCAATATGCCCGGGGTCAACCAGGTCAACGTCAACCCGAAGGTGGGCCTGACCTTCGCCAGCGCCCTGCGCGCCTTCCTGCGCCAGGATCCGGACGTCATCATGGTCGGGGAAATCCGCGACCTCGAAACGGCCGAGATCGCAATCAAAGCCGCCCAGACCGGGCACCTCGTGCTGTCAACGCTACACACCAATGACGCACCACAAACCCTGACACGCCTCGCCAACATGGGCGTCCCCCCCTACAACATCGCATCCTCCATCCTGCTGATCATCGCCCAGCGCCTGGCGCGGCGGTTGTGTCCAAACTGCAAGGAACCGGAGGACCTCCCCGAAGAGGTCCTGCGCAAGGAGGGCTTTACCGATGCCGACATCCAGGCCGGGGTCTCGGCCTATCGGGCCGTCGGCTGCGACCAGTGTACGAACGGCTACAAGGGCCGACTGGGCATTTACCAGGTCTTGCCAATCAGCGAAGAGATGCAGCGCGGCATCCTGGAGGGTTACAACTCTATGCAGCTTGCGGAGCAGGCAAGAAAGGAAGGAATCGAGGACCTGCGCCGCGCCGGTCTGATGAAGGTAATGAAGGGGCTGACCAGCCTCGAGGAAGTCAATCGCGTGACCAAGGACTAGGGAAACACGGATCCATGTACTCACTCGCGCTGGTACCCCGGTTGTCCCGAGACCAGGCGCATCCTGCAGCGGGCAGAGCTTCTACCCGCACGCGACGCAACGCAGGACCGGGGAACCCGGGGAGCCAGCCCCGAAGGGCTCTGCCTCCCGTTGTTGATCGAAATCGGGCGGGTGTGTGGCGTTGCAGTTCCTGTGTGCAGAACGACTGCACGCCAGTCACCGCACACGAAACGCACGCAAAGGCAACGCAGCAGCGAGCGCGTACAGTAATCAGTGTTTCGCTGGAGGTCACCAGCTACAGGGGGACAGGGGGATGGCCGATTCCGGGACCGTTTACACATGGGAAGGGCTGAACAAGCATGGCAACCGGGTAAAGGGCGAAATACCCGCCGACAACGAGGCCAACGCACGTGCCGAATTACGGCGTAACGGCATCAATGTCACCAGGATCCGCAAAAAGCCGAAATCGCTGTTCTCCGGCAGCGGCAAGAAGATCGTGCCGGCGGATATCGCCTACTTCCTGCGTCAGATGACCACCATGCTGCAATCCGGCGTGCCGCTGGTACAGGCCTTCGAGATCGTCGGACGCGGCAATGAAAAACCCGCGATGCGCGATCTCGTGCTCAAGCTGAAAGCGGACGTAGAAGGCGGCGAGACCTTCGCCAAGGCGTTGAGCAACCAGCCAAAATACTTCGATGACCTGGTAATTAACCTGGTCGAGGCTGGCGAACAGGCGGGGACACTGGAGACCCTGCTGGACAAGGTCGCGACCTACAAGGAGAAGACCGAGGCCCTGAAGGCCAAGATCAAGAAGGCCCTGTTCTATCCGGCAGCGGTCATCGTCGTCGCGATCGTGGTGACGGCCATCCTGCTGATCTACGTAGTCCCGCAGTTCGAGGCCCTTTTCCGGGGCTTTGGGGCCGACCTCCCGGTCTTCACCCGCATGGTGGTCGAGCTTTCGGAATTCACTCAGCGCTGGTGGTGGGCCATCCTCGGGGCCATGGTGGCGCTCGGGTTCATCTTCGTGCAGGTCAAGCGCCGGTCACCACGCTTCGCGCGATTCCTCGACATTGTCAGCCTGAAGATCCCGGCCTTCGGCCCCATCCTGCGCAAGGCTGCGATTGCACGCTTCGCACGCACCCTCTCCACCATGTTCTCGGCCGGGGTCCCGCTGGTGGATGCCCTGACCTCGGTCTCCGGCGCTACCGGCAACGCCGTCTACCGCGAGGCCACGCTGCGCATGCGTGACGAGACCGAGGCCGGGGGGCAGCTGCAGTGGTCCATGCGCAACACGGCCGTCTTTCCCAATATGGTGGTGCAGATGGTGGCCATCGGTGAAGAGTCCGGTTCCCTGGACGCCATGCTCTCGAAGGTCGCCGACTTCTACGAGGAAGAGGTAGACAACGCCGTGGACAGCCTGTCCAGCCTGCTGGAACCGTTGATCATGGTGGTCCTGGGCGTGCTGGTGGGCGGCCTGGTCATTGCCATGTATCTGCCGATCTTCCAGATGGGCCAGGTGATTTAGGGGCCAGCGGAGCGATGAACACATTCGAGTCATCCCCCCGGGGGCCCCAGGGCAGGGCCCACCACGCAGCGGGTCGCGCATCTGCGCGCGCGTTCGAGATGGATTCATGGCACCACGCCGGAGCGGATAGCCGGCCCCACGGGCGACTCCAAGCCGGGACTCGGCCACCTGTCTGCAATGACACCGGCGACATCCAAACCGGGCGCACCCGAGGTATTGACGCCCCGTCTTTTTTGGGAGGAATCACCGCAGGGCACCCATCGCCCCCTGAACGCACGCCGAACGGATCCGACCCCGAACGTGCACATGGGTGGGTGGGTTCCTAGGATGCTTGCCGAGACGGCCGTCGTGCTGGAGGGCTGGGCCATACCGATCGCGGGGTTGCTGGGCCTGCTGATCGGCAGCTTCCTCAATGTCGTCATCGCACGCCTGCCGGTGATGCTCGAACGCGGCTGGGAGCAGGAGGCGCGCGCGATCCTCGAACACCCGCCAACGGAGGCGGAGGACCGCGAACCCTTCGATCTGCTGCGCCCCCGCTCGCGCTGCCCGCAATGCCAGCGCCCCATCCGAGCGCTGGAGAACATCCCTCTGCTGAGCATCCTGTTCCTGCGCGGGCGTTGTCCCGGCTGCGGCACCCGCATCAGCTGGCAATATCCTGCGGTGGAGGCGCTGACCGCTCTGCTGTTCATCGTCACAATCTGGCAACTGGGACCCAGTGCCGCAGGGCTGCTGGCGCTGGTCCTGACCGCAGTGCTGATCGCGGCCGCCGGCATCGATGCCCGCACCACCCTGCTACCCGATCAGCTCACCCTGCCGCTTCTATGGCTGGGGCTACTGGTCAACATACCAGGCACCTTTACCGACCTGCAGTCCGCTGTCATCGGGGCCGCAGCCGGCTACCTGATCCTGTGGCTGGTCTTCCATGGCTTCCGACTGCTGACCGGCAAGGAAGGCATGGGCTTCGGCGACTTCAAGCTCCTGGCCGCACTCGGCGCCTGGCTGGGCTGGCAGGCCCTGCCGGTCATCCTGTTGCTGGCCTCTCTGGTCGGAGCGGTGGTCGGGATCGCCCTGATCCTGCTGCGCGGGCGCGATCGCAATATCCCCATCCCGTTCGGCCCCTACCTCGCCGCCGCCGGCTGGCTGACGCTGCTCTGGGGCGATCAGTTGGCGGTCCTCTATTTCCCGCAAGGTCTGTAGGGAGGCGGCCATGCTGCGGGTCGGACTCACCGGAGGGATCGGTTGCGGCAAGAGCCGGGTCGGCACTTTGTTTTCGAGCCTGGGGGTTCCGGTACTCGATGCCGACACGATCACCCGCGAACTGCAGGCCCCCGGGCACACACTCCACGCCGCCATCGTGCATCACTTCGGGCCCGGCGTTCTGGATGCTCGGGGGCACCTCGACCGCGGTGCCCTGCGCAGCAAAGTCTTTACCGACCCCGGCGAGCGCCAGGTCCTCGAAGGCCTCGTGCATCCGGCCGTCCGGGCCACAATCGAGGAACGCCTGGCGCAACTCCCGAACGACACCCCATATGCACTGGTCGTGGTGCCTCTGCTGTTCGAGGCCGGCTGGGAGACGCATTTCGACCATGTGATCGTGGTCGATTGCGACCCCTCCGAGCAGGTCGCGCGGGTACGCCAGCGTGACGGCCACAGCCAGGCCGATGTAGAGGCCATCATCGAGGCCCAGATGAACCGCGAAGAACGGCGCCGGCGTGCGGACCGCACCATCCACAACACGGGTACGATCACGGATACCGAGCTGGCGCAACAGGTCGCCGATTGCGACGCCGCCCTGCGCCGGCTGCACAACCAGGCCTTCTGACGGGTAGAAAACCTTCCCTCGAATCCCTGATACTGGGCGGATCTTCCGATTACCCAGCCCTCCTTCTCGTGCGGGAACGCCGTGAACCAGTCTCTGACCTTCGAACAACCGCTCCACGAACGCGTGCGCCTGCTGCTGCGGCTGGAGGCGCTGGGAGCGCGTTTTGGCGATGCCCTGGCGTCCGGAGGGCCGTTTGACCATCACGAGGCCCTGGCCGCACTGGTCGACATCTATGCACTGGTCACGCGCGTCGACATCAAGCGTGAACTGATGGCCGAGATCGAGCGCCAGACCGCAAACCTGAATCGACTGGCCAACCTGCCTGGCGTCGACGCCGAACGCTTCGACGAGACCATGGCCGCGCAGAAGCGCCTGCACGATGCCCTGGAGGCCCAGGCCGGCGCCCTCGACCATCGCGTCCGCGGCAGCGAGTTCTTTTCCAGCCTGCGCCAGCGTATGGCCCTCCCGGGCGGAGTCTTCGATTTCGACTTGCCGATCTATCACTACTGGCTGGAACACCCGGAATCGACCCGCCGCGAGCTCCTGCTGGAGTGGTTCGAGCCGCTGAACACCGTCGCCGAAGCGACGACGCAGGTGCTGCACTTCATGCGCCAATCGGGGAGCACGGAAGCCGTCACCGCCGAGGGCGGCTACTTCCAGCGCACCCTGGACAACACACATGCCTGGCAACTCATTCGAGTCAGCGTGAACACGGAGCTGGGCGTCTATCCCGAGATCAGCGGGGGCCGCCAGCGCTTCACGGTTCGCTTTTTGATGCCCGGAGACTTCCGCGAACGCCCCGTACCGGCCAAGCACGATGTCCCGTTCCAGCTCTGCTGCTGCGCGCTCTGAGCCACCGAGCGCGGCAGCGCACGCGGCGGGTTCACATCCAACTCAGCCTGCGAGCAGACCTCGTATCGCCGCGATGCCCTGCGCACCGGCTGCCTGCGCCCGGGACAAACTGGCGCAGTCCATCCCTCCCAGGGCGTACACCGGCAATGCGGCGCCACGTACCAGCTGTGCAAAACGCTGCCAGCCCAGGGGGACGGCCGCAGGATGGGTCGCCGTCGCCCGGACCGGGCTCAATATCGCGAAGTCCGCACCCAGCGCCGCCGCGCGATCCAGCCCGGCACGATCATGTACCGCAAGCGCCACCCGACCGAAACCCGGCGGCCGGCGTTCCAGTTCGCGCCAGCGATGTTCAGGCAGATGCAGCCCGACCCGGGGAAACGCCGTCAACCACTGCGGCGGCGCATTCGCCAGCACCGGGATCGCACGCGGCTCGGCCCGCCCCAGCACGCCCGCCAGCAGCTCCAGGTAATCGTCGCGTTCCAGATGCGGCGCCCGCACCTGCACCATCCCGGCGCAGCCAGCCGCCAGGGCCTGTTCCACACGCTCAATCACCTCGCCCATCGCGCCCGCCGAGCGGGGCGACGGCGTGATAAGGCACGTGCTCGGCAGCGTCAGCAGCGCCAGCATCGGCGCGTTGGCCGCCGGGAAATCCGTCGCATCCAGGGCCGACGGTGGCCGCCACTCCAGCGGCTGCCCCTCGCGGCCCTCGGGATGTCCCGCCCATTTCGTCACCCGGAACACCCGCAGCATTACACGTCGTTCAGGGTAGTCGTGAGGGATGGAAAGGCAATGGGTGGCCGCATCCACGCGGATGCCCAGCTCCTCATGGAGTTCGCGTGCAAGGGCCGCCGCGGCCGACTCGTGCGCAGCTACCTTGCCCCCAGGGAACTCCCACAACCCGGCCAGGTGCCCGCCGGCCCGGCGCCGCGTAACCAGGACACGACCCGCCGCATCCCGGATCAGACCGACGGCGACCTCGACGAGCTCCGCGGCCGGATCAGGAGCGGTACTCGGCATTGATGCGCACGTACTCGTGGGAAAAGTCGCAGGTGTACTTGCGCGCGCAGGCATTGCCCCGACCGAGGTCGATGGCGATATGGATCTCCTCGGCGGCGAAGGCCTCCTGACCTGCGGTCTCTGCATAGTCGGGCGCACGGCCGCCATCACATACGATGTCGACGTCATTCACCCGGATCGCAATCCGCTCGATCACGAGGTCGGGGACACCCGCCCGGCCCACGGCGGCCAGGATGCGTCCCCAGTTCGGATCCGAGGCAAACAGCGCGGTCTTGACCAGCGGCGACAGCGCAACGGTCTCGGCGACCGCCGCGGCCTCGCCACGGGTTCTCGCGCCCATGACCTCCACCGTCACAAACTTGGTCGCCCCCTCGCCATCGCGGACGATCGCCTGAGCCAGCTCCAGGCAAACCGTGTCCAGTGCTGCAGCGAAGGCGGCACGGTCCGCCGCCGTGGCCAGTCCGGCGCCGCTTGCGCCACTGGCCATGCAGACCACCGCATCGTTGGTCGAGGTGTCGCCATCCACGGTGATGGCATTGAAGCTCTCGGCATTCGCCTGACGCAGCAGGTCCGTGAGGGTCTCCGTGTCGATCGCCAGGTCGGTGCCGATGAAGGCCAGCATGGTGGCCATATCGGGGTGAATCATCCCCGACCCCTTCGCAATCCCGGTCAGCGTGACCTCCCCGGTGGACAGGGCCACGCGGCGACTCGCACCCTTGACCACGGTATCGGTGGTCATGATCGCGTGCGCTGCCTGCATCCAGGCATCCGGAGCCAGGGCGGCATCCAGGGCCGGCAACGCGTGGGTGATGCGCTCCACCGGCAGGGGCTCGCCGATTACCCCGGTGGAGAACGGCAGGACCGCAGCAGGCCTGCCGCCGGTCACCGCAGCAAGGGCGTCGCAGCAGGCACGCGCCGCATCCAGGCCGGGTGCGCCCGTCCCGGCATTGGCGTTGCCGGCGTTAATCAGTAACCAGCGTGGTTGCCCAGCCGCCTGATGCTCCGCCGCCACCACCACCGGGGCCGCCCGAAAGGCATTGGTGGTGTACAGCGCTGCGATCGCAGCATCCGCTCCCGCGTCGATCAGCACCAGGTCATCGCGCCCCGCATAGCGGATGCCGGCCGCCGTGGCGGCCAGGCGGATACCGGGTACCGGGTCCAGCGCCTCCGGCGCATGCAGTCCTACGGCCATGGGTCCGATTCCGTGGCAGGGCCCGGCCTACAGCTTGCCGTGGCAGTGCTTGAATTTTTTGCCCGAGCCGCACCAGCAGGGATCGTTGCGTCCCAGCTTGGGTTCCTCACGGCGATACGGGGCGTCGCCACCGTTCACCGGCTCGCGCGCGCCGGATTCAGCCCCGCTCTCGGCGGCAAGGGCACTGTCGGGATTCTGGTGCTGGAACTCCAGGTCGTCCTCGGCCGGCGCAGTCTTCTTCGGTTTCAGGGCCTCAAGCTCCTCCGGCGAACGCAGCTGCATGCGCAGCAGGAACTTCACGACATCATGCTTGATGCGTTCCAGCAACGACTGGAACATCGCGAAGGCTTCCTTCTTGTATTCCTGCTTCGGGTTGCGCTGGGCATAGCCGCGCAGGCCAATACCCTGGCGCAGGTAGTCCATCGCAGCAAGATGTTCCTTCCACTGACTGTCGAGCACCTGCAGCATGACGTCGCGCTCCAGGCGGTGGATGGTCTCGTCACCCAACTGCTCGCGCTTGTCTCCGAGAATCTCCCGGGCATGCGCGACGATGCGTTCGCGCAGGGGCTCCTCGTGGAGGTCCTCCTCGTCATCCAGCCACTGCTGCAGCGGCAGATCGATGCCGAACTCGCCGTTGAGGGCCTGCTGCAGGCCCTCGATATCCCATTCGTCTTCAATCGAACCCGGCGGCAGATACAGGCTGATCTGGGCGTTGACGACATCTTCGACCAGGGTATCGATGGTCTCGCTGATATCCTCGCTGGTCAGGAGTTCGGCGCGCTGATCATAAATCACCCGGCGCTGATCGTTGGCAACGTCGTCGTATTCCAGCAGCTGCTTGCGGATATCGAAGTTGTGCGCCTCGACCTTGCGCTGCGCATTCTCGATCGCCCGTGACACCCAGGCATTCTCGATCGCTTCGCCTTCTTTCATGCCCAGGCGCTGCATCAGCCCGCGGACGCGCTCGGATGCGAATACCCGCATCAGGTTGTCTTCCAGCGACAGGAAGAAGCGGCTGGAGCCGGGGTCCCCCTGACGCCCGGAACGGCCGCGCAGCTGGTTATCGATGCGGCGCGACTCGTGGCGTTCGGAACCGATAATGTGCAGGCCCCCGGCCTCCAGGACCTGATCGTGACGCTGTTGCCAGTCGGCCTTGATCTGGTCGCGCCGCGCGGTGTCGTCGGCATCGACGTCGGCAAGCTCTGCATCCAGCGAGCCCCCCAGTACGATGTCGGTACCACGACCGGCCATATTGGTGGCCAGGGTCACCGCCTTCGGACGCCCGGCCTGGGCGATGATGGAAGCCTCGCGCTCATGCTGTTTGGCATTCAGCACTTCAAACGCGATCCCCGTCTTCTTCAGCGCAGCGGCCAGTTGCTCCGAGCTTTCAACCGAGGCCGTCCCCACCAGCACCGGCTGGCCACGATCCACGCACCACTGGATCTCCTTGATGATGGCCTCGTATTTCTCGGGCTGGGTGAGAAACACCAGATCCTGCATGTCATCACGCGCCAGCGGCTTGTTGCCGGGGATGACCACCACTTCCAGGTCGTAGATGGTCTTGAACTCGTAGGCCTCGGTGTCGGCCGTGCCGGTCATGCCGGAAAGTTTTTCGTACAGCCGGAAATAGTTCTGGAAGGTGATCGAAGCCAGCGTCTGGTTCTCGCGCTGGATCGGCACCCCCTCCTTGGCCTCGATCGCCTGGTGCAGTCCCTCGGACCAGCGTCGGCCCGCCATGATACGACCGGTAAACTCGTCGATGATCTGCACCTTGTTATCGCGTACCAGGTAGTCCACATCGCGATGGAACAACGCATGGGCGCGCAGCGCGGCGTTCAGGTGGTGCAGCACGGCGATACTGGCCGAGTCGTACAGGGTCTGGTGTTCCTCCAGCAGCCCCGCTGCGCGCAGCAGCTCCTCGGCCTTTTCGTGGCCCTCCTCACTGAGAAAGACCTGTTTGGCCTTCTCGTCCACAAAGTAATCGCCCGCGCCCTCCTCGTCCTCCTGGCGCACCAGCTGCGGCGGGATGGTGTTCAGGCGCTCGTACAGCTCGGAGCTGTCGCCACTGGGTCCGGAGATGATCAGCGGGGTACGCGCCTCGTCGATCAGGATGGAATCGACCTCGTCGACCACCGCGAAATTGAGCGCGCGCTGGACCCGCTGATCGGCCGCGAAGGCCATGTTGTCGCGCAGATAATCGAAACCAAACTCGTTATTGGTGCCGTAGGTGATATCTGCCGCATAGGCCTCGCGCCGCGTCACCGGACGCAGGCGGTCAAAACCGCCCTCGGGGGCCTGGTAGTCGGGATCAAACATGAACGAGGCAGAGTCCACACCCAGCCCGCCGGAGCTGTTGACCACCCCCACCGACAGGCCGAGGGCGTGGTAGAGCTCCCCCATCCAGGCGGCGTCACGCCGGGCCAGGTAATCGTTCACCGTCACCACGTGTACGCCATCACCCGCCAGGGCGTTGAGATATGTGGGGAGGGTCGCGACCAGGGTCTTCCCTTCCCCGGTGCGCATCTCGGCGATCCGGCCGTCATTCAGGACCATGCCACCGATCAGCTGAACATCGAAGTGGCGCAGCCCCAGGACCCGGGCACTCATCGCACGGCAGACCGCGAAGGCCTCCGGCAACAGCTTCTCCAGATCCTCGCCTTCGCCCAGACGGCGCTGGAACTCCTGCGTCTTGTGCCGCAGTTCGTCTACCGCGAGGGCTTCGGTGGATTCGGCAAGGGCATTGATACGCTCCACCGCACGGGTATAGCGCTTCAGGATGCGATCGTTACGACTGCCGAAAATCTTCTGTACGAGCTGCTTGACCATGGGGATCCGGGAAGGGTTGCTGAAACTGATCTAGGGAAACACGAGATGAATGTGCACGCTCGCTGCTGCGTCGCTTGCGCGCGTCGAATGCACAGTGACGGCACTTGCAGTCATTCTGCTGAAGGTGGACCGCAACGCCGCAGTGTGTCCGTTTGTATCCGAAGCCCAATCCGCAACGGGCTGACAAACCCCTTCTTGCGATGGGCCGGAGGGATTGGCACCGCAGGTACTCCGATCCGGCGCTGCGCTGCTAGCGCAGCAGGACCACGATCCGCTGCACGACGCATCCGGCCGCGGGCAACCCGAGTACGCACCTCGAGCATGCATATTCATCGGCAATTTCCCAAGCATAAACGATCCGCAGGGGAAACGCTGCGAACCCGTCACCGGAACGGGGAACGTGCCCGGGCACAAGGCCCGAGGACCCGACTCTCAGTCCTCCGGCGGCAGGAACGGACGAGGATTCAGGGCCTCGCCGGCCTCGACAACTTCGTAGTGCAGGTGAGTGCCGGTCGCGCGTCCGGTACGGCCCATCGCCGCAATCACCTCGCCCGCCTCGACCCGCTGGCCGGACTCGACCAGGAGCTCGGAGTTGTGCGCATAGCGCGTATTCAAGCCACCGCCGTGGGCAATCTCGACCAGCTTGCCATAACCGCCACGACGTCCGGCGAAGACCACCAGGCCGCCGCCTGCGGCGCGAATCTCCGAGCCCTCGGGCCCGGCAAAATCGATGCCGGAGTGGAAACGACGCGCGCCGGTGAACGGGTCCTCGCGGTAACCGAACGAGGAACTGATCCAGGTGTCGTCTTCCACCGGGCGATGCCGGGGCTGCAGTGCCTCGCGGGCTGCGTCCTGACGCAGCTCGGAGTCGATCAGGCCCACCTTCGAACGGTGCTGCTCCAGCAGGTCTTCAAGGGCCAGGAGCCGTTCGTACAGGTCCTGAGGCGAATCGGGGGCGTTCAGCAGAGGACCGCCCTGCCCGCCCATATCCGGTTCCAGGTCTGCGACATCCACTCCAAGATTGTCCCCGACCGACCGAATCCGCAGATCCACACGCGCCAGCTTCCGCTCCAGCGTGACCACCCGTTGCGTCAGCTGGCTCAGGCCCGCGCGCGCGGCCTCGCGGTCGACCGTCTCGAGAAAAGGTCCGTCCAGCGTCCCACCCACCGGGATCTTGACAATCTCGCGCTGCTGCTGCCCGGCCATGTAGGCCGCCATCACCACCGACGCGGCCAGCAACGCGGCCAGCACAGCCATCAATCCGACCCCCCAGAACGGGACCCGTGCGCAACGGCCATCCTGTCGTAGTACGATCAGCTGCATGCAAAACCTCTTGTCCTGTTCCTGCCACAACCAGCGGGGCCGGGGATGACACCACAACGTATCACCCGCTTCATTGCCCGCGAATGGTCCGAATATTCGGATCGCGACCGCCGCGTAGAGCGCGCGCTGGAGGGGCTGACGGGCGCTGCCTTGAAGGCCGGCCGTCTGGCCCTCAGCGTGCGCGACGACACCCTGGTCGCGATCTGCGCGGAGCGCGGGCTCGCAACCGAGCTGAGGTTCCAGCAGCGCGAGCTGCTGAAAACCCTGGCCGCTGCGGGTTTCGACGGCGTCACCCAGATGCGAATCCGGCTCAGCCAGACTCCAAGGGCGCCGGAACCCGTGGCACCACTGGAGCGCCGCGAGATCCCGGATACGGCACGACGCATCCTGTCCGAAACGGCCGCCCGCGTGACCGACCCCACCCTGGCAAGCGCCCTGGAACGGCTGGCTCGAGCCGCCCGACACTCGGCCCGGGACGACTGACGCACAAAGCCCCCCGGCACCAGATCAACGCCCCGTGTGATCAGGAAGATCCCGGAGGCCATCTGCGCTCGCTTTGCCCTGCGTGTCTTGTCTGCGTGCGGCGAGCATACATCGACGCCGCCAGCCCACCTGCTGCTGGCCGCCCGCAATGTGCTCCCGTGACTGCTACGGATCCCCGACAATCAGGCCAACGAGTCTTCATCGAACAGGCTGCACCGCTCCGGACTGCCGGTAACGACTCAGGCGCGCTCCCGCATTTTTCCGGAAACCGGACGTAACCGCCCCCAGGCCTTCCTGGTCCAACTCCTGGGTACAACCAGGCCGACCGGCCTCGAACCCGGCAGGCTCAACTGGCCGGGGTCGGCGCCAGTTGCCCAAAAGAGATCGGCAGCCGTTCATCCGGCCCCTCGAAGGTGACCTTCTCCCAGGCCGTCTCGTCCGCAACGAGCTTGCGGATCAACTGGTTGTTCAGCGCGTGGCCGGACTTGTGGCCGGTAAACGCCCCGATCAGGCTGTGCCCCAGAAGGTACAGGTCCCCAACGACATCCAGGATCTTGTGCTTGACCAGCTCGTTGTCGTAACGCAAGCCGTTTTCGTTGAGGATCTTGTAGTCGTCCAGGACCACCGCGTTGTCGAGACTGCCGCCCAGCGCCAGCTGGTTCGCCCGCAGGGCCTCGATGTCACGCATGAACCCGAAGGTACGGGCCCGCGAGACCTCTTTCACAAAAGACGTGGAAGAGAAGTCCAGCTCGGCTACCTGGCTGCCATCCGTAAACATGGGGTGTTCAAAGTCGATACAGAAACCGACCTTGAACCCGTCGTAGGGATCGAAGCGCACCCATTTGTCGCCCTCGCGGACTTCAACACTGCGCTTCACCCGGATGAATTCCTTGGGTGCATCCTGCTCCTTCAGCCCGGCGGACTGCAGCAGAAACACGAAGGGACCGGCACTGCCGTCCATGATCGGCACCTCGGCGGCGCTGACATCAACGTGCAGATTATCGATTCCCAAGCCCGCGATCGCGGAGAGCAGATGCTCCACCGTCGATACCCGGACATCGCCGCTGACCAGCGTCGTGGACAGACGCGTGTCGCCAACATTGTCGGCACAGGCGCGCAGCTCCACGGACGGATCAAGATCGCAGCGGTGGAACACGATCCCGGTGTTGACCGGGGCCGGGCGCAGGGTCAGTACGACCTTCTCACCGGTGTGCAGACCAACACCGGTTGCCCGAATGCTGTTCTTGAGCGTTCTTTGCCTGATCAACGACTTGAGCCTCTCTACTTGCAGGAGGGCGCATAGAGGAGCCCGGGGCCCTCCCGGGCTCCTATGCACACAACGATTGCATCATTATTGCAGGATTCCGCGCATCCTGCATGGACCGACGTCTCAGTCCGCCTGCTTGCGCAGAAAGGCCGGAATATCCAGCACATCAATGCCTTGCTCCTGGTGATGCTCCACCGACAGGTCATCGCCCACTCGCCGCTTGATGGTCGGTTGATCCAGATCCACCTCGACATCGGAGCCCACGGCCCTCTTCGGCTGCGCATCCACCACCCGCACCGCCGGACGCTCCGACTGGGTCGCCGCGGAACCGAGCCCGGTGGCCACCAGGGTCACACGCAGTTCGTCGCTCATCTCGGGGTCGATCACGGTGCCCACCACCACGTTGGCATCCTCCGAAGTCAGGGCCTTCACCGCCTCGCCGACCTCCTCGAACTCGCCAATACCGACATCCATGCCGCCGGTGACGTTCACCAGGATGCCGCGCGCACCGGAGATATCGATGTCCTCGAGCAACGGGCTGGCAATCGCGGCCTCCGCAGCCTGGCGGGCACGGTCCTCGCCGGTGCCGGACCCGGTGCCCATCATGGCCATGCCCATCTCGCGCATCACATTGCGCACGTCGGCGAAGTCGACGTTGATCAGGCCGGGACGGGTGATCAATTCGGCGATCCCCTGGACGGCACCAAACAGCACGTCATTGGCGGCCTTGAAGGCATCCAGCAGGGTGGTGTTCTTGCCCAGCACCGTCAGCAGCTTCTCGTTGGGGATGGTAATCAGGGAATCGACCTGCTCGGTCAACGCCTTGATGCCCGACATCGCGATCTGCATGCGGCGCTTGCCCTCGAACGGGAACGGCTTGGTAACGACCGCCACCGTCAGGATGTTCATCTCCTTGGCAATCTGCGCCACGACCGGCGCGGCCCCGGTACCGGTACCACCCCCCATGCCGGCGGTAATGAAGACCATATCGGCCCCCTGAAGCAGGTCCTGAATGCGCTCGCGATCCTCCAGGGCTGCCTCGCGGCCAACGGCCGGGTCCGCCCCGGCACCCAGGCCCTTGGTGATATCACCACCCAGTTGCAGGAGCGTCTTGGAATCCAGGCTCTTCAGCGCCTGGGCATCGGTGTTGGCGCAGATGAAATCGACGCCATCCAGTTGCGCGTTGACCATGTGCTGCACGGCATTGCCGCCACCACCCCCAACACCTACGACCTTGATCGTGGCGCTCTGGCTATAGGTATCCATCAGTTCAAACGTCATGGCTGCGTCCTCTCGTTGCGTGTGTGCGTAAACCGCAATTACCTGCGTAGTGACCGGAGAGCGGTCCGGCCTCCTCGACCCTGGCGGTCCCGAAAGTCAGAACTGCCCGGAAAACCAGCGCTTCATGCGCGCCCATACGCCCTGGAATCCGCTATTCACGGGCCAGGTCTCCTGCTCGGCACGCGACTGACGGGCATAGAGCAACAGCCCCACCCCTGTCGCGTGGATCGGATTCTTCACCACATCCAGGAGCCCGGTGACGCGCTGCGGCACCCCCAGGCGTACGGGCATGTGGAAGACCTCTTCGGCAAGATCCACCACACCTTCCATTCGGGAAGAGCCACCAGTGAGCACCACCCCGGCGGCAATCATTTCCTCGGTACCGCTGCGGCGCAGTTCCGCCTGCACCAACTGCAGCAGTTCCTCGTAACGCGGCTCGACCACGGAGGCGAGCGTCTGCCGCGACAGCCGACGCGCGGGGCGATCACCAACACCGGGGACCTCGATGGTCTCGCTCGGATCCGCCAGCGAACGCAGCGCGCAGGCGTACTTGATCTTGAGCTCGTCGGCGTACTGGGTCGGCGTACGCAGGGCCACCGCGATGTCGTTGGTCACCTGGTCCCCGGCAATCGGAATCACCGCGGTGTGCAGGATCGCGCCGTGGGCAAATACCGCGATGTCGGTGGTCCCGCCGCCAACATCCACCAGGCAGACACCCAGATCCTTCTCGTCCTCGGTGAGCACGGAATAACTGGAGGCCAGCTGTTCCAGGATGATGTCGTCCACCCGCAGCCCGCAGCGCTCCACGCACTTGACGATATTCTGTGCCGCCGACACCGCTCCGGTGACCAGGTGCACCTTCGCCTCCAGCCGCACGCCGGACATCCCGATCGGCTCGCGGATGCCCTCCTGCTCGTCGATGATGTATTCCTGCGGCAGCACGTGGAGGATGCGCTGATCGGCCGGAATGGCGATCGCACGCGCGGCATCGATCACCCGATCAACATCGCCGGCCACGACCTCGCCATCCTTGATCGCCACCACGCCGGTGGAGTTGTAACTCTTGATATGCGAGCCGGCGATCCCGGTGTAGACCGAATGGATCTCGCAACCGGCCATCAGCTCGGCCTCCTCGACCGCGCGCTGAATCGACTGGACCGTGGACTCGATGTTCACAACCACGCCCTTCTTCAACCCGCGCGAGGGCGACGAACCGATCCCGATCACCTCGATCTCGCCCTCCTCGGTCAGTTCCCCGACCACGGCCTCGATCTTCGTCGTCCCGACATCCAGGCCGACGATCAAACCGGGTTCCGACTTCTTTGCCATCATCTTTATGCGTCCTGTCGTTCGTATCATCGGGCTTCTGCCGCCCCGTCATCCGCGGCATCCGCCCAGGCCACCGCAAGCCCGTGCGGATAGCGCATGTCAATCCGTTCCACCGGTGCCTCGCGGTATTCCCGAATCGCCGAGGCCGCACGCACCAGTTGTCCGAGGCGGGACAGGTCCTCATCGCGCCCCATCAGCACGCGCACGCCATCGGACAAGTGAATGCTCCAGTCATGGCGCGCACCCTCCTCCAGTCCCACCACCTCCAGGCCGCCATCGGCCAGCCGCGCGGAGACCTCCAGATAGCGATGCATCAGCACCACCTGGCGGCCATCGGTACCGGCCAGCGCCGGCAGACCGGCCCATGGTTCCAGGTCCACCGGGCCGAACAGGCGACCGCGCCGGTCCACCAGGTGATCACCGCCCCACTGCGCCACGGGTACCGGCTCGCGAATCTCCACTACCAGGGTGTCCGGCCACTGCCGGCGCAGCCGTACACTGTCAATCCAGGGGTAGCCCTCCAGAACCGCGCGCAGCGACTCCAGCTCGACACCGACGAATCCCCTGGCATGCCCCCGGACAAGCTCGCGCACGGCATCCACATCCGCATGCCGAGGATCGCCACCAATCTCGATGCGTTCGATCGGCAGCAACGCATCGGCATCGAACTGGACCCATGCCAGCGTGCCCAGCACCAGCACCCCGGCCAGACCCATGCCCGCCAACAGACGCAGGCCCGGCCCGGCCAGCTGGCGCAGGGGCGAAGGTCCCTGACGCTGCTGCCGGCGCGTGCGTCGCGTTGTACGACGTGCGTTCAACGCAGCCCTCCACACTCGAAGCTGGAATCAAGAATGCGCAGGCACAGCGCATCGAAGTCGATCCCGGCGGCCGCCGCGGCCTTGGGCACCAGCGAGTGGTCGGTCATCCCCGGGATGGTGTTGACCTCGATCAGGAAATTGTCCCCGTGTTCATCCTGCAGGATGTCCACCCGGCCCCAGCCACAACCTTCCAGCGTCGCGAAGGCCGCGATCGCCAGCGACTGCAGCTCCAGTAATGCGCTGGAATCCAGCGGCGGCGGGCAGACATACCCGGTATCGTCCGCCTCGTATTTCGCGTGGTAGTCGTAGAAACCTCCGGCCGCCCGGATCTCGACCACCGGCAACGGCTCGTTCCCGAGGATGGCAACGGTGTACTCGCGCCCGCTGATCCACTGCTCCGCAAACACCTGGCCCGGCTGCAGGCGCGCGGCCTCATAGGCCGCCGGGAGATCGGCCACACGATCGACACGGGTAATGCCCAGGCTGGAACCGCCCCGGGCCGGTTTCACGATCAGCGGCAGACCCAGGGCATCGGCGACCGCTTCCGGATCGAACCCCGGGGTCAGCAGGCGGTAAGGCGCGCTGGGCAGGTTACTGCCCGCCCAGAGACGCTTGCAGGCGAGTTTGTCCATACCCAGGGCAGAGCCCAGCACGCCGGTGCCGGTGTAGGGCAGCCCCGCCATGTCCAGGCAGCCCTGCAACATGCCGTCCTCGCCACACTCTCCGTGGAGCACGATGAACACGCGGTCGAAACCCTCCAGATCCAGACTACGCGCGCGCTCGCGGGTCAGATCCACCGCGTGGGCGTCCACACCCTGACGCTGCAGGGCCGCCAGCACGGCCTGGCCGCTGTGCAACGAGACCTCGCGCTCGCCCGACCAGCCGCCCATCAGGACCGCAACCCGGCCGTAGTCATGTGCCATTCGCTTGCTCATGCCATTCCCTCGCTTTCCTCGTTCGCGCCCGCGTGCCGTCCGAGGACGCGCACCTCCGGCTTCAGCCGGATGCCGAACTGGCGCTGCACCACATCCCGGGCGTAGCGCAACAGCCACTCGATGTCGGCGGCCCGAGCATGGCCGTCATGGGTAATGAAATTGGCGTGCTTGGACGAGATCTCGGCGCTGCCGCGACGCAACCCCTTCAGGCCGGCTGCCTCGATCAGGCGCGCGGCGTGATCACCCTCCGGATTGCGAAACACCGAGCCGCAGGACGGCAGGCCCAGCGGCTGACGATCCGCACGTTCGCGCAGCAGTTCGCGGATGCGCCGGGTCCCGGTCGCGGAATCACCGGCCGCCAGTTGCAGGATGCAGCCGGTAAACCATTCGCCCTCGGGACCGTGCACACTGCGATAGCCAATGCGGTAGTCGGCCGGGTTGCGGGTGTGCAGGTTGCCGCGCCCGTCGATCGTCGTGACCGATTCCACCAGCGGCCAGATCTCGCCGCCCCAGGCCCCGGCGTTCATGCGCAGCGCGCCACCCACCGTGCCCGGGATACCGGCCAGGAACTCGGCCCCGACCAGCCCCTCGCGGGCCCCGAAACGCGCGGCCTGGGCACAGGCCAGCCCCGCTCCCAGCAGCAGGCGATCGCCGTCCAGATGACAGCGATCATTGAGGACCCCGGAAAGGTGCACCACCAGCCCCTCGATCCCGCCGTCCCGGATCAGCACGTTGCTGCCGAGGCCGAGAAAGGTCACCGGCATCGCCGGTGCATGGGTTGCGTGGTCCCGCAGGGCCGCGACCAGATCATCGAGATCGGCCGGCTGGTACAGCCAGTCGGCCGGACCGCCCACCCGCCAGGAGGTCAGGCCCGCGAGCGGAACGCGCGCCTCCAGGCGCCCCCGCGGGACACCGGCGAACGGACCGGGGGCGCTGTCCATTACCCGCTCCGCCATCATGATGCCCCCCCGTCGCTGGCCAGCAGATGTTGCGGCAACAACCCCGCCAGGCGCCCGATATCGCCGGCACCCTGGGCAATCACCACGTCACCCGCGCGCAACATGCGGCCGAGGACATCCACAACGTCGTCCGCACGTTCGACGAACACCGGCTCGACCTGACCGCGCAGGCGAATCGCCCGCGCGAGACTGCGACCGTCGGCGCTGGGGATCGGATCCTCGCCCGCCGCATACACCTCCAGCAGGATCAGGACATCGGTCTCCGACAGTGCCTCGACAAAATCCTCGAACAGATCGCGGGTCCGGGTATAACGGTGCGGCTGAAAGATGGTGATGCGCCGCCGATCCGGCCAGGCATCGCGCGCCGCCGTCTGAGTCGCGCTGATCTCGCGCGGGTGATGGCCGTAGTCATCCACCAGGGTCACCGGGCCGCTGGGCGCCTGCCAGGTCTGCACCTGGAAGCGCCGGCCGATGCCCTGGAAGCGCTCCAGGGCGGCCTGGATTGCGGCCGGCCCCACCCCCAGTTCATGGGCCACGGTGGCAGCTGCCAGGGCATTGAGCACGTTGTGGCGGCCGGGCAGATTCAGCGTGACCGGGAACGCGGCCTGCCCCGGCAGTTCCAGGTCGAAGAACATGCGCACGCCTTCCTGGCGCACGCGGCGCGCGCGCACGTCAGCGGCCTGTTCAATGCCGTAGGTCAGACGCGGGCGCTCCAGCTCCGGACACAGCGCGTGCACCTGCGGATCATCCACGCACAGCACCGCCAGCCCGTAGAAAGGCAGGTGATGCAAAAACTCCAGGAAGGTGGTCCGGAGCTGCTGGAAGTCATTGCCATAGGTCCCGAGATGGTCAGCATCGATATTGGTGACCACGCTGACCATGGGCTGCAGATGCAGGAAGGAGGCATCGCTCTCGTCGGCCTCGGCCACGAGGTAATCGCCGGCGCCCAGGTTCGAGTGGCTCGCCGTGCTGTTCAGACGACCGCCGATCACAAAGGTCGGGTCCATCCCCGCCTCCGCGAGCACGCTGGCAATCAGGCTGGTCGTGGTGGTCTTGCCGTGGGTACCGGCTACCGCGATGCCGTAGCGAAACCGCATCAGCTCGGCCAGCATCTCGGCCCGTCGCACGATCGGGATGCCACGCCGGCGTGCCTCCTGCACCTCCGGGTTCGAAGGATTGATTGCGCTGGAGACCACCAGCACGTCGGCATCGGCCACATTGGCCTCGGTATGGGCCGATACCACCGGCACCCCCATCCCCTGCAGGCGCTGGACCATCGGCGACTGCCCGAGATCGGAGCCCGACACCTGATAGCCCAGCTGATGCAGGACCTCGGCGATACCGCTCATGCCGGACCCGCCGATCCCGACACAGTGGATGCGACGGATGCGACGCATCGCGTGATGTGGCAGCCGCGTCGCGCTCATCCCGTCCCCTCCTGGCGGACACCCGCCATCTCCATGCAGGCATCCGCCAGTCGCCGCGCCGTATCCGGATACGCCTGCTCGCGCGCACGCACGGCCCGGGTCCTCAGGGTCTCGCGATCCAGCGGCGCCACCAGCTCGTACACCCGCTCGGCCTCCAGCTCCGCGTCCGCGATGAGCCAGGCGGCGTCGGCCCGCACCAGCGCCTCCGCGTTCGCGGTCTGGTGATCGTCCACCGCATGCGGATACGGGACAAAGATCGCCGCCACCCCGGCGGCAGCGACCTCGGCAACCGTCAGCGCCCCGGCCCGACAGATCACCAGATCCGCCCAGGCATAGGCTGCCGCCATGTCGTCGATGAAGGCATTGATCTCGGCCTCGAGCCCCGCCTCGGCATAGGCAGCGCGGGCCTCGTCCAGGGTCCGCTCGCCAGCCTGGTGGCGAACCTGCAACGGCTGTTGCGCGGCCACACGTGCCAGCGCACCCGGCAGGGTGCGATTCAGCGAACGCGCCCCCAGGCTGCCACCGAGAATCAGGATATTCAGCGGGCCCTCGCGCTCGTCGTAACGCGCCTCGGGCGCCGGCAACGCGGCGATCGCGGCGCGTACCGGATTGCCCACCACGGTCATCGTCACGCGTTCGGGGAAACTGTTTTCGAAGCCGGCGTAGACGCGATCGGCGACCTTCGCCAGCCAGCGATTGGTCAGACCCGCTACCGCATTCTGCTCGTGGATCGCGAGGGGGCGCCCCAGGGCCGCCGCCATCAGCCCGCCGGGACCGGCAGCAAACCCGCCAAAGCCGATCACGGCATCCGGGCGCAGGCGGGTCATCAGGCCCAGGGCGGCCCACAGCGACAGCCCGACGCGCCAGGGTGCCAGGGCCAGCCCCACCAGCCCCTTGCCACGAACCCCGGCAATAGGAAGCGTGTGCAGTTCGATGCCGGCCTCCGGCACCAGGCGGGACTCCACCCCGCGCGCGCTACCCAGCCAGAGCAGCTCGGCTCCGCGGGCGTGCAGGAGCTCGGCTACCGCCAGCCCCGGGAACACGTGGCCGCCGGTGCCGCCGGCCATGATCAGGATGCGCGGCGGCTTCATGTCAGCCCTCCACGGCGGCGACGCGGCGCAACCCGCGGAGCCGGGACCTGCGCCTCGCGATAGACACGCATCACCAGCCCGATCGCCGCCAGCGACACAATCAGCGAACTCCCGCCGTAACTGAGAAACGGCAGGGTCAGTCCCTTGGTGGGCAACAGCCCCATGTTGACCGCAAGGTTCAGGAAGGCCTGCAGGCCCATCCAGATCGCCACCCCGAAGGCCAGATGCGAGGCGAAGGCGTGGCCGCCGCGTTCCGCCATCAGTCCGATCCGGATGCAGCGCCACACGAGCACCGCGAACAGGGCAATCAGGGCGACCACCCCGACAAACCCGAATTCCTCCGCAAACACAGCGAACAGGAAATCGTTGTGCGCCTCCGGCAGGTAGAACAGCTTTTGCACGCTGTTGCCCAGCCCGGCACCAAACCAGCCACCCGAACCGATCGCGATCAGCGACTGGGTCAGCTGGAAACCGGTCGCGAAGGGGTCCTGCCAGGGATCCAGGAAGGCGGTCAGGCGCGCGACCCGGTAGGGCGCTGCCACTGCCACGATGGCCATGCCGACCGCGATGGTGCCGCCCAGCGCCGCGAACTGCCACAGCTTCGCGCCGGCCAGGAACAGCATCCCCATGCCGATGGCCAGCATGATGGCGGCCCCGCCGAAGTCCGGTTGCAACAGCATCAGGATCGTACCCACTCCGAGGACGATCAGCGGCCGGATAAAGCCGAGGAAGCTCAGCCTCAGGGTCGAATAGTGGCGCACGATATAGCCGGCCAGGTACATCACCACCAGCAACTTGACCAGCTCGGCCACCTGCAGATTGAACATACCCAGCGGGATCCAGCGTGTAGCCCCGTTGACGGTACGGCCCACGCCGGGAATCAGGACCGCAATCAGCAGCAGCATCACCAGGATCAGCAGCCAGGGGCCGGCACGTTCCCAGCGCTCGAGCGGGACCGACCACAGGAAGGTCGCAACCGCAAGACCGATGGCGGCAAAGATCACCTGGCGCTGAAAGAAGTGCCAGGTGTTGCCAAAGTAACGTTCGCCCAGCCCCATGGAGGCCGAGGCAACCATCACCAGGCCGATACCCAGGAGGATGCTGGCCACCGCCAGCAGCGGCAGATCGACCTGATCACGCAGACCGGCGATCAGGCTGCGTTCCTGTTGCGCGATGCGGGAGCTGGACACACTCATGCCGTCAGCCTCCGAACCGCGCGCACGAAGTCGTCCCCGCGCGCCTGATAATCGGGATACAGATCAAGGCTGGCGCAGCCCGGTGACAGCAGCACGGTATCGCCGGGTTCGGCCCAGTCCGCCGCCTGCGTCACCGCGGCATCCATATCCTCCACCCGCTGCACCGGCACCACCGAGGCCAGGGCCCGGGCGATCAGCGGCGCATCCTCGCCCAGGAGGACCACCCCGCGCACCTTGCCGGGCACATAATCCGCCAGCGGGGAGAAATCCTGGCCCTTGCCCTGCCCGCCGGCGATCAGGACCAGCGGCCCCGGCGTGCCGCGCAGGGCCGCCAGGGTCGCGCCCACGTTGGTGCCTTTGGAGTCATTGATGTAGTCAACGCCGTCGACCGCGGCGATCCACTGCGAGCGATGCGGCAGACCAGCGAAATCGGCGAGCGCGGCAAGGGCCCGGGTCCGCGCGTCCGGCTGCTCCAGCCAGGGCCACGCGAGGGCCAGCGCAGCGAGTGCATTGGCCCAGTTGTGCTGCCCGCACAGACGCAAGCGGGCGGTGGTCAACAGATGCTCCTCGCCGCGGACCAGATCCGGCGCAGTTACGCCCGGGGCCACGCCAAAGTCGCGGGTCGTCCGCGGTGCATCCAGCCCGAACGAGGCCACGTCCAGCCCGGCCGGCAGCGCAAGCGAGCATAACCAGGCGTCGTCACGGTTGAGAACGCCGCGCTCGGCGCGATCCAGGATGCGCGCCTTGGCACGCACATAGGCCTCCAGATCCGCATAGCGATCCAGATGATCCGGCGAGATGTTCAGGATGGCAGCCGCCGCCGGCGCCAATACGGTGCTGCGTTCGAGCTGGAAGCTGGACAACTCCAGCACATAAAGCTGCGGCGCCTGCTCCAGCAGGTCCAGCGCCGGGGTGCCGAAGTTGCCGCCCACCGCCACCTCCCAGCCGGCAGCGCCCAGCAGCTCGGCGACCAGCGCGGTCACCGTGCTCTTGCCATTGGAACCGGTAATCGCGATCACCGGCACGGCTGCCACGGCGGCGAACAGGTCGATATCGCCAGTCAACTGCACCCCGGCGGCGCGCGCCCGCTGCAGGACCGGGTGTTCCAGGGCCACACCGGGGGAGACGATCACGCGCGCGAACCCGCTCGCGTCCAGAGCATCGAGCGGGCCGGCCCAGGAATCGGCCAGCCATGCGGCAGGCGCGCCCGGCTCCAGCGCCGACGGACGGGCACGGGTGTCAGTCACCGCGAACGTCTGCCCCTGCGCATGCAGATAGCGGGCAACCGACTGTCCGGTTGCCCCCAGGCCTACGATCAGGTTGTCGGCGGTGGCTCGAGTCATGGCGTCAGCGCACCTTCAGGGTCGCGAGACCGATCAGCACGAACACCACGGTCAGGATCCAGAAACGCACGATCACGCGCGGCTCCGGCCACCCCTTGAGTTCGAAGTGATGATGCAACGGCGCCATGCGGAAGATACGCCGTCCGGTCAGCTTGAACGACGCGACCTGGAGCATCACCGAAAGGGTCTCCAGCACAAAGATGCCGCCCATGATCAGCAGCACGATCTCCTGCCGCGTCAGGATGGCCAGCATCCCCAGCGCAGCGCCCAGGGCCAGTGCGCCGACATCGCCCATGAACACCTGCGCGGGATAGGTGTTGAACCACAGAAAACCAAGCCCGGCGCCAACCAGTGCCGCCGCAAAGATCACGACCTCGCCGACGCCGGGCACGGCCGGGATGCCGAGATATTCGGCAAATACGGCATGACCGGCCGCATAGGCAAACACCCCCAGGGCCCCCGCCACCAGCACCGCCGGCATGATCGCCAGGCCATCCAGGCCATCGGTCAGGTTCACCGCGTTGGAGGCGCCCACCACCACCAGCCACACCAGCGGGATGAACAGCCAGCCCAGACTGAACTCGACATCCTTGAAGACCGGCAGATAGAACGTCGTCTCCACCGGGCTCTGGGCGGTATACATGATCACCCCGGCGGCAATCAGCGCGAACAGCGTCTGCCACAGGATCTTGGCGCGGGCCGAAAGCCCCTTGCTGTTGCCATAACGAAGTTTCAGGTAATCGTCCCAGCCGCCGACGGCTCCGAAGGCCAGGGTGGTCAGCAGGACAATCCAGACGAAGCGGTTGGTCAGATCACTCCACAGCAACGTAGCCACCGCGACCGCGACCAGGATCAGGGCACCGCCCATGGTCGGCGTGCCGGCCTTGCTCAGGTGCGACTCGGGGCCATCATCACGAACCTGCTGACCCACCTTGCCAACAGTCAGCCGACGGATCACCGCCGGCCCGATCAGGAGCGCGATCGCCAGCGCCGTGACCACGCCGAGGATGGCGCGGACGGTCAGGTACTGGAAGACCGAAAAGCCGGAATGGAACTGCGTCAGATACTCAGTCAGCGCGTACAGCATTCGCTACCCCCGGCGCTGACGCGGCCAGATCCAGCCTCTCGAGAATCTGCTCCATGTGCTGACTGCGCGAGCCTTTCACCAGCACGGTCGTACCGGTGGCCAGCAGTGGCTCCAAGCGTGCGCGCAGGGCGTCATGGTCGGCAAACCACTCGCCACCCTCACCAAAGGCATCGGCGCTCTCGCGCGCGGCCTCGCCCAGGGCGAGGCACCGGTCAATGCCCATCGCACGGGCCAGTTCACCGGTCTCGCGGTGCAGATCGCGGTCGGCGGCCCCCAGCTCGCCCATCGCACCCAGGACCAGGATGCGCCGTCCGGGCATGGCGGCCAGCACTTCCAGTCCAGCTCGCAGGGAATCCGGATTGGCGTTGTAGCTGTCATCCCAGACCCGCGCCCCACTGGCATGCCACAGCTCCTGCAGACGACCGCGCACCGGCTCCCAGCGCGCGAGGCCCTCAACAATGCGATCGATCCCGATCCCGACGGCATTCGCGGCCGCCGCGGCCGCGACGGCGTTGGCTGCAAGATGGCGTCCGGGACCGGCCAGGCGCAGGTCGCGCCCGGCGCCAAGGATGGCCAGATGCAGCCGATCCGGGGCCTGCCACATGCCCTCGACCTCGCCACCCCCCTCCAGCGAGAAGCGCTGGCAGTGGTGGTGCTCGTTCAATGACAACCAGTAGTCGGCGAACGGATCGTCCAGATTAATGACCGCGGTGCCGCCCTGTGCCGGCAGCCCCGTGTAGATCTCGGCCTTGGCATGGGCAACACCCTCGAGGCTGCCAAAGCCTTCCAGATGCGCGCGCCCGGCATTGGTAATCAATGCCACCTGCGGTTCCACCCAGCGCACCATGCGACCGATCTCGCCGGCGTGGTTGGCACCGAGTTCGATCACTGCGTAATCCACGTCCTGCGGCATCGCCAGCAGGGTCAGCGGCGTGCCGATCTCGTTATTCAGATTGCCCGCAGTGGCATGTACCGAACCCACGCCCTCGAGGATGCAACGCAGCATCTCCTTGGTAGTGGTCTTGCCGTTGGAACCGGTCAGCGCGATCACGCGCGCGCGGCTGCGGCGACGCCACTCGCAGCCCAGGCGTCCCAGGGCCTCGCGGGTATCGGGCACGACCACCTGTGGCTGTGGCAGATCCAGCGCACGTTCCACCAGCAGGACCGCCGCCGGCAGGTCCGCGCTCAGCTTCTCGTGGGCATCGAAGTTCGGACCGCGCAGGGCCACGAAAAGCCCCCCGGAACGCGGGTCGCGCGTGTCCGTGAAGACCCCCGAAAAGTTCGCATCCGGCGCACCCTGAAGGCGGCCCTGAACGGCCGTCGCCAGTTCCTGGCTGGTCATCTGGATCATGTCTCCCCCATGCCCTTCAGGCCGCTGGCACTGACCTGTTCACGATCGCTGAACGGGTACCGCATGCCGTGGATTTCCTGCGTGGTTTCATGCCCCTTGCCGGCCACCAGGACCACATCGCCGGCATCGGCCTCGGCCAGGGCGCTGGCGATCGCGGTGGCGCGATCACCGATCTCGTGGCTCTCGGCCGCGTCGACACAGCCTGCGAGGATCTCGGCGCGAATCGCGGCAGGGTCCTCCCCGCGCGGATTGTCGTCGGTCACAAACACCACATCCGCCAGCCGGCAGGCAGCTGCACCCATCGCCGGTCGCTTGCCGCGGTCGCGCTCGCCGCCACAGCCGAACACCACACTCAGGCGCCCGCGGGTATGCGCGCGCAGCGCCTCCAGCGCGGCCGCCAGCGCCTCTGCGGTATGGGCGTAGTCCACCACCGCCAGCGCACCACCGGGTTGCGGGAACCGTTCCATTCGCCCGGGCACACCGGGCAGTTCCGCCACCGCTGCAACAGCGGCATCGAGTTCAACGCCCAGGGCCTGCAGGGCCGCCAGCGTGGCCAGCAGGTTCGCGACCTGGAAGCGGCCGAACAATGGCGAGTTCACCGTCAGGGTTCGGTCACCGGCCGCGAGCACGAAGCGCAGCCCCTCGGGCGTCGCCGCGATGTCTTGCGCGCGCAGGTCGGCATCGGGACAGCCGGCAGCGCTGTAAGTCCGTGCACGTACACCGTCAGGCAGGTGCGTCAGCATCTGACGCCCGAAGGGGTCGTCGAGGTTCAGTACCGCATGCTGCAGCCCCGGCCAGGCGAACAGGCGTGCCTTGGCCGCGGCATAGGCCTCGCGGGTACCGTGGAAGTCGAGGTGATCGGAACTCAGATGGGTCAGCACGGCCACCGAGATCGGGGCCGCGGCGAGACGCCCCTGGGCCAGCCCATGCGAAGACGCCTCGAGGACCACGGCCCGGCAGCCGGAACCCGCGAGCTCGGCCAGGTGGCGCTGCAGATCCAATACGCCGGGGGTCGTATGGCCGGTGTCCACCAGATGCCCCGGACGGCCCACACCCAGGGTGCCAATCAGTCCGGACGGGCGGCCCAGGCGCTCCAGCGCCAGTGCAATCAGGTGGGTCACCGAGGTCTTGCCATCGGTACCGGTCACGGCGACCACCGGATCGGCGGCCGGCCAGACACCGAACAGGGCCTGCGCCATCCGGGGCAGGCGTTCGCGCAGCCCCGGGACGCGCACCCGGGGCACCGTCAGGGTCAGCTCCGGTTCCGGCCCCTCATCCCACAGGATGACACCGGCACCCCGGGCCGCCGCCTCGGCGGCATGAGTCAAACCGTGCTCCCGGGTTCCGGTCAGCGCCACGAAGGCACTACCGGGGCGCACGCGGCGGCTGTCCTGAACCAGGTCGCTCACCGGCAGCTGTTCCAGCCCGGCAGGCAGCCAACCGGATGGCAGGAGCTCGCCCAGCAGGACCGGCGGCGGCAGGAGGGTCTCGCGGGCGGCCATCATGTCGTCCCCTCGCGTTCTGCAGCCAGACGCATGGGGATTTCCGGCATTGCATCCGGGCGCACATTGAACATGCGCAGGGCCGAGGCCATCACACGCTGGAACACCGGAGCCGCCACGGCGCCGCCGTAGTACACGCCGGCGCGCGGCTCGTCGATCACCACGGCCATCACGAAGCGCGGGTCGGAGGCCGGCGCAAGGCCCACAAAGTTGGAGTAATAGCGATCCTCGGTATAACCACCCGGCCCGCTCTTGCGGCTGGTACCGGTCTTGCCGGCCACGCGGTAGCCGTCAATCGCGGCCTGGCGAGCGGTTCCCTCGGTACCGATGACGTGCTCCATCATCGCCAGGACCTGTTGCGCCGTCTCCGGCGCCATTACCCGAGCGGGTTCTCGCAGGTCATCGGCCGTGCGTACCAGGCGCACCGGGATGCGTTTGCCGTTGTTGGCAAACGCGGTGTACGCGGCGGCCATCTGCAGGGTCGAGGCCGACAGGCCGTAGCCATAGGCAAGCGTGGCCTGCTCGACCTCGCGCCAGGTGGTGAAATCACGCAGACGGCCCGAGGCCTCGCCCGGAAAATGGGTGCCCGGTGCCTGCCCGAAGCCGGCCTGATGCAGGGTCTGCCACAAGCGATCGGCCGGGGTTGCCAGGGCTAACTGGGTCGCCCCCACGTTGCTGGAACGGGCAATCAGCGTGGTAAGGTCAATGGTCCCGTAATCGCGCAGGTCGCGTACGGTCAGACGCCCGACCCGCATGGTGCCCGGCCCGGTGTCCAGGGTGGCATTCGGGTCCACTGCCCCTGCATCCAGGGCCGCGGCGACGGTAAACGGCTTCATCACCGAACCCGGCTCCAGGGTATCGGTGATCGCCCGGTTGCGGGCGCGATCGGAACGGATTGCCCCGCGATTATTCGGGTTGAACCCGGGCTGGTTGACCAGCGCCAGGACCTCCCCGCTACGCGCATCCAGCAGGACCGCGGAACCACCGCGTGCATTGTGCTCGGTGACCGCGGCCTTCAATTCGCGGTAGGCCAGGTACTGCAGGCGCTGATCGAGGGTCAGGGCCAGCGTGTGGCCGTCGCGTGCCGGGCGGATACTGGCGACATCGCGAATGGTGCGTCCGTGGCGGTCACGCAGCACACGCTTGGACCCGGGCTGGCCCGACAGCCAGTAATCGAAGGCCAGTTCCACACCCTCCTGGCCCTGATCATCGATATTGGTGTAGCCCAGCACATGCGAGGTCGCCGCGCCGTGCGGATAATAACGTCGGAATTCCCGGTTCAGGCCGACGCCCTGCACACGCAGGGCGGCCACCCGCTCGGCCTGCGCCGGCAACATATGCCGACGCAGATAAATGAACTCGCGCTCGGCACGCGACTCGATCCGTTCGGCCAGCCAGTCGGGCTCGACTTCAAGGACCGCCGCCAGCTCGTCCCAGCGGTCACGCTGGTCCAGCAGGTCCTGCGGATTGGCCCAGGCGGTCTGCACGGGCGCCGAGATCGCCAGCGGTTCGCCTTCACGATCGGTGATCATGCCGCGATGAGCCGATTCAATCAGGGTCCGTACCTGGCGCTGTTCCCCCTGCTGGGTCAGGAAATCGCGCTCCAGGACCTGCAGGTCGATGGCGCGCAGCAACAATGCGGCGCTTGCGATCGCAAAGACCCCGATCACGACTTTCAGTCGTCCGCCACTGATCTGCCGCTTCAGCGCGCCCATGCGTCACCTCCGATCACAACGACCCGCTCGGAGTCCGGAGGGAACATCCCCAGGTGTTCGCGCGCCCGCTCTTCGACTCGGCCCTGGGTTGCCCAGGTGGACTGCTCGATCTGCAGCTGGGTCCAGTCGAGGTTGAGGGCATCGCGCTGCGCCAGCGCCTGCTGGTGATCGATGAATGCCTGGCGCGCCTCGTGCTTGGCGGTCACAACGCCAATGGCGGAGGCAAACACGCCCGTCGCCAGCACCACGGCCAGGAGCCCGCGCAAAACCATCACAGCCGCTCCCCGATGCGCAGCACCGCAGAGCGCGACCGCGGATTGCGGCGCTGTTCATCGCGATCCGCATGGATCGGCTTGCCGACCGGGCGCAGCTTGCGTTCCGGCTCCTCCGGCATCACCGGCAGACCGCGCGGCAGGCGTACATCCGCAACCGGCTTGCGCAGGGCCTGCTTGACCATGCGATCTTCCAGCGAATGGAAGCTGATCACCACCAGACGGGCGCCCGGCGCCAGCACGTCGGGGATCGTGGCCAGCCATTGCTCCAGCTCGGCCAGCTCCTGGTTCACGAAGATGCGCAGGGCCTGAAAGCTGCGGGTGGCCGGATGCTTGCCGGGTTCACGCCTCGGCACCGCGCGGCTGACGAGGTCGGCCAGTTGTCCCGTGCGCGTGATCGGGGCCTCGCGTCGCGCCGCCACGATCGCGCGCGCGATGCGCCGCGAGTGGCGTTCCTCGCCATAGCGATAAATCACGTCCGCGATTTCGGTCTCGTCGGCCCGGGCCAGCCAGTCCGACGCACTCTCGCCACAGGTGGGGTCCATGCGCATATCCAGCGGGCCGTCGTGCTGAAAGCTGAAACCGCGCTCGGGGGTATCCAGCTGTGGCGAGGACACGCCCAGGTCAAGGAACACCCCGTCCGCCGGACGATCGGGGAAATGCCGACGCAGGGTCGCGGCCATGGTCGAGAACGCGGCTGGCTCGAAGGTGAAACGGGGGTCTTCGCTCAGTGCTGCGGCGGCCACAGCGGCCTCCGGGTCCCGGTCCATCGCCAGCAAATGGCCCTCCGGACCGAGGCCCTCGAGGATCGCGCGGCTGTGTCCACCCCGGCCGAAGGTACCGTCGACATACAGCCCGTCAGCGCACATGGCGAGACCCTCCAGCACTGCATCGCGCAGCACCGGGATATGTGAACCGGCATCCATGGTTGTCACAACGCAATGGACTCGAGCGCTTCATCATCCACGTCGCCCCCCAGCACCTGGGCACAGGTCTCTTCCCAGGTGGCTTCGTCCCAGATCTCGAACTTCTTGCCCTGCCCCAGCAGGACGACCCGCTTCTCCAGGCCGGCGTACCGCCGCAGCGGTGTCGGCAGCAACAGACGACCGCTGCCGTCGAGTTCACATTCGGTGGCGTGGCCCACCAGCAGGCGCTGCAGGTTGCGCACCTTGGGGTTCATGTTGGGACGGGACATCAGGTTCTGCTCGATGCGCTCCCATTCCGGAAACGGGTAGAGAAGGAGGCAGCGGGAGGGGTCAACGGTAATCACCAGCTGGCTGTTGCAGCTCGCAGCGAGGTCGTCGCGATACCGCGCCGGCATACCCAAGCGGCCCTTCGCATCCAGATTGAGCTGGCTGACGCCTCGAAACATGACTGGTAGCGGCGGTTACCCACCTTTCCCCACTTTGCCCCACTTTTCGACACTATAGGTACGGACATCCTCGCGAGTCAAGAAATTTGACCCTGAAAAACAAAAAATAAACCTTGAATCACAGAGACTTAGCGCAACCCGCTCGAGCACGCCGAAAGGACTGAAGGAAGGGCATAAAAAGCCGGACCTTGAGGGCTACACTTAAGAAATTACTTCACGAGTTTTCGGCAGGAACCGCCGAGCTGGCGACACGCCGGCCCGCGGGTGGGGCCGCAACGGTGGGAAAAAGTGGGAGTCGGCCATAAGCCGGGTTCTGTCGTGGGCAGTCATTCATCTGGGACGCCCGTCACCGGACGCCTCGTGCAGCCTACCCGGGTGCGATGCGGGCCACACCATACACCCCTATTTGGCCTTGCTCCGGACGGGGTTTACCCTGCCACGGTCTGTTACCAGCCGTGCGGTGCGCTCTTACCGCACCCTTTCACCCTTACCTGTGCCCGAGGGCCATCGGCGGTATATTTTCTGCGGCACTTTCCGTCGGCTCACGCCGCCCAGGCGTTACCTGGCGTCCTGCCCTGTGGAGCCCGGACTTTCCTCCACATCCGAGGATGCAGCGACTGCCTGGCCGACTCCCGCGCCCCTTGTACGCCGCCCGGCCCCCGAACGCAAGGCTTTGCCAGGTCCCGGCGAACAACGGCCTGGCCCGCCATCCGCGCGACCGGGTCAGGGTCAATAGCGATTCACCAAAAGGCACGAAGACCGGAAGCAGCTCAACCGGATTCCGGACACCATGCCCCGGGCGACACGACAACCCCCAGCCCCCGCCGACCATGCTCTTTCCCCACTTCAAGCCGCCCTGTCAGCCGCCCTCCCAACACGCTCGCGACGATCAGCCAGACCCGACAGGCGCCTACTCGGCGGCGTTCTTGAGGGCCAGGGCTCGGGCGTAGACGCGGTTGCGCGGGAGGTCGGTGGCATCGCAGAGCAGACGTGCGGCCCGCTTGAGGGGCAGCTCCTGCAGGAGCGCCGCCAGCAGGCGCTCGTGTTCGGCCGCCAGCGGTTCGTCGGCCGCAGCGCCGGTTGCCACAACCGGCGCGGGTGCGAAGATCAGCACAAACTCGCCGCGCGTGCGATTGCCGTCCGCATCCAGCCAGGCCGGGAGACCCGCGGCCGCCCCCCGATAGTGCTCTTCGAACTGCTTGGTCAGCTCACGCGCCAGGAATACCTCGCGCTCCGGGGCCAGCCCGGCGAGGTCCGTGGCCGCCGCCCGTATACGATGGGAGGATTCGAACACAATGGTCGTGACGGGTTGAGCCAGGAGCCCTTCCAGCTGCCGCAGGCGCGCCCCGGCCGCGTGCGGCAGAAAGCCTTCAAAGCAGAAGCGATCCGACGGCAACCCTGCGACCGCAAGCGCCGCGAGGGGCGCGCTGGCCCCCGGCACCGCACGCACCGGCAATCCAGCGTCGCACGCGGCGCGCACCAGACGATAACCGGGATCGGAGACCAGCGGGGTGCCGGCATCCGAGACCAGGGCGACCGACTCCCCCGCCTGCAGGGCCTGCAACAACACGGGGACACGCTCGGACTCGTTGTGTTCATGCAGGCTGACCAGTGGAGTGCGAACCCCCAGGTGCGCGAGCAGCCCGGCACTGTGTCGCGTATCCTCCGCTGCGATGCGCGCGACCTGCCCCAGGACCTCTCCGGCCCGGGGACTCAAATCCCCGAGATTGCCAATCGGGGTGGCAACTACCCATAACGTGCCCCAGTTCGTTGACACGGCCTGATGCGCTTTCAATACTGACTCCTCATTCGCCAGGGAAACCTCGTGACCACCATCGTGCCCCGATCTCAGCACCGCGCCGGCCATGCCCGGCTGCCGTCCCGCCTTGCCCTGTTGTTGCTGACCGCGACCATCGTGGCGGGCTGCGCAACGCCGCGTCCGGATCCGCTCCCCGACCCCGAGCCAGAGCCCGAGGAACGCCCGGATCTGGTCGAGCTCGCACCCGAGGTGCGCGCCAGCCTGCTGCTGAACGAGGCCCGTGCGCGCCCGCAACCGGACGCCATTCGCGAGGCCCTCACCGCCGTGCTGGCCCTGGACACGCCCAGCGCGAACCAGCTGGAACAGGCCGACCAGCTCTGGAACGCGCTGCCCGCTGCCGAACGCGCCCCGCAGGCCACCCGCCTGCTCGGGGCCCAACTGGCCGCGGCCCGGCGCGACTGGGAACAGGCGCGCGAACGCCTGGGCGGAGATGACCCGGATGATCCGACGCGCACGCCCTCGGTCTACCGCCAGGGGCTATCCCTGCACGCCAGACTGCTGGAACACGAGGGTCAATGGTATCAGGCCCTGGACAGCCGTCTGCTGCTGGACGGCCAGCTCGTCATGGAACCGGACCTGCATGCGGAGAACCAGCAGCGCATCTGGGGCGTGCTGGCCGCACTGCGCCCCGCTCAGCGGGAGCAGCTGCTGGGCACCCGCTCGCCCGACAGCGATGCCTGGGTGCGCCTGTTCATGGCATTGCGCAGTGCAGACTCACAAGACCAGGCGCGGCAGGCCGCCGCCCAGTGGCGCGAACGCAACCCCTCCCATCCGGCCAACAGCCTGCTCCCCGACCTGCTGGCCAGTTTCCCGCTTGCAACCGACCACGAGGGCGACACCCTGGTCCTGCTGCCCCTGTCCGGCGACCTTGCCGAGCTGGGCCACTCCGTCCTCGACGGCATCACACGCGCCTACTACGCCGAGCATACCGGCGGCGGCCGCCTGATCGTGCGCGATACGCACGGCGCGCCGGAGACTGCGGCCGCCCTGTACCGCAACGGGGTCGAAGCGGGGGTCTCGCGCATCATTGGTCCGTTGCGCCGCGAATCCGTGCAAGCGGTGGCCGCCCGAGAACAGACGCGCCCCACGGTCCTGCTCAACCGTACCGATGTCCGCGCCCACGATGACATCACCACTCTGGCACTGAATCCGGAAGAAGATGCACGGGCCGTTGCCGACCGTTCTGCCCGTGCCGGGTGGCGCCACGCCCTGGTGATCCTGCCCGAGGGGACGTTCGGGGATCGTGTGGCCCGGGCCCATCAGGCCGCGCTCGCCGAGCTGGATCTGCAGGCGCGCACAGTAGTCCGGGTGGACCCCATGGCGGATGATCTGAACGCCACCATCGGCAACGCCGTGGGCATCCCGCAAAGCGAAGGGCGGATCCGCGAACTGGCTCGCCGCACCGGGCTGGAGCTGGAGGCGGATCCGCAGGTACGCGCCGACATCGACCATCTGTTCGTGGCCGGTGCGGCAACCCAGGTGCGGCGTATCGTGCCGCACCTGCACTTTCATCGGGCCACTCAGCTCCCGATCATGGCCACCTCCCATGTATACGCCGGTGACCCGGATTCCCGACGCGATGCGGATCTGAACGCCATCGTATTCCCCGACGCACCGCACCTGTTCGACCGCATCCAGCCGCTCGACGCAAATGGCGCGGCCATCGCGACCCCGACCCTGCCCCGCTTCGTGGCCCTGGGAATGGACGCGCTGCGCCTGAGCCTGCGCCAGGACGCCGTGCGAGCGGCACCCCATCACCAGATGCCGGGCGGCACCGGGACCTGGAGACTGAACCCGCTCACCCACGAATGGGTGCGCGAACCGGCCTGGGCGCGCTTCGAGCGCGGCGAACCGCAGCGCATCGACCGACCTGCGGCCAGCGGGGACTCCTGACGTGTTCCGTCCGGGCGCGGCCGGCCAGGCCGCCGAGCGCCTCGCGGCGAACTACCTCGAAAGCCGCGGCCTGCGCCTGCGCGCCCGCAACGTGCGTCGCCCCTACGGCGAGCTGGACCTGGTGGCGGTTGAGGGCGACACCCTGGTGCTGGTGGAGGTGCGCAAACGCAGCCATCCGGGCTTTGGAGGTGGCGCCGAGAGCATCGACCGACGCAAACAGGATCGCTTGTTGCGGGTCGCCGAGGCCTACCTGCAGGAAAGTCGCTGGACCGGGCCTGTTCGGTTCGACGTGATCACCCTGGACGGGAACGATCACATCGAATGGCTGCAGGACGCGATCCAGGGGCGCGTGTCGTGAGTCGCCCGGCATGACGCCGCTGCAACGCGAACTGGAACGCCTGCTGCCGGCTGGCGACCACCTGGTCGACCCGGCGGACTGCTGGAGCTACGGGGCCGACAACTCCAAACTGCATGCGGTACCGGAGGCGGTCGCCTTCCCGCGCGATGCGACAACCGTGCGTGAACTGGTGCGGCTGTGCCGCACGCTGGGTGTTGCCCTCACCAGCCGTGGGCGCGGGACCGGGACCACGGGAGCCGCCGTCCCGGACCATGGTGGCCTGGTCGTCTCCTTCGAGCACATGAACCGAATCGTCGACGTCGACCCGGCCAACCGCTGGTTGATCGCCGAACCCGGCGTAACCAACGGCGCGATTCAACAGGCGGCGGGCCAGGAGGGCTTCTTCTGGCCGCCGGACCCCACCAGCAGCGCCTACTGCACCCTCGGTGGCAACCTGGCCTATAACTCGGCAGGCCCGCATGCCGTGAAGTACGGCACACCCCGGGACAACACCCTCGGCCTGGCCGGCGTGGCCGGCACCGGGGAGGCATTCCGTACCGGCGTCCACACCACCAAGGGCGTGGTCGGCTACGACCTCACCCGCTTGCTGATCGGCTCCGAAGGCACGCTCGCCGTCCTCACCGAGGCCACCCTGCGCCTGACCCCGAGGCCGGAGGCCACGCGGCTGATCCAGGCGGTCTATCGCAACGTCGACGCGGCCGCCCGCGCCGTGTCGCGCCTCATGGCGCGCGCGGAGGTCCCGTCGGCGCTCGAGTTCATGGATCACTCCGCGATCGCGATGATCCGGGACTACGCCGCCGACTGCCCACTGCCGGCAGATGCCGGGGCCATCCTGATGATCGAAACCGACGGCACGGAGGCCGGCATCGAGGCGACCACCGCCGGCGTGCGCCGCGCGGCTGAAGGCGAAGGTTGCCTCGAGACCGTAAGTGCCGACACCCCGGAAGCAACACAGGCATTGTGGGCGGTGCGCAAGGCACTCTCGCCCGCGCTGCGCACGGTGGCGCCGAAAAAGATCAACGAAGATGTCGTGGTCCCGGTGTCGCGCATCCCGGATCTGATCGCCGGCCTCGACCGCCTGGCGGCCGAGCACGGGATCCGGATCGTGAATTTCGGGCACGCCGGCAACGGCAATATCCATGTCAATCTGCTGGTCAACCCGGACGACCCGCAGGAGCTTGCAGCCGCGCAACGCTGCCTGGACGCGGTGTTCTCACTGGTGCTGGGGCTGGGCGGCACGTTGTCCGGCGAACACGGTATCGGCCTGGTCAAACGCGGCTTTGTCGGGCGCGAGCTTGATCCGGTAGCGTTGAACCTGATGGCCGGGATCAAACAACAGTTTGACCCCGACAACATCCTCAACCCCGGCAAGGCACCGGGGCCGAATATCCGTCCAGTTACTTGACGACCTTCAGTGCCGGCCCCTTGCGACGGGCGGCTGGCTTTGCGTTACCTTCTCCGGAACCGGAGGGGCCCGAATCATCCGGCCCGTCACCGCCGGGACCATCCTCCGGCCCCGGGCCCGGCTCGCTTCCGAACATCATCCCCTGCCCGTTTTCGCGCGCGTAGATGGCCAGCACCGCCGGCATGGGCACGTACACATCCATTGGGTTACCGGCAAAGCGCGCCGAGAAGGCCACGGCATCATCCCCGAGATTCAAGGCCTGCACGGCCGATGGCCCCACGTTCAGGGTAATCTTGCCCTGCTCGACAAATGCCGGCGGCACGGCGACCCCTTCCACCGTGGCGTCGACCAGGATATGCGGCGTGAAGCCGTTATCCGTGACCCACTCCCAGAGTGCACGCAGCAGATAGGGACGCGACGAAGTCACAGGCGCAGCTCGCGCTCGGCCTCGGTCAAACTTACCTGGAACGACTCGCGCCGGCACACCCGATCGGCGTACTCCTGGATCGCCTCGGGCAACGATGTGATATCGATACCGACCGCCGGAAGCCGCCACATCACCGGGGCAATCGCACAATCGACGATCGAGAACTCGTCGCTCAGGAAATACGGCTTGAGTTCGAAGATCTCCGCCGAGCTCACCAGACTCTCGCGCAGGATCTTGCGCGCCTTGGTCAGCCCGTTCCCCGAGGCCTGATAGACCGCATCCAGACCGTCGTACCAGTCACGTTCGACGCGATAAAGCGCCAGGCGCGCGGCCGCACGGGAAACCGGGTCCACCGGCATCAGGGGCGGGTGCGGAAAACGTTCATCCAGGTATTCGGTAATGACGTGCGTCCCGTACAGGGCGAGATCCCGGTCCACCAACGTGGGAACCTCGTTGTACGGATTCAGGTCGGAGAGATCCTCGGGCAGCTCGTCAGGCCCGAGGTTCACAACATCGACTGCGATATCCTTCTCCGCAAGGATGATGCGCACCCGGTGGCAACGCACACAGTCGTGAGCGGAAAACAGGGTCATAACGGAACGACGATTGGCGACCAGCGCCATGGCTTTCTCCCTAGGGAAACACTGATTGATGTACACGCTCGCGCTCGAGTCGCTTTTGCGTGCGAACAAGGCGCGGTGACTGCCGTGCAGTCATTTTGCACCCAGAAGGCGCAACGCCGTTCCCACGCCCGTATCTGATACCAACCGTCGGCCGAGCCCCTTGGGGTTGGTACCCCGGGTTCCCCGATCCCGCGTTGCGGCACTTTCCGGTAGAACCACTACCGGCTGTGTGCGGCGCCTTGTCTCGGAAAACCTGGGGTACCAACGCAAGTGTGTACATTAATCAGCGTTTCCCTACCCCGGTCGGTTTCCCGCGCCGGGCAGACGGTCAATAACACCGGCACCCGATCGTCCCTGATCAGTGCGCCGGCGACGGTTCAGGCCGCCTAGTGTACGTCTTTCCAGTACTCCTTTTTCAAGAAGTAGGCAAGGATCGTGAAGATCCCGAGGAAAATCAGGACGTACAGGCCGATCCGCTGGCGGTCCAGCTGCATCGGCTCACCCATGTAGGAGAGGTAAGTGACGATATCGCGCACGGCCCGGTCATACTCGCTCGGGGTCATCTTGCCCGAACGGACCAGCTCCAGGCGCTCGTTACCATCCTCGTCCACCACCTTCTCCTGCCAGCCCTGCAATTCCCACAGGATGTGCGGCATACCGACATTGCTGAACTGGGTGTTGTTGGCGCCCAGCGGACGCGATTCGTCCACATAGAAGCTCTTCAGGAAGGTGTAGACCCAGTCCTCACCGTGGATGCGGGTGGTCATGGTCAGGTCGGGCGGGACCACGCCGAAGGCCTCTTCGCCATAGGCCTCGCCCATCGCGTTCTTCATGAGCGAGCCGACACCCACCGGGTCGCCATCTTCATCGGTAATAAAGATGAAGTTGTCTTCCATGTGCTGGTCGGTCAGCCCGATGTCGCGTGCCACACGGTTATAACGCATGTACTCGGTGCTGTGACAGCCCATGCAGTAGTTCATGTACAGGTTGGCGCCGCGCTGCAGCGCAGCCTGGTCGGTTACGTCGATGTTGGCCTTCTGCAGCTCGCCGCTACCCCCGGCCGCCGAAGCGGCCGGGACGGTGAACAGGGCCGCGGCGGCCAGGAACGTAGTTGCAATCAGCGTTTTCATTACGAAGTCACCCTTTCCGGAACGGCACGGTCACGGCCCAGGCCACGCGCAAAGGCGGGGGCCACCATGGTCACGAATAGATACACGGTCGGAATCAGCCAGGACCACATGATCAGACTCGCGTCACTCGGATCGAAACGCAGGATGTCGTAGATCGTGTAGATACCCACCACCACGGCGAATGCGATCAGGCTGAAGACCACGGAGCGCTCCTTGCTGAGGAACCACAGCAGGAAGAAGAACGCGAAGTAGACCGTGGACCAGCGCAGGCTCATCTCGCTAACCTCGGTGGTGGCCTGCTGCAGACCCAGCCAGCCGAGGATCACGAAGGCCACCACGAACACGCCCAGGTTGAACTTGGCCGCGAACGAACGGTAGCGCATCGACAGTACCGGGTTGCGATCCAGCCAGGGGATAAAGAACAGCATCATCACCGCGGCACCCATGGCCACAACGCCGAGGAACGGGTCCGGGACCGAACGCAGCACCGAGTACATCGAGGTGAAGTACCAGACCGGCGGGATCAGATCCGGGGTCACCAGCGGGTCGGCCGGAATCATGTTGTCCGGCTTCAGGAACAGGCCACCACCGGTCGGGAAGAAGAACATGATCACGGCGAAGACCATCAGGAACACGCCGACGCCGACCAGATCCTTCACCGAGTAGTACGGGTGGAACGGGATACCATCCTTCGGGATGCCGTTCTCGTCCTTGTTCTCCTTGATGTTGATGCCGTCCGGGTTGTTGGAGCCCACTTCGTGCAGCGCAATGATATGCGCGGCCACCAGCAGGATCAGCACCAGCGGCAGGGCAATCACGTGCAGTGCGAAGAAGCGGTTCAGCGTGGCATCGGAGAGCAGGAAGTCACCGCGAATCCAGGTCACCAGATCCGGCCCGATGTACGGGATGGTCTGGAACAGGTTCACAATCACCTGGGCGCCCCAGTAGGACATCTGACCCCACGGCAGCAGGTAGCCGGCGAAGGCCTCGGCCATCAGCACCAGGTAGATCAGCACACCGAAGATCCAGATCAACTCGCGCGGCTTCTTGTAGGAGCCATACATGAGTGCCCGGAACATGTGCAGATAGACGACCACGAAGAACATCGAGGCGCCGGTGGAATGCATGTAGCGAATCAACCAGCCCCACTCCACGTCGCGCATGATGTACTCAACCGACGCGAACGCGAGTTCCGCATCAGGTTTGTAGAACATGGTCAGGAAAATGCCGGATACGATCTGGATGACCAGCACCAGCAGGGCCAGCGAGCCGAAGAAATACCAGAAATTGAAGTTCTTCGGTGCATAGTACTGAGCCAGATGTTCGTTCCACATCTGGGAGAGCGGGAAGCGGGCGTCGACCCAGCCCAGCAGACCGCCCTGGATCTTGGTATCAGGATTGCTGGCCATTAGATCGCCTCCCCGTCTTCGTCTTCACCAACGACAAGCAAGGTGTCCGTGCGGTACATGTGCCGCGGCACCACCAGGTTGGTGGCCGCCGGCATGTTGCGGTAAACGCGCCCGGCAAGGTCGAAACGCGAGCCGTGGCAACCGCACAGCCAGCCGCCCTGCCAGTCAGCGCCCATCTCGGGGTCACCAATCTCGGGACGGTAGCTCGGCGAGCAGCCCAGATGGGTACAGATACCGATCACGACCAGGATCTCCGGCTTGCGCGAACGGAATTCGTTCTGCGCGTATTCCGGCTGCTGGCTCTCCACTTCGGAGTCGGGGTCACGCAGGCGATCGGCCACTTCGGCCAAACCGGCGATCATCTCATCGGTACGCCGCACCACCCAGATCGGCTGACCGCGCCATTCGACGCTGACACGCTGACCGGGCTCGACAGCGGACACGTCGAACTCGACAGGGGCCCCGGCTGCCTGAGCGCGTGCGCTGGGCTGCAAGGACGCCAGGAACGGGGCCGCAACTGCGGCGACCCCGGCTCCGCCTACGACGGATGTCGCGGCGACGAGGAACCGGCGACGGCCTCGGTTTACGCCTTGGTTTGCCATGTTTGTCTCTCCAAACAACGTGTTGAAATCGTGGTACCGCGACCGCACAGCAATCGTGCAGCCGGCACGAGAAGGCCTGCGGCATCCGCGCGCGGGCCCATCTGGGCGAGCTGTAAAATCCGATAGAATTCCCGAACACGCTAATAAGGTCAAGTAGATTACTGCCTTAAAACCGGGCGCCGCACACGGGAAGGAAACCGGAAAAACCCTATAAGTATATGATTATTAATACACTTGTGCTGGGGCCAAAAAAGCCCTGACAGGGCACAGCCTGCACCGCCATGAGCCAAAGGCCCGCGTGCCCGTTCAGGAAGCCGGGCGGGCAGACTTCAGGGAGACACGGATCCGCATTCCTTCAGGCGGGGTTGTCGATATCGATGAACTGGTGCTCGAGATCGAAACGTTCGGCACACCAGCGCCCGAGGGCCTGCACGCCGTAGCGTTCGGTGGCGTGGTGCCCGGCGGCAAAGTAATGCACGCCCAGTTCCCGCGCCTCATGGGTCGTCTGTTCGGAGATCTCCCCACTCAGGTAAGCATCCACGCCCAGCGCAGCCGCCGAGGTGAGCAGCGACTGAGCACCCCCGGTGCACCAGGCAATGCGACGGATCGGGTGATCGCCCGCCTCCACACAGAGGGCCTCGCGTCCGAGGACCTGTCCAAGCTGCGTCTGCAGATCGCCGGTGCTCATCGGCCGCACCGGGAAACCGACCTGACCAACCCCGTCCTCGCGCAACGGGGCCTCCACCGTGAAACCCAGGCGCTCGGCAAGCTGGGCGTTGTTTCCCAGCACCGGGTGGGCATCCAGCGGCAGATGGTAGGCCACGAGATTGATGTCGTGCGCGAGCAGCTGGCGCATCCGCTCGCGCTTCATGCCGGTAATCACCTGCGGCTCGCCCTTCCAGAAGTAACCATGGTGGACCAGAATCAGGTCAGCGTCGGCCGCCACCGCAGCCTCCACCAGCGCCCGCGATGCGGTCACCCCGCTGATAATCCGACGGATTTCCCGGCGTCCCTCCACCTGCAGACCATTCGGGCAGTAGTCGCGGAATGCCTCCGGCTGCAACTCCGCATTCATTGCCTGCATCAGTTCATTGCGATCGACCACGTCCGAAACCCCCGATTGGATCCATGATTCGGTATATTCGGCATATGGTGAATTTCTCTCGCTTCCTGCTGCAAGCCGCAGTGACCGGCGTCGCCCTGGCCGTGGTAATCGCCGTGTTCTTCCCCGGCGTCCTCGACCGCGGCGAGCACGGGCCGGAATCCGGGGTATCGGCACCAGCGGAGCACCCCGGCGCCCCGGCCAGCTACGCCGACGGCGTACGCCGGGCTGCCCCGGCGGTAGTCAACATCATGACCTCGCGGAACATCAGTACCGCGCTCGGCTTCGGACTGCACGACCTCTTCGGGCAGCCACTGCCCCCCGGCGAGCGCGAGCAGTCCAGTCTCGGTTCCGGGGTCATCATGACCGATCAGGGGCACATTCTCACCAATCACCATGTGATCGAGGAAGCCGATGCCATTGCGGTGGTGCTGCCGGACGGTACCGCCCATCCCGCCGAGATCATCGGCATTGATCCGGATACCGACCTCGCCGTGTTGAGAGTGCGCCGCCCCGGTCTGGCGGTCGCCACCGCCGGCCGCTCCAGCGATCTGCAGGTCGGCGACGTGGTGCTGGCCATCGGCAATCCGTTCGGCGTGGGCCAGACCGTCACCCACGGCATCGTCTCCGCCACCGGCCGCAAGCAACTGGGTATCAATACCTTCGAGGACTTCATCCAGACCGACGCGGCCATCAACCCCGGCAACTCCGGCGGCGCGCTGATCAACGCCCGTGGCGAGGTCATTGGCATCAATACCGCGATCTTCTCGCGCTCCGGCGGCTCCCATGGCATCGGATTCGCGATCCCGGTGGATCTCGCGCGCAGCGTAATGAACGAGATCATCGAACAGGGCTTTGTAGCCCGCGGATGGCTGGGCATCGAGGTCCAGGCGATGAACCGGGAACTGGCAGAATCCTTCGGCCTGGACGCCCCGCGTGGCGTGCTGGTGGCCGGCATCCTGCGTGAAGGCCCGGCCGCAGAGGCCGGAATTCGGGCCGGCGACATCCTCACCCATCTGGATGGTAGCAGCGTGAACACCCCGCGCGAGGCACTGAACGCGATTGCCCGCACGCAACCAGGCGAATCCCTGGAAATCGAGCTCCTGCGCGACGGCGAGGAGACCACACTCGCCGCCACCGTCGCGCAACGGCCAATCTGACGCCCGCGCCGGTTACCCGCTGGCCGGCGAACTCACTGTGGTCAGCACTGCGGTCAACAGGAGGATGCCGGCGACGAGGACTCCCTCGAGCGCGATACTGCGCCGCAGTCGCGGCGGGGCCAGCGGCTCGCCCCGCTCGAACGCCGGCACCAGGCGCCACTTGTTCGCGGCCGCCAGCAGCAGGAGCAATCCCACAATCAGGACCTTGCCGATCAGGAACTGCCCATAGCCCGTGGTGAGCAATGGCGTAACACCGCCCAGCAGCAAGGCCGCCAGCACCACACCGGCCAGCACCAGCAGCCCGACCCCGAACACCGCCACCTGGCCAAAGCGCGCCAGGATGCGCGCGGCATCACGACCCGCCGGCGGGTGCCCCGCCAGGCGATACAGCGGCCACAACGAACCGATCCAGAAGGCCGCGGCCAGCAGATGAAACACCAGCAGACCACCCAGCAGGACACGCGGCTCGTCGACCGTGTGCCCGACCTGCACGAAGGCGAGCATCACCAGCAATACGCCGGCAAGGCTGAGACCGTAGCCCAGCCCCGGCAGCCGCCGGGCATCCAGCAGGATCGCCTGCACCAGCAACAAACCGGTCACGGCCAGGATTAGCCGGGTTCCCTGCGCCCCCTCGAACACCATGCCGAGCAGCATCGGGTCGAAGGCGGCCGCACCATTGCCACCCCCGAGGTATCCGGCCTGCAGTGGCCACTGGACCAGGGCCAGCACGATCGCGACCCAGGCCGCGATCGCACCCATGCGGCTGGCCGCCCGACGCTCCGGATCGGGCAGATCCGGAAATGCCAGGCGAAACAGCACCGCCCCGGCCGCCAGCAGGGCACCGGCATAGAATCCGGTCGCCACCAGGATCATGGCGACCGTCCAGGCATCCACACCGGTCAGCGCGGACAACCAGGCCACGGCTAGGGAAACACTGATCCATGTACACGCTCGCGCTCGAGTCGCTTTTGCGTGTGAACAAGGCGCGGCGACCGCCGTGCAGTCATTCTGCACAAGGGAGTCGCAACGCCGTGCGCGCGCAAAAGCGGCCGAGCCCCTTGGGGGTTGGCACCCCAGGTTCCCCGATCCTGCGTTGCGCCGCTTGACCGTAGAATGGCTACGGCGCTGCACGCCGCGCCTTGTATCGGAAAACCTGGGGTACCAACGCGAGCGTGTACATGGATCAGTGTTTCCCTAGTCCTCCACCGTGAAGCGGAAGCTCCCGGACATCATGTGGCCGTCGCGGGCCAGGCCGCGCCAGCGCACCTCGTAACGACCTGGTTCCAGGTCGCCGGCCGGGCGCACATGGTATTCCTCGGTCGGATCATTGCCGGGCTGGTCTGCCAGAGAGACCCGACCACGCGGGCCGATCACGTCGAACTGGGTAATGCGCATCGCGCCATCGAAGTGGATCCCGATCTCCTGCGGGGTGCCCTGCACCGTGGAGCCGTCCTCCGGGACATTCCCCATCTCGCCTTCGTGGGCCAGCAGAGGGGCGGCGAAGGCCAGCAGCAGGGCTGCAAGGGCGGAACGCAGGGTATCGCGGGTAAAAATCGTCATCATGTAAGCCTCTAGTTGCTCAAGTGCAGTCGTGTCGTCTGAGAGCCCGCCGGCCGCAGGTCACCGGGGGCCGCCTTGCGGCGGTCCCGGCACCTGCACCGGTGGAAACTCAGTGGTTGTGGCCGCCGTGGCCGTTGTGTCCTCCATGCCCCCCGTGGCCACCATGGCCGCCGTGGCCTCCATGCCCGCCATGGGCATCGCGGCTGGGGGTCGGGAGCCGGTCGGAATCCGCATCCGCGACCTTGCCGCGGCGCACCGGATTGCCGAAATCCGGATCGCTGCTCACACGGCGGGCCACCTCCCCGTCCGGGTGCCAGTACCAGCCCGGGTCACGGAAGTCCCCGGGCTCGAGGTCGTCGCGGACCTTGATCAGGGTGAACATGCCGCCCATGCCAATGTTGCCGAACGGCCCGTGGCCCATGCCCATCGCCAGGGTGTTTTCCGGGCCCGGCATGTGGCCACCGTCGGTGTGGTCCTGGTGATCCGCCATGCCGTGCTCGCCCATGGCCATGTAGCCCGGCAGGATGCTGCGGATCTCTTCCTCGATACCGGACTGATCGACCCCCAGCGGGTTGGCGATGCCGTGCCCCATCGGGTTCATGGTGTGGTGGGTCATGTGGCAGTGGAACGCCCAGTCGCCCGGCGGTGCCGTGAACTCGATATCGCGGGTCTGGCCGACCGCGACGATCTCGGTTGTCTCCTTGCGCCACTGCTCGCGCGGCCAGCGCCCGCCATCGGAGCCGGTCACCTCGAACGACACCCCGTGCACATGCATCGGGTGGTTCCACATCGAAAGGTTGCCCATGCGGATGCGGACCCGCTCGCCGGTCTTCGCCACCAGCGAGTCGATGGCCGGGAACACCTTGGAGTTCATCGACCACAGATCGAAGTCCACCATGATCGACGGATCGGGCGTGCGGGTACCGGGATGCAGGCCCCAGTTGTGCAGCAGGATCGCGTAGTCACGATCCACCGGTTCGATCTCGCCGTCCTTCGGGTGGATGATGAACATCCCCATCATCCCCATCGCCATCTGCACCATCTCGTCGGCATGCGGGTGGTACATGTGCGTGCCGTGCTGGTTCAGCTCGAACTCGTAGACGAAGGTCTCGCCCGGGTGGATCGGCGGCTGGGTCACGCCCTTTACGCCGTCCATGCCCGAGGGCAGATGGATGCCGTGCCAGTGCACCGAGGTGTATTCCGGCAGGCGGTTGGTCACATAGATGCGGACCTTGTCGCCCTCCACCGCCTCGATGGTCGGCCCCGGCGTGGTGCCGTTGTAGCCCCAGCACTTGGCCATCGAGCCGGGCGCGAACTCGTGCTCGATCTCCTCGGCGACCAGGTGGAACTCCTTCACGCCGTTGTTCATCTCGTACGGCAGGGTCCAGCCGTTCGGCGTATGCACCGGCATGTAGCCCTGTTCGGTGCGCTCGCCGGGCGTGGTTTCGCCCTGGTTGTGGTGCTCGTGACCCGTTTCGGCCATCACCCGGGTCAGGGTGGTTGCCGGCAGCATTGCCGCGCCGGCGGCCAGCAGGAAATTACGCCGTTTCATCAGTGATGCCCTCCGTGACCGTCGTCGCCGTGGTCACCGTGATCGCCATGGTCATGATCCTCGTGATCTCCGTGATCCCCGTGATCTCCGTGATCCCCGTGATCCCCGTGATCCCCGTGGTCACCGTGATCCCCGTGGTCACCGTGGTCACCGTGGTCACCGTGGTCACCGTGGTCACCGTGGCCATGATGGTCGTGATCCATCGCCGACGGGTCATGCTCCAGCGCATCGGTGTCGAGATAGCCCTCGTCACCCGGCGCCCCGCCCGGCAGCTCGCCGGCCACCGTAAAGGCCAGATCCACCCGGGCCCGCCAGTAGTCACCCAGCGCGGCCACCGCGCGCTGCCAGTCGGCCAGTTCTTCCTGCTTGGTCACCAGCAGGTCGAAGACATCGTCGAACATGAAGTTCACGCGCTCCTGCATGCGCTCCTGCTCGATCTCGCGGGCCGGCAGCAGTTCGTAGCGCTTGGTGCCGAACTTGTCGCGGTGATGGGCCAGGCGCACGTAGTGCTGGTGCACATCGGCGGTGACCGCCTGCTCCAGCCGGGCCCGGCGGGCCTCGCCGTCCGAAAGCCGCGCCTCGGCGCGGGCGATGCCGGCCTGGTTCTGGCTGAAGATCGGCAGGGTGAAGGAGATGCCACCGCCCCACAGGCGGGTGCCGTCGCTCTCGCGCTCGAACTCGATACCGGGCTCGATGTCACCCAGCCAGCGATAGCGCCGCACCAGGGCCACGCCCTCGGTGAGCCCCTCCAGGGCGTGATCCAGGGCGCGCAGATCCAGACGCTGTTCCAGGGCCTGCTCGACCAGGGAGTCGCGATCCTCCACGCCGGCCAGCGGCAGCGGCAGCTTGCCGGGGACCTCCCAGCCATCCACCTGGCCGGGCAGCCCCATCAGGTGGGCCAGGCGCAGACGGGTCTCGCGCTCGCGCTGCCGCGCATCCTCGAGCTTCAGCCGGGCCTCGGCCGCACGGATGCGCAACTGGGCCCGCTTCAGGTCGGGGATGTTGCCGGCGTCATAGAAGCGCTCGCCCAGCAGCGCACCGAGATCCGCGGCACGGGTCTCCAGCGCCTGCACATGGGCCCGCTGGCGTGCAGCCACCGCGTCATACCAGGCACGCTCGGTGTCCGAGGCCAGGGCCACCATCCCCTCGGCCAGTTGCAGACGAGTGGATTCCCAGTGGGATTCGGCAATCTCCTGACGCGCACTACGCATCAGCAGACCGGAAATGCCCCAGGCCAGGCCAACCCCCGTCTCGTTGCCGCCACCACCCTCGGGACGCATCACCGACAGCGACAGAGAGGGGTTGGAGAACTGGGCCGCCTCGACCACGTCGGCAGCCGTCAGATCCAGCTTGGCGTAGGCCTGCTGCATGCGCGGGTTGCGCCACAGGGCCTGGTGAATGGCCGCCTCGAGCGTCAGCTCGCCGGAGGGTCGGGGCATCTCCGACCCGGGCAGGTCGATCCCCTGTACCGAGATGTCCTCCGCCAGCTCGGAGCGGTCCAGCTCGGGCGCGGTGACCGCGCAACCGGCGAGGAACAGCACCGATACGACGGGGAGCAGCAATCGGGTTGCTCGCATCGTGAAAATCTCCTTGATCGGACTTCGATTCCGCATCCCGCGCGAACGCGCGACACGGCCTTGCCGTCCGCCCGTGCCGGGTGGAACCCGGACGCGCGGACAGCCCCGGCGCTCGGGCCGGTACAGTCAGATCAGGAGAGGATCGGGGGTCGGTATATCGCGGCCGCAGGCGGACCGCTCTGGAACGAATACAGGCGCATGGCCTGCCTCACCAGGGCCGGAAAACCGGTTCCGGACGAAACTGGCATGCCCTGGCAATGGCCGCAGGCGGAACAGCTGGCCAGACAGGAAGCATCCACGCAGTCGGCGTGCCCAAGCGGGTCGCCGAGATGAGAAGTGTCGGAACTTACGGGGCCATGGTGGTCGTGGTGCGAATCAGCGGCGTGCCCGGCGTGCTGACCATGCCTATGGTGGTCGTGCCGGGCGGCGCCCTGGTCATGGTCCCGTCCATGGTGGTACCGGTCAGCACCATGGGCATGGGTCTGAGCATGACGCACGTGCGAATCGTCGGCGGACGGAGTTCCGTGCATCGCCGCGTGACCGGCGTGACCGCCTTCCATGCCCACTGCCGCAGCCACCGCCGGCAGACCGGCAATCGCCGCCACCAGCATCCAGCACAGCAGTTGTCGGAAGACCCGTTTCACATCAGACATCCCGCAAGCGGGCACCCCGGCCCGACATGAACACGCAAAATACCACATCCCGTCACAACCACCGCAGGGGCCTGCTCGCAGGCGAAGCCTCTGCCCGCGTCCGACTGTGACGGGACATTTGCCTGCAAGCAGACTCCTGCAAATCAACCCTCCTGGGAGACACTGATTCAGGTGTCGGCCAGCGCGCGCTCGATCACGTCGCGCAGGTCGCGTGACAGTTCGAGCGCGGCGAGGCGCTCGAGTTCCGCGCGCATCTGCTCGCCGCGGGCGCTGTCCACCTTCTGCCAGCGCGTCAGCGGCTGGGCCAGGCGCGCGGCGGTCTGCGGGTTCATCGCGTCCAGCTTCTCGACGAAGCCGCCCATACGGCGGTAGCCCGCGCCGTCTTCCTGGTGGAAGTGGCGTTCGTTGCGCGCCATGAACGGCCCGAGCACCGCACGCACCCGGTTCGGGTTGGTCCAGCGAAAGCCTGGATGCTCCAGCAGCGCCTCCAGGCGCTCGAAGCCGCCCGGGACCTGACTGCCGGCCTGCAGGCCGAAGTACTTGTCCAGCACCAGCGGGTCGTCGCGGTAGCGCTGCTCGAAGTCCGTCAGCAGCACCTGACGGGCCTCGTGATCCAGCTCGTTCACCGCATTCAGCGCGCCCATGCGCATGGTCATGCTGCGCGCCTTCTGGTACTGCGCCAGGGCCTCGGGCACCGCGGCCTGGTCGCCGGCCGCCACACGCAGCGCCAGCAGGCGGTTGCGCAGCTGGCGCCGACCCATCGCCTCGGCGGTGAAGGCCCCGTTGTCCACATCGTCCAGCTTCGGCTGGATCTGCTGCATCGCACCCGCCAGCGGGGCATAGAGCCGCTTCTCCAGGTCGTCGCGCTCCATGCGCAGGCGCACCGGATCGACGCGCTCGAACAGCTCGGCCAGCTCGCGCGTGGGCGGCAGCTGCAGGATGGTCGCCAGCAGCACCGGCTCGATCGCCGGGTCCTCGATCAGGGCACGCAGGGCGTGCTCGGTGGCGGCCTCCAGCGCGGAGTCCGCAGCGTCGTGCTCGATACGCGCGCGGATGGCACGGCGGAACAGGGTCTGCGCGGCCTCCCAGCGGGCGAAGGCATCGTCGTCATGCGCCAGCAGGTGGGCCAGCTCGTCCACGCCCTGGTTGGCGTTCAGGATCACCGGGGCGGAGAAGCCGCGCAGCCAGGAGATCGCGACCGGCTCGGCGGACAGATCTTCGAAGCAGAAGGTGTGCTCGGCGGCATCCAGCTCCAGCACCCATTCGTCGCGCGCGGCGTCGTCGCCTTCCCGGCGCGCGCGGATGCGCTGGCCGTCGGCGCCGAGGAAGGCGACCCGCACCGGGATCACCACCGGCTCCTTGTGCGCCTGGCCCGGGGTCGGCGGGGTCTCCTGCGCCAGCGTGATGCGGGCGGGGCCACCGGGGCCGTCAAAGGCGGTACTCGCGGTCACATGCGGGGTGCCGGCCTGGGTGTACCAGCGCTTGAAGCGGGCGAGATCGCGCCCGCTGGCCTCGGCCATTACCGCGACAAAGTCGTCCGTCGTCACGGCCTGGCCGTCGAAGCGCTTGAAGTAGAGATCCAGCCCGCGGCGGAAGGTCTCGCGCCCGATCAGGGTGCGCAGCATGCGGATCAGCTCCGCGCCCTTCTCGTAGACCGTCAGGGTGTAGAAGTTATTGATCTCGGCGTAGTGGTCCGGGCGCACCGGGTGCGCCAGCGGGCCCGCGTCCTCCGGGAACTGGAAGGCGCGCAGCATGGCGACATCGTCGATGCGCTTGACCCCGAACAGCGTGCAGTCGGTGGTGAACTCCTGATCGCGGAAGACCGTGAGCCCTTCCTTCAGCGACAGCTGGAACCAGTCGCGGCAGGTCACGCGGTTGCCCGACCAGTTGTGGAAGTACTCGTGGGCGATCACCGACTCGATGGCGACAAAGTCACTGTCGGTGGCGGTGTCGGGGCTGGCCAGCACGAACTTGGCGTTGAAAAGGTTCAGCCCCTTGTTCTCCATCGCCCCCATGTTGAAGTCGTCCACCGCAACGATCATGTACACGTCCAGATCGTATTCGCGGCCGAAGGCCTCCTCGTCATAACGCATCGCGCGCTTCAGCGAGGCCAGCGCGTGATCGCAGCGATCGGCGTTGTGCGCCTCGACATACAGTTCCAGCGCCACCTCGCGCCCGGACATGGTGGTGAAGGTGTCGCGCTGGCAGGCCAGATCCCCGGCGACCAGCGCAAACAGGTACGACGGCTTGGGGAACGGGTCCTCCCACACCGCGTAGTGGCGCCCGCCGTCCAGCTCGCCGGCCTCCACACGGTTGCCATTCGCCAGCAGCACCGGGTACTGCGCCCGGTCCGCCTCCAGCCGCACGCGGTAGGTGGTCAACACATCCGGGCGGTCGGGGAAGAACGTGATGCGGCGAAAGCCCTCCGGCTCGCACTGCGTGCACAGGTTCCCGCTGGAGGCGTACAGGCCCTCCAGCGCGGTGTTCTGCTCCGGGTGGCAGCGGCTGACGATCTCCAGCCGCGCCGCCTCCGGCAGGCCGTGCAGCAGCAGGCCCTCGCCATCCTGCTCCAGAAGGCCCTCGCCCGGCTCCGCGCCATCCACGGTCAGCGACACCAGCTCCACACCATCACCGTAGAGCCGCAGCGCCCCGTTCGGCTCCGCCGCCTGCGGGTTGCGCCGCACCGCCATGCGCGTGGTCACCTCGGTGGTCGCCGCGGCCAGATCAAAGTCCAGCTCCAGGCTCTCCACCACAAACGCCGGCGGCTGGTACTCGCTCAGGTAAACCGCCCGGGTATTCGCATCACGCATTCCAGACTCCAGATCAAAAACATTGCCGAAGATTTAACACGCCGCCGCGCTACCGACGTCAAACCCGGACGCCAGCGCCGTCATTGCAACCACCGGGTTTCCGTCACAACAGAGCCGTTGATCTGGCGCTGCGCGTCCAATCCGTTAGCATACCGCGCATGGAATGGATCGATATCTGCTTCAACCTCACCCACGAGTCCTTCAAAAAGGAACGCGCCGAGGTCCTCGAGCGCGCCCGCGAGGCCGGCGTCTCCTGGATGCTGATCACCGGCGCCGACGCCCACCAGAGCGAGAAATGCCTGGAGATCGCCGACCAGTACCCGGACTGCTGCCGCGCCACCCTGGGCGTGCACCCGCACCTGGCAAAGCAGTGGACCGACGCGACCGCCGCGCGGTTCAGTGACCTCGCCCGCGCGGACGAAAACGTCGTCGCCATGGGCGAGATGGGGCTGGACTACAACCGCGACCACTCGCCGCGCCCGCAGCAGCGCATCGCCTTCGAGGCCCAGCTGGAGCTGGCCGCCGATCTCGGCCTGCCGGTGTTCCTGCACGAGCGCGACGCCCACCACGACTTCGCGCAGATCCTGCGCCGCTGGCGCGACAAGCTGCCGGCCGCCGTGGTGCACTGCTTTACCGGCGAGGCCGACGCCCTGGCCGAATACCTCGACCTCGACTGCCACATCGGCATCACTGGCTGGGTCTGCGACGAACGCCGCGGCACCCACCTGCACCCGCTGGTCCCGCGCATCCCGCGCGGCCGCCTGATGATCGAGACCGACGCCCCCTACCTCCTGCCACGCACCCTGCCCAAGGGCAGCGGCAAGAAGATCGGCAACGGTCGGCGCAACGAGCCCGCCTTTCTCCCCCACATCGGCGAATACGTGGCCCGGCTCCGCGACGAGACCCCGGAAGACCTCGCCGCCCACACCACCGCCACCGCCCGCGCCTTCTACAACCTGCCGTCCGGCACCCGCGGGTGAAGCCCGAGGCGATTGAGTTGGTGCAAAAAAAGCAACAACTGCCGCAGACGTCACGACCTGCCAGACCGGATACTTCAACCTCAACGCCGTTATCTCGGTCGGCTATCGAGTTCATTTCCGGGGGAGAGGTCCACGGGACCATCCGGCATCCGTGATTCCCGATCGGTAATAAATCCGCCGAATAAGGCTTGCACGGCACACTTTTTACCGAACGGGATCATATTTGTTGTGACGGAGCCAGAATCGTGCGATTCTTCCCGATCGGTACTATCGGCATGAACCGCATGACACCCGACCTCACGCCATTGCAGATTCGCAGCCCGGCGGATCTGGGTCACCAGATCCGGACCGCTCGCAAGGCACAGGGCCTGACACAGGCCCAGCTGGCCGAAACGGCCGGCGTCGGCACACGCTTCGTCTCGGAACTGGAACGGGGCAAGGAAACCGCGCGGCTGGGGCTGTCCCTGGAGATCGCGCGTCTCGTCGGCATCGACATCCTGGCCCGGCCGCGAGGCGCCGCAAGACCGTGACCAGCGCACTGTGCGTCTGGTACGGGCAGCAGCCTGTCGGCCGCCTGCTCCTCACCCCAGGCCGGCAAATGGCCTTTTGCTACGATAGCGACTGGCTCACCGATGGCTGGCCGATCTCCTGCAGCCTGCCGCTGACCGAAACCGGGGACTTCGTCCCGCCGGACATGCGCGGTCACCACTTCTTTGCCAATCTGTTGCCGGAGGGTGGCGCCCGGGACCGCCTGGTGCGCTGGCTGGGCATCGCCGACGATGATTTTCTGCTTCTGGAACGGCTCGGGGCCGATTGCGCCGGCGCCCTGCAGATCCTCCCGGAAGGCGAGCCGCCAGACGCCACCAGCGAAATCTGCCATGCGCTGGAGAACGAGCATCTGCTACGTACCATCGGCAGCGGGCAGAGCCACTGGACGGGACATGACGAGCCCCCGCGCCTCTCGCTCGCCGGCGCCCAGGACAAGCTGGCCGTCCGGGCCGGGCGGCAAGAGAACCGTTGGCAATTCTTTCTGCCGGCGCCGGGCACGGCCTCCACCCACATCCTCAAGCTTCCGGTACCGGATCTGCGGCATATCCCGCTGTTCGAGGCCTTCACCACCTTTCTCGCTCGAGAGCTCGACCTGCCCGCCGCCCCCGTCGAACCGGTACTCCTGAACCAGGAGACTCTATCCCTGAGCGAACGCTTCGATCGCCGGACGGAGGGCAAGCGCGTCGTGCGCCTTCATCAAGAAGATCTTTGCCAGGCACAAGGGCTTTCCCGTGCGGACAAGTACAGCCGATCCCCTGCCACCTTCTCCACCATCACCGACATCCTTCGCGAGCACTCGACCCGGCCCGCGCGCGACATTCAGACCCTGGCCGCATGGCAAATCTTCAACGCCCTTGCGGGCAACACCGATGGTCACCTGAAGAACCTCTCCCTGCTTGCCACATCCGGCGGCGGATGGGCATTGGCCCCCTGGTACGATCTGGTAAGCACGCTCGCCATACCCCGCATCAGCCATCGCATGGCACTGCCAATCGGCGCCGCCGAGGACCCGCAGAACCTGCATCGCAATCACTGGGAGGCCTTCGCCCACCAACTCGGCGTATCCCCTCGCCTGGTCCAGCGCCTGATCCGCTCCCAGGCCGAGCGCCTGCAGGAAAACGCCGATGCCTGGCACGACGCCTTTCAGGACCGTCACGGCGAATTTCCCGCGCTGCAGCGAGTCCGGACCGTCATCCGGCGCCAGACCCGAAAGGCCCTGCGCGACTGGCTATAGCCCGTGGCCGACCACGCCGTCCTGCCCCGCTCCAGCTCGGAACCGGCGCCGGCGAGCGACGGGGTTCAGCCGTTGCCGGGCTGACAGGCGAGCAGGCGCTGCTGCACCACGTCGGCGATGACCCGCAGGGGGGCGTCGCGGGTGTCGTGGAGCTGCACGGTTGCGAGGACGGCGGGGTCGATGGACTCGCCGAGGTCGACCTCGAGCGTGTGCGCGGGGCACTGGTCGAGCCAGGCCGGGTAGTACTCGCAGCGGGGCTCGGTGGGGAACAGCGCGGCATAGGCGATCCGGGCCTCGACCAGGTCCTGGAAGAAGTGGCTGCCGAACGAGAGGTCCGGGACCATGCCGGCCTCGAGGTCAGCCACCTCCACCAGCATGCGGATGCGGTCGATATCGGCAAAGCGTACCGGGACGCCGAGTTCCGGGGTGCTGGTGCCCCAGCGGCCGGGGCCGATCAGGAGGGTCGTGGCATCTTCGAGTGCGCGGAGCTGGCGGTTGAGTGCGCCCACCAGGCGGGCCACGGCGTACTTCTGCGCGCGGGACAGCGCCGCGTAGCGGGCGGCGTCCACGCGGATCACGCGCTCGATGGCCAGGTCCATGTTGCCGCCCATGAAGCAGCCGTCGCTGGCGAAGAACAGGCGCTGCGGGTCGACCCGGTGCGGCAGTTCGACCGGCTGGTCGCTGCCGAGGGTGGCGAGCGGGCGGCACTGCACCAGGTTCACGCCGGCGTTGCCGTCGGCGTCCAGGTGCACGGTGAACTCGACGTCCACCGGGTGGGCGTAGGCGGCCTCCAGGGTCTTGAGCAGCTCGCGCATCAGCGGGGCGAAATCGGTGCGCTGCAGCAGCGGGATGAAGGTCACCCGCCACAGGCGCTCCTCGCGCCCCTGCTCGCGGGCGCGGCGGGCGGCCTCGCGGTCGATCTCGCCGAGCAGGTGGAGCGGCAGGGCCGGCGCGGCCTCGGCCAGTTGCTGGACGGGGACGGCGGCCTCGCGGTTGGCCTCGATGTCGAGTACGTCGGCGGCGTGCTGGGAGTAGCGGTAGGCCTCGTCCCGACTGTGGAACGGTCGCCGTTCGGGCTGATCCAGCGCCACCACGCAGGCGTGGTCGCGCGCGACCCGGTCCACCGCGCGAGTGCCCAGCCCCAGCACCAGGCGCAGCATCCCGGCGGACGGATCCAGCGCGCCGTCCCACACGAAGGTATTCCAGGAGACCCCGACGCCGGCGGCGTCCGGCAGGTAGCGGGAGCCGTGGTAGCGCCCGTTGACCCGCTGCAGCAGCAGCGCCATGGGCTCTTCCCGGTCCATCAGCCCGCGCTGCTGGCGGTAACTCAGCGCATCATCACTCATGGTCGAGGCATAGACCCGGCGGATGGCGTCCTCCAGCCGCGCCAGGCGCTCGCCGGGGCTGCCCTGGTTCACGCAGAACACGCTCTCGTACTTGCCGGCAAAGGCGTTGCCGAAGCCGTCTTCCAGCAGGCTGCTGGAACGCACCAGGATCGGGTACTGCCCGTAGTGGTCGAGCACCCGCTCCAGTTCGCGGCGCACCTCCGGCGGGATCTCGCCGTGCAGCATGTCTTGGCGCAGGCTGCGCGCCTCGTCGAAGTAGCCTTCCGGGGTGCGCTGGCGCATCAGCCGCGGCCACCAGCCATTGTGTACCAGATAGGCGTAGTACACATCCGCGCCGATGAAGTGCGAGTCGTGCGGTTCCAGCGCCCGCCCCCAGCGCTGCGGGTCCTGCGCGAGCAGGATGCGCCGCGCCAGCAGCATACCCGCGGCCTTGCCGCCGATGTAGCCGCTGCCGACCATGCGTTCGCGGATCGCCAGCAGCTCCTCCAGCCCGAGGTGGCGCCGCGCCAGTTCCAGCATGCGCTCGTCGCGGCCGATCAGCACCCGCAGGATGTCGTCCTGCACCCGGGCGCGGTCGGCCGCCGGCGTGCCCTCCGCCAGCGCGTCGGAGGCCGCGAGGAACAGGCGGTCCCAGTAGTCCAGCAACTGCCGCCCGTGCGGCTGGCCGGGGCGCTGTTCCTCCAGCAGCGCCTGCAGCCGCGTGGCCTCGCTGCTGTCCACCACCGGTTCGAACTGCATGCCGCACTGGCGGTGCGGCAGGAACATGGTCGGCGAGCTGCGCTGCCACACCTTCACCGGCTGCACGTGCACCGCGTCGCCGGCGCGGCGCACGTCGATCAGTACCTGCGTGGTCTCGCGGATGCGCGCCAGCGTGGTATGCGAATGGCTGTGCGGATGCAGTGCGAACCAAGCCACCGTATCCATCTCGTACAGATACGGACAGATGGCGCGGAAGAAGTTGCCCACCATGTGGTCGGTGGCCCAGGCCTCCAGCAGATCCGACAGGCAGTCGCACAGATAAAAGGCGCCGCGGCCATGCTCGGTGATCAGGCGGAACACGTGGCGGGTGAACGGCTCGAAGCCGCGCAGGGCGTCGATGGCCACCACCTTGACCCCCGGCCCCGGCTCCACCAGCGGCACATGGCGGCCGAAGCGCAGGTAGATAATGGTACGCCCTCGGGCACGAGCTGCCGCCACGAATGGCTCGACGAAGCGGCGGTAGTCCTCGATCGCGTCGACCCGCCAGACCACGTTATCGCCGACCCGCAGTCCGTCAAGCACATGGTCCAGGCCTTCCAGCCCGGTGGAGACGGCTGCCTGCTGCGCCTGCGGATCATGGGTCATGGCGTGCCCGTGCGGTCAGGGAAATCGGCTCAATGTACCTGTTTACGCTCGCCAGACACCACGATACCCCCGGAGGCTTTCTTTCCGTACGATGGTGGGCCGCGCGCTGCAGCGACACAGGAGACTGACCATGAAGACTTCGCTCATTCTGACGCTGGTAGGACCGGACTCTCCGGGGCTTGTCAGTACGGTGGCGGCCCGCGCCCGGGCGGCTGGCGGCAACTGGCTGGAGAGCCGGATGGCGCAGCTCGCCGGGCAGTTTGCCGGGGTCGTGCTACTGGAGGTAGATGCAGACAAGGCCGACACGCTAGAGGCCGCGCTGCGCGAGCTGGAAGGCGACGGGCTGCAGGTGCAACTCCAGCGCGGCAGCGAACGGCCGGCGGCGGCGCAGCATCCGGTGGTACTGGATCTGGTCGGGCACGACCGACCGGGGATCGTGCAGGACATCACCGCCGTACTCTCGCGCCACGGTGTGAGTGTCGAGACCCTGGAAACCGCCTGCGAGCCGGGCTCGATGAATGGAGAACCGATGTTCCGCGCAAAGGCCCGGCTGGGCGTTCCCGAGGGTCTGGACCTGCATACCGTACAGGACGACCTGGAGGCCCTGGCCAACGAGCTAATGGTCGACCTCGAACTCCACGACCCACTACAGGAACCACCCGAGGCCGTGGCCTGACCCTGACTGCAGCCCGCGATCAGCCCTGGAGTGCCGCCCGGCTACTGAAGGGAGCGCACGCGCGGCGAACGATGACTGCTCCGCCGGGCAGCGGCAGCCATGCGGCTGGCCAAGGATCTGGACATGCGGGTACGACACGGCACACTGAGTGCGATGTCCCGTTAATCGAAGCACTGGAGTCGTCGATGACCATGCAGGAGACCATTACCCGGAAGCTGGAGGAGCGCTTTGCGCCCGAGCATCTGGAGGTGGTGAACGAGAGCCACATGCACAACGTGCCCCCGGGTTCGGAGTCGCATTTCAAGGTGACGGTGGTATCCGAGGCCTTTCGCGACCAGAAGCTGATCGCGCGGCATCGGCTGGTGAACCAGGCCCTGGCCGACGAGCTGGCCGGCGGCATCCACGCCCTGGCGCTGCACACGCTGGACCCGGACCAGTGGTTCGAGCGTGCCGGCAAGGTGGCGGACTCCCCGCCCTGCATGGGTGGCGACGGCGGCAAGGCCTGATCCCTTGCCGCTAACGGATATCCCCGCGGCCGGCTCGGCCGTGGATGCCGTCCTGCGCGCCCGGCTGGAAGCACCCGGGCTGATGGATCTGCTCGGCCCCATCGAGGCCAGCCTGAATCCGGCGGCCAGCCACCCGCCGCTGCCGGGCGTATCCGAGCACCTGGGGCCGGACCGCCACATCGTGCTGTGGCTGATCGACGGCTTCGCCACCCGCTATCGCCGCCACACGCCGCTGCTGGGCGCGGACTACGTAACCGACCTCGAGACCGTGTTCCCCAGCACCACGGCCACCGCGATCACCAGCATCCTGACCGGACGTGCGCCCGCGCAGCACGGCCTGCTCGGCTGGAACACCCGCCTGCCGTCCGCCGAGCGCACGCTGACGGTACTGATGGGCCAGGAGCGCGACACCGAGGACCGCCCGGCCACACTCGGCTACCGCGAGCTGACCGGGCGCGTACAGCCGGACCGCCTGGTCGACCGGCTCGGCTGCCACACGACCATGATCGGACCGGACTGGATCGGCGGCACGCCGTACAACCGGATGATGAACAGCTCGGCCGCATTCATCGGTTTCGAGGACCTGTCCGAACTGCCGGCGCGGGTGGCCGCGCACGTGAACGCGACACCGGGACCGCATTTCACCTACGTCTACTGGTCGGAGCTCGACCACCTGGGCCACGCCTACGGCCCGGAGAGCCCGGAGGTGGAGCGCCACCTGAAGCAGCTGGACCTGGCCTACACCGCGACCTGCGCGCAGATCCAGCGCCCGGAAAGCATCTTCCTGACCACCGCCGACCACGGCATGCGCACCATGGAGCGCCGCCTGGACCTGCGCGAACACCCGGCGGTGCAGGCCTGCCTGCGCCACCGCCTGACCGGCGAGCCACGCGCGGCCATCGCCCATGTGCGCGAAGGACGCGACACGGACTTCCTGACGGCCCTGGACGCCGCCTTCGGCGCAGACGTAGCCGCCATCCCCGCCGCCGACTGGCTGGGGCCCGGCACGCTGGGCCTGCCCCCAGGGCATCACCGTGAGCACCCCGAGCTGCGGGCACGCGCCGGCGACTACCTGCTGCTGCCCGCGGAGGACGCCTACCTGGTGGACCCGCCGGACGACGACGAGGGGCCGTTCTTCGTCGGTGCCCACGGCGGATTGTCCCCGGAGGAGCGGCATATTCCCCTGTTTCTTCGGAATATCGGCCAGTCGCGGTAAACTGCCGGGTTCGTTCGCGGTCGAAGGATCGCGGCTAGCTGAAAACCGATTTCGAGAACCCATGAACGACACCGCCGACCAGACCTACAACAATGCCGCCCAGCACCTGATCGAGCTGGCGAACCGGCTTGCCGATGACGGCCAGGCCGCCGAAACCGGCGACGTCGCCGACGGCCTGCTGGCCGGTGCCGTGCACTTCTGGCTGTACAGCCGCCAACCCTGCGGCGATCCGTTGTGCAAGGACTGCGCCCCGTTCGCGGACGCCGAGAGCCGTCTGGCCATGCTGCACGAGCTGATCGACGAGCTGGCGCGCGACAGCGACTACTTCCACGCCACCACCGACACCACCGTCGGCCACGCCTGACCCGCCACGCCCGAGCCGATGCCGGTCACGCCCTTTCGCCCCGCGACCGACACCTGGTTCGGCGAGGCCTTCGGGCAGGCGACCGCGATCCAGTCGCGCGGCTGGCCCGCGATCCGGGCCGGCCACCACTGCCTGCTGATCGCCCCCACCGGGAGCGGCAAGACCCTCGCCGCGTTCCTGAGCGCCATTGATCGCCTGACCGACGAGCCCCCGCCGGATGCCCGTCGCGGCTACTCGGTGCTCTACATCTCGCCGTTGAAGGCGCTGGCCACCGACATCGAGCGCAACCTGCGCGCCCCGCTGACCGGCATCGCGCAGACCGCCGCGCGTCTGGGCCAGACCACGGGCCAGATCGTGGACGAAAACGCAAGCGAACCGGTGGTACACATCCGCACCGGCGACACCCCGCAGGCCGAGCGCCGCGCGCAGGCCCGCGAACCCGGCGACATCCTGGTGACCACGCCGGAATCGCTGTACCTGCTGCTGGGCTCAAAGGCCGCGGAGAACCTCGAGTCCATCCACACGGTGATCATCGACGAGGTGCATGCGCTGGCCGGCAACAAGCGCGGCGCGCATCTCGCCCTGTCGCTGGAACGCCTGGCCGAGCGCTGCGGCGAGGACCCGCAGCGCATCGGGCTGTCCGCCACCGTGCATCCGATGGAGGTGGCGCGCGGCTTCCTCGGCGGTGATCGCGAGGTGGAGGTGATCGACGCCGCCGAGCCACCGCGCCTGGACCTCGAGATCCTCGCCCCCGAGGAGCCGCCCGCCGAACACGCACCCGCCACCGTCGAGGCCACGGAGGCGCAAAGCCACATCCCGTCCGGCTCCATCCTCGGCACGGTGTACGGCCAGGGCACCGGGCAGCTCCCCACCGCTGGCGGCAACCGCGCCGCAAGGCTGGAGCCGCGCCTGCTGGCCGCGATCCTGGAGCACCGTTCCACCATCGTGTTCGTGAACAGCCGCGGGCTGTGCGAGCGCCTGGTCCAGCGCATCAACGAGGCCTGGCGCGAACAGCAGCCGGAGGATGCCGAACCGGTGGAGGACCTGGTCGCCGCCCACCACGGCAGCGTATCCCACGAGCGCCGCGCCGAGATCGAGGGCCGGCTGAAGACCGGGCGCCTGCGCGGCATCGTCGCGACCAGCTCGCTGGAGCTGGGCATCGACATGGGCGCGGTGGATCTGGTGATCATGGTCGAATCCCCCGGCGCGGTCGCCCGCGGGCTGCAGCGCGCCGGGCGTGCCGGGCACGGCGTGGGCCAGGTCTCGCGCTCGCTGCTGCTGCCGCGCTTTCGCGGCGACCTGCTCGAATGCGCGGTGATCGGCGAGCGCATGCAGGCCGGCGCGCTGGAACCGATCCACGCCCCGCACAACCCGCTGGACGTGCTGGCCCAGCAGCTCGTCGCGATGGTCTGCGAACGCCCGCGCACAGTGGACGAACTGCACGCGCTGGTCCGCCGCGCCGCGCCCTGGCGCGAGCTGTCGCGCCCGCTGCTCGAGGCCACGCTGGACATGCTCTCCGGCCATTATCCGAGCACCGACTTCGCCGACCTGCGCCCCTGGCTCGCCTGGGACCGCGCCCGCGACGAGCTGACCCCGCGACGGGGGGCGGCGCTGGCCGCGCGCCTGAACGCCGGGACCATCCCCGACCGCGGGCTATACGGCGTACATGTCGGCGAGGGCGGGCCGCGCATCGGCGAACTGGACGAGGAGATGGTGTTCGAGCTGAAGACCGGGGAGAACGTGACCCTGGGCGCCAGCACCTGGCACGTGGAGGCGATCACCCGCGACCGCGTGCTGGTCTCCCCCGCCCCCGGCGAGGTCGGCAAGCTGCCGTTCTGGCATGGCGACGGCCCTGGCCGCCCGATCCAGCTCGGCCAGGCCATCGGCGCCGCCACCGAGCGGCTGGCACGCATGGGCCGCGCCGAGCGCGCCGCCTGGCTCAGGGAACACGCGCCACTGTCGGAGGCGGCGGTGGAGACCCTCTGCGACTACATCGACGAGCAGCGCGAGGCCACCGGACAGTTGCCATCCGACCAGCGCATCGTGGTCGAACGCTTCCGCGACGAGGTCGGCGACTGGCGCGTCTGCATCCTGACCCCGTTCGGCGCGCGCGTGCACGCCCCCTGGGCGCTGGCCCTGCAGGGCGCACTGACCAGCCGCTCCGGCTTCGAGGTGCAGGTGATGTACACCGACGACGGCATCGTGCTGCGCCTGGCCGACAGCGAGGACCTGCCCGAGTTGGACGCCTTGTTTCCCGACCCGGAGGAGCTGGAGGAGGCGGTCACCCGCGAGCTCGGCAACTCCACCCTGTTCGCCAGCGCCTTTCGCGAGAACGCAGCACGCGCCCTGCTGCTGGTGCGCAACCGCCCCGGCCAGCGCACCCCGTTGTGGGCGCAGCGGCTGAAGTCGCAGCAGCTGCTGGCCTCGGTGCGCGAGTACGCGAGCTTCCCGGTGGTGCTGGAGACCTACCGCCAGGTACTGGCCGACGTGTTCGATCTGGACGCCCTGCGTCAGATCCTGCGCGGCGTGCAGGAACGCCGCATCCGCGTGCACGAGGTGGAGACGCCACAGGCCTCGCCGTTCGCCCGCAGCCTGGTGTTCGCCTATGTCGCAGCTTACATCTACGAGCAGGACGCGCCGATGGCCGAGCGCAAGGCCCAGGCGCTGACGCTCGACCGCGGAATGCTGGCCGAACTGCTGGGCCAGGCCGAGCTGCGCGAGCTGATCGACCCCGAGGCCCTGGCCGAGCTGGAGGCCGAGCTGGCGCACGCCACCGAGGCGACCCGGGTGCCGGACGCCGACGCCCTGCACGACCTGCTGCGCCGGCGCGGGGACCTGACCGCGGACGAGGTCGCGGCCGCCTGCGCCGAGGCGCCGGGGCCGTGGCTGGAACAACTCGCCCGGTCCCTGCGCGCGGTGGAGGTGCGCATCGCCGGCGAGCCGCGCTGGATCGCCGCCGAGGACGCCGCGCTGTACCGCGATGCCCTCGGCGTGGTGCCCCCGCCCGGCCTGCCCGCCGCCTTCCTGGAACCGCCGCAGCGCCCGCTGGAACAGCTGCTGCGCCGCTACGCCCGTACCCACGGCCCGTTCCGCGTCGAGGACCTTGGCGCACGCTACGGCCTCGCACCGGGCGCGCTGCTTCCGGCGCTCGAGAGCCTGGAGCGCGCCGGCGTGCTGCTGCGCGGCGAGATCCGCCCGCAGGGCACGGGCGAGGACTGGTGCGAACTGGACATCCTGCGGCGGCTGAAGCGCCGCACCCTGGCGCGGCTGCGCGACGAGGCGGCCGCGGTGGACGCCCGTGCGCTGGGCCGCTTCCTGCCCGCCTGGCAGGGCCTGGCCGAACCCGGCCGCGGCGCCAGCGCCCTGCGCGAGACGCTGACGCAACTGGAGGGCATCGCCCTGCCCTGGTCCGCCTGGACCGCCCATGTGCTGCCGATGCGGGTGCGCGACTTCTCGCTGGATGCGCTCGACCGCATCACCGCCTCCGGGGAGTTCGTCTGGGTGGGCAGTGGCGCGCTGGGCCAGCGCGACGGGCGCATCCGCTTCCTGCGCCGCGAACAGGCGATGGTGCTGCTGGAACCGGAGGCCGATGCCGCGGATACCCCGGCCAGCGACGACCCGCTGGCGCAGGCAATCCTGGAGGCCCTGGACCGGCGCGGCGCCTGCTTCTACCTGGAGCTGGAACGCGCGGCCCGCAGCGCACAGCCGGACGCCCGCCAGGACGCGATCGAGGCCGCGATCTGGGACCTGGTCTGGGCCGGGCAGATCACCAACGACACCTTCGCGCCACTGCGCAGCCTGGGCCAGCGCAAGACCTCCGCACGTAGCCGGCGGCGACCGGGACAGGGCCTGGCCGGCGGGCGCTGGTCACGGGTCGCCGAACTGATCGACCCCGGCGTGTCGCTGACCGAGCGCGCCCGCGAACAGGCCGAGAACCTGCTGGCCCGCTACGGCGTGGTCAGCCGCGAGATGGCCCGCGCCGAGGGCCTGCCGGGTGGCTTCGGGCGCGTGTATCCCGTCTACCGCGCGATGGAGGACACCGGCAAGCTGCGCCGCGGCCACTTCGTCGAGGGCCTGACCGGTGCCCAATTCGCCCGCGCCGGCGCGGTGGACCACCTGCGCGCCCTGGAACGCGCGGCCGACGACACCCCCGAGCCTCAGTGGCTGGCCAGCGTTGACCCGGCCAGCCCCTGGGGCCTGCTCCTGCCCTGGCCACAGCCGCCGCAGGCGGCCGAGGGCCGCCTGCGCCGCGTCGCCGGGGCACTGGTCGCGCTGGCCGGCGGCCAGCCGCTGCTGTACCTGGCCGCCTCCGGCCGCCAGCTGTTCGTCTGGGAGACCATCCCCGGCATCGACACCGGCGAGGCCCACGCCGCCCTCGTCACCGAGGCGATCCGCCAGCTCGCCGGGAGCCGCTGGCTGCCGAAGCGCCGCGGTGTGACCATCGAGAGCATCAACGGCGAACCGGCGCGCCAGTCCCCGTTCGCCGCTGCGCTGCGCGCCGGCGGTGCACTGGGCGAGGTGCGCGGCCTGCGCCTGGAGCCACCCGCCGGCCGCCGCTAACCCACCTGGCAGAGTGAAGGGCCAGGAAGGGCTTTTCACCACAGAGGACACGGAGAAATTCGGGTCTCGGTGAACAGAAAGATGAGAAGGCTGGGAGGAGAGCTTCGAGGGTGTGGCCGATTGGGTGGCATTCGCATTCCCCCCAAGCCGGCAGGAGCCTGCTCGCAGGCGAAGCCCCTGCCCACGGTGGTACGACCCGGAAGGCGTCAGATGGAGAGGGCCTGCCCCAGCGCCGCCAAGAAGGCGTCGTTCTCGTCGGGCCGGCCGACCGTGACGCGCAGGCAGTCGGCGAGCAGGGGATGCGCGCGGCCGACGTCCTTGATCAGGATGCCGGCGTCGCGCAGGGCCGCGAAGGTCGCATGCCCGTGTCGCTCGCGCACCCGGAAGAGGATGAAGTTCGCCTGGCTGGGAAAGACTTGCTCGACGCCCGTCGTCGCGACTAGGCGCTCGCCCAGGCGGTCGCGCTCGTCGATGATCCCCCGCGCCTGGGCATCCAGCGCATCGCGATGCTCCAGGGCGAAGGCGACGGAGCGCTGGGTCAGCGTGTTGATGTTGTACGGCAGCCGCAGCCGGTCCAGCGCGTCGATCCAGGCCGGGGTGCCGGCCAGGTAGCCGAGCCGAGCGCCGGCCAGCCCCAGCTTGGAGACCGTGCGCATCACCATCAGGCCGTCGTCCGCGCCGACCCGCGAGAGGAAGCTGTGGGCGGCGAACGGGGCATAGGCCTCGTCGACCACGGTAACCCCCGGATTCGCGTCGACGACCGCCTCCACCGTCGCGGCGTCGTCCAGCGTCCCGGTCGGGTTGTTGGGGTAGGCAAGGAACACCACGGCCGGGTTGTGCTCGGCCATCGCCGCGCGCATCGCCGCGAGGTCCAGGGTGAAGTCCGCGTTCAGCGGCACGCCGACGAACGGCACGCCCAGCGCCCGGGCCAGCACGCCATACATCACGAAGGTCGGCTCCGGCGCCAGCACCGGTCGGCCGGATCCGGCGATCGCCGTGATCAGGATCTGGATCAATTCGTCGGAGCCGTTACCGAACATCAGCCCGGCGGCCTCGGGCACACCGTGGGCGGCGCGCACTTGTTCAGCCAGATCGCGGGCCTGTGCATCCGGGTAGCGGTTCAGTTGCGGGTCGCGAAGGGCCTCCAGCCAGGCGTCTTCCAGCGCGCCGGGCCAGGGGTGCGGGTTCTCCATCGCGTCCAGCTTGATCAGGCCGGTTGCGTCAGCCACCTGATAGGCGGGCTGCGCCAGCACCTCCGGGCGCATCAGGGCGTCCGGGGTTCGTGTCGAGCGTGCGGTCATCGACTGCGCAGTTCGGCGGATCGCGCGTGCGCGGTCAGGCCCTCGCCGTGCGCCAGCGCGGCGGCGGTCGTGCCGAGCTTCGCCGCGCCCTCGGCCGAGCAGTGGATGATGCTCGAGCGCTTCTGGAAGTCGTACACGCCCAGCGGCGAGGAGAAACGCGCGGTGCGGGAGGTCGGCAGCACGTGGTTGGGCCCGGCGCAGTAGTCGCCCAGGGCCTCGGAGGTGTAGCGGCCCATGAAAATCGCGCCGGCGTGACGCAGGCCGGCGTCCAGCATCGCCTGCGGATCGGCCACCGACAGCTCCAGGTGTTCCGGGGCGATGCGGTTGGCGACCGCAACGGCCTCGGCCGAGTCGCGCACCTTCACCAGGGCCCCGCGCTTGTCGAGGCTGGTGCGGATAATCTCGGCGCGCGGCATCTCGGCCAGCAGGCGGTCCATGGCCTCGGCGACGCGATCGAGGAAGGCCGCATCCCAGGACAGCAGGATGGACTGGGCCTGCTCGTCATGCTCGGCCTGCGAGAACAGGTCGGCCGCGATCCAGTCCGGGTCGGTCTCGCCGTCGCAGACCACCAGGATCTCCGAGGGGCCGGCGATCATGTCGATGCCGACCGTGCCGAACACCTCGCGCTTGGCCGCGGCGACAAAGATATTGCCGGGGCCGACGATCTTGTCCACCGCCGGGATGGTCTCGGTGCCGTAGGCCAGGGCCGCGACCGCCTGGGCGCCGCCCACGGTGAACACGCGGTCCACCCCGGCCACGGCGGCCGCGGCCAGCACCAGGTCGTTCAGTTCGCCGCCCGGGGCAGGCACGACCATTACCAGCAGTTCCACGCCCGCGACCTTGGCCGGCACCGCATTCATCAGCACGGACGACGGATAGGCCGCCTTGCCGCCGGGGACATACAGCCCCACCGAATCCAGCGCGGTCACGCGCTGACCGAGGACCGTGCCGTCTTCGTCGGTGAAGTCCCAGTCCTGCATCTTCTGGTGTTCGGCGTACTGGCGGATGCGCGTGGCGGCGGTCTCCAGCGCCTGGCGCTGCTCCGCCGGGATGGATTCCAGTGCGGCCTGCAGGCGCTCCTGCGAGATCTCCAGTTCCGCCACCGCGCTGCGGTCGAGGCGATCGAACTTGGCGGTGTAGCGCAGCACGGCGGCGTCGCCCTCGGCGCGCACGGCGCTCAGGATCTCGTCCACCGCATCGCGCACGCCGGTGTCGGCGACGGACTCCCAGGACAGCAGGTGCTCCAGGGCCTGATCGAAGTCGGGCTGCTGGGTATCAAGTCGGGCAATGGAGGGCATGATCGGGGTCCTCTGGGCGTTTTCCTAGGCGGAGACAGCGGTCTTGCGGCGCGTCCGCACGGCCTCGGCCAGCAGGCGCAGGGTGGCCTCGCTGTCGTCCCAGCCCATGCAGGCATCGGTAATGCTCTGGCCGTATTTCAGCGGCTTGCCGGGCAGGATGTCCTGACGGCCGCCGGTCAGGTGGCTCTCCAGCATCACGCCCATAATGCGCCGGTCACCGCCGGCGATCTGTTCGCCCAGCACCCGTGCCACCTCGACCTGCTGTTGCGGGTCCTTGCGGCTGTTCGCGTGGCTGCAATCGACCATCACCATCTCCGGCAGCTCGGCCATGCGCAGCTCCTTGCAGGCCTGTTCGATGCTCTCGGCATCGTAGTTCGGCTGCTTGCCGCCGCGCAGGATGATGTGACAGTCGTCGTTGCCGGTGGTGGAGAAGATCGCCGAGCGCCCGGCCTTGGTCACCGACAGGAAGTGGTGCGGGCGCGAGGCGGAGCGGATCGCGTCGATCGCCACGCGCAGGCTGCCATCGGTGGAGTTCTTGAAGCCCACCGGGCAGGACAGCCCGGAGGCCAGTTCGCGGTGCACCTGACTCTCGGTGGTGCGTGCGCCAATCGCGCCCCAGGCGACCAGGTCCGCAATGTATTGCGGGCTGATCAGGTCGAGGTATTCGGTGGCCGCCGGCATGCCCTTGATCGCCAGATCACGCAACAGGCCGCGCGCAACCCGCAGGCCCTTGTTGATGTGGAAGCTGCCGTCCAGGTCCGGGTCGTTGATCAGGCCCTTCCAGCCGACCGTGGTACGCGGCTTCTCGAAATACACTCGCATCACGATATGCAGGGCATCGGAGAGCTCTTCGCGCAGAGCCTTGAGCCGATCGGCATAGTCCAGCGCGGCATCCACGTCGTGAATCGAACAGGGGCCGACGATCACCTGCAGGCGGTCATCCTCGCCGTGCAGGATACGGTGGCAGGCCTGACGAGCCGCGAACACGGTCTCGGAGGCCGCATCGGTGATGGGCAGTTCCTCGCGCACGGTGTCCGGGGCGGACACCTCCTGGATGGCGCGGATTCGGAGGTCGTCGGTATCGGCGGTCATGGTGTTCTCGTTACGTCGTCGCGGGCGTGACGGCGTCGCGCAGGCCCTCGATCAGATTTTGAATGGTTCCATGTCTCATCTTCATGGCTGCCTGGTTCACGATCAACCGGGAACTGATGGGGGTAATCAGTTCCAGCGGCTCCAGGCCGTTGGCCTTAAGGGTGTTGCCGGTGTCGACCAGGTCCACGATGTAGTCGGCCAGACCGACCAGGGGCGCCAGCTCCATCGAGCCGTAGAGCTTGATGATCTCGACCTGACGACCCTGCTCCGCAAAGTAGCGCTGGGTAATGTTCACGAACTTGGTGGCGATGCGCAGGCGCTGCTGCGGGTCCGGCTGCTGGCCCGGACGCCCGGCCAGCATCAGGCGGCAGCGGGCGATGTGCAGATCCAGCGGCTCGTACAGCCCCGCGGCGCCGTGCTCCATCAAGACGTCCTTGCCGGCCACGCCTATCGCCGCGGCGCCGTGCTGCACATAGGTCGGCACGTCGGTGGCGCGCACCACGACGATCTTCACATCCTCGCGGTTGGTGTCGAGGATCAGCTTGCGCGTCTTGTCCGGATCCTCCAGTAGTTCAATCCCGGCGCTGGCCAGCAGCGGCAGGGTGTCCTTGAGGATGCGACCCTTGGACAGGGCGATAGTCAGGGCATTGGGATCCATCATGGGTCAGGCGTTCGTCCGGTTCGGTGTCAGTCGCGTATCAGACCGGCTCGCGACGGATGGTCGCGCCGATCTGGCTCAGTTTTTCCTCGATGCATTCGTAACCGCGGTCGATGTGGTAGATGCGGTCGACCTCGGTCTCGCCCTCGGCCACCAGACCGGCGATGATCAGACTGGCCGAAGCACGCAGGTCGGTCGCCATGACCGGCGCACCCACCAGCTTCTCCACCCCCTCGACGATCGCGGTATTGCCCTCGATGGTGATGCGCGCACCCATGCGCTGCAGCTCCAGGGCATGCATGAAGCGGTTTTCGAAGACCGTCTCGACCACCGAGCCGGTCCCCTCGGCGACCGTGTTCAACACCATCATCTGCGCCTGCATGTCGGTCGGGAAGGCCGGGAACGGCGCGGTACGCAGGTTCACCGCCTTCGGACGGCGCCCTTCCATGTCCAGTTCAATCCAGTCCGGGCCGGTCTCGATGCGTGCGCCGGCCTCGACCAGCTTGGCCAGTACCGCATCCAGCAGTTCCGGACGCGTGTTGCGGGTACGCACGCGGCCTCGGGTCACCGCCGCCGCCACCAGGAAGGTACCGGTCTCGATCCGGTCCGGCATTACGTCGTATTCGCAACCGTGCAGGCGCTCCACGCCCTGGACCCGGATGGTGTCGGTCCCCGCACCGCGGATCTGTGCCCCCATCGCCGTCAGGCAGTCGGCCAGATCGACGACCTCGGGCTCGCGCGCCGCATTCTCGATGACCGTTTCGCCCGCGGCCAGGGTCGCGGCCATCAGCAGGTTCTCGGTCCCGGTGACGGTGACCTGGTCAAACACGACCCGCGCGCCCTGCAGGCGATCCGCACGCGCATGGATATAACCGCCTTCGACCTCGATCTTCGCACCCAGGGCCTCAAGCCCGCGCAGATGCAGATTAACCGGGCGTGAGCCGATCGCGCAGCCGCCCGGCAGCGAGACCTCGGCCTCGCCGAAGCGCGCCAGCAGCGGCCCCAGTACCAGGATGGAGGCGCGCATGGTCTTCACCAGGTCGTAGGGCGCAACACACTGGGTCAGCGTGGTCGGGTCGACCTCGATGCGCATGCGCTCGTTGACCGTCAGGCTGACGCCCATCCGGCCCAGCAGCTCCATCGTGGTGGTTACGTCCTGCAGATGCGGGACGTTGCCGATCGTCATCGGCCCGTCCGCCAACAGCGTGGCGGACAGGATTGGCAACACGGCGTTCTTGGCCCCGGAGGTCCAGACCTGACCCTCGAGTCGGCCGCCTCCGGTAATGATCAGCTTGTCCATGGGGTGCCCGGATTCACCACCGAACCGACCATGGTCCGGCGAAACGCCCCATAATAACGAATCCGCGCGGCAGGCGCCCGGCCAGCCGACCACCGTGCCACCGGGAGGGGTCAGGCCAGCGCGCGCGCCGCCGAGTCGGTAACGATATCTTCCAGGTCATACAGCTGGAGCAGCGGCCGCAGGGCGTCCGGGATCGGCTCGAAGGTCAGGGTCTGTCCCTTCTCGTACGCCCGACGCCACAGGATCACCAGAAAGGCGACCCCGGCACTGTCGATCCGACCGACCTGCTCCAGATCCACACGTGCGTATTCCGGCAGCACGGAGGTCAGTTCACGCGCGCGCGCATCCAGACCGGCCACGGTCGCCAGACTCAGGGGGCCTTCCAGCACCAGCCCCCCGGCATCCGCGCGTATACGGGCATCGCTCACGAGCCCTCTCCGCCCCCATTCATCTCGATATCGCCCACCGTGTCTTCGATCAGCGCTTCGTCACCATCTTCCAGGCGTGCGATCAGGGCATCCAGGCCATCCCGATTGATCTCCTCGTTGAAACGCGTGCGGAAGTTGCCAACGAAACTCAGACCCTCGGCCTCAACGTCGAACACCTTCCAGTCGCCATCCACCGGACGCATGCGGTAATTGACCTGGATATTCGACTGCCCGGAGCCCATGACCACCTCGGTAGCCACCACGGCCATGCGATCGTCCTGACGCGAACGCCGCTCGATGATGCGCACCTCCTTGTCGAGGTGTTCACCCAGTTGCACGCCATAGGCCTGAAGAAGCGCATCCGTGAAGGCCGCCGTAAAGCGGCTGCGCTGTTCGCTGGAGGCGTCGCGCCAGTGACGCGCCAGCACCAGTCGGGCCATGCCGTCCGCATCCACGTTGGGCAGGATCTCATCCTTGATCACCCCGATCACGAACTCAGGGTCCTCCCGGGCACGCGTTTCGTCGGCGCGCAGGGTCTCGTAGACCGCGTCGATCGACTGCTGAATCAGGTTAGAGGACTCATTCGCCTGCACCTTCGCCGAGACCATCAGCAGCAAGGCCAGCAGCGCCAGTGGCAGGATTCGCTTCGGTTCACGCAACCATTTCATGCTCTTCTGCTCCAGATTCCGGGCCATCAATCATTCCCCATATTGGTCAAGAAGCGGCCGATAAGGTTCTCCAGCACCACCGCGGACTGGGTAAACATCAGCTCGTCACCATCGCGCAGGGTTTCAAAGTCGCCACCCGGTTCCAGGGCAATGTACTGCTCGCCCAGCAGCCCTGCGGTGTGGATCGCCGCCTGGGTATCCTGCGGCAGATAGTCATGTTCCGCGCGAATCGCCAGGATCACCTCGGCTCGGAATCGGTCCGGGTCGTAGCGGATCTCCGCCACGCGCCCGATACGCACACCGGAGACCGTCACCGGGGCCCGCGTCTTGAGCCCGCCAATGTTGTCGAAATACCCCGTCACCGTGTAGGTGTCGCGGTCGTGGTAGTCGGTCACGTTACTGACCTGGACGGCCAGATAGAACAGCGCACCTATGCCCAGAAGCACAAACACACCGACTGCCAGTTCGAAGAAACGCATCTTCATTCTTGCCACCTGCTAGGGAACTCCGATTTCAGCGCTTCCGCCGGGGAAGCACCGGTTGGGTCAGCCCGCACCGAACATCAGGCCGGTCAGGATGAAGTCGAGGCCCAGCACCGCCAGCGAGGAGACCACGACAGTCTGGGTGGTCGCGCGCGAGATGCCCTCCGAGGTCGGCTGGGCATTAAAGCCCTGGAACACCGCGATCCAGGTCACCACAAAGCCGAACACGATGCTCTTGATGACGCCGGAAAGGACATCCTCGTTCCAGTCCGTCACCGCCTGCATCTGCGAGAAATAGGCCCCGCTGTCGACGCCCAGCAGGCCCACCCCGACCAGGTAGCCCCCCATTACGCCCACCGCGCTGAAGATCGCCGCCAGCAGCGGCATGGAGAGGAACCCGGCGACAAAGCGCGGGGCAAAGATCCGGCGGTACGGGTTCACCGCCATCATCTCCATCGCCGAGAGCTGTTCGGTCGTTTTCATCAGACCCAGCTCCGCGGTCAGCGCGGACCCCGCGCGCCCGGCGAACAGCAGCGCGGTCACGACCGGGCCGAGCTCGCGCACCAACGACAGCGCCACCACGCCCCCCAGGGCCTCGGCTGCGCCGAAGTTGACCAGCGTGATGTAGCCCTGGTAGCCCAGCACCATCCCCACGAACAGGCCGGAGACGACGATAATCAGCAGTGAGCGCACGCCCACCGAGTAGATCTGGAACAGGGTCAGTCCGAATCGACGCAGCACCACATCGAGACTGGCCAGAACCCGCAGCAGAAAAACAAACGCGCGGCCGAACACTTCCAGGGCGTTCAGCGCACTCCGACCGAGACCGGTGATGGCGTCAATCATCGCGGCGCTGCCCCAGCAGGTCATCTCGGTAGGATGCCCCGGGATAGTGAAACGGTACCGGTCCGTCCGGTCGCCCCTGCAGGAACTGGGCGCTCCAGTCGGAGGCACGGGCCTTCAACTCGTCGGGGGCGCCGGCGTCCACCACCTGCCCGCCCGCGATCAGCACCACCTGATCGGAGATGGCCATGGCCTCCGCAACATCATGCGACACCAGCACGCTGGTCAGCCCCAGACTCTGGTTGGTGCGCCGGATCAGGCTCACGATCTGCCCCATGGTGATCGGGTCCAGTCCGGTGAATGGCTCGTCGTACATGATCAGGTCCGGATCCAGCGCAATCGCACGCGCCAGCGCCACCCGCCGGGCCATGCCGCCGGACAGCGAGGCCGGGTCCAGATCTCGCGCGGCGCGCAGGCCCACCGCCTCCAGCTTCAGAAGCACCAGGGTCTGCAGCACGTCTTCCGGGAGATTGGTGTGCTCGCGCAGCGGGAAGGCCACATTCTCGAACACCGACAGGTCGGTCAGCAGCGCGCCACTCTGAAACAGCATGCCCATGCGCTTGCGCAACGCGTACAGACGACGGGTGGAGAGCCTGGCCACCTCCTGACCGTCGACCCAGATGCGCCCATTGTCCGGGCGCAGCTGCCCCCCGATCAGGCGTAGCAGGGTCGTCTTGCCGCTCCCGCTGGGGCCCATGACGGTCGTCACCTGCCCTCGCGGGATGCGCATCGACAGGTCGTCGAATATGACCTTGCGTCCGCGCCGAAAGCACAGGTTCTCGATAACGATATGCGGACTGTCTGCGACGGGCGGCTCGGCCACGCGCACTCCTGGGCATTGGGAATACGGAACCCCGGAGTCTGGCGCCCGTCCGTGCACCCGTCAAAAAACCGGAATGCGGGTGTCCCGGCGTATGCCGGGCGCCCGGCTACGCGTACCGCGGGTAATGATGCAATTCAGCCGGGCGCCGACCAACAGGAATGTCGGCTGTTCGTCCCCCATGCACGCGCGATGACCGCTCAGACATGGAACCGGTGCGCAATCCCGTACGCACCTTGGGATGCGCTGATTGAATCGCGCGTCCGCGCTCGAGTCGCTTTTGCGTGCGTTTAATGCGCGGTGACGGCCGTGCAGTCACTCTGCTACAGGTGAACCGCAACGCCGTGCGCGCGCCCGTGCTTGATCAACAACGGGCGGCCAAGCCCCTGCTTTCACTGGCTTGTGGGGTTGGTGCCTCCCCCGATCAGCGTCTCCCTTGATCATCACGCCCCCAGTAACGTGGCAATGGTGCGAAAGTCGGAAAGCCGCTCCGGCCGCACTCGCAGAAACACCGGGATCTCGCCACCCCCGCCTGCCGGGTCCGGGGCTTGCGCTCGGGCCAGGGCCTCGACCAGCTCGCGCCATCCGGGCGCATCCAGGCCGTCTTCCGGCAGGACCTGCCACGCCCCGCCGCCCGCCGTACCCGGCGCGGCATGGAACGAGGCCGTCACTGCCCGCGCCACCGACCGCGGCTCACCGGCGCCATACACCACCACCCGTTCGAGCCCGACCCCACCCAGAGCCGCCCGGATCGCCGTTACCTGTTCCGGGGCCATCGGACCTGGCGCAACCGCCCGCAGCCCCTCGCCAACGGCGGCCGCCAGTGCCGCCGCCTGGCGGGCACCCGCCTCCGGCGCGAGCACCTGCGGCCACTCGAGGGTCAGCCGCAGCCTGGCCGGAACCGCCTCGGACCAGTCCCCGAATACCGGATCGGGCGCAGTCCAGACCGCAGCTGGCAGCAGCAACCGACTGTAGTGGTGGGTGTAGTACTCCAGCTGCCAGTCCTGCGGCAGGTCTTCGGGAAAGAAGCCCTCCCACCAGTCTTCACCGGGCGCGGCCACGCCGGCAGCCTGCAAGCGGGGCGATGTTGTTGCTGCCTGGGTCATCTGTCCTCCGTTGTCCCCACAACCGCGGTCCGGGTCGCTTGTATCGCATCCGGGTGCGCGGCACAGTTGGCGCCATGCGCTTTGATCTGTTCCATGAACTCTCGGTGCCGGACTTCCTGCAGACCTCCGAATCGGAGGTGCTGGAGAACACCCTGCGCCTGTGGGAGCGGGCCGACCACCTGGGCTTTGGCACCGCCTGGCTGGTGGAACACCACCTGATGCCGGAATTCTCCCACAGTACCGCGCCGGATCTGGTGCTGGCCGCCGCCAGCCAGCGCACCGAACGCCTGCGCCTGGGCCTGGGCGTGGTCCCGCTGCCCTACCACCACCCGCTGCGGGTGGCCCAGCGGGTCGGCATGCTGGACCAGCTCTCCGGCGGGCGCCTGGATCTGGGCATCGGGCGCGGCTTTTCGCCGCGCGAATATGCCACATTCGGGGCCGAGATGAGCGAGTCCCGTGCCCGGGTCGACGCCGGCCTGGACGCACTGCGCCAGGCCTTCGCCAGCGGCCGCATCACGCAGGACGGCCCGTTTCATCATCTGGATGATGTCCCCGTGATGCCGCGTCCGGTGCAGGCCCCGCATCCGCCGATCTGGACCGCCGCGGTCAGCCCGGAATCCTTCACCTGGGCCGCCGAGCAGGGCATCGGCGCGCTGGCGGGGCCGTTCAAGCCCTGGCAGATGATCCGCGAGGACATCCGCCTGTACCACGAGGCGCGGGACGCCGCGCGCACCGACATCGCCCACCCGCGGCGCGTCGGGATGACCCTCGGAGTGCTGTGCCTGCCGGATGGCAAGCGCGCCCGGCGCGAGGCGAAACCCGCCTTCGAGTGGTTCTACCGTCACATGTTCCAGCAGACCCTGCCGGTGCTGGAACGCCTGATCGAGGGCTACGACTATTACCGTTCGCTGGGCCGCTTCCGCCATCTGGTCAAGGCCGGGATCAACCTGAAGATCCTCGACATGCTGGGCATGACACTGGTCGGCACACCCGCGGAGTGTCGCGAGCGCATCGAAAACCTGCGCGCGGCCGGCGTCGATCAGGTCCTGCTGGCCTTTGGCGCCGGGGCCGTACCCCACGAACTGGCCCTGGAATCCATGCAGTGTTTTGCCGAGGAGGTCATGCCGGCCTTCTCCGACCCTGTCGCCCCGCCCGCCCGCGTCGCCACCTAGTCCATGCGCGTCATCGTGACCGGCGCCGCGGGGCGCCTTGGGCAGGCGCTGCTGCCCGCCCTTGCGCGCACTCCCGAGATCCGGGAGATCCACGCCCTCGACCGGTCCCCCCCGACGCCGCCCGCCCTGGATGCTGGTGCGCACTACAGCGCCCGCATCCTGGACCTGAGCCAGGTCGAGACCGCGGATCTGGCCACGGCGGACACCCTGATCCATCTCGCCTTCCAGCTGATGGGGGGCCATGGCGGACGCCGGCGGCATGACCGGGCCTGGGTCCGCCAGCAGAACGTGGCCGTGAGCGAACGGGTCTTCCGCACCGCCGTGGCCGCCGGCATCCGCCACCTGATATTCCTGTCCAGTGCCGCCGTCTACGGCCCCTGGCCGGACAGCCCGCAACCGCTGACCGAAGACGCCCCGACACGCCCCCGCTTCCCCTATGCCGAGGACAAGGTAACGGTGGAACAGGCCCTGCTGGCCGTTGGCCGTGACCATACCGAATGCCGCGTGACCATCCTGCGTCCCCCCGCCATCGTGGGCCCGCATGCGCATCCATTGCTGCTGCGCATTGCCCGCGGACGGCTGTATCCCGCCGGAGCGGAGCAGCCGGTGCAGATCCTGTGGGAAGAGGATGCCGCCGCTGCCATCGTGCGTAGCGTCATTACGCGGAAAACAGGGGTCTTCAACCTGGGGGCGGAACCGGCCTGGACACTGCGTGCCATGGCCCGGCACCAGCGTCGCTGGGGCATTCCGGTCCCGCTCGGGCTGGTCCGCGGGCTGCACCCTCTGGCCTGGCGGCTGAGCGCCGGCGCCGGCGATCCCGGATGGGTCCGCGGCCTGGATGGCCCTCTGGTGCTGGACTGCGCCCGCGCCCGCGAGCAGCTCGGCTGGACCCCTCGGGTCAACACCGCCGAGTGCCTGGAACGCCTGCGCCCCTGAAACCGTGCCCCGATCCGCTACAATCGCGGCCTGACCGTCCCGGGACCCGTCTGCCCCATGGCACTACCCATTGCCGCGATCATTGGTGGCCTGATCCTGCTGACCTGGAGCGCGGACCGCTTTGTGTTCGGGGCCTCCGCCTTCGCCCGGGGCGTCGGGGTCAGCCCGCTGGTCATCGGCCTGACCATCGTCGCCTTCGGCACATCGTCCCCGGAGATCGTCGTCTCGGTGCTCGCCAGCCTGCAGGGCAACCCGGGTCTGGCGGTCGGGAATGCCATCGGCTCGAACATTGCCAATATCGCCCTGGTGCTGGGTGCCGCCGCACTGGTCGCGCCCCTGGCCATCGGCCACGGCATGGTGCGGCGCGAACTCCCGATCCTGCTGCTGGTCAGTTTCGGCGTGCTGCTATTGCTGGCCAATGGCGAACTGGGGCGGCTGGAGGGGGCGGCCCTGCTGGCCGGCCTGACAGCCCTCACCGCCTGGATGGCGTTCAGCGCCAGCCGCGCACCGCCGCCCGGAGACGACACCCCGGCAGTGGTGCGCGGCATGATCGAGACCATCCCGGACACGCCCCGAACGGGTTCGGCAGTGGCGTGGCTGGTCCTGGGCCTGCTGTTCCTGCTGGCCAGCAGCCAGATGCTGGTCTGGGGTGCGGTGGAGATCGCCGCACATCTGGGGGTGAGCGACCTGATCATCGGTCTGACAGTTGTCGCCATCGGAACCAGCCTGCCCGAACTCGCGACCTCGGTGGTCGCCGCGTTCCGCCGCGAGGCCGGGCTGGCCATTGGCAACGTGGTCGGGTCCAACCTGTTCAACCTGCTGGCCGTGCTGGCGGTACCGGCCCTGATCGCACCACTGGCAATCGACGCCGAGGTCCTGACACGCGACTATCCGGTAATGCTGGCACTGACGGTGGTCCTGTTTCTGATCGCCCTGGGCCGGCGCGGGCAGGTCCTGCGCTGGCAGGGTGCCCTTCTCCTCACGGCCTTCGCGGGCTACCTTGTCCATTTGGGAATTACGGCAACGGCATGAACTTCAACCCCGAAACCACCCGCAACCTGGCACTGGCCGTCCTCAATGACGAGGCCGAGGCCGTGCGCAATCTCGGCCAGCGCATCGACGCAGGCTTTCTCGAGGCCTGCCGGCGCATCCTCGAGTGCACGGGCCGCGTGATCGTCACCGGCATGGGCAAGTCCGGCCATATCGGCAGCAAGCTGGCCGCGACCCTCGCCTCCACCGGCACCCCGGCATTCTTCGTGCACCCGGGCGAGGCCAGCCACGGCGATCTGGGCATGATCACCCGCGAGGATGTCGTCATTGCGCTGTCGAACTCCGGCGAGACCGACGAGATCCTGACCATCCTGCCGCTGATCCGGCGCCTAGGCGTCCCGCTGATCGCGATGACCGGCAACCCCGGCTCGCGCCTGGCCACCGATGCCACCGTGCATCTGGACGTTAGCGTCGAACGCGAGGCCTGCCCGCTGGGCTTGGCCCCCACTTCGAGCACGACCGCCGCACTGGCGATGGGCGATGCCCTCGCCGTGGCGGTACTGGACGCTCGCGGCTTTACCGCCAACGACTTCGCCCGCTCGCACCCCGGCGGCCGCCTCGGGCGCCGGCTGCTGGTACACGTCGCCGATATCATGCACACCGGCAGCGCGATCCCGAGCATCGGGCCGGGCGCCGCACTGAAGGATGCCCTGTTCGAGATCACCCGCAAGGGTCTCGGGCTGGTCATCGTGGCCGGCGACGACGAGCGCATCCAGGGCGTGTTCACCGATGGCGATCTGCGCCGCACCCTGGACGCCGGACACAGCCTGGATGGCCTGACCATCGGCGAGGCGATGACGACCGGCGGTCACACCGCGCAGCCCGACTGGCTGGCGGTCACGGCCCTCGAGACCATGGAGAGCCGCCGTATCAACGCCCTGCCCGTCACCGACGCCGACCAGCGCCTGGTCGGCGTCATCAACATGCACGATCTGCTGCGCGCAGGGGTGGCCTGATGAACCTCGACGCGACCACCCTGAATACCCGCCAGCAGGCCGTGCGCCTGCTGATCCTGGACGTGGACGGCGTGCTCACCGACGGCAGCCTGTTCCTGGGGGATGCCGGCGAGCAGTACAAGGCCTTCAACAGCCGCGACGGTCACGGTATCCGCCTGGCCCTGGACGGCGGTATCGACATCGCCATCCTCACCGGCCGCACCTCCGGCGTGGTCGAACACCGCATGCGCGACCTGGGCGTGGAACACCTGATCCAGGGTCGGCGCGACAAGGGCGCGGCGCTGCACGAACTGCTGCAGCGCACCGGGCATGACCCGGCCGCAGCCGCCTTCATGGGTGACGACATCGTCGACCTGCCGGCGATGCAGCGTGTCGGGCTGGGGATCGCCGTAGCCGACGCCCACCCACTGGTGCGCCAGCACGCGCAATGGGTGACCGCCGCCGGCGGCGGCCGCGGGGCCGTGCGCGAGGCCTGCGAGATGCTGCTGGCCGCGCAGGGCCGACTGGATGCACTGCTCGACACCTACCTGAAAGGATGAACAGACCATTGCGCCGCCTGCTCATTACCGGCCTCGCCACCCTGGCCACGCTCGCGGGCCCGGTGCAGGCCGAGGAACCCCCGGCCGTCATCGCCATGCCCACGGATGCGCTGACCCTGCAGATCGACGGCTTCACCCTGCATACGACCGACGCCGACGGCCAGCCCACCCACCGCCTGCGCGGCACGCGCCTGCGCGAATTCGGACGCGACGGCCCGCAGTGGATCGATGACCCCGTGCTGGATCTCTACGCCGAGGGCACGATCGACTGGCACTGGACCGCACCCGCCGCACTGCACCGCCCGTCCGCGCAGACCCTCGACACCGTAGGACCTACCCACGGTCGGCAACCAGCCCTCGAGGACCGCGTGGAAACCGTGATCGAATCCAGCGATGTCCGCATCGCCACCGATACCATGGTCGCGACCTCGCAGGCGTTCTCGACCCTGACCCAGCCGGGCCTGTTCCAGCGTGGCACTGGCCTGCGCGTGGACTCGCAAGCGGATACCATAGAGCTGTTGAATGACGTGTACTCGCTCTACAGCGAGACGAGCGAGGAGGGCCACCCGTAACATGTTGACCCCTAGAAGCCTGTCGCATTCGGGACAGACCGGCCAGGCCTGCAGCCGCCCCGGTCGCCGGCCCCGCTCCGCCATCTCCGTCGTGGTGACCGGCCTGTGGCTGGCCCTGCTCGCCGCACCGACAGCCGCGCAGATGAATCCCACCGCGGCTTTGCCGGTGGAGATCACGGCAGATCGCGCGGAGATGGACGACCGCCAGGGCGTCGGAACCTACACCGGCGATGTCATCGTGACCCGCGGGGACATGACCCTGGAGGCCGATACCCTCTACGTGCGTACCCGCGACCGGCGGCCCTATGAAATGGAGGCGCACGGCAATCCTGCGCGCCTGAAGGCCCCGGATCCGGAAACGGGCGCCACGCGCACCGCTACCGCGCTCCGCATCGACTACCTGCTGAATGCAGACCGCCTGATCCTCACCGAACAGGCCCATGTGGCGACCCCCGGTGAGGAGGCACGCGGAAGACGTATCACCTACGACCTCGCGACCGACGTGATCGAGGCCGAGCGCGGCGATGGCGAAGGCGATCGCGTGCGCATCACCATCCAGCCGCGCAACCAGGAATGAACGCCACGCCTCCCCCCCCCACCAGCATACCCGCGGATGGCCGCCTGTGCGGACGCGAACTGACCAAACGCTATGGCCAGCGCACAGTACTGGACCGCGTGGATGTCGATCTGGCTCCCGGAGAAGTGGTCGGCCTACTGGGCCCGAATGGCGCCGGCAAGACCACCTGTTTCTACAGCCTGGTGGGACTGATCCGTCCCAACGCCGGCCGCATCACCCTGGGCGAATATGACATCACGCGCGCCCCCATCCATGTACGCGCCCGTGCCGGCCTTGGCTACCTGCCGCAGGAGGCCTCGATCTTCCGGCGCCTGAGCGTATGGAACAACCTGCAGGCGGTACTGGAGCTGCGCCCCGAACTGAGCCGACTCGAACGCCGCCGCATTGGCGACGAACTGATCGAGGAATTCCAGCTGGAAACCGTACGCCACAGTCCCGGGATTGCGCTGTCCGGCGGCGAACGCCGGCGTGCCGAGATCGCCCGCGCCCTGGCCGGGGACCCGCGCTTTATCTGCCTGGACGAGCCCTTTGCCGGGGTCGACCCCATCTCGGTGGGCGATATCCAGGCCGTGATCGGCCACCTTGCCGCCCGCGGCATCGGGGTGCTGATTTCCGACCACAACGTGCGCGAGACGCTCGGCATCTGCCACAGGGCCTATATTCTGAGCGAGGGGCGTCTGCTGGCCGCCGGGACACCGGAAGAACTGCTGGACAACCCCAAGGTGCGCCGCGTCTATCTCGGCGAGAACTTCCGGCTGTGATGCCGACCCACGCGCCCGCCGGCCACGACACAAGCCACGGGCCAGGCAGCAAGGACACACCAGCGAATGCTCGCACTCGCGTTAGCGCCTCAGACTCCCCGGGACCCGGCGTGTCGCGCAGCGGGCGGTGGTTCCGCTCGGCCGCTGTCGCTGGATTCATGGATACGCACCGGGTTGCGGCTCCCTTATGCAGAGTGACTGCACGGCAGTCACCGCGCATTGAACGCACGCAAAAACGACCCGAGCGCGGATGTGCGATTCAATCAGCGTCTCCGGAAAGGCATGTAGAGGCGACGAGCGTGCACATTCATCAGCGTTTCCTTAGGATTCCAGTCATGGTCACTCAGACCCCCTACACACGATGCTGAAACCCGGCCTTAATCTGCAGCTGGGTCAAACGCTCACGATGACCCCGCAATTGCAGCAGGCCATCCGGCTGCTGCAACTCTCGACCCTGGAGCTGCAGGCGGAGATCCAGCAGGCGCTGGAAAGCAACCCCATGCTCGAACAGGTGGAGGACGACGACGCCAACGCGGCCCACGAGTCCGCTGCTGCCGAGAGCGAGATTGTCGAAGGCGACCGCCTGGAGGCCACCACAACCCATGACGACGTCATTCCCGAGGAACTGACCACCGACAGTCGCTGGGATGACATCTACGAACCGCCCCCCGCCCCCAAGGGCGTCGACGACCGTGACCCGCTGGAAAACACCAGCGACGATGACGGGGAGGGCCTGCAGGATCACCTGCTCTGGCAACTGCACCTGAGCCACCTGACCCCGCGCGACCAGCGCATCGGTGCGGCCCTGATCGACGCAATCAGCCCGGATGGCTACCTCGAGGGCGACCTCGAAACCTTCGCCGAGACCATCAGCCGCGGGGAAGACGAACCCGTCGGCATTGACGAGATCGAGGCCGTGCTGCACTGGATTCAGCAGTGCGACCCACTTGGCGTAGGCGCCCGCGATCTGCGGGAATGCCTGGAGATCCAGTTGCGCGAACTGGCTCCCGACGCCCCTGCCCGCGACGCCGCGCGCGCCATCCTGGAACATGGCATGGACAGCCTCGGCAAGCGCGACTACAAGGCCCTGCAGCGTCAATCGGGGGTGCGCGACCCGGATGAACTCGCGCAGGCACTGGACCTGATCCGCACCCTGAACCCGCGCCCGGGCGCCCAGATCAGCAGCAATACCTCGGAATACGTGGCCCCGGATGTCTATGTCCGTCACGACCACGACGGCTGGCGGGTGGAGCTGAACCCGGAGATCGCCCCGCGCATCCGCATCAACGACCTCTACGCCGGCATGGTGCGCCAGGTCTCGGACGCCCGTGACAGCGCATTCATGCGCGACCAGCTGCAGGAGGCACGCTGGTTCCTGAAGAGCCTGCACAGCCGCAACGACACCCTCCTGCGCGTCGCCGAGGCCATCGTCCGGCGCCAGCAGGGCTTTTTCGAGCACGGCGAGGTCGCGATGCAGCCACTGATCCTGCGCGATATCGCGGAGACCCTGGAGATGCACGAGTCGACCATCTCCCGCGTCACCACACAAAAGTACATGCACACCCCACGCGGAGTGTTCGAATTCAAGTATTTTTTCTCCAGCCACGTCGGCACCCAGGATGGTGGCGAGTGTTCCGCCACGGCCATCCGTGCCATGATTCGCGAATTGATCGGCGACGAACCACCGACCAAACCGCTCAGTGACGCCCGGCTCGCGCAGATTCTCGCGGACCGGGGCATCAACGTCGCACGACGCACCGTGGCCAAATACCGCGAGGCCATGCACATACCCTCATCCAGCGAACGCCGGCAGATGGCTTCCATGCCCACCGGCAACAAGTAACCAAGGAGTCTTGAATATGCAGATCAACCTGACCGGCCACCATGTGGACCTCACCGACGCCCTGCGCGATTACGTCAACGAGAAGTTCGCGAAGCTGGAACGCCACTTCGACAAGGTCATCGACGTGCACGTCGTGCTGACCCACGAGAAGAATCAGACCCAGCACAACAAGGCCGAGGCGAATCTGCAGGTCAGCGGCAACCATATCCACGCCGAGGCCTCCCACGAGGACATGTACGCGGCCATCGACGGACTGATCGACAAGGTCGATCGCCAGCTGATCAAGCACAAGGAGAAAATCAAGGATCATCACCGCGCCGAGGGCGCCCAGCGCAACCGCGAGCAGGCCTCCTGATCCATGTCGATCGCCGAGCTGATCACTGCCGAACGCATCCGTCTGGAGCCCGAATGCTCCAGCCAGAAGCGGGCGCTGGAAACCCTTGCGGCCCTCCTCGCCAGCGGCGGTGATACCGCGGAACCGGGCAGCGGTGCGATCTTCGAGGCCCTGTCCGCCCGCGAAAAGCTGGGCTCCACCGGGTTGGGCCATGGGGTTGCGATTCCCCATGGCCGCCTCGCCGGCCTGGACGCCCCCCGCGTCGCCGTGCTGCGCCTGGACCGTGGGGTGGATTTCGATGCCATTGACCACGAGCCCGTGGATATCCTGATCGCGCTTCTCGTCCCGGAAGACGCGACCAGCGACCACCTGGAACTGCTGGCCCAGCTGGCCCGTGGCCTGTCCCGGCCGGATACCATCGCCACCCTGCGCCGGGCCGGAGATGTCCCGGCACTGGAACAGGGGCTCGTCCACAGCTTCGGCCAAGGCTGAGCCCGTGACTGGCAAACTGCGTCGAACCCGCCACCTTGTGGCCCCGGCCAGTGTCCTCCAGAACCGGCCATGAACGAGGCCCTGGGGGAAGGCGGGATCGCCCGCGACATCACCGTAGACAGCCTGATCCGGGCGATGGGCAGTCGTCTGGATCTGCGCTTTGTACACGGCGAACACAGCGCGCCCGAGCGCAAACTGGTCGGGACGGACGGCGACGACCTGCCGCTGGCCGGTCACCTCAACCTGATCCGCCCCAACCGTATCCAGGTCATCGGGGACTTCGAGGCCCGCTACATCGACAGCCTGAACCCGCAGCAACGGCTCGACCTGATTCTCGAGATGTCTCGCGCCGGCACTACCGCCGTGATCTTTGCAGAAGACACCTGCCCGTTCGCGGACATGCCCGCAGCCCCGCAGGCAGAGCTGCCACTAATCCTGTGCTCCAGCACCAGCAGTCACGAAATCATTGCGCTGCTGCGCTACTTCCTGCAACAGCGTCTGGCGCACTTCGAGGTCCGCCACGGCGTATTCATGGAGATCCTCGGGATCGGGGTACTCATCAGCGGGGCCTCCAGCGTCGGCAAGAGCGAAGTGGCCCTGGAACTGGTCTCTCGCGGGCACCGCCTGATCGCCGACGATGCCCCGGAGTTCGCGCGCATCGCCCCGGATATCGTACGCGGGCATTGCCCGGCCCTGCTCCAGGACCTGCTCGAGGTCCGCGGTCTGGGCGTGCTCAACATCCGCGCAATGTATGGCGATTCGGCGATCAAGAGCGGCAAGTACCTGCGCCTGATCATCGACCTGCGCGATCATGGCGAACCCTCACCGGTACCCGACGATCGCCTGAACGGCCGCCGCGGCGAGATCAACATCCTCGGCCTGCGCATCCCGCTGATCAGCCTGCCGATCGCCCCCGGACGCAACATCGCGGTGATGATCGAGGCCGCGGTGCGCAACCACATGCTGCATATGCAGGGCTACATCGCCGGCGACGACCTGCGGGCACGCCAGCGCCGCCAGATGAGCGGCGCAGCAGGAGAACCGCTCTACCATCACGCCGCCCCCACAACGACCGTTACCCACCCGGACCCGGAGAGCTGAACACCCCGTGCGTCTGTTGATCGTCAGTGGCCTGTCCGGCTCCGGCAAGACCGTCGCCCTGCATACCCTCGAAGATGCCGGCTACTTCTGCGTAGACAACCTGCCGCTGCCCTTGCTGCAGGACCTGATCGAACAGGTCCGCAACGGCCATTACGATACCGAAGGCGACCGCCATCTCGCCGTGGGCGTGGACGTACGCTCGGGCCTGGAAGCCCTGCGCGGCTTTGGCGATCTGTTACGCGTGCTGCGCGCGGACGGTCACCAGGTCGAGGTCCTGTTCCTGCAGGCGGCCAGCGAGGTCCTGCTGCGCCGTTATCACCTGACTCGGCGGCGCCACCCGCTGGCGCGGGACGGGCTGCCGCTGGTGGAGGCCATCGAACACGAGCGCAAATGGCTGGGTCACGTAGCGGCCGAGGCCGACCTGACCGTGGATACCTCGCGTCTTTCGATGCACGATCTGGCGCGCACCTTGCGCGACCGCATGGGCGGTCACGGCGAGCATGAGCTGTCCCTGTTGTTTCAGTCCTTCGGCTTCAAGCATGGCGCGCCGATGGATTCCGACTTTGTCTTCGACGTGCGCTGCCTCCCCAACCCCCACTACGAACGCGCCCTGTCCAGCCTGACCGGCCGCGACCAGCCGGTTTGCGATTTTCTCGATCGACATACCGAGGTCGCGGCGATGTTCGGCAGCATCCAGGGCTATCTCGAACAATGGCTGCCACGCCTGCTGGAAGACCATCGCAGCTACGTGACCGTCTCCATAGGCTGCACCGGCGGCCGCCACCGTTCGGTTTATCTGGTCGAACGCCTGGCGGAGGCGTGGCGCGGGCGGGAACATGTTACTGTTAGCATCCGCCACCGCGAACTGGGCAAGCAATAGTCAGCAACCGCGGGCAGAAAGCCCTCCAGGAACCCGTAATCGGAGCCGATCCATGGGCGTTGGTCTCATCCTGATCACGCATCAAAATCTGGGCGATACCCTGTTGCAGACCGCTCAAAGCATGCTGGGCGGCCTGCCCGATGACTGCGAGTCCATGGCGATGACCCAGAACGATGATCCCGACGTCATTCTGGCGCGCGCCCGCGAACGGCTGACCACCCTGGACAGTGGCTCCGGGGTACTGATCCTGACGGACATGTTCGGCTCCACCCCATCCAACGTCGCCAGCCGTGTGGCCCGCGGCGCCAACGCGCGCGTGATCGCCGGCATCAACCTGCCGATGCTTGTCCGCGTACTCAACTACCAGCACCTGCCGCTGACCGAGCTGGTCAACAAGGCCCTGTCCGGCGGACACGACGGAATCCTTCTCTGCGACCAGGAGTGCAGCGATGCCGCAGCGCGTAGTCCCCATCGTTAACCGTCTGGGGATGCATGCACGCGCGGCCGCCAAGTTCGTGGGGCTGGCCAGCCAGTATGCTGCGGACGTAACCGTGTCCCGCAACCAGCAGGAAGTGAACGGCAAGAGCATCATGGGCGTGATGATGCTGGCCGCCGCTCAGGGCAGCGAGGTCACCATCACCACCGAAGGCGCGGATGCACAAGAGGCGCTCGACGCCCTCACCGAACTGGTCGGAGACCGCTTCGGCGAAGAGGCCTGAGCCGCGCCTTCGGTTCCAGGACCACGGCTCGCACCGGCACCGCCCTGCCCGTTCAGAACCCGGCCGTCCCCAGCCCCGCAAACCCGGTCTGCTCGAGCTTGCGCTCGGCCAGCCGCACCGCGCTGCCCAGGGCCTGCTCCGGCGGGTTCCCGGACACCAGGGCATGGATCAGGCCAGCATTGAAGGTATCGCCCGCCCCCACGCTGTCGACGATCCGCAACCCCGACGTCGGCGCACAGTGATGCAGTGCACCGCGCGCCGCCAGCCAGGCCCCGGCGCCCCCCGCCGTTACCGTGAAGATGCGATCCGGGAAGCGCTCTGCAAGGGCCGTCACCGCGGCCTCCGGAGTATCTGCGATAGTCGCGGCCCATGCGCGCGAGAGCATGATCACGTCGGCATACGGCAAACAGGCGTCCAGGCCCGGCCGCGGCTTCTCCAGCTCCAGCGAGAGTGGCTGGTCCACGATCTCGGCGCGCGCATCGGCCAGGATTCGGGCCAGCTCGGCGGGATTGCGCCCCTCGAAGTGCAACCAGTCGTATTCGGCCCACGGGACGCCCGTCAGGTCGTTTGCAGACAGTTCCGGCAGATCACGGTGATGGACAATGGTGCGGCTCCCGGTTTCCCGGGAACGCAGGATGCAAGAAGTCGGGGTGCCCCCCGGGCGTCGCACGCAGGCCCCCAGTTCCAGCCCCAGGTCTTCCAGGCGGTCGCCCAGGGCATCGCCGGCAGCACCCTCTGCGATCACCGCAGCCAGGCCGGACCGATGACCGAACTGCGCCAGGATTGTGGCGGTATTGGTCGCATTGCCCCCCGGTTGCGTGGTACTCGCCAGGGCCCGGATTTCGCTATCTTCTGGCGGGTAGCTGGCCACATCGAGGGTATGATCGAGCGTGACAATGCCAGTGGCGAGAATACGCGCCATACGAACTCCTGAGGGTAGAGGACGGGTCATTCTGGCCGTTCCGGATCGCGGGGTCACGCCCTCGGGGCCCGCCGGATCGGGGACGGACCGGCGGCGGGTGCAGGAGAATGGTCTTTTGGCCACGTCTCCATCACGGCCGCGAGTTTCGCCCAACCCCGACAGACCGCATTCGTCAGGACCGGCCCGGCCTGCGACAATGGCCCCCTGTGTTCAGGAACGTCCTCGCCCATGGTCATCTTCCCCTCCCCCGATTCCGTCGAAGCCGCCTTCTACGAAGCCTTTCAGGCCGGTGATGCCGATGCCATGCGCGCAATCTGGGACGACAGCACGGAATGCGTGTGCATCCATCCCGGCGGGGAGCGTCTGCAGGGAACCGATGTGATTCTCGACAGCTGGGACGATATCCTTCCGGGGATGCGCGGTGTGATCGTACATCGCAGTCAGGTCACCGCGATCGCGGGACAGGACGTGGTCCTGCATATGCTGCGCGAGAACCTGTACGTCCACGGGGAGCGCCGCGGCGTCATGCTGGCCACCAATGGCTACCGGCACGACGGCGAAAGTTGGCGCATGGTCCTGCACCACGCCAGTCCGGACCCGGACCCCGACCCGGAATTCCCGTCCGGAGGGATACACTGATGTCCACAGACAGCGACCGCTGCCTCACGGCCTATTACGCCGCCTTCCGCGCCGCCGACATCGAACAGATGATGGCGCTATGGGCAGAACGCCCCGACATCGTCTGTATTCATCCGGGCAGCCCGCGCGCGCACCGCGGCGTGGCGGAGGTCATGGAGAGCTGGCTGCTGGTCTTCGCGCGGGAGCTGAATATCGGGATCGAACCGAAGCTGGTCGGACGGCAGGAAATCGGGGAGGTCATCAGCCTGGTGATCGAAGAGGCCATCACCCGGCCGGGAGATGTAGCCCCGACCGGGTCCATCCTCATCAGTCAGACCTGGCGCCGACAGGATGCAGGCTGGCGCCTGCAATTCCATCACGCCGCACACGGGCGCCGCCCAACGCCATCCCGGGCGGGTATGTTCATGCCCGAGGGGGGAGGCAACACCCGCCACTGACAGACACTCAGGGGCGCGTCTGGCAAAGGTCGGGGCGCTGTATCTGCAGGGCCGAACAAACCCCCTTGACCGCGTCGCGTACACGCCGGCCCTTTCCCTCGAGGGTCAGGTTCGCCACCTCCTGGTAAAGAGGATCGCGGGCCTCGAACAGCTCCTGCAACCGGGCCCGGGGATCGGCGGTCTCGGTCAGCAAGGGGCGTTTGCGGTTGCGGTTGCGGTGGGTGCGCCGAAATTGCTCCTCGACCGGTACGCGCAGGTAGATCACGAACTGCCCGCGCAACAGGTCCCGGTTCTCCGGACGCTCCACGATGCCGCCCCCCGTTGCGATCACCGCCCCCTCCCGTTCCAGCAGGGACTGCAGCATCGCCGTCTCGCGCTTGCGAAACCCCGCTTCCCCCTCGAACTCGAAGATGGTCGGGATATCCACACCGGTACGGCGCTGAATCTCCTGATCGGTGTCGAAGAAGGGACGCCGCAGCAGCCCGGCCAGACCGCGACCAATTGTGCTCTTGCCGGCCCCCATGGGGCCTACCAGTACGATGTTCTGCATGGGGGCAAGGCTACTGGCTGGGCCCGACAAAGAAAAGCCGGGGCTGGCCCCGGCTGTTCGGATCCATTCCCGGTGGGTACGACCGCCGGGGTTTCACGTGCGCTCAATCGAGCACACGCGGCGTCACGAAGATCAGCAGCTCGGCCTTGGCATTCTCCGTGGAGCGGTTGCGGAAGAAATTGCCGAGGAACGGGATGTCGCCAAAGAAAGGCACCTTCTCCAGGTTGGTACGGCTGTCGATCTCGTAAACACCGCCCAGTACCACGGTTTCGCCATTCCCGACGAAGACCTGGGTCTCGACCTCGCGCTTGTTGATCCCCGGCACACCCAGAACCACACGCTGGCTGGGTTCATCCTTCGTGACGTTGATATCGAGAATCACGTTCCCGTTGGGCGTAATCTGCGGTGTCACTTCAGTGGAGAGCACCGCCTCGATGAATCGGGTCGAGGTTGCACCAGAGGCCGTCGCTTCCTGATAGGGAATCTCCTCACCCTGCTTGATGACCGCCGTCTGACCATTGGCCGTAATGACCCGTGGACTGGAAATAATCTCGCCGCGTCCCTCCACCTGCAGGGCCGAAAGTTCGAGGTCCAGCAAGACGCCACTGCGCAGGATGCTCAGACCCGCCTGGCCAGCATCGCCCCCGGCCGGCAGAGAGCTGTTCAACCGATTACCGAGGGCCACACCACCCAGGCCACCCGTGGTGGAGGCCCGCGCGGTACTGGCACCTTCCAGGGAACCACTCACCCCGAGCTGGGTTCTCCGGTCAGTCCCACGCGTTCCACTGATGCCAAAACGCGCACCCAGTTCCCGATTGAAGGTGTCCTCCGCAATGACAATCCGGGTCTCGATCAGGACCTGCTGTACCGGCACATCCAGCGTGGACACCAGGCGCCGCACGTCTTCGATGCGACTCTGGGTATCCTGGACCAGCAGGGTATTGGTCCGGCTATCGATGGTGATGCTGCCGCGCTCGGAGAGGAACTGACCCGCCTCGTCACCACGAATCAGGGACGCGATCTGCTCGGCCTGGGCGAAGTTGATCTGCACGAACTCCGTGCGCAGGGGCTCCAGTTCCTGGCGGTCGCGCTGGGCCTCCATTTCCTGACGCTCGCGCGCAGCGATTTCCTGACTGGGTGCCACATAAAGCACATTGCCCTGCATGCGCTTGTCGAGGCCACGAGCCTGCAGAATGATATCCAGCGCCTGATCCCACGGGACATTATTCAGGCGCAGGGTAATGTTGCCACCCACGGTGTCACTGACGACGATATTCAGGTCGGTGAAATCGGCCAGCAACTGCAACACGGACCGCACTTCGATGTCCTGGAAGTTCAGTGACAGGCGCTCGCCCTGATACTCCTCTTCTTCCTCTGCACGGGCGCGGCGCTCGGCCTCGGAGATTGGCGCGACCTCGAGCACGAACTGGCGGTCACTCTGATACGACAGGATTTCATATTCACCGCGCGCCTCGACCTCCAGACGGACCCGGTTGCGCTCGGCGACGGTATCGATGGTGTGCACCGGCGTGGCGAAATCGACAACGTCCAGGCGGCGCTCGAGCTGCTCGTCGATCATGGCACGCGGGAAGGTCATCTCGATGCGTCCGGCCTGTTCGCGCACGTCGACCTCGGCCCCGGAACGGGAAAGATCGATCTCCACGCGGCCTTCTCCTTCCGCGCCGCGGCGAAAATCGATACCGGTAATCTCCAGCGGGCGCGCGCTGCGCGAGGTGGTCGGGGTCGCGCCAACGCGCTCGACCACCTGGTCCACTTCCGCATCCGCCTCGGACACACCGCCACCCAGGGTGAGGATCAGGTTATTGCCCTCGACACGCGTCGTGTACTCGGACGCCCGGGTCAGATTCAGAACCACACGGGTACGATCACCCGCCTCGACTGCACTGGCGCGCAGGATCGGGCCCACGTTCAGATCGGTTTCGCGTTGTGGCAGGGCATTGCCCACCTCCGGCAGGTCCAGCGCGATCCGGGGGGGAGAGTCGATCGCGAATGCGCGCACGTCCGCGGGCGGGCCATCCGAGAAACGCAGGTTGACCTGTACCCGGTCACCACTCAAGCTGCCGGCCCGAATCTCTTCCAGCTCGGTGGCGCCGACCCCCTGGGACACCATGAACAGCAGGCCGGCCACGACGGTGCCTGCAAAAGCGCGCATGGAAGAGCCCATGTTGAATCCCCTGTTGGTTATGCCGATCTTGCGGCGAATGCTCGTGATCATTTTCTTCCTGCCCTAGTCGGTCAGCGCCAGCGAACTCTCGCGTTCCACATGACCACCGAAGGCATCCGGAACCACCTCGACCAAATGAATCCGGGTGGGCGTGATCTCGACGATTTCGCCGTGGTTCTGCCCCATGTAGTTCCCCTCGGTCACACGCTGGATACCGCGGTCCGGCGTCCGCACCAGGGCAAAACGCACCCCGTGCTGTTCCAGGGAGCCGACCATCCGCAGCGAATCCAGCGGGAAGCCTTCCAGGAATTCCCGCGGGCGGTCAGGATCGAGCTCGGCGTCACCCGGCTGGCCTTCCGCCGCAGCCAGTTCCGGCTGAGCGATGACCGAGGAATCAAACGGGGACCGCGTATGGCCCGGATACCGATACGGCTCGTGCGGCACCAGCGTCGGGATCGGCTCGATACCACTGCCGGGACGCTCATGGATCTCGGCGATGTACTGTTCCAGATCGCGGGAGTCCTGGGTGCAGCCCGTCAACAGGGCCGCACCGATCAGGACCACGGCGAGCCCGGGCCAGACCGTTCGCTTGGAAGAAGGCGTCATCAATTCTCCTCCAGGTAACGGTAGGTACGGGCGACGGCGTCCATCAGCAGGTCTCGGTCGGAAGCACCGGGCCGGATCTGGATGTTGTGCATCGTGACCACGCGCGGTAACGCCGAGACCCCACTGACGAACTCGGCAAGTTCCTCGTAGTTGCCGCGCACGCGCAGCCGAATCGGCACCTCGGCGTAGAAATCGCGCCGGGTCTCGCCGCGCGGCTCGAACAGCTCGATTTCGAGGCCGGCCTGAAGTCCGGTCTGCGAGACATCCACCAGCAGGCTCGGGATCTCGGCGCTGCTCGGCAGCAGCTCGAGCAGCGAGGCGAACATGCGCTCCATTTCTTCCAGCTGGTCCTCGTAGGCCGCCAGATTGGCGGCCCGCTGCTGCTTGTCCTCGAACTCGTCCCGCAGTTGCAGCTCACGGCTCTCGGCACGTTCCAGACTGGTGCGCTGATCGCCAATGAACAGGTAATAGGACAGCCCCAGTATGAGCAGAACGATCACGACCAGGATGATGCCCTTGACTCCCCAGGAGGCCTCACCAATGTTATTGAAATCGATCTGGTTGAGTTCCTTGAGGTCCATCAGGAATCCCCCTCTTCGACTTCCGGCCGAGTCTGCGTGGCATCCAGTCGGAAATCACGCACCTGGAGACGGCCCTCCTCGCGGGTCTCGATGATCTGCAGGTTGGAACTGCCCAGCCACGGCGAGGCGTCGATCTGTCGCATCAACGCGGAGATCCGGGTATTCGACTCGGAACGGCCCACCAGACGGACACTCTCGCCCTCCTGCCGGATCTCGCTGAGGTAGGTCCCGTCCGGCAGGGTCTCGACCAGCTGATCAAACAGATGTACGGCCTCGGGCCGACGCGCCTGCAGAGTCTGGATGACCTCCATGCGCGCAATCAGGGCCTCGCGCTGTTCGTCGAGATCGCGGATACGCGCGATCTGACGATCCAGCTCGCGGATCTCGCGTTCGAGCATCTGGTTGCGCGATTGTTGATGATCGATCAGCGCGCCGATGAAGCTGTAGCCGGCAAAGGACAGCAGGACACCGACTACCGCAGCCCCCCCGGCGGCGGTGAAAAACTGCTTGCGGCGCTGTTCGCGTGCCTTTTCACGCCAGGGAAGCAGATTGATATTGATCATGACGCATACCCCCGCAGGGCCAGACCACAGGCCGTCATCAGCGCCGGGGCGTCATTGGCAAAGCGTTCCTGATTGACCCGTTTGGCCAGCGCCATGCCGCGAAACGGGTTGGCAATGGACACGGGCGTGCCCGCTGCCTGCTCGAGCAGTTCGTCGACACCAGGAATCGCCGCGCAACCGCCACCCAGCAGGATATGGTCGATGGTGTCATGCGGGCGCGTCACGTAGAAGTACTGCAGCAGGCGCTGGATCTGATCGACCATGGTCTGCTTGAACGGCTCGAGGGTAGTGCTGGCGTAGTCAGCCGGCAGATCGCCACTCATCTTGGCGGCACCGGCCTCCTGATAGCTCATGCTGTAGCGGCGCATGATCTCCTCGGTGAGCATGCGCCCACCGAAGTTCTGCTCGCGGGTGTAGATCACCCCCTCGCTCTGGCTGACCACGTAGACCGCGGTTACCGAGGCGCCGACATCGACCACTGCCACCACCGGCTTGCTCTCGCGGTCCGCGACCTGCTCCATCAGGCGCGCCGCCGTATGCTCGATGGCGTAGGCCTCGACATCCACCAGCTCCGGGGTCAGCTTTGCGGCCTCGGCAATCGCCACCCGGGAATCGACGTTTTCGCGGCGCGAGGCAACCACCAGGACGTCGACCATTTGCGGGTTCTTCTCGTTCTTGCCCAGGACCTGAAAGTCCAGATTGACCTCTTCCAGCGTGTAGGGGATGTACTGATCCGCCTCCACGAAGACCTGGCCCTCGAGTTCCGCATCGCCCAGCGCAGCGGACATCTGGATGGTCTTGGTGATCACCGCGGACGAGGGAACGGCCATCGCACAGTGTTTCAGTCGGGTGCCGGAACGCTTGACCGCCCGGGCGAGGGCATTGCCTACGGCCTCGGTGTCCTGACAGACCTTGTCAACCATGACCCCGTCGGGCAAGGGCTCGACCGCAAAGGCTTCGACCCGGTATCCCTTGCCCTGCCGCGCCAGCTCCAGCACCTTGACGGCGGCCGAACTGATATCAACACCCAGGACGCCATATTTGGATTTTCCGAGACTTAGCACACATCCCCCTGTATACCCCAGCGCATGTAACTGGTAGCGTTACATCCTAAGTATGCTAGCTCGTTCACAATATACACCGCGACTTCAAGGTTGCAAGTTGCATTGAAAGCGACTTCTCATCTTCGCCACACTATCTCTACTGCCATGACCCCCCTGCTAAAGATTGTTACCGCGCTGCTGGCCCTGGCCCTCGCAGCCGGGATTGGCCTTTCCATCGCCGTGGCCGGGCTCTACATCCATTACGCGCCCACCCTGCCCGACGCAGACGCGGTACGCGAGGTGCGCCTGCAAACGCCATTGCAGGTACGCAGCGCGGACGGGCGCCTGATGGGCGAATTCGCGGAAGAACGCCGCACCCCCGTGCCGATCGATTCCATCCCCCAGCAGGTGCGGGACGCCTTTATCGCTGCGGAGGACGAACGTTTTTATGATCATCCCGGCGTGGATATCGTGGGTCTGGCCCGTGCCGCGCTGAACGTCGTCTCCACCGGTGGCGACCGCACCCAGGGTGGCAGCACCATCACCATGCAGCTCGCCCGGAATGTCTTTCTGACCCGCGACCGCACCTACGAGCGCAAGCTGCGCGAGATCTTCCTGGCCATCCGCATGGAACAGGAGATGACCAAGGACGAGATCCTCGAGCTGTACTTGAACAAGATCTACCTGGGGCAGCGCGCCTACGGCATCGAAGCCGCCTCGCGAGTCTACTTCGGGCGCTCCCTGGATGAACTGGAGCTGGACGAGATCGCTACGCTGGCGGCCTTGCCCAAGGCCCCATCGACCACCAACCCGGTCACCAACGCCCAGCGCGCCGAGATCCGGCGCAACTACGTATTGCGGCGCATGCTCGAGACCGGCGCCATCGACGAAGAGGCATTCGAGGCCGCCCGGGCTCGGCCGGTCCTGTCGGAACGCCACACCGCCGCCACCGACATCGACGCCCACTGGGTTGCCGAGATGGCACGCCAGATGGTGGTCAACCTGTGGGGTGACGAGGCCTACCGCCGCGGGCTCCAGGTCTACACCACCATCGACTCACGCCAGCAGGAGGCCGCCAACCACGCCCTGCGCCAGGGTCTGCTGGAATACGATGAGCGTCACGGGTTCCGTGGCCCGGAACTGCAGATGCCCGCCGCTACCTTCCACGATACCGAGGCCCGTGAACACGCCCTGACCGCGATCGGGGTGCACGGGCGCCTGCTGTTTCCTGCCGTCGTGCTCGAGCACGCGGAAGACGGGGCCCTGCGTGTGGACGGCGGCCGTATCGGCGAACAAGTCATCCTGCCGGAGGATATGGAATGGGCAGACTCCCCGCAGTTCGAAACCGGCGCCGTGATCCGTATCCGACCGCACACCGACGGACGCTGGCGCCTCGCACAAAAGCCCGAGGTGACCGGCGCGGTCATTGCCCAGGCCCCGGAAGACGGCGCGATCCTCGCGCTGGCCGGCGGCTTTGACTTCTTCGACAATCGTTACGACCACACCACGCAGGCACAGCGCCAGGCAGGCTCCGCGTTCAAGCCGCTGGTCTACGCCATGGCACTGCGCGAGGGCCAACGGCCGGACGGCACAGTCATCGATGCCCCCATGGTATTTGATGACCCCACACTGGGCGCGGAGTGGCGGCCGCAGAATTACACCCGCCGATTCCACGGTGAAACGACGCTGCGCGAGGCCCTGGCCAACTCCCGCAACCTGGCCTCCATCCGGCTGCTGGACGCCCTGGGCACCGGGAACGTCCATGAACAACTCGAGCGCTTCGGGCTGGAGCTCGACACCCAGCCCAACAACCTGTCCATGGTCCTGGGTACCGGCACCCTCACCCCGCTGCAGCTGAATAACGCCTATGGCGTCTTTGCCAGCGGCGGCCAGTTGAACAGCCCCTGGATCATTGCCCGGATCGAGACAGTGGATGGCGAAATTCTGTACGAGGCAGCAGCGGAACGGGCCTGCGGCGCCCCCTGTGAAAACCCGGCCGGCCAGGATCTGCCGCTGGTGGCCAGCGGCGGCCCATTGCAGTACACCGATCCGGTACCGGTACTCGAACCCGGTGTTGCCTGGCAGATGAGTGACATGCTGCGCAGCGTCATCACCGCCGGTACCGGCCGGCGCGCGCTCGAACTCGGGCGTTCCGACCTGGCCGGCAAGACCGGCACCACCAACAGCTACCGCGACGCCTGGTTTGCTGGTTTCAACGCCGAGCTGGTGGCAACCGCCTGGATCGGTTTTGACGACAACCGCGAACTCGGACGGCGCGAGAGCGGTGGCCGCGCCGCCCTGCCCATCTGGACACACTTCATGGGCAGCGTCCTCGCCGATCGTCCGGAACGGCCGGTCGAACGACCGGATGACCTGGTGCGAGTCGCGATCCTGCCCAATGGACACCGCGCCGCGAGCGCTGACGCCCCGGGCGCACGTAACCATTGGCTGCTGCCGCAGCAGATCCCCGAACGCGGACATGCCATCCCGGAGGACAGCAACAACGGCGACAGCGCTCAGCAACCCGAACTGGTGTTCTGATGCCCGCTCCGTCACGCGTACGCCAGGAGCTGGCCCAGGAGGCCGCCCGCATCATGCTGGATGACGGTATCCGCGACTTCGGCCTCGCCAAGCGCAAGGCGGCCGAGCACCTGGGCGTGGATGCCCGCCACGAGATGCCCGGCAACCTCGAGATCCAGGACGCCGCGATCGAACGCAGCCGCCTGTTCGCCAACGCCGATAGCCGCGCAGCCTATCGCAGCCGACTACAGGCCGCGCTGGTAGTCATGGAACGTCTGGCACATCTGGAACCACGCCTGGTGGGGCCATTACTGCAGGGGCTGGTGGAATCACAACCGCTGATCAACCTCCATGGCTTCGCGGAGACGGTCGAAGAAGTCATCCTGGAACTGGGCGAACACGGCATCCACTGCGAAACCGGGGAACACCGCTACCGCAGCCGCCAGGGCCGCGAACAACGCATGCCGTTCCTGGCGTTTCGCGGCCCGGACGATACCGATGTGGAGTTGACGGTGTTCCCGCTGGACGGGATGCGCCAGGCGCCGCCGTCCCCGGTGGATGGCCGTCCGATGCCGCGCGCGGCCCGCCACGAGGTAGAACGGATGCTGGAGAATGCCGCGCAGAGCACCGAGTTGTCCGCCGCGGCGGACTGAGCGCAAACAGGCAGCGGGGAGCCGAGCCCCCGGCAAGCCGTCATCGCAAGCTACGCAGCGCGCGCCCCGGCGACCGCCGGGCGGCAGCCGTTAGCGACGGTAGCTCGTGACCGTGTCCACCATCGCGGCGACGCGCTCGGGGTCGATGCCGGGGTGGATGCCATGGCCGAGATTGAAGACATGCCCGGTGTCACGGTCGAAACCATCCAGCACCCGGCGCGTCTCCTCGCGGACCACGGCCTCCGGTGCATACAGCACGGAGGGGTCGAGATTGCCCTGCAGGGCGACCCGGTCCCCCACCCGGCCGCTGGCGTCAGCAAGCTCAATCGTCCAGTCCAGGCCGAGGGCATCGGCCCCGGTATCCGCCATCGATTCCAGCCAGGCCCCACCCCCCTTGGTGAACAGCGTAACCGGCACACGGCGGCCATCGTTCTCGCGGATCAGGCCATCGACAATCCGCTGCATGTACGCCAGCGAGAATTCGCGGTAGGCCCGTGGCGTCAGCGAGCCGCCCCAGGTGTCGAACACCATCACCGACTGCGCACCGGCGCGAATCTGGGCATTCAGGTATGCGGTCACCGCATCGGCGACCTTCTGCAGCAGCGCATGCATCGCCTGCGGCTCGCCATACATCAGTCGCTTGGTCTCGGCGAAGTCGCGCGAGCCCTGGCCTTCGACCATGTACGTGGCCAGCGTCCACGGGCTGCCGGCAAAACCGATCAGCGGCACTTCGCCATTGAGCTCGCGGCGGATCAGGCGCACGGCGTCCATCACGTAGCGCAGTTCCTGCTCCGGATCCGGCACCGGCAGATTCTCGATCGCCTCGAGCGAGCGCACGGGGTCGCGGAAACGCGGACCCTCACCCGTCTCGAAATACAGCCCCAACCCCATTGCATCCGGAATCGTCAGGATGTCCGAGAACAGGATCGCCGCATCCATAGGGAAACGGCGCAGCGGCTGCATGGTGACCTCGCAGGCCAGCTCCGGGTTCTGACACAGGCTCATGAAGCTACCGGCCTGGGCGCGGGTCTCGCGGTATTCCGGCAGGTAACGCCCGGCCTGGCGCATGATCCAGATCGGCGGGCGATCCACCGGCTCGCGCAGCTGGGCACGCAGGAGGCGATCATTCTTGAGGGGCTGGGACATGGGAGGCTCAGACGCCGAGGTATTCAAGGATGCCTGCGGCGGCCTCTCGGCCTTCGAAGACTGCCGTCACGACCAGATCGGAGCCCCGTACCATGTCGCCGCCGGCGAACACCCTGGGGTTACCGGTCTGGAAGGCATGTTCGCCGACGGTTTGCACGCGCCCGCCCTCGTCCACGCCAATCTTGTAGTTGGCAAACCAGTCCGACGGCGACGGGCGGAACCCGAAGGCGATCAGCACGCGGTCGGCCGGGATCACGTATTCGGAGCCCGGCACCGGCTCCGGACGGCGACGCCCACGCTCGTCGGGCGCGCCCATCCGGGTGCGCACCACCTTCACGCCTTCGACCTTGCTGTCACCGACGATCTCGACCGGCTGCACGTTGAATTCGAACTGCACGCCTTCTTCCCGCGCATGCACCACTTCCTTGCGCGAGCCCGGCATGTTTTCTTCATCGCGGCGATAGGCGCAGGTCACCGCGGCCGCGCCCTGGCGGATCGAGGTGCGGTTGCAGTCCATCGCGGTGTCGCCACCGCCGAGGACCACGACACGCTGCCCGGCCATGTCGATGAAGCCGGCTTCATCGTGCTCCCAGCCCATCACCTGGCGGATGTTCGAGACCAGGAACGGCAGCGCCGGGTACACGCCCGGCAGGTCCTCGCCGGGGAAACCACCCTGCATCGCTGTGTACGTACCCATGCCGAGGAACACGGCGTCGTATTCCTCCAGCAGCGCGTCCATCTGGATGTCGCGACCGATCTCGGTATTCAGGCGGAACTCCACACCCATGCCCTCGAGGATCTCGCGGCGGGTACGGATCACCTGCTTTTCCAGCTTGAACGGCGGGATGCCGAAGGTCAGCAGACCACCGATCTCCGGGTAGCGATCAAAGACCACCGCCTGCACGCCGTTGCGCGCGAGGATATCCGCACAGCCAAGCCCGGCCGGCCCGGCACCAATCACGGCCACGCGTTTGCCGGTGGCGACCACATCGGACAGATCCGGGCGCCAGCCGGCCTTCAGCGCCTCGTCGGTGATGTACTTCTCCACCGAACCGATGGTGACCGCACCGAAACCGTCGTTCAGCGTACAGGCGCCCTCGCACAGGCGATCCTGCGGGCAGACGCGGCCGCAGACTTCGGGCAGGGAATTCGTCTTGTGCGAAAGTTCCGCGGCGGCGAACAGGTTGCCCTCGTCCACCAGCTTCAACCAGTTCGGGATGAAGTTATGGACCGGGCACTTCCACTCGCAATACGGGTTGCCACAGGCCAGGCAGCGGCCGGCCTGCTGGCCCGCGGTCGCCGGGTCGAACTGACCGATGATCTCGCCGAATTCGTGGATTCGGATCTCGGCCGGGGTCTTCTGGGGGTCCTGGCGCGGCAGGTCCAGGAACTGCATCGGATTGGAAGCCATGGATCACTCGCTCCGGCGAACACTCGCAGGCGCGGACGCCACGGGTGCCCCGTTGTTGCGTTCAGGAAACGAACATTTCGCGCAACCGCGCAAAACGGTCAAGAAATCTCCAGGGTAACGCGGGTGAATGTACGCATTCACGCTCGAGCCGATTCTGCATGCTGACCACCCGCGGCAAGGCCGGTGCAGCCGCGTTCCATCAAGAGAGCAGCACCCCGTCGGCCAGCAAAATCGGCCCAGCGCCTTCGCCCACCAGATGCCGGGGGCAGGTGCTTGCACGTGCCCGCGTTATCCGAGTGCAGTACGAACCTTCTGACTGACAACACCCAGGTCGGCACGCCCGAAGACCCGGGGCTTGAGGATGCCCATGACCTTGCCCATGTCACCGGGCGCGGTGGCCCCGGTCTCGGCAATCGCCGCGGCGATCATCTGCTCCAGTTCGGCGTCACCCAGCGGTTCGGGCATGTAGGCCTCGATGATGGCGACTTCGGCCGCCTCGCGCTCGGCCAGATCCTCGCGACCGCCCTTGCGGAACTGGTCAATGGAGTCGCGCCGCTGCTTGAGCATGCGGTTGAGGATCGCGAGAACCGCATCGTCATCGGCGTCGCGGCGCTCATCCACCTCGAACTGGGAGATCTCGGCCTGAACCATGCGCAGCGCACCCAGCCGGTCTTTCTCCCGGGCGCGCATGGCCTGTTTCACGTCATCCTGCAACCGGGCCTTGAGTGACATGTTGAAGTCCTCGGGTCCGAGCACGCGGCCCGGACAGGGGTTCAGTACAGCCGCACCCGGCGGGTCATATCGCGGGAATTCTTTTTCAGCTGGCGCTTCACCGCCGCGGCAGCCTTGCGCTTGCGCTCGGTGGTCGGCTTTTCGTAATACTCGCGGCGGCGGACTTCCGCGACCACGCCGGCCTTCTCGCAGGTGCGCTTGAAACGACGCAGGGCAACCTCGAAGGGCTCATTCTCGCGAACTCGTACGTGCGGCATACAATCTCCGAATCAGATGCAGATCATCTCGATCAAAAACAACAAAGTTGGCCGCCCGACATACCAGGCAACCATGCAGAACCCCGCATGATAATCCAACCTGCGCCGAATGCCAAAGTCCGTGAAGCGATCCACAGCGTGCGGCTTACGCCACCACCGGGGCGCACGCTATCATTGGTGACATGGAAAGTCTGAACGTAGAACTGGGTGAACGCAGCTACCCGATCCACATCGGCCCGGGGTTGCTGGACGCGGCACAACACCTGCGTGCCGCGCTGGAAGGCCGGCGCGTCGCGGTCATCACCAACACCACCGTCGCGCCCCTGTATGGCGAGTCGCTGCGCCGCAGCCTGGCCGCGTGCGGAATCAGCGGTGACCCGCTGTGGATCGAACTGCCCGACGGGGAACAGCACAAGACGCTGGCCACGGTCGAGACCATCCTGACCCGGCTGCTCGAGGCCCGCCTGGACCGGGGCAGCCGCATCGTCGCACTCGGTGGCGGCGTGGTCGGAGATATCGCCGGGTTCGCGGCCGCAATCTATCAGCGCGGGATCGACTTCGTTCAAGTCCCCACCACCCTGCTGGCTCAGGTCGACTCCTCGGTAGGCGGCAAGACCGGGGTCAATCACCCGCTGGGCAAAAACATGATCGGCGCCTTCCATCAACCGCGCACGGTGCTGATCGACACCGGCACCCTGAAGACCCTGCCCGAGCGCGAGCTGCAGGCCGGGCTGGCCGAGGTCATCAAGTACGGGCTGATCCGTGACGCCGACTTCTTCGCCTGGCTGGAGGAGCACATCGACGCCCTCGGCGCGCTGGACCCGGAGGCACTGGCCCACGCCATTCGCCGCTCCTGCGCCTGCAAGGCCGAGATCGTCGCCGCCGACGAGCGCGAGGGCGGCATCCGCGCCCTGCTGAACCTGGGCCATACCTTCGGCCACGCGATCGAGGCCGGCATGGGCTATGGCGCCTGGCTGCACGGCGAGGCCGTCGGCACCGGCATGGCCATGGCCGCACGCATGTCCGAACGCCTGGGGTGGCTGGACCCGGCGGAACGCGAACGCGCGGAGGCCCTGATCGCACGCGCCGGGCTGGCCCTGGCACCCCCGGATGCCGTCACGCCCGAGCGCTTCCGCGAACTGATGGCGATCGACAAGAAAGTCGCCGCCGGCCGCCTGCGCCTGGTGCTGCTGCGCGGCATCGGCAACGCGGTACTGACCGACCAGTTCGAGGACACGGCACTGGAACACACGCTGCGCGAGCATGCCCGTGTCGCCTGAGGCCCTGGCCACACCCAGTGTCGCCGCCCCGGGGCTGGCCGCATATGCCTCTGACCCCGCGCGCTCGCGCGGACGCGGTCACCACGAACCTGCACCGCAGCATCGCAGCGACTTCCAGCGCGACCGCGACCGGATCGTGCATTCCAGCGCCTTTCGCCGCCTCGAATACAAGACCCAGGTCTTCATCAGCCACGAGGGCGATCTTTTCCGCAATCGCCTGACCCATTCACTGGAGGTCGCGCAGATCGGCCGCTCGATCGCCCGCGCCCTGCACCTGAACGAGGATCTGGTCGAGGCCATCGCCCTGGCCCACGATCTCGGTCACACACCGTTCGGGCATGCTGGCCAGAACGCCCTGAACGCCTGCATGCGCGCACACGGCGGCTTCGAGCACAACCTGCAGTCGCTGCGCATCGTCGACCTGCTCGAGCGCCACTACGCCGACTTCGACGGCCTCAACCTGACCTTCGAAACACGCGAAGGCATCCTCAAGCACTGCTCCCCGGACAACGCGCGCCAGCTCGGCGAGATCGGCGTCCGCTTCCTGCAGAAGGAGCAACCGAGCCTGGAGGCCCAGCTCGCCAACGTCGCCGACGAAATCGCCTACAACAACCATGATGTCGACGACGGCCTGCGCTCGGGACTCCTGTCCATGGACGGGCTCTCCGAAGTCACTCTGTTCCGCGACTGCCACGACGCGGTGCAGGCCCGGTATCCCGGACTGGAACCCCGCAGGGTCCAGCACGAGACCTTGCGGCGCATGATCGATGCCCTCGTGGGCGACCTGATCGAGACCAGCCGTGCGGCCATCGATCGCTATCGCCCGCAGGACCCGGATGCCGTGCGCCAGGCCGAATCCGCGCTGATCCGGTTCAGCCCGGAAATGGCCGAGCAGGCCCGCGAGCTCAAGGCATTCCTGCGCGAGAACCTCTACCATCACCACCAGGTACATGGCGTGATGCACAAGGCCCGCCAGATCATTCAGGATCTGTTCGCTGCCTTCGAATCGGACCCGCGCCTGATGCCCGAACACTATCAGCGCCATGCGAACGCCATGAGCACGCAGGACCCGCACGGCCCGCAACGCGCCATCGCGGACTACATCGCCGGCATGACCGATCGCCATGCCATCCGCGAACACCACCGCCTGTTCGACCTCGGCACGCTGACCTGAGAACCCGGCGATGGCGCTCTCCGAACAATGCCTGGAACCGCTCGGCCTGGACGCCCCGCCGTTCGAGGATGCCCCCGACGAGACCTTCATCTACAGCGACCCGTTGCTGGACGGCCTGCTCGAGTCCGCCCGCACCGCATTGAACAAGCCCGGAGCGGTCGTCCTGATGACCGGCGAGAACGGCTCCGGGCGCAGCCTGCAACTGATGCGGCTGCTGGCCCTGCTGCCCGAGCCATTCGAACTGATCGCGTTTCGTGCCCGCATCAACACCCAGTTCGAATCGGTGGACAACACCATTCGCAGCTACCTGCGCGCGCAAAACGCCGACGACCCCGATCGCGCGCTCACCGAGCTCCTGGGCGACCGCGTGGCTGCAGGCGTGGACCCGGTCATCGCGATGGACGACGCCCACCTCGTCGGCACCGACATCGTCAACAACCTGATGCGCATGCGCAACGCGATCCTCGCCCGGCACGGACGTGCGCCACGCATCCTCCTGGTCGGCTCCGACGGGCTGCTGCGCCGGCGCCTGTACCTGCCGGACCCGTCCGACGAAGACCAGGTGACCCGCGTCGGTCTGCGCGCCTTCAACCTCGAACAGACAGCGGCCTACCTGCGGCACCGCCTGCAGGCCGCAGGCCTGGCCGACCCCGAGCGCCTGATCGACGCCGACACCATCCACCAGCTGCAGACCACCAGCCAGGGCCTGCCCGGCAATCTCAACCGCGAGGCGAACAGCTTCCTGGAGCGCCAGTGCCGCAACGAACGACGCAACGCGGCGGCCAGCGCCAGCGCAGCGGCCGGCGTGTCCCCCCGTGGTAGTGCCGCGGACACGTCCTCCGCCTCGGAGCGTTCGCAGGAACCCCAACAACCCGCATTCTCTGCGACTCGCGACGACCACCCGAGCCCCGCGCCGGACACCAGGCTCACCGCCACACGCGACACGGAACACAGCGACTTCACCCCGGCCGCCGAGGCCCTGGCCACCACGACCGGACAGCAGCAGATGGAACCGAACAAGCCCGCGGACGACTTTGATTACGACAGCTTCGACTACGACACCTACACACCGCCGTCCTCGGCCACGCAGAACCCCGCTTTCTGGAACCAGCGCTGGTTCGTGCCGGCGGTTGCCCTGACCGTCGCCGTCGGAATTGCGGCACCGGTCGCCTGGCAACTCCTGGAAAGGGAATCCGCCCCGACCGACAGCGAGGTCATCAAACTCCCCCTGCCCGAGCCCCGCATCACTGAGGCCGAACCGGCCGCAGAACCGCCTCTCCCGACGGAAGATACCCTCGCCCTGGGCGACCCCCTGGATCTGCCCGCGCCCACAGAATCCACGCCGGAACCGGACATGGGACCCACCGAACCAGCGCCGCCCCCCGCGCGCACCCCGGAATCGGGCATCCCGGAACGGACAACGGCCCCTGAGCCCGCGCCCACGCCCGAACCGAAACCGGAACCGGTGCCAGAGCCAGAGCCAGAGCCAGAGCCAGAGCCAGAGCCAGAGCCAGAGCCAGAGCCGGAGCCGGAGCCGGAGCCGGAGCCGGAGCCGGAACCCGCGCCAGAACCGGAACCCGCGCCAGAACCGGAACCCGAGCCAGAGCCGGAACCCACCACGACGGCCGCAACCGACGCGGACCGCCTGAGCAACGACCGCGCCTGGCTGAACAATCAGGACGGCAGTGCCAGCACCATCCAGCTCCTCGCCGCACCCAACCTGTCCGCCGCACGCGCCTACGCCGACCGCCATGCGCTGGGCGGTATTCGCTACATCCCGACCCGTGTCAATGACCGCGACTTCGTGATCATCCTGGCCGGCGCCTTCGCCAACCGCGAGGCCGCCCAACAGGCTGTGGAAGGCCTGCCGGAGGCGGTGCGCGACGACGGCCCGTGGATTCGCTCCATCGGTTCTGTACAGAACGTCGTTCGCGACTGATCCGCCGCCCCGGGCGCCTTACCGGCAACAGAGCCTCCGAAGACAGGACGACGGGCGGACCGTCACCAACGCTTCTCCCGCCCTTCCGATCCACCTGTTCCATCCCGGGACAGCCTGGCCAGGCCTTTGCAGCACACCGGCACTCACCGCCCGAACTTAACCTGCGCGGGCCGCATGCCTATTTGACCGCCCCCGGTTTGCCGGGAGAATGACGATTCAGTATATTCCTGCGCCTTTTTTCGTGTTCCTGTTTCCAGGGGCGCCCCTGGCCAACGTACCGCGCCCGCGCATCCGCCCGCGCGCTGCGACCGGAGTTCACCGATGCGACAGAACCAACTGAACGGCACCCTGTACCGCCCCGAATTCGAGCGCGACAACTGCGGCTTCGGCCTCATTGCGCACATGGACGGCGTGGCCAGCCACTGGGTGGTGGACACCGCGATCAAGGCCCTGGAACGCATGACCCACCGCGGCGCGATCGCCGCAGACGGCAAGACCGGCGATGGCTGCGGCCTGCTGATGAAGACCCCCGAGGCCTTCCTGCGCACCCTCGCCTCGGAATCGAACATCGAACTGGCCGCGCGTTTCGCCGCCGGCATCGTGTTCATCAACCCGGACCGGATCGCCGAGACGCGCGCCGCCGTGGAGGACGCGATCGAGCGAGGCCCGCTGGCACTGGCCGGCTGGCGCGAGGTCCCGGTCAACCCGGAAGACGCCTGCGGTGCCGAGGCCCTGAAGAGCCAGCCGCACATCCTGCAGGTGTTCATCAACGCCCCGGCCGACATGGACGGCGACGCCTTCGAGCGCGCGCTGTTCGTGTTGCGTCGCCGCGCCGAGATCGCGATGGGCGACGACCCGGTGTTCTACGTGCCGAGTCTCTCCGCGCACGTGGTCTCCTACAAGGGTCTGGTGATGCCGGAGAACCTGCCGGTGTTCTACCGCGACCTGCAGCGCCCGGAACTGGAAACCGCGATCTGCGTGTTCCACCAGCGCTTCTCCACCAACACCTTCCCGCAGTGGGGCCTGGCGCAGCCGTTCCGCTTCCTCGCCCACAACGGCGAGATCAACACCGTGCAGGGCAACCGCAACTGGGCAGTCGCACGCCAGCACAAGTTCGCCACCGAGAACCTGCCGGAACTGGCCGAGCTGGAGCCGCTGGTCAACCTGGAAGGCTCCGACTCGCAGAGCCTGGACAACATGCTGGAGGTCCTGCTGGCCGGCGGCATGGACCTGTTCCGCGCGATGCGCCTGCTGGTCCCGCCGGCGTGGCAGAACGTCGCGCACATGGACTCCGACCTGCGCGCCTTCTACGAATACAACTCCATGCACATGGAGCCCTGGGACGGCCCGGCCGGGATCGTGCTGACCGACGGCCGCTACGCCGCCTGCACCCTGGACCGCAACGGCCTGCGCCCGGCGCGCTACGTGATCACGAAGGACCGCCACATCACCCTGGCCTCCGAGATCGGCGTGTACGACTACGCCCCGGAGGACGTGGTCGCCAAGGGCCGCCTGAAGCCCGGGCAGATGCTGGCCGTGGATACCGAGTCCGGCGAGCTGCTGCAGCCCGAGGACGTCGACCGCATCAACCGCACGCGCCAGCCCTACCGCCAGTGGCTGCGCGCCCACGTGAAGCACCTGAAGAGCCAGCTGGACGACAACCAGCTGTTTTCCGGCGAGCCGATGCCGCCCGAGCGCCTGGAGACCTACGAGAAGCTGTTCGACGTGACCTTCGAGGAGCGTGACCAGATCCTGCGCGTGCTGGCCGAGGCTGGCCAGGAGGCCGTGGGCTCGATGGGCGACGACACCCCGTTCGCGGTGCTGTCGCAGCACACCCGTTCGCTGTACGACTACTTCCGCCAGCAGTTCGCCCAGGTCACCAACCCGGCGATCGACCCGCTGCGCGAGAGCATCGTGATGTCGCTGGAGACCTGCTTCGGCCGCGAGCAGAACCTGTTCGAGGAGACCCCGGACCACGCCCATCGTCTGGTCTCCGACTCCCCGGTGCTGTCCGAGGCCAAGTTCCGCGAGCTGTGCAACCAGACCGAGGACGCCTTCCGCGTCGAGCGCATGGACCTGAACTACGACGCCCATTCCAGCTCCCTGGAAGACGCCGTCAAGGCCCTGACCGAAAACGCGGTACAGGCCGTTCGCAACGGTGCCGTCGTATTGGTGCTGTCCGACCGCGGCATCGACCCGGAACGCCGGCCGATTCCGGCCGCGCTGGCCGTAGGCGCGGTGCACCACGCGCTGATCCGCGCCAAGCTGCGTACCGACGCCAACATCGTCGCCGAGACCGCCACCGTGCGCGACCCGCATCACTTCGCGGTCCTGCTCGGCTTTGGCGCCACCGCGATCTACCCGTACCTGGCCTACTCCGCGCTGCACGGCATGTGCGAGTCCGGCGAGATCCCGAACGCGGACCCACTGACGCTGGCGCAGAACTACCGCCGCGGCATCAACAAGGGCCTTTTCAAGATCCTGTCGAAGATGGGCATCTCCACCATCGCCAGCTACCGCGGCGCGCAGCTGTTCGAGATCGTCGGCCTGGCCGACGAGGTCGTGGACACCTGCTTCACCGGCACCACCAGCCGCATCAAGGGCACCCGCTTCGCCGATATCGAGGCGGACCTGGAGACGCTGTCCAAACGCGCCTGGAACCCGCGCAAGAGCGCCGGCCAGGGTGGCCTGCTGAAGTACGTCCACGGTGGCGAGTACCACGCCTACAACCCGGACGTGATCCAGACCCTGCACCGCGCGGTGCAGTCCGGTGACTACGGCGTGTACAAGGAATATGCGGACCTGGTGAACGAACGCCCGGTGACCGTGCTGCGCGACCTGCTCAAGGTGCGCGACGACATCGAGCCGATCGCGCTGGACGAGGTCGAGTCCGAGGCCGAGATCCTGCCGCGCTTCGACTCCGCCGGCATGAGCCTGGGCGCGCTGTCGCCGGAGGCCCACGAGGCCCTGGCCACCGCGATGAACCGCCTCGGCGGGCGCTCCAACTCCGGCGAGGGCGGCGAGGCCGTCTCCCGCTACGGCACCGAGCGCATGTCCAAGATCAAGCAGGTGGCCTCCGGCCGCTTCGGCGTGACTCCGCACTACCTGGTCAACGCCGAGGTGCTGCAGATCAAGGTCGCCCAGGGCGCGAAGCCCGGCGAGGGCGGCCAGCTGCCGGGCCACAAGGTCAACAAGATGATCGCGGAGCTGCGCTATTCGAATCCGGGCGTGGCCCTGATCTCGCCGCCGCCGCACCACGACATCTACTCCATCGAGGACCTGGCGCAGCTGATCTACGACCTCAAGCAGGTCAACCCGAACGCACTGGTCTCGGTGAAGCTGGTCTCCGAGGCCGGGGTCGGCACGATCGCCGCCGGCGTGGCCAAGGCCTACGCCGACCTGATCACCATCTCCGGCTATGACGGCGGCACCGGCGCCAGCCCGCTGACCTCGGTGAAGTACGCCGGCACCCCGTGGGAACTGGGCCTGACCGAGACCCACGCCACCCTGCGCGGCAACGACCTGCGCGACAAGGTGCGCCTGCAGACCGACGGCGGCCTGAAGACCGGCCTCGACGTGATCAAGGCGGCGATCCTGGGTGCGGAGAGCTTCGGCTTCGGCACCGGCCCGATGGTCGCGCTGGGCTGCAAATACCTGCGTATCTGCCACCTGAACAACTGCGCAACGGGTGTCGCCACGCAGGACAAGGTGCTGCGCATGAACCACTTCATCGGCCTGCCCGAGATGGTCATGCACTACTTCCAGTTCGTCGCCCGCGAGACCCGCGAGTGGATGGCGAAGCTGGGCGTGCGCAGCCTGACGGATCTGATCGGCCGTACCGATCTGCTGGAGATCCTGCCGGGCGCGACGCCGAAGCAGCAGCACCTGGACCTGAACGGCCTGCTGGCCAGCGGCGACCTGGACGGCAAGCCGCGCTTCTGCAAGGAGCCGAAGAACGAGCCGTTCGACAAGGGCGAGCTGGCGGAAAAGATGGTCGCCGAGATGCTCGAGGCGATCGAGAACAAGGCCGGTGGCGAGTACCGCTTCGACGTCGCCAATACCGACCGCTCGATCGGCGCGCGCCTGTCTGGCGAGATCGCCAAGCGCCACGGCAACCAGGGCATGTCCGATACCCCGATCACCGTGCGCATGAAGGGCACGGCCGGGCAGAGCTTCGGCGTCTGGAACGCCGGCGGCCTGCACCTGTACCTGGAAGGAGACGCCAACGACTACGTCGGCAAGGGCATGACCGGCGGCAAACTGGTAATCCGTCCGCCGGAAGGCTCGGGCTTCGCCAGCCAGGACACCACCATCATGGGCAACACCTGCCTGTATGGCGCGACCGGCGGCAAGCTGTTCGCCGCCGGCCAGTGCGGCGAACGCTTCGGGGTGCGCAACTCCGGCGCGATCGCCGTGGTGGAGGGCATCGGCGATCACGGCTGCGAGTACATGACCGGCGGCGTGATGGTGGTGCTGGGCAACACCGGCATCAACTTCGGTGCGGGCATGACCGGCGGCTTCGCGTTCGTGCTGGACCGGGAGAACGACTTCCCGGACCGCATCAACAACGAGCTGATCGACCTGCACCGCCTCGACACTGAGGAGATGGAGGCGCACCGCAACTATCTCGAGGAACTCATCACCGAGTTCGTGCACGAGACGGACAGCGCCTGGGGCCGCGAGATCCTGGAACGCTTCGACGACTACCAGGGCTCGTTCTGGCTGGTGAAGCCCAAGGCCTCCGAACTGCGGGGCCTGCTGGCCAACCTGCGCCAGGCCGCCTGACCCGACCATGCCGACCCACCCAAAGGCCCCTCAACAGGGGCCTTTTTTGTGCGCCTGCCTGCTGGCTTGCATTCCCCTGCCGGGTTGTGGATAAATACTGGCGTAACCCGGGCGACGGCGTCGCTCAACTACCAAGGACAAACTCATGAACAAAAGCCTCATCGCGCTTGGCATTCTCGCATTCGTTCTCGGCGCCTCTGGCTGCGGCAGTTCAAGTGACAGCGACAGCGCCGACAGCGGCAATGGCGACATAAGCAACGGCGACACCGGCAACGGCGACACCGACAACGGGGACACCGGCAACGGGGACACCGGCAACGGGGATACCGGCAACGGGGATACCGGCAACGG
>NZ_KB907129.1:112495-126036 GCF_000381825.1 Thioalkalivibrio sp. ALJT
GATACCGGCAACGGGGATACCGGCAACGGGGATACCGGCAACGGCGATACCGGCAACGGCGACACCGACAACGGGGACACCGACAACGGGGACACCGACAACGGCAACGGCGACCCGACCGTTAACCTGGAACCCACCGACGGCGTCTGGCTCGGCGGATCCGGCAGCTCATCGGATGGAGATGACGCAGAATTTGCCATCGTCACGATTGGCGATCGCATGTTCGGCTTCACCGTGGATGGCCTGGAAGAAGGCACATTCAATGACTTTGGCTTCGGCGCAGTAGTCACATTCGATCCTGACAACGGCGACTTCGGCTTCGGTCCGAACCCTGCACTCGGGTTCAACTCCGAACTCGACACGGATGCCGGGATCTTCACCGAACGCGAAGACTTTGAGGTCTTTGGCACGCTTGGCGAACAGGACACGCTGACAGTAACCGCCGACTTCGGCGCGGACGGTAGCGAAACCTTCTCCGAGATGGAATACAGCGATTTTCTCGAGAAAGAGACCACGCTGTCCGACTTCGAAGGCGTTTATCGAACTCGGGACGGGGTCGTCCCCAACATTTCGCTGAATGTCGATGCCGACGGTTCATTCAACGGCCAGAGCTTCCCCATTTGCAATTACACGGGCTCTATCGAACAGCCTGCCTCCGGCGCGAATGCCTACAACATCGAGCTGACGCTCTCGGGAGGCGGATGCCTGGCCGAAGGCACGATCGAAGGGATCGCCAGTCTATCGGAACCGGACGATGACTTCGGTGCGGGGCTGTTCATCCTTGCACACAACGAGGAATTCGGCATGTTCGATTTCCTCCCCAGGTCACAATAATCCGCACCCCCTCAGACCTGAAGGCGCCCTTGTGGCGCCTTTTTTGTCACCAAGGCTCTCACAGTCCCACCGGCGCGATCACGAGCCGAGGCATTGTCCAACGGCCAGCCCTGCGTCCCACCCGCCCCCACTGGATGACTCCACGGGTATCATGACGTTTTGCGGAAAAGCGGGCGACGACACGGCACCATGGCAGGCCTCATCCCTCAGGCATTTATCGACGAGCTGCTCGAACGCAGCGACATCGTCGAGGTGATCCAGCGCCGCGTGAGCCTGAAGAAGGCCGGGCGCGAGTTCGCCGCCTGCTGCCCGTTCCACGGCGAAAAGACCCCTTCGTTCTACGTATCCCCGCAAAAGCAGTTCTACCACTGCTTCGGCTGCGGGGCACACGGTACGGCCATCACCTTCCTGATGGAGTACGAGAACCTGAATTTTCCCGAAGCGGTCGAGCAGCTAGCCGAGCAGGCCGGACTGGAGGTCCCGCGCGAGGCCGGGGGCGATGACAAGCGCGAGGCCCACGCGCCGCTGTACGAGGCCCTGAACGCGGCGGCCGACTACTACGTGCAGCAACTGCGCCAGACGCCGAAGGCGGTCGAGTACCTGAAGAACCGCGGCATCGACGGCACCACCGCCCGCGACTACCAGATCGGCTGGGCCCCGCCCTCGGGCCTGATCGAGGCCCTCAAGCCACGCTTCACCCCGCAACAAATGGTGGATGCCGGGCTGGCCGCGCGCCGCGACGACGGCGGCATCCGCGAGCGTTTCCGCGCGCGCATCATGTTCCCGATCCGCGACCGACGCGGGCGCATCACCGGCTTCGGCGGGCGCCTGATCGAGGACGGCGAGCCGAAGTACCTGAACAGCCCGGAGAGTGAGGTCTTCCACAAGGGACAGACCATCTACGGCCTGTTCGAGGCGCGCAAGGCCGGCACCCGGCTGGATGACCTCGTGGTGGTCGAGGGCTACATGGACGTGATCGGACTGGCGCGCGCCGGCTTTCGGCGCGCAGTGGCCTGCATGGGCACCGCCCTGACCCGCGCCCACCTGGACAGCCTGTTCCGTCAGGTCTCGCGCATCACCCTGTGCTTCGACGGCGACGCCGCGGGTCGCCGCGCCGCCTGGCGTTCGCTGGCCGAGACGCTGCCCGCCATCCAGGGCCTGCGCGAGGCACGCGTACTGTTCCTTCCCGAGGGCGACGACCCCGACAGCCTGGTCCTGCGCGACGGCCTCGCCGGCTGGGAGAAACGTCTGGCCGGCACCCTGCCCCTGTCCGAGACGCTCGTCCGGCTGCTGCGCGAAGAACACCCGACCGACACCGCCGAGGGTCGTACCCGCTTCGCGCACGCCGCCATGAAACTGGTCGCCACCGCCCGCGACCCGCTGTTCCGCGACCAGCTGGTCGAACGTATCGCCGACGAGACCCACCTGAGCCGCGAGCGCCTGGAACAGGCCCTGACCGAACCGGCACCCGCCGCACGCGATGACCGTGCCGATCCCCCCGGCCCCTCATCCGCGCGACCACGCGACGCCAGCGATGGCGAGAACCCTCCGGCCCTGTGGGGGGCACTGCTCGCGCGCGTACTGCAACACCCCGACCTGGACTGGTCGCAACCCGAGATCCGCCAGCTGACCGAACTCCCCGGCGTGGCAGCCGCCACACTGCGCGAATTGCTGGAGATCCTGCGCGAACACCCCGGGCGCCATACCGCCGGGCTGCTGGAACGGTTTCGCGACCAGCGCCACTTCCAGCGCCTAATGGCGCTGGCCCACCAGGAACTGGATGATCGCGAGGAGGCCGTGACCCGTCAGACCGCCATCGACTGCGCCCGCCAGCTACTGCGCCAGCACTATCGGACGCGGATTCGTGAACTCACCCGCCCCGGTGCCGAACTGGGCACGGAACAACGCGCCGAACTGAGCCGTCTAAGTCGGCAGCTGCAAAGCTGCGACCGGCCCTCCTACGAGAACCCCGACCAGGGAGACGCTAATTGAATCGCACGTCCGCGTGGGTGCCCCCCAGTTTCTGGAGACAAGCGTTCCGAGACAAGGCGCGGCGTGCAGCGGGTAGTGGTTCTGCCCGCCCGTTTTCGATGGATTCGGGGCGCAACGCAGGATCGGACCATATTCATTCGGAATCGGGGGGGCACCAACCCCACAAGCCATTGAAAGCGGGGCTCGGCCGCCCGTTGTTAATCAAAAACGGGCGCGGGAACGGCGTTGCGGCTCACCTGTAGCAGAGTGACTGCGCGGCCGTCACCGCGCATTGAACGCACGCAAAAGCGACTCGAGCGCGGACGTGCGATTCAATCAGCGTCACCATAGGAGCCTGTCGGATTTGAGACTGATCCGCTGTGCTTGCGCACACAGGGCCATCAGTCCACCGGCGGTAACGCCCGGGCCTCGGCCCTTGAAGTACCTTCTCGGGGCCGCACTGTAGGAGACAGACCCGGCGACATGGTCATGGCGCCGCACCATTGCCGTTGACCGGAAAATCTGTCAGACAACCAGCAATATAAGAATCTTCTGCTACAATGTAGGATTGTTTTTCGGCCGACTCGACTTCCCTCGGAGAACCACCGCATGAATCGTGAAGAGCAGCAATCCCAGCTCAAGGAACTGATTGCCAAAGGCAAGGAGCAGGGATACCTCACGTACACCGAGGTGAACGACCACCTGCCCGACTCGATCATCGACTCCGATCAGGTCGAGGACATCATCGCGATGATCAACGACATGGGCATCGCGGTCCACGAGCAGGCCCCGGACGCCGACAGCCTGCTGCTGTCCGACGGCTCCGTCTCCGCCGACGAGGATGCCGAAGATGCCGTGGCAGCGCTCGCCTCGGCCGACTCCGATTTTGGCCGCACCACCGACCCCGTGCGCATGTACATGCGCGAGATGGGCACGGTCGAGCTGCTGACCCGCGAAGGCGAGATCCGCATCGCCAAGCGCATCGAAGAAGGCCTGATGCAGGTCCTGTTCGCGCTGGCACACCACCCGGGTGCCATTGAACGCCTGATCCGGGAATACGACCAGATTGTCGAGAACAACGGCCGCCTGACCGACCTGGTGGTCTCATTCATCGACCCGAACGACCACGCCAATGGCGAGGCCGTCGCCCGCGGCCTGGTAACGCCGGAGCAGGCGCAAAAGGCCCTTGACGAGCAGAAGGCCGCCGCCGCAGCCGCCGCCGAACAGCAGGCCAGCGCCGAGCTGGATGCCATCGTCGACGAGGTCGAAGACGCCGAGGAAGACGAAGAGGCCGCCGAACCGGTCGACACCGGCCCGGACCCGGAAGAGGCCCGCGAACGCTTCGACAAGCTGCGCAAGCTGCACGCCAAGGCCCACAAGGCCTTCGAGAAGGGCAACCGCGAGGCCTACGCCGTCGCGCGCGAGGCCACCGCCAAATACTTCATGGAATTCAAGCTGGTGCCGCGCATGGTGGACCAGCTGACCACCCAGCTGCATGGCAGCATCGACCACATCCGTCGCCACGAACGCCGCATCATGGATATGGCCGTGGAACAGGCGCAGATGCCGCGCAAGGCGTTCATCGACAGCTTCCCGAAGAACGAGACCAACCTCGACTGGATCACGGAGGCCTGCAAGGCCAAGGGCAAGTACACCACCGCCCTGGCCCAGCACAAGGACGAGATCGTACGCCTGCAGAAAAAGCTGGCCGAGATTGAACACGACGCCAGCCTGAGCATCTCCGAGATCAAGGACATCAACCGCCGCATGTCCATCGGCGAGGCCAAGGCCCGCCGCGCCAAGAAGGAAATGGTCGAGGCCAACCTGCGCCTGGTCATCTCCATCGCCAAGAAGTACACCAACCGCGGCCTGCAGTTCCTTGACCTGATCCAGGAAGGCAACATCGGCCTGATGAAGGCCGTGGACAAGTTCGAATACCGCCGCGGCTACAAGTTCTCGACCTACGCCACCTGGTGGATTCGCCAGGCCATCACCCGCTCCATCGCGGACCAGGCCCGGACCATCCGCATCCCCGTGCACATGATCGAGACCATCAACAAGCTCAACCGCGTCTCCCGCCAGATGCTGCAGGAGATGGGCCGCGAAGCCACACCGGAAGAGCTGGCCGAACGCATGGAGATGCCCGAGGACAAGATCCGCAAGGTAATGAAGATCTCCAAGGAGCCGATCTCCATGGAAACCCCGATCGGCGACGACGAAGACTCCCACCTGGGCGACTTCATCGAGGACGAAAAGGTCGCATCGCCGTCCGACTCGGCCGCGCAGGAAAGCCTCACCGAGGCCACCCGCGAGATCCTGTCCACCCTGACCCCGCGCGAGGCCAAGGTCCTGCGCATGCGCTTCGGCATCGACATGAACACCGACCACACCCTCGAAGAGGTCGGCAAGCAGTTCGACGTCACCCGCGAGCGCATCCGCCAGATCGAGGCCAAGGCCCTGCGCAAGCTGCGCCACCCGACCCGCGCCGAACTGCTGCGCACCTATACCGACGCCGAGTAACACCCGGCCGGCCTCCAAGCGCCAACCACCCTGCGGCGCCATCCTCCCCTTTCCGGGTAGAATGGCGCCGCAATCGTTTGCACCCACCCCGAATACGGGCCTGTAGCTCAGTTGGTTAGAGCAGGGGACTCATAATCCCTTGGTCGTCGGTTCGAGTCCGACCGGGCCCACCATTTTTCAATCAGTTACAAACCGAAAAATGTTTCCCGCTTCGCATGTAGGCACCATGTAGGCAAAGTGCCCAGGACTCCGGATCACGTTCACCTAGCCCCAAACCAACCCCTGCAAGACCCGCCACGTAGTGCCATACTCCGTATTACCCAATCGCCTTCTGGACTTACTTCTACATGAGCCTCGACGCGAGCCAGCTGCTGCCCTCTGATCCGCTCGAATCCTTCAAGGGACCAGAGCTCTTCATCGGTTTGGTTGGTCCCATTGGGACCAACCGAGATGAAATCTATACCGCACTCAATGACTCGCTTCACTCCTACGGATACGAGACCAAGAGAGTACGCCTCAGCTCCACCCTCCATGAAGTCGATGGGCTTGAATGGTTGCCCGAAATCCATGGCGACGAATTCACGAGGATCGAGCGCCATATGCGCGCTGGAACCAAGGTTAGGGAGATAACCGGACGAGCAGATGCGCTCGCATATTTTGCCGTGGCTGAAATTCGCCGTCTGAGAGCCCAGTCGAATGAAGCCGAACCCAATGGTCTTGATTGGCAAAGCGAACCCGAACTACTAGAGAACACCGTTCAGCGCAGCACTGCGTACGTTTTGGACTCATTAAAACACCCCAAAGAGATTGAGACGCTCCGAGCCATTTACGGCCGAGCATTCATCACCATATCGATCCACACAACCCGTAGCAGAAGAGTCACCAGCCTCACTGACCATCTGAAAACCACCAAGCCTAATGCAGATCACGACGGCCAACTCGAACAGCAAGCCACTATGCTTGTTCAGATTGACGAAAAAGAGGAAGGGACCGAGCTTGGACAGAAAGTTCGATCAGCTTTCCCAAAGGCAGATTTCTTCCTGAATGAAAAAGACACGGCGACCATTAGGAAGGATGTCAAACGTTTCCTCGAGCTTCTCTTTAACCACCCTTTCCGAACGCCCACCATCGATGAATATGGGATGTTCTTTGCAGAAGCATCGTCTTGGCGATCAGCTGACCTAAGTCGCCAAGTAGGGGCTGCAATATTAAGCGATAAAGGCGAAATTATTAGCGTAGGCTTTAACGAAGTACCAAAGGCATTCGGAGGCTACAACTGGGAAGGCGACCAACCCGACCACCGGGACTTTCAAAACGGAAAAGACCCAGGAACTAAACATAAGAATCAGATGGTTGCTGAGATTATTCACCGCATGGCTGATAGCGACTTAATTACCAGCGATAACAAAAAACAAGAAGCTCGTGAAATTGCTTCAAAAATAACCCAAGGGAAGGAAACTGATCTGCTTAAAGACATAAAAGCCGCAAACGTGATCGAGTTCGGACGCTCGGTTCACGCCGAGATGGCGGCCATATGTGATGCCGCTTCTCGCGGTGTTTCCATAAAAGGCGCCCAGCTTTTTGTAAACACATTCCCATGCCACATCTGTGCGCGGCATATATTAGCATCTGGAATTTCTAGGGTTGTTTATATCGAGCCTTATCCAAAGAGCTTGACGACTGACCTGTATCGCAACCAAATCACAGAAGACAGCAGCGAGGCTTGCTCGAAAGTTCCTTTCGAGGCTTTCCGCGGTGTATCCCCGCGACAATACCAGTTTTTTTTCAAGTTGCAATCTGAAAGAAAAGATAGCGCAGGACAAGCGGTAAATTGGAGCGAGAAGACTGCGGAACCGAGGATGCAAAGATATGTTCTTTCATATATCGCCTTGGAGCAGGCTGCTACGGGTGAGATAATCGAAAGATTAATATCCAAACTTTCACATGAAAAAGATCAACTAGAAGCACTTAAACCAAAACACTAGGAGAGAGTGAAATGACTAAAAGCAAAGGATACTCACGAGAAGTGCAGTCTGCTAAAAAGTCTCTCGATAATTGGCCAACATGGATGCAAAGATCCCGCGATGCAAGGCACTCGACTTCGAAAACTGGGCAAACTCAGCGCCCAAATAAGCCGGAATCCTAAAAGGCTTGGCAAGACTCAAGCTTTAGATGAGCATCCGTACACTTATTGACAGAACTCCAAGGCGGGACGCCCTACGGGCGCCCCGCTGTGCTCCGAAGCTCCCAGGTGTGGGTTCGCGTTTCGACGCAGACCTCCGAGCCCGGCGCTTCGACGCCCAGCACCTGATTACCCTTCTCTTCTCCATACGCGCCGAGCTCGTCACTCCAGACTTTCATTAAGGTCAGTGGGCAACGGCGCAGTTCCTCTACGAAGCGGTCCCATTGGCCTGCGTCGGCTGCGAGCGCGGCGGATCGGATGGGATCTTCAGCATCCCCTCGAAGGCGACGTAACTCTCGCCAGATGCCTACGGCCGGGGTACCGTAGAACGCGAACTGGCGAATTCGCCAAGCCGAAGCCCACGCCTGGACGCGCGGCGCCGGGGTGTCTGACACTTGTCCGATAGATGGGTCTTCCAGGCCATAGCCGTCGATGTTCTTGCTGACGTATTTGGCGACGTAGCCAGTGGCAGTGCCCCGGCTGTAGTCGATGTATTCGACGGTAAAACGATGGCGGCTGGCCCCGGGTTCGTTGGATGAGTCCTTCAGTGCCCAACTCTGCATGATCTTCACTACGCGAGCCTCTTGATCGGGAGGCGTGAACAACAGGTAGTGATCGTGCGGAGTGCCGTCGTGCTGAGGTTCACGAACCCGGATGCCGTAGAAAGGCACGCTGGCGTCCTTGAACCAGCGGCGGACGTTCGCCCATACCTTGTTCAGATAATCGGCCCCGTCCTTTGGGGTGGAACCGTCGAACCGAGGATTCGCCTCCCCCGTTTTGGCCGATGTCGCATGAAAGCGAGATGGGCACGTCATGGTGACGAACAACGCTCGATAGCCTTGGGCACGCGCGTCGATCTCCGTACCGGCGATTCTCGCCATGAGTTCATTGCGCCTGAGGCGGGGGTTCGAGACCGATCGCTCTGCCAGTTCGTCCAGGCGAAAGGTATCGCCCAACTCGTTGACGGCTTCCATCGTGGAAAGGGTGGCCTGATTACGCAGGTTCCGCTGGCGCACGAGTGCATGCCCTACGTCGGTCACATAGAGCTGCTTTCGAAGGGAGACCAAAGCGAGTTCGCGACCGACAGTCTCCACGGCGACAAGGTGTAGCTGCCGAACCTGACGGCGCCACCACCGTTCGCACCGGTAGCGTCGAAGTTCTCCGTCGTCTGTCTTCGCACTGGCACGAGGCACCCCGGCGTGTTCAGCGATCGCACGCGCACCGTCGAGCGTGAGCTTTTCGCATTTCCTGGCCAGCTCGCCCGCTTTATGCCGTAGGGCTTCATCACTGGCGGTCAGAGCGACCGGCGCCCGCTTCGCTCGTTGGCGGAGTCCGAGCAGCCACAGATTGGCGGCTCTTCGACCGTCTCTTTCCAACCGTTCGCGATATCGGTTCTCACAGATCGCACGCCACCGAATGGGCAACACCCGTAGGCAAAGCTCGATATGCGACAGGTCGTCCCGAGGGTAGTCCCACCCCTTCGGCGCCCAGATCGGGCAACGGTGGAAAGTCGTCTTGCCATCCGGCCAACGCCGGGGGCGAACATCAAAACGCCAGTCATTCTGGAAACCGTCGATATGAAAACCAGTCTCCAAGAGGGTGTGACCCCGCCTCTCCTGGCCTGTCGTACTCATGCGCCCAGCCACAGGACTTACCCTTCGGCCGTGGAGTGGCGAACCTGACGATCGAGATAGTCGTTCAGGTCGTTCAAGCGATAGCGGACTGCACGGCTACCGACACGAATAAACGGGATACGAGCACCCGCCCAGCGGTCACGTTCGAGGAAGGCTTTGCTTACGCCCAAGAGGTGGGCGGCTTGCGTGGTGTTCAGAAGTTGGTCGGGCATGATCGCGCTCCGTCGTGGATTGACGCGATCATTCAAACGCCGGGATACAGCCACCGGAATTCCCAATGGCCGCCAGACGTACTACATCTAACCGCTAGGTGTATGCGTGATGGATACGTCAGCGCGGGCGGGCGGGGCGGACAAGCCGCTCTCCCGCCCGCGCCCCGCTGCTACTGCGACTCAGCCTGAAGATACTTACGGAGAGCATTCGTCAGATTGCGAATCGCGGGCTCCAAATCTCGATTGTTGGTGATGGTGCGTTGCTCTTGTTCGTTCAGGCCTTCAAAGAACCGCTTTGCCGCCTCCCGCCGGGATGGGAAGTCGCCCTCGAGGTAGAACCGGGAAAACCGGTCGTAAAGTGTTCGTCGTGGGCTGTGCCGAACGTTCGCTCCCTCCTTGCCTGCACTCCCCTGGGTACGCTTGATCGAGTCGAGGCCATAGCAATGGCGTTCCGCTGCCTCTACCAATTGCTGGCCTTCAATCGCCAACTCCGCCATGCGCTCGAACTCCCGCAATGGCGTGGGCCACCAGCGCTTCGCTAGATCGTGGGCCAACGCATTCGCCTGCGCCGACACTCCGAGCGCATGAACAGCGATCGCGTGAAGCAGCGTCGTTTCGGGACGCATGGGTAAGACGAAGCGCTCGTACTCATCGGCAGGGACGATGAAATCCAACCCCAGGTAGGCGAACTCTTCTATATGCTCCGGTGGATTCCAGGGCTGTTGGGAGCCGTCATGGTCAAGCTCTTCAATCCGCCGCTCTTCCCGCCGCATTTCGTCTAACCCCTCGGCTAGCTGAAGAATCTCTTCTGGCTCCCAATGCACTTCCAAGGACTCGCCGTCGTCATCGGCAATGCTGCGGGTCAGATACCGTTCCGCGTTGTATGCAATGCGGCGGATGGGATAGTGCAGGACCGGCGGGCGGTTTCGATCCGGGTGAAAGTCCCGGATGGCTTCGACAAAGCTCAACGGTTCCTTCATGCCAGCGCCTCACGACCGAAAGGAATCACCGCCCCGCGGTCACGTACGCCGGCCGCCGACAGCAGTTCATCCGTCACCCGCTGCATGGGCCCCCGTAGCCGCTCGAAATTGGTGACGATGTAGCCCGCCGTTACATCCCCCGCCGCCTTGTGGTTCACAAGCTGCTTGAGCGCGTAGTACGGAATATCGAGGCTTTCAGCGACCGTGATGAAGGTTCGGCGCAGGTCATGGAGCGTGAACGGGACGCCTGAAAGCTCGGTCACCCGGCGCATGTGCCGACGCGGTTCCACCAGCGGGCCGTAGCCGCCCTTGCCCGGAAAGACGTACGGTCCATCGGCGTGCGCTTGGCGCTGGGTCAGCAACTCCTGCAGAAAGTCCGAGAGCGGCAGGGTCAGCGGTTCCCGGTTTTTTGTGTCCGGAATGCAGAGCGTGCGATCCAGAAAATCCACGTCTTCCCATTTCAGGTGCATCCCCTCCGATCGACGCATCCCGGTGAACAGCAACAACAGCAGCAGATCCCCGATACTCCGGGCATCCGAATCCCCTTCGGATTGACGAACCGTTTCCACGGCATCGAACCAGGCCGGGAGCTGACGCCGGTGAATAAAGGTGCGGCGACGCTCGATCGGATACCAGGCACGGGTATGGGACAGCCGGTCCACCGGGTTTTCGGGAAAGAGGCTCTCACCATTGGGGCCTTCGTACTGACCCCGTGCGAAGTTGAACACCGCCCGCAGCACGCGCATCGCATTGTTGGCCCGTGCAGGACTGCGCTCTCCGATCTGACGGTGGCGTTCGGCTATAGCGTCTTTGCGGATCGAGCCTAATGGCCGGTCGGCCCAATCGGGAAAGGATTCACGCAGGTGACGCCGGTAGTCGTGGATCGTGCTCGGCTTGAGCCCCTTTCGAACGGAAAGATAATCCTCCAGGGCTTCGCGAACGGTGACCTGTCGGGCCTTGGCCGCTTTCGCTTCCGCTACAGGGTCGATCCCGCTGGCGACTTGCCCCAGGTATTGCTGCGCGGCCCGGCGCGCCTGTTCCACGGTGAGCGGTCCATAACGCCCCAGGGTCTTGCGGCGATTGCGGCCATTGACCCGGACCTCCACAACGAAACTCTTCGCCCCGCTCGGGGTGACGCGAAGCCCGAACCCGGTCAACACCTCATCCCGAATGAAACGCTGCCCCTTGGCGGGTGGCTCCACCCGATCGACTACCGACTTTGTCAAGCGCACGACGTCCCCCACTAGTCCCATGGTCGCGGATTGTAGGCGCCATGTAGGCAGTTTCGGTCAAAAACTGTCCAACAGCGTCAATGACCATAGGACTCGATGGAGGCGTAAAAGTCAAACATATCAGTATCTTTCAGGCACCCTCAAACTCATGTAGGCAGCTTCAAACAGGCCAGTTAGCCGCTCATAATCCCTTGGTCGTCGGTTCGAGTCCGACCGGGCCCACCATCTGCCACCGAATCATCCCAAAGGTATAATTTCGTTACCGTAGGAAACGCTAGAACGCTAGAACGCTAGAACGCTAGAACGCTAGAACGCTAGAACGCTAGCAACTTGGGACAAGGATAGAAGATGAAGTTCGAGGTGTATTGCGACGAAGCCAATCCGGATGTGCTGACATCCTCGAAGCCGCGTGCGCGACACCTCATGATCGGCAGCCTCTGGCTACCCGAGGAATTGCGCAACGAAATCAAATCACGCGTCGGCGCGCTGCGAGAACGTCACCAAGCCTGGGGCGAGATTAAATGGAGCAAGGTATCGCCCAACCGCCGCGACTTTTACCTCGAACTGATCGACCTATTCTTCGCCCATGGCGACAATCTGCGTTTCCGCTGTATCGCCGTTGACCGAACCCAGCTCAATCTTGCTCTGCACGACAACGATGGAGAGCTGGGATTCTACAAGTTCTATTACCAGCTTTTGCATCACTGGATTCTGGATTTCAACACCTACCGGATCTTCTGCGACATCAAGAGCAACCGAGACCCTCGACGTCTACCTGCGCTCGCCAGGTGTCTTACACGTGCGAATCTCACATCGAAGATCGACGACATCCAGTCGTTACCGTCGCAAGAGGTCGTATTGACCCAGTTGTGCGATTTGTTGCTGGGCGCGGCCAGCAGCCGCATCAACGACACCCTGCGTGACGGCACCGCTAAAGCCTCCGTGGTCCAACGACTCGAATCAGCGCTGGGCCGAACGCTGGCCCCTACCCACAAGGGCGAAGAGAAGTTCAACATCTTCAAGATTCGCCTCCAGGGGGGGTGGTAATGGCCTTACCGCCTCTCGTTCACTACGCCACAGTCGCTGAATACCGTTCGCATTACGAGCGGGTCTACTGCCGGGGCAACATCCAGACTTTTGACGGCATCCGGGTCTACTTCGGAGCCGGCAAGTTCGGCCACATGTTCTACGAAAGTACGGCGCGGGATGGCCGCAAGGATGTTTTTTCCCCGGTGCGCGCACAGCGCATCGATTGGATCAAAGCGACACTGGAGCACCCAACGGCCGCGCTATTCGAAGGATGGGACAGGGCTTCCCGCCAGTACGACGCAACGCGCCGCGTGGCCGTCGTCTACGAAGATTTCGTCGTTGTGGTAGCCATGGGGCTGAAGCGGGATGGTTCGCTTAAAGCCAACTTCCTGACCTGTTACCAGGCCGACAACAGCATCGGAAAGATCAGAAATTCGCCGACATGGTCTCGGGCTGCATGCCTCCGCTTGCTGGGAGGTGGCCCGTGATGGCTGCCCAGAAAAGAGAAAGGCCGCTGATTCGCTACGCGGGTTCAGCGGCCGAGACCTCGATAGGTTCAAAGCCGATAGGCAGTGAACTCGATCTAGTAGTCTATCTGAGGCGCTATTTTTGTCAAGCCGCCTTGTACCAAATCGGGGAACCCGCCTGGAATAACGCTGCACCCCTCGGGGCAGCCCCACTGCTGTCCCACTTACGCGGCCCTCAGCCGCAGGGGCATTTGGGGTTCGGGTGGATCCTGTTTTCGACCTCGGAGGAGATCGGCCAAGGGTCTGCGCTGGAACAGATTCAATTGCACCAGCCGCAGGACGGCCTGGATGCCCATCGCAGAACGGGAGACAAACTTCTGGAAGGCCACCAGCAGGTAGACACACAGCGCCACGAAGATCTGCGAGGCGACGGCATTCATGCTGTGACCGAGGAAGCTGCGGATCTTCAGGTTCTGCTTG
>NZ_KB907130.1 GCF_000381825.1 Thioalkalivibrio sp. ALJT
GGATCTCGACGTTCATCTCATCATGGACAACTACGGCACCCACAAAACCGAAAAAGTGCGTGCGTGGTTCGCTGCGCGGCCGCGTTACCATGTGCACTTCACGCCCACCTCGGCGTCATGGATCAACTTGGTTGAACGCTTCTTCGCGCTCATCTCGGAACGCTGGATCAAACGCGGTTCGCATCGCAGCACTCGGGAACTCGAGGATTCCATCCGCGAATACCTGGAGACATACAACGATGAACCCCGACCGTTCATCTGGCGCAAAACCGCCGACCATATCATCGCCTCCATCGCCCGTGTAAGCGAGCGCCTCAATAATACTTCGAACTATTGTTAAGGGGCACTAGGGCGCTGGGACTGGTGTAAAGGCCCCCCTGCGAGTGGCGCGTTGTGGTGCAGGTTGGTCACAGAATTGGTCACAGGACTTCCGAAGCCGCAAACGAAAAAGGGACCAGCGACTGTAAGTCACTGATCCCTTTCTCTGGAATATGGCGCGCCCGGAAGGATGGCGGCGACGCTGCGCGTCTTGCCTTTCCGGGTGTCGGCCCTGGGCCGACACGTTCCTCGCTGCGCTCGGGATCGAACCGGATTGTTTACGGAGGTTCGAATCCTTTGGGGTTTGGATCAACGAAAAAGGGCACCCGAACGTGGGTGCCCTTTTTCTGGAATATGGCGCGCCCGGAAGGATTCGAACCTCCGACCACCTGGTTCGTAGCCAGGTACTCTATCCAGCTGAGCTACGGGCGCTTCGTCTGAAGGCGCGCATTATCGCGATTGCCTTCGAGGGATGCAAGCCGTAGGAACGGATTCTTTGTCTTTCGCTGGTTTTCAGGGCCGTGGAATGGGGTGGTAGGGCGTGTTGCGAACCTGGTCATGCTCGACCATGCGGTAGTGGATGAAATCGTCCTTGTCGTGGAAGTGGAGGAACGGATTGCCGGCATCTTGTTCTTCCAGGGTGGATTCGGCCTTGTCGGCGTAGTTGTGGCCCGGGTGGATGCAGGTATGCGCCGGCAGGCCTTCGCGCAGTCCGTTCAGGGTGTGGAACATCTGTTCCGGGTCACCGCCCTCGAGGTCGCAGCGACCGCAGCCGAAGACGAACAGGGTGTCACCGGTGATGAGGTCGTCGCCCGCGGGCATGTGGAAGCAGGCGGAGCCCGGTGTGTGGCCGGGTGTGTGCAGGAAGCGGATCTCGGTATCGCCCAGGCGCATCGAATCGCCGCCGTGGTGCAGTTCCGGGCGTTCCAGTCGCTTGCCCCAGAATTCTGCCTCCGGTTTCAGCAGATGGAGGCGCGCGTTCGGGTAGTGTTCGAGGATGGCCTCGACTCCGTTGATGTGATCGTGATGACTATGGGTTAGCAGGATGTCGGAGATGGCGACGTCGTTTTCGCGCGCCTGGCGGAGGATCGCCTCGGGTTCCCAGGCCGGATCGACCACGGCGCCGCGCCGACTGGCGCGATCTTCGATCAGGTATACGAAGTTCTCCATGGGGCCAAGTTCCTGGCGGTGGATGCGATAGGGCAGGGCATTGCGGTCCATCGGCGGATCTCCGTGAAGCATGTGGTGTTGGGCAGGGTCCTGACGGACCATCCTGTGCCGAGACGGTGCCCGATGCCAAATTTCGGGTGGTTCGGCAATGCCTCCGCTCGCGTCGTATCGGCCATGCGGGACAGGTCGCGCCCGAACGCCTCGATCCGGGTTCACCGTATACCCCGGACCGATCCGTTCAGGAGCCGGTAGCGCAGGTTTTCCGCTTGATCTTCCGGTAGCGTCGGTTGTGGGCTGATTCGGACACGGGTCTCCCTAATGGTTTTGCGGTGGATGCTGTGAAGTGCATGCGTGTGAACTAGAGTTGGGTAGGGGAAATGCCCCGGGCATGGGGTCCGGGGCGCCCCGTCCACCTGAATCGGGAGTGTGTAATGAAAGTAATGATTGTGGCCGGACTGTTGGCGTTGTTGTCGTTTCCTGTGGCGGCATCGGATGCGGGAGAGTTTGAGGGGCTTGACCGTGAGACGCTGCAGCAGATGGTGCGGCACAGTGCGGAGCTTGTGCGGATCGAAGACGGTGTGTCGATCGATGAGGCGATCGAGTCCATGAAGCTGCGGGCGAATCTGCGCAACTTCCAGGAAGTGGCCGATCTGCCGCTGTCGGATCAGGTGCAGGCCATGGGGGGTGAGGGCAATTACATGCGTATCCTTGCCTTCTGCGATGCGCTGATCGCCAATCAGATGGTGCAGCACGACATCATCTTTGCCAGCTTCCTGCCGTGCCGTATTGCGGTCGTGGAGGATGACGAAGGTCAGGGCTGGATCGTCACCACCAACATGGACATGATGATGCACGCGACGGATCTCCCCGAGGATCTCGAGGCGACCGCGCGCGAGGTGCGCGATACGATTTACAGCATCGTCGAGGCGGGCCGTACGGGCGACTTCTGAGGCCCTGATACAGGAACGCCCGCGGCCCTTTGGGGCGCGGGCGTTGTTTTTTGGTCTGTTGTTCTCGGGCCGGATCGGCTGCGCCTTCTTCCTGCGCGTGCAACGATCGCCCCGATCTAGCCGTTTGCAGCCTTGCGCTTGATCATCAGCGTGCCGTCCGCACGTGATGCGGCCGTCTTGCGGGAACCCGGGGTCTTCCCGGCGGGGCGTTTTCCTGCCGCGGCATAGGCGGGGCGCTTGTGACTGGCGGGCGCCGGTCCGCGTTTTGCGCCTGCGGGTTTACGGAAGGCCTTCGGCTTGCCCTGTGGTGCGGGCTTTTCGCTGCGTGTGCCGGTGGTCTTGCGCGGCGCCGGTTTGCGCGTGTCGGCCTGGCTGACGGTCTGGCCCGGACGGGGCGCCTGGCGGGTCAGCTCCAGCTTGCGATTGGCTACGTGGATGTTGCCCAGGCGGCGGATCGACGCATCGTCCAGCGAGGCGGGAAGGTCCACGTGGCTGTGGTCGTCGCGCAGACCGATCCGGCCGATATCGCGACCGTTCAGGCCCCCTTCGTTCGCCAGCGCACCGACGATGGCACCCGGTGCCACGCCGTTATTGCGCCCCACGGGCATGTAGTAGCGCACCATGTCGGCTTCCGGTTCGCGATCCTTGCCGCGTGACGGACGCTCACCCCGGGGGCGGTTTTCGCGGCGGCTGTTGCCGCGCTCGGAATAGGGCGCACGGGCAGCGGCCAGCACAGGATCGGCCCCATTCCGGGCGTTGGCGTCCAGCGGGCTGCCGGCGGTTGCAAGGGCGATCAGGGCGGTGGCGAGTTCCCGTTCGGTGGCCCCGGTAGCGGCCAGCAGGCGCTCCACCAGCGCGGCGTGGGTGGTGGCGGACTCGGTACCCAGCAGGGCCTGTACGCGTTCGGCAAAGCGCGCCTCGCGGCGGGCCTGCACGGCCTGGCGATCAGGAACAGACTGTTCGCGCACTGGCTTTCCGGTCAGGCGTTCGATGTCGCGCAGCATACGGCGTTTGCGCGGTTCCAGGAACAGGATGGCGCGGCCCTTGCGGCCGGCGCGGCCGGTGCGGCCGATGCGATGGACGTAGACCTCGGCATCGCCCGGCGCGTCGAAGTTGAAGACGTGACTGATGCGCGGGACATCAATACCGCGGGCGGCCACGTCGGTCGCGACGATCACGTCCAGACGGCCATCGCGCAGATCGCTGACCACGCGTTCGCGCTCGCCCTGTTCCATGTCGCCATTCAGGGCCGAGGCGGCAATGCCGGCCTGCCCGAGGGCGTCCGCGATCTCGACCGTGGAGGCCTTGGTGCGGGCGAAGACGACGGCGCCATCCAGGGCGTCCTCGGTCTCCATCAGGCGGGTCAGGGCCTCCAGCTTGTGGCGGGCGTCCACCAGGCAGTAGCTCTGGTCGATGTCGGTGCCTGCCTCGTTGCCGGCGCCAATCTTGATCTCTTCCGGTTCGCGCATGTGGCGGTGCGCAATGCGGCGGATCGGGGCCGGCATGGTGGCCGAGAAGAGTGTGGTCTGACGGGTGTCGGGCGTCTGTTCGAGGATCCATTCGATCTCCTCGACGAAGCCCATGCGCAGCATCTCGTCGGCCTCGTCCAGCACGACGACCCGCAGGGTATCGAGACTCAACGTGCCGCGTTTGATGTGATCCACCACCCGGCCGGGCGTACCCACCACGATCTGCGGGCCCCGGCGCAGGGCGCGCAGTTGTTCGCCCATGGGCTGGCCACCGTAGACGGGCAGGACATCGATGCCGTCGAAACCGGCGGCGAATTCGGTCAGTGCGCCGGCGACCTGATTGGCCAGTTCGCGGGTCGGGGCCAGCACCAGTGCCTGGGGAACGCGCTGGGCGGCGTCGATCAGGTCGATCAGCGGCAGGCCGAAGGCGCCGGTCTTGCCGGTGCCGGTCTGGGCCTCGCCCAGGACATCACGACCCTCCAGCAGGGCCGGAATGCACGCGGCCTGTACCGGGGTCGGGTTGGAGAAGCCCATATTCGACAGGGCACGGACCAGCGACTCGGAAAGCCCGAGCTGGGAGAAGGAGGGGGAATCGGACATCGGGGGTACTCACACAGGCCGGAAACAGAGGCCCGGCGAAAATCGGATGGCAAATGCCAAGCAAATATTGTACACGAATCAGGCGCGTAACAAACGAGAATTTCAACATTTTTCGTGCAAGCCGCCAGAAGCAATGGATTCGCGGGGCCTGACCGCCAGTGAGAAGGCGGCGGGTCGGCGGTCACGGAGATCGCGGCGAGCATCCGCTGGCGGTCGCTTTCGGCCGAGTCGTGTGGGAAGCGCCTGCTCTCTGGTTACGCCCCTAATGACCGCGGCGACAGACTGTCGATCACATCCGGATTCGGGCGTATGTCGCGCGCCCTGGCGCGGATGTTCCGGTGGTGTCGGTCGAGGCGGTTTCTGGCCAGAGCCTTAGCGGCGAGCCGCATGCGGCAGGAAACAGTACCCGGGCAGGCCCCTTGATCAGGCCCTGCCCGGGTACGAGCGGTGTGGAACGGTCTGTCATCGCAGACACAACGGCCGGGGTTGCCCCAGGGCGATGACCCGCCCGTTTTTTACCGGCGCGCCGGGCCGCTCAGTGAGGTTCGCGGTGGACACAGGCCAGGATCGCGGTGGCAATGTCGGCCGGTTCGATACCCGGCGCGTCCAGGCCGATCTCCTGGACGCAGGCGGCTGCGGTGGCTTGCAGTGCCTCCATCTCCAGCGGTTGACCGTGCAGGGCCTCGGCAATGCGATCCATGCCGTCTTCCGGGAAGACCGTGAAATCGCCGGACAGCAGGAGATCGGCGATGTGGTCGTCCTTTTCCATCAGCTGAGCACGGATCAGGCCGCCGGGCGCCTTGTGGGCCCCCTCGGTCAGGTGGGTGCCGGCGGCGATCTTTACGCCCATCTCCACGAATTTACGGCCCTTGCGGTAGGTCCATTCGGGGTCGGTGAGCTCGGCCATCTGTGCCTCGATGGCGGCGGTCTCCTCGGCGCCGGGCTCGCTGATCTCGACCTCGACGTCGAGATCGCTGGCCACCCGTTTCAGGAAGGCCTCGCGCACGGTCTCGCGGGCCGGCATCTCGCCGAGTTCGCGGGACAGCGTGGTGATGTAGTCCTCCATGCCGGCGCGCAGCTTGTCGCGGAATTTCTCCGACGGCACCTTGAGGCAGCGCGCCATGGTGGCGGTGTCGAAGTCGAACATGAAGCTGCCGACCATCACCGTTGCGTTGCCGATACTCGCCGCACCCGTGCCGCCGATCTTGCGGCCGTTCACGTGGATGTCGTTGACCGGACGGAAGGTCGCGTTCACGCCCAGGTCCTGATAGGTGTTGATCACCGGGTCGATGAACTTCCTGTAGATATCCGAGACGATCCGCGGTGCCTTTGCCGACGGATAGATGAAGTGAAAGAACATCTGGTTGTGGTCCAGATAGACCGCACCGCCGCCGACGTGACGGCGGATGATGGGCAGGTTCTGCTCTTTGCAGAAGTCCTCGTCCGCCTCCAGGGCGATCTCCTGGTGCAGGCCCACGCAGACGTAGGGATCGTCCGGGTTGACCAGGGTGAGCACCGGGTCGTCGTCCTTGCCCATGGCCTCGGCGATGCCGTGGTAGACGGCCTGGGAGCGCACGGCCGGTTGCTGGCCGAAGTCGATTACGCGTAAACGCATAGCGGTTTCCTTGTCCTGTTCGTGAGGCAGTCGTTCAGAATTCTGCATTCCAGGTGAGCCCGAAGCTGCGGCCCGGCGCCTGGATGTCCTGGACCCCGTTGGCCGGGTCCAGACGTGCCTTGGTCATTTCGTTGACATGCTCGCGGTAGGTCTTGTTCGCGATGTTGGTCACGCTGAAGGTGATCTCGTTGGAACGAAAGCCTGCGCTCGGCCCGAAGCGGTAGCCCACCGCGAGGTCTGCCGTGGCGAAACCGGAGGTTTCGCGCTCGCTGTCTTGCGTAAACCTGTCCGCCGTGCGGTTCTGGCTGGCGACGGCGCGCAGACGGGCGTCCCACTGCCAGCCCTGGGCCATGGACTGGCTCAGACCGATGCTGGCCTCGGGGGGTGGTATCTGGGTGAGCGGTTCGTTGAAGCGGCTGTCGCGGTTCTGTCCTCGGATCCAGGTCGCGCTCGCGTAGCCGCTGATTGCATCGGTGAAGGCGTGCTCTACCAGGGCCTCGAGTCCATGGATGCGGGCCTCGTCGAGGTTGATGGTCTCCTTGGTGGGCTGCGCCGCATCTTCCACCACTCGTCCGCCAATGTAGTCACGGATGCGGCTCTCGTAGGCCGCGACGGTATATGAGGTCGCGCCGATGTGGCCACGGGCGCCGACCTCGAAGGTGCGGTTGCGTTCCGGGTCGAGCTGCGGGTTGCTGAGCCAGGTGAAGCCGTCGCTGTAGGGGTAGGTAAGGTAGCGTTCCAGCAGGCTGGCGGAGCGGTAGCCCTCAGACAGACTGAAGTAGGGGTTGAAGGCCTCGTCGAGGTGCCAGGTGAGCCCGGCCGACCAGCTGAAGTTGCGGTCGGTCTTGTCCAGCGGCTCGGAAACCCCCATGGCGGCATCGGCACTGCCTCGCACCTCGTCGTAACGTGCACCAAGGTTTACAGTGGCTTGTTCGAGGTAGGTCTCATGCTGGATGAACATGCCGGCCGACTCGATTTTGCCGTTTTCGACCAGCGGCATTCGCACGGCCGGGTCGTAGTCGGGCGGAACCCCGATGAAGGACACAGGGCTCGCTCGCAAGCGCCAGGCCTCGGCCCCGATCAGCAGGATCTGGTCATCGGTCGGGAAAAGCTCGGTCTGGACGCGCAGACCATCCGTGGTGAAATCGGTATCGGAAGTCCGGTAATCCTGCTGCAGCCGGTCGCTCCAGTCGTAATTGCCACGGGAGAGCTCCTGGCGATAGATCGAGGCTTCGAGGCGAGGTGCCCAGGCCCCGGGCAAGTCGCCTTCATAGCGCACTTCCAGCAGGTCACGGGTTTGTCGTGGGGTGTAGTGCGTGTTTACACCCTGGGGGCGCTGGCCATCGCTGGGCGTCAAGGTACGCGAGGCGAGGTACCAGACATCCTTGCGTTCGTCGCGCTGGGCGCGGAACTGGACCTCGTGGCCCGGCGCCAGCTTGCCGCGATAGCGCAGGTGGTAGGCGTTCTGTTCGGTGCCGGAGTCGCGCAGGCGGTCGCCGTCGCCCGTCTCGTAATCGTCGGTGTTCAGGTAGGCGACGGACAGGTCCAGCACGTTGCGGTCGTTGGACAGGGTTACGCCGATAGCGCCGCGGATGCCGTCATCCACCGAGGTGACCCCCAGACGCGAGAAACCACGGGTTTCGGGCTCCTCGGTGAAATCGCCGCCGCGAGTGATGATGTTGATCACGCCGCCCATGGCGCCGGCGCCGTAGAGCACGGAGCCCGGGCCGCGCACGATCTCGATGCGTTCGATCAAGTCCACGTTCACGTACGACGCCAGCGAGCCGCGCGCCGGGGGCTGCATGGCGTTGATGCGTACGCCATCCACCAGCACCAGGATCTGGTCGCGCTTGAGTCCGCGGATGATCGGATCGGAGCCCACCGATCCGTCGACAGCGGTGGCGATGCCTGGCTGGCCCCGCAGCAGATCGCCCAGGGTTCGGGCCTCGCGGTTGCGGATCTCGCCGGACTCGATCACGGTAACGGATGCCGGTGTATCGGCCACGAGCGTTTCGTAACCGGTGGCAGTGACCGAAACCGTGCCCAGTGTCTGGACGTTTTCCTGTGCGGTGGCGAGGGCAGGCGTGGCCAGCAAGCTGGCAAGCGTCAGCCGACCGAGAGTACGGCGTTTCATTAGCGAAAGATCCCCAATCGATATTTCAGGACACGCTAAAGTACGGTCGCCGTTCGCGCGAGGCAATTTAACCTGCGGAAAGACCGGACCCTTTCAAATGGGTGGCGATCGCCACATCACAGCAGCAGGGAGGCATCAGGATGATCGAGCTGGGGATTGTGGCCCTGATGACCTTCTTCGTGACCATTGGTCCGGTGGATGTGGCCGTGGTCTTCGCGATCCTCAGTCGGGACGTGGATTCGGTGCAGCGTCGTGCGATGGCGATCCGCGGTGCGCTGGCCGCGACCGTGATTCTGTTGCTGTTTGCTCTGGTGGGCGAGGCCGTACTGTCGCTCCTGGGGATCTCGCTGGCCGCGCTCTACACCGCCGGTGGCATTTTGTTGCTGCTGATCGGGATCGACATGGTATTCGCGCGCAGTTCGGGGGGTGTCTCGGCGACGGAGGCGGAGACCCGGGAGGCCCGCATGCGCAAGGACCTTTCGATCTTTCCTCTGGCCACGCCGCTGCTGGCCGGGCCCGGTGCCATGGGTGCGGCGATCCTGATGATGAGTCGTGCCGAGGGCGAGTGGGGCGCGCAGCTGGTGGTGATTGGCGCGTTGCTTGCCGTGATGCTGCTGGCTCTGGTGTGTCTGCTGGTCGCCGCGCATCTGCAGCGATGGTTGGGTGTCACTGGTGGCCATGTCCTCACTCGTGTCCTCGGAGTGCTCCTGAGTGCGCTGGCGGTACAGTTCATCTTTGACGGCCTGCAGCGAAGCGGCCTGCTGTCGGGTTGATGCAGTGGGTATACCGGCTCTGGTGTCCGGCCGTGGCCACTCGGGTTCCGGGCGCCTGCTGCGACAAGAAGGGGGCTTCGAGAACGGGGCTGAATCCGGTGACCACGCTGCGGGGTCTGAATGGTTTGTTTTTATAGAGTATTCCGTAGTTTATAATGCGAAATTAACAATATACATCAAGTAATGGCCCGGGCCCTTCAGGCCGCGCCGCTGCTCCTGGTTTGCGCGCTGCGGGCGACATCGCGCACGGCATGCCGGAAGGCCGTGCGCAGCGGGGCGTTCAGGTACGGGCGCGCACGCCGCGGCGGGATGCCCTTGCGCTGGCAGAACAACGCCAGGGCATAGGCCAAGTCATCGCGCGATAACGCGGCCTCGCGCTCCGCCGAAGGGCCCTTGCAGGCACCGCAGCCATTCACGCGTGCATGGAAGGCGGTATTTGCGAGCATGATGCCGAAGCCCAGTTGCACGGCCAGCAATTCCGCGATGTGCGGCGTGTTGTGCTCGGCGGCGGGTGCCGAGTGCTCGGCGGTCGGAAGAAGACGCAACGCGATCTCGCGGGAGAAATGGGCGATCAGGGCCTCGGAATGCGGCACCAGATGCGGGTCGTAGGGGATACGTACGAGCCCGGCGGTCGGCGCGGTCTCTGCCACCGGCGTCGCCAGTGTGTCCCACGCGATCGGGTTGTCCATCAGGCCCCCCGCGTGCGCGAGCCGGAAGGGGCTGTCGGTCAGACCGGCGTGCTCCAGCACCCGGTCGAACACGATCTGAGCCATTTGCGGCGCGTTATCCGCACGGCCGGGGAAGTGCTCTGCGGTCGGGCACACCAGATGGACTTGATCCAGCATGCGTCGCCACCCGGACTGAGCCGCGGACCAGTCGAAGACGGCCTCGATCCAGGCACGGCTTTCCGGATCAAGCGCGGGTGCGCGCTGGAACAGTCGGGGTAACAGAGTCAGCACGCGCGATCGTCCTCCGGGGCGAGTGTGACGCCATTGTAGGCCAGGAGCCTGTCGGATTGGACAGGGACTGCTGCGTGCACGGGAGAGTGAAGACGGGACAGCGGCCCCTTTTGACGCTCTCGCTCGTTACCTGGCCCCACGGTGTGCCTCGAGAGAGCGAAAAAAGGACCTCACTTTCGCTACGACGCTCGCGACGACCGCCCGAACTCGACAGATCTAGGGAGACGCTGATTGAATCGCACGTCCGCGTGGGTGCCCGCCAGTTTCTCGAGACAAGCGTTCCGAGACAAGACGCGTCGTGCCGCGGGTAGTGGTTCTGCCCGCCCGTTTCTGATGGATTCGGGGCGCAACGCAGGATCGGGCCATATTCATTCAGAATCGGGGGGGGCACCAGCCCCGCAAGCCATTGAAAGCAGGGGCTCGGCCGCCCGTTGTTGATCAAAAACGGGCGCGGGAACGGCGTTGCGGCTCACCTGTAGCAGAATGACTGCGCGGCCGCCGCGCTTCAAACGCACGCAAAAGCGACTCGAGCGCGGACGCGCGATTCAATCAGCGTCTCCCTTGCAGGGGCGCCGGGTATCGCGATCTGGATGATGTGGCGAGGCAACTTGCAGGTGTAATGTGCGGGCACAAAAAAGGCCCGGGCCTGTGGCTGCCGGGCCTCGCTCGCAGTCGCGAGAACTTAGTTGAAGGCCTCGCCCGGCTTAACGCCCAAGGCCTTGAGGATCATGGCCAGCGGGCAGAAGCCGGTGAAGGCGGATTGCAGCAGGTTGAAACCGACAAACAGGGTCAGGATCAACCACATTGGGCTGAAGGCCCACGCGAGGATGGCGCTGAGGATTACGACGACGCCGGCGAAGGCGAGAACTACGCGGTCAATGCTCATGGGACTGATCTCCTGAAATTGTATAAGTATTCTCTAATATACGGGTCTGGCGGGTAAATGCAAGTGGCCGGCCCTTGTTCCGGCGATGCATGCCAACTGATTTGATGCTGTTGAATCGCGGTGGTTCAGGGTATGGACGCAATCGGGTGGAGGTATCGTCCTTTATTCCGCTCTCGCCCGTTATATAGACCCATTATGCGCCTCCCTGCCCAGCGCTCGTGACGATCTCCCAAGCCCGAGAGGCTCCTAACGTTCTTCGATCGTGACGTATTCGCGGGCGGGGTGGCCGGTGTAGAGCTGACGCGGGCGGCCAATACGCGATTCCGGGTCCTGCATCATCTCGTTCCAGTGCGAGATCCAGCCGACGGTGCGGGCGAGGGCGAAGATCACGGTGAACATGTTCAGCGGGATGCCCATCGCGCGCAGGATGATGCCGGAGTAGAAGTCGACGTTCGGGTAGAGCTTGCGCTCGATGAAGTAGTCGTCCTCCATCGCGATGCGTTCGAGCTCCATGGCCACGTCGAACAGCGGCTGGTTGTCGGCACCCATGTCGCCCATCTCTTCAAGCAGTTCGTGGCATATCTTGCGGATGATCTTGGCGCGCGGGTCGTAGTTCTTGTAGACCCGGTGACCGAAGCCCATCAGGCGGAAGGGGTCGTTCTTGTCCTTGGCCCGGGCGACGAAGTCCTCGACGCTCTTGTCGCTGTGGACGATCTCCTCGAGCATGCGGATGACCTTCTCGTTCGCGCCGCCGTGGAGCGGGCCCCACAGCGAGGCGATGCCGGCGGAGATGGCCGCGAACGGGTTGGCCTCCGAGGAGCCGGACAGGCGCACGGTGGAGGTCGAGGCATTCTGTTCGTGGTCGGCGTGCAGGATCAGGATCAGGTCCAGCGCGCGCACGAACAGCGGGTTCGGCTGGTAGGGCTCGCTGGGCACCCCGAACATCATCGACAGGAAGTTGGCGGTGTAGGAGAGCTTGTTGTCCGGATACATGAACGGCTGGCCGTGGGCGTACTTGTACGACCAGGCGGCGATGGTCGGCATCTTGGAGATCAGCCGGTGCGCGGCGATGCGGCGGTGTTCCGGGTTATGCACGTCGACGTTGTCGTGATAGAAGGCGGACAGGGCGCCGACTACACCGACCATGATGGCCATCGGGTGCGCATCGTGGCGGAAGCCGTCGAAGAAGCGGCGCACCGCCTCGTGCAGCATCGAATGTTCCTTGATGATCCGCGAGAAGTCGTGCAGGTCGTCGGAGGAGGGCAGTTCGCCGTTCAGCAGCAGGTAACAGACTTCGAGGTAGGTGCTCTCGGAGGCGAGTTGTTCGATGGGGTAGCCGCGATAGAGCAGGGTGCCTTCGTCGCCGTCGATGAAGGTGACGTCCGAACGACAGCTGGCCGTGGACATGAACCCCGGATCGTAGGTGAAGTAGCCGAACTCCTTGTAGAGGGCGCGGATATCCAGGCAGTTGGGGCCATGCGAGCCCTCGTGGATCGGCAGCTCGATGCTCTTGCCGGTGGTGTTGTCGGTCAACGTGACGGTTTTGCTCATGGAACGGCCTCGTGGGATAGGGGTCGCCAGAATGCGGATTCCTCAATGGTAAACCAAAGGCAGGTGGCGGGCAGCGAGCGCCAGGCGGGGCCGGGTGTCAAACGGAGGGTTGCGGCGGCCTTGTCGGTCCGGCCGCGGCCGGCCGCTTACAGACGGGGAAGATCCGGATGTGGCAATTGCCCGCCGTGCACATGCTGGCGGCTGAACTCGGCACAGCGTGCCAGAGTGGGGACTGCCTTGCCGGGATTGAGCAGGCCCTGCGGGTCGAAGGCGCGCCGCAGCTGGTGAAACTGTGCCAGCTCCGGGGGGGCGAACTGTACGCACATGCCGTCGAGTTTTTCCACGCCCACGCCGTGTTCCCCGGTGACGGTGCCCCCCACCTCCACGCAGAGTTCGAGGATCTGCTGGCCAAAGGCCTCTGCGGTCTCCAGTTGTCCGGGCTGGTTGGCGTCGTACAGGATCAGCGGGTGCAGGTTGCCGTCGCCGGCATGAAAGACGTTGCAAACGCCCAGGCCGTGTTCGTGCGACAGGAGGTTGATGCGTTCCAGTACGGTGCCGAGCTGATGGCGCGGGATTGTGCCGTCCATGCAGTAGTAGTCGGGCGAGATGCGTCCGGCGGCCGGGAAGGCCGCCTTGCGGCCTGCCCAGAAACGCGCGCGTTCGGCAGCGTCCGCTGCAGTGCGTACCTCGGCAGCGCCCAGGGCCAGCAGTTTCTGACGCACCACCATGATGTCTTCGGAGACCTCTGCGTTGGTCCCGTCGAGTTCGCACAGCAGGATGGCGGCCGCATCGACCGGATAGCCGGCGTGCACGAAGGCCTCCGCTGCGCGGATGGCCGCGTTGTCCATCATCTCGAGACCCGCAGGGATCAGGCCGGCGGCGATGATGCCCGCCACGGCGCGACCGGCGGATTCGACGTCGTCAAAACTGGCCAGAAGGACCTGGGTTCGCTCGGGACGCGGCAGCAGGCGCACGGTGACTTCGGTCACGATGCCCAGCATGCCCTCGGAGCCGATCATGAATGCGAGCAGATCGAGGCCGGCGCTGTCCAGGGTCTTGCCGCCGAGCCGGATGATCTCGCCCTCCAGGGTGACCATCTCCAGTCCGATCACGTTGTGCACGGTCAGGCCGTATTTCAGGCAATGCACGCCGCCGGCGTTCTCGGCGACATTGCCGCCGATGGAGCAGGCGATCTGCGACGAGGGGTCGGGGGCGTAATACAGCCCCTGGGGCGCGGCGGCCTCGGAGATCGCGAGGTTGCGCACGCCGGGCTGGACCACCGCGCAGCGGTTGTCCGGGTCGATCTCCAGGATGCGGTTAAAGCGCGCCAGGGACAGCAGCAAACCCGTTTCGCTGGGCAGCGCGCCGCCGGACAGGCCCGTGCCTGCGCCGCGCGGGATGACCGGCACGCCATGTGTCCGACAGGCGCGCAGGCAGGCAAGCAGTTCATCGCGGTTGCGCGGCAGGGCCACGGCCCCGGGCATCCGGCGATAGGCGGACAGGCCGTCGCACTCGTAGGCCCGGCGTTCAGTTGCTTCGACCACTAGGGCATCCGCGGGCAGTTCGGCCGTCAGGGTCGCGATGACGGTGGCGAGGGCCCGTGTGGCGGCTGGGTCGGGGGCGTGGGCTGACAATGTGTTCATGGGGTCGATGGTAGGGGCCTGCCGGGGGTACGCGAGGTGGTCGCATAAACTGTAGGCTTTTTGGGATGCAGGGCGGATGACGAGCGGCGCAATGGAGGCCTGCGCGGGCCGGGGCACCGGGATGCCGTGGACGTTACACGGCCGCAACCGTAGACTTCCCGCTTATTTGACCAACCCCTTAATGGAAAGCCCTCATGCTTGATATCCGCAGCCTGCGTCAGGACCTGGATGCGACCGTCACCGCGCTTGCGCGTCGTGGCTACACCCTGGACCGTGAACGCTTCGAGTCGCTGGAGTCCCGGCGCAAGACTCTGCAGGTGCGCACGCAGGAGCTGCAGGCGGACCGCAATGCCCGGTCCAAGGGTATCGGTCAGGCCAAGGCCCGCGGTGAAGACATCGAACCGTTGAAGGCGGAGGTGGGCCGCCTGGGCGAGGAGCTCAAGCAATGCGAGAGCGATTTGAACGGCGTGCAGCAGGAGCTGGATGCGCTGCTGATGTCGATCCCGAACCTGCCGCAGGCGGATGTGCCGGATGGCCCGGACGAGTCTGCCAATGCGGAAATCCGGCGCGAGGGCGTGGTGCCCCGGTTTGAATTCACGCCGCGTGATCATGTGGATCTGGGGTTGCCGGGCGGCTGGCTGGATTTCGAGGCCGCGGTGCGGGTGGCCGGTTCCCGGTTCGTGGTCATGCGCGGGGAAATGGCCCGGCTGCATCGGGCCTTGACGCAGTTCATGCTGGACCTGCACACGGGGGCTCATGGTTACCAGGAGACCTACGTGCCGTACCTGGCGAACCCGGAGTCGCTGGAGGGGACCGGGCAGTTGCCCAAGTTCGACGAGGATCTGTTTTCGGTCGATTGTGATCAGCGGTATCGGCTGATCCCCACGGCGGAGGTGACCCTCACCAACCTGGTACGAGGGCAGATCCTGGAGGCTGAAGAACTGCCGCTGCGAATGGTGGCGCATACCCCGTGTTTCCGTTCCGAGGCGGGGAGCTACGGCCGGGATGTGCGCGGCCTGATTCGGCAGCACCAGTTCGAGAAGGTCGAGCTGGTACAGGTCGTGCGGCCGGAGGAATCGGGTGCGGCACTGGAGAGTCTGCTGGGGCATGCCGAGGCGGTGCTTCAGGCGCTGGAGTTGCCCTACCGGGTGATGCTGTTGAGTGCCGGGGACATGGGCTTCGCCGCCGCCCGCACCTATGATATCGAGGTCTGGCTGCCGGCGCAGGATACCTACCGCGAGATCTCCTCCTGCTCGAACTTCGAGGCCTTTCAGGCTCGCCGGATGCAGGCACGCTTCCGTCCCGGAGCGGGCGAGCGTCCGGAACTGTTGCATACCATCAACGGTTCCGGTGTCGCGGTGGGGCGGGCGCTGGTGGCCCTGCTCGAGAACCACCAGCAGGCGGATGGCTCGATCCGTATCCCGGAACGGCTGCGCCCGTATCTCGGGGGAACCTCGGTGCTCGAGCCGCCGTCCGAGTAACAGGCCCAAGCGGAAGTCTCCCTCGTGAATCATCTGACACGTGTTATCCGTCGTCCTCATCTGTTCGCGAGCCTTTTGCTCGTGTGTCTGGCATGGGCGCTTGTGGTGCCCCCCGGGCTGGCGGATGCGGGGGCCGGGCCTGATGAAGGGCTGGTCTTCGACGACACGCCGCGGGCGATCGGCCTGCATACGCCGGACTGGTTCGAGCTGAGCTTTCTGGATCTTCGCGATGACCTGGAAGATGCCGTGGAGCAGGGCAAGATGGGTCTGGCGGTCTACTTCGGTATGGATGACTGCCCCTATTGCGAGGCGTTGTTTGATCAGAATTTTGCCCACGATGACATTCGAGAGTATCTGGCGGCGCATTTCAACGTCGTCGCGATCGATGCCCTGGGGACGCGCGAGGTCACCGACCTTGACGGCGAGACCTGGCTCGAACGGCGTTACGCGGCCGAACAGCGGCTCAACTTCACGCCTTCCATTGCCTTCTATGACGAGACGGGCGAGCGCATTCACCAGATGCGGGGCTACTACCCGCCATATCGTTTCCGCGCGCTGCTGGAGTACGTGATTGATCGACACGACCGGGAGGGCAGTTTCCGCGAGTATCTGGAACGGGCCGATCCGCCACCAAAATTCGATCTCGACGATATCAACGAACGCGATTTCTTCGTGCCGCAGCCATATGCGCTGGATCGCAGTCGGATCCCCGCAGATCGCCCGCTGGTGGTGTTCTTCGAACGTGAGGCCTGCCATGCCTGCGACATCCTGCATTCCGAGCCCCTGCAGCAGGACGAGGTGCTGGAGCGGATCGCGCTGATGGACGCCGTGCAACTGGACGCCGACGACGCCGACACGCCGGTGCTGACCCCGGATGGCAGGCGCACGAATCCGAAAGAGTGGGCAGCGATGCTGGATGTGCACTGGGCGCCGTCCCTGATCTTCTTCGACGAGCGGGGGGAGGAGATCATCCGCATCGACTCTGTCGTGCACCTGAATCGACTGCGCAACGTGATGGACTATGTGCTGACCCGAGGCTACGAGGAGTATCCGACCTTCGAGCGCTGGCGGGCGCAGCAACCGCCACGTCCCTGAACCCTGTACGAACTTGAACCGGCCCCGACCCAATCCATTCTCAAGGATCGATTCCCTTGCATTTCGAACGCGACTTCGTAATCCGTAACCGCGAGGTGCTGGAAGGCATCGTCGCCCGATCCCACCGCGTGGCGCTGGCGATCTTCGTGCTCACCTTCACGGGCTACGGCGCCGCCGTGTGGCTCTGGTTCCAGGACAACCTGTGGGGCGCCTTGGTAGTGGCCACCGTGAGCTATCTGGTGTTCCGCCAGTTCCGCATGCTGGCGCTGGGCGTGGCGCGCATGCCGTTACGTGGAGATCCGGTCGCGGTCGAGGCCCTGCGGGCGATTGATATTGCCCTGGAACAGGACAAACCGCACCCGGTGCTGGCCGAGGTCGAGGCGCACCTGCGGGCCCTGGAAGAAGAACCGCCCGGTGCCGAGGAGCGAAAGAGGGCTGACGAGGAAGGAGCGGGCAAGGCCCCGGGAGAAGAGGAGCGGGGCGACCCGCGGCCCTGAGCGCGGGGTGGCGCGTCAGAGCTCGACCGGCACGCCCAGCTTCTGTTCGATCACGCGGACCAGCGTTGCATGCAGGTCGTCACCGTTGCGGTCATCGATCCAGGCTTCTTCCTCTTCGGAGTAGCCGAAGTGGGCCGGCCCCTCGGGCGACGAGAGCCAGATTTGCTGGGCGGCTTCCTGTCGATTGAGGATCATCTGGGCGCCATCTTCGAATTCGATGGTCATGACGCCGTCGATCAGGTCGATATCCAGATCGTCCAGGGCGCTCTGGTCGCTCAGGCGGGTCTGGATGTCATCCAGGGTTTGTTCGGCGAATACGGCGAAGGATGGCTGACTCATGAGTCTCTCGCTGGGAAAGGTTCAGGGCGAAATTGTAAATCAGGCGCGCCAGGCGGCGATGGCCAGCCCTACCCAGCCCAGGATGAAGGCGGTCCCGCCGAGAGGGGCGATGGCACCGAGGACGCGCGGGGCGCCCAGACCGAGGGCGTACAGACTGCCGCTGAACAGCACGATGCCGATGACGAAGGCGACCGCGCTGGCAGCCGCCCAGTCCGCTGCCAGGTGGCTCCACAATGCGGCCATCAGCAGCAGCGCGAGGGCGTGGATAAAGTGGTATTGCACGCCGGTATGCCAGGTGGCCAGGGCGGATGCGGACAGGCGCTCCTGCAGGGCATGGGCGCCGAATGCGCCGAGGATTACAGCCACCCCCGCCAGCAGGGCGCCGATGACGATCAACGGGCGGATCAGGGGCTCGCTGGTGCCCATCAGGCGTCGTCGCCCATCTCGCTGTCGATATCCTGCCCGGCCACCCAGCCGTGCTCGCGCGCACGTGCGATCGCCTCGGCGTGGATGCGCTCGTGGCGTTCACGCAGGTCCGGCGGCAGGTTGCTGATGCGCAGGTCGTATTTGTCCCATTCGGCGTTGACCTGGTCGTGGAGTTGCTGGATGCGGGCGACCTCCCAGCCCTCGCAGGTTTCGGTCTCGGGCAGGATGCCGAAAACCCAGGCATCGCGGATGAAATTGCCGATGGGGGTCATGCCGCCGTACATGTCGTTGTAGATGCCGACATAGATGCGGTTGGAGCGATTGGGTGCGTTCATGACGCATAGTGTAGGCTCGCGTCCTTGCCAGGCAAAGCGATTTCTGACACTAGGAAGACAGGTCACTTGAACGCAATCCATGATTCGGCCGCGCGGGTGCGCATTCGCGGCCTGCTGAAACTGATGGTTCTGTTTGCTGGCGTCGTGCTGCTGGTGGTGGTGCTGAGCTACGCGCTGTCGCGTCCCGGCGATGTGCGGGGCGAGACCCTGCGGGTGGATCTGAGCGACATCGAACCGGGGACGGCCAAGCGCCTGAACTGGCGTAACCGACAAATCCTTGTGGTGCATCGCGATGCGGCATGGCAGCAGGCCCTGGCGGCGGATGCCGAGCTGGTCGATCCCGGTGCGCGCAGAGGGCAGCAGCCGGATGACCTGGATCTCCCCCTGCGCAGTTACCGTCCCGAGTGGCTGGTGGTTATCGGCGAAAGCACGGACCTGGGCTGCGAGCTGGAGCTGGTGCATCCGGATGCAGCCGAGGACTGGAGTGGTGGCTTCTTGGACCGCTGTCGTGGCGGGCGCTACGACGGTGCCGGGCGGGTGTATGCAGGCCAGGATGCCCGCCGTAACCTGCCGATACCGCAATATCGCCTTACCGATCCCGACACATTGATCCTGGGCGGGGACTGACGGCGGGGGTGCGGCTGCGGTTTACGGCGGCGTCGCCGCGGCGCACCCCGGGTAGATATCGAACCGGACGCTCTTGCCCTGCACCGCGGCCTGCGGGGCCTCCGGCCCAAGCGCCGGGGCATGTGCCGGGCGTTTGACGATCACCCGTCGCGCCACGTTGGCCCGCAGCGTGCTCAGTGTCTGCTCGGCGTCCGGGTCGGCACTGTCGTGCATCAAGGCCTGGATCAGTTGCATATCCTTCTTGACAGCCGCGCGTTTGTTGCGTGGCGGGAACATGGGATCGAACACCGCCGCGGCCGCGCGCGGGTGCAGCTGCGTTGGATTGGCAGGCCCCGCGAGCAGGTGGATCCGGCCCACGATGATGGCCAGTTCGCCGCTGTTCGCGGCGCGTTCCAGGGCGTCGGCCAGTAGTGCATGGATGACCGGGTGGCGCTCCCATGCGGTGACCCGGAATCCGTGGGCGGCCAGCAGGAGGGTATCGCGGCCGAGCCCTGCCGAGGCATCGATCACGTGGCTGTCGCGCGGGAGCTTGCCGCAGGCCCGGATCAGCCCCTCGCGCTGGTGGCCGGCGTGGGCCAGCCGATAGCCCTGGCGTCCCCCGACAAAATCCAGTTGGAGGCGCAGAGAGGGGTGGAGGTCCTCACGCACCAGGGCAAGCGCGTCGGCAGCGACCTCGAGCACGAGCTGTGCAGGGCCGGCATGATGGTAGTTGCGCGCATCCAGGCCCGCCTGCAGGCGGGTGGCCCGCGCCTCGCCCCCGGTCATCGCGCGGATCGTCAGCGCCATGGCTCAGTAGTGGGGCGGGGGTGGTTCGTCGCCCTCGGGGCCGGCGCTATGGGCCTCGAGTTCGCGCAGGCGATCGCGCAGCCACTGGACCTGGCGGCGCAGTTCGGCATTGGCCTGTTGCAGTTCGAGCTGCACGCGGGCCTGCTCTTCCTGGGTGTATTCCTGGTGCGCCAGACGCACTTCGAGCTCTTCAAGACGGCGTTGCAGGTGATCAGGTTCCATGCGGTTCATTCCACCACGTTGCGCGGCGCGCCGGCCACGAAGGCCCGGATGTTGGCGACAATCTGGTCGATGACCCGCTGCCGGGCCGAATGCGCGGCCCAGGCGGTATGCGGAGTCAGGATCAGGTTCGGGATATCCGGCGCCAGGAGCGGGTGATCGGGCGGGGGCGGCTCAGGCTCCATGACGTCGATGCCGGCGCCACCCAGGTGCCCGGTGCGCAGGGTTTGCGCCAGCGCTTCGGGGTCCACCAGCGCGCCGCGGGCGGTATTCAACAGCAGGCTGCCCGGCTGCATCCGTTGCAGCGCGGCGGCATCGATCAGGTGCCGCGTCTGCGGGGTCAGCGGACAATGCAGGCTGACGACATCGGCCTGTGTCAGCAGGGTGTCCAGCGGGAGCCGCTCGCCGGCGTAATCCATGGACGTGGTCGGGTGCGCCGGGTTGTGGCTGGCGGCTACTAGCACCTCCATCCCGAAGGCCCGGGCCAGGCGTGCGGTGGCCTGGCCGAGCACGCCCCAGCCGATGATCCCCAGACGCATGCCGGCGAGGGTGCGAATGCGGTGATCGAGGAGGCAGAACTGGTCCGCCGCGCTCCAGCGCCCGGCACGGATATCGGCCCGATAGTCGTCGAGGCGTGTGACCAGGGTCAGCAGCAGGGTAAAGACGTGCTGGACGACGGAATCGGTGGCGTAGTCGCGCGCGTTACAGACCACAATACCGCGGCGGCGCGCGGTCTCGACATCGATGTTGTTGGTCCCGGTCGCGGCGGCGCAGATCAGCTTGAGATCGCGCGCGATCTCAAGCGCTTCGGCGTCGATCACCACCTTGTTGGTGACGATCACCTCGGCGCGGGCGATGCGCCCGTCGCGTTGCTGCGGGCTGCTGCGGGGGTGGAATCCCCATTCGGGCAGGCTGGCTCGCAGTGCGGACAGATCCAGGTCGTCGCGATCGACCGTGGCTAGGTCCAGAAACACACCGCGCTGAAGTGGATTCATGTTGTCGTACCGTGCGGGGCGGGCCCAATGAAAAGGGCCCCGCACAGCGGGGCCCCTGTCATCAGTCCTGCCAGTAGCAGAGGCGCCTAGTTATCACCCATGAAGGCGTGGAACAGGCTCAGCAGGTGCAGGAACATCACGTAGAGGTTCGCGTAGAGCGAGACCGTCATCACGATGTAGTTTGCCTCCGGGTCGTGGATCATGCGGCTGGTGTCGAACAGGATCGCCGCCGACAGCAGCAGCACCACGGCGGCGGAGATCGCCAGCGACAGCGCCGGGATGGCCAGGAACAGGTTCGCGACGATCGCCAGCAGGGCGACGATCAGGCCGACGACCAGGAAGCCGCCCAGGAAGCTGAAGTCCTTCTTGGTCGCCAGCGCGTAGCCGGACAGCGTGACGAATGCGACCGCGGTGGCGGTAAAGGCATTGCCGACGATTTGCGGGCCGTTGGGCAGACCCAGGTACATGCTCAGGATCGGCCCGAGGAAGAAGCCCAGGGTTCCGGTAAAGGCGAACGTCAGGACCAGACCCAGCGGCGAATTACGCGTGAAGTGGATCGCGAACGGGCCGCCGATCAGCACGGCCAGCAGGATCAGCCAGTGCACGGCCGGGGCGCCCACGGCCATTGCCACGAACGCCATGATCGCGCTGAACGCGAGCGTCAGCGACAGCAGCATGTAGGTCTGACGGATGACCTTGTTGGTGGAGATGGTTTCGCTGATGGAGCCGGTAGCGGACGGATTGCGACTCGAGCGGACGATCTGGTCTCGGGACACGGGTCAACTCCTCAAGTAGATTCGGGACGGCGTCTAGTGTAGCGACTCCGAAAGCGGGATGCAGCGAATCTCCGATCCGCGCGGGGGGATATGCCCGGCCGTGCGGCCGGGCCCCGCGTGTCAGCGGATGGGTTCGCCCACCTTTTCGGAGACGGTCTTCACGGCGTGATCAGTGGACTTGAAGATGTTGTCCTGGCCGATCACGTCGTCCAGACCGGTGCGTTGCAGTACCTCCATGACCTGGGCCTTCACCCCGGCAAAGACCAGCGTGATGCCACGCGCCTTCAGGCGGTGGACCAGTTGGTGGATCACCTCTTCGCCGGAGGCATCGATCTCGTTGATGCCCTTGCCGACGATAATCAGGTACTTGGCCTGCGGGTGTCGGGACACCAGATCCAGCACGGCATCCTCGAAGTAGGGCACGTTGGCAAAGTAGAGCGAGCCGTCAAAGCGCATCATGCCGACCTTTTCGTTGGTCTCGAGGCCGTAGCGCTGCGCCTCGCGCAGGGTGCCGTCCTCGTAGCGGGCCAGCTCGGAGACCCGCGGCTGCATGGTGCGGTACAGGTACAGCACGATGGCCAGGCCGGCACCAATGAGGATGCCGTAATCCAGATTCGGGGCCATGGCCAGGGTGGCGATGAAGGTGACGATGGCGGCAGCACCGTCGTGTTTGTTGGCCACCCAGGCATGCTTGATGGCCTTGAAGTTCACCAGCCCGGCCACGGCCATCATGATGATGGCGGCGAGCACCGCCTGGGGCAGGTGATAGATCAACGGTGTCAGGAACAGCAGTGCCAGGCCGATGATCACCGCCGTAAAGACCGATGCCAGTCCGGACTTGGCGCCGGAGTTGAGGTTGACGGCCGAACGCGAGAAGGAACCGCTGACCGGGTAGCCCTGCGTCATGCCCCCGGCGATGTTGGCCAGGCCCTGCCCCATCAGCTCCTTGTTGGGGTCCAGACGCTGGCCGGTACGCGCGGCCATGGCCTTGGCGATTGCAATGGCCTCGGTGAAACCGACCAGCGCGATGACGAACGCCGCTGTCAGCAGCGTTGTGATCGTGCTGAAGCCGATGTCGGGCAGCGAGAAGCTGGGCAGGCCTTGCGGCACGTTGCCGACAACGGCGCCGCCCCCATTCAGGTGGATGCGGTCCTCTTCGATGCGTTCAACCCGCCAGGATCCCCGGTCGGCACGATCGCGCTCGCCATCGGTCAGATGCTGTTCGGCGATAAAGCGGACCGGTGCGTTGTCTGCGCCAGGAACGCGGCGCAGGCTGATATCGCGGATCTGGGCACGCAGCTCGGCGAGTTCCGGGTGCAGATCTTCGCGCTCCAGGCGCAGCTGGTCCACCTCGTGGCGCAGGCGCACCGCCTCCGCGCCTTCCTCCTCGCGGAGTTCGGCTTCGATGTTGCGGATGCGCTCATCCAGTTCTGCAAGGCGCGTGTTCTCGCGCTCGATGCTCTGGGCCAGCGTGACCACCTCGGCCGGGGCAATGCGGTCCAGAGAGGTTTCGGCCTTGCGCTCGTAGCCCAGCGCCCAGCTCAGCAGGATGGCGACGACGACGGCCACCAGCACCCCGGGCACTTTGGGGATGAAACGCTTCATCAGCACCATCAGCGCGATCGCGCCAATGCCGAATGCGAGTGTCGGCCAGTGGATGCTGCCCAGCTCCAGGAGCATGCCCCAAAGCCCCAGCAGGAAGTGACCACTGGTGTCGATCGGGACGCCCAGCAGCTTGTTGAGCTGGGACAACGCAATGATGATTGCCGCGGCATTGGTGAAGCCGACGATGACCGGGTGCGAGATGAAGCTCACCAGCGCACCGAGCTTGAACAGCCCCAGCATCAGCTGGATGACACCGACGATGAAGGCCAGCGCGATTGCGAGGACCACGAACTCCGCGGAACCCTCGGCCGCCAGCGGGATCAATGCGGATGCGGTCAGCAACGAGACCACGGCCACGGGGCCGGTGGCCAGCTGATTGGAAGAGCCCCACAGCGCCGCCACCATGACCGGCAGCAGCGAGGCATACAGCCCGTACACCGGTGGCAGGCCCGCAAGCTGGGCATAGGCCATCGATTGCGGGATCAGGACCAGCGCAACCGAGATACCCGCGATGAGGTCCGCATTCAGCGTTTGCTTCGTGGGACGCCAGCTCAGAAAGGGGAATGCTCGCAGCAGGATCGAATTCATCGGGTCGCTCGCTTGGCCAGTTCGTGAAGATCGACAACGGCCGAACCGATGCTGCGGCCCCGGAAAGCCCGGGGGCGGTCGGCTGCCAGGGCCGTCGTCAATGTAATGGCAGCCAGGTCTGGGCCCGGCAGGAGACGGGCGCAGGCGAAAAGGAAAGCCGGATTATAGAGCGCCAGTACATTTTCTTCTATCTAAGTTGTTCTATGTGACGCATGTTTCATCGGCTATGGATGAGGTTTGCGTGCGCGAGCAGGCCCATGATCGCCCGGGGATGGGCGGGGTGACTTGTTCGCTGTGACAGGTCGGGACAGGGATGCCCGGTCGGCGCGGAGCGAGGGTGGCGGAGAGGGAGTCCGCCGTGTTAGCGTCTTATACCATCGCGCGAAACCGCGCTAACCCGCGTAAAATCAGCATCTTGGTGGTTTTATACGTCTAGCGTCGTCTTACGGAATCGTCTAAGATAGTAAAATCTTAGGCGGGTAAGAAGGCGGGTAGATCATGCCACGAGTAGCGAAAGAACTCACAGACCTTGCGGTGAAGCGACTGGGACCGAAGCCCGGCCAGCGCCTCCCCGTGAGCTATCCGGTCGGGGGCGTCTCCGGCCTCAGTCTCCAAGTCACCCCGGCGGGCGGTAAGTCTTGGCTGTTGCGGTACACGGTCCCGGGACCGCCCGGAAGCAAGCAGAAGCGCCGCGAAGTCGGCTTGGGCGGCTACCCTACCGTGACGCTCAAGCAGGCCCGAGAGAAGGCCCGGGAGCTGCGCGAGCAACTGGCCCGAGGGACCGACCCCGTTGAGCAGCGCAAAGCCCAGCGGAGCGCGCTTGCCGCTGAGCAGGCCCGGGCGATTACCTTTGAGCAGGCGGCCTCGCAGTACATCGAAGCGAAGGGAGGCGAGTGGAAGAACGCGAAGCACCGCCAGCAGTGGGAAAATACGCTCAAGACATACGCCTTCCCGGAGCTGGGGACCCTTCGCATCAGCGACATCGACACGCCCCACATTTTGGCCGTCCTCGAACCGATCTGGACCACCAAGACCGAAACCGCGACCCGAGTACGTCAGCGGATGGAGGTCATTCTTGATTGGGCGACCGCAAGGAAGTACCGCGAGGGGGAGAACCCGGCCCGCTGGAAAGGCCACCTCGATACGATGTTGGCGAAGCCGACCAAGATCAAACCGACGAAGAACCACCCCGCGCTTCCGTACCCGATGGCCGCCGACTTCATGGCCGACCTTCGGGACCGGGAAGCCCTAGCCGCCCGGGCGCTGGAGTTCGGTATCTTGACCGCTGCCCGCTCCGGGGAGGTTCGCGAGGCGTCCTGGGCGGAGTTCGACCTTGAGGGCAAAGTCTGGACGGTGCCCGCTGAGCGGATGAAGGCCGGTAAGGAACACCGGGTGCCGCTGAGCGAGGCCGCTGTTCAACTGCTCCGGGACCTCCCCCGGCTCAAGGACAATGATCTGGTGTTCCCGGCTCCGCGCGGCGGGGTCATGTCGGACCAAGCCATGAAGGCCGTTATCAAGCGGATGCACGACGCCAAAGTGAAGGCCCGGGGCAAAGGGTATCTCGACCCGAAGCAGGACAAGATCATCACCCCGCATGGCTTCCGCTCGACCTTCCGCGACTGGGCCGCAGAGGCGACCGACTACGCCAACGAAGTCGTGGAAATGGCGCTGGCTCATACGATCAAGAACAAGGCTGAAGCCGCCTACCGCCGGGGCGATCTGTTCGAGAAGCGTCAGGGACTTATGGCCGATTGGGCGGCCTATTGCGAGGGCTGACCGACTATACTTTTTAGGGTAAGCGTCTGATATACAAGAAAAAAGACTTTACGGAGACGTTGCGAGCCGATACGATACTAAGCAATACCAGCCCCGGGTTCCTCCGGGGCGAGGTAGCAACACAGAAATGGAGAAGAAAAGGAGCGAGCCACTGGCTCGAACTTCCCATTTCTGTGGTGAGTCATCCGGAGGGGAAGCGTTCGAGCTGTTCGATTAGGCCCGCGCTTCCCCTTCGTCGTTATGGGGCAGCGCGGACGAACAGGAACCGCTGCCATGACACAAGCAACTACACACCAACAAGAACGCCGCCAAGCCCGGCCCCGCCAAGTCGCTGAATATCTGGGCGTGAGCATCGCCACGGTATGGCGCTGGGCGTCCGAACGTCACGACTTCCCCCGCAGCCGCAAGATCGGGCCGCGCGTGACCGTCTGGGACCTCAACGAGATTGACGCATGGGTTGACGCCCAGCAGTCGAACCAGCGTTGAGGAGGCGTCCCCATGAAAAGGAACAAGCAAGCACGGAAAGCCGTGCCAGAGTTCGAGCGGGCGCGCTATGTCGCTCTGATTCTTCAACTCGACCCCTCCAAGGTCTACCCGATAGGTCCCGACGCGACCGAGGAAGGCAATCAGCATCTTGTTGATTTCGTCCTCGACTACCTTGGGCGTCTGGTCGATAACGCCGCTCAGATCAAGGCGAGGCCCGGCACCAAGCCGCCCCGCTTCTATCAGCACATGCGGACACTTCACCACTGCTGCGACGTGATGGACGGGACCGCCGAACCTCCCGCCCCGAACGAACACGGCGAGTATGAGAACACCGACGGCTACCGCTGCCCCCTGTTCCTACTGGAAGGGGGTGACGTATGACCGCGATTCAACACGACACCGCCGCCGCGCTCGACTTCCTGCGCCGCTGGTCGCCTGATGCTGACTGGTGCCTGACGGCGATTATCCCCGACGGCAAGACCGAAACGGCCACCTTCAAGCCCACCGAGGAGGAGAAGGCCCGCGCGTGGATCGACGACCGGCAAGGACACAAGAACCTGTACTTTCACGTCAACGCGACTCGGGGCCGCCGCTCCTCGAAACCCAAGAAGCCGGACATGGCCGCCTTTCGCGCGTTCCATGTGGACATCGACCCGGCGGCTGGCGAGGACTTCGAGGAGGAGCGCCAGCGGATCGCCGCGATGCTGAGCGACAACCTGCCCGAGGGTATCCCGGCCCCGTCGGTGGTGATCGACAGCGGCGGCGGCTTCCAAGCGTTCTGGCTGCTGGCCCACCCGTTGCCCATCGACAAGCCCAGCGAGGCCGCGCCCGAACCGTGGGCCGATGGCGAAGCCTACAACCGGAGCCTTGAGCTGGCTTTCCGCGCTGACTCTTGCCACAACTGCGACCGGCTGATGCGGCTACCGGGGACCGTGAACCTGCCCAACAAGAAGAAGGCGAGCAAGGGCCGCGTCCCGACGCTCGCCCGCCTCCTGAGCTGGGAAGGGACGCGCTATCCACTGGACCACTTCGACCGGCTGAAGGTCACGGCGAAGCCTGCCCCGTCTGCCCCCTCTGCCACACCTACGGCCAGCGGTAAGGCCGCCGCCGTACTAGACCTGGGCGACGGTATGCCGATGGGCACGGAGGAGCTACGGGAGTGGGCGGAGACGAATGGCAAAACGCTGAAGGACGCAACCTTGGCGCGGATCGCCACCGGCACCGACCCGCTCGACCCGACCAAATACCCGTCCCGGTCCGAAGCCCTGTGGGCGGTGGTCTGTGATCTGGTCCGGGCCGATGTGGATGATGGCGTCATCTTCCGGGTCATCACCGGCCCAAACGAGATCGCCGCCAGCGTCCGCGACAAGTCCGACCCGAAGCGGTACGCGCTCGACCAGATCGCAAAGGCCCGGGCGCTGATCGAATCGCAGCCGACATGGGACCGGGTGAACAAGGAAGGCGAGCCGCAGCCCAGCTACTGGAATACGCGGACCGCGCTACAGCTCATGGGTGTCGAATGCCGCTATGACAAGTTCCGCGACCGGCACCTGATCGGCTCCCACGAACTACAGGAATTCAACGGGGAGTTCTCCGACCACGCCGAACGCATCCTGCGTGATGAGATCATCCGCCGGTTCGGCTTCGACCCGGGCGATGTGAACGTGAACAAGGCGGTTCTTTCGCTGTGTACGGAAAACCGCTTTGACTCGCTGATCGACCATATCCAAGCCCTGCCGCCGTGGGATGGAACGCCGCGCCTCGATACTTGGCTGACCCGGTATCTGGGTACGGAGGAAAACGCCTACACCCGGGAAGCCGGGGCGGCTTGGCTCATGGCCGCCATCGTGCGCGCCTTCGAGCCGGGGGCGAAGTTCGACCAGATGCTGGTGCTCATGGGGGCGCAAGGCGTCGGAAAATCGACCGCGCTGAGGATACTGGCCGGTGATGAGTTCTTCTCTGATGCTCCGTTCCTGCACGCCCGAGACGCCCGCGAAGTGCTGGAGGTGACGGCGGGGGTCTGGATTCTGGAATGCGCGGAGCTGGACGGGATCGGGAAGCGGGACGTGAACACGCTCCGCGCCACGATCACGCGCCAAGTCGATGCCGGACGCCCCGCCTATGCGCGCAGCCCCGTGACGATGCCCCGGAGGTTCGTTCTGGGCGGCACGACCAATGAGGACCGCTTCCTGCTCGACCCGGCGGGCAACCGCCGCTTCTGGCCGGTGGAAGTGACCCGGGTAGACCTCGAAGGGCTGGCCGCTGCGAGGAACCAACTGTTTGCCGAAGCGCTGGCGCGGTATCGGGCCGGGAAGCATAGCCTGCTGCTCGGGCCGGAGGCGTCGGCCTTGGCGAAGGACGCGCAAGACCGGCGGCGGGTAGTTGATGAAGGATTCATCGAAAGCCTCGAAGGACTCCGCGAAGGTATCCAGACATGGAAGGGACAGTGGATCATCAAAACGTCGGCTATCTATGACCGGCTGGGGATGCCGACGAAGGACCGCAACGGGGCGATGCCTCGCAAGGTCAAGGAGGCGATGACCGCGCTTGGCTGGAAGCCGGGCGGCCCTGCCCGGATCGACGGCGAGTTGTGCCGCTTCTACGTCTGGGAAGGCGAAGGGAACCCCGGAAGTCTGACTGGTGCGGACGGCGGGAGCGGATGCCCGTTTTGAGCCGGATCGGGGGCGTTGGGCTGGAATCGACGGCGGGGGCAACCTCGCCGTTGCTTTTTCTGGCCCCCCGTTACGCCGCCAGCGTAACGGCAGAAGTCCAAGCGGGCCGTGGGTTTCGGCTGGATTCTCAGGGGGAGCGTTACCCGTTACGCGGGTTACGGAGTTACCCCGCGCGCTTATAGGACCCCGGGAATATCGCCCAGGACGCGGGAGCGGGTACTGTTACGGCTCCTCCCGCTTCCCTAGTCTTTTACTTACTTTTCCCGTAACGGAGTAACGGAGTAATAGGGAAGCCAATAGGGACGCGGGTTCCGGTCAGTTACGCGGACGGCCAAAACGGCGTAACCCTGCGTAACGGAGTAACGCCCGACGGCTGCCGCTCCCTTTGGGCTGAAGGCCGCCCGTGCCGCCGCCCGGCTGGGCAAACCACCAAGACCGGACCGGTTGTACAAGCCGCACCAGTTCGGCGGAGTACCCGTCCGTCCCTCCGCCACACTCCTTTGGTTTTATAGCTGGTTACGCAATATTACCCGCCTAAATACCCGCCTAAAAGGCTTCTAGGGTTGAGTTCCGGCCGCTAGAATAGATTGGCATATCAACCGATATGCGGAGCGCCGACATGGCCAATCTATCCCTTTACGCCCGGGTCAGTACCGATACCGACCCGCCCCTGAGCGACCAGCTCGACCGCCTACGGGCTTGGGCCGCCTCCGAAGGCCACACCGTCGTGGGCGAGTTCACCGACGACAACCCCCGGAGCCTACAGGCGGACGCCGCGCGCCCGGCGCTGGACCGCCTCTGCCAACTCGCCTTCGACGGCAAGACGGACATGGTGGCCGCCGTATCCCTCGACCGCCTTGGGCGTTCGCTGAAGCACCTTTTCGGCCTCCTCCGGGAGTTCGAGACGCTGGGCGTCACCGTCTACATCGACAACCTCGCCCTCGATACCTCGAACCCGGCAGGCCAGCAGGCGGTTTCCCTGCTCGGGGCGCTCAACGACTTCGACAAAGCAATCATGAGCGAGCGCGCCCGGCGCGGATACCGCAAGGCCCGGGCCAAGGGCAAGCGGATCGGCGCGCCCCGGCTATCGCCCAGCAAAGAGAACCGCGTTGCCGCCCTGCTACAGGCCGGAGTCTGCCCCCATCGGGTACGGACCCTGACCAACGTCGGGAAGGCCGCCATTTACCGGATTAAGAGGGACTTGGAATGCAAACCAAGCGACGTAGAACAGCACTGACCAAGAAGGAGCAGGCCGCGCTTCCGGCACTCCCGTCCGAAGCCCTCGACATCGCCCGCGAACTCGCCACCGAGGGCGTGCGAGAACACACGATCCGCCGGACCCTTGGGCTATCCCCCGCCCAGTGGAACAAGCTCAAGGAGGATGGTGAGGAAGGCGAGCTATCACCGCTGGCGCTGGCGCTCGAAGAAGGCCGCGCAGAGGGGGCCGGTGAAATCGTGGCTTTCATGAAGAACAAGATGCTGGCCGAAGGCTCCGAACGCGCCGCTGAATGGCTGGCGGATCGCGTCTTCAAGATCAACAAAGGCGACGGCAACGGCGACGACGCCCCCCGCGTCCTCATCCAGATCAACGCCGCGCTATCGCCGGAGGATTACGGGAGGGTGATCAATGTCCAGCACGACCAATGAGGCGGTTATCCGCCCGACGCCTTTTCAGGCCGCCGTCCTGTCGGTGCCAGAGGACCACTTTCTGTTCCTGGGCGGAGGCCGGGGCGGCGGCAAGTCCTTCGCGCTCCAGCTCCTCATCCTCCGGCACTGCAACCAGTATCGCCACCGCGCCCGGGTATTGGTGACGCGCCGCCGGTTGAAGTCGCTGCTCCAGTTCGCGGAGGAGTTGCGCGGGTTACTCCGGTCGGCCTACGGCTCCGGGGTGAGCTACAACCTGAATGACAACATCTTCCGGGTCCCGAACGGCGCAACCGTCCAGCTCACGCACTGCGAGTCGAGCGCCGCCCTACAAGACACGGTTCAGGGCATGTCCTTCTCGCTGATCGTGGTCGATGAGGCAGGCGAAGGGCCGGAGTTGCCGGTGATCGACTCGCTGGCGCTGACGCTCCGTTCCCCGGGCGTACCTCTGCGGATGGTACTGGCGGGGAACCCGGGCGGGGCGAACCACTCCGCGCTGGCTGAGCGGTACGTCACGGGCCGGGAGCCGTTCGCGCCTTTCGAGTTCGCGGACCAGAAATGGGTCTATGCTCCTTCGACGGTGGACGATAACCCGCACCTGCCGGACCCGTACCGGAAGAACTTTGAGGTGCTGCGCCATACCGACCCGGCTTTGTACAAGGCGCACCGCCACGGCGATTGGGCGGCCATCGTGGGCGATTACTTCGGGGGCGTGTGGTTCCCGGATCGCGCCGTGTTCGACCATCACGAGGTCCCGCCGGATATGTTCGCGACCTTGAAGCTGTCGGTTGACTGGGGGAGCGCCGCGCCTTGCGCGTCTATCTTGGGCGGACGCCTCGCCTATGACGTGCGCTTGAGCGATGACCGGGTGATGCCGCGCGGGGCTTGGGTGATCTATGACGAGCACTTCGAGTGCGACCCGAAGAACATCAGCCGGGGGACGGGCCGGACTCCCGGGCAGATCGCCCCCGCGCTCCACGCAATGGCCGCCCGTAGCCGGTGCCGCGCCCGGGGCTTGATCGACTCCGCTGCCGAGGCCCGCACGGCTGGCCGCGCCGAAGCCTCGATTGCCGACCTGTTCCGGGCCGCTGGGGTCCGGGTATCGCCCGCCCGGAAGGGGGCGCGGGTGCCCCGCTTTGAGCATCTCAAGTCGCTGATGGCCAATGGGGAGTTCTTCGTGGCCTCGCGCTGCCGGTACTGGCTGGCGACCGTCCCGGCGTTGCCCCGGGACGCGAGGAACCCGGAGGACGTGGACAGCTCCGCGAACGATCACATGCTTGACGCGACTTCGTACCTGATCGCCGGGGCGTCGCAGGGGGCGGTACACATCAGTGATTTTGCGGGGCCGCCGCCGCGCCTTCCCGACACCGGGAACCGGGTGATTTTCATCTAACAGGAGGGATAGACCATGCGCCGGATACTCGCCTTGGTGGTTCTGCCACTTCTCGCCACCGTAGCAGCGGCGGAACAGCCGCCCCGGTACTCCGCGTTGGATACGATCAAGCGCGCTGAAATAGGGACGTTCTCGCCAGCCCTACGGCAGGCCGCCGAAAAGCCCGCCCGGGAGCCGGTGCGGGCGGATCGCCGCCGGGCCTTCGAGCCGCGTTGGGGCGTGGTGTGTCGTCCCAATCCGGCGGAGCCAGGAGCGCTGGTCTGTGACCCTAAAAAGTAAAGTAACCTATTGATTCAACAAGTTTTTCCAGTAGACTGCGCCACACCCCGCCAGCTATTCTCCCCGGTAACGTGACGCGATACCGCGCGCCACTGAAGGCCGGGAACAGCCCCCGCTACTGAGTATCAAGGGCAAGACCTCCCGGAATCGTGATGAAACTGGTTTGAGGAACAGCCCCATGCCCAATACGCCGAACACCGCCAAGAAGCGCATCGACTTCGACAACGTCCCGACCGGGGTGAGCCTGAGCGAGGACAACGTACAACGTCTGAGTGACCGCGCGACCGAAACCGCGACCGCTTTCCACCGGAAGTTGGACAAGCTCCAAGCGACCTTTGCCGAGGCCCGGGACCGCTATTCCCGCGACGCCGAAGCGATGATTGCCGACGCCAGCCCCGAGGACCGGAGCGCCGCCCGCGCCTTCGCCAAGAAGAACGCCGCCAACAAAATTGCTGAACTTCGCCGCTCCCTGATCTCCAATTCCGAAGGCGAGCGCGCCGAACTCCTACGCGCCCTGAAAACCTATTCCGATGAAGCCGAAGCCGTTGCCGCCGTCTGCGTGACGCCCGCGATGATGCTGGGGCGCGTTGCCTTGGGCGAGCCGAAGCGGACCCAATACCAGCAGCAGCTCGAAGGAGCCGGGCCGGTCGAACTCGAAACCGCCGCCCGTCAGGCCGTCATGTCCGGGGATGTGGTGTTGGCCGCCGCCGTTGCGACGGTGATCGACCGCCGTACCCGGGACCGCCGCCCGTTCCCGGTAGCGGACCTGGCCGAACGCGTGATGGGCGAGGTACACGACCGCGTGAATGCGAAAATCGAAGGCGTCCGGCTGGCCTACAAGACCGCCGTTGCCGCTGATCGGGAGTTCGTGCGCGGCAAGGCCGATCCGCTGATGAACCTTTCCCTTGCCCTGAGCCGTCAGGCCGCCGCCGAAGCGGAGGGCGAGGAGTAACCGAACACTTGTGGTGGGTGTGCCCAGAGGTCGCGCGCCGTGATGGCGCGCCTTAGCCCTCGCGAAGTCGAAAGCCCGGGAGCGTCGTCACGCCGCTATCCTCACCCGGGCCGGAGGCTTCCGGGGGCTTCTTTTTGCTCATAAGGCAGACGAAGGTAGAACCGAGGCTTGATCCCAAGGATAATAGCGGTCAAACATCCATACAAGAAATGGCGAAAATTCATATACATGGGCGAAAACTGTGGACGATATTGTTAAATCACCAACGAAGAAAGCCCGCACCAGTACAGTCGGGCGCAGTAAGGCCATCACAAGATCAGAAGCCCTTGAGCAAGACTCCTGGCAAGATGAATTGGTTAACCTCGCCCACGGCGACAGCCTCAACCATTACGCAAAATGGGAAACCCCGACCTGCATTGTCAGTGACGGAGGTTACGGAGTCTTGGGCTTCGAAGGAGATACTTCTGACCATCTTGGGCTTCCTGAGTGGTATGAGCCTCACATCATCGAATGGTCCAAGAAGGCTACCGCTCAAACCACACTATGGTTCTGGAACAGCGAGATTGGTTGGGCGGCGGTTCATCCTATCCTCGAAAAGCACGGCTGGCGATACGTCAACGCTAATATCTGGAATAAGGGCAAGGGACATATCGCAGGCAACGTAAATACAGCAAAAATCCGTCGCTTTCCCGTCACCACGGAAATTTGCGTTCAATACGTTTTCGAGGGAAGGGTAAACGGGACACCGCTCCGTGAATGGCTCATAGGAGAATGGGAGCGGACCGGACTTCCCCGGCGCGCTGCAAATACCGCTTGTGGAGTGAAAGACGCAGCCACCCGGAAATATCTCGACAAGGGCCACCTTTGGTACTTCCCCCCGCCCGAAATGTTCGAGAAGCTACAAACCTACGCGAACGAACACGGCAAGCCGGAGGGCCGCCCTTACTTCTCATTTGACGGAAAAACTCCGGCAAAAGGCGAAGAATGGGCGAAAATGCGGGCAAAGTTCCGATGCCCCTACGGAGTTACCAATGTATGGGAGCGCCCCGCGCTCCGTGGCAAGGAACGCTTTTCAGTTCCGGGCGGGAAGGCTGTTCACCTGAACCAGAAGCCCTTAGACCTTCTGACTCAGATCATTGAAGCGACTACGGACCCAGGGGACGTTGTTTGGGAGCCGTTCGGCGGTCTGTTTTCCGCGTCGGTCGCGGCCCGAAGGCTGAAGCGTCGGGCCTTCTCCGCTGAGATCGACCCGACCTATTTCTACTATGGGCTACAGAGATTCACTGAAGAAGTTCATCAGCATCCTCTTCTGTAATATCGAGCCGTTCCTCAAGGGCGCGGCGGATCGCCGCGTCACTACCCTTGCTCAACAGCTTATTCCACTCCTGAACCGTCATGCCGTGCATCTGCGTTCGATAGACCCTCGCCTTGAATTCTTCAATTTCATCGTGGACGATTCTGTCCATCTTGGCGAAATTAGTGTCTAGTCGATAGCGGAAGGACCGAATCAATTCACGGAGCTTGTCCTGATACTCCGGGGTCGGTTTATAATCTGAGCCACCCGGCCCCCAAGACTGAACGAACCTCTGAGCTTCCCGAAACTCTTCTGGCGTGCCTTGGAATTTATAGCCGTTTGTGTTTGTTTGTTGAAGGTTGCCGGTTCGGCTTGTCGTATCCTCCGGCTCCAACACCAAATAATCAGGCGGGTTGTGGTAGTGGTTATCGCGCGCCTTTGCGACGGAAAGCCCGGACACAATACACACGTCAATAATTCGGGGTTTCCCGTAGATCAAATGCTCGGGCAACCATGCCAGCATTGCCACATAGGTTTCGTCGTTCGGGAAATGATTCTGAGAGTCCTTGAAACGCGCGGTGATCTCTGTCGCAAGCGGGAACCACGCTTTGATCTCAAAGCCCGGCGTCGGCGTTACGCCCTGAAAAATCGTATCAGGAAACCCCGGGTCTTGACGCAGCCACTCACCGTGCCCGTGGAACTCCTCTTGGTCGTTGAGGAACTCAACACTGTTGAACTCAATCATGTTCCCTACCAGGGGGGACAGCTTCGAGATAACCTTGGAAAGATTGACCGCCGCTTCGGGGGTTATCGGCTTGGTGACGTCAAGAACGTCGAACACATGCCCGGAGGTACTCTTGAGATGCTTGGCGCCGATCTCAAGCACTTGTTTTGTTTCCATATCCACCCTGCGTGATGATAAATCACCAATGTACAAGGTGGGCCGGAGCGTGTCGAGCAGAAGGGGGCGCAAACGAAAAAGCCGCCCGGGTTAGGGGCGGCTTTTCGACTTTCGATGCCTGCGGGCTGGAGTTTCCAGCGTTTTCCGCTAGGCGGGTATTTAGGCGGGTAAGGCATGAAACCATGCCGGAAGCCCACTAAATACTGGGAATATGGCGGAGAGGGAGGGATTCGAACCCTCGAGGGGCTTTCACCCCTGCCGGTTTTCAAGACCGGTGCAATCAACCGCTCTGCCACCTCTCCGAGGCCGGGCATTGTCTGGCAAGGGGGCTGCGGAGGCAACCGCATGTGTGCGGCGTGGCCTGGCGGCCACGAGAGGGAGGGGTGGATTCGGCCGGAGGCCTCACTCTTCGGGCGTTGCCTTGTCGAACCCTCGGGAGCTTTTCACCCCTGCCGGTTTTCAAGACCGGTGCAATCAACCGCTCTGCCACCTCTCCGAGGCCGGGCAGTGTCTGGTAATCGGGCGCAAGAGGCTTGACGGGCGAGGCCGGTGGCCCTAACCTTTGCGACGCTCTGGGCGGTTAGCTCAGCGGTAGAGCACTGCCTTCACACGGCAGGGGTCACTAGTTCGAACCTAGTACCGCCCACCAGATCTGAACGGGAAAAGCGGCCTTGGAGAAACCAGGCCGCTTTTTTTGTGTCTGCAGTGCCCCGGTGGATGCGGCATGCGAGCGCCCGGGCCACGGTTTTCGGGGCTGTGAGGGCAAGCAGGGGAGAGCGATTCGACGGGCACGTTGTGCCTCGCCCTTCTATCTAACGACAATTACTCTGGCCGTCGCCTGCGGCGACGTTCGAGTGTCGCTGCGCGTCACCCGTCGAACCATCGTTTTGATTTCTCGGGTTCGAATCCTCGTACCTTGGGGGCCAGACACGAAAAAGGGGCCACATGGGCCCCTTTGCTTCAATCTGGCGGAGAGGGAGGGATTCGAACCCTCGGTACGCTCGCGCGTACAACGGTTTTCGAGACCGCCCCGTTCGACCACTCCGGCACCTCTCCTTGGGTCGCTGGGACACGAAGACGACGCCTCATGCCCACGGCGGAGCGAATCCTAGCAGATCTGGAGGCGGTAGCGGTAGCGTCGCTGTTTCAGGGCATCAGTCGCGTGATCTCCCATTCATCTCCGGTGCGGCGGAACTGGAACCGGTCGTGGAGTCGGTTCGGGCGGCCCTGCCAGAATTCGAACAGCTCCGGTTGGAGGCGGTAGCCGATCCAGGCTGGATCACGCGGGATTTCGCCTGCCGGGTGTTGTTGTTCGAGGGTGCGTACGCGTTCCTCCAGGGTCTGGCGGTTTTCGATCGGGTGGCTCTGGGTTGATGCGGCGGCGGCCAGCTGGCTGCCGCGCGGGCGTTGCTGGAAGTAGTCGTCTGCCAGGTCAGCGGGCAGGGCGCTGACCGGCCCTTCCACGCGGATCTGGCGTTCGGTCTCGGGCCAGTAGAACAGGAGGGCGGCCCGCGGGTTCTCGTTGAGATCCTGACCCTTGCGGCTGCGTGAATCGGTGTACCACGCGAGGCCCTCGGCATCGACATGTTTGAGCAGGACGGTGCGTGCGGAGGGCTGGCCATCGGCATCTGCGGTGGCGAGGATCATGGCGGTCGGGTCCGGATTGCCGGCCTCGCGCGCGGCCTGCAGCCATTCGTTGAGAAGGGCGAGGGGGCTGGTGTTCAGATCGCGGCGGCGCAGCTCTGCGTGGGTGTAGTCACGACGGGTATGGCGGTGATCGGCGGTGCTCATGGGGCTCCCGGGGCTGGGGTCTGTGGTTCATCATACGGTGGCGTGAAAGAATCGGAAATTTATTCGATGCTTGCGGTCAGAGTTCGGGACTGTTTATTCAAACGTAATGCAAGGAGCATCTGATGGCCGATCCGATCATCGCCGCCGTGGAACCCAGGGGCGTGGAGTTGAAAAGGGGTGAGGAGTACGCCTTTTGTCGTTGTGGCCTGTCGCAGGATCAGCCCTTCTGCGACGGGTCGCACCAGGGGACCGGCATCGTGCCGTTGGTGTTTGCGGCCGAGGAAGATGGCGAGGTGTACCTGTGCCAGTGCAAGCAGTCCGGCAACCTTCCGTATTGTGACGGTACCCATGCACAGTTCGATGCGGATGCGGTCGGGGGACCGGCCGCGGGTTCCGGTGTTCCGGAGAAGGAAGCGGACCCGGGCACTGGCATGCCGCAGCCGAGGAACAGCGATACCGAGCCTCATGTGGAATGGATCCATGCCCTGGCGCGGGAGGGGCTGGACGGGATCGGTCATCACGGTTCGACGGTCGCGATGGGGGTGCCGCGGAGTCGCCTGCCGAGCTGGGACGAGATCCAGCTTCTCGCCGCGCAACTGGCATCGCGTCCGCTGGATGACGATGCGGAGGTCGGCACTCGATTGGTAATCGGCCCGGAGGCGCGGCGTCCATTGGAACTGGAGATCCCGCTGCTGGTGTCGGACATGAGTTTCGGGGCGTTGTCGCGCGAGGCGAAGATTGCGCTGGCACGCGGTGCGCAGGGTGCCGGGACCGGTATTTGTTCCGGGGAAGGCGGCATGCTGGATGCGGAGCAGGCCGAGAATTCGCGCTATTTGTTCGAGCTGGGGCCGGCCGGTTTCGGGTATTCCGAGGCCATCATGGACCGGATTCAGGCCTTCCATTTCAAGGCGGGTCAGGCGGCCAAGACCGGCGTGGGTGGGGTGCTCCCGGGTAGCAAGGTCAGTACCGAGATCGCGCAGGTAAGGGGGATCGAAGCGGGGCAGGATGCGCTCTCGCCCGCGGCCAATCCCCAACTGGAAACCGCCGCGGATTTTCGGCGATTTTCCGATGTGGTGCGCGAGAAGACGGGTGGGGTGCCGATTGGCTTCAAACTCTCGGCCAACCATATCGAAGCCGACCTGGCGTTTGCCCTGGAGGCCGGGGCGGACTACTTGATCCTCGACGGGCGCGGTGGCGGCACAGGTGCCGCGCCGGCCCTGCTGCGTGATCACATCAGTGTCCCGACGATTCCCGCGCTGGCGCGTGCCCGCCGCTTTCTGGATGCGAATGGTGCCTCCGGCCGGGTCACCCTGCTGGTGACAGGGGGTCTGCGCACCCCTGCAGATTTCATCAAGGCCATGGCGCTGGGTGCGGACGGGGTTGCACTGGCCAACTCCGCGATTCAGGCGGTCGGTTGCGTGGGGGCCAGGATGTGTCATACCAACCAGTGCCCCAGCGGCGTTGCGACCCAGGACCCGAAACTGCGCAGCCGGCTGGACCCGCAGGAGGGTGCCGAACGGCTGTCGCGGTTCCTCGCGGGATCGACGGCCCTGATGCAGGTGCTGGCACGCGCCTGCGGGCATGCCAGTCTCGAGGACTTCGGGCCGAATGACCTGACGACCTTTGACCGTGACCTCGCGCGTCTGGCCGGCATTCAGTATGCGGGCGTACTGGAAGGTTCCTGAGCGCATTCCTTCACCGCGCGGGCGCTGACAACGCCGGGTGTGCGACCACCGCAGTGAGGGGCTATTTCCCGTCTGCGGGCGGGCGCGGTTGATCTCCGGGCTGCGCACGCGTGTAATGCGCATTTACTGTTGCCGGCGCTCGCCGGAAGAAGCCTGGTCATGTCCGCAGCACCCGATACCCTGTTCTCCCGCCGGCCCTACTGGGCCAGGCGCTTCGGCACGGCCCCGTTCCTGCCGACCACACGCGAGGAAATGGACACCCTTGGCTGGGACAGCTGCGATATCGTCCTGGTGACCGGTGACGCCTACGTGGATCATCCCAGTTTCGGGATGGCAATTATCGGGCGTCTGCTCGAGGCGCAGGGGTTCCGGGTCGGTATCCTGGCGCAGCCCGACTGGACCTCGGCCGAGCCGTTCCGTGCGCTCGGTCGGCCCAACCTGTTCTTCGGTGTGACCGCCGGGAACATGGATTCCATGGTCAACCACTACACCGCCGAGCGGAAACTGCGCTCTAACGATGCCTACACCCCGGGTGACGTGCATGGCCGGCGTCCGGATCGCGCGGTGATTGTCTATGCCCAGCGTGCTCGGGAGGCCTACAAGGATGTACCGGTGGTTGCCGGGGGTATCGAGGCCAGCCTGCGGCGTATCGCGCACTACGACTACTGGCAGGACAAGGTCCGGCGTTCGGTCCTGCTGGATGCGCGGGCCGATATCCTGTTGTTCGGCAATGCCGAGCGGGCGCTGGTGGAACTGGCCCACCGAGTCGCGGCCGGCGAGCATCCGCGCGAGATCACGGATCTGCGCGGTACGGCGTTTATGCGTGACCGGGTGCCCGCGGACTACGTCGAGCTGGATTCGAGCGAGGTCGACACCCCCGGACCGGTGGACGCGAATCCGGACCCCTACGCGATGGTCACGGCCGAGACCTGCGCCGACGCCGACGCGGCCACCGCAGACGGGGCGGGCGCAGAGGCGACGCCAGGGGCCCGGGTGGTCCGCTTTCATCGCGACATCCCGCGCGGCACCCCGCGCGAGCGCACGGTCATCCGCATCCCCGCCTTTGAACAGGTTCGCGGCGACTCGGTGCTGTACGCGCATGCCTCGCGGGTCCTCCATCTGGAGACCAACCCGGGCAACGCGCGCGCCATCGTGCAACGTCACGGCGACAAGGAGGTGTGGCTGAATCCGCCACCGATCCCGCTGTCGACCGCAGAGATGGATGCGGTGTTCGACCTGCCCTATGCGCGCGCCCCGCACCCGTCGTACGGCGATGCGCGCATCCCGGCCTGGGAGATGATCCGCTTCTCGGTGAACATCATGCGCGGCTGTTTCGGGGGCTGCACCTTCTGCTCCATCACCGAGCATGAGGGGCGCATTATCCAGAGCCGTTCCGAGGAGAGTGTGCTGCGTGAGATCGAGGAGATCCGCGACAAGGTCGACGGCTTTACGGGCGTAATCTCGGACCTGGGCGGCCCGACGGCGAACATGTACCGCCTGGCCTGCAAGGACCCGAAGATCGAGCGCTCCTGCCGCCGCCTGTCCTGTGTCTACCCCGGGATCTGCAGCAATCTGGATACCGATCACAGCCCCCTGATACGGCTTTACCGCAAGGCGCGGGCCCTGCCCGGCATCAAGAAGATCCTGATTGCCTCCGGTCTGCGTTACGACCTGGCGGTAGAGTCGCCCGAGTACGTAAAGGAGCTGGTCACTCACCACGTCGGGGGTTACCTGAAGATTGCGCCGGAACATACGGAAAGTGGGCCACTATCGCGGATGATGAAGCCGGGCATGGGGGCCTATGACCGGTTCCGGGCGCTGTTCGAAAAGTACTCGCGGGCGGCCGGCAAGGAGCAGTACCTGATCCCGTACTTCATCGCGGCCCACCCCGGCACCACCGACCAGGACATGCTGCAGCTGGCCCTGTGGCTCAAGCGCCATGGCTTTCGTGCCGATCAGGTGCAGGCCTTTCTGCCCAGCCCGATGGCGCTGGCCACGGCCATGTGGCATTCCGGGCGTGACCCGCTGCGCGGCATTCGGCGCAAGGCGAACGAACGCGTTCCGGTTGCGCGCGGGGTGCGCGCGCGGCGGTTGCACAAGGCCTTTCTGCGTTATCACGATCCCAACAACTGGCCGTTGCTGCGTGATGCGCTACAGCGCATGGGACGGGCGGATCTGATCGGAAACGGCAAGCACCACCTGGTGCCTACCTGGCAGCCGGCAGGGACCGGGCAGGGCGGTGCGCGGCCTGCCACGGGTGGCCGTATCACTCGTGGCGGCAAGGCGCTCCGACGTCGTGGGCAAACCTTCCAGACGCAGCACAACGGTGTCGAGGCCGCCGCACGCCCGGGGGGCAAGCCGGTGGCCGCTACCGGAAAGCCCCCGGGGCCGAAGAAACCGCGCAAGGGCAACGGCGCGCGCCGGGGGCGCCCGGCGGGCCGGGGTCCGCGCGGCTGACGCCGAGCGGGATCAGGATGGCTCAGGCGGGATCTGGCCCTCGAGACTGAGATTTTGCCCGGTTGTGCTGCGGTCACCGGGGTCAAGGAAGTAGAGATAGGGACCCACGACCGCGTCCGGCTCCGGCAGCAGGTCGGCGTTCTCTCCGGGGTAGTGGCCGGCACGGAAGCGGGTACGCACCGGGCCGGTGTCGACGCCGTTTACGTGGATGAAGCGCGGTTCGTTCTGGTGTTCGTGGGCGAGGATGTCGATCAGCGCATCCTGCGCGGCCTTGGCCATGCCGAAGGCGCCCCAGAAGGCCTTGCGTGCGTTCTGAGTGGACACCACCAGGCTGCCGGTCGGGCTTTGTTCCAGCAAAGGCAGTATGGCCTGCACGAGGAAGAAGGGCCCGTGCAGGTTGCTGTTGATGACCTTGAACCAGAGTTCGGGATCGTAGTTCTTCATCGGCATCAGCGCGCCCGCCCAGCCGGCGTTCAGCACTACCCCGTCCAGACGACCCAGCGAATCGCGGATGTTTTCCGCGAGGTCGCCGTAGTCCTTGACGGTGGCGCCTTCGAGGTTCAAGGGGTAGATGGCGGGTTGCGGATGCCCGGCCTGTTCGATCAGGTCGTAGACATGCTCCAGGCCCTTCAGGTCCTTGTCCAGCAGGACGACGGTCGCACCGGCAGCGGCACAGGCGCGTGCGACCGCGCGGCCAATCCCGTCGGCGGCCCCGGTCACGAGGATGACGCGCTGGTCGAAGGCACCCGGTTCCGGGCGGTAGGCGAGCAGGCGTGGGATATCAAGGTCGGTCAAGGATGGTCCTCCAGGAACAGGTGGGCCGATTCTAGTCCAGATTGTACGGCCGCTTCGAGCGTCGACGGCAGGGCATGGGTCAGGTAATCGCCTGCCAGAATGCAGCCCCGCCAGGGTGTGCGCGGGGATGGTCGCTGGCCGTCCAGACCCGTTCGCGCATCCACGGTGGCCCGGCGTTCGCACACCGTGTGCCCCGCCTCCGGCGTGCCCAGTTGTGGAAATGTCTCGGCGAGGGAGTGGGCGACGGTGCGCCACCGGACCGGCGCCGTCAATGCCTGCAGATCGTCGGCGGCCGAGATCACGACGGCGAGCCAGTGGGGTGCACCCGTCAGGTGACGTGGGATCAGCCATTGGCCGTGCTGGTCCAGCAGTCCCTGCAGTGGTGCGACCTCGTGCAGCGGGTGCGGATAGCGCAGGTAGACCGTGCAGATGCTGCGCGCGCCCATCGCCTGCAGCCCCCGCTGCGTCGGCCGCCAGGGCCTTGATGCGGGCAGAAGCCGGGCGGCGGCTGCGGGCGTGGTGGCCAGGATCAGGCCGCGGGCCGGGAGCGGATCGCCGGCACGGCCATGGAGTCGAAACGACGCCGTCGGGTCATCGGCCCGCGATTCCAGCGCGGTGACCCGGTGGCCGAGGTCGATGCGGGCCCCCCGCGCGCGCAGCTCCTGCAACGCCGGCTCCGGAAACAGCGTCCCCAGTGGGCGTGCCGGAAGCAGCAGGCGTGCCGCCTGCGGGCCGTGATTGAGGGCCAGGCGCAAGACGTGCTGGAAAATGCGGGCCGAGGCGTGGCGGGGCGGCGTATTCATCACCGCAAGACAGAGCGGATCCCACAGTGCATGGATCAGAGCGGGCGGCTGGTGGTTCGCGTGGAGCCAGTCGCGTACCGGGAGGTCGTCGCGCAGCGGCCGGTGCAGCATCGCGGCGGCTCCCCTCAGCGCCCGCAAGCGTTCTCGGAAACGGCTTTGTGGCAGGGCGCGGTACAGGGCGGCCGCCAGCGCCGGCAGGCGTGGCGAGCGCGGTTCCAGGCGGAACGCAGGCGGGGATTCCGCCTGGCCCGGCGTGAACATGCGCAGGCCGAAGGGCAGGGTGTGAAAGCCGGTTTCGGTGTTCACGCCGAGGGCGTTCATCTGCGCAAGGGTGGCCCGGCATGCACCGACCAGTACATGCTGGCCGTTGTCCAGTTCGGTGGCGTCCAGGTTCAGGCTGCGGGCGCGGCCGCCGGCGGTCCGGGCAGCCTCGATCAGGTGTACGGGGCGACCGGCGCGGGCGAGGGTGAGTGCGGCGGTTAGGCCGGCCCAGCCGGCCCCCAGCACCACCACCGGCGGCGAGTGACCGGAGGACACGATGTCAGGCCGTGCGACGGCGATGTTCGCGCTTCAGGCGGCGCGCGGTGCGCCATGCGATCCAGAGCTTGCGGATCGGCGTCAGCCGCACCCGGTGTTCCAGCACGCGATAGCCGTCGCGCGCGATCTCGTCCAGCAGGGTGCGGTAGATAGCCGCCATGATCAGGCCCGGACGTTGCGGGTAGCGGTCGGCGTCCGGCAGGTGTTCCTCGGCGCGCTGATAATAGCGCAGGGCGCGTTCGGCCTGTTCCGCGAACAGGGCCTGATGGCGATCGTCAGTAACGTTGATCTGGAATTCCTCGGGTTTCACGCCATGCTTGTTCAGTTCGTCCAGCGGGATATAGACGCGGCCGCGCATCGCATCCTCGTGGACATCGCGCAGGATGTTGGTCAGCTGCAGGGCCATGCCCAGGTCATGTGCGTATTTCAGCGTGCGGCGGTCGGAGTACCCGAAGATCTGCGCGGAGAGTACGCCCACCACACTCGCTGCGCGATAGCAGTACAGCGACAGCGTGGTGAAGTCCGGGTAGCTGTCATAGTCGAGATCCATCTGCATGCCGTCGATGATCTCGTCGAAGTATTCGCGGCCGAGATCGAAGGTGGCGATATGCGGCTGCAGGGCCTTGCTGATCGGATGGCGCGGCTCGCCCGCGAACAGGCGTTCAATCTCTTCGCGCCACCATTGCAGTTTGGTGCGGGCCACGCTCTCTTCCGATACCTCGTCGACGATGTCATCCACCTCGCGGCAGAAGGCATACAGCGCGGTAATCGCTCGGCGCCGGTCGGGCTCCAGGAAGCGAAAGGCGTAGTAGAAGCTGGAACCGCTTTGTGCGGCCCTCTCCTCGCAGTATTCGTCAGGGGACATGCGCTCTCGGGATCGCGTTCCGGCCAGGGAGGGCAAGGCTAGCACAGCCGCCGTGGTTTGCGGGCAAGCGGTTGACCTGCATCAAGCGGGTGCGGCTCCGGGTCCGGTAGTCTGGTTCGCGAACGGGTGGCCATCGGCGCTATCCGCCGCACCGGAGGCTCGTATGGAACAACGTCTGGTATTCGACCCGGAGCTGCTGCGCCGCTATGACGTCAGCGGTCCGCGCTACACCTCGTATCCCACCGCTCCGCAGTTCCACGAGGGGTTCGATGCCCGGACCTATGCCCGCGTGGCGCAGGAAAACAGCGCGGCAGACCCGCATGCACCACTGTCGCTGTACGTGCATGTGCCGTTCTGTGACACCGTGTGCTTCTACTGTGCGTGCAACAAGGTCATAACCGGGAATTACCGCCGGGCGGAGGCCTACCTGGAGGCCCTGGAACGGGAGATCGCACTACAGGCCGAGCTGTTTGGCACTGCGCGCCCGGTACGCCAGTTACATTTTGGCGGGGGGACGCCCACCTATCTGTCGGACGCCGACCTCGCACGGGTCATGCAGACCCTGGCGCGGTATTTCTGGCTGGATACCGGACCCGAGCGCGAATTTTCGATCGAGATCGACCCGCGGGCGGTGGGGCCGGATACGCTCGCCCATCTGGCCAGGCTGGGCTTCAACCGGATCTCGCTCGGGGTGCAGGATGTGAACCCGGATGTACAGAGGGCGGTGAACCGCATCCAGCCGTTCGCAGTGACCGAGCAGGCGGTGCGCGAGGCCCGCGCCAACGGGTTCGTGTCCACCAATGTGGACCTGATCTATGGCCTGCCGCTGCAGACAGTGGCGACCTACACCGAGACCCTGGAGCGGGTGCTGGAGCTGCGCCCGGAGCGCCTGGCGATCTACAACTACGCGCATCTGCCGGAGATGTTCAAGACGCAGCGGCAGATCCGCGAGGCGGACCTGCCGGCACCTGCGGAGAAGCTGGCGATTCTCGAGGCGACCATCGAGCGGCTCACGGCGGCCGGCTATGTCTACATCGGTATGGATCACTTCGCGCTGCCGGACGACGAGCTGGCCGTGGCCCAGCGCGCGGGCACGCTGCAGCGCAACTTTCAGGGTTATTCGACCCGGGCGGAGTACGACCTGGTGGCGCTGGGGCCGACGGCCATCGGCCGGGTCGGGAACAGCTACAGCCAGAACCTGCGCGAGGTCGAGGCCTGGCAGGCGCGCCTGGAGGCGGGCCGTCTGCCCGTGTTCCGCGGCCTGGAGCTGACAGCCGATGACCAGTTGCGACGGGATGTGATCCGCGAATTGATGTGCCATTCCCGGATCGACTTCGCCGCGATCGAGGCGCGCCACGGGATCGACTTTCACGCAACCTTCGAGGATGCCCTCGAGCGCCTGGGGCAGATGCAGGCGGACGGTCTCCTGGACATCGATGCCCAGGCCCTGCAGGTGCAGCCACGCGGGCGCCTGTTACTGCGCAACATCGCGATGGCCTTCGATGCCTATCTGCCGCGCGAGGAGCGGCCGCGGTACTCGCGTGTGGTCTGAATACCGGGCCGATTAGCGCCGCCGCGGGCGCAGGCTGTGGGCGAAGATGACCCAGAAATCACGGACGCGCAGTCGTGGGCGGGCGAAGACGTCGTCCTGCTGACGCAGGCGCCAGAGGACGCGGGCACCACCGTTGATGATGGCGCGAATCTCCAGCCCCATGCGCCCGCGCAGCAGGCCGCCCAGGGGTGCGCCCGCCCGCAGCAGGCGGTCGGCGCGGGCGTACTGGAACTGCATCAGGTTGCGTAGCTGGAAGCGGGTCTGGCCGGCGGCGAGCATGGCCTCGGTCACCCCGTACTGGTCCATCTCGTCCTGCGGCAGGTAGATGCGATTGTTTTCGCGCAGGTCCTGCTGCAGGTCCTGGTAGAAATTGATCAGCTGCAGCGCCGTGCAGATCGCGTCCGAGTAGCCGAGCATCGGCTCGGTGGGCTCGCCCTCGAGGTGAAGCATCAGGCGTCCGACCGGGTTCGCCGAGCGCCGGCAATAGTCCATGACCTCGCCAAAACTGGCGTACCGGGTCTGCTCCAGATCCTGGAGAAAGGCGTCAATCAGGTCGCGGAAGGGTGCGGCGGGGAGGTCGAAGCGGGCGCGCGCATCGGCCAGCGCAATCCACTCCGGGTCGTGTTCGGCGGCCGGGTCCTCGAGGATCTCCACACGCTCCTGCATTGCGAGCAGATCTGCGCGGCGCGCGGCGACCGGGCGCGGGTCTTCGTCTGCCAGGTCATCGGCGTCGCGGGCAAAGCAGTAGATCGCGGCGACCGGGCCCCGCAGGTGGCGGGGCAGCAGCCACGAGGCCACCGGAAAGTTCTCGTAATGGGCCGCGGCGCGCCTACGGCAATGGCGGTAGGCGGCCTTGACGCGGGTCGGCATGGGCGCATTGCGGCCGCTCACACTACTGTTAGCTCGCAATTCCGGTCTCCGGAGTGCAGGTGTCGGTATACCAGGGCCAGAATGCATCAGGGTGCTCCAGGCGGGCATCGGCACCCCATTGCTCCGGTGTCTGATCGGCATCGATGTAGCCCCAGCCGGCGATGAGTGTAGCCATGCCGGCGGCGCGGCCAGCGGCGATGTCGCGCTCGGCATCCCCCCAGTAGCAGTGATGTGCGGGTGGCAGCCCGGTCTGGCGGGCGGCCAGCCACATGGGCTCCGGTGACGGTTTGCGCCGGGGCAGGGTGTCGCCGCTGATGACCGTCGCCATGCGTGTATGCAGGCCCAGGGCGTCCAGCAGCGGATCGGTGAGCCAGCCGGGCTTGTTGGTCACAACCCCCAGGGACCAGCCGCGATCCTCGCAGGCCTCCAGCAGGTCAGACAGACCGGGGAACAGACGGGTGGCCTGGCACAGGTCGCGGGCATAGATCTCGAGGTAGCGCTTTTTCAGGTGTTCGGCGAAGTCCGGCTCGGCATCCGGAAACCCGAGCGCGACCAGTGCCTGCGATCCATGCGAAACATGGTTGCGCACGTGCTCGAAGGGCAGCGGGGCGCGGTCGTGCTCGGCCATCAGCCGGACCAGCGCCGCGTGCATGTCGGGTGCGGTGTCGAGCAGGGTGCCATCCAGGTCGAACAGCACCGATCCGAGCCGGCGTCTCATGCGGGGCCTGCGGCTTCTTCGCGGCGTGCGGCCATCAGGTAGTTTACGTCGGTGCGCGGGACCAGGCGGTACTGACCGCTCAGGGGCGAGTAGGTGAGGCCGGTCATGGCGGTTACGCGGAAGCCGTGGCGGCGCAGGGCTGCGCCTAGCTCCGAGGGGCGGATGAAGCGTGCATATTCGTGCGTGCCCGCCGGCAGCATGTTGAGGACGTATTCGGCCCCGACGATGGCCTCGGCGAACGCTCGCGGGGTGCGGTTGATGGTGGACAGGAACAGCCAGCCGCCGGGGCGCACCAGGCGCACCAGGGCGTCGATCACGGCCTCGGGGTCGGGTACGTGTTCCAGCATTTCCAGGCAGGTGACGATGTCGTAGCCGCCGGCATGATGTTCCGCGTGGGCCTCGGCGGTGGTGTGCAGGTAATGGATCTTCAGCCCGGCCTCGTGGGCGTGTTCACGCGCGACTTCCAGGTGTTCGGCGCCGGCATCCAGGCCGGTCACCTGCGCGCCGCGCACGGCCATGGACTCGGACAGGATGCCGGCGCCACAGCCGACGTCCACAACCGTCCTGTCCTCCAGTCCGGCGTGCCGATCGATCCATTCCAGGCGCAGGGGGTTGATCGCATGCAGGGTGGCGAAGGCCCCGTTCGGGTCCCACCACTCCCGCGCGCGATGCGCAAACTTGTAGATCTCGGCGTGATCGACGTTGTCGTGACGATGGGATTCGGGCTCGGGGCTCATGGGCATCTCGATCAGGCAGTGGGGGGCCGTGGTGTCTCAAGGGAAACACGGATGAATGTACACGCTCGCTGCCGCGTCGTTTTTGCGTTCGAACAGGGCGCGATGACTGGTGTGCGGTCATTCTGCACAAGGGCGCCGCTACGTCGTTCCCGCGCCCGTTTTTGATAACAACGGGTGGCCGAGCCCCCGCGTTGATGACGTTGCGAGGTTGACAGCCCGGGTTCCCCGGTCCTGCTTTGCGCCGCTGGCGCGGTAGAACCACTACCCGCTGCAGGACGCGCCTGGTCTCGGCAAACCCGGGGTGCCAGCGCGTGTGTGTACATTAATCCGTGTTTCCCTGGACCCGTGTGCGCCAGTATTCGGCTTCGGCATGGAGCGCGTGCAGGTCCAGCGTAAGCAGTTGGCGGTCGCGGAGCAACGGCCGGCCGGCGACATAGACGCTGCGCACCGCGTCGCGGGTCGCGGCGTACACGATCTGGGCGCAGGGGTCATGCGCGGGCTGCAGTTCCGGCGCCTGCAGGTCTACGGCCACGATATCGGCCTGCTTGCCCGCCTCCAGCGATCCGATGCGATCGTCCAGCCCGAGGGCGCGGGCGCTGCCCAGCGTGGCCATCTCCAGGGCGGCGCTGGCGGGCAACGCGGAGGCATCGCTGCTGACGCCCTTGGCCAGGAGTGCAGCGGTGCGCATCTCCCCGATCATGTCGAGATCGTTGTTGGAGGCGGTGCCGTCGGTCCCCAGGGCGACATTGATACCCGCGGCCTGCAGACGGGCGACGGGGCAGAAGCCCGAAGCCAGTTTGAGATTGGATTCCGGGCAATGCGCGATGGATACCGGACGTCCCTGCAGGAGATCGAGGTCACTGTCAGCTATCTGGGTCATGTGGACCGCGATGAACGGTTGATCCAGCATGCCAAGGCGCGCCAGACGCGTCAGGGGGCGTTCACCCTGGTCGCGCAGGCTGTCGTCGACCTCGCTGGCGGTCTCGTGGACATGCATGTGGATGGGTACGCGCAGCTCGTGTGCGCGGGCCGCCACGCGCTCCAGGCTGGCATCGCCCACGGTGTACGGTGCGTGCGGCGCCACGTTGAAATGGATGCGGGGGTGGTCTCCCCAGGCATGCACGACGTCCGCCCCGCGCTGGAAGTATTCATCGGCGGTGCGGGCCCAGGGGGTCGGAAAATCGAACACGGTCAGCCCCAGCGAGGCGCGAATGCCGGTTTCGTCCACGACCCGCGCGGCATCTTCGACAAAGAGATACATGTCGCCGAAACAGGTGGTGCCGCCGCGCAGCATCTCGGCGACTGCCAGTCGGGTTCCGGAACGCACGAACTCGGGCGAAAGCAGTTTGCTCTCGGCCGGCCAGATGTAGCCCTTGAGCCATTCCATCAGCGGGCGGTCGCTGCCCACGCCGCGCAGCAGGCTCATGCCGGAATGGGTATGCGCATTCACCAGGCCGGGAATCAGCGCCTGACCGGGGTGATCCTGGAAAGCGGCTTCCGGATATTGCGCCCTGGCCTCGTTCTGCGGCAGCACGGCGGTGATTACGCCGTCGCGTACGACCAGTGCATGGTCTTCGAGTACCGTGTTTCGGGGAACGACCGGGAGAATCCGGGGCGCGGTCAGAATCAGGATCGGGGTATCGGGCATACAAGGCTCGTGCACGCGGTCCAGGGGAGCGCATGGTACCCGAAAGGGGCGGCGTTGCGCCGCCCCGGGTGGTGAACGGGCCGGTTACAAGCGGTTGATGGACAGACGGCCCGGGCCGGTCAGGACCAGGGCAATGGCGGCGAACAGGAACATCCCCTGCAGTTCCAGGGCCCAACCCCCGGTCGCGGTCAGGAGGAAGAGCTCGTCGGCGTGCGCCAGGCCAATCGCAAAGACCATGGTGATTGCGATCAGCAACGCACCGATCCGGGCATACAGTCCGAGGATCACCAGGATGGGCGCCAGGACTTCCCCGACGTAGACGCCGTAGGCGAGGATGGCAGGCAGGCCTGCAGTGACCAGCATGCCCTCGATGCCGCTGATGTCGCCCGTCACCTTGGCAATGCCGTGCATGAGAATCAGGATGCCGAGGGCGAGACGCAGGATGAGTTTCCCGCTGTCGTCGAATGTGTTGTCCATCGCAATGCTCTCCTTGTGGATTCAGTATGTCCCTGTCGGTGTTTCCCTATGCACATCACCCCGTTGTGACATCTGCGGGTGTCCGTAAGGGCCTGCCCGGTGCTGGGGTCATGCGGCTCTCAGCTGGCTGCACGCCCCAGGCGCTGGGCACGCGCCACGTCGGCCACGTGACGGCCCTGTGATGCTGCCATGGCGAGTTCGTTCTCGCTGGGCTGGCGCGAGCCGTCGCCGTCGGCCAGGGTGGTGGCGCCGTATGGCGTACCACCGCTGACCGCGGACATGTCGAGCAGGCGCTTCTCGGTGTAGGGCAGGCCGACGATCGTCATTCCATAGTGCATCAGGTTGACAATAGTCGAAATCAGCGTGGTTTCCTGTCCGCCATGCTGCGAGGCGGTGGAACCAAACACGCTGCCGATCTTGCCGACCAGCTTGTCGCCGAACCACAGGGCTCCGGTCTGGTCCAGGAAGTTCGCCATCTGAGCGGACATGCGACCGAAGCGGGTGGGGGTGCCAATGATGATGGCATCGTAATCGGCCAGCTCTTCCGGTGTCGCGATCGGCGCCGCCTGGTCGAGTTTGGCTCCCGCATTGCGGGCGGTGTCTTCGGGCATCAGTTCCGGCACACGCTTGATGGTGACCTCGGTCCCGGACACTTCGCTTGCGCCTCGTGCGACGGCCTCGGCCATCTGTTCGATATGCCCCCAGGTGGAATAGTACAGGACCAGAATCCTGGTGCTCATGTGGTGATCTCCTTTGTTTGGATGTCCGCTGTAAACACCACAATAGATCCGATTGAGCCGTATGAAAATGGCGAAAATGGCCGTAAATATTTCGAATAAATCGAATGGTTTGCGCGGCCTGCCGGGCGCGCCGGGACCCGGGCCTTTTTCGGAGCCCGAGAACCAGTCCGCATCGCACCGCAGGCAGGGCGTCAAGAGTTCGACGTCTGCAGCGATGCGGGACCGTTTGTTCGTGTTCTTGTCGTCGGACTTTTGTTGTTTTGCGTTTACAAGTCCGCGTGCGTGCGATGTTGTTCAAGGTGGCGTTTTTCTTGCTTCGGATCCCGTCGAATACAGATGAGTGACCCGCGGGCGCCTGACAGGGAGGTCCGGGGTGCGGAGGATCTGAATGACCGGGATGCTGGACCGAATTGCCGAAGCCCTGCTGGCGACGCTGCAGGGCATGAGTCCGATGACCGTAATCGGGTTTTTTACGTTGCTGTTGTTCGGGCTGTTTCTGCTGGCGTTGCTGGCGACTGCGCTGCGGCGGGCGCGCGCCCTGCAGGGGGCGGCGCCGGCGTTGCTGACGACGCTGGGGATTCTCGGGACCTTCCTGGGGGTCGCCATCGGACTGCTGGACTTTGACTCCGGCCGCGTGGAGGCGAGCATCCCGGCGCTGCTGGAGGGCCTCAAGCTCGCATTTGTCACCAGTATCGTGGGCATCCTGCTGTCGGCGTTGCTGCGCCTGGTGCAGGTGCTGGCGCCGGGGCCGGATGCGCAGGCGGGGTCGGCGGCGGTGGACACGACTCAGCGCGCCCCTCACGCGGGCACTGTGGACCGGACCGAGTGGCTGCACTGGATGGCGCAGCAGCGTGATGCGGCGCTGGCAACGGCGGATGCGGTGAGGCAGCTCGACCAGCGGCTGGAGGCACGGCTTGATGGGCAGCATCAGGCGTTGCTCGAGGCGCTGGATGCGATGGCCGAGCGCCTGACGGAGTTGAGCAGTACTCATCTGGTCGCGGCCCTGGAACGGGTCATCCACGACTTCAACAGCCGCCTGGGCGAGCAGTTCGGGGAAAATTTCCGGCGTCTGGATGCATCAGTGGAGCGCCTGGTCGAATGGCAGGAGCGCTACCGCGAGCAGATGAACAGTCTGCAGCGGGCCTTCGAGCAGGCACACAGCGGGGTCGAACAGACGGAGCGCACCCTTGAGCGCATGACCGGGCAGGCCCTGCAGATCACCCGTCACGTCGAGGATCAGGAGGCGACGCTGGCCAGCCTGCGGCGCGAGACCGTCGAGCTGGAGGCCTTGCTGGGCAGCATTGCCGCATTGCGCGACCGTGCCTCGGAGGCCTTCCCGGCCATGGATGCGCGGCTGGAGGCGATGCTCGAGAGCATCGAAAATGCGGTCCGGGCAGGGCAGGCGGTACAGAGGCGGCATCGTGCTGCGTCCGCGATCACGGCGGAAGAGACGGTTTGATGATGCCCCGGGTGCTGACAATACGGGGGGGGCAGCGGGGCGATCCGGGGGGTCCCGAAGCGGATCAGGGTTCGCACTGGCTCGCGGTCGCGGACTTGATGGCGGCACTGATGATGATCTTCCTGTTCCTGGCGCTGTTGCATATGGTTCAGGTGGAACGCGAGAGTGCCGCGCATACCGAGGTGCGGGACGAGGCTGCGGCGTTGCGCGAGGCGATCTATTCGGTTCTGGAGGCGGAATTCCGCGAGGACCTTCCGCGCTGGAATGCGGAGCTGGATCGCGCCAGCCTGACGCTGCGTTTTCGTGAACCCGAGGTCCTGTTCGAACGCAGCTCGGCGCGTATTCAGCCGCGCTTCGAGGCCATCCTGGCGGACTTTATCCCGCGATACGCGGATCAGTTGCGACCGTTTGCGGAGGTGATCCGTGAGGTGCGGATCGAGGGGCATACCTCCAGTGAGTGGGCCGGTAGCGAGGACGAGCTGGAGTCCTATTTCGGCAATATGGACTTGAGTCAGAGGCGTACGCGGGCGGTGCTGGAGTATGCCTACCAGCTGGAGCCGCTGCGGGAGGATGAGTGGTTCCGGTCCCGAGTGGCGGCGGTGGGGCTGTCGTCCTCGCGGCGTATCCTGGACGCCCGGGGCGAGGAGGATCGAGCAGCCTCGAGGCGTGTCGAGTTCAGCATTCTCACGGATTTCGAGACACGTCTGCTGGGGAAGCAGTGATTCGGGTGCATGCTCGCCGCTGCGTCGCTTTTGGGTAAGAACAGGGTGCGGTGACCACCGGGCAGTCATGCTGCACATGGGAGCGGTAACGCCGTTCCTGCGCCACCACAGGCGGCCGAGCCCTTTCGGGGGTGGCACTCCAGGTTCCGCGATCCGTTATTTCCTGGGACAGGCGGTATGGGTCAAAGCGCGGCCAGCAGGGCCTCGCGCAGTGTTTTCTGCTCTGCGCGGGTTAGTGGCTGTCGGCCTGGCCGACTGAGCAGAAAGCTGTCCTCGACCTGTTCCCCGGCGGTGGCGATGCGGGCGGTGCTGACGTCGATATCCAGGTCCGCCAGGATGTGACCGATGGTGGAAAGCAGGCCGGGCCGGTCCAGTGCACGCAGCCGCATGCGGGTCGCCTGGCCGCTGGGGGCGGGCTCGAATTCGATGCGGGTGTCGATATCGAAATGCTTCAGCCGGCGCGGTAACTGTCGTGTGACTGGCGTACTGGGACGGTGGGGCTGGCGCAGTTCCTGATCCAGGGTGGTGCGGATCTCTTCGCAGCGGTAGCCGGCATCGACCGTTTGCCCGCCGCCGCCTTCGAGCACCAGGAAGGTATCCAGGGTGCGACCGCCCGCGGTGGTGATGATGCGGGCATCCACGATATCGAGGCCCAGTTGGGTCAGGGTGCTGGTGATGCGGGCGAAGATCTGTGGGTGGTCGTCGGCGTAGACGAAGATCTCGGTGCTCCCGCGCGAGGTCTTGGGTCGCACCAGGATCAGCGGAAGTTCGGAGGCGGCGGGTGAGAGCAGGGCCTGGCCGTGCCAGGCGATCTCGTCGGCGGAATGGCGCAGGAAATATTCGTCGTCCAGTTCGTCCCACAACGCGCGTGCGCGTGCGGTGTCGAACCCCTGACGCTGAAGCTGCTCCAGGGCCTCGGCACGGGTCTGACTGATCTGTTCTTCCAGGTCGGGCGCGGTGTCCAGACCGCGTTCCAGCACTGTGCGGGCTGCGTGGTACAGGGTCTGCAGCAGGGAATCCTTCCAGCTGTTCCAGAGCTCCGGGTTGGTCCCGCGGATGTCGGCGATGGTGAGGAGATACAGGAGGTCCAGACGCTCGCGCGTGCGTACCTCGCGCGCGAAATCGCGCACCACCTCGGGGTCGGAGAGGTCCTTGCGCTGCGCCGTCAGCGACATCAGCAGGTGCGAGCGCACCAGCCATGCGACCGTGGTGGCATCTGCATCCGACAACCCGTGTTGCTGGCAGAAGTGCAGGGCGTCGTGGGCGCCGAGCTCGGAATGGTCGCCGCCGCGACCCTTGGCAATGTCGTGAAACAGGGCTGCGAGGACCAGGCGGTCCGGTCGTTCCAGGTCGGCATGGATGCGGCTGGCCAGCGGCTGCTCGTGGGCAAATTCCGGCAATGCCAGGCGCCGCGCATTGCGCACCACGTTCAGCGTGTGTTCGTCGACGGTGTAGGCGTGAAACAGGTCGTACTGCATGCGGCCGATAATTCGGCCGAAGGCGGGCAGGTAGTTGCCCAGTACGCCGTAGCGATTCATGCGCCGGAGCTGGCTGGTGATTCCGCGGGGTGCGCGCAGGATGTCCATGAACAGGCCGCGGCACACCGGGTTGCGCCGGAAGTGGCCGTCGATCAGGTGGCGGTGGGCGCGGATCAGGCGGATGGTGGAGGCGCGTATGCCCTGGATCTCGGGGTGTTCCTGGAGCAGCCGGAAGACCTCCAGCAGTGCCGGGGGATAGATCATGAAGACCTGGTCGTGGGCGGCCTCCAGGTAGCCGCCACGGGTCTGAAAGCGCTGGTGAATGCGTACCGGCTCCTGCAGTGACTGCGGGTCGTCGAGGATGGCCTCGTTGAAGTGCTGCAGGAGCAGCTCGTTCAGGCGTTCCAGGTCGTTGATGGTGCGGAAGTAGCGCTGCATGAACTGTTCGACGGCGCGGTTGTGGTTCTGGTCCACGAAGCCGAAGGTGTTGGCCAGCTGGCGTTGCAGGTCGAACAGCAGCCGATCCTCGCGGCGGTCGGTCAGCATGTGCAGCGCGAAGCGCACGCGCCAGAGGAAGTTCTGCCCCTCCATCATCTCGCGGAACTCGCCCTCGCGCAGGAAGCCGAGGGAGACCAGTTCCTCGATCCGCTCGGCTGCATAGTGGCGCTTGGTGACCCAGCCGATCATCTGAATGTCGCGCAGGCCGCCGGGGCCTTCCTTCACGTTCGGCTCGAGGCGGTAGGCGGTCTCGCCGAAGCGCCGGTGGCGGGCCTGCTGCTCCGCCAGCTTGGCGGCGTAGAAGCTGCGGGAATCCCAGATCCGGTCCGGTTCGATGGCGTTGCGAAAGTCGTTGAACAGGCCCAGATGGCCCGCGAGGTATCGGGCTTCGATAAGGTTGGTGGCGACCGTGATGTCGTCGCGTGCCTCGCGGCTACAGTCCTCGATGCTGCGAACGCTGTGTCCGACCTCGATGCCGATATCCCAGAGGAAGGTGACAAATTCGCTGATGCGCTCAAAGTAGGCGCGATCGCTGACACCTTCCATGATGATCTGGATATCGATATCGGAGGCGGGGTGAAGCTCGCCGCGCCCGTAGCCACCAACCGCGACCAGGCAGAGATGGTCGTCGTCCGCGAGGCCCTTCTGAGCCCAGATCAGTTTGAGCAGTTCGTCGATGCGCCGCGCGTGGCCATGGATCAGGTCGGCGATGGGCATGCCGTCGCGGAAGCCCTGGTATTGCTGTTCCAGGATGGCCTTGCGGCGGTCTCGGAAAAGGGCAATGTTACCCGGGTTGCGACTGAGGCGCTGGTAGTCGTCGCCCCAGTCCGGGGTGAAGGCCGGGGTTTCCAGTTCGCCGGAGGTGCTGCCTGCGGGATTCATGGGATCTCCTTTAATAGGCAGACGGGTGGACGAACCGGGCAGCGATCAGGCTGCGATCTCCTGGGGCGGGGTCTCGTCCTTGCGCAGGGTCAGGATCTCGTAGCCGTCGGCGGTGACCAGGATGGTGTGTTCCCACTGGGCGGAGGGGCTGTGGTCCTTGGTCACGGCGGTCCAGCCATCCGCGAGGATGCGGGTATGCCGGCGACCGGCGTTGATCATCGGTTCGATGGTGAAACACATGCCTTCTTCCAGCGCCATGCCGGTGCCGGGCTTGCCGTAGTGCAGGACCTGCGGGTCTTCGTGAAAGCCACGGCCGATCCCGTGGCCGCAGAACTCGCGCACCACGGAGCAGCGCCGGGCTTCGGCGTACTGCTGGATGGCGTGGCCAATGTCCCCCAGCGTGGCGCCCGGGCGCACCTGCTGAATGCCCAGGTACATGCTGGTGCGGGCGACGTCGATGACTCGCTGGGCCTGAATGCCGGCCTTGCCGATCACGAACATGCGGCTGGTGTCGCCGTGAAAGCCGTTCTTGATCACGGTGATGTCGATATTGAGGATATCGCCGTTCTTGAGCTTGCGGTCACCCGGGATACCGTGACAGACCTGATGGTTGACCGAGGTGCAGATCGACTTCGGAAAGCCACGGTAATTGAGCGGTGCGGGGATGGCGCCCTGGGTGTTCACGATGTAGTCGTGGCAGATCCGGTCCAGTTCCCCGGTCGTTATGCCGGCCTGGACATGGGGCTCGATCATCTCGAGCACTTCGGCGGCCAGGCGTCCGGCGACGCGCATGTGGTCGATCTCTTCGGGGGTCTTGATGGAAACGGACATGAGGGCTCCCGCCGCGGCGCCCTGAGGGCCTCGGCGTTTGGTTCGAATCAGGGTCCTATGCTATAAAGCGCGCGCCTCGCTGGCAATTCGGCGGGGCCGGAAGCGGCCTTCAAGCGGGGCAGTTTCCGAAAACCTAAACCACACATGCATCGACACGGTCTGTCGGGTGCCCGTCTGCGAAGGTTTTTCGCTGCGGGTTTCAGGTCGGGATGCGTGGAGGCTCAACCCGTTACAGGAGAAATTTCATGTCCCTCGTGACTATGCGACAGATGCTGGAGGCCGGTGTGCACTTCGGCCACCAGACGCGCTACTGGCATCCCAAGATGGCCCCGTACATCTTTGGCGAGCGCAACAAGATTCATATCATCAACCTCGAGAAGTCCCTGCCGATGTTCAACGATGCGTTGAACTTTCTGGGCAAGGTGGCTGCCGACGGCGGCCAGATCCTGTTCGTCGGGACCAAGCGTTCGGCCCGCGATGTGGTGGCCGAAGAGGCGCAGCGCTGCGGCATGCCGCACGTGAGCCACCGCTGGTTGGGCGGCATGCTGACCAACTTCAACACGGTCAAGCAGTCGATCAAACGCCTGAAGGACCTCGAGACGATGGATGCTGACGGCAGCTTCCAGGTGCTCAACAAGCGCGAGGCCCTGAGCCGTCGCCGCGAAAAGGAAAAGCTGGATCGCAGCCTGGGTGGTATCAAGGACATGAACCGCATGCCCGACGCGATGTTTGTGATCGACGTTGGTTACGAGAAGATCGCCGTGGCGGAGGCGAAGAAGCGCGGCATCCCGGTGGTTGCGGTGGTGGATTCGAACCATTCGCCGGAAGGCGTGGATTACGTGATCCCCGGCAACGACGATGCGATGCGCGCGATCCAGCTCTATGTGGCTGCGATCTCCGACACCATCAATGAGGCCAAGGGTGCGGTGACGACCGGTGGCATGGGCGAGGATTCGTTCGCCGAGCCGGCCGCCGCCAGCGGCGCAGCCGAGACGGCAGCGCCCGCCAACCCCGCTTGATAACCGGGGCCGGCTGCCCGTTGGGGCGGCCGGCCCGAGCACGAATTTCAGGAGCAAGCAACGATGCAGATTACTGCTGCACAAGTTAAAGAACTGCGCGAGCGTACTGGCGCCGGCATGATGGAGTGCAAGAAGGCGTTGACCGAGACCGGCGGCGACCTGGAGGCGGCCATCGAGGCGATGCGCAAGTCCGGCATGGCGAAGGCCGACAAAAAGGCCGATCGCGTTGCGGCCGAGGGCCGGGTCGAGATCGCGAGCGACGGCTCGCGTGCGGTGATCGTCGAGATCAACTGCGAAACCGACTTTGTCGGCAATGATGACAACTTCCGGGCGTTCGCAACGAATTGCGCGCAGGCAGCGCTGTCCTCCGCGGCCGAGTCGGTCGAGGATCTGATGGCCGAGACGGTCGATGGTCAGACCCTGGAAGAACAGCGTACCCAGCTGGTCGCGAAGGTTGGTGAGAATGTCCAGGTGCGTCGTTTCCAGCGCATGAGCGTTGAGGGCGCCTTCGGTGCCTATCAGCATGGCGCGCGCATTGGCGTACTCGTGGGCCTGAATGGCGGCGACGAGGCTCTGGCCAAGGACGTGGCCATGCACATTGCGGCCAGCCAGCCGGTCTGCGTGGATGAAAGCGAGGTCCCGAGCGAGATGCTCGACAAGGAACGCGCGATTTTCAAGGCACAGGCCGAAGAATCCGGTAAGCCGGAGAACATCATCGAGAAGATGATCGAAGGCCGCATTCGCAAGTACCTCGCCGAGATCACCCTGGTCGGCCAGCCCTTCGTGAAGGACCCGGATCAGACGGTCGGCAAGCTGCTGGAGTCCAGCGGTGCATCCGTGGCCGGTTTCATCCGCTATGAAGTGGGCGAAGGGATCGAGAAGAAGACCGAGAACTTCGCGGAAGAGGTCATGGCGCAGGCACGCGGCGCCTGACCCGAAGCACGACCCCGGGGCGGCCGCTGGATGCGGCCGTTTCCGGATGTACGGGCCAGAATTGACTGGCAAGCGAGAATAACCGAGCCCGAGATCAAGGAACCCCATGAATCAGGACAGCCAGCCCGCATTTCGGCGCATCCTTTTGAAGTTGAGCGGGGAGGCCCTGATGGGCCAGGAATCCTACGGGGTCGACCCGGGCGTTCTGGCGCAGGTTGCCGAAGAGGTCTCGGAGCTCTCCCGCATGGGGGTTGAGGTCGGCATCGTGATCGGTGGCGGCAACATCTTCCGTGGTGCAGGGCTGGCGCAGGGCGGCATGGACCGCGTCACCGGCGACCATATGGGTATGCTGGCGACGGTCATCAATGCCCTGGCACTGCAGGACGCGATCGAACGGGCCGGCCGTTTCTCTCGGGTCATGTCCGCGATCCGCATCAATCAGGTCTGCGAGGACTACATCCGTCGCCGGGCGGTACGCCATCTGGAAAAGGGGCGTATCGTGGTCTTTGCAGCCGGGACCGGCAACCCGTTTTTCACCACCGATTCGGCGGCCAGTCTGCGCGCGATCGAGATCAATGCCGATATCATGATCAAGGCCACCAAGGTCGATGGCGTGTACGACGCGGATCCGATGAAAAGCGAGGCTGCCCGTCGCTATGAGCGGTTGACGTTCGACGAAGCCCTGACCCGGCGTCTCGGCGTAATGGACACCACCGCCCTGGTGATGTGCCGTGATAACGGTCTGCCGATCCGGGTAATGAACATGTTTTCCAGGGGTGACCTGAGGCGGCTCGTGATGGGCGAGCCGGTCGGAACCCTGGTTGAGGGATCCAGTAATGAGTGACGCCACCATCAAGGATGCGCGCGAGCGCATGGACAAGAGCCTGGAAGCGCTGCGCAACGAGCTTGCGAAGATCCGGACCGGACGCGCCCACCCGGCGCTGCTCGAACATGTGCATGTCGAGTACTACGGTTCGGACGTGCCGATCAATCAGGTCGCGAACATCAACGCGGAGGATGCGCGCACCCTGACCGTCGTGCCCTACGAGAAAGATATGGTGGGCAAGGTCGAGAAGGCGATCATGACCTCCGATCTGGGCCTGAATCCGGCCAGTATGGGCACGGTCATTCGGGTTCCGCTCCCGGCGTTGACCGAGGAGCGCCGGCGTGACCTGGTCAAGGTGGTAAAGGCCGAAGCCGAGAATGCCCGTGTCGCGGTCCGGAACATCCGTCGTGACGCGAACACGGCATTCAAGCAGCTCGTCAAGGACAAGGAGATCTCCGAGGACGACGAGCGCAAGGCGCAGGATCAGGTCCAGAAGCTGACCGACGATCACGTTGCCCGGATCGACGCCATGCTGGCGGAAAAGGAAGCCGAGCTGATGGAAGTCTGACCGGCTCCCCCTATGCCGGTTATCCGCATAACCCCGCAGACGCTCCCCGCGCACGTGGCCATCATCATGGATGGCAACGGTCGTTGGGCCGAGGCCCGTGGTCAGCAGCGCGCAGCGGGTCATCGTGCGGGGCTGGAGGCCACGCGTCTGGCGGTACGCTTCTTTGCCGAGCAGGGCGTGGATGCCCTGACCCTGTTTGCCTTCAGCAGCGAGAACTGGGGGCGTCCGCAGGAAGAGGTGGAAGCACTCTTCGAACTCTTTGTCTCCGCGATCGAGGCGGAACTGCCGGAGCTGGTGGAAGGCGGCATCGTCCTGCGTTTTATCGGCGATCGCGCGAGTTTCCCGTCGGATCTTCAATCCCGCATGCGCGAGGCCGAGCAGGCCTCGGCCGCCAATGATGGCATGTGCCTGGTGGTGGCCCTGGGTTATGGCGGGCGCTGGGATGTGATGCAGGCCGCGCGGCGCTGGGTGGCGGACGGAGCGGCCGAGAGTGAAGATCCGGAAGGTACCTTCGAGGACTACCTGAGTACCGCCGGGCTGCCGGACGTCGATCTCCTGATCCGTACGGGAGGGGAACACCGGATCAGCAATTTCCTTCTGTGGCAGGCGGCATACGCCGAGCTGCTGTTCATCGATACCTTCTGGCCGGATGTGACGGCGGAGGAACTGAAACAGGGTTTGGCCTGGTATGCCAGCCGCCAACGCCGGTTCGGGCGGGTCATGCCGCGTGAGGGAGGCGGCCATGCTTAGGCAGCGCATCCTGACCGCCCTGGCGCTGGGCCTGCCGGCGCTGGCACTGGTGGCATGGGGGCCAAACCTCCTGGTCCTGGGCCTGGTCGTGTTGATCCTGGCGCTGGCGAGCTGGGAATGGGCGGGTCTGGCCGGCGCGCCGAGCGTGCCAGCAAGACTTCTGATCGGGGCGGCGGTCGTAATCCCGATCGCCATTCTGGGAGGGGTGCCGGTGGCGGGGCTCCATTACCTGTTACTGGCGCTGGCTTTGCTCTGGTGGCTGGTCGTGTTGCTGATTCTGCCGTTCTATCGCGAAGACGAGGCGCGTGCTCGCGGGCGTTTCAATGCGCTGTTCGCGGTCGCCGGGATCGTGACCCTGGTGCCCGCGGGCATGGCGCTGGTGTGGCTGCATGCCCTGGCACCATGGCTGGTGGTGTATCTGGTGGTACTGGTCGGTCTGGCAGATACCGGAGCCTACTTTGCCGGGAGGTCCTTCGGGCGCAATCCGCTGGCGCCGCATATCAGTCCGGGCAAGACCCGGGAGGGTCTGTTCGGCGGGCTGGTCACGGTGCTGGCGTTTGCGATTGTGGTGGCGGCTGTCTGGGGCCTGGATCCGATGGATTCGCTGGTGTTTGTGCTGCTTTCGGTGCTGATCGGCCTGGTATCGGTGGTCGGGGATCTGTTCGAAAGCATTCTGAAACGTGAGGCCGGTGCGAAGGACAGCGGTTCCTTGCTGCCGGGTCACGGGGGTATTCTGGATCGGTTTGACAGCATGGTCGCGGCGGCGCCGGTATTTCTTGCCGGATTGCTCTGGCTGGCGCTGGTTCCGTTTCCGGTGACAGGCCCCTAGGAACCGTGTTGCTCGCGCGCCTGCCGAGTCGGATTCCGACAGGTGACTCCGGTTTTTGCCGAGCACGGGTGCAGGCACAGGCTGCGAGACTCCCGCTGCGGTGGGTAAGGACGGGCGTGCGAAGAAAAATCGGTGTTCCCCGGGGGAACGGGTAGGGTATTGATGAAGACGACGCAGCTGACCATCCTGGGCTCTACCGGCAGTATCGGGCTGAGCACGCTCGATGTGGTCGCGCGTCAACCGCAGCGTTTCGGGGTGTATGCGTTGACCGCGCACCGCAACGTGGAACGTATGCGGGAGCAATGTCTGACGCATATGCCCGAGGTGGCGGTGATGGCGGACCGCGAGGCGGCCGATGCGCTGCGGGCGGCGCTCGCAGCGACCGGTTCGCATACCGAGGTTCGCTGGGGGCCGGAGGCGCTGGCCGAGGTCGCGCGGGCGCCGCAGGTGGACGCGGTGATGGCCGCGATCGTCGGGGCGGCCGGGTTGCTGCCGACGCTTGCGGCGGCGCAAGCCGGCAAGCGGGTATTGCTGGCCAACAAGGAGGCGCTGGTGATGTCCGGCGCGCTGCTGATGGATGCCGTACAGCGCTCGGGCGCCTCCCTGTTGCCGATTGACTCCGAGCACAACGCCATTTTCCAGTGTCTGCCCACGGGTTACGTTTGCGGGGAGCCGGTGTCACCGCAAGGGGCCCGCCGGATCTGGCTGACGGCGTCGGGCGGTCCGTTTCGCGATCGGCCGCTGGATCGTTTTGCCGGGATCACGCCGGAGGAGGCCTGTGCCCACCCGAACTGGGATATGGGGCGGAAGATCTCGGTTGATTCGGCAACCATGATGAACAAGGGGCTGGAGGTGATCGAGGCCTGCTGGCTGTTCGCGGTCCAGCCCTCGGCGATCCAGGTCGTGCTGCATCCACAGAGCATCGTGCATTCGATGGTAGCCTACGATGATGGCTCGGTCCTCGCGCAGCTGGGCAACCCGGATATGCGGACACCGATTGCCCATGCCCTGGCGTGGCCGGAGCGCATGGCTTCGGGCGTGCAGCCGCTTGATCTGCTGACCATGGGTACGCTGGAATTTTCGGAGCCGGAGGCGGCCCGGTTCCCGGCGCTGAGGCTTGCGTACCGGGCGCTGGAGCGGGGTGGGACCGCCACCGCGGTGCTGAACGCCGCGAATGAGGTCGCGGTCGAGGCGTTTCTGGACGAACGCCTGGCCTTCAGTGAGATCCCGACGGTGATCGCGGCGACTCTGGACACGGTGGAGCCCGAGGCGGCCGATTCGCTGGAGCGCGTTCTGGCCGCTGACCGCAGGGCGCGAGAGGTGGCCGGCGGCCTTGTTACCAACCCCGAGCAGGCGGCGTCATGACCTTCCTGACCAGCGTTCTGGCCTTCATTGTGGCCATCGGGGTGCTGGTCACCGTACATGAGTACGGGCATTACCTCGCCGCGCGTTTGATGGGGGTGAAGGTTCTGCGCTTTTCGGTCGGTTTTGGCCGTCCGTTGTTCAGGCGCGATTTCGGGCACGACCGGACGGAATTCGTGATTGCCGCGCTGCCACTGGGTGGCTACGTCAAGATGCTGGATGAGCGCGAAGGGGATGTCGCGCCCGCGGAGCGTGAACGCGCGTTCAACCAGAAGAGTCTGCGTGCACGTGCCTTCGTGGTCTCGGCAGGACCGGCGGCGAACTTCCTGCTGGCGATCGTGGTGTATGCCGTGATGTTCATGGTCGGGGTGGGCGGGGTCAAGCCGGTGCTCGGCGAGATCGTGGCAGACACACCCGCGGCGGAGGCCGGTCTGGAGCGTGGTCAGCAGATCCTGCGTGTGGGCGAGCGGGCGGTGGTCGACTGGGAACAGGCCAATCTGCGGTTGCTGGATCACGCGGTCCGCGGCGAGCGCGTGACGCTGCTTCTGCGCGACGCCGATGGCAGTGAGGTCGAACGGGTTGTGGACCTGCGGGATCGGCAGGCCCTGCTCGGCGAAGGGCAGTTCCTGGAAAAGCTGGGGCTGCGCCCATACCGGCCAGCGCTGGAGCCACGGATCGGAGCGGTCGAGTCCGGCAGTCCGGCGGCCGCCGCCGGGCTGGTGCCGGGGGACCGTGTGCGAGGGGTGAACGGGGACGCAGTGGATGACTGGAACCACTGGGTGGAGGTCGTGCGAGCGCGTCCGGAGGAAGAGCTGCGGGTGCGGGTGGAGCGTGATGGCCACCATGTGGAGCTGCGTATGATCCCCGAACCGGTGCAGGATGGTGACACCACGATCGGGCGTATTGGCGCGGGGGTGGATACGGATCAGGCGGCCGCCCGCGAACTCGCGGTGCTGGTGCGGCAGGGCCCGATCTCTGCAGTGTGGTCGGGGGTGGAGCGCACCTGGGATGTGTCGATTCTGACCCTTGGTATTCTCTGGCGCATGATCACCGCGGATGCCTCGGTCAAAAATATCAGTGGACCGGTTACCATAGCCGAGTTTGCCGGGGTATCGGCGGTGATCGGGATCTCGGCCTTCCTGGGTTTTCTCGGGTTGGTGAGCGTATCGCTCGGGATTATCAACCTGTTGCCGATTCCGATGCTGGACGGCGGGCATTTGCTCTATTACGCCGCGGAGGCAGTGAAGGGCAGCCCGGTGTCGGAACGCACGCAGATAATCGGACAACAGGTGGGTCTGGTGGCGATTGCCGGACTGATGACCCTGGCCCTGTACAATGATTTGACACGATTGTTCGGCTAGATCGGGTGCTGGAGTTCAAACGAAGCTCCGGTAGCGCGACCACCGAGCGGCACTTTTTGGCGGAGAGCATGGCGCGAAATAGCTTGAGAGGAGTGGCCCTGGTGGGCCTTCTGGGTCTGGCGGGAACGGCCTGGGGTCAGGCCTACCAGATCGAGGACATCGAAATCGAGGGCCTGGAGCGAATTACGGCGGGCACGGCACTGAGCTATCTGCCGGTACAGGTGGGCGATACCTTCGATGACAGCCGCAGTCCGGAGGTGATCCGGGAGCTGTTCCGGACCGGTTTCTTCGATGACGTCGAAATCGCCCGCCGTGGGGATATTCTGGTGGTCATCGTGTCCGAGCGTCCGGCAATCAACGAGATCAATTTCTCGGGAAACCGCGATATCCCGGACGAAGGTCTGCGCGAGGCGCTGAACTCTGCTGGATTGCGTTCGGGCCGGGTATTCAATAGGACCATGCTGGACCGCATCGAGAGCGAACTGCGTCAGCAATATTTTGCGCGTGGACGCTATAACGTGCAGATCGATGTGGAGATCGTCGAACTGCCCCGCAACCGGGTGGATGTGGAGATCGATATCGCCGAGGGTCCCGTTGCGAAGATCCGGCAGGTGAACGTGGTCGGTAACGAGGCCTTTACCGATCGCGAGCTGACCCGGCGTTTCGAATCCGGCGTCCCGCGCTGGTGGGCATTCTTCAGCCGGCGCGACGATTACTCCCGTGAGAAGCTCTCGGGCGATCTCGAGCAGCTGCGTTCGCACTACCTGGATTCCGGATTCCTGGAATTCGATGTGGACTCGACACAGGTGACGCTGACGCCGGATCGCCGCGATTTGTTCATTACCATCAACGTCGATGAAGGCGAACGCTACCGCACCACCGGGGTGGATCTGGCGGGTGAGTTCGTGGTTCCTCGGGAAGAACTCGAAGGGCTGATCGAGGTGGATGTCGATGCGCCCTTCTCGCGCAGTCAGATCACGCGATCCGCCGAGCTCATCAGCGAACGTCTGACCCGCGAGGGGTTCGCATTCGCCAACGTCAATCCCGTGCCGGAAGTCGACGAGGAAACTCGCGAGGTTCAGATCACCTTCTTCATCGATCCGGGTCCTCGCGTCTACGTGCGCAATATTCGCATCACCGGTAATCGCAATACCGAGGAGCAGGTCTATCGTCGCGAGCTGCGCCAGATGGAAAGCTCCTGGTATAACGGGACGTTGATAGAACGCTCGCGTGTCCGCATCCAGCGGTTGCCGTTCGTGCAGCGCGTGAACGTGGAAACCGAGCGGGTACCCGGTACCGATGACGAGGTGGATGTCAACATTTCGGTGACCGAGCAGCAGTCCGGTGCCTTGTCGGTGGGAGCCGGTTTCTCGCAGAACCAGGGTTTGCTGCTGACGGCCAGTCTCAGCCAGGACAATTTCCTCGGGACCGGTAACCGCTTTTCCACCGAGATCAGTAACAGCCGGGTGAATCAGATTTTCCGGCTGAGTGTGACCAATCCGCACTTCACCCCGGCCGGGGCCAGTCGCGGGTTCTCCATTTTTTACCGCAAGGTCGATGCCGAAGAGGCGAACATCTCGCGGTTTTCGTCCGATCGCTATGGGTTCGACGTGACCTATGGCATTCCGCTGTCCGAATTCGACCGCATTCAGGTTCGGCCGGGATACGAGAACATCGAGATCCAGACCATTGACGCCACGGCTGGCCGCGTGGGTACCCCGGACGAGATCAACGACGAGCTGGACGCTTTCGGCCGCTCCGCAAATCTCTACAAGCTGGCGACGAACTACGTCCACGACACCCGAGACAGCACCACCTTCGCCTCGGAAGGGCGGCGCCATCGGTTGGGGATGGAACTGACGGTCCCGGGGAGCGATCGCGAGTTCTACAAGCTGACCTACTCAGGCCAGGAGCTCTTCCCGCTGTCCGATCGCACCACGTTCAGCATATCGGCCGGACTGGCCTATGGCGACGGGTACGGAGGCGACGAGTTACCGTTCTACGAACGTCTGTTTGCTGGCGGTATCCGTTCGGTTCGGGGCTACGAGGACAACCGTCTGGGCGATCTGCGTCCGCTGCGCAATGGTAATCCCGCCACGCGTGACTCCAACGACGATCCCTTTGGCGGGCGTTTCCGGACGACCGTTTCGGCCGAGCTGTTCTTCCCCTTGCCGTTTGCGGCCGATAACCGGGCGGTGCGCATGAGTAGCTTTATAGATGCGGGTAACGTGTTCGATGAGATCTCCGACTTTGATGCTGGCGAATTGCGCGCCTCGGCCGGTGTCGCCCTCACCTGGTTCTCGCCGGTGGGGCCGCTGAGCTTCAGCGTGGCGGAACCATTCAACAACGACCCGGACGATGATATTCAACGCTTCCAGTTCTTGCTGGGGGCCAGTTTCTGAGCATGGTAGATCACAACGCTGCGCGCGCATTGGGAGGGGACATGAGATCCGGGATCGCCTGGTTGGCCGTGGTGGCCATGGTTGTGACGGGCTGGCTGGCGGCGCCGGCCGTGGCCGGGGCACAAAACGTCGCGTTTGTGACCATGAACCGGATTCTCGAGGATTCTCCACAGGCCGAGGAGGCCATGCGCGAGCTGGAACGCGAATTCTCGCCCCGTGACTCGGAATTGGTGGCGGAACGCGAGGAGCTCCAGCGCCTGCGTGACCGCCTCGAGCGGGACGGTGATTTGATGAATCCTTCCGAGCGCGCGAATCTGGAACGCGAGTTTTCGCAACGCTCGCGTGAGTTCCGGCGTGCGCAGGAGAGCTTCAGCGAGGATCTGAACGTGCGCCGCAACGAGGAGCTGGCCAAGTTGCAGCGACGCATTAACAACGCCATTGTCGATCTTGCCCGCGAGCGCGATATCGACTTGATTCTGACCGAACGTAACGTGCTGTACGCCAGCGACCGTATCGACATCACGGACGATATCCTTGCCGCAATGCAGCGGGACTGATCACGCCTGGTCGGCGAGCCACCTGGCGCAGCAACTCGGCGGGCGCCTGCAGGGTGAGGGCACATGTCGCGTTACCGGCCTGGCCCCGTTGGCCAGTGCGACCTCGACCGATCTGACATTCGTACTGGATCCGCAGCGTCACGGCGAGGCCCTCGAACAAAGCGCCGCAGGTATCGTGCTGGTCCCGGAAGGGGCCGTTGTGGAGGTGAAGCCCGGACGCGCCCTGATCTTCCTCGAGAATGTGTATCGAGGTTACGCCGGTGCAAGCCGGTTGTTGGGCGCGAGCCGCCGCGCTCGCAGCGCGGGCGTCCACCCCACCGCGGTGGTGCATGACTCGGCGCGCGTTGAGCCCGATGCCCATGTCGGTCCGGGCGTGGTGATCGGCCCTGGTGGTCGCGTCGGTGCAGGTGCCGTCGTGGAGGCGCATTGTGTACTGGGGGCCGGGGTCGAGGTTGGCGGGCAGAGTTTTTTGCACCCGCGGGTCACCCTCCTGGACGGGGTGCGGGTCGGTGAACGCTGCATCCTGCACAGCGGCTGCGTGATCGGCGCCGATGGTTTTGGTTTTGCGCCGGGGGGGGCGCAGGGCTGGGACAAGATCGAGCAGCTGGCAGCGGTGGTCATTGGATCGGACGTGGAGATCGGTGCGAACACGACCATTGACCGCGGTGCCCTGGCCGACACCCGTGTCGGCAACGGTGTGAAGATCGACAACCTGGTTCATGTTGCCCATAACGTCGAGATTGGCGACCATACGGCCATAGCGGGGTGTGTCGGAATTGCCGGCAGTGCACGGATCGGGGCGCACTGCGCGATCGGTGGCGGGGCCGGTATTCTCGGGCATTTGGCTATCGCGGATCATGTGACGATCCACGCGATGACCCTGGTGACGCGTTCGATCGAGCAGGCAGGGCAATATGCCTCGGGCGTGCCGCATCAGGAGGCGCGTCTGTGGAATCGGATGCTGGCGCGTCTGCGAAGGATGGCTCGATAGGGGCACGGGCCAGGCGTGCCCCGAACGGCCGGCCGCTCGTGGCCGGACTCAACGTCGTACTCGAGGCCCGCTCTGCGGTCCGGATACGGCGCAAACTGCTTAGAGAAAGGACATCTGCGTGGATGACTTCAACGTCCAGGAGATCATGCGGTACCTCCCGCACCGGTACCCGTTTCTGATGGTGGACCGAGTGCTGGACTGGGAGGCAGGCAGCTACCTGACCGGCATCAAGAACGTCAGCATCAACGAGCCCTATTTTCAGGGGCATTTTCCGATCAAGCCGGTGATGCCCGGGGTGCTGATCCTGGAGGCGCTGGCCCAGGCCACTGGCCTGCTTGCGTTCAAGACCGAGGAGGCACGCAATGAAAACCAGGACAAACAGCAGTTGTATCTGTTTGTCGGGATTGACGAGGCCCGTTTTCGCCGTCAGGTGACCCCCGGGGACCAGCTGCATCTGCGGGTGGACCTGAAACGGACCGTGCGCGGCATCTGGCGTTTTGATGCGGTGGCCAAGGTGGGCGACGAGGTGTGTGCCAGCGCCCAGTTGATGTGCTCCGGGCAGGAAATCCCGGCGTGATTGATCCGCGCGCGGAGGTCCATCCCAGTGCCGAGCTGGACAGCTCGGTCGAGGTGGGCCCGTTCTCGGTCATCGGTGCCAACGTCAAGATCGGAGCGGGCACGCGGGTCGGGCCGCACGTGGTGATCAGTGGCCCGACCGAGATCGGTCGCGAGAATCGGATCTTCCAGTTCTCCTCCATTGGCGAGGAGCCCCAGGACACCAGTTACCGCGGCGAGCCCACTCGGCTGGTCATTGGCGACCGCAACGTGATCCGCGAGTCCGTCACCCTGCACCGAGGGACCGAAAAGGGCCTGGGCGAGACCGTGATCGGCCACGACAACCTGATCATGGCCTATGTGCACATCGCTCATGACTGCACCATCGGCAGCAAGATTATCTTCTCGAATGCCACCTCGCTCGCAGGGCATGTCGAGATTCAGGACCACGCCACCCTGGGTGGTTTTACCCTGGTGCATCAGTTCTGTCGGGTGGGGACATTCGCCTTTACCAGCATGGGTGCAGCATTGAATCGCGATCTGCCTCCCTATTGCCTGGCAAGCGGCAATTACGCCCGTCTGATCGGGATCAACAAGGTGGGCCTGAAACGTAACGGTTTCTCGAACGAGGCCATCCAGGCCTTGCATCGGGTGTTCATCCAGGGGATGCGTGGCCGGGCCGGGCGCGAACGGCATCTCGACACCATGTTCGAAGAGACCGCAGTGCCCGAGGTGCGCAAGCTGATCGGGTTTGTGCGCGGCAGTCGGCGCGGCATCCTGCGCGGCGGCCGGGTGCACTGAGGGGGACTGCTCCGGGGGCTCAGTCCCGGTTTGAGGGTGCTGCGGTTGCGCCGTCTTGTAATTGGCCGTGCTGCAGCAGTTCCTGCGCCATTTGCGCTACGCGGCGGTCGGCGCCTCCGCTACCCAGCCGTTCCCGTACACGTTCCAGCCGCTCGCGCATGCGTTCGAGCTCCTGTGGCTGATCCAGCAGGTTGCCGGCCGCACAGGCCAGACGGTCCGGCCGCGCGTCCTTTTGCAGATACTCCGGGACCACCCGCGACCCGGCCACGATATTGACCAGGGCGATGTCCTTGAGCCTGACCAGCCGCGAGAATACTGCGTGGCTTAGCGCACCCATGCGATAGAACACCAGCATCGGTGCCCGCAGCAGCCCGGCCTCGAGGGTGGCCGTGCCGGAGGCGATCAGCAGCAGGTCGGCACCGGCCATCAGGGAATGGGTGGCCGCATCCCCGCCCACGAAGTGCAGGCGCAGATCCTTTGTGGCGGCCAGTGCGGTGAGACGTTCCCGAGTCACACCGGGCGCCAGGGAGACGACGAACTGGACGTCGGGGTGGGTCTGGCGCAGGCGCAGAACGGTTTCCACCAGCAGCGGCCAGTGCCGCTTGAGTTCTCCGCTGCGGCTCCCCGGCAGGAGGCCGATGAGGCGGGTATCGCCGGGGAGTCCCAGGCGTTCATGGATGGTAACCCTCGGGGGCTGCACGCGGTCGACCAGGGGGTTGCCGACGTAGCGTACCGGGACCCCGGCCTGATGGTAGATTTCGGTTTCGAAGGGGAACAGGACCGCCATCGCATCGACACAGCGCTGAATCCGCCGGATGCGTCCGGGGCGCCAGGCCCATAGCTGGGGACTCACATAGAACAGGACGCGGATGCCCAGACGGCGGGCATGCGCCGCCAGGCGCAGGTTGAACTCGACGTAGTCCACCAGGATCAGCAGATCCGGGCGGGTCGCATCCAGGTGGGCACACATGTGCCGGAACAGTCGGCGCAGGCGCGGATAGTTCACCAGGACGTCGACCAGGCCGACCACGGCCAGTTCTTCGACGTCGATCAGGGTTTCCACGCCGGCCGCCCGCACATGCGTGCCGCCCATGCCGCTGTAGCGCAGGCCGGGTTCGAGGTGGGTCAGTTCATGCACCAGGCCGGCCGCGAGCGCATCGCCGGAGCTTTCTCCGGCACAGATGACGATGTGCCGGGTCATCGCCACCAGTGGCGAGTCGCCGATCGGGAGGGCAGCGGCGGGTTCACGCGAGGGCGTCGCGGATGGTGCTGCAGATCCTGTCGATGCTGGCGTCCTCGAGTTCCGGGAAGATTGGCAACGACAGGCAGCGGGCCGCGACCGACTCGGTGACCGGCAGCGAGGCCGGACGCTTGTCGAGGTCGGCAAATGCCTTCTGCTGGTGCAGCGGGACCGGATAGTAGATCGCGTTGGCGATTTCGGCCGCCTGCAGCGCCTGCATGATCGAATCGCGGTGGTCGCTGAGCAGGGTGTACTGGTGATAGACGTGCACCCCGATGCCGTCTTCGAACGGCACTTCGACGGGCAGGCCGGTGAGGCCGTCGCGATAGCGGGCGGCGACGCGGCGGCGCTCGGCATTGTAGGTGTCGATGTGCGGCAGTTTTACGCGCAGGATGGCCGCCTGCATCTCGTCGAGGCGGCTGTTGTAGCCGATCTCGTCGTGATAGTAACGCTCGCTGGAGCCATGGTTGCGCAGCCGACGCAGGGCCTCGGCGGAGGCCGCGCAGCTGGTGGTTACCAGGCCGCCGTCCCCGAACGCACCGAGGTTCTTGCTGGGGAAGAACGAGAAGCAGCCGAAGGCATTGCCGGCGCCGGTCTGCACGCCATCTACGGTCGCGCCGAAGGACTGGGCGCAGTCCTCCACGATCATCAGCTTGTGTGCCTTGGCGATCGCCTCGAGGCGGGGCATGTCGGCCGGCTGCCCGAACAGGTGCACGGGGAGGATCGCGCGGGTGCGTTCGGTGATCGCCGCTTCGACCTGATCCGGGTCGATGTTGAAGGTGCGCGGTTCGATGTCGACAAATACCGGGTCCGCGCCCACATAGCGGATGGCCTCGGCGGTGGCGATGAAGGTGAACGGGGTGGTGATGACCTCGTCGCCGGGTCCAATGCCGGCTGCGGCCAGCGCCAGGTGCAGGGCGTCCGTGCCGGAGGCGCAGGTGACCGCGTGGTCGACGCCCAGATACGTGGCCAGTTCCTGTTCCAGGGATTGCACGTTGGGGCCAAGGATGAAACGGGCCCCCTGGAGCACGTCCTGTAAGGCGGCATCGATTTCGGGGCGCAGGGTCTGGTACTGGCGCTGCAGGTCGACCATCGGGATCACGGCTTGACTCCTGTCGGGGTAGCGTCGAGGGGGCTGTGTGGACCGTCGGCCCGGCTCATGATGTTGAGGTTTGCGTAGACCAGGTCGGTGATGCGGCTGGCCGTTTCCAGGGCACGTTGACCATCGCGGCCACTGACGACGACCGGGCCCTGGCCGCGCACGGCGGCCACGAAGGCCTGGATCTCGGCCAGCAGGGCATCGGCCGCGTCGAACACGCTCTCGTCGCGGTGGATTGCCGGGGCCCCGGTCGCGGGGTCCGGCTCGCCGATGTGGTTCAGCGACAGGATGCGGTTCTGGAAGTCCACCGACGCATAGGCATGCGACTGGAAGATGCGCATGCGGCGTTCGGTCTTGGTGCTGACCCGGCTGGAGGTCACGTTGGCGACGCAGCCGTCGGCAAACTCGAGGCGCGCATTGGCGATGTCGATGTCCTCGGTCAGGACCCGTGCGCCGGAGGCGCGGATGTCCGCGAGCGGGGCGTCCACCAGTGACAGGATGATGTCGATGTCGTGGATCATCAGATCCAGGACCACCGAGACGTCCGTGGCGCGGGGGGTGTACGGTGCCAGCCGGTGGGATTCGATGAAGCGCGGATGCAGCGGACTCTCGGTCAGGCGTCGCAAGGCGGCATTGAAGCGTTCGAGGTGCCCGACCTGCAGCACTACCCCCTGATCCTCGGCGATCCGGTTCAGGGCCTCGGCCTGCTCCAGGGTTGCGGTAATCGGCTTTTCCACCAGCACATGGCATCCCGCCTCGAGGAAGTCGCGGGCGATATCGAAGTGCAGGGTGGTTGGCGCCGCGATGGATACGGCATCGACCTTGCCAAGCAGGGCGCGGTGATCGGTCTCGGCGGCACAGCCGTGTTCCGCCGCAATGCGGCCGGCGGTGTTGGCATCGGCATCGACCACGGCCACCAGTTCGGTGTCCGGCAGAGCGGCGTATTTGGCAGCATGCCATTTGCCGAGATGGCCGACGCCGACGGCGGCACAGCGTAACGGGGTTTGGGACATGGGCAAGCTCGGGTCCGGGGGCGGTGTGCTAGGATTTTCGGCGCTATTGTAACGGATCGCGGGCGCGGCGCATGGTCGCGGGCGATGAACTGTCTGCAGTTTACCGTTGTGGGGTATTCATGTCCGGAATCGAGGCGGGCCAGCGGTGTGTGGCCGGCGTGGATGAAGTGGGGCGCGGGCCGCTGGCCGGTCCGGTGGTGGCTGCGGCCGTGGTCTTGCCGGAGGGCTATGCGGGCGCGGGCCTGGCAGATTCCAAAAAGCTTGGCGTGCGCAAGCGCGAGGCCCTGGATCGGCAGATCCGGGCGGATGCCCTGGCGTGGTCGCTGGGACGGGCCGAGGCCGCCGAGATCGATCAGTTGAATATCCATCGTGCAACCCTGCTCGCGATGCAGCGCGCGGTGGCGGGATTGGCGATCGCGCCTGCCCATCTGCTGGTGGACGGTCGTTTTGCCCCGGAAGGCCCGTGGAGCGCGGAGGCGATCGTCGGGGGGGATGGTTCGGTGCCTGCGATCAGCGCGGCCTCCATCATTGCGAAGGTGGCGCGGGATGCCTGGCTGAAAGAGCTGCACGCGGTCTACCCGGAGTACGGTTTTGACCGCCATGCGGGTTACCCCACACCTGCGCATCGCGAGGTGCTGGCACGCCTGGGACCCTGTCCCCAGCATCGACGCAGCTTCGCGCCCGTGGCCCGAGCCCTGGGCGCTGCGGATGCGGTGACCGGGCGATGAGCCATACCACATCGGAATTCGTGCACCTGCGGGTGCACTCGGAATATTCGCTGGTGGATGGCCTGGTGCGCCTGAAGCCGCTGGTCAAGTCCGTGGCAGAGGCCGGCATGGCGGCGGTCGCCGTGACCGATCACTGCAACCTGTTCGGGCTGGTCAAGTTCTATCGTGCGGCGATTGCACAGGGAGTCCAGCCCATTGTCGGGGCCGATGTACTGGTTCGCGATGCCCGTGCCGATGGCAGCCTGGCGCGGATGACGCTGCTGGCGCAGAACGATCCCGGCTACCGCAATCTGACCCGCCTGATCTCGCGTGCCTGGCAGGAAGGCCAGGAGAAGGGGATCCCGCGCGTGGACTGTGCCTGGCTGGATGCCGCCGCCGACGGCCTGATTGCGCTGTCCGGGGGGATCGATGGGCTGTTCGTCAGCGGGCGGGGTGTGGCCCGTGCCCTGCAGGCGGCGGATCTGGAGCCATGGATGCGGCGGTTCCCCGGGCGCTTTTACCTGGAGCTGGTGCGCAGTGACCGTCCGGGCGAGGAGGCCTGGATCGAGCAGGCCCTGGCGGCTGCCGAGGCCTTCGAGTTGCCGGTGGTGGCCACGAACGATGTGCGTTTTCTGCGTCCGGAGGATTTCGAGGCGCACGAGGCGCGTGTGTGTATCCATGACGGGGTCACGCTGGATGACCCGCGGCGCCCGCGGCGCTATTCCGAGGCGCAGTACCTGCGTTCGCCCGAGGAGATGGCGGAACGCTTTGCGGATATCCCCGAGGCCCTGGCCAACAGCGTGGCCATCGCGCGTCGCTGCAGCGTCCGTCTGACGCTGGGGCAGTCGGTTCTTCCCGATTTCCCGGTTCCCGAGGGTTCGACGGTAGAGGATCACCTGCGGGTGACCTCCGCTCAGGGACTGGAGGCGCGACTGGAACGTTTTTGTTTCGCTCCGGTGGAGGATTACCAGGCGCGGCTACAGCGCGAGCTGGACGTGATCTGCCAGATGGGATTCCCGGGATACTTCCTGATCGTGGCCGACTTCATTCAGTGGGCCAAGGACAACGCGATCCCGGTGGGGCCGGGCCGTGGTTCCGGTGCAGGGTCGCTGGTGGCCTATGCGCTGGGAATTACTGATCTGGATCCATTGCGTTACGAGCTTCTTTTCGAGCGATTTCTGAATCCCGAGCGCGTCTCCATGCCGGACTTCGATGTCGATTTCTGCATGGAGAAACGCGACGACGTAATCGACTATGTCGCCGAGCGCTACGGCCGCGACAAGGTCTCGCAGATCATTACCCACGGCACCATGGCGGCCAAGGCGGTGGTGCGCGATGTTGGCCGGGTCCTGGGGCACGGCTATGGCTTCGTGGACCGGATCGCCAAGCTGATCCCGTTCGAGCTGGGCATGACCCTGGAGAAGGCCCTGACCGAGAGCGAGGAGCTCAAATCGCTTTACGACGATGACGAGGAGGTCCGGGCAATCATCGATCTGGCCCGCAAGCTGGAGGGCCTGACGCGCAATGCCGGCAAGCATGCGGGTGGGGTGGTGATTGCGCCCTCGGCACTGACGGACTTTTCGCCGCTTTACTGCGAAGATGACGGCGGCTCGCTGGTGACCCACTTCGACAAGGACGACGTCGAAGCGGTGGGGCTTGTGAAGTTCGATTTCCTCGGGCTGCGCACCCTGACCATCATTGACTGGGCGGTGCAGAACGTTCGCAAGATGGACGCCTCCTCCCTGGTCGATCTCGATGCGATCCCGCTGGATGATCCGGCGACCTTCCAGTTGCTGAAAGATGCCCGGACGACGGCGGTATTCCAGCTCGAATCGGGGGGCATGAAGGAGCTGATCAAGCGCCTGCAGCCCGACAGCTTCGAAGAGATCATCGCCCTTGTGGCGCTGTATCGTCCGGGTCCGCTGCAATCCGGCATGGTGGATGACTTCATCGACCGCAAGCATGGGCGGGCGGAGGTGGAGTACCCGCATCCGGACCTGGAACCGATCCTGCAGCCGACCTACGGCGTGATCCTGTATCAGGAGCAGGTTATGCAGATTGCTCAGGTGCTGGGCAACTACACCCTCGGTGGAGCGGATCTGCTGCGCCGCGCGATGGGCAAGAAAAAACCCGAGGAGATGGCCAAACAGCGGGCGATCTTCCTCAAGGGTGCGCTCGGGCGCGGGGTAGACGAGGGGGTCGCGACCTACATCTTCGACCTGATGGAGAAGTTCGCAGGTTACGGCTTCAACAAATCGCACTCTGCGGCCTATGCGCTCGTGGCCTACCAGACCGCCTGGCTGAAGGCACATTATCCCGCGCCTTTCATGGCCGCGGTGCTCTCGGCCGATATGGACAACACCGACAAGGTAGTGGGGTTGATCGAGGAAAGCCGCAACATGGGGCTCGCGGTGCGGCCCCCGGACGTTAATCAGTCGGATTACCGCTTTACCTGTCAGGACGCCCAGACGGTGGTGTACGGCCTCGGTGCGATCAAGGGGGTAGGCGAATCGGCCATCGACACCTTGCTGCGGGCCCGCGCGGATGGCGGGGCCTTTCACGGGCTGGTCGATCTGTGCCAGCGGGTAGAGCTTGGCAAGCTGAACAAGCGGGTGCTGGAGACCCTGGTGCGCGCTGGCGCCCTGGATGCGATCGGCGTCAATCGCGCGACCCTGCTGAAGGATATCCCGATGGCCGTGGCGGCGGCGGAACAGACCGAGCGCAACGCCAGCCTGGGGGTGGTCGATCTGTTTGGGGACCCGGCGGCAGCGGTGATCCCGGAAAGCGAGGCACTGCCGGAGCTGGAAGATGACGAGCGCCTGCGTGGTGAAAAGGACACGCTGGGTCTTTATCTGACCGGCCACCCGGTGGAACGCTACCGCGCGGAACTCCAGCGCCTGACGGGCACCACGCTGCAGGCGCTGGAGGCAAGACTGGAAGAGCGTCCGGATGAGCGTGAGGGCCAGAAGTGGCGGGGCAAGCAGGAGACGGTGCGCATCGCCGGCCTGATTGTCGGAGTGCGGGTGCGCAGTACTCAGAGCGGACGCATGGGGTTTGTCACGCTGGATGATCGCAGTGGGCGAGCCGAGGTGGTGCTGTTTAACGATGACCTGACCCGTTACAAGGACCTGCTGGAGCCGGATTCCCTGCTGGTCGCGGAGGGGACGGTGACCCTCGACGACTATGCGGGCGGCATTCGGATGCGGGCTCGTGCGGTACACAGTCTGGATGAGGCACGGGCGCAGTGGGCGCGCGCACTGCATCTGTGCCTGGAAGGTGTGGTTCCGGAGCAGGTGAGTCACCTGCGCGGCCTGATGGAGGCCCATCGTGAGGGGGGCTGCAGGCTCCACATGTGTTATCGCCGCGAGGATCTGGAGGCCGACATCAGCTTGCCCGAGGACTGGACCATCCGCCCTGACGAGGAGCTTTTGCGGGCCATACAGCAGTCCCTTGGCCCGGACTGCGAGGCGCGGGTGCTGTACGGCCATTAGCCCGTGAGTACTGCACACACGCGTGTTGGCACCTCAGGTTTTCCGGGGCCGGGTGCATTGTGGTTCTGCGGGCCCGTTCTTGATCGAAAGCGGGCGCAATGACGGCGCGGGACCGGCCCTGGCAGAATGGGCGTCCGGTTGTCCCTCGCGTTCAATCCGCGTCTCTTTAAGCGGTGTTGCCCTGGAACCGGCGCCGGGGCGCACCGCAGCGATGCCTGTCGCAATTGGGTACAATCGCGTGTCTTCGCCGGTATCCACATTCAGTCATCGGGGCTCTGCATGAATCCGGATTTTCTTGATTTTGAACAGCCTATTGCCGAATTGGAGGCGAGGATCAATGATCTGCGCTACGTCGGTGACGATGCTGAGGTCAATATCCAGGAAGAGTTACAACGCCTGGAGGACAAGTGCCGTTCGTTGACCGAGGGCATTTTTGCCCAGCTCACCCCCTGGCAAGTGGCTCAGATCTCGCGTCATCCGCGGCGTCCCTACACGCTGGATTACATCCCCGAGCTGTTCGATGAGTTCGAAGAGCTGCACGGTGATCGAGCCTTCGGCGACGACCCGGCCATCGTCGGCGGGATCGCGCGGCTCGACGGCCGGCCGGTCATGTTGATCGGTCATCAGAAGGGGCGTCAGACCCGGGACAAGGTCCATCGCAACTTCGGGATGCCGCGCCCGGAGGGGTATCGCAAGGCGCTGCGCCTGATGGAGACCGCCGAACGCTTCCGCCTGCCGGTGCTCACCTTCATTGATACTCCGGGTGCCTACCCCGGGGTTGGCGCCGAGGAGCGCGGCCAGAGCGAGGCCATCGCGCGTAACCTGCGGGTCATGGCGCGACTGGATACGCCCATCATCGCCACCGTGATCGGCGAAGGGGGCTCTGGCGGCGCGCTCGCGATTGGCGTCGGGGATGCCACCCTGATGCTGCAATATTCGACCTACTCGGTGATCTCGCCCGAGGGTTGTGCCTCGATCCTCTGGAAAAGTGCGGAAAAGGCCGCGGATGCTGCCGAGGCGCTGGGCATTACCTCGGAACGGCTGAAGGAGCTCGGGCTGGTCGACCGGATCGTGCCGGAGCCCCTTGGCGGTGCCCATCGCGATCCCGAGATGATGTCCGCGCGCCTGCGCACGGCCTTGCTGGACACCCTGGATGGCCTTGAGGGCCTGGATCCGCGCAAGCGTCTGGATCGGCGCTACCGCCGGCTCATGGATTACGGCGCTTTCCAGGAAGCCGCCTCCTGACCCGCGTGCGGTGGTGGACGACCCGGTCGTTGGTGCAGTCCGCGAGTTTCTGGAACCTTTTTCGGGCCCGCGCCGGGTCCGTATCGCCTTCAGTGGAGGGCTCGATTCGTGCGTACTGCTGCACGCCGCGGTCCGGCTTGGACTCGCGGGGCTGGAGGCCATGCACGTGGACCATCGACTGCGGTCCGACGCCTCACTTCAGGCAGAGCATTGTGCGACCGTCGCCCGCGCACTGGGCTGCCCGTTCGAGTTGCGGGAACTGGAACCGCTGAATACGGCAGACAGCGGTCTGGAGGCGGCGGCACGAACGGCACGCTATGCGCAGTTGCGCGCCGGGCTCGGCGCCGGTGACCTGATCCTGACCGCGCAGCATGCCGACGACCAGGCCGAGACCTTCCTGCTGGCGGCGTTGAGGGGCAGTGGCCCGGACGGGCTGCAGGGCATGCGCCCCTTGCGCCGCGAGGGCGCGACCTGGCTGGGTCGGCCATTGCTGTATTTGCCGCAGACCGCCCTGGTGGATTATGCGCGGCGCGAGCGCCTCGACTGGTATGACGACCCCAGTAACCTGGACCTGCGATTTGACCGCAACTTCCTGCGGCATTCGGTGATGCCGCTGTTGCGCGAACGGTTTGGCGGCCGCACGGGGCTAGCGCGGGCCGCGGGGTGGCAGCAGGAGGCGGTGGAGCGACTGCGCACCTGTGATCGCGCACGCATGCCGGCGTCGGGCGATACCGCTCGACCATGGCTGGAGCTCGACCGACTGCGCCCGCTGGAGGCCCGTGAACAGCGGGGCCTGCTGCGCCAGTGGCTGCGCGAACAGGGGGTGCGACCACCGGGGCACGAGCGCCTGCGCGAGTTCCTGCGCCAGGTGTTGAGCGCCCGCGTGGATACATCCCCTCTGGTCGTTTGGGACGACGGCTGGATGCGGCGTTATCAAGGTCGGTTGTATGCCGGGCGGGGCGCGCCGGCGGAGGCGGGGGGCGCGTTGCGCCCGGATCGGATCTGGCCCCCGGAACAGCAGCAGTGCCAGTTGCCCGATGGGCGTTGCCTGGATCGTGACATGCTTCCTGCGCTGGGCGTGCAGCGCGATATGGCCCTCACCGTCAGTTACCGTCGCGGCGGCGAGAAGGTCCTGACAGCGGCAGGCCGGCGGACGCTCAAGAAGCTCTTTCAGGCGCGGGGTATCCCGCCGTGGGAGCGCGATCGTGTGCCGCTGCTGCGCCAGGCCAACGGCGAGGTGGTGGCTGTACTCTGGCCGGAGACCGTTCTGGCCGGGGACCGTCAAGGAGACGCTGATTGAATCGCGCGTCCGCGCTCGAGTCGCTTTTGCGTGCGTTTAATGCGCGGTGACGGCCGTGCAGTCATTCTGCTGCAGGTGAACCGCAACGCCGTTCCCGCGCCCGTTTGTTGATCAACAACGGGTGGCCGATCCCCTTATTTCACTAACTTGTGGGGTTGGTGCCCCCCGATTCTGAATGAATATGGCCCGAGCCTGCGTTGCGCCCCGAATCCATCAGAAACGGGCGGGTAGAACCATACCCGCTGCACGACGCGCCTTGTCTCGGAACGCTTGTCTCCAAAAACTGGGGGGCACCCACGCGGACGTGCGATTCAATCAGCGTGTCCTAAACCCCCGGATTTGACGGACACGCAGGATGCGGCGATTCTTGGGGCGTGTTGATCGTTTTCCGGGTCAGGGGTACGTGAAAGGAATCACGACACAGATCGAACGGAGCGGTATCGGATGGCTGGCAGCCGGTCTTCTCGCGGCTGCTCCTGTGGCGGCAGACTCGCTGGTTCTGACAACCGCAAGCTATCCGCCTTTCAACTTTCAGGCCGAATCCGGCGAGCTGGACGGGATCTCCGTGCGCGTGCTGGATGCGCTGCTGGAGGCTGCGGAGGTGGAGGCGGATATCCGCATGTTGCCATGGCGACGGGCGCATGCCGAGGCTCGGGCGCAAGCCGGCACCTGTGTCTTTTCCACCACGCGCACCGCCGAGCGCGAGGATCGGTTCGCCTGGGTGGGTCCGCTGGTGGCCAATCAGTGGCACGCGTTTGCGCTCGAGGGCTCCGACGTGGACGCCGATTCGCTGGAGGCGCTCCAGCATTACCGTGTAGGGGGGCAGCGCGACGATGCGGTGACGCTGTTCCTGCAAGATCGGGGCATCGCCGTCGACGTGGCCCCGGACGATCGTCTGAACGCGCGCAAGCTTGCTGCGGACCGGATCGATGTCTGGGTGAGCGGCGAATATCTTGCGCCCTGGTACGCGCGGCAGGAGGGAGTCGGGGAGCTGCGTTCGCTGTTCGCGTTCCATGACACGGTGATGTCGCTGGCCTGTCACCCGGAGACGGACCGTACCCTGCTGGACCGAATGCAGGAAGAGCTGGACGCCATGCGGTCCGATGGACGGCACGCGGCGATCGTTCGGGAGGTGCTGGATAGCAATGGTGAAGCGCATGAGTGAGGCAGCGGCCAGGGTACAAAAGGATGCGTCGGCTCTGATGGCCGAGGAGGTGCTGGGCTTTCAGCGCAACATGGCGCGGCGTGGCATTATCTTCTCGTTTACCGGATACATCTCCGAAGGGATACTGAAAGCCCTGGGCGATGCGCTGCGTCAGAAAATCCGGCTGGAATCGACGGATAACAAGACCGTCAATCGCGTGTTTTCGGTGTTTGTGGAGCAGGTGCAGAACATCATCCGCTATTCTGCGGAACGCATTGAACACGACGCCGAACCCCCGGTGGAGTTGAGTTCGGGGATGATTACGGTGGGCTCCGACAATGGCCGTTTCTTCGTGGTCTGTGGCAACGTGGTTGGACGTGACGATGCGGCCGTGCTGGCCGCGCGGCTGCGTGAGCTGGCCGCGATGGATAACGCCGAGCTGCGGCGCTTCTACAAGGAAAAACTGCGGGAGCCGTCGGAAGAAGGCAGCAAGGGCGGCAGTATCGGTCTGATCGAGATTGCGCGGCGCGCCAGCGAGCCGATCCAGTTCGATTTTCAGGACATCTCCGATGTGCAATCCTATTTCGTTCTCAAGGCCTATATCTGATGGCAGTGGTTGAGTCGATCCAGCACGAGGCCACCGACCGGACCCCCGCCGTTCTTTTCGATTTCGCAGCGGGACAATACCGACTCGCGGGAGAGTCGTACCCGGAGGATGCCGCCAGCTTCTACGGCCCGCTCACGTTGGGGCTGCGGCAGTCCCTGGAGGACCAGGTCAGCGACGAGGTGGAATTTACCGTCGAGATGATTTATTTCAACAGTTCAACGGCGAAGGCCCTGATGAACATGTTCCAGCTCCTGGAACATGCGGCAGAGTCGGGTGCAGTGGTGCGCATCAACTGGTGTTATCACGTCGATGACGAGACCATGGAAGAATTCGGAGAGGACTTTTCCGAGGATTTTGTCCACGCTGAATACCGGATGTGTCCACAGTCATGAACGCTCGTTCCCGCGACAATCCGAAGGAGCCGTTCCAGGGCGCGAAGCCGGGCCAGGACGTCGAAAGTCTGGCCGACTTTTCCCTGTTCGAACAGGAAAAAGCGGTCATGCGGCGATCCGAACAGATGCTGGAGGCCCTTGACGCAGTTGCGGACGGGGTCAAGGTGCTGGCCAAGGCCTACTCGGAAAGTTACCGGGCCCAGCGTCGCATGATGCGCATGAGCGACCGCATGCAGGCGGATCTTCAGGACGCGAACCGGCAGTTGCGGGAGCAGGCGGAACACCTGGCGCAGTTGAATAACGCGCTGTCCGACGAAGTGCGCGAACGCGAGCGGCTGACGGCGGAACTGGAGCGGCTGGCGCTGGAAGATGCCCTGACCGGGTTGTTCTCGCGCCGTCGCGTGATGGATTGTGTCGAGGGCATGGCCGAGAGCATTGGTGAGCAGTCGCACTCACTGGCCGTGATGATGCTGGATCTGGACGACTTCAAGGCCCTGAATGACACCCATGGCCATGCCGCCGGCGATTTTGCCCTCGAGAGCTTCGCCGAAATCCTGGGGCGCGAGCTGGGTGCGGAGCAATATGCCGGCCGCATGGGGGGTGAGGAGTTCCTCGTGGTCGCGGCTGACCTGAACAGCGCGGAGGCCTTTGCCCTGGCGGAGCGCATCCGCTGTGCGGTGGAGCGGGCCTCGCTGGACTGGAAAGGCGATCAGCTCTCGCTCGCGGTCTCCATCGGGCTGGTGGTTACGACCGATCCGTGGCCGGATGCCGGTGAACTGGTCGCCCTCGCCGACGATCTTCTTTATCGCGCCAAGAATGAAGGCCGCAATCGCGTCATCGTGCAAATGCACGGCCAGTGCGGGTGATGACGGTCGGCACCCGCCGACGCACACGCAGTCTGGTCGCGAAGCTGGCCCTCGCCACGCTTCTGGCAGCTCTGGCCTTGAGTCTCCTGAGCAGCGCTTACGTGATTGCGTCCGACTGGACGGCCTATCGTGCCGAGACCTCGGAACAGATGGACCGGTTGCAGCGGCTCGTTGATCCCCCGGCGGCGGAGGCCGCCTTCCAGTTGAGCGAGAACCAGGCTGACTCGATCGTGCAGGGGCTTCTGGTGTTCGATGAAATCCGGCGGGTGGAGATCCTCGACGACTTCGGAAACACCCTCGCGGAAGACACGCGCGAAGGCGAGGGCAAGGCAGCGGACTGGACGCTCTGGCTGTTTGGCGACCTGCAGGTGCATGAGCGCGAACTGACCCACCCCGGGGTCCGGGGCAATGTGCAGGGGGTAGGGCAGCTGCGTGTGGAACTCGACCCGGAGGTGCTGGCTCGGGTCTTCGTCGGGCGGTTGCAGACCGGGGTCATCACCAGCGTGACCCAGGCGGTGACGGTCTCCGTGGTCGTGGTCTTGCTGTTTTACATCCTGATGCTGCGCCCGATGCTGCACATTTCGCGTGCAGTGGCAGACACGGACCCGAACCAGCCAGCGCAGTGGCCGATGCCGCGCCTGGGGCACCACGAGAACGACGAACTGGGCGCCCTGGGACGGTCACTCGATCGCCTGTTGCGGGCCTTTCAGGAAGGTCTGGATGCACGTGACGGAGCACGCGCTGAACTGAAGGCACTGAATGCGGAACTCGAACAACGCGTCGAGGAGCGCACCCGTCAGCTGGAGCAGGAGAAGGCCGAGACCGAGAGGGCCATGGCGCAGGTGGACGAGGCCAGTCGCGAACTCGAGCGCAGCAATCGGCTGGTGGTCGAGAGTATCCGCTACGCGCGCCGTATCCAGACGGCAATGTTGCCGGACAAGCATGCCCTGGATGCCCACATGGATGAGGTGCAGATCTTCTGGGAACCGCTGCATCTGGTCGGGGGGGATTACTTCTGGGTCGAATCCATCGAAGGTCACAGCGTCCTGGTGGTGACGGACTGCACCGGGCATGGTGTCCCGGGGGCATTCATTACGATGGTGGTGGCGTCTGCCCTGGACCGCATCCTGCACGAACATCGGTTGCTGGAACCGGCCGCGATCCTGCGCGAGATGGATCGCCTGGTGCGTTCGCGCCTGCGTCAGGACGGTCAGGATTCGGACTCCGACGATGGTCTCGAGGCCGCCGTGTGTGTCTATCAGCCGGAGAAGCACAAACTGCTGTACGCCGGGGTCGGGCTGCCCTTGATCCTGGATCAGGATGGCGAGGTCGAGGAGATCCGCGGTGTTCGAGGCGGGCTGGGGTATCGAAGCCTGGAGCCGGCCCAGCCTGCGGACCACGAGATCGCCGTGGAGCCGGGGATGGAGTTTTTCCTGATCACCGATGGCGTGCATGACCATGTAGGTGGCGAACCGCCCCGGTTGTTCGGACGTCGGCGCTTGCGGCGCGTGTTGGCGGACAAGAGCGGTCGCGACCTGTCGGCCAAGATTGATGCGCTGGTGCGCGAGCTGGAGGACCACCGGGACGGTGAACCGCGCCGCGACGACATGACGCTGGTTGCGTTCCGGCCGCTGGCGAGGCAGTAGCCAGTTGAAAAACAGGCGTTAGGCCCGTCCTGCGATTGAGCGGGGGCGGGCGCTCTGGTACTCTCTCGGGCGTTTTCCGCCGACTCGCAGCGCGCCTTGCGCAAGCCCGGGTCAGGTGCCGGTCAGTCGCAGCCAGGTTTCCCGCATGACGCGTTTTGTTTTTATTACCGGAGGCGTGGTCTCGTCTCTGGGCAAAGGCATTGCATCCGCCTCGCTGGGCGCGATCCTGGAGGCTCGCGGCCTCAAGGTGACGTTGCTCAAGCTGGACCCCTACATCAACGTGGACCCGGGCACGATGAGCCCGTTTCAGCATGGCGAGGTCTTCGTCACGGACGATGGCGCGGAGACCGACCTGGACCTGGGCCACTACGAACGTTTTGTGCGGATACGTACGAAGCGCCGCAATAATTTCACCACGGGTCAGATCTACGAAAACGTGATCCGCAAGGAGCGGCGCGGCGACTACCTTGGCGGCACCGTGCAGGTGATTCCGCATATCACCGACGAGATCAAGCGGTCGATCCACGCAGGTGCAGGGGATGCCGATATCGCACTGATCGAGATTGGCGGCACTGTCGGTGACATCGAATCGCTTCCGTTTCTGGAGGCGATCCGGCAGATGGGCGTGGAGCTGGGCCGCGAAAACGCCCTGTTCATGCACTTGACCCTGGTTCCGTTCATCGAGGCGGCCGGCGAGATCAAGACCAAGCCGACCCAGCACTCGGTCAAGGAGCTGCGCTCCATCGGCATCCAGCCGGATATCCTGCTGTGCCGTTCCACGCAGGCGATCCCCGAGGGCGAGCGCCGCAAGATCGCCCTGTTTACCAACGTCGAGGAGAAGGCGGTCATCTCCGCGGTGGATGTGGACAACATCTACAAGATCCCGCTGTGGCTGCATTCGCAGAAGCTCGACGAGATCGTACTGCGCAAGCTGCATATCGAGGCGCCGCAGGCGGATCTTGCCGACTGGAAACACGTGGTCAATGCCATGGAGTTCCCCGAGTCGGAGATCACCGTGGGCATGATCGGCAAGTACGTCGATCTGACCGAATCCTACAAGTCGGTGAATGAGGCGCTGACCCATGCCGGTATCCAGGTGGGTACCCGCGTGCGGATCCGCTATCTGGACTCGGAGAAGCTGGAGGGTGCGGAGGGCGAGGCCGCCAGTGAGCTGGCGGGCCTCGATGCGATCCTGGTACCGGGCGGCTTTGGCGAACGCGGTGTGGAGGGCAAGATTGCGGCCGTGCGCTATGCCCGTGATCAGAATGTGCCTTACCTGGGCATCTGCCTCGGTATGCAGGTGGCGGTGATCGAGTTTGCCCGTGATATCGCCGGGCTCGAAGGTGCGCACAGCACTGAATTCGCGCCGGATACCCCGCACCCGGTGATTGCGCTGATCACCGAATGGCAGGACCAGGAGGGCCGAATCGAGCGCCGTGACGCTGCAAGCGACCTTGGCGGAACCATGCGTCTGGGAGCGCAGAGCGCGCGGTTGGCGCCGGGTTCTCGAATTGCCGAGGCGTACGGGCAGGAGACGGTCCAGGAACGCCACCGCCATCGCTTCGAATTCAACAACGCCTACCGCGAACGCCTGGAGGCCGCCGGGCTGCGCATCTCCGGCGTGTCGGAGTCCGGCGAACTGGTAGAGGCCGTCGAGCTGGACGGGCACCCCTGGTTTGTGGGTTGCCAGTTCCACCCGGAATTTACCTCCACCCCGCGTGACGGCCACCCGCTTTTTACCGGATTCGTTCGCGCGGCACGGCAGTTCCAGGACAGCCGTGAGCAGAAGACCACCTCGGCCCTGGCGGAATAGGCCGGGGCGACCGACGTAGCAGCGCCTGGCCGGCGAACGGCCGGGGCTGCAGGACAGGACAGAACATGCAGCTTTGCGGATTTGAAATCGGACTTGATCGGCCCTTTTTCCTGATTGCCGGACCTTGTGTCATCGAGTCGGAGGCAATGGCGCTGGAGACTGCGACGGCCCTCAAGACCATCGCGGATGACCTGGGTATCCCGTTGATCTACAAGTCGTCCTTCGACAAGGCCAATCGTTCCTCTACCCGCAGCTTCCGCGGACTGGGCATGGCGGAGGGACTGCGCATCCTCGACAAGGTGAAGTCGGAAATCGGGGTGCCGGTGCTGACCGATGTGCACGAGGACACGGCACTGGACGAGGTGGCCGCGGTAGTCGATGTGCTGCAGACACCCGCTTTTCTCTGTCGTCAGACCAATTTCATCCAGAACGTGGCGCGTCAGGGGCGGCCGGTCAATATCAAGAAGGGCCAGTTCCTCGCACCATGGGACATGGGCAATGTTGTCGACAAGGCCCGCGAGGCCGGCAATGACCAGATCATGGTCTGCGAGCGCGGGGTTTCGTTCGGATACAACACCCTGATTTCGGATATGCGCGGTCTGGCCCAGATGCGCCAGACCGGTTGCCCGGTGGTCTTCGACGCGACCCACTCGGTGCAGCAGCCGGGCGGGCAGGGCGCCTGTTCCGGCGGCCAGCGCGAGTACGTCCCGGTTCTGGCCCGAGCGGCCATCGCGGCTGGCGTGTCGGGCGTTTTCATGGAGACCCATCCGGACCCGGAGCGCGCCCTGTCCGACGGCCCGAACGCCTGGCCGCTGCCGAAGATGGCCGATTTGCTCGCCACGCTGAAGGAGCTGGACGTGGCTACCAAGGCGCGGCCATTCGCGGAGGCGGAATACGGGCTGGGCGAATGATGCGCGCCGTTCCGGGCTGCGCAGCGTTGGACCAACGAATTCGATAAAGCGTCCCGGGCGGACCGGTCCGGGCGGGTATTTTCAAGGAGAGAGGCATGTCCCAGATTGCGGAGATTACGGCCCGCGAAATCATTGATTCGCGTGGCAACCCGACCGTAGAGGCCGATGTTGTCCTGGATTCCGGCGCCATGGGTCGGGCCGCGGTTCCGTCCGGTGCGTCGACCGGCGCGCGTGAGGCCCTGGAGCTGCGCGATGACGACCCGCGCTATGGCGGCAAGGGCGTTCTGAAGGCCGTGGGCCACGTCAATGGCGAGATCCGCGACGCCCTGCGTGGCATGGAGCTCGACCAGACCGCAGTGGACCGGCGCATGCTGGAACTGGACGGAACCGAGAACAAGTCGCGTCTGGGCGCCAACGCGCTGCTGGCCGTCTCCATGGCGACCTCGCATGCACTGGCGGCGGACCGTGAACAGCCCCTGTTCGAGACCCTGGGGGGCGCGGATGCCACGTTGCTGCCGGTGCCGATGATGAACATCATCAATGGCGGCGCCCACGCGGACAACAGCGTGGATATGCAGGAGTTCATGATCCTGCCGGTAGGGGCAAATTCAGTGCGTGAGGCCGTGCGCTACGGCGCCGAGGTCTTTCACGCCCTGAAGAAGGTGCTGGCCAAGCGCGGGCTGGCCACGGCAGTGGGTGACGAGGGTGGTTTCGCCCCCGACCTGCCGTCCAACGCCGCTGCCATCGAGGTCATTCTTGAGGCCATCCACAATGCCGGTTTCAAGGCGGGCGAGGATATCTGGATCGGGCTGGACTGTGCCAGCTCCGAGTTCTATCGCGATGGGCGCTATCACCTCGACTCCGAGGGCAAGGCCTTCACCGCCGACGAGTTCTCCGACTATCTGGCGCACTGGGTGGATCAGTATCCGATCCTGACCATCGAGGACGGAATGGCCGAGGACGACTGGGACGGCTGGAAGACCCTGACCGACCGCCTGGGTGGCCGCGTGCAGCTGGTGGGGGATGACCTGTTCGTGACCAACACCCGCATCCTGCAGGAAGGGATCGACAAGAACGTCGCCAACTCCATCCTGATCAAGCTGAATCAGATCGGCACCGTGACCGAGACGCTGGAGGCCATCGAGCTGGCGCGCCAGGCAAACTACACTGCGGTGATCTCGCACCGATCCGGCGAGACGGAAGACGTCACCATCGCCGATCTCGCGGTGGCGACCCGTTCCGGTCAGATCAAGACCGGTTCCCTGTCGCGCTCCGACCGGGTGGCCAAGTACAACCAGTTGATCCGGATCGAGGAGCACCTGGGTTCGCGTGCGACCTATCCGGGTATGTCGGCGTTCACGTTCGGCCGTTAACGGCGCGCGCGGCGGTCTCTGGAGATGCGGTGCCAGGGGTCTTCGGGCGGGCTCCTGTTCCCGCAGGCTGCGGACTCGTAGAATGCCGGGCATGGTGGTGGATGGCGCAACGGTCCCGCGACTGCAACCCGGCCCCCTGACGGTTTGTGGGAGCGCCCATGCCGTATACGCTTGCGTGGAGGTGCACTGATGCGCCATCTGCTGGCGGGGCTTGCCGCGGTGTTCCTGCTGTTGCAATGGCCTTTGTGGCTGGGCGAAGGCAGCTGGAGCGATGTGCGTGACCTGCGCGCACAGGTGGAGCGTCAGTGGGCGGAAAATACCGAGCTGGAGCAGCGTAACCAGGCGCTGGAGGCCGAGGTCCGAAATCTGCGCAGTGGTACCGAGGCGGTGGAGGAACGTGCGCGGCGCGATCTCGGCATGATCCGCGACGACGAGATCTTTTTCTTCGTGGCTGGCGAGGATGAACCCGCACATCTGCAGGTGGAGCCGCTGCCGGGCCCGGCCCGGGAGGCCAACCCCGGGACGCGGGTTCCGGAGGACGCCGCGCCGGCGACGGATGCTCTGCCCCCCGAGGACCCCTTTGATGGCTGAAATCGATGGCTGAATCATCGCAGGCCTCCGGACGCGAGCCGGCGTTCTGGGCGCTGATACCCGCGGCCGGGATTGGGCGCCGCATGGGGCTGGATCGCCCCAAGCAGTATCTCACCTTGGGGTCGCGCACCATTCTGGCGCATACCCTTTCTGTCTTTCTGGAGCACCCGCGCATCCGCGGCGTGGTCCTGGTGCTGGGGCCGGATGTGGACCCCGATGCCCTGGATTTGCCGCTTGCCGGGGGACGCCTGTTCCGCGTGGCAGGGGGCGCGGAGCGGGCGGATTCGGTGCAGAACGGCCTGGATTTCCTGAGCGACCGCGCCCATGGCGATGACTGGGTGCTGGTACACGATGCTGCCCGGCCCTGCCTGCCGGCCAGCGATGTCGATCGGTTGTTGCAAGAGCTGCGGGATGACCCGGTGGGCGGCCTGCTGGCCAGCCCCAGCACCGATACCATCAAGTGGAGTGACGGAGACAGGAGCGTCGAACACAGTCTGGCGAGGGATCGAGTGTGGCGCGCTCTTACACCACAGATGTTCCGGCTCGACATGCTGCGCCGTGCCAATGCCCGCGCCCGGTCCTGCGGACACGCGGTGACGGACGAGGCGAGCGCGATCGAATACCTGGGTGAACACCCGCGGCTGGTCGAGGGCTCGGCGATGAATATCAAGATCACCCGCGCCGAGGATCTGGAGCTGGCCCGACTCTATCTGATGCAGCAGGGCCGGCTGGAGGGAGGGTACCGCCCGTGAGTGTGATGCGTATCGGTCAGGGGTTCGATGTACATGCCTTCGGGGACGGAGATCATCTCGTTCTTGGGGGGGTGCGCATCCCGTTCGAACGGGGCTTCGTGGCGCATTCGGACGGCGATGTGTTGCTGCACGCGGTCTGTGATGCGCTGCTCGGGGCCGCAGCCCTGGGCGATATCGGACAGCATTTTCCCGATACCGATCCGGCATTTCGCGGCGCGGACAGCCGCGTCCTGCTGCGGGAGGTCCTCCAGCGTGTTGCGGCTGCCGGCTGGCGCCCGGTCAACATCGATTCCACCGTGATCGCGCAGGCGCCAAAGCTGGCGCCGCATGTCCGCGCCATGCGCGATCATATTGCCGCGGATACCGGCCTGATGCCCGAGGCCGTCAGCGTGAAGGCCACGACGACCGAACACCTCGGGTTCACCGGGCGCAAGGAGGGCGTGGCGGCGCAGGCAATCGTGCTGCTGGAACCGGCCTCGGCGATGCTGCGGGTATGAACGGGGCCGGGCGCGGGAAGGCGGGAGTCCTGGGCCTGCATCACGCCAGCCTGGTCATTGCGGATATGCAGGCCGGGCGCGAGTTCTACGGGGACCTCCTGGGGCTGGCGCCGCTGGAGCGGCCCGAACTCGGGTTTCCGGGGCTGTGGTACGACCTTGGAAACGGCCAGGCCCTGCACCTGCTGCAGGTGCCGAACCCGGACCCGACCGAGCGTGCGGTACGGTGCGGGCAGGACCGCCACCTGGCGCTGCGCGTGGATGACCTGGAGGGATTCGCGGCGCGGCTGGAGGGCGCGGGGTTTGCGGTGGAACGCAGCCGCTCCGGCCGCCCCGCGGCATTCGTGCGGGACCCCGACGGCAATGCCATTGAGCTGATCGAGGACGGTGCCTGAATCGGCCAGGGAGAGTCCCCTCATGAGCGACGCGCGCTACATCCTTGCCCTGGACCAGGGCACCACCAGCTGCCGAGCCATCCTGTTCGACCGCACGGGCACGATCGTCGGCGTGGCGCAGAAGGATTTCGCCCAGATCTATCCGGAGCCCGGCTGGGTGGAACACGACCCGATGGAGATCTGGGGCACCCAGATCGGCGTGGCGCGGGAAGTGCTGGAGACGCGCGGTATCAAGCCTTCCCGACTGGCCGCAATTGGCATCACCAATCAGCGCGAGACCACGGTGGTATGGGACCGCGCCACGGGGGAGCCGATTGCCAATGCGATCGTGTGGCAAGACCGGCGCACCGCCGCGTTCTGTGACGAACTGAAGGCGCAGGGCCTCGAGGGCTTGCTGCGCGAGCGTACCGGTCTGGTCGTGGATGCCTATTTCTCGGCCAGCAAGCTGCGCTGGCTCCTGGATCATGTGGACGGGGCGCGCGAGCGCGCGGAACGGGGCGAACTTGCCTTTGGCACCGTGGACAGCTGGCTGATATGGAACCTCACACGCGGGGAACGTCACGTGACCGACGTGACGAATGCCGCGCGCACCCAGCTGTTCAACATTCACACCCTGGAATGGGATGCCGAGCTGCTGGAGCGGTTCCGGGTCCCGCGCGCGATGCTGCCCGAGGTGGTGGACTCCAGTGGCGTGCTGGGCGTCACCGGCGCCGAGATGTTCGGCGGCGCGGAGGTCCCGATCGCCGGCGTGGCGGGGGATCAGCATGCGGCCCTGTTCGGTCAGGGATGTTTCGAGCCCGGCATGGCCAAGAATACCTACGGGACTGGCTGTTTTCTGCTGATGAACACGGGCGATACGCCGGTGGAGTCCCGGTCCGGGTTGCTCACCACCCTCGCGTGGTCGCTGGACGGCCGGGTGGAATACGCGCTGGAGGGCTCGATCTTCATCGCCGGGGCCGCGATCCAGTGGCTGCGCGACGAGCTTCACCTGATCGACGCGGCCGAGGATTCCGAGTACTACGCGGGCAAGGTGGCGGACGCCGACGGGGTCTACGTGGTGCCTGCGTTTGCCGGGCTGGGGGCCCCGTACTGGGACATGTACGCGCGCGGCGCCATCTTCGGCCTGACCCGTGGTACGCGCAAGGAGCACATCACCCGCGCTACGCTGGATGCGCTGGCCTATCAGACGCGCGATGTGATCGATGCCATGGCGCGGGATGCCGGGATCGCGCTGAAGGCCCTGCGGGTCGACGGCGGGGCCGTGGCCAACAACGTGATGATGCAGTTTCAGGCCGACATGCTCGGGGTGCGGGTCGAGCGCCCGGCGGTGACCGAGTCCACCGCGTTGGGGGCCGCCTGGCTCGCGGGACTGGGGGTCGGCTTCTGGACGCGTGACGAACTGACGCAGAAGGGTGGGCTGGACCGGGTGTTCGAGCCGCAGATGGACGCGGCCACGCGGGAACAGTACTACCGCGGCTGGAAGAAGGCCGTGAAGCGCACCATGGGCTGGGCACGTGAGGACGACAGCGACTCGACGCCGTAGCGGGTGATGGTCTGGGGCCTCGCCGACGCGTGCGGGGGCTTCGCCGCCAAGGCGGCTCCCACAGGGGGCTGCAGGTAGAGCGATGGCTTCGACAGGCAGCCCGGCCCAGATCGCTGTGGGAGCGGGCTTGCCCGCGAAGACCCCGCCAGGCCCGGACTGGGCCCGGGATTCAGTCCATGCTGGCCGGTTCGGCGGCGAGCTGGCCGCTCTGGTAGTCGTTGATCGCCTGTTCGATCTCGTCCGGGGTGTTCATGACGAACGGCCCGTAGTGAACGATCGGTTCGCGCAGGGGGCGGCCCTTGAACAGCAGTACGCGAGCATCCTGCCGGGCAATCAGGTGGATCTGGGTCTGGCCGTTCCAGACGCCCAGCTGGCCGCTCCGGAGACCGGTTAGTTCGCCAGCGAAGACATAGGCCAGCACGCGATCTTCCAGTTGTACGGCGAGTGATAGGCGGTACCCGGCCGGCAGCGTCAGCTCGGCCATGGCGGCCCCTTCGCCGATCTGCGGCAGCGGGCCCTCGGTATCGCCGGCACTGGTCTGCCAGGAGCCGGCAATGGCCTTGAAATGCAGCGGGCCGCCGTCTTCCGGGAGATGGCTCATGGCGTCGGCACGCACATCGCGATAGCGCGGTGCGTCCATCTTGCGCATGGCCGGCAGATTGACCCATAGCTGGAAGCCGTGCAGTCCGTCGGCGTCCAGCAGCGGCATCTCGGAATGGATCACCCCGCGCCCGGCGCTCATCCACTGTGCCTCCCCGGCCTCCACCCGGCCCTGGTTGCCCATGGAATCCTCGTGGGTCAGACCGCCATGGACCAGGTAGGTCAGCGTCTCGAAGCCGCGGTGCGGGTGCGAGGGAAAGCCGCCAATGTAGTCCTCGCGCGCACTCGCCTTGAGCTCATCCAGCATCAGGAACGGGTCCAGTCCGCCGCGAAAATCATGGATGCGGCGAATCTTCACGCCTGCGCCGTCCTGGGTCGGCTGGGCGTTGCGTACGCTGTCCGGCGGTGTGGGGGTCATGGCGTCTCCTCGTTAAGCCCCGAAACGATACCGACCATGCAGACAAAATAAAATTGCATCCGATCTCGCCATGCGCCGGGCGTCCGCCGGAGCGGCGGTCGCTCGGGGTCTGGTCGTTGCGCATCAAGAACATGCCCGCGGCGTTGCGGCGCCCCTGTGTAGGGCGGCTGTGCGGCCGTCACCACGCCTCTTGAGGGGGTTCGTTGACCGCATCCCATCCTTCGCCCCGGAGAGTGGCGGATGTGGGCTCTGGTCAGAGCTGCCCGGACGGGATTCGGGTCAGGTCCAGCCAGCTGTCGGCGAAGAATTCCAGGCTCTCGACGAAATCCGGCTCGTGCTCCGAGCGGTTGATGGTCAGGTGCAGGATCACCGCGTCGGGGGCGGGCGGGTGGCCGGTGGTCAGGGTCCAGGCCAGCGCGTTGGGGCAGCCCGGCAGGCTGAATCGCAGGCCGCCATTGATGCATTCCCGGTGCACGCGAAACTCTCCCCACAGGCAGTAGACGACCCCGGCATCGGGGCCTGCATTCTCCAGCAGGGCATCAATGGCGCTGCTGAGCCGGGGCAGGGTGGGCACAGTGATCGCGGCCTGCAGAGTTTCGGCATCCGCCTGCAGAGGAAGGGTGCGAAAGAACTCCATGACGTTCCTCGATTACGGGATGGTGGGCAGAAAGACCGGGCGGCCGTCGATCTCGCCGACGCTCAGGGACTGGTTGTACAGACGCTCCAGCGCGCCGGGTACCAGCATGGTCGGGGTTGGCCCCCAGCAGGCGGCGCCGTCCGGGAACAGCAGCAGAAGGTGGTCGCAGTAGCGTGCCGCCAGGTTCACGTCATGCAGCACGAGGATGGCCGCCCGGCCGGCTTGCGCCGCGATGGTGCGCACCCGGTTCAGTACTGCTACCTGGTGGTGGAGGTCGAGCTGGCTGGTGGGTTCGTCCAGCAGCAGCAGCGCGGGATCCTGGGTGAGGACGGTGGCGATGGCCAGGCGCTGGCGTTCGCCGCCGGAAAGCGTATCCACCAGTCGGTCTTCCATGCCGCTCAGATCCATCTCCGCCAGCGCGCGGCGGGCGAGGGTGTAGTCCTGTGCCGTCTCGATGTCCCAGGGGCGCAGATACGGGTGGCGACCAATCAGCGCGGTCTCCAGTACGGTGGCCGGGAAGCCGTCGTGGTGCTTCTGAAACACCAGCCCAAGGCCGCGCGCCAGGTCGCGGCGCGCGTGCTGTGCCAGCGGGGTCCCCTGCAGTTCGACGCGACCGGCGCGGGCATCGCGCAGACCGGCCAGGGTGTGCAGCAAGGTGCTCTTGCCGGCGCCGTTGGGCCCGAGGATGCCCCAGCATTGGCCGGGGTTTACCGTCAGGTCCAGGGGCGCCCCGGCCGTGCGACCGGGGACGTCGATGACCAGATTGCGCGTGGCCAGCAGGGTGTCCGGCCCCGGGGCCTCATGCACGCTGCGGGCCTCCGCGACGTCGCGATGCGGTTGCGGGCGGGCGACGGGTTGCGGGCGCTCGGCCATCAGCGGCTCCGGTAGAGCAGGAAAAGAAATACGGGGACCCCCAGCATGGCGGTAATAACCCCGACCGGGAGCTGTTCCGGCGCGATGATGGTGCGGGCGAGGGTATCTGCCAGGGTGAGCAGGATGCCACCGGCCAGAGCTGAGGCCGGCAGGATCACGCGCTGGTCGTTGCCGAATATCAGGCGCAGCATGTGCGGCACGATCAGGCCGACAAAGCCCACCGCCCCGACCTGTGTCACGGCGGTCGCGGTGATCAGCGCGGCTGCGATGTAGATGCTCCACTCCACCGGGCGTACCGCAACACCCAGGGCGGCGGCCTGCATCGGGCCGCGTGCTAGTACGTTCAGCGTGCGTCCCAGCGGCAGCGCCAGCAGTACGACCAGCACCAGCACGCCCCAGGCCGGGTAGGGGTTCGTGGCATGCGACACATCCCCCATCAGCCAGTACAGCATGCCGGGCAGTTCCGCGGTGGGGCTGACAGCCAGGATGAAGCTGATCATTGCGCCCCAGCCAGCGGCTACGACCACCCCGGTGAGCAGCAGGCGCGTTGGTGTCCAGCTGCCGGTGCCGTGGGCAAGACCGAACACGATCACGGTGGACAGCAACGCGCCTGCGAAGGCGGCTACCGAGACGGAGAACATCGACAAACCCGCCAGCATGGCCAGTAGCGCCCCGACCGAGGCCCCGCCGGACAGCCCCAGTACATAGGGATCGGCCAGTGGGTTGCGCAGCAGCACCTGCATCAGCGCCCCGGCGATCCCCAGCAGCCCGCCGGCCGCGAATGCGGCCAGGGCCCGTGGCAGGCGCAGGTCCAGTACCAGCGTGCTGTGCAGGCGCGAGGCATCATCGGTGAATACGGCCAGCAGCTCGGCCATGGGGATGGCCACGCTGCCAAAGGCCAGCGCGACCAGTACGGCCAGCACGGAGGCCGGCAACAGCACCCCGATTGCCAGCAGGAAGGCGCGGGTCATCGGCGTGCGCGCCGCGCAACCGCCGGCGCGCAGCGCCCGCGAGGATGTGAAATGAGCCGCATGGTGTTATCGATCCGGGCGACGCAATCGCGCGCGTTCCAGTTTCTCGCACATCAGGGCGGTCCCTTCGGCAATGCGCGGCGTGTGCCGTTGCAGTAGCGAAGGGGCAATGAAGAACAGGTTGTCGCGCTGGACGGCCGTCAGGTCCTCCCAGCGTTCCCAGGCGCGTACCCAGTCGGGCCGGTCCTCGCCCATGCCGCCACCGATGATGACCTCGGGGTCCGCTTCGATCACCGCCTCGCGATCCATGCGCGGGACCAGTCGGTCGAGGTGACCGAAGACGTTGTCGCCGCCGCAGACCTCGATTGCCTCGGCGATCAGGTGCTGGTCGTTGATGGTCATCAGCGGCTGTTCCCAGACCTGATAGAACACCCGGACCGGGGGCCGGTGGGCGTACTCGTCGCGCAGGGCCTCGATACGGTCAAGGAAATCCTGTGCGGCGGCATCGCCCGCGGCTGCGGTACCTGCCAGGCGGGCGATGCGCCGCATGCTGGAGGCGACGCCCTCGAAGCGTCGCGGCTCCGAGACATAGACCGGGATGCCGAGATCGCGCAGGCGTTCGATCTGGCTGCCGGCGTTGCCGCTGCGCCAGGCAATGATCAGGTCCGGCTCCAGTTTCAGCACGCGTTCCAGGTCGATGCGGCTGTAGCCGCCGACCCGGGGGAGGTCGGCGGCCTCTGGCGGGTAGTCGCTGTATTGAGTGGCCCCAACCAGGCGATCGCCCGCGCCGACGGCGTACACGACTTCGGTGATGTGCGGGGCCAGGCTGACGATGCGCTGGGCGGGCTGGTCGAGGCGCAGCTCGTGGCCGCCATCGTCCTCCACCGTCACGGGCGAAGCCGCGGCCATCATGGGAACAAGTAGTGCCAGTAAGCTGCCGGCTAGGGTGAAGGTTCGGCTTTTTTTGATCATTGAAATCCGTTAGTTAGGAGATATTCTTAAGGTCAAGGCGCGAAATTGTTGGGCGCCAGATCATCGGCGATGATAGCAGCCGATCACAAGGGCCTACGCGTAGGCCTGGTGGCCAATGCAGCCATATCGGCGTATCCTTATATGCCCGCTTGTCCGATGCCGCGCAAAGATTTGCGGGATTCAAGCGAACACCGATCCATCGGCACAGCCGCGTGGCGCCGCGGTGTTTCCGCGACCGGGCGGCCCGGAAACACCGAATGGTTTGATCCGGGTTTTCTTGCGCCCGAGGTCTACTTGCACACGGGATGATGGTTTTGCATCACACGATGCTGGATGCGGCGGTCGTGCATGCCCCGGTGCTGACACGATTGTTATGGATCGGGAAGCGGGTAGAGGGTCGGCGCCGCCCCGCAGGCGCACCGGCCCGGAACCCCGGCCTGCCAGCCAGACCATGGTGAGTAGGTACTGCGCGGTAAACTGTCCGCCGATCTGGCGGTGTCGTGGTGCGCGCGCCCGGAGACGATTCTGGAGACGGCAACGCGGGTCCATGAATGCGGATCGGCGTCGCCCTGAAAAACCTGCGACGGTGCAGTGGGTGCCGGTTGGCTGGACGTTTGCCGCTCGGGCATACGGACAGCGGCCGGTTGCTATGTTGCGCGATCGCCCCGACGGAAGTCCGCATGTCCTCCGACACCCCTGCTCGTACACCCCATGCCTTTGTCGCGGATGCACGCAAGGCGATCTATCGCGTGATCGCCGAACGCCGCGATATGCGGCATTTCCGCCCCGAACCGGTGGACCCGGCGGTTTTGCGGCGGTTACTCGAGGCGGCGCACCAGGCCCCGAGTGTGGGTTACATGCAGCCGTGGCGGTTCCTGCGCATCACCGCTCCCGCCTTGCGCGAGCGCCTGCATGGTCATGTGGCCGCGGAGCAGGAACGTACCGCACAGGCCTGTGGCGAGCGCGCGGCCGAAGTGCAGCGGCTGAAGCTGGAGGGTATTCGTGATGCCGGCGAAGTGCTGGTAGTCGCGCTGACCGATCGGCGTGAACGCTACGTGCTGGGGCGACGAACCTTGCCGGAAATGGATCTGTGCTCGGCCGCCTGTGCGATCCAGAACCTGTGGCTGGCCGCGCGGGCCGAGGGGCTTGGCATGGGCTGGGTGTCGCTGTTCGACCCGGAGTGGCTGGCAACAGCGCTGGAGATGCCTGCCGGGGCAAGTCCGATCGCGATCCTCTGCCTGGGGCATGTGGACGGCTTCTACGAACGCCCGATGCTGGAGCAGGCGGGCTGGGATGAGCGCCGATCGCTGGACGAACTGATTTTCGAAGACCGCTGGGGCAGTAGCGGTGACACGCTAAAGGGAGAACAGAAGGGTGAATGATCCGATACTGATCGCGTTTCTCACGCTCGTTGGGGCGCTGGTAGTGGATCGCATGTTCGGGGACCCGAAGCGCTGGCACCCGCTGGCCGGTTTCGGCCTGCTGGTCCAGCGCATGGAGCGGCGCTTCTATCACGATGGCCGGGTCCGCGGCGCAATGCTGCTGGCCGCACTGGTCGTGCCCGGCGTGTTGGTCACGCTCTGGTTGCAGCAACTGTTGCCGGTCTGGCTGGTGGGGCTGATCGTGCTGACGCTGGCGCTGGGCTGGCGCAGTCTGGACGAGCACGCCGAACGCGTCGCGCGCGCACTGGAGATCGACGATCTGGGCCAGGCGCAGCAGGAAGTGCAGAAGCTGGTCAGCCGCGACAGCGAGGCCCTGGATACGAGGGGCGTCAGCGGCGCGACAGTCGAGTCCGTGCTGGAGAATGGTAATGATGCCCTGTTCGGCACTATTTTCTGGTTCCTGGTGGCCGGCGCGCCCGGCGTGGTGCTGTATCGCCTGGTGAATACGCTGGATGCCATGTGGGGCTACCGCAACGCGCGTTACTCGCGCTTCGGGTGGGCGGCTGCGCGGCTGGATGACCTGTTGAACTGGGTCCCGGCGCGCCTGACCGCACTGGCGTACGCTCTGGCCGGACGTACCCGCGATGCCTTGCAGTGCTGGCGCGAGCAGGCCCCGGCCTGGAAGAGCCCCAATGCCGGTTCCGTGATGGCCGCCGGAGCGGGGGCCCTGGGACTGGTGCTGGGTGGTACCGGTCAGTATCAGGGCGAACCCCAGTGGCGGCCGCGGCTGGGCATGGGGGCGATGCCGGATGCCGCCGGCATTCGTGCGGCGATGGGGCTGGTAGACCGGGCGCTGTCGTTGTGGATGGGTGCGATCGTGGTCGGGGTCAGCATTGCGATCCTGTGACCCGCCGGCTGCCGCTGCAGAGGTAGCCGGGGCCGCGCTGACCCAGGTCCATGGCGGCGGCCTGCGCGCGGCGGCCAGGCATTACGGGATCGCGCCGGAACACTGGCTGGACCTGTCAACCGGCATCAACCCAAACGGCTACCCGCTGGGCTTGCCCCCGGCGGTGGTCTGGGCGCGTCTGCCGGAGTCGGATGACGGTCTGGAGGCGGCTGCGGCGCGCTATTACGGCTGCGAGGGGTTGTTGCCGCTGCCCGGCTCGCAGGCAGCCATCCAGCTGCTGCCACAATTGCGTCCGGTGGCCGCCCGGGTCGGGATCCTGGCACCCAGCTACAACGAGCATGCGCGGGGCTGGCGCCTGGCCGGGCACCGGGTCGAGGCGCTCCCGGCGCTTGGTGAAGGGGTGCAGGCCGCGATCGAGGCGCGTCTGCCGCATCTGGATGTGCTGGTGCTGGTCAACCCTAACAACCCGACCGGACTGCGCGTGCCCGTGGAGACGCTGCTGCGCTGGCACCAGCAGCTCGTGGGTCGCGGCGGCTGGCTGGTGGTGGACGAGGCCTTCATGGACACGGTGCCCGAGCATAGTGTGCTGACGGCGACCCCGGATTCGGGCCCGGGACCGGGGTTGCTGGTGTTGCGATCGCTGGGCAAGTTCTTCGGGCTGGCCGGGGCGCGGGTCGGGTTCCTGTCGGCAGAACCGGCGCTGCGGGCGGCGCTGGCGGAGCGGCTGGGCCCGTGGGCGCTGTCCGGCCCGGCGCGCTGGGCCGCCACGCGCGCACTGGAGGATCGCGCCTGGCAGGAGCAGACCCGCGCGACCCTGACACTGGCAGGTGCGCGCCTCGAGCAGCTACTGCGGCGCTGCGGGATAACGACTGCGGGGGGGGCTGCACTGTTTCGCTGGGTACGGCGCGAGGATGCGGTCGTGCTTCAGGATGCGCTCGCGCGACAGGCCATCCTGGTGCGTCGTTTCGACGACCCCGCCAGCCTGCGTTTCGGGCTGCCGGGCGACGAGGCTCAGTGGCACCGTCTGGAACAGGCACTGGAGGCGTTGTGAACGCTACGACGCTGATGGTGCAGGGGACCACCTCGGATGCCGGCAAGAGCGTGCTCGTGGCCGGGCTCGCGCGCGTGCTGCATCGGCGCGGGCGGCGTGTGGCACCGTTCAAGCCACAGAACATGGCGCTGAACAGCGCGGTCACCGTGGACGGTGGCGAGATCGGTCGTGCCCAGGCGCTGCAGGCGGCGGCCTGCGGCCTGGAGCCGCATACGGACTTCAATCCGGTGCTGCTCAAGCCCAGCTCGGATCAGGGCGCGCAGGTCATCATCAATGGTCGCGCGGCGGCGCAGATGGATGCGCGTGCCTACCACGACTACAAGCCGGCGGCGTTTGCGGCGGTGCGGGCGGCGCATGCGCGGCTGTGCGCCCGCTTCGAGCATGTGCTGGTGGAAGGCGCCGGCTCGCCGGCGGAGATCAACCTGCGCGCGGGGGATATCGCGAACATGGGTTTTGCCGAGGCGGTGGACTGCCCGGTGATCCTGGTTGCGGATATCGACCGCGGCGGGGTGTTCGCCCATCTGGTCGGCACCCTGGCGCTGCTGAGCGCAAGCGAGCGCGCCCGAGTGCGCGGCTTCGTGATCAATCGTTTCCGTGGCGACGTGGCCCTGCTGCAGTCTGGGCTGGACTGGCTGGAACAGGAGACCGGCAAGCCGGTGCTCGGCGTGATTCCGTACCTGCACGGGCTTTATCTGGATGCCGAGGATGCCCTGCCGCGCGAGGCAGTGCCGGAGAAGGCTACGGATGCGCTGAAGGTGGTCGTGCCGGCCCTGCCGCGTATCTCCAACCATACCGATTTCGACCCGCTGCGCCTGCACCCGGCGGTGGATCTGCGTTTTGTCGGGCCTGGCGAGTCGTTACAGCCGGCGGATCTGGTGATCCTGCCGGGGTCCAAGGCGGTGCGCAGTGACCTGGCCTGGCTGCGCGCGCAGGGCTGGGACGCCGCGCTGGAGCGGCATGTGCGCTACGGTGGCCGGGTGCTGGGGATCTGCGGCGGCTTCCAGATGCTGGGCCGAGCCGTGCACGACCCGGACGGAGTGGAGGGTTCCGCGGGTTCGACCGCGGGTCTGGGTCTGCTGGAGGTGGAAACGACCCTGGCCGCGGAGAAGCGTCTGGCGCGGGTCCAGGGGCGCCAGGTGCTGGACGACTCGGTGGCGGTGTCCGGCTACGAGATCCACGCCGGGGTGACCCGCGGGGACGGACTGCAGCGGCCACTGCTGCAGCTCGAGCACGGGCCGGACGGCGCGCGCAGCGAAGACGATGCGGTGATCGGCAGCTACCTGCACGGGATGCTGGACCAGGCCGGGGCACTGGCCACGATCCTGGAATGGGCGGGCCTCGCACCGGGACAGACGCAGACTGAGGACCTGGACGCTACACGTAAGCGTGGTCTGGAACGCCTGGCCGACACGCTGGAGGAATACCTGGACATGGAGCGAATCCAACGCCTGCTGCAGCCGGGTGGAACGGGGAAGGGCACCGGATGAAGACGCTGATCCTGGGGGGCGTGCGCTCGGGCAAGAGTCGGCTGGCGGAACGTCTGGCCGCCAGCTCCGACCGGCCGGTCACCTACGTGGCCACGGCCCGCGCCGACGACGCCGAGATGGCGCGCCGGATCGAGCGGCACCGCGCGGACCGTCCGGCCGACTGGGGGCTGATCGAGGCGGGCACCGATCTGGCTGCGCAGATGGAACGGGCCGCGGCGCCAGGCCGCTGTCTCCTGGTGGATTGCCTGACGCTGTGGCTCACCCAGCTTCTGTGCAGCGAAGACGAGCCACGGATCGAACGCGAGCGCGAGGCGCTACTGGAGACATTGCCGGCGCTTCCGGGAACGCTGATCCTGGTCAGCAACGAGACCGGGCTGGGGATTACCCCGATCGATCCCCTGTCGCGCCGCTTCGCCGACGAGGCCGGCTGGCTGCACCAGCGCCTGGCCCCGAAGATGGATCGCGTCGTGCTCACTGTCGCCGGCCTCCCGCACATCCTGAAAGGCGAACCGCTGTGAAAGCCCGGCTCTCGGCCGCGCTGCGGCCGGGATGAAGATCGGCGGTCGGGATGACAGTGCGAAGGGGCTGTGGTGTGGAAGAGGGCAGGTGGGTGGCCCGGGCTGGCGACACGGGGGAGTTTGCAGGTGCAGAGCGAGGAGGGGATGTGACCGAGGATTGTGACTGGCTGCAGGTGCCACCGGCGCCACTGGATGCGGACGCCGGCCGCGCGGCGGCGGAGCGGCAGGGCCAGCTGACCAAGCCGCCGGGTGCGCTCGGGCGGCTGGAGGGCGTGGCGGAACGACTGGCCGCAATGCAGGGCCGCACTTGCCCGGCCATCGAACGGATCCAGATCGCGGTGTTTGCCGGTGATCACGGGGTCGTGGAGGAAGGCATCTCGCGCTTTCCGCAGTCGGTGACGGCTCAGATGCTGGCGAACTTCGCCTCCGGTGGTGCGGCGATTGCGGTGCTGGCGGGGGAGCTGGGCGCGGAGCTGGAGGTGATCAATCTGGGCACGGCACACGCGGTGCCCGGGGCTGCCTCCATCCGGGAGGTTGCGCTGGGCCCGGGTACGGCCAACCTCGCACGTGAGGCCGCAATGACGCCGGGGCAGCTGGAACAGGCCCTGAACGTGGGGCGCCAGTGCGCGGAACGCGCCCGGCGCGGCGGCGCGCAGTTGTTCATCGGTGGGGAGATGGGGATCGGCAATACCACGGCGGCAGCCGCCCTGGCCTGTTCCATCCTGGAACGCCCGGCGGTTGAACTGGCCGGGCCCGGTACGGGGCTGGATGCACCAGGCGTGCAACACAAGGCCGCGGTAATCGAACATGCACTGGCGCTGCACGCCGGAGTAAGGGGCGACGCCCTGGGCAGCCTGGGCGCGCTGGGCGGTTTCGAGATCGCAGGGCTTGCGGGGAGCTATATCGCGGCGGCGCAGATCGGGCTTCCGGTGCTGGTGGATGGCTTCATCAGCACTGCCGCGGCGCTGGTGGCTACGCGGCTGTGCCCGGGTGCCGAACAATGGTTCTTCTACGGGCATGCCTCGGCGGAACCGGGGCATGCGCGGCTGCTGGAGGCGCTGGCGGCCGAGCCTCTGCTGGGCCTGGAGATGCGCCTGGGCGAGGGCAGCGGCGCGGCGATGGCCGTGCCGCTGTTACGCCTGGCCTGTCAGCTGCATGCCGGCATGGCGACCTTTGCCGAGGCCGGCGTGTCCGGTGAGGTCGGGTAAACGGCATGGCACGCATCGGCCTGCTGCGCCACGGCGAGACCACGGGGAGCGGCTTTCGCGGTAGCGGCTGCGATGACCCGCTGACCGTAGCGGGTGAACAGGCGATGCGGGCAGCGTTTGCCGACTCCGGTCCGTGGGACCGCATCGTGACCTCTCCGTTGCAGCGGTGCCGGCGCCCTGCTGAACGCTTTGCGCAGGTTGCCGGACTGCCGCTGCAGAGCGAACCCCGGTTCCGGGAGCTGCACTTTGGTGACTGGGAAGGGCGGACGGCGGAGCAGATCATGCAGCAGGACGCGGATGCCCTGGGGCGCTTCTGGCAGGACCCGTTCGGTTGTCCGCCCCCGAACGGTGAGGATCTGGCCCGTTTTCGCGACCGGGTACTGGAGGGCTGGGCGCGGCGCGTGGTCACGCCGGGGGACCGGGTGCTGGTGGTCACGCACGGCGGCGTGATCCGGCTGCTGCGTGCGCATCTTGAGGGCCAGCCGCTGGAGCAGTTGCTCGCGATCGAGGCCCCGCTGGCCTCGCTTCATGTGGTGGAAGTGGCAGGATGAAATTCCGAAACCCCCGATGGTTGCAGGCGGTGGGGGTGTGCGGGCCGGTAAAGCTCGTGGTGATTCCGGGCGCTGGCGGAGGCTTCGTGTGCAGGCACGCTCCTGCAGGGGGAATGCGAAGGGCGTTGGGGCCGGGCGGTGGCGTGCAATGGAAGATCGAGCCGGGGGGTGTGGTGTGAACGCGATACTGGCGCCTGTGTGGCTGGCGGTGCAGTTTCTGACGCGATTGCCGACGCCGGCACTGGAACCACAACCGGGGGATCTCGGGCGTTCGTTGCTGGCGTATCCGCTGGTCGGACTGGTTCTGGGACTGCTTCTGGCGCTGGCGGGCATGACGCTGACGGCGATCCCCGGTGCGCCACCCCCGCTGGTGGCGGCGCTGCTACTGGCGCTCTGGGTGGGTCTTACCGGTGCGCTGCATCTGGACGGGCTGGCCGATACGGTAGATGCCCGGGTCGGCAGTCACCGCGACCCGGAACGCGCCCGCGCCATCATGAAGGACCCCGCCAGCGGGCCAATGGCGGTCGCGGCGCTCATCCTCGTGTTGCTGGTCAAGTTCGCGGCCCTGGTGGCCGTGGTGGAGGCCGGTGCGTGGATCGTCGTGCTGCTGGTGATTGTGGTGGCTCGCCTGGTGCCCCCGGTGCTGTTTCTGACGATGCCCTACGTGAACCCGACAGGGCTGGGCGCGGAGATGGCGCAGCACCTGCCTCGCAGGGCTGCCACGGGCGTGATTGGCAGCGTGACCTTGCTGCTGCTGGCGCTGGGGTTGGTGTCCGGACTGTGGGGCGTGATTCCGGCCCTGCTCGCCACCGCGCTGCTCGTCTGGGGCGCCACCCGCGCCCTGAAAGACTGGCTGGGCGGCTTCACTGGCGACACCGCCGGGGCCACGCTGGAACTGGCGGAGACCTGCGTGCTGGTGATCCTGGTGTTGACGCTCGGCCCGTATTAGGACACCCATGATGTGATGATGCACGCACGTCTGGCCTGATCGGAGGGGCCGAGGCCGGCCCCGGCAAACGCATTGCGTAGCACACACCACCTTCATCGCGATCTGGCAGAGCCGTATTGGTACCAACCGGGCGGGTGCCGGCTTGTCATGGAATGGTCATGTCTTTGCCACATACTCCAGCCATGACCGTGATGACTCCATTCAATCCCGTGCGCTGGACGCTGCGCACGTTCCTGAATCCACTGGCCGCGGTGCGCGCGGCCGGGGCGCTGGACTCGGTGCCGCCGTGGTGGCAAACCTTCCTGCGGCTGGCGTTTCCGGTGTTGCTGGCCAGCGTGATTATCAGTCAGTGGCTCTACCAGATAATCCCTGCCGGTTTGCCGCCCGAGGCGATGCCGAACGCCTGGGGTTTCGGGCTTTACAGCGTGCTGGCCATGAGCGTGGGCACCCTGGGGCTGGCCTGGTCCGCGCATTACCTGTCGGAGTTGTTTCAGGGCCGGGGGGACCCCGACCGGGCCATGCTTGCGGTGAGTATCGGATTGTTGCCGGCCTGGGTCGGCAAGGTGGCGGCCGCTTTCCCGTGGCCCTGGGGCAACAGCATCGGGCTGGCGCTGATCTTCTACAGCCTGTGGCTCCTGTACTGGTCGCTGCGCGGCATCCTCGGGCTCAAACGGGGCAACCGCATCGGCCTGTTCGTGGCCACCATCTTTTGCGGGGCCTTCATCACCCTGATCTTTGGCTGGGCGCTGATGGACCTGATCCCCGGTGCCACCCCCGAGCATCGCATCGGCACCACCTGGCTGATCTAGCCCGCCCGCGTTCCACTCGGACGGGCCCCAACCTGGATCACCGCGGGCACCGCAAAGCCCGCATCGCCACAGGGCGGTCATCCCGGAAACCGTGCAGGGGTTATCGGGATCCTGGCGTTGGGAGATCGGAAAGTCGTTGGGGCTTCATTCCGGAAACCGTGTCGGGATGCGGGGCAGGGTCCGGGGCGGGATAGTCCGTCAGTGGGTGCGGAGGCGTCGGACAGATGTTGGGGGACGCGTCCGGGTGGGCGTATGGCCCGCTATACTGGCCCGAAACGGACGAAAGACCGGGAGGCGTATGGCGGCGCGGAAGGCAGGCAGAAAGGTGAAAGCGAAGCCCTCCAGGGTCGGGGGGTTGGTCAAGAAGGCCCGGCGGGCGTTGGATGATGGCGCATTTGACGAGTTGCAGAGCCTGTGCGGGGAGATCCTCGGCATCGAGCCGGACAGCACCGATGCACTGCGGTTGCTGATTCAGGCGGCGTTCGAACGCCAGCAGTACAGCACTGCGACGTTATATGCATCGAAGCTGGTCCAGATGCATCCGGAAGACGCGGCCGGCTACAACGCCCTCGCCGGCATCCTGATCCTGCGCGGGCGTTACGATGCGGCCGGGGCTGCGTTGCGGGAAGCGCTGCGGCTGGACCCCGATATGCTCCTGGCGCTGGATAACTACGCGATCGTATTGCAGGCCGAGGGGAAATGGGAGGAGGCCTCCGAGATTCTGGAATCCCTGGTCGCGACGGATCGGCACAAGGCCAAGCTCTGGTTCTCCTATGCCCATTCCCGCTATTTTTCGCCGGAGTCATCCACGCGCCACGAGCTGGAGCGCGTGCTGAAGAAGGGTAAATACGACCTTCGCGATCAGGGTCGTATGCACTTCGCGCTGGCCAAGCTGCGGCATGATGCAGGCGAGGTGGATGCCGCCTTCGAATCCTACCAGGCGGGCAATCGCTGCCAGGCGGAAGTGATCGGGAAAGAGGTCGAACAAGTCCGGGCCGGCGCGATGCGCAAGACCTTCCGGGCAACCGAAAAGCTATTCGATACGCAATGGGTGGCCGGGATTCAGGGGCCCGAGGTATCGCCCAGGCCGCTGACGCTGGTGCTGGGCCCGCCTCGCTCTGGCAAGTCCTTGCTGGAGGGTGCGCTTGCTGCCCACAGTCGTATCCGCGATTACGGCGAGCTGGCAGCCCTGAGGGAGGTGCTGACCCAGTTGCCGAGTGCGGTACGCAAGCGGTACCCGCTGGTGTTGCGGGAGATGGACGGTGCCGGAATTCAGCAACTGCGGACCTGGGTGGATGCCACCTGGGGCGAACCGCGGGATCCGGCTATCCGGACACATCTTCTGACCAACCCGGGGAACATCCTGCATGCGGGCACCATCATGACGCTGAATCCGGATACGCGCCTTGTCTTCTGCGAGCGGGATCCGGTCGAGAACGCGATGGCGATCTTTATGCGCTGGTTTGCACACAGGCTCCCGTATGCCTGGGCGGTCGACACCATTGCGGAGTTCATCGTCCTGTACCGAGGACTCACGGACCACTGGGAAGAACTGTTCCCGGATCGGGTGCAGCGCATCCGCTACGAGGAGATGCTGGAGGCACCGGACCGGCATGTGAGCGACGTACTGCAGGCGCATGGACTGGACTGGGAACCGGATTGTGCCAATGCGCATGGTGAGGCGATCACGCCGGAGACCGTGGGTGTCAGCGGCAGCTCCAGTCGGCGTAGCCAGATCAACCCCGCGTTTGGAGGCCTGGGCGAGGTGTATGCCGCGTATCGGCCGATATTCGTCCGGGCACTGGATGCAGCGGCCGAACGGGCGCAGCGACCCTCAATCCGCATCCGCCAGGGCTGAGGGCAGAACGCGTTACCCGGGCGACCGGGCGCCATGCAAAAAAACCGAAAAACCGGCTAAAGGAACGGGTTGAGTGGTCGTTAAGGGAACTGAAGGCGGGTCAGGACCGCCAACCGAACCGCCCGAGGCGGCGAGTTACGACTCTACAGGAGAGCGACCATGTCCCAAATCATCAACACCAACATTCTGTCGCTGAACGCCCAGCGGAATCTGGGTGCCTCGCAGGGTGCCCTGGCACAGAGCCTGGAGCGTCTGTCCTCGGGCCTGCGGATCAACAGCGCCAAGGATGACGCGGCCGGTCTGGCCATTTCCGAGCGTTTCAGCACCCAGATCCGTGGTTTGAACCAGGCGGTGCGCAACTCCAATGATGGCATCTCCTTCGCGCAGACTGCGGAAGGGGCATTGAGCACGGTGGGTGATGCCCTGCAGCGGGCGCGTGAACTGTCCGTGCAGGCGGCGAACGATTCCAACTCGGCGTCGGATCGTCAGGCCCTGAATGACGAAGTGCAGCAGTTGATGTCGGAAGTTTCGCGCATTGCCAACAGCACCGAGTTCAACGGCGGCCGCATCCTGGATGGCAGTGTCGAGGATATCTTCTTCCAGGTGGGCGCGAACCAGGGTCAGACCATTGCTGTGAACGGCGTCGACTCGCGCACCTCCGAGCTGGGTGTGACCGAGGTGGCCGGCACGAATGGCCTGACGCAGGAACAAATCACCGA
>NZ_KB907131.1 GCF_000381825.1 Thioalkalivibrio sp. ALJT
GCCAGCCGCTGGGTCTACCTGGAGGTGCGACGGGCCAAGAGCGCCGAAGCCGCGCGCGGCTTTCTGAAGAAGCTTCTCGAGAAAGCGCCATTCCATATCACCCACCTTGTCACCGACAACGGCAAGGAGTTCACGGATCGATTGGCCGCGACCGGGGAGCGTGAGCCGACCGGGCGTCACCCGTTCGACCGGCTGTGCGCCGAGCACGGGATCGAGCATCGCCTGATCCGGCCCAAGCGGCCCCAGACCAACGGTATGGTCGAGCGCTTCAACGGGCGCATCGCCGACCTGCTGCGGACGCATCACTTCGATTCCGGTCAGCACCTGCACGACGCCCTGCGACACTACCAGCGGCTGTACAACCATCACATCGGGCAGAAGGCGCTTGGGCACCGGACACCGGTGGAAACCCTCAAGGCCTGGCACCATGAACGCCCCGATTTATTTCGAAAACGTGTATATGACCAGGCGATACCTGACATATATTTCACAGCGTATTAGACGGCGCGCACGGATATTTGTTGAACGTGCGCGCGATATATCCCGGATGAGGCGGCGGCCAGAACGGGCGTGTATTCAGCGGGGTATGGTGCATGCGCGACGATGGATCCTGGATATGTTGCGGTGTAGACAGGTTTCGTGAGTCGGTAGGTTGGGTGGTCGCCAGCTTGCATGGCAGTTAGCTGGATTCTGGCATGGACGTTGTGGGTTTGCGAGCCGGTCGGTGGTTGCTCCGATTCGCGGTGTACGCGAGCGCCGTTCAGTCGAGAAAGGCAACGGATTTGACGAGCGCATGGGCACGAGCGCCGGGCTGGAGACCAAGCCGTTCGGTAGATAACTTCGTCAGTTCCGCCATCAACGTCTGCCCATCGTCCTGCCGGCACACGGCAAGCACGCGTGCGGGGCCGTGGTGCCCGGGCGCCTCATCCAGCGACTCGATGGTGACGGGGATGATATTGAGGATGGAGACGTCCTGGGGCGGAGTCAGGGCGATGGCGACGTCGCGGGCGTCGATGCGCAGGCGGGCCGGGCGGCCGGCATCGTTGGTGGCGCCGGGGGTGGACGGTACGCGATAGCGGGCCTCGGGCGGGCCGAAGGGGTGCAGGCCGTGGGCATCGGCTGGGCCCAGTTCGCCTTGCAGGACGGAGACGGCGCCTTCTTCGCGGAACAGGGGGGAGTCGGCGCGGGCGAGCGCTTCGCGCAGGGGTTCCAGGCGTTCGAGTTGGCCGTCGTGCATGAAGGCGACGCGGGTGGCGAGGCGTTCGACCTCGTCGGGGGCGTGGGTGACGAGCAGGCTGGGGATGCCGGTCTCGTCGGACAGGCGGGCTAGGAAGGGCATGATCTCGCGCTTGGTCTGGGTGTCCAGGGCGTTTAGCGGTTCGTCGAGCAGCAGCAGGTCGGGGCTGGTGAGCAGGGCGCGGCCGAGGGCGACGCGCTGGCGCTGGCCGCCGGAGAGCTGATCGGCGCGGCGCTCCAGCAGGTCGTCGATGCCGAGCAGGCGGGCGACCTCGTCCAGGTGCAGGCGGCGCAGGGGCTCCGGCGTGCGCTTGTAGCCGTAGAGCAGGTTGCCGCGTACCGACAGGTGCGGCAGCAGGGTGGACTCCTGGAACACGAGGCCGACGCGGCGGCGGTGCAGCGGGACGAAGGTCTTGCCGGACTGCCAGGCGGTATCGCGAAAGTGCACCTCGCCGCCGGGCGGCTGCTCCAGCCCGGCGATGATGCGGAGCAGTGTGGTCTTGCCGCAGCCGGAGCGGCCGAACAGGGCGGTCACGCCTTCCAGCGGGAAGGCGGTGTCCACGTCCAGCACGAAGCCGGGGCGTTCCAGCCGGGCCTGGATGCGCAGCGTGTCGGGCTGGGGCCGGGTCACAGGCGCACCGTGTCGAAGCGGCGGTTGATCGCGTAGACGATGAACAGCACGGCGAAGGCGAACACCAGCAGCCCGAAGGACAGGCGGTGGGCGGAGTCGAAGTCCATCGCCTCGGCGTGGTCGTAGATCAGGATGGACAGCACCTGGGTCTCGCCGGGGATCGCGCCGCCCAGCATCAGGATCACGCCGAACTCGCCGAGGGTGTGGGCGAACGCGAGCGTGGCGGCGACGATGAAGCCGCCGCGGGTCATCGGCAGGATCACGGTCAAGAAGCGGTCGATGCGCCCGGCGCCCAGCGAGCCGGCGATCTCCACCGGGCGTCGGCCGAGGTTGGCGAAGGCCTGTTGCAACGGCTGCACCGCGAACGGCAGGGAGTAGATCACCGAGCCGATCAGGATGCCCTGAAAGGTAAAGGCCAGGTGGTTCAGGCCCCAGCTCTCCAGCGTGCTGCCGACCGGCCCGGCCGGGCCGAGCAGGACCAATAGATAGAAGCCGAGCACGGTGGGCGGCAGCACCAGCGGCAGGGCGACGAGGGCCTGCACCGCGGTGCGCACGCCGGGGGAGCCGCGCCCGTTGGCCAGCCACCAGGCGATCGGCGTGGCGATGACCAGCAGGATCAGCGTGGTGTAGAGCGCGAGCTTGAGGGTGACCTCGATCGCCATCCAGTCCGTGGGGCTCAGGTCCAGCATTGCGTTATTCGCTCCCGGGCATCTCGAAGCCGTAGCGGCGCATGATCTCGCGCGCGTTGTCGCCATTCATGTACTCGGCGAAGCGGTGCGCGGTGTCGTTGTCCGCGCCGCGGCGGGTGATCACGAAGCCCTGGGTCAGCGGTTCGTGCAGCGCGTCGTCGATCAGGTAGTGCGGGTGCTCGGCCAGATCGGGAAACTCGGCCAGCGACAGGGCGATGATGCCGATGTCCGCGCCGCCGGCCTGCACCATGCGCGCGGTCTGGGCGATGTTGTCGCCGTTGACGATCTTGGGCTGCAGTTCGTCCCAGACGCCGGCGGCCTTCAGCGCCTCCATCGCGCGCACGCCGTAGGGGGCGTGCGTGGGCGAGGCGATGGCCACGCGGCGGATGTCGTCGCGCGTCAGGTCTTCCAGCGTCCGCTCGGAGGCATCCATGCGGTTGCTCCACAGCACGATCCGGCCGATGGCGTAGACCTCCGGCTCGGTGACCGCGTGCCCCTCGGCGTGCAGTGTCTGCGGGTAGGCGATGTCGGCGGAGAAGAAGAGGTCGTAGGGCGCGCCGTTCAGGATCTGCGTGGTCATGCGCCCGGAGGAGCCGTAGGTCACGCGCACGCGGTCATCCGGATAGGCCTCGCGGTAGGCGTCCAGGATCTCGTCCAGGGCAAAGCGCAGGTCGGAGGCGGCGGCGATGGTCAGCGGGCCATTGGCGGCGGCCGGGCCGGGCAGCAGGAGGAGCAGGGTCAGGAGGAGGGCGCGCAGGTGCATGTTGTGGGGGCTTACCGGTGGTTGGGTCCAGGTGGGTTCGGGTGGTTCTATTTGCGATTACTCGCTGCGCTCGCCCTTCGGGCCGGCCTGCGGCCGTTCAACGCAGCTTCGCTGCTTTCGTGCTGCGTCGCGCGGTTCCTCGCAGTGACGGTGAGGTTGGGGATATGCGGTTCGTTATATTTCAGTTTGCATATCGGCTGGCGCAATGATGCGGGGCCGGGGGAGGGCCGTCAAGGTTCGGGCGCTGGTTACGGCTTGTGGTCGTCGGCGAGGAAGTCGGCGAAGGCGTGCAGTTCGTCGCGCAGGGCCTCGCAGGCCTTGCGTTCCATGTCGCGGTATCGCGTCAGCACGGTCTCGCCGAAGTCGGTGATCTGCGCGCCGCCCCCGCCGGAGCCGCCCTTGGCGGTGGCGATCACGGGTTCGCGGAAGCTCTGGTTCATGGTCTCGACCAGGTCCCAGGCGCGGCGATAGGACATGCCGACATGGCGGGCCGCCGCGGAGATCGAGCCCTGGTCACGGATGGCCTCCATCAACATGGCCTTGCCCGGGCCCATCGCGGTGACCTCGCCCAGCAGGACGCGCAGACGCGGGGCCTGTGTTGGGTCCTTGTGGTCGTCGGAATGGTGGGTGCTCATGGGCAGGGCGGCTTGGGGTGTGTTGATACGGGTAAGGGCGTGTGATGACGAATGATACCCCTGAACTGTAGGAGGCCAGCCCTCTGGCCGATGGGGTGCTGGATCGGCCCTATCGGCCAGGGGGCTGGCCTCCTACGGGAACAACAGGGCCGGGGTGCGATACCCCGGCCTCCGGTTCAGGCCTTACCCTGGAGCTGCGGGATCACGGCCTCGTTCTCGAGTGTGGAGGTGTCGGAGGTGATCTCCTCGCCCTTGGCGATGGAGCGCAGCAGGCGGCGCATGATCTTGCCGGAGCGGGTCTTCGGCAGGCCGTCGGCAAAGCGGATGTCGTCCGGCTTGGCGATCGGGCCGATCTGGTCGGCGACCCAGTTGCGCAGTTCCTTGACCATCGCCTCGGCGTCGTCGCCAGTCAGACGATCGCCCTGCAGGATCACGAAGGCGACGATGGCCTCGCCCTTCACGTCGTGCGGGCGGCCGACCACGGCGGCCTCGGCCACGGCCTTGTGCGCGACCAGCGCGGATTCAACCTCCATGGTGCCCATGCGGTGGCCGGAGACGTTCAGCACATCGTCGATGCGGCCCATGATCCAGAAGTTGCCCTCGGCGTCGCGCCGGGCGGAGTCGCCCGCCAGGTAGAACTTGCCGCCGAACCTGGGCCAGTAGGTGTCCTTGTAGCGCTGGTCGTCGCCCCAGACGGTGCGCAGCATGTGCGGCCACGGTTTCTTGATGACCAGGTAGCCGCCCTGGTCGGCGCCCAGACTGTTGCCGTCCTCGTCTACCACGTCGGCGGCGACGCCGGGCAGGGCCTTCGTGCAGGAGCCGGGAACCAGCGTGGTCGCGCCCGGGATGGGGGCGATCATGTTGGCGCCGGTCTCGGTCTGCCACCAGGTGTCGACGATGGGGCAGCGCTCCTGGCCGACGGTGGTGTAGTACCACATCCAGGCCTCGGGGTTGATCGGTTCGCCGACCGTGCCCAGCAGGCGCAGCCGCGACAGGTCGTACTGCTGCGGCAGGTCCGGGCCGGCCTTCATCAGCGCGCGGATCGCGGTGGGGGCGGTGTAGAACACGGTCACGCCGTGGTCCTGGCACATCTTCCACCAGCGCCCCGCGTCGGGGACGGTCGGCGTGCCTTCGTAGACAACCTGGGTGGCGCCCACGGCCAGCGGGCCGTAGGCGACATAGGTGTGGCCGGTGATCCAGCCGACATCCGCGGTGCACCAGTAGACATCGTCGCCCTGCAGGTCGAACACCCACTGGTTGGTGACGATCGCGCCCAGCAGGTAGCCGGCGCTGGAGTGCTGGATGCCCTTGGGCTTGCCGGTGGAGCCGGAGGTGTAGAGCAGGAACAGCGGATGCTCGGATTCCACCCACTCGGGCTCGCAGTCGACGGATTCGCCGTCCACCGCGTCATCCCACCAGACATCGCGGCCTTCGTGCATGGTCACGTCGTTGCCGGCGCGCTTGCACACCACCACCTTCTCGACGTCGCCGGCATTGGCGTCCAGCGCCTTGTCGACGTTGGCCTTGAGCCCGACGACCTTGCCGCCGCGCTCGCCGCCATCGGCGGTGATGACCACCCTGGCGCCGGAATCCACCACGCGGTCACGCAGGGCGTCGGCGGAGAACCCGCCGAACACCACCGAGTGGATCGCGCCGATGCGGGCGCAGGCCTGCATGGCGATCACGGCCTCGGCGTTCATCGGCATGTAGATGATGACGCGGTCGCCCTTCTCCACGCCCATGGTCTTGAGCGCGTTGGCCAGCTTGCCGACCTCGTTGTAGAGGTCGCGGTAGGTCAGGTGGCGGGTGTCGCCGTTCTCGGCCTCGAAGATGATGGCGGTCTTGTCGCCGCGGACTTCCAGGTGGCGGTCGATGCAGTTGTAGGAGACGTTCATGCGCCCGTCGGCGAACCACTGGTAATGCGGCGCGCGGGAGTCGTCCAGACCCTGGGTGAATTCGGTCTGCCAGTCGATCTTTTCGCGCGCGAGATCGCACCAGAAGCCTTCATAGTCGGCCTCTGCCTTCTGGTGCAGGGCCTCGAGATCCTCCGGTTTCAGGCGCGCGTTTTCGGTAAACGCCGCCGGGGGCGCGAAGTGGCGCGTCTCGGTAAGGGTGGACTCGATGTTGTCGCTCATCAGGGCCTCCGGAAAGGTTTTGCGGATGCGGTTGAAAGGGGGCGGTACGGCCCCCGTTGGTGGGTGCGAGGATAGCACGCGAATGGCTGGCTGGCGGCGCTCACCAAAGCCACGCGGGACGGAACAGCACACGCCCGAGCGGCAGCTTGCCGTCCGGCGATTGCCGGCTGAGCAGGGCGGCGAACAGCTCGCCCGCGGCGATGGCGTCGAACAGCGCGTCGTGCGCGCGGTAGGCCGGCAGGTTGTAGCGCGCGCGCAGGGTGTGCAGGCGTAGCCCGTGGGCGGGGATCGGCTGGCCGGCGCGGCGCAGGGCCGTCTCCGCCAGGCGCAGGGTGTCCACGATGGGCAGCGGCGGGCGCACGCCGTACAGCCGCTGGCAGGCCTGTTCCAGGAAGCCTATCTCCAGCGCCGCGTGGTGCGCCACCATGACGCGTCCGGCGAGTGCGCGGAACAGGGCCTCCAGCGCGGCATCCAGGGCCATGCCGCTGGCGGCGCGCTGGTCGGTAATGCGGTGAATGACTGCGCTGGCCTCCGGCACCGGTCCCTCGGCGCGCACCAGGCGCTGATCGGCGGTGGCCAGGTCGATGCAGGCGCCGTCCATGGCCACCCAGCCGATGCTGAGGATGCGGTCGTGCTCCGGGTCCAGCCCGGTGGTCTCCAGGTCCACGGCCAGGAAGCGGCTGTGGGCGATGGCCTGCCCGGCGGCGGGCAGCGGGGCTGCCAGGGCCTCGCGCAGCGAGCCGGGGGGGCAATGCCGTGCGGCATGGCGGCGGCGCCGACAGAAGCGCCAGTGACCCGGGGGGCGTCGCCAGTCGGCGTGAACCAGCGAGCAGACCATCAGCGCGCTGCTACCATCATCCGTGCACCCGTTCGGCGTTGGCCAGGGCGGACTTGCGCGTATCGCTGACCAGGCGGAACGCGGTCTTCAGGTGGTTGCGTTCCAGGGTAGACAGCTCGGCCGGGTCGAGGGCGTTGTCCGGTGCCTGGCCGTTGCGGATCTGCGCGGCCTGGTGGCGGGCGCGCAGGCCGGCGATGTACAGCCAGGCATCGACCAGGTTGGCGGCCGTGGTGTCGTGGATCACGCCGGCCCGGGCGGCGGCGTGCAGGCGCTCCACGGTACCGCGGGCCTCGCTGCCTGCGTTCAGGGCGAACACGCGGGCCATGGCGACCAGCGGCAGCAGGCCGCGCATCTTCAGGTCCAGGGTGTCGGCGTGTTCGCCGCTGGCTTCCAGTACGAACTGGCGGAAGAAGCCCAGCGGGGCGGGCAGGTCGCGGGCCTGATCGGCGAGGGCGGACAGCAGGGCCTCGTGGCGCTGGCCGGTGGCCAGGGCCTGCTGGCGCAGGGGTTCAAACAGCTCGGCATCGCCGTGGATCACGCGCAGGTCGAGGTAGTGGCTGGCCAGCATCGCGTCGCGCGGGGCCGGGTGGTGCAGCACGCGCTCGAACTCCTGTGCCCAGTCCGCTGCGCAACGGCGCCAGTCGCGGTGGCTGGGATCGACCGCGCCCGGGCAGGCGCGGATGCCGCAGGCGTCCAGCCCGTTACGCACCTGCTGCGCGAGCGGTTCGAACCAGGCGTCGGCTGCGGGCGGCGCGTCATCGGCGATGATCAGAGCGGTGTCCTGGTCGGTGAATACCGTTTGCTCGTGGCGGCCCTGGCTGCCGCTGGCCAGCCAGGCAAATGCGCAGGGGGCATTGCCGTGGTCGCGCTGGTACAGCTCGATCAGACGCTGAGTCAGGGTGTCGATCACGGTGGTGAGCGTCTGCGCGATCTGCACGGCATCGGCGCCGGTGTCCACCAGCTGGACCTGCAGTCGGGGCAGGGCCTGCATGATCCCCTGCAGGGCGGGCAGGTCGTCGGCCCGGCGCAGGTCGCGCACCAGGTACACGGCGCTGGTGCCCTGGTGACGGATCAGGTCGGTGCTGGAGAGGATGCCGGTCAGGCCCCCGTCGTGCTCCTGCACCACCGGCAGGTGGTGGATGTCGTGCCGCGCCATCCGCAGCAGGGCCTCGAATGCGGGCGTCTGGCCGGTCACGGTGGTCAGCGGCGTGGCCATGTACTCGGCCACTGGCCGTTGCGGGTCCTGATCGCGGGCCAGGGCGCGGCGCAGGTCGGTATCGGTGAGGATGCCGGCCGGTTCCAGTGGCCGTTCCGGGGGGTGCAGCAGCAGGGCCGCGATGTCGGCCCGGTCCATCAGCTGTGCCGCCTCGCGCAGGCTCAGGGTTGTCAGACCGCATACCGGGTCGGGTGTCATCAGCGCGCGGACCGGGGTGGTCAGCAGGCCCCGGGTGTTGTCACCGGCCGCGCCATGGAGAAGTGCCAGGGGGCGCGGGGCGTCGTCGGCCAGGAATGTGGCAATGGCACCATCCTGAGCCGACAGTGCTTCGGCGCGCTCCAGCGGCAGGTGGTAGACCAGGCTGTCCTCGGTGACCGGGCCGAGCCGGTGCTTCGGCGCTGCGGGTACATGGAACGTATCGCCTTCGCCGAGGCGGTCCTGCAGGGTGTCGCTGGCGTCGCGGATCTCGATGCTGCCGGTGCGCAGGATCCACAGCCCGGCCTCGGCCGCGGGCGGGAAGTCGCTGCCGGCACGCAGGTAGCGCAGGGTCAGCCGGCGCACGAGGGCACCGCGGCTTGCGGCCGGAAGGGTCGCCAGATCGGGGCACTGGTCGAGGAATTCGCGGATCTCTTCGAGTTCGCCGTTCATCTGCGAGTCCGTGCGGGGCGGGTTGGCCGGGGCAACCGGCAATCGACCCGGGGCAGGTCGATTGCCGCTTGGCCCGTGATGATGGGGCCGATATCAGGGAAACGGCCCGGGAAACCCGGGCCGATCCTTTCGTTTGTCGTGTGAACGGACCATCCAGTCATGACAGGGGTGACCCCGTCATGCCGGTCATACCGGGCATGACGGGGCCCTCCATCAGGCTTCCGAGCGCGGTACGCGCACGCTCTCCACCAGGTCCTGGATGTCCTTCGGCGGCTCGGCGGTGAACTTCATCACGATGTAGGCGGTGATGAAGTTGAAGACCGCGCCGATCGCGCCGAAGCCGGTCGGGTTCACGCCCAGCAGCCAGCCGTCCGGGTTGTCCGGGAGCATGGCGGTGCCGGAGAAGAAGAACCAGCCCTTGTACGTGAAAATGTACAGCAGGGTGGTCAACAGACCGACCAGCATGCCGGCGATCGCGCCTTCCTTGTTCATCTTCTTCATGAAGATGCCCATCATCAGGGTCGGGAACAGCGAGGCCGCGGCCAGACCGAAGGCCAGTGCCACCACCTCGGCCGCGAAGCCGGGTGGATTAAGCCCCAGATACCCCGCGAACAGGATGGCGACCGCCATGGCGATACGTCCTGCCATCAGCTCGTTCTTCTCGCTGATCCTGGGCATGAATACGCCCTTCAGCAAGTCGTGCGAGATGGCCGACGATATGGCGAGAAGGAGTCCCGCCGCGGTCGACAGTGCGGCGGCGATACCGCCCGCTGCCACCAGTGCGATCACCCAGCTTGGCAGACCGGCGATCTCGGGGTTGGCCAGCACCATGATGTCGCGGTCGAGGGTCACGATCTCGGAGCCTTCCCAGCCGTATTCCTCTTCCGCCATCGCGGCGAACTCTTCGTTGGCGTCGTTGTAGTACTGGATCACGCCGTCTTCGTTCTTGTCCTCGAACGCCAGCAGACCGGTCTGTTCCCAGCGCTCCATCCAGGCTGGCTTGTCCGCGTGGGCCAGGTGGCCTTCCTCGGTACCGATTTCGCCCGGATGCACGGTGTTGACCAGGTTCCAGATGGCCATCGCACCCACCGCCGGGGCGGTGGTGTAGAGCAGGCCGATGAAGACCAGCGCCCAGCCGGCGGACTTGCGGGCATCCCGCACGCGCGGAACGGTGAAGAAGCGGATGATGACGTGCGGCAGGCCCGCGGTACCGATCATCAGCGCCAGGGTCAGCAGGAACATGTTGAGCATGCTCATGCCGCCCACTGCGGTGTAGGCATGGAAGCCCAGTTCGACCATGGTCTTGTCCAGCGCCTCCAGCAGGTAGGTGTCTTCGCCCTGCAGGGTGGAACCCAGGCCCAGCTGCGGGATCGGGTTGCCGGTAAGGGTGATGGCAATGAAGATCGCCGGCACTGTGTAGGCGAAGATCATGATCACGTACTGCGCGATCTGGGTGTAGGTAATGCCCTTCATCCCGCCGAGCACGGCGTAGATGAACACCACCGCCATCCCGGCGATCAGGCCGGTGGCCAGCGGCACTTCCAGGATGTTGGAGAAGGCGATCCCGACCCCGCGCATCTGCCCGATCACGTAGGTGACGGACATCACGATCAGGGAGATCACCGCGATGATGCGCGCGGCCTTCGAGTAGAAGCGGTCCCCGATGAATTCCGGCACCGTGAACTTGCCGAACTTGCGCAGGTACGGGGCCAGCAGCAGCGCCATCAGCACGTAGCCGCCGGTCCAGCCCATCAGGTAGGCGCCCCCGGTGAAGCCGAGGAAGGCGATCAGGCCGGCCATGGAGATGAACGACGCAGCGGACATCCAGTCGGCGGCGGTGGCCATGCCGTTGGCGATCGGGTTGATGCCGCGCCCGGCGACGTAGAACTCGCTGGTGGAACCGGCGCGCGCCCAGATGGCGATGCCGATGTACAGGGCGAAGGTCGCCCCGACCACGAGCAGGCTTAGAGTCTGTTGATCCATGACAGGCTTACTCCTCGTGGACGTTGAACTTGCGATCCAGCACGTTCATGCGCCAGGCATAAACGAAGATCAGGATGATGAAGGTGTAGATCGACCCCTGCTGCGCGAACCAGAAGCCCAGCGGGTAGCCCCCCAGCTGGATCGCGTTCAGGGGCTGGGCGACCAGGATGCCCAGCACGAACGACACCAGGAACCAGATGGCCAGACAGATGCCCAGCAGACGCAGGTGCGCCCGCCAGTACGCCTGCCGGCTCAGGTCTTCTTGTGACATGGTGATGCTCCTCTCGTAAGGTTTTGTTGTTGCCGTGACTCGTCGGTGCGATTGGTCACAGCTGGTACTGCACCGCGAGCTGCCCCTGCAGCTTGCGGGCCTGCCGGAAGGACTCCTTGAGTACCCGGGCCTCCAGGGCACCCAGCGCTTCCGGCCGGATTCGGTTGTCGTCGTCGCGCCCCTCGCGCAGGGCCTTCTGCTGGGCACGCAGGCGCAGCATCTGCAGGTAACGCAGGGCGGCGTGGTAGTCCTGGGCGTCGCCGGGGCGCATGACCTCGGCCGCGACGGCCTGTTCCAGGCGCTCGTGGCTGCGCGTGGCCGGCAGTTCGGCGGCCAGTGCGATCACCCGGGCGCCGTCCACGAACGGGGTCAGTCCCTGCTTCTTGATGTCGATGCCATTGGCGCCGCTCTTGATCTCGCCGAACAGCCCCAGCGGCGGCCGGAACTGCTGCTGGTTGGCGGCCATCTGGCGCCGGAAGCGGCTGTTGAAGGCGGTCTGCTGCAGCAGGCGGGTGCGCAGCGCCTCCACCGGGCCGGCATCACCATGCAGCGCACGCAGATCAAAGAAGATGGTGCTTTTGAGCAGGTGCTCCGGGGTGCCCTGTTCGACCCAGCGGGTGAAGCGCCGGTCCCACTCCGGGCCGCTCAGGCAGCACTCCGGGTTGCCCGCCATGATGTTGCCGGGGCACAGCGTGAAGCCGCACTCGGCCAGGGCCTCGTTCACGGCGCGGGCATAGGGCAGCAGGCGCTCGCGGATGGCATCGGCATCGCTCGCCGCGGCGTCGAACAGGATGCCGTTGTCCTGGTCGGTGATCAGGGCCTGTTCCTCGCGCGCCTGGGAGCCGAAGGCCAGCCAGGTGAATGTGATGCCGTCGATGGCGTGTTGCGGGCGCAGCAGGGCCAGTACGCGACGGGTCGCGTGTTCGTTCAGTCGGGTGATCAGCCGCAGTACCTGATCGGCCTCCGCGCCCTGGCTGACCACCGCTTCGATCAGGCGCGGCACCTGGCGCAGGTGTTCGGCGATCGCGGTGACCGAGTCGGCACGCTGGATTTCGCGTACCAGGCCGTCCAGAGTCAGCGGCTGGCTGGTCAGCAGGTCGCGTTCACCGAGCACGCCGACCAGGCGGCCGGCGCGAACCACGCACAGGTGGGTCATGCCGTGTTCGGTCATCGCCTCGATGCCCTCGAAGCCGGGGGCGCTTTCCTCCAGCGCGACCGGGTCGGGCGTCATGACCGCGTGCAGCGGGGTATCCAGGTCGACGTCGGCCAGGGCAACGCGCGCGAGCAGATCGTGGAGGGTGAAGATGCCGACCGGGTGTTGTTCGGCGTCCGTGGCCACGATGGAGCCCACGCGTTCGTCGCGCATGGTGGTCAGGACCGCCCGCAGCGGGGTGTCCGGGCGGCAGGTGATCGGGTCGCGTGTGATGCGCAGGGCCAGCGGGGTGTTCAGCTGGCCGGCGCCGGAGTCGCGGGCGGCCAGCGTGTCCATGCCCTGTTGCAGGCGGTCCAGCAGGTTGGCGAGGCGACGGGTGCAGAAGTCGTTGAAGACGCGCGAGCGGCCGCGCAGACGGTCGAAGTCCTCGAGGCTGAGTTCCAGACAGACGGTGTCTTCGGCGGCGCGATGGACGGTGTGGACCGCGCGCCGCCCGAGCAGGGCGCCGATCGGGAAGCATTCTCCGGGGATCAGCTCCCAGGCCTTGCCGGAGAGCTGTTCGTCCTCGCTCGGGGTCTCACCGCGGATGCGGCCCTGGCGGATGATGTGAAAGCGCTGCGCCGGGCCGGCCTCGGGGTCGGTGATGCGGGCCCCGCGGGGGTAGAAGCGGCTCTCCAGACGCGGGATCAGGAAGTCCAGCGCATCCGCCTCGATCTGGTCGAACGGCGCATGGGTGGCCAGGAACTCGCGGGTGCTGTCGAGCGCATCGGACATGGCTTGGGTGGTATCCCCTGGGTGATGGAGGTCACGATTCGGGGTGCGTTTGCAAGCGGTGTGCCAATCTTTAAGGTGCCTGGAATCAGGCACTTGTGGGGATGTCGGGGAGTGCGGTGTTACGTTGCGTAACGGGGTGTTACGCAAAGAAACGGCCCCCGGCGGGGCGCCGGGGGCCGGGGTGGGACGTCAGGTCGGGTTCAGGCGGCCCGGGCCAGGCCTTCCTGGCGACCCGGCCGCGATTGCTTCAGGGTGACCAGCTCCTCGGCGCTGGTCGGGTGCAGCGGGATGGTCAGGTCGAAGTCGCGCTTGGTCGCGCCCATGCGCACCGCGACCGCAAAGCCCTGCAGCATCTCGTCTACGTTCGGTCCGATCATGTGGATGCCGACGATCTTTTCGTCGTCCCCGGCGCAGACCAGCTTCATTGCCACGGGCGGCAGCTCGCCCTCGGCGAAGGCACGATCCAGGCCACCGAACTCGGTCTCGTAGATGCGCACCGAGTCGCCGTGCTTCTCCACTGCCTGCGGTTCGGTCAGCCCGACCATGCCGGCGGTGGGATGGGTGAAGGACACGGTCGGGATCTGGTCGTAGTCCACCGGCACCGGGTTCGTCTCCGGTGCGTACCAGTGATCGGCCAGGCGGCGGCCGGCTGCGATCGCCACCGGGGTCAGCGGGCCCTTGCCGATGATGTCGCCCAGTGCATAGAGGCCCTCGACATTGGTGGTCTGCCACTCGTCGACCGGGATGATGCCGCCCCGGGCGATCTCCACGCCGGCCTCTTCCAGGCCCATGTCGGCCGTGGCGGGCTTGCGGCCCACCGCCCACAGCACCTTCTGATAGGGGCCCAGTTCCTGTCCGCCTTCCAGCTTCACGGTTACGGCCCCCGGTTTGCCACTCAGGCCGGCCACCTTCACGCCCAGGTGGCGGTCGATGCCCTGGTGTTCCATGTGGCGCTCCAGGGTGTGGGAGATCAACGGGTCGAACATCTCCAGCACACGCTCTTCCATCGCGACGACGTCGGTTTCTACGCCCATGGAGCGGAGCATCCCGGCCATCTCCAGGCCGATGTAGCCGGCCCCGATCACGGCAATGGATTCCGGCAGGTCGGTCCATTCGAAGAAGTCATCGGAGGTGGCGCCCAGCTCGGCCCCTTCCAGCGGCGGCACGATCGGGGCGCCGCCCATCGCCAGCACAATGCGGTCGGCGCTGTATTCGGTGCCGCTGTCGCTGACTACCCGGCCCTTGCCGGCGAGGCGGGCGCGTTCCGGGATGTGGGTCACGCCCAGCTTGTCCAGGTACCCGGCCCAGAATTCGTTCAGGCTGCTCAGCATCGCCTGGCGGCGCTCGGCCAGATCGCCGTAGCGGATGCCGCGGACCTCGATATCCACGGCAAACTCGCCGGCCAGGCGGGCGTGGCTCAGATGCTCGGCCGCGTACCAGGTGAGCTTCTTGGGCACGCAGCCTTCATTGACGCAGGTCCCGCCCAGCGGCTTGGCATCGAACACGGCGACGCGCGCGCCGTGCGGGGCGGCACGTTCGGCCACGGCCAGGCCGCCGCTGCCGCCGCCAATCACGATGATGTCGTAGTGTTCCATGTCGGTTCCTCGAAGGGTTCAGTGAAAGTGTTACATGATGACCGCATTGCGCGCGGTCAACAGGCGTCTGCCATTCGTGTCCGGACGTCCGGTTGTGCCGGCATCCGGACACGAATGGCCACCCGGGTCTCGGGTGACCACCGGGGGCGGGTCACAAGGACCCGCCCCGGCGGGCGACGCGGTTACGCCGCCTTCTGCTCGCGGGAGATCCACTCCTGCAGATCTTCCGAGCCGCCGATGCGGTGGCCGCCCACGAACACCTGCGGGACGGTCATCGCGCCGGTGGCGGCGCGCAGGCTGCGCAGGCTGGCGTCGCGGCCCAGGATGATCTCTTCGTAATCCAGACCGGCGTTCGCCAGCATCTCCTTGGCGCTGGCGCAGTACGGGCAGCCCGGCTTGGTGAAGACGACCACGTCTTCGGGGCAGGCCGCATCCGGCGCGACGTGGGCGAGCATGGTGTCGGCGTCGGAGACCACGAAGGGGTCGCCCGGCTCGTCCGGCTCGATGAACTGTTTCTCGATCACGCCGTCGCGTACCAGCATGGAGTAGCGCCAGGAGCGGTGGCCGAAGCCGAGGTCGCTCTTGTCGACCAGCATGCCCATCTGCTCGGTGAACTCGCCGTTGCCGTCCGCGATGAAGGTCACGCGGTCGGCCTGCTGGTCGGCCTGCCAGGCCTCCATGACGAAGCCGTCATTGACCGAGATGCAGACGACCTCGTCGATACCGTGCTCCTTGAGCACCGGCGCCAGTTCGTTGTAGCGCGGCACGTGGGCGGACGAGCAGGTCGGGGTGAAGGCCCCCGGCAGGGCGAACACGACCACGTTGCGGCCGTTGAACAGATCGGCCGAGCGCACGTCGTGCCAGTCGTTGTCCTTGCGGCAGCGGAAGGTGACTTCCGGGACGCGCTGGCCTTCGCGATTTTCCAGTTCCATTCGATGTTCTCCTTAAGAAGTTGTGATCAAGCAGTGTATTTACGAGAGAGAAGTCTTGTTCGGGCGGGGGTGATTCCCGACCACGAGACTCAAGATAAAGGCCTTCCCTTGATTGATCCAGTTTTTGTTTTCTATTTGGTCGTTAGCTTCTGCCTATGACCGGCCACTGTCCCGCACGCGCAGAAGATTCTGTCCCGAATCCGGCAGGCTCGCGGGCGCCCGGGAGCCATTTTTTCGTCCGGCGCCGCGTAACACGGGTCGCCCCGTACACGAATCGGTGTGTCCCTCGGGTTGACGCGTTCGCCGGAAATGCGGAAGCTTGCGGCCCGGATTCGGCAACAGCCCGAATCGCGGACCGCGTTATGGTGGTCCGTATCAGTCCCCTCGCGACGACAGGTTGTGAACCCCGCCAGGCCCGGAAGGGAGCAACGGTAGCAGCTGCGTCGGGCGCCGGGGTGTGGCGGGTGCGGGCCACCACCCTATATCCCTGCGACCCAGTTTCTGCGGTGACCTCCGCGTCCGGGGTCGCGGCAGACTCGATCGACGGGGGATGCATGAGTCACCAGGTTCTGGCCCGCAAGTGGCGTCCCGCGCGCTTTGAGGACCTGGTCGGGCAGCCGCATGTGGTGCGCGCGCTGTCGAATGCCCTGAGCGGCGATCGTCTGCATCACGCCTATCTGTTTTCCGGCACGCGCGGGGTCGGCAAGACCACGCTGGCGCGCATCCTCGCCCGCTGTCTGAACTGCGAGACCGGGGTGACTCCCACGCCCTGCGGTGAATGTCGTTCCTGTGTCGAGATTGCCGAAGGCCGGCATCTGGACCTGATCGAGGTGGATGCCGCCTCGCGCACCCGGGTGGACGACACCCGCGAGCTGCTGGACAACGTGTCCTACGCGCCCACCACTGGCCGCTTCAAGGTGTACCTGATCGACGAGGTACACATGCTCTCCGAGAAGAGCTTCAACGCCCTGTTGAAGACGCTGGAAGAGCCGCCGGAGCATGTGAAGTTCCTGCTTGCGACCACGGATCCGCAGAAGCTGCCGGTCACCGTCCTGTCGCGCTGTCTGCAGTTCAACCTGAAGCCAATGCCGCCGGCCATGATTGCCGAGCACCTGACGCGGGTGCTCGCGGCCGAAGGGGTGGAGGCGGAGCCGGGCGCCCTGCTGCGTCTGGGCGAGGCAGCGGAGGGCTCCATGCGTGACGCACTGAGCCTGACCGACCAGGCCATTGCCTACGGTGGCACGCATCTGAGCGAGGCTGACGCCTGTGACATGCTCGGGTTGCTGCCGCGTACCCGCCTGGCCGGTTTGCTGGATGCGGTGTTCGCCGGCGATGGACGCGGCCTGTTGCAGGGCTTGTCGGAACTGGACACGCTGGGACCGGACTGGTCGCGGCTGTTGGACGAGCTGGCCGCGCTGGTGCATCAGGTCGCGGTGCGGCAGGTGGCAGGTGGTGCCCCGGAGACCGGCGAGGAGGCCGCGGCCTGGGCGCATGCGGTGGCCGATCGGGTTGACCCGGAGACGGTCCAGCTGGCCTACCAGATCCTGGTTCACGGGGTCCGCGATCTGCCGTATGCACCGGATGCGCGCATGGGGGTGGAGATGACCCTGTTGCGCCTGCTGGCGTTTCGTCCGGAGCCGGCACCGGCGGCAGGCGCGGACGGCCGGTCGCCGCGCGCGGACACGCGTGCGACGCATGACTCTGCGCCTGCGCCTGCCCCGGCGGCGTCGCGGCCCCTGGCGACCGCGGCGCCGCCTTCGGCACCCGTTGCCGCCGACCCCGTGCCGGACCCGGGTCTCGATGCCGGCGCGTCCCCGGATTCGACCCCTGCCGCGGACCCGGCCCCTGTTGCCGCTCCGCCCCGGGAGTCGGGTGCGGTGCGGGAGCCCGGCATGGCAGCGGATACGGCAGCGGGGCGCACACCGGATGACGCCGCGGCTGCGCCGGAGGCAGGCGAGGCCTTTGACTGGAACCGTTTTGCCCTCGGCCTGCCCGCGGGCACGGTGCGCGAACTCGCCAAGCACGCGGAACTGCGCCAGCATGACGCCGAGCGCGTGGTCCTGGCGCTGGCGCCGGGTACGCCCTGTACCGATCGCGCCAGGACGCGCCTGAAGGAGGCACTGGAGCAGGCTCTGGGGCACCCGTTGCGTCTGGAGATTGTCGACCGGTCCGGGTTGTCTGACACGACGCCGGCGGCCCGGCTCGCAGCAGCCTCGGCCCGGCGTCAGGCGGGTGCCGAGGCGAGCATGCGCGAGGATCCGGTCGTACAGGCCCTGGGGCAGGAATTCGGGGCCGAGCTGGGCGCGGTCCGTATTCGAGAGGGCCGGGCGGGTGCTACGGCGGACGGCGATGTGCCCCCAGCGGCGCTTCAGGGAAACGCCGATTGATGTACGGGTTCGGGTTGCGCGTGCTGCAGCAGCATGCGGCAGGGCGTTTCCCCGGGAACTGAATCACAACCCCTGCGCGCAGGTGCAGGACAGGAGAGCGAAATCATGATGAAAGGTGGTATGGGTGGCCTGATGAAACAGGCCCAGAAGATGCAGGAAGACATGCAGAAGGTGCAGTCGGAACTGGCCGAGATGGAGATCGAGGGTCAGTCCGGTGGCGGCCTGGTCAGCGTGGTGATGACCGGCAAGTATGCGGTGCGCCGGGTCAAGATTGACCCCAGCCTGTTCGAAGACGATCGCGACATGATCGAGGATTTGGTCGCGGCCGCGATCAACGATGCGGTGCAGAAGGTGGAATCCACCACCCAGGAACGCATGGGGAGCCTGACCGAAGGGCTGGGTCTGCCGGCCGGCATGAAGCTGCCGTTCTGACCCGAACGGCAGGGTTGCCCTGATGGATGCGGAACTGGACGAGCTGGTCCAGGCATTGCGCTGCCTGCCTGGTGTAGGCGCGAAATCTGCGCGGCGCATGGCGTTGCATCTGCTGGAGCGTGATCGCGAGGGCGCCCGGCGGCTGGCGCGGGCCATGGACGAGGCGGTGGCCCGTATCGGTCACTGCTCGGTGTGCCGCACCCTGACCTCGGCGGAGATTTGCAGCCGCTGTGCCGATCCCGAGCGCGATCCGCGTGTGATCTGCGTGGTGGAAAGCCCGGGGGATGTCCTCGCCATCGAGGCCGCCACGGACTTCGGAGGGCGCTTCCATGTGTTGCTTGGGCGGCTCTCGCCCCTGGACGGCATCGGGCCGGAAGCGCTCGGGCTGGATCGGCTCGAGGCGCGTCTCCGGTCGGAGGGGGTGGAGGAGCTGATCCTGGCCACCAACACCTCGGTCGAGGGTGAGGTCACGGCCCATTACCTGGCGGAGATGGCGGCACGTCACGGGGTGCGCACCACGCGCATTGCTCAGGGTATCCCCAGCGGGGGCGAGCTGGAATACATTGATGCGGGTACGTTGGCGCACGCCCTGTCGGGGCGGCGCGAGTATTGATACCGGGTAATCGCAAGCGGCGAGGATGACGGCATGACCGACTGTATATTCTGCAAGATCGTGGCGGGAGAGATCCCGGCCCGGATTGTGTTCGAGGACGATGCTGTACTGGCGTTCGAGGATCTTAACCCGCAGGCGCCCACGCACGTGCTGGTGATCCCGAAAAAGCACATCGCAACGTTGAACGACCTGAGCCCGGAAGATGCGCCGGTCATCGGGGCCATGACCCGCGCTGCAGCTGCGATTGCGCGCGAGCGTGGATTTGCGGAAGACGGTTATCGCACGGTGATGAACTGTAATCAGGGCGGCGGCCAGACGGTTTATCACATCCATATGCATGTGCTGGCGGGGCGCGCGTTGAGCTGGCCGCCGGGTTAGGAGGCTGTCGGGTTGAGGACGGATCTGCTGCGCGTGGGCAGGAGAGCGGGCCCTTTTCCTGCCCTGTCTCGTTACATAGCCCTGCTATGCGCCTCGAGAGACCGAAAAAAGGCCTCGCTCTCCCGCCACGCTCGCGACGATCGCCTGAATCCGACAGGCTTCCAGGAGCCCGTCAAAGCGAGATGATTGCCACAAATGTGGTGGTGCGGGTGTCTTCTCTCGGCTCGCTTAAAGCGTATAATGGACCTATAGTCACGGGGGAAACCGGCGATCAGGGCTCGCATGTTCCATGCAACAGCCAGTCCGGCCAAACCCGAAGGCTCCGAGAGAAAACGGATACAAGGACCAGCGGTGTGACGCGACTTCGTTCGACAGGTGCAGCCATGCAACGGCTGCGGGTGAAGGGCCCGCAGCCGTCGCGTGTGCCTGTGCCTGTGGTCGGGTCGCTGGCGGTACTGCTGATTGCGGGACTCGCACTGGGCGCAGGCTCGGCCTCGGCCGGGGAGCGCTATTCCCTGTTGGCGGGGCCACAATCCGGGGGTGTGCCGGAGGTGGCAGGGCTGCGTGACAGTCGTGGTGTGGCCGAACGCGAGTCCCGGTCGCGTTACCACCTCTCGGTGCGCAGCACGCAGGGTCGCTCGGCGCTGGACCAGATCGACACCGGCTTCGGCAGTCCGCGCCTGTTCGAGGCCGTCGGCGGTTACCGGCAGGAAATCGGGGGTGGCTTTGGCTACGGGCTGAACCTCGGGTTGGGCGCGGAAACCCGCTCGGACTGGAATGATCTCGGTCCGACCAGCGAAACCACGGCCTACTTTACCGATTTCAGCTTCGGCCCCACTTTTGCCTCCGGTCGTTTTGAAAGTCAGTTTCGCGTGGGCCTGCGCCAGCCGCTGTCTGGCGAGGCAGACGGACTGAGTTTCGGTCACGGCGATCGTGCCCGCGACACGGCCCGGTCCATGGGCTACCTGAGTCTGGACGGGCGCCTGCGCCTGCAAAACCAGTCCGAGCTTTCCTTGAGCCTCTACTACGACGACTACTCCCTGAATGTCGCCGATGACTGGTTGGCGGACCGTCTGGAGTTCGAAGGGGCCAGCCGCGATCAGGTCTTGTCCGTGATCGGCCTGGAGATGGGCCTGACCTTCTGATTCCGCAGGCCTTTGCCGCGGAACCTCGCTGCTTCCAGCATTTCCGTGACGCCGGCTGCAGGTGCGCCGGTGGCCTTTCCGTGTGTGCCGGCTCCCTGCTAAACGCTCTGGATGCCTCCGCCGGGTCGTCGGGACGGGCGGCAACCGGGTGTTATCCGCGGGCGCGGGTCTGGACGGGGATCTCGGTGGCGAGTTCGTGCCAGGCCTGCAGGCGCTCCGCGGGAAGTTCGCCGGCGTCGATGGCGGCGCGAACCGCACAGCCCGGTTCGGTCTGGTGGCGACAGTCGCGGAAGCGGCAGGCCACGGCCCGTTCCGCGATGTCCGGGAAGCCGCGCTCCAGGGTGTCCATGGACGGGATCTCCGGCGTGAAGTCACGCACGCCGGGCGAGTCGATCCAGGCACCCCCGTTGGCCAGTGGATACCACTGTGCGGTGATTGTGGTATGGCGGCCCTCGCCGGAGGCAGCGAGGTCCCCGGTGGCCGGCGCTATGGCGTCGGCGATCCCGTATTGATCGAGCAGGGCGGCCACCAGCGAGGACTTCCCGACGCCGGACTGACCGACCAGGATGTTGGTGTGCCCGGCCGCAGCCGCCGCCAGTTCGTCCAGCCCGTATCCGGTCCTGGCGGAGACGTACAGCGGGTCGAGATCCAGTTCGCGATAGGCGGCCAGCCAGTCGGGGGGCTCGGCGGAGCCGGTATCCTGCTTGTTCACCAGCAGGCGCGGGCGCGCGGGGAGGTTCAGGACTGCGACCAGAAAGCGGTCGATGAGGTTACGCGACGGGGCGGGTTCCGGCGCGATCACGATCCATACGCAGTCAATGTTGGCGGCAATCACCTTGCGCCGTCCGAACCCGTCGCGCCGGACCAGGATGTTGTCGCGGTCGAGCTGGCGCGCGACCTCTTCGCCTGTTGTGTCCAGTTCCACGCGGTCGCCACAGGCGATGTCGCGGAAGCGCCGGTGCAGCCGCAGGCGTCGCGGTGGCTGGTGCTCCAACGCGATGTCGGCCATCTGGTTGTGGCGGGCGAAGACCCGGGCGACCCGGCTCAAGCCGGGGCTCCGGGGCAGGGGTTACTCGAACAGGGCATCAATACGCGCGGCGCAGATGAAGTCGTTATCGCTGAGACCGCCGATGGCATGGGTGGAGAATTCGACTGCGCATCGGTTATAGCCCACCGCCAGGTCGGGGTGGTGGTCTTCGGTGTGTGCAATCCAGGCGACCGCGTTCACGAATGCCATGGTTTCGTGGTAGTTCTTGAACTTGAAGCAGCGCTGGATGCTTCTGCCGGCTTCGTCGAGGCCCCAGCCAGCGGCAAGCTGACCAAGGGCGCGCTCGGCGTCGGCCCGCGGCATTGGGTCGGTGAAGCCCTCGCAGGACTGACAGTGGCGAGTCTTGAAGTCACTCATCGAACTGATAGTACTCCGCGTTGAGATAGGTGACCACGGCATCCACCTCGTCGTCGAACCAGTTGGTTCCGAGATTGACATTGCAGTTGTTTACCTGCGCGACGAGTTCGGGATGCGAGCCGACCATGCGGTTATCGCGGGTGTACAGCCCGGAGCCGTCGCCCCCGACCATGTCGGCATGGCAACTGATGCAGTTGTCGGCGTGCAGTTGCTGTCCTGCGCGAATATCGTCGGCCAGCGCGGCCTGGGCGCCGGTCAGGCTCAGGACCAGCGCGGCGGTGCTGGCGGTAATGGGTGCTTGGGTGCGTCGCATCGTTCCCTCCTTTTGGCGGGGGTTGAGATCCGGGACACAGGTCCCGGAGTCATGATGATAGACTCCCGCCGCAGATGAAAGGTCCGGGCCAGTGCGCGAGGACCGGTGCCGAAGGAGTAGATTGCATGGCCGTGAACGCCGAAAACCTGATCTGGATCGACCTCGAGATGACCGGTCTGGAACCACAGACCGATCGCATTCTGGAGGTGGCGACCATCGTTACCGACAAGCACCTGAATATCCTCGCGGAAGGCCCGGTAGTGGCGGTTTACCAGCCAGCCGAGGTGCTGGAGGGCATGGACGCCTGGAATCAGCGCACCCACGGGAACTCGGGGCTGATCGAGCGCGTGCGCAACAGTGCGGTGGAAATCCGTGATGCGGAACGGGCTACGCTGGAATTCCTGGCGCAGTACGTGCCCAAAGGGGCATCGCCGATGTGCGGCAATTCGATTTGCCAGGATCGGCGTTTCATGGCACGTCTGATGCCCGAGCTGGAGCAATACTTTCACTACCGCAACCTGGATGTCTCCACATTGAAGGAGCTGGCACGGCGCTGGGCCCCGGATGTGATTGCGCAGCTGCGCAAGAATGCCTCGCATCAGGCGCTGCAGGATATTCGTGATTCCATTGATGAGCTGCGCCTGTATCGCGAGCGCTTTATCCAGCTGCCGCCAGCCTCCCAGAACTGAGCCGGTTCTCGGGCACCCGCCAGTGCCCGCACTCGACTTTCGACCCTCCTTCGTTCGCCGTTGGGTGTCCCGCGTGGCATTGATTTGCGCCTGCCTGCTGGTGGTAGGACCTGCCACAGCAGCGCAGGCGGTGGACCGTGGGCATGCCAGGCCCCCGATGCCTAAGCACGCCAGGCCACAACAAGGCAGGCGGCGGACCGAGGGCACCACGAAGCCCGCGTGCCGGTCGAGCGGCTAGTCCAGGCGCAGGGAGTAGTCGACCGCGTGCAGATGTTTGGTCAGCGCACCCACGGAGATGTAATCCACGCCCGTGGCCGCCACCTGCACCAGGGTCTCCGGAGTGATGCCCCCGGATGCCTCGGAGACGGCCTGCCCGCGGATACGCCGCACCGCTTCGATCAGGTCCTCCCGCGCGAGTTCGTCGAGCATGATCACGTCGGCGCCGGCCGCCAGGGCCTGGTCCACCTCGTCCAGGGTTTCGGTTTCCACCTCGATCCAGCGCCCGGCGCCCAGCTCGCGGGCGCGTGCGACGGCCGCGGCGATGGAGCCGCAGGCGGCGATGTGGTTTTCCTTGATCAGGACTGCATCCCACAGCGCCAGGCGGTGGTTGTAGCCGCCGCCGCAACGCACTGCGTATTTCTGCCCGTGGCGCAGCCCCGGGAGGGTCTTGCGGGTGTCCAGGATGCGGCTCTCGGTGCCCTCCAGACGAGCGACCCAGCGCGCGGTTTCGCTGGCGGTTCCGGACAGAGTCTGAAGCAGGTTCAGGGCCGCCCGTTCGGCGGCCAGGACGGCTCGGGCCGGCCCCTCGAGGGTCGCGATCACCCGGGGTTCGCCTTCCACGGTTACCCGGGCGCCCTCGGGTACCTGCCAGTCGATGCGGGTCTCCGGCGCTAGGCGGGTGAACACGCGTTCGAACCACGCCTGGCCGCAGACGATCGTGGGCTCTTTGAGCAGCAGCGTGGCGCGCGCGACGCGCTCGGCCGGGACCAGGGCGGCGGTGAGGTCGCCGTCCAGACCGTTGGGGCCCAGGTCCTCCGCGAGGGCGGTCTCGACCTCGCGCACGAGCATGGCGGCATCGGGCCGCGCCGGGCCCTGGGCGAACGGGTCGCTGAGGCTGTCTGCGACAGGGGCTTTATCCGTCATGACGATCCGGTATCGGGCGCCGCTGCACGTAGTCGTCGCGCAGCTTCTTCACCAGGCCGGCGAGCAGGATCAGCGCGATCAGGTTGGGCGCGGCCATCAGGATGTTGGCGATGTCGGAGAAGTTCCAGACCACGCCCAGCGGGATGGTGGCGCCGATCACGATCAGGATCACGAACACGATGCGGTAGGGCATGACGGCACCCTCGCCGAACAGGAAGTAGGCCGAACGGTCGCCGTAGTAGGACCAGGCAATCATGGTGGAGAAGGCGAACAGCATCAGGCTGATGCCCACCAGCATGGCGCCGAACGGACCCAGCGTGGAGCTGAATGCGGTGGCGGTCAGCGAAGCGCCGACCACGTCGTCGGCACGGTCGATGTAGGCGCCGGTCACGACAATGGCCAGCCCGGTGAGGGTGCAGACCACGATGGTGTCGATGAACGGCTCCAGCATGGCCACCGAGCCTTCGCGCGGCGGATCGCCGTTCTTGGCCGCGGCGTGGGCCATGGCGGAGGAACCCAGGCCCGCCTCGTTGGAGAACATGCCGCGCGCGACGCCGTACTGGATGGCGAGCCCAATGGCGCCGCCGCCGGCGGCCCACGGGTTCAGGGCCAGGTTCAGGATGGTGGCGACCGCGGCCGGGACGGCCTCGATATTGGCGACGATCACCACAAACGCACCGAGCATGTACACCACGGCCATGAACGGAACGATGGCCGAGGCGATCATCGCGATGCGTTTGACCCCGCCGATAATCACCAGCGCGACGAGTACGGCCATGGTCAGGCCGATGATCAGCGCCATCCAGCCCATGATGTCGTCATCGGCGCGCAGGTCCGGCACGATGAAGGTCAGGCCGTCGACCACCGAGTTGGCCTGCACCATGTTGCCGATGCCGAACGAGGCGATCAGCGTGAAGGCGGCGAACAGGATCGCCATCTTCTTCATGTTCAGCCCGTGCAGCAGCGTGAACATCGGGCCGCCGGCGATGCTGCCGTCCGGGGCGATCTCGCGGTAGCGCACGGCCAGGGTGGTCTCGGCAAACTTGGTGGCCATGCCGAAAAAGGCGGTTACCCACATCCAGAACAGGGCGCCGGGGCCGCCGAGCGCGATGGCCGTGGCCACGCCGGCGATGTTCCCGGTGCCGATCGTGCCCGAAAGGGCGGTCGACAGCGCCTGGAACGGCGAGATCTGGCCGTTGCCGCCACTGCGGCCGTCGGTGCCGCGCAGCGCGCGCCAGCCCTCGCGGAATGCGACGACCTGCACCAGGCCGAGACGAATGGTGAGGTAGAGCCCCGTGCCCAGTAGCAGGATCAGCGTGATGGGGTTGCCCCAGAGCAGGCCGGCGGTGTCGCCGAGGAACTGGTCGATGGTGTCGAGCATCGCAGGGTCCTTGTCGTCCGGGTTAGGTTGCAGCGGCGCTGGTGGAAAACTCTACCGCGCGCAGCCGGCGTTTACGATAGGTTCGGGCGAACGCGGCGATAGTGCACGTCTGTGGATTGTGGGGGGCTCACGTGGCTCAATAAGCATGGATTGACCATCAAGGACGACACATGAGCCAGCCTTCACCCTCCGTGAACGAGCACGATCACGGCAAGCCGGTACCCCGGATCTTTCTGATTGGCTCATTGGTTGTCCTGGCCGTGTTTATCTGGCTGGTCAGTCTGTTGTGGCCTTTGCTCGAGGGGCGTCTGACAGGGCTGAGCACCTTGCAGATCGGTGTGCTGGCCAGCCTGGTGGCGGGTCTGATGACCGCCGTCGGTGCGCTCCCGATCTTCTTCCTGCGCCGGATCAGCCAGTCGGTGGAGGACGCGATGATGGGCTTCGGGGCCGGGGTTATGCTGTCCGCCACTGCCTTCGAACTGGTACTGCCTTCGGTGGAGCAGGCCGAGGCGCAGTACGGTGGTGTTGGCATGGCGATCCTGGTGCTGTCGGTGGGCATGGCGCTCGGGGGCGGCGCACTGCTCGCCTTGCACAAATGCGTGCCGCACGAGCATTTCCATATCGGCCCGCAGAGCGGGGCCGACCCGGCGAAGATCCGGCGGGTGTGGCTGTTCATCTTTGCGATCGCCCTGCACAACCTCCCGGAGGGGCTGGCGGTCGGGGTGGGCTTCGGCGGCGAGGAGGTCTCCGATGGCGTGACGCTGGCGATCGCGATCGGTCTGCAGAACATGCCCGAGGGGCTGGTGGTGGCGATCGCGCTGCTGTCGCTGGGCTACAGCAAGTGGGCTGCCTTCGGCGTGACGCTGCTGACCGGGCTGGTACAGCCGATCGGCGGGTTGATCGGGGCGGGCGCGATCACGCTGATGGAGTTTCTGCTGCCCTGGGGACTGGCGTTCGCGGCGGGGGCGATGTTGTTCGTGATCAGCCACGAGATTATCCCGGAGTCGCACCGAAAGGGGCACGAGGCTCAGGCGACCGTGGGTGTGCTGGTCGGGTTCGTGGCGCTGATTGCGATCGATCTGGCGTTGTAGAGCGGCAGGCTGGCAAACCGGTGGCGGAAAGGCGGCGCCGTTGGTCCGGGCTTTCGCTCGGGAGATATTTTGGTCTACAATTAGTTTCGTCTGCGGGAGGCTGACAGCGCCCGCACACCGTTCTGGAAGAGTTCTGCAATCGCGAGTGCGATGAGCAGACGCCGAAGGCGCAACACCCGCCCGGAATCGCTCAGGCTACCGGACCGGAACGGTGCAGAAGACACACTCTGGAGAGCGGCCGGCGACGGCCCACCGAAGGGGGCGGCCCTGCAGCGGATAATCGCTGGCACGGCGCAAACTCTCAGGTTTCAGGACAGAGGGGCGGCCAGCAGATGATCCCTGCTGGCCGCCCCTTTTTTATGCCCGGCGCCGGGGCCGGGACTCGCGGTTCCACTGGCACGGCCGGGGGGCCGACCACGATACGGACGCAAGGCGGGACCACCATGACGACGTTGAAGACAACTCCTCTCCATGCCGCGCATCAGCGCGCGGGGGCCAAGCTGGTCGACTTTGCTGGCTGGGAAATGCCCTTGCATTACGGCTCCCAGATGGAGGAGCACAAGATGGTGCGCGCTGGGGCCGGTATGTTCGATGTTTCGCACATGCAGGTTGTCGATATCCACGGTCCCCGGGCGCAGGCCTTTCTGCGTTACCTGTTGGCCAACGATGTCGCCAAGCTGAAGACCGAGGGGCGTGCCCTGTACAGCTGCATGCTGAATGCGGACGGCGGCGTGATCGACGACCTGATCATCTACTGGACCGGCGGCACGAATTACCGCGCCGTGGTCAACGCCGCGACTGCCGAGGGCGATATTGCCCACATGCAGCAGGTCGCGAAGGACTTCGACGTGCACGTCGAGCCGCGCCCGGAGTTCGCGCTGATCGCGATCCAGGGACCGCAGGCGGTGGAGAAGACCCTGCCGCTGCTGCCGGAGGACCTGCGTGGCGCCGGGGATCTCAAGCCGTTCTCTGCGGTCTGGAATGACACCTGGTTCGTCGCCCGCACCGGCTACACCGGCGAGGACGGCTTCGAGGTGATGCTGCCGGCGGAGCAGGCCGAAGGCTTCTGGGAACAGCTGAAGACCGCCGGCGTGAACCCCATTGGCCTGGGTGCGCGGGACACCCTGCGGCTGGAGGCCGGCATGAACCTCTACGGCACGGACATGGACGACCGGACCAATCCGCTGACCGCGAATCTCGGCTGGACCATCGCCCTGAAGGATGCCGAGCGTGACTTCATCGGCCGCAGGGCCATTGAGCAGTGGAAGGCCGAGGGTGTGCCGGAGCGCATGGTCGGGCTGGTACTGGAGGGTCGTGGCGTGCTGCGTGGCGGCACCCGGATCGAGACCCCGGTCGGTGATGGCGTGGTCACCTCTGGCAGTTTCTCGCCGAGCCTGGGCGTATCCATTGCGTTCGCGCGCATCCCGGCTGCGGTGGACGCCGCGGAACTGCAGGCCGATATTCGCGGTCGCAAGCTGCCGGTGCGAGTGGTCAAGCCCGTGTTCGTGCGTAACGGCGAGCCGCAGGTCGAACTGCCGAAAAACTGAATCGAGGACTGCCTCATGCTGCCTGTGGCGGACTACACTGCGCAGGCGGGATCCAAACGAAAAAGGAAGACGTCATGAGCGAAGCACCGAAGGACCTGAAGTACACCAAGAGCCACGAGTGGGTGCGCAGCGAGGCCGATGGCAGCGTGACCGTGGGTATTACCGATCACGCGCAGGAACTGCTGGGCGATCTGGTGTTCGTCGAGGCCCCGGAAACGGGCAGCAGCCTCGAGGCCGGTTCGGCCTGTGCGACCGTGGAATCGGTCAAGGCTGCCTCGGATATCTATGCGCCGATTTCCGGCGAGGTGACCGAGATCAACGAAGAGCTGGCCGACAGCCCGGAGAAGGTCAACGAGTCGCCCTTTGAGGACGGCTGGCTGTTCAAGGTGAAGCCCTCCGATGCCGGCGAGCTGGACGCCCTGATGGACGCGGATGCCTATGCCGCGCACGTCGAGGCCGAATCCTGAGCGTAGCTGTGCATCATCGGTCCCGGCCGCGTCCGGCTGGGACCCAACCGAAGTTCGCCGCAATCGGCGAAAGCGAGACCTGACATGCCGTTTATCCCGCATACCGAAGAAGACATCCGCGCCATGCTCGACCGCATCGGTGCCGAATCCGTCGAGGACCTGTTCGACGAGATCCCCGCCGATCTGCGTTCGCCGCCGCTCACGGGGATCCCGGAGGGCGAGAACGAGATGGGGATCACCCGCCTGATGCAGGAGCGGGCGGCGAAGGACGGCATGGCATCGAATTTCATCGGGGCCGGTGCCTACGAGCATCATATCCCGGCCGCCGTGTGGCAGATCGCCACCCGTGGCGAGTTCTACAGCGCCTACACGCCGTACCAGGCGGAGGCGAGCCAGGGCACGCTGCAGCTGATCTACGAATACCAGACCATGATCAGCCGCCTGACCGGGATGGAGGTCTCCAACGCCTCCCTCTATGACGGCGCCTCTGCCCTGGCCGAGGCCGTGCTGATGGCGGTTCGGGTGAACCGCCGCTCCAAGTCCAAGCGCGTGTTGCTGCCGGGCGCGCTGCATCCGGACTATCGCAAGGTGGTCAGGACGCTGATCGGCAACCAGGGCATCGAGCTGGTGGAGCTGCCGTTCGACGAGACCACCGGCCAGACCCCGGTGGATGCCCTGGCGCCGTATGCCGACGAGGACGTCACCGCTATGGTGATCAGCCAGCCGAATTTCTTCGGCATCCTCGAAGACGTCGACGCCCTGACCGGCTGGGCCGAGGAACGCGGCATCCCGGTGATCGCCGTGGTGAACCCGGTCTCGCTGGCGCTGCTGAAGCCTCCGGGCGAGTGGGGCACCAACGGCGTGGATATCGTCGTCGGTGAAGGGCAGCCGCTGGGCGCGCCACTGTCCTCCGGCGGGCCGTACTTCGGCTTCATGACCACGTTGAAGAAGCACATCCGGCAGATGCCGGGGCGCATCGTCGGTCGTGCCGAGGACGCCGATGGCAAGCCCGGCTTTGTACTGACCCTGCAGGCGCGCGAGCAGCATATCCGCCGCTCCAAGGCGACCTCGAACATCTGCACCAACCAGGGCCTGGTGGTCACCGCCGCGACGATTCACATGTCGTTGCTGGGTGACGAGGGCCTGACCCGCGTGGCCGAGGCCTGCTATGCCAACACTCATGCACTGGTGGAAAAGCTGGCGGCCAAGGGCATCAAGCCGCGGTTTACCGGCGAATACTTCCACGAGGTCGCGCTGGACTTCGGCGGAGATGCCGCCAACCGCGTGCAGACGATGGCCGACGCCGGTGTGCTCGCAGGCTTCGAACTGGGCCGCGACTATGCGCAGCTGGATGGCTGCGTACTGGCCTGCGCCACCGAGACCAAGACCGAATCCGACCTCGAGCAGTACGTGACCACGTGGGAGCAGGCCGCCTGAGGCGGTTCGATTCCCCGTGTCAACGACACCACGCGCCATACACACAACGCCGGGAGGCAACCATGGCCGAAATCAAGCTGCAAGGTAACCCGATCAACACCAACGGCGACCTGCCGCATGTGGGCTCGCCGGCCCCGGACTTCAAGCTGACCAATAAGGATCTGCAGGATGTCTCGCTCGCCGACTTCGGCGACAAGCGCAAGCTGATCTCCATCGTGCCCAGCCTGGACACGCCGGTCTGTGCCGATTCCACCAAGAAGTTCAACGAGATGGTGGCCAGCCGTCCGGACCTCGAGATCCTGATCGTCTCCGCCGACCTACCGTTCGCGATGAGCCGCTTCTGCGCCGCCGAGAACCTCGAGCGCGTGACCGTGCTGTCGATGATGCGCGACCGCAATTTCGCCAAGGACTACGGCGTGCTGATCCAGGACGGCCCGCTGGCCGGGATCACCGCCCGCGGCGTGGTCGTGCTGGATACTGACAACCTGGTGATGCATGCCGAGTTGGTTTCCGAGATCGGCGACGAACCGGACTACGACGCCGCGTTCGCGGCCCTGGATGACCGGGCTAACCTGAGCCCCACCCAGTAACCGGCGCGGAGAACCACTGCGCCGCCGGCGGCCGGGCCAGAGCTCGGCCGTCGTCACCCGAATACGCAAGCGAGAAACCGCTATGAGCACCACAGACGCCCATCTGATCTTCGAACGTTCCCGTGCCGGCCGCTCGGCTGTCGCCCAGGCACCGCGCGACCACGCCGCGACCCGCATCCCCGCGAATCTGCAGCGCAAGTCCGCGCCGGGGTTGCCGGCGGCTTCGGAGCTGGACGTGGTGCGCCACTACACGCGCTTGTCGCAGAAAAACTTCTCCATCGACACCGAGTTCTATCCGCTGGGCTCGTGCACGATGAAGTACAACCCGCGCGCCTGTAACAGTCTGGCGATGCTGCCCGGCTTCCTGAACCGGCATCCGCACGCCCCCGCCAGCCACAGCCAGGGCTTCCTGCACACTATGTTCGAGCTGCAGGAGATGCTGAAGGAAGTCACGGGCATGAAGGCCGTGTCGCTGGCGCCGATGGCCGGTGCGCAGGGCGAGTTCACTGGCGTGGCGATGATCCGCGCCTACCACGACGCCCGCGGCGATACCGAGCGCCGCGAGATCATCGTCCCGGACGCCGCCCACGGTACCAACCCGGCCACCGCGATCATGTGCGGCTACGAGGTGCGCGAGATCCCCACCGACGCGAGCGGCGACGTGAACATCGAGGCGCTGAAGGAGGCCGTGGGCCCGCAGACCGCCGGGATCATGCTGACCAACCCGTCCACCGTGGGCGTGTTCGAGCGCCGCATCTCCGAGATCGCGAAAATCGTGCACGACGCCGGCGGCCTGCTGTACTACGACGGCGCCAACCTGAACGCGATCCTGGGCAAGGTGCGCCCGGGCGACATGGGCTTCGACGTAATCCACATGAACCTGCACAAGACCTTCTCCACGCCGCATGGCGGGGGCGGTCCGGGTTCCGGTGCGGTGGGTGTGGGCGAGCGTCTGCTGCCGCATCTGCCGGTGCCGCACGTGATCGAGGACGGCGCCGAGGGCTATCGCTTCGCGACCGAGGCGGACTACCCGGAGACCATCGGTCGGCTGGCCGCGTTTGCCGGCAACGCCGGGGTGCTGCTGCGCGCCTATGTATACATGCGCATGCTGGGACGCGAAGGCATGCAGCGCGTGTCCGAATTCGCCACGCTGAACGCGAACTACCTGGCGCGCGAGCTGGAACGGGCCGGTTTCGATCTGGCCTATCCCGAGCGTCGGGCGACCCACGAGTTCATCGTCACGCTGAAGAAGCAGGCGAAGTCGACGGGCCTGACGGCAGGTGATGTCGCCAAGCGCCTGCTGGACCATGGCTACCACGCCCCGACTACCTATTTCCCGCTGCTGGTGCCGGAGTGTCTGCTGGTCGAGCCCACCGAGACCGAGTCGAAAGAGACGCTGGACGGTTTCGTCGCAGCGATGGCGGCGATCCTGGAAGAGGCCGGCCGCGATATCGACACCATCAAGGCTGCGCCGCATCACCTGCCGAACCGCCGCTTCAACGAGGTCGCCGCCGCCAAGGCCCTGAATGTGGTGTTCGAGGCCCCCGCCGAGGCGGATACGCTGGCCCGCACCGGCACCAGCGGTTAGGACGTCCCATGCGGCAGGGCGGCCTCTTCCGGTTTGCCCGCAAGGTCCTGTTGTCAGCGCCCCCGATGTTTCGGGGGCGTTCTGCGTTTACGGGGGCGGCCTCGGCCGGTCGGCGATGCCCGTCAGCGGGCGGGTACGCCGCAGCGGCGTGGGTTTGTCGCCGTGAACGCGTGCGGCCTGCATACTTGGGGAATTCGCATCGGCAGGTATTTTCTCGGACGATATCCGCATGAGCTTGTTTGACCGTATACCGGTGGGGCTTGCGCTACTGGACCCGCACGATGCCCGCATCGTGCGGGGTAATCCTCGCCTGGCAGCGTGGCTTGGCTGTGCGCCGGAGGCGCTGACCGGACTGGCGCCGGAACAGTGGCTTGCAGGCGATGTGGAGCCCCTGCAGGCTGCACTCGTCCAGGTGCAGCCGCGTACCGTATTCGGTCTGCGGCTGCTGCCACAGGATGCGCAGGGCGAGCCCCGGGCCGTCCAACTGGAGGTTGCGCCCGGTACGGGCCAGGAGGAAGCGGCAGTGGTGACCGTGCAGCCATTGCCGGATACAGCAGCAGCGGCCGATGCGGTATACGCACAGACCTTTACCCGCAACACGGCACCCAAATTGTTGGTCGATCCGGACGACGGGGCGATCGTCGATGCCAACCCGGCGGCGGCCGACCTGTATGGATATTCGACCGCTGCGTTGCGGCGCATGTCGATCCAGGAGATCAATACCCTGACACCCGAGGAGGTCAAGGCCGAGATGGCCCTTGCGGCCTCGGAGAATCGGCGCTTCTTCCGCTTCCGCCACCGCATCCGGAACGGCGAGATCCTGGAGGTGGAGGTGTATTCGGGGCCGGTGGAGCTGGGTGGTCGCACCTATCTGTATTCCATCATCCACGATGTGAGCGCAGCCCGGCGCTATGAACACGAGCTGGAGTACTACAGCGAGCTGGTTCGCAACCTGCCGGTAGGCGTGTACCGCAGTGGGGCAGGACCGGATGGCCATCTCCGGCGCCTGAATCCGGCGATGCTGACGCTGTTCGAGGCAGATGCCGAAGAACGGTTGCGGGCCCTGCCGGTGCGCCAGTTGTATGTGGACCCGGCCGCGTACGAGGATCTGAGCCGGGAGCTCGATCAGCGGGGAAGGGTCGCGGGCCGGGAAGTGACGCTGCGCAGCCTCCGCGGGCGGGTATTCCGGGCACGGGTCAGTGCGCACCGGATGCAGGATGCCGAGGGCCGCATGGTGCATGACGGGATGATCGAGGACATCACCGAGGCCCATGCGGGCGAACTGCTCCGGTCGCGCATGCTGGGGGCACTGGCCGAGGGCGTGTTCGGGATCGACCGGGAGGGCCGCTATACCTTTATGAACCCGGCGGCCTGCCGCCTGCTGGGGTTTTCCAGTGAGGCCGAGGCCCTGGGGCTGAACTCGCACACCGCCTCTCACCATACCCGTGTGGATGGTACGCCATACCCGGCCGAGGACTGCCCGATCCATCGCGTACTGGCCACCGGCGAGTCGCTGAGGGCCTGGAATGACCATTTCTGGCGTGCCGATGGAGCTCCGGTCCCGGTACGGGTATATGCGGCCCCGGTCGAAGACCTGGAGGGAAACGTGGACGGCGCGGTGGTGTCGTTCCAGGACCTGGGACTGCACGCCGAGCGCGAACGCCGACTGACCCGGGCTGCCGGTCAGCTTCCAGGTGCGATCTACGAATTCCGGCGATACCCGGATGGCCGCATGGTCTTCCCGCTGGTCACGGCCGGGATCCAGCGGGTGTTCGGGATGACGCCGGACGAGGCCCGCGAGCATCCCGAACAGGTACTGGAACGGGTCCACCCCGACGATCGGGCCCGGCTCGATGCCAGTAACGAGCACTCTTCTCGTACCCTGGCCCCCTGGCAGTTGCGCCTGCGGGTCTGTCATCCGACACGCGGGACGCTCTGGATCGAGGGGCGGGCTACACCGGAGCGACGTGGTGATGGCAGCGTCGTCTGGTACGGGGTGATAGTGGATATCACCGACCAGGTGCAGATGGAGGCCTCCCTGCGTGAGAGCGAGACACGGTTCCGCCAGCTCGCTGGGAGCGTCAACGAGGTGTTCTGGTTGCGCGACGAGTGCGCGATTCTGTATGTGAATCCGGCCTACGAAGCGGTCTGGGGCCGCAGCCGGGAGGCGCTGTATGCGGATCCGGGCGCGATGCTCGAGGCGGTCGATCCGGAGGACCGCCAGCAGGTCGAGGCGATCTTTATGGGCAGTGCCTTGAAACGGGGATCGACCGACGTCACCTTCCGCATCCATCGGCCGGACGGCGAGTTGCGCTGGATCCAGGCGCATTGTTATCCGGTTGAGGATGCGGAGGGGGAAACCACGCGGGTCGCGGGCACGGCGGTGGATGTGACCGAACTGAAACAGACCCAGCTCGAACTCGAACAAAGCAATGCGGCACTGGCATCCGCGGCGCTGTACGATCGTCTGACCGGGATTGCCAATCGACGCTATTTCGAGGAATTGCTGGAACGCGAGATGCGCCGGGTGGATCGCAGTGGCGGCTCGTTTGCGCTGGTGATGTTCGACCTCGACCATTTCAAGCGCGTGAATGACAGCTTCGGGCATGACGTGGGTGACGAGGTCCTGAAGGATGTGACGGACCGGGTGGCATCGCGTCTGCGCGACTCCGATGTGCTGGGCCGCTGGGGCGGAGAGGAGTTCATGGTGCTGTTGCCGGCCGCCGATCTGGACAGTGGCGCAACCGTCGCGGAGACTCTGCGGGAACGGGTCGCAGGGACGCCTTGCGCCGCAGTGGGCACGGTGACCATCAGTCTGGGTGTGGCCGAGTATCTCCCCGGCGAGCCGCGCAAGCAGCTTTTGCGCCGCGTGGACCAGGCCCTTTATCGCGCCAAGAACGCGGGCCGCAATCGGGTCGAGGTGGACCGGGTCGAGGTGGACCGGGTCGAGGTCGATCAGGCGAGCGGGGGATAACCGTAGCGAGGGATCGCTCGGCGTCCTGACGGGCGTAATGATCCGAACGATTCCAACCGGTGCGATCCGGTTGCAAGGACAGAGCCATGGCGGCGAGCGGCAATACCGGATTCGTGCGAATCGCGCGCGCCCTGGTGTATTCCTGGCGCGGCCTGCGTGCGGCGTTTCGGCACGAGGCCGCGTTTCGTCAGGAACTGGCACTGGCGGCGGTACTGCTGCCGCTGGCGTTCTGGCTGGGGCAGGACGGCGTGGAGCGGGCACTACTGGTCGCCAGCGTACTACTGGTCCTGGTGGTGGAACTGCTGAACTCCGCGGTAGAGGCGGCGATCGACCGCTTTGGTGATGACCCTCACCCGTTGTCGGCGCGGGCCAAGGACATGGCCTCGGCTGCGGTACTGGTCAGTCTCCTGCTGGCGGCGCTGGTCTGGGGGCTGGTCCTGCTGTGATCGCCGGGCCGAATCCCTTGCCCATTCAGCTTGCCGTCCCCGGACACCGTAAGATCCGTCCTGGCGGCGAAGCCCCCGCCCCCGGTGGGTTGGGTACGCGGCGGGGTGTTCGCCTGCGCGCAGGCCCCTGCAGGGGCGGGGCAGTCCCAAGCCGGGCCTTGCTTGACTCCGGATGCCGATCTTCCCCCGCGGTGGCGGGGCATCCTGGCCGTCGTGCAGCGGAGAGCCGGGATGCCCGGCGTCGGTTGTGCCCCAGGGCCCGAAGTCCCGGATGACCGCTGCGCGGCTTCCGGGGTGATGGGTGTTGGTGTCGCAGGGCGGTCAGGGTGTTTGGGGTGCCATGCAGTCGGTGAAGCCGTCGGCCATGGCCTGCATCAGCTCGAACCAGGCGTTCGGGCCGGGTTCCAGGTCCGTGCCGATGGGGTCGAGCATACCCAGGCGGGTCCCGGTGCCTTCGGCCACGGTCTCGGCGAGTGCGGGCCGGAACTGCGGTTCGGTAAACAGGCAGACGACGTCGTCATCGGCGGCACGTTCGCGCAGCTCGCTGATGCGCCGTGCGCCGGGGCTGCGCGAGGGATCGATGCTGATCGAGCCGGCCGCATTCAGGCCATAGTGCTGCTCGAAATACTGGTAGGCATCGTGGAACACGATGAACGCTTCTTCGCGTGCTGGGGCGAGTTGCTCCGCCAGGCGCCCATCCAGTTCGTCGATGCGTTCGACCAGGGTATCGCGGTTGGCTGCCACGGTCTCGGCGTGGTCCGGGGCCCATTCCATCAGCCGATCGGCGAGTTGCCGGATGGTGGCGCGCATCAGTGCCGGCGAGAGCCAGATATGGGCATCGTAATCGCCGTGATGGTGGTCGTGCCCGTGGTCGTGCCCGTGGTCATGCCCGTGGTCATGCCCGTGGTCGTGCCCGTGGCCATGATGCCGGTCGTCGTGGCTGTGGCCGTGATCACCGTGTCCATGGTGGTGATGCTCCCAGACGCCCCCTTCGCGAGTGGGCTTCAGATCCAGGTCCAGGTCGTCCATCAGGCTGACGAGATCACGGTTTCCGGCACTGCGCAGCGGGCGTTCCAGGAAGGTTTCGAGGTCCGGCCCGACCCAGACGACCATGTCCGCATTCTGCAGGCGACGAGCCTCGGACGGGCGCATGGCATACCCGTGTGGCGAAGCGGTCGCAGGGATCAGCAGCTCTACTTCGAAGGCGCCTTCGCCCAGGGCGGAGACGATGCTGTGAATCGGTAGAATGGTTGCGACAATGCGCGGCTTGTCTGCCGCAACAGCCGCTCCCGGTAGCAGGAGGCACAGAATGACCAGCAGGTGGAGCAGCATCGCAGTGCTGAACGAGGGGCGAGGGTGCATGACAGGGTCTCCAGCGGGTCTGATCGTAATCACGAAACGTTATAGTATATCGAAATGAGCCAGGGAAGCCATGCCTCTTCGTCCGTGCCGGAATCGGACCCCAGCCCGCTCCTCGATGCCCGTGAGGTCTCGCTGGAGCGCGGGGACAAGCGGATACTCGATCACGTATCGGTGCAGATCCTGCCGGCCGAGGTGGCGGTGGTCATCGGCCCCAATGGGGCGGGCAAGACCTCGCTGTTGCGCGTGCTGCTGGGGCTGTGGCAGCCGACGCAGGGCCAGGTCAAGCGCCGGCGCGGGCTGCGCATTGGGTACATGCCGCAACGCCTGCAGATCGAGCCGGTACTGCCGCTGTCGGTGCGCCGGTTCCTGACACTGCGTCAGCGTGCACCAAGGGCCAGGCTGCTCGCGCACCTGGAGCGGGTAGGGGTCCCGCACCTGCTGGACAAGCCGGTGCAGTCGCTGTCCGGGGGCGAGATGCAGCGGGTGCTGCTGGCGCGGGCCCTGCTCAATCGGCCCAATCTGCTGGTGCTGGACGAGCCGGCGCAGGGTGTCGATATTGTCGGGCAGGGCGAGGTCTTTCGCCTGATCGACGACATCCGGTGCGAGACGGGCTGCGGGGTGCTGATGGTCTCGCACGATCTGCATCTGGTGATGGCGGGGGCGGATGCCGTGATCTGTCTGAACCAGCATGTCTGCTGCAGGGGGCGGCCGGAGGAAGTCTCGCGCCATCCGGAATACCAGCGTCTGTTTCCGACCGCGGATGTGCGGGGGATCGGCGTTTACAAGCATGACCACAACCATGTCCACGATCTGCATGGTGAGGTGCGCGGGCTGGACGACAACGGCAGCGGTGAGTCGCAAGGTAGCGGACACTGCGATCATCACCGACGGGGATTGCCAAAACGATGATTGAAGCCTGGCTGGACGACTTCCTGTTCCGGGCGGTGCTGGCGGGCCTGATGGTGGCGGTCGTCGCCGGGCCGTTGGGTGCGTTCGTGGTCTGGCGACGCATGGCCTATTTCGGTGACACGATCTCGCACTCCGCGCTGCTGGGCGTGGCGCTGGGCTTTTTGCTGGGTCTGAACCTCAATTTGATGGTGACCATCGTCTGCGTCGCTATCGCGATGCTGCTGGTGATTCTCCAGCGCCGTCAGGAGCTGGCGTCGGACACGCTGCTCGGGATCCTGGCGCACAGCGCGCTGTCGCTGGGGATTGTGGCGGTGGCCTTTATCGAGGGGCTGCGGGTGGACCTGATGGCCTATCTGTTTGGTGACATCCTGGCGGTGGGGACGTCTGACCTGGTGGCGATCGCAATCGGCGGGGCGGTGGCACTGTTGTTGCTGGTGCTGCTGTGGCGTCCGCTGCTGGCGCTGACGGTGCACGAGGAACTGGCCCAGGTGGAGGGGGTACCGGTGGTGCTGGTGCGGCTGGGCCTGATGCTGCTGATCGCGCTGGTGATCGCGGCGGCGATGCAGGTGGTGGGCGTGCTGCTGATTACCGCGTTGATGATCATCCCGGCGGCCAGTGCCCGGCGCTTTGCCTCCACCCCCGAGCAGATGGCCATTCTGGCGGCGGTGGTCGGTATGCTGGCGGTGGGCGCCGGGTTGTGGGGATCGTTGCTCTTCGACACCCCGACCGGCCCGACCATCGTGGTCGCGGCGATGCTGGGTTTTATCCTGGTGCATCTGTTTCCCGGCCGCCTGATCCCTCGCTTCGGTGACCGCTGAACCGCCTTGTTCACCACAAAGACCCGCAGAAAAGCCGGGGCAAGGCCGGAAGCTGCAACAGGAAGAAAGGCAGTCTGGAAGAACTCTGCATCGGGACTGTGCCGTTGGCGCAGGTCCGTGCGCGTCGGAGCGTCCGTATTTACATCATTCTTCCAGTTCTTTCATCTTCCCTTTAACGCCCTTGAGCGGGCTTTTTGGTATCTGATCAAAGGGTTCTGGAGAGTGATCAGCGGGGGCGGCGTTCGAGGCGTTCGAAGGTGAAGGGGCAGGCGTGGCGGTCGTCGGCCGTGTGGTGTTCGGACCAGACGACGTCCCAGTCCTCGGGGTTGATCGCGGGGAAGAAGGTATCTCCGGCGTGGCACTCGTGCACGCGGGTCAGGTGCAGCACGTCGGCGTGTGGCAACGCCTCCGCGAACAGGCCGGCACCTCCGATCACGAAGGCCGGGCCCGTGTTGATGGTCGTCAGGGCCGCGTCCAGGTTGCGATATACCTCCACGCCGTCTGCCCGCCAGTCCGGCTGGCGGGTCAGCACGAGGTTGCGGCGCCCGGGCAGAGGGCGACCGATGGATTCAAACGTTCGCCGTCCCATGATCATCGGATGCCCGGCGGTGATGCGCTTGAAGTGCTGCAGGTCGGCGGGCAGGTGCCAGGGCAGGTCGTTGTCGCGACCAATCACGTGCTCGGGATCGAGCGCGACCATCAGGTGGATCTCGGGCTGGGGCATGCGGGCTCCGGGCTGGATCAGATCGCGATGGGGGCCTTGATCGGCGGGTGGGACTGGTAGTCGCGGACCTCGATATCGTCGAAGGTGAAGGCGAACAGGTCGGTCACGTCCGGGTTCAGGTGCAGGGTGGGCAGTGGCAGGGGCTCGCGCCCGAGGAGCTCTGCAACCTGTCCCTCGTGATTGCGGTAAAGATGGGCGTCGCCAAAGGTGTGCACGAAGTCGCCCGGCTTGAGGCCCGTCACCTGCGCCAGCATGTGGGTCAGCAGGGCGTAGCTGGCAATGTTGAACGGTACCCCGAGGAATACATCGGCGCTGCGTTGATAGAGCTGGCAGGACAGCCGCCCATCGGCCACGTAGAACTGGAACAGGGTGTGGCAGGGCGCCAGGGCCATGCGCCCGGCCGCGGCGTTGGCCTGCGGCGAGACGGACTCGTCCGGCAGGTCCGCCACGTTCCAGGCGCTGATGACATGGCGTCGGGAATAGGGCCGGTTTTTCAGATTGTCGATCAGCTCGGCGAGCTGGTCATGCCCGGCCCAGTTGCGCCATTGCGCACCGTAGATCGGGCCCAGGTCACCGTCCTCGGTCGCCCATTCATCCCAGATGCGGACCTTGTGGTCGCGCAGGTAGCGGATATTGGTGTCGCCGGCGATGAACCACAGCAGCTCATGGATCACTGCGCGCAGGTGGGTGCGCTTGGTGGTGACCAGCGGAAAGCCCTCTGCCAGATCGAAGCGCATCTGGTAGCCGAACACCGAGCGGGTCCCGGTGCCGGTGCGGTCCGGACGATCGGTGCCGTGGTCGCGGATGTGCCGCACCAGATCGAGGTATTGCTGCATCTCAGTTGCTCTCCGCGGCGGGACGGGCTGTGGGCAGCGGGTTGCGTCGCGACCAGATGAGCAGGGCCACGCCGAACAGGATCACCGGCAGGCTCAGGACCTGGCCCATGGTCAGCCAGTCGAAGGCGAGGTAGCCGATGTGTGCGTCGGGCACGCGGAAGAACTCGACCGCGAAGCGGAAGCTGCCGTACAGCGTCAGGAACAGCCCGGAGATCAGTCCGGTGCGGCGCGGCTGGCGCGAGACGATCCACAGCACCACGAACAGCACCAGCCCCTCGAGAAAGGCCTGGTACAGCTGCGATGGGTGGCGCGGGATGTAGTCCGCGGCCGGGAAGACCATGGCCCAGGGCAGGTCGGTGGGCTTGCCCCAGAGCTCGCCGTTGATCCAGTTGCCGATGCGGCCGGCCCCGAGGCCGATCGGGATCAGCGGGGCGACAAAATCGGTCAGGCGGAAGAACGGCAGGCCGATCTTGCGGGCATACAGCCAGCAGGTGACCAGCACCCCGGCGAGCCCGCCATGGAAGGCCATGCCGCCCTCCCAGACGCGGAACAGGCTGAGCGGATCGGCCAGCGTGGCATCCAGGTTGTAGAACAGGGCATAGCCGAGCCGGCCACCGACCACGACCCCGACCACACCCCAGAACAGGAGATCGCCAACCTGCCAGGGGTGCAACGGGTCCCAGTCGCGGGTGCGGGTTCGCCACACGCCCAGGGCCCAGAAGGCGACGAAGCCGACCAGATACATCAGGCCGTACCAGTACAGGGTCAGCGGACCGATGGACAGGGCGACCGGGTCGATAAACGGGTGCGTGGGCATGGGCGCTTGCGGAAGGAATACCGGCTGCACATGCTACCCGTACGGGACGATCCGTGCACCTTGTTGGCCCGCTCCGGACGCCGCGTCAGGGGAAATACCGAATAACGTACGTACTCGCTTGCGTACGGTATTCCGTGTGTCCCCAAGGAGTCTTGCAATGAATCGACTGGCCGGAGCGAGCAGCCCCTATTTGCTGCAGCACGCCGACAATCCCGTGGACTGGTACCCCTGGGGTGAGGAGGCCCTGGAGCATGCCCGGGCCGAGGGCAAGCCGATCCTGCTGTCGATCGGCTACTCCGCTTGCCACTGGTGCCACGTGATGGCGCACGAGTCCTTCGAGGACCCGGACACCGCTGCCGTGATGAACGCGCGCTTCGTGAACATCAAGGTGGACCGCGAGGAACGCCCGGACCTCGACCGCATCTACCAGAACGCGCATATGCTGCTGTCACAGCGCCCCGGTGGCTGGCCGCTGACGGTCTTCCTCACGCCCGACCAGGTGCCGTTTTTTGCCGGGACCTACTTCCCGAGCACACCGCGTCACGGCCTGCCGTCGTTCGTGGACCTGATGAACCGGGTAGCGGATTTCCTGGCGGAACACCCGGACGAGATCCGGCGTCAGAACGACTCGCTGCAACAGGCGCTGGGGCGGATCTACCGCCCCGCCGGGGGCGCGGTCCCGGCGCTGAGCGTGATCGACAAGGGGCGCGCGGAACTGGCGTCGACCTTCGATGAGCAGTTCGGTGGCTTCGGGGATGCCCCCAAGTTTCCGCACCCCGCCTCGCTCGAATGGCTGGCTTGGCATGCGGCCCGGCACGATGATGCCGAGGCGGGCCGCATGCTTGCGCGAACCCTGGATGCCATGGCGGCCGGCGGGATCTTCGATCAGGCCGGGGGTGGCTTCTGCCGCTACTCGGTGGATGCCCGCTGGATGATCCCGCACTTCGAGAAGATGCTCTATGACAATGGCCCGCTGCTGGGGCTCTACGCCGAGCGCGCGGCCACCGGCGACGCCCGCGCGCGGCGGGTAGTGGAACAGACCGTCGCCTGGCTGGAGCGCGAGCTGCGCGACGCCTCCGGGGCCTTCTTTTCCAGCCTGGATGCGGACTCGGAAGGCGAGGAAGGGCGTTTCTACGTCTGGGACCCGGAGACCGTGGAATCCTTGTTGCCGGAGGAAGAATGGGCTGTCGCCAGCCGGGTCTGGGGGCTTAATGGCCCGGCCAATTTCGAGGGCCGCTGGCATCTGCACGAGGTGGCACCGCCGGCGACCGTTGCCGATGCGCTGGGCATCGACGAGGCAGAGGCGATCCAGCGCCTGGATCATGCCCGCGACCGCCTGCTGGCGGCGCGTGCGGACCGGGTGCGGCCGCACCGGGACGAAAAGATCCTCGGCGCGTGGAATGCCTTGATGATCACCGGGCTGGCGCGGGCCGCGCGGGCCCTGGAGCGCCCGGAATGGCTGGCACTTGCCCGCGCGGCGATGGCGGCCGTGCGGGCGCGGTTGTGGCGCGACGGACGCCTGTATGCCAGCGTGCGTGAGGGGGCGACCGGTGCCATGCCGCGCGCCTATCTCGACGACCACGCCCTGTTGCTGGAGGCTACGCTGGCGTTGCTGGAGACCGAATGGGACAGCGACCTGATGACCTGGGCGGGCACGCTGGCCGAGACCCTGCTGGCGGACTTCGAGGATCGCGAGCACGGCGGGTTCTTCTTTACCGCGCGGGATCACGAGGCCCTGATCCAGCGGCCGAAGGTTTACGCCGACGATGCGATGGCCGCCGGCAACGGTGTGGCCGCCCAGGCCCTGCAGAAGCTCGGGTACCTGTTGTCCGAACCGCGTTATCTGGAGGCCGCCGAGCGCACGCTGGCGAATGCCGGCCCGATGATCGAGCAGGCCCCGGTCGGCCACATGAGCCTGTTGACGGCGCTGGACATCCACCATGGTCCGCCGCCCCTCGTTGTGCTGCGCGGGACGGCGGATGACCTGTCCGGGTGGCAGCGCCGCCTGCGGGGGCAGGCGGCGCCGGTCTGGAGCTTTGCGATCCCCGCCGATGCCCCCGGCCTGCCCGTTGCACTGGCGGAGAAGACCGCTCCGGAGACGGGGGTACGGGCCTATCTCTGCCGCGGCCTGCAATGCGCGGCGCCGGTGACCGATCCCGCTGCGCTGGACAGCGCCCTCGCAGCGGCTTGAAACGCCCGCTCGTGCACCCGCGAGCGAAGCGACGGGTCATGCCGAAGTCTCCCGACAATGTGGTTGGCCATGGATGGATTGCTGCCCCCTGCGGCAATGGACCCGGGGTAAACCGTGAGGGGCCTGATGCACCGGGCCTGTCTGGTAGCCGGTTGGGCCTCCCGGGTCTTTGTCATCAGGATCGGTCGTCAATATCGTCGCGGCCCAGGATCCCGGCCCGGGCGAAACCCCGACAGGCGCCTGGAACGAGGCCTGTTGACTACTGGACGAACCGTATCAGGGTTTCTGCGCGATCATGGCTACCACCTGGTCTCGGCCTTGCTCCTTGGCGCGGTATAGGGCCTGGTCGGCGGAATGGATCAGTTCCATGATGCCGGTCTGCTTCGGCCTGGGCCGGTGTTGAGCCGTGGCACCGATGCTGACGGTGAGCCGCCCGGCATCTGCGGTTGTGTGGGGCAAATCGAGACCGCTGATCGCTGTTCTGATTCGTTCGGCGACTGTGCGAGCGCCCTCCAGGTCGGTCGCCGGCAAAATGCAGGCGAACTCTTCACCACCGTAGCGTGCCACCAGATCGGTGGTACGTGGCACCGCACTCGATATTGCCTCCGCCACGGCTTTCAAGACGTCGTCGCCGGCCAGGTGACCGTAGTGATCGTTGTAGCGTTTGAAAAAATCGATGTCGAGCAGGAGCAGCCCGATAGAGCCGCCACTGCGAACGGTCTGGTTCCACACCCGCTCCAGAGTCCCGTCGAAGCGGCGGCGGTTAGCCACGCCCGTGAGGCCATCGATCGAGGAAAGGCGCTGCAGCTCTTCCTGGGCGCGCTTGCGTTCCGTGATGTCCCGAACCACAGCTTGCAGCAATTGCTGGCCATCCATGTTCATGGGGGTGAGCAACACTTCCGCCGTGAAGATCTCGCCGTCCATCCGGCGGTGTTGCCACTCGAACAGGTCGCTGCCCAGGTCGAGGGCGCGGCGTATATGTTGATCGGCCAGTGTGCGGGAGTCGGTCCCGCCAGGCTGGACGGGGGGCGACAGCTCGGCGGGATGTTTCGTGATGAATTCATCCCGACTGGCGCAGCCGAACATCGCAAGCGTTGCCGGGTTGCAGTCGAGAAAGCGGGATTTATCCAGCAACATGACCGCGTCGGAGGTGGCCTCGAAGAGCGTGCGATGCTTCGCTTCCGAACGCTTTAACTCCATTTCCGACTGCAGGCGGGCAAAGGCGCCGGCGATAATTTCGGCCACAAGTTTGAGCGTACGGAGCTGCGCATCGGTCCATTCCCGCTGGTGCGCCACCATGTCGTAACCGAGGAAGCCGTAGATCCGCCGATTGCTGATCAATGGCAGGCAGAGCAGCGACTGGATCTCCTGACGCTCGAGTTCCACCCGTTCCTTGCGGTTCTCGGGGAGGGCGGTGATATCGGGCAGATGGACGGTCTCGCCCTGCAGGATCTGTTCCGTGACCCACGCGTGGTCGTCGACCTGTACTGACTGCAGCGTGTCGCGTTGGGGCGTGACGCCCTTCTCACACCACTCGTGAGTGTTGCTCATGGTGGTCCGGTCATGGTTGAAACGAAAGAGGTAGCTTCGATCGGCCCCGAAGAACGAGCCGGTACGCCCAGCGCTCGATCGATGGCATTGTCTGTCTCCTCTCCGAACAGATTGACCATTTCGGCAGAGATCTCGGCGACCATCGACTGCAGCCGGGCCTGGTTCTGGCGGATTTTCTCTGTCCGGCGTCGGGCCAGGGCGCTCGCGATGATCTCGGCCACCACCTGTAGCAGACGGATCTCTGTCTCGTTCCAGAGCTGCGTGGTGTGGACCAGGTCCAGACCGTAGAAGCCAATTGCATGACCGTCGGTCGACAGGGGCAGCATCAACAGCGAACGGATCGACTGGGTACGGAACTCGGCCAGTTCATTGGCCGCCTTTGGTGGCAGCGTCTCCACGTCGGGGATGTGCAGGGGCTCCTGCCGACGAATGTAGTCGGTACACCAGGAGTACGTTTCCAGTGGCACCTGGCGGATGCGATCGGATTGTGGTGCCACGCCCGGGGCGCACCACTCATGCGTGTTGTCCATGAACCGCTCGTCGTCCGAAAACCGGAAGATGTAGGTGCGGTCCGCTTCGAAGAAGTGTCCGATTCGTTCCAGCGCCCGGTGGATGGCGCCGTCCGCCTCTTCGATCGGGGTGTTGACAAAGTCGGTCGAGATGGTGGCCACCAGATCCTGGAAGGCGGTCTGCCGGCGGCTCTCGGTGATGTCATAAACGAAACCGTCGAGATAGGCCAGGTTGCCGTCGCGATCGAAAATGGGTTGGCCCTTTTCATGCACCCAGCGAACTTCGCCATCCCGATGAAAAATCCGGTACTCGATGTCCCAGCCTTTTCCCTGGGCCACGCTGGTGTGGATGCTCTCACCCACGAAACCGGTATCCTCCGGATGGACCAGGCTGTCGAGGGTTCGTACCGCGTTCTTGATAAAGTCCCGGGCCGGATAGCCGGTCACGAGTTCCGCGCCTTCACTCACATAGAGCGCGGTCCAGTGTTCATCGAACTTGCAGTGGTAGGAAAGGCCGGGGATGTTTTCCGTCAGCGTCCGGAACTGATCGCGCGCTTCCTTTATTCCTTCCTCGGCCTGCTTGTGTTCGATCGCCAGGCTGGCGATCTCCGCGGCCACCAGGATCCTTTCGATGTCGGAGTCGTCCGGGCAACGCGGATAGGCGTGGTAAATGGCAAAGGTGCCGATCACCGCTTTGCTAGAGGAGAATATCGGTTGTGCCCAGCATGCTCGGAGGCCAGCCTTTCGGGCCAGGTCCCGGAATGGTTCCCAGTTGGGATGGGTCTGGATGTCTTCCACCATGACCCGCTGCCCGCTATGGGCGGCTTCACCGCAGGAACCGACCCCGGGGCCGATCGCCAAACCGTGAACGGCCCGATTGTAGAACTCCGGCATGCTCGGCGCGGAGCCATGCAGCAGATGTTCGCCATCCCGGTCGAGGATGAGCACGGAACAAAAAGAGTCCGGGTTTTCCGCCTCGATCCACTCGACGATCAGATCCAGGATGCTTTGCAGGGGCTTGCCGGTGGCCAGGGCGGTCAGTACCCGGTTCCGGTGTTGTTCCCTGTTGAGCAAGAACTGACTGGAAAAGGTAGCCATCGATTGGTCGATCTTTCGCAAGTCGGGCCGGTACCTGGAGCCTGTCGGGGAGGGGCGATCGCGCGCGAGCACGGGGCAATGGAGCGGCCCCGAATCCCCCCCGGGGGTTCAGGTCATCGAATCAGTAGCGTATCCGCATTCTGGCCATTCTGAAAAAAAGATGCAGCCAGGGGGGCCATTGGGACCGTTGGGGCCGTTTCAATGGGTGCCATCCTGTTCCAGGTCGGGAACGAAGCCGCATTTGATGACGACGATCTGGAAGTGCATCGGCTCGTTCAGGGCGGAAGTGAACCGGTAGAGTCCCGCTTGTTGGCGAAGTGGACTGCGCCAGGCATCTCGACGCAAGCGGTTCCTCTTCGCTCCCGGGTCTCAGAAGGCGTATCCGCTTCGCCGCCGTGCCGGTTGCACCCGGTGAGAGAGATACGGTATCAACAGAATCGATTCACATCACTGCAAAAGGGAATGTTCGAATGAGCGAGAAGAAGCTGATGGATTTCGTCGCCGAGGCGCGCAAGAACGTGAAGGAGATCGCCCCGGCGGATCTCGCCGAGAAGATGGAGGCGGGCGAGGACTGGCTGGTGGTCGACGTACGCGAACCCTACGAGTTCGAAAAGATGCACGCGCCGAATTCCATCCTCGTCCCGCGCGGCCTGCTGGAGGGCGCGGCCGACCCCAACACTCCGCACCGCATCGACGCGCTGGTGAACGCCCGCGAGAAGCCGGTGGCCGTGATGTGCGCGACCGGCGGTCGCGCTGCGATGTCCGTGCAGCGGCTGCAGGAAATGGGCTTCACCAACGTGGTGAACATCGCCGGCGGCATCAAGGGCTGGGAAGGCGAGGATCTGCCGGTAGAATCCGGCGCCTACGCTGGCAAGCTGCCGTAGCGCGGCCTCGCGGGGCGGGGGCGGGTGCCTCCGCCCCCAACGCCACCCTCCGCGGGTGGGCGTCCGACGGCGGGTTCATCCCGCCGTCATCGTTTCTACACGGTATGGTCAAGCGCGCGGCGTAGTCTCCGGGGCAGTTCAACCGGAGGTCGTCACCATGACCACACCGCCTCGCTCCCTTTCCGTGTCCTCCACGGATGCCGAAGCCGCCTATCGCGTCCACCTGGCCTCCAGCCCCGCAGATCTGGAAGCCGCACAGCGCCTGCGCCACGAGGTCTTCGTCGGCGAGATGGGGGCTGCGCTGCCGGACACAGGCTCGGGGCTGGACTGCGATCCACTGGACCCCTTCTGCCACCACCTGCTGGTGCGTGAGCGCGGCAGTGGCGACGTGGTCGCCTGCACCCGCATCCTGACGGAGGAAAGCGCCGCTGCGGCTGGCGGCTTCTACTCGCTGTCCGAATTCGAACTGGGCCCGCTGATGAATCTGCCCGGGCGAACCCTGGAGGTCGGGCGGACCTGCGTGCGCACGGGCCATCGGCAGGGTGCCGCGATCAACGCGTTGTGGACCGGCCTGGCGCAGTTCATGACTACGCATCGGTGCGATTATTTGATGGGCTGCGCGAGTCTGCCGCTTAGCGAACAAACGCCGGCCCAGCTGGCCTGGCTGCGGTTGTTCCACCGTGCCCCGTCGCGCCTGCGGGTGAGGCCGCGTCGACCGCTGCCCAATGCCCTGACGATCTTCCACGGAACCCCGAGCCGCAGCGGCCTGCCGCCCCTGCTCAAGGCCTATATGCGCCTGGGCGCGCGGATCTGCGGTGACGCCTGTCATGACCCCGACTTCAATGTCGCGGATGTCCTGGTCCTGCTGGATGTGCGTGCCATGCCGGATCGTTACCATCGGCACTTCCTGGGCGCTGCGGCGCCCGCAAGTGGAGGGTCGGAACATGGTCGGGAATCTGCGGGCGCTGGGTAGGCTGATGCGCATACTGCTTCACATGCTGGCAGGGGTCTGGCTGACCTGGCGCATGACGCGCCGCGGCGATGACTTCGCGCAGCGCAGCCGCATCCGGCGGGCCTGGTACGACCGTGCATTGTGGATTGCCGGGGTTCGTTTCCGCGTCCATGGCTGCGTGCCCGAGCGTCCTTCGCTGGTGGTGGCCAACCATGTTTCCTGGCTGGACATCCCGCTGATCGGCGCCGCCGTCGATCCGTGTTTCCTGTCCAAGGCCGAGATCGCCCGCTGGCCGGTGATCGGATGGCTGGCCCGGCATCACGACACCCGCTTCATCGAGCGCGGGGGCCATCAGGCTGCCGCCCTTGTGGAGGCCATGCGCGAGGGCCTGGAGGAAGGGCGCCACTTCGTGGTGTTTCCGGAGGGTACGACCAGCCGCGGTGAATACGTGCGCCGCTTCCATCCGCGTCTGTTTGCAGCAGTGGCCGGCAGCGAGCATCCGGTGCAGCCGGTGGCGCTGGCCTACGAACGTCCGGCGCAGGGTCCGGTCCCGGTGTCCTATGCCGGCGGGGATCACCTGATCGCGAATGCCTGGCGGCTGCTGGCTCGGCGCGAGACCCGGGTGGAGCTGCACTTCCTGCCGGCGCTGGAGACCGCCCGCACCGATCGGCGGGCACTGGCCGATGGCGCCCGCGAGGCGATCGTCGCGGCCCTGGGCCTCCCGCTAGAGCCACCGCCCAGCGAGCGGCGAACGCCGCTCGCCTCGTAAGGAGCAACGGGGAGGGATCAGCACGATGGATGTAACCGTTACCGATTCGCAACGTCGCTCTTCCTCCCCGAATCTTCTCGAGCTGGCGCTGGTCACCGAGACCTGGCCGCCAGAGGTGAACGGCGTGGCGCATACCCTGGCGCGGCTGGTGGAGGGAATGCGCGCGCGTGGGCATCACGTGCAGCTGCTGCGACCGCGTCGAGCGGGCGAGGTCCGGGCGCCGGGCGCGGACGTGGCATCGGACGCGGAGGCGGTCGTATTGCCCGGTATCCCGCTGCCCGGATACGAGGGCCTGCGCATGGGGCTGCCCGCTGCGCGCCGCCTGACCCGGTTGTGGCAGGCGCGGCGCCCGGATGCGGTCTACATCGCTACGGAGGGACCGCTCGGTCACTCGGCGCTGAGGGTGGCGCGACGGCTCGGTATTCCGGTCGCCTCCGGTTTTCATACCCAGTTTGACGGCTACGCCGCGTACTACGGCGTTGGTTGGCTGACCCCCATCGTGCGCGCGCTGCTGCGCCGCTTCCACAATCGCTGCGCGGTCACACTCGCGCCCACGCAGGCCCTGGCGGACGAGCTGGCCGGGCAGGGGTTCGAACGGGTGGCGGTGATGGCCCGCGGGGTTGATACCCGTCGTTTCGCGCCGCAGTGGCGTTCCGTCGCGCTCCGCCAGCAGTGGGGTGTGGATGAAACCGCCCCGGTCGTGCTGTACGTCGGGCGGCTGGCGTCGGAGAAGAATCTGCCGCTGGCCTTTGCCGCATTCCGGGCGCTGCAGCAACGTGTACCCGCGGCACGGCTGGTGCTGGTTGGCGATGGCCCGGCGCGCGCTGCGCTGGAACGAGAACACCCCGATGCGCTGTTTGCCGGTCAGCAGGTTGGCGCGGACCTGGCCGGCTACTACGCCAGCGCCGACCTGTTCCTGTTTCCGTCCAGTTCCGAGACCTTCGGCAATGTGGTGATCGAGGCGCTGGCCAGCGGCTTGCCGGTGCTTGCATTCGATACTGCGGCGGCGCACCAGTATGTGATCAGTGGGGTCCATGGTGCCCGCGTGCCGTTTACCGGCGATACCGCCGTGGACGCAGCGGCGTTTGTTGCCGCGGCGGCGGCCCTGGGGGATGACCCGCCGGGCTGGGTCGAGATGGGTGGACACGCCCGCAGTCGTGCCCGGGGGCTGGACTGGGCACAAGTGGTGGGTCAGTTCGAGGACATCTGCCAGCAGATCATTGAGGAGACGCGCGATGCGAGTGCTGCAATGGATGGATGAGCTGGAGCTGGCGGCTTGTCAGCGCTTCAATCACTACAACCGGCGGCGTTTCGTCAGTCGTTTCTTCGGGGCGGTGAGTCGTCTGGGTGACGGCGTGTTGTGGTACCTGCTGATGCTGGCGCTGCCGCTGATCCACGGGCCGCAGGCGGCCTGGGTCAGCCTGCAGATGGTGATGGTAGGCCTGCTGGCATTGCCGGCGTACAAGTCGTTGAAACGACGGACCAGCCGGCGTCGGCCCTGCCATCGGGATCGGCCCTTTGCGCGCACGGTGGCTCCCCTGGACGAATTCAGCTTCCCGTCCGGCCACACCATGCACGCCGTAGGGTTTACGGTGGTTCTGGTGGCGTGGTTCCCGATCTGGGCCTGGCTGGTGGTGCCGTTCGCCGCGCTGGTGGCCGCCTCGCGGCTTGTGCTGGCGCTGCACTATCCCAGTGACGTCGCCATGGGCGCGCTGATCGGGGCATCCATGGCCGGCGCGGTGCTCTGGCTCGTCGGGTTGTTCTAGGGAAACACCTCTCGTCATCCCGGCCGTAGCGCAACGAAGAGCCGGGATCCCGCGCGCCGCGAATGCCCCATCGCCCGGATCTGCCCCGGCGTTGGAGATCCCGGATAACCGCTGCACGCCCCCCGGATGGCGGGCGCGGATGCTGTGTGGTACCCGGGATGACCACGGGCACCACGTGGCCGGGTGGGGGTCAGCCGCGCGAGGCGAGGGCTTCTTCGTTGTAGGCGGCGTCGATGGTGACGATGGTCTTTTCCACCAGGCGGAAGCCTTCCACCGGGGCGTCGTCTCCCATGTACTTCAGGCGGGTCGGGCCGATGGCCTTGACGGCCTCGGCGCGTTCCAGGGTGGTGTCCGGGCTGTCGGCGCCGGCCCCGTCCATCAGCGCGACCAGGACCTCGGCCGCGATGGGGTTGCGGTGTTCGCCGCTGCGCGCCTTTTCCAGCGACGCGGCAGGGTCGCCGTCCAGGAACACGCCGTCCATGTGTTCATCCAGGTACTGCAGCAGTTCGCTTAGCGTCATGATGCGCCTCCCGTTGGGTCTCGAGTGGCCGCCAGCGCGCACGGGCGCGGCGGCGGCCGGTGATCGATGGGTTCTTCAGCTCTGCTGCGCGTAGGCGGCCCGGGCGGCGGGCATCGCGCGGCCGGGGGTGACGGCCCCCATGTCGGCCAGCACGGCCTCCAGCGCGGACAGGCACAGCAGGACGTTCTTCTCGTTGGCGCCGTAGCCCATCAGGCCGATGCGCCAGACCTTGCCGGCGTACGGACCGAGGCCCGCGCCGATCTCGAGGCCGTAGCGCTCCAGTAGCTGGCTGCGCACCGCGGCCTCGTCCACGCCCTCGGGCACGTGCACCGCATTGAGCTGCGGCAGGCGATGCTCGGCATCCACCAGGAAGCTCAGGCCCATGGCCTCGAGGCCGGCGCGCAGGGCGTCGTGGTGGCGGCAGTGACGCGACCAGCTGTTCTCCAGGCCTTCCTCGGCGAGGATCACCAGCGATTCGTGCAGGGCGTACAGGGCGTTGATCGGGGCGGTGTGGTGGTAGGCGCGCTTGCCGCCGCCACCCCAGTAGCCCATGACCAGGTTCAGGTCGAGGAACCAGCTCTGGACCTTGTGGCTGCGCGCCTGGATGCGTTCCACTGCGCGCTCGCTGAAGCTGACCGGCGACAGGCCCGGGGTGCAGGACAGGCACTTCTGCGAGCCGGAATAGATCGCATCCACGCCCCAGTCATCGACGTACAGCGGGCTGCCGCCGAGACCAGTCACCGAGTCGACGATCGTCAGGCAGTCATGTTCGCGCGCCAGGCGGCACAGGGTCTCGACGTCCGAACGCGCGCCGGTGGAGGTCTCGGCGTGCACGAAGGCGAGGATCTTCGCATCCGGGTTGCCCTTCAGCGCGTCCTCGACCTTCTGCGGGGAGACCGGGTCGCCCCAGTCGTCCTCGACCACCACGGCGGTGCCGCCGCAGCGTTCGACGTTCTCCTTCATCCGGGTACCGAACACGCCGTTGATGCAGACGATCACCTTGTCGCCCGGCTCGACCAGATTCACGAAGCAGGTCTCCATGCCGGCGGAACCGGGGGCGGAGACCGGCAGGGTCAGGGCGTTATTGGTCTGGAAGGCGTACTGCAGCAAGCCCTTCATCTCCTCCATCATGCCGACGAAGACCGGGTCCAGATGGCCGATGATCGGTCGACTCATTGCGTTCAGCACGCGCGGGTTCACGTCGGAGGGGCCGGGGCCCATCAGGGTGCGCTGCGGGGGGAGAAAGGATTTTGCCTGCATGGATGCGTCTACCGGATTGGAAAAGGGGGAATCTAGATCGCCGCCGGGGCGCGGGCAAGCGCCCCTACGCACCGGCGGGAGTTGCGGGGCAGTGACGCTCGAGGAGCGTGAGCCAGTGCTCGACCGGGGTATCGGTGCCGCTTTGCAGATGCGTCTGGCAGCCGATGTTGGCGGTGACGATGCGCGCGGGGCCGCCCGCCTCGAGGTTGTCCAGCTTGCGCTGGCGCAAGCGCCCGGCCATGTCGGGCTGCAGGATGGAGTAGGTGCCGGCGGAGCCGCAGCACAGGTGCGACTCGGTGACCGGTACCAGATTGAAGCCGGCAGCCTGCAGCAGGGGTTCCATGCGCCCCGCCAGGCCCTGCCCGTGTTGCAGGGTGCAGGGCGCGTGCCAGGCAATCGGGGGGTGGTCGGCCGGTGCACGGATGCCGAGTGCGCGGATGGCCTCGGTATCGAAGAGCTCGACCGGGTCGCGCACGCATTCGGCCAGCCGGGCCGCGCGTTCGGCGTACGCCGGGTCGTCGGCCAGGATGTGCCCGTAGTCGCGCAGGAGCACGCCGCAGCCGCTGGCGGTGCTGACGACCGCGTCCACCCCGCGCTCCAGGACCGGCTGCCAGGCGTCGAGGTTGGCGCGGACACGCGCGCGGGTCCGGTCCTCGAAGGCCAGATGATGTTCCACCGCGCCGCAGCAGCGGGCCTCCCCGGCCTCTACCACCTCGACGCCGCGGCGTGCCAGCAGCCGGCGCAGTGCGGCGTTGATGCGGGCGTCAATGGTGTCATGCACGCAGCCGCTCAGCAGCAGGACCCGGCCATGCTCGAAGCCGGCTGCCGTGACGGCAGTGGTGGGACGCGTGTGGCCCCCGGGGGTCTGGGCGGCCGGCACGCGTCGCTTGAGTGTGGTCGGCAGGACCGGGCGCGCGAGGCGCCCCAGCCCCAGGGCCAGGCGGAAGGGCCAGCGTGCCGGCAGGGCCCGGACCAGCAGGCCACGCAACAGGCGCTCGCGCCAGGGACGTTCGAGATCGCGTTCCACCACCTCGCGGCCCACCGCGACCAGGTGGTTGTAATCCACCCCGGAGGGGCAGGTGGTCATGCAGTTGAGGCAGGTCAGGCAGCGGTCCAGGTGGGTGCGGGTGGTGGTGTTGGCCGTGCCGCTCTCCAGGACCTCCTTGATCTGGTAGATCCGGCCACGCGGACCGTCCAGCTCGTCGCCCTGTTCCTGGTAGGTCGGGCAGGTGGCGTTGCAGAAGCCACAATGGACGCAGGCGCGCAGCGCATCTTCGGCGATGCGCGCCGCGGGATCATGCTCGAAGCGGGGGTGCAGGCGGGTTTCCATGGTGTCAGTCCGGCTCCGGGGTCGCCCGGGTGGTACGCGGGTGGGGGGCGATCAGCGGAGCGAAGAATACCCCGTCCGGGTCCAGGGCCGCGCGGACCTCGCCCTCCAGCCGTGCCTGGGGCGCGGGGCGTGGGTGCAGCCAGGCGGCCCCGTCCGGGTCACCGGACCATAGCCGGGCGTGACCGCCTGCCGCCTCCACCGCCGGGCGAAGGGTGTCGGGGGCGATGGTGGATCGCAGCCAGCGCTCGCCGCCGCCCCAGTTGAGCAGCCACTCGCCGGGCAGGTCCAGGGGCGGGGTTGCCGGTGGCAGGCTCAGGCGCCACAGGCGTTCGTTGCCGCTGACGGGTCGGGTCAGGAAGGGCAGGTGGCGGTCGCGCAGCTGCATCCAGAAGGCAGGGCCCTCGTCATCGGTCTCGGCGCCGAGGCGTTCGGCGGCCTCCTGTACGGCCTCCTCGCCGCCGCCCAGGCGTATGCGCATGACGCCATCGGCCCAGGCCAGGCCCGAGAAGGGCAGGGCAGTGCGGCCCCAGTCGCGGGCCTGCTCGATGAAGGCTGCGGCGCTGGCCTCGCGCCGCAGCCAGGCCTGGCAGGCGGGGGCGGGCAGCAGCTTGAAGCTGATCTCCAGCAGCATGCCCAGCCCGCCCAGACTGCCGGCCATCAGGCGCGAGACATCGAAGCCGGCGACGTTTTTCATGACCTCGCCGCCGAAGCGCAGGGTCTCGCCGCGGCCATTCAGGATCCGGGTGCCAAGGACGGCATCACGCAGACTGGCTGTCCACGGGCGGCGCGCGCCGGACAGGCCCAGTGCCACCATGCCGCCCACCGTACTCGACGGCGTCGGCATCGCGGGTTCGAATGGCAGCATCATGCCGCTTTCTTCCAGCGCGGCCTGCAGCTCCATGACCGGCGTGCCGGTGCGCACGCTCACTACCAGTTCGCTGGGTGCGAGGTTGACGATGCCATGGTGTCCGCTGGCCTCCAGCGGGTAGACGTCCGCTGCGAAGCCCTCCGGAAAGGCGAGCGCACGCTGGCTCCCGCTGCCCGTAATGGCCAGGCGATGTCCGGTGGCGCTGGCCGAGCGGATGCGCTCGGCCAGCATGGCGGTCTGGTCGATTCCGGTTTTCATCGAGTTTTCCTGGACACCATGGCTGCTAATCCTCCAGGAGCCTGTCGGGTTTGGGCGATCGTCGCGAGCGTGGGGCAGGAGAGCGGGGCCCTTTTTCGGTCTCTCGAAGCGCATAGTGGGGCTGTGTGACGAGAGAGAGCGGAAAAAGGGACCACTCTCCCGTACGCATGGTCGATCTGGCCCAAATCCTACAGTCTCCTAGGCCGAGAGTGCCGGGGCAGTGGCGGTCGGGCCGCCGCCCGGTGGTGTTGTGCGCCGGCGCTGGTTCCAGGCGACGAGGAGCCCGAGACCCAGTGCGGGGAGATAGAACCAGTAGGGGCTCGGGCGCTCCGTGGGGACCAGCACGCCGGTGATGACCCAGCCACCCTCCAGGCCGACCCGGCCGGCCGGGCTGCCGAAGGCAACCGTCTGGATCTGCGCCTCCTGGCCGTCCGGGTCGAGGCGCACGTCCAGCCCGGCGGCGGCCAGGCGCTCGCGCGGTGCCAGCCCGGGATCGCCCAGCGGGAACATCACGCTGCGCGTGATCTCGCGGCCCTCGAGGTCGATACCGGTGGCCTCCAGGCGCAGGGAGTCACGGTCCGGGATGGTCCGGACAACCTCGAACAGGTTCTCCGGCGGCTGGTGCTGGTGGGGTGGCACGAGGCGGTCCATCAGCACCGTGGGTACCAGCAGCACGAAGGCGACCACCATCAGCAGGGCGGACTCCCAGTAGCGACTGCGGGTCAGGAACCAGCCCTGGGTGGCGGCGGTGAATGCCAGTATCCCGGCCAGAGAGCCGAGGAACACCAGAGCGAGCTGGAACACGTTGTCCACCCCGATCAGCAGCAGCTGACTGTTAAAGATGAAGAAGAACGGCAGCGCGATGGTGCGCAGACTGTAGGCGAAGGCCTGCAGTCCGGTGCGGATCGGGTCGGCCTTCGCCACCGCCGCGCCGGCGAACGAGGCCAGGCCGACCGGGGGCGTCACGTCCGCCATGATGCCGAAATAGAACACGAACAGATGTGCGGCAATCAGCGGGATCAGGATGTCGTTCTGTGCGCCCAGCTCCACGATCACCGGGGCCATCAGGGTTGCGACTACGATGTAATTGGCCGTTGTCGGCAGCCCCAGGCCCAGCACCAGGCTGATCAGCGCGGTTAGCAGCAACACCAGCAGCAGGTTGCCCCCGGACAGGGTGTCGACCAGATCGGTCAGCACCAGCCCGACGCCGGTCATCGCGACGGTGCCAACGATGATCCCGGCCGCGGCGGTGGCCAGGCCGATGCCGATCATGTTGCGGGCCCCGGTCTCGAACCCCTGGAACAGCTCCCAGACGCCGACCCAGGCCGCCTGCAGCAGGCGACCGCGGCGCTGGAACAGCGCAACCAGCGGACGCTGGGTGAGGACGATGAAAATCATGAAGGCCACCGCCCAGAAGGCGGAAAGGCCGGGCGACAGGCGTTCCACGACCAGGGCCCAGACCAGGACCACCAGCGGCAGTACATAGTGCAGCCCGCCGAGCACCGTGGGCAGCACGCGTGGCAGCGGGCGCGCCGGGTCCAGTGGCTCCGGTTCCGGCTCGTTCGCGGCCACCCGGAGCAGGGCCAGGTAGGCGGTGAACAGCAGGCCGGCGATGATCCAGGCGGCGGCGTCGCCGGCCAGGTCCTTGATCCAGCCCAGCCCCCAGTACACGGCGGCGGCCAGGATGATCAGGCTGGAGACGGTGATCCCGAAGCTGATCAGGCGCCCACGCCAGGTGGTCACGGTGGCGCGCTTCAGCCCCTCCATGCCGTTCTTGCAGGCCTCCAGATGCACGATGTAGATCAGCGCGATGTAGGCGATCAGGGCCGGCAGGATCGCGTGCTTGAGCACTTCCACATAGGGAATGCCGACGTACTCGACCATCAGGAACGCGGCCGCACCCATCACCGGCGGCATCAGCTGGCCATTGACCGAACTGGCGACCTCTACTGCGCCCGCCTTGTGCGGGGCGAACCCGACACGTTTCATCAGCGGCACGGTAAAGGTGCCGGTGGTGACTACGTTGGCGATGGACGAGCCGGAGACGACCCCGGTCATGCCCGAGGCCATCACCGCGGCCTTGGCCGGGCCGCCGCGCAGGTGGCCGAGCAGGGAGAAGGCCACGCGGATGAAGTAGTCGCCGGCGCCGGCGCGTTCCAGCAGCGCGCCGAACAGCACGAACAGGAACACGAAGCTGGTGGAGACCCCCAGGGCGATCCCGAATACGCCTTCGTTGGACAGCCACTGCTGCGCCATGGCGCGCGGGTAGCTGGCGCCGCGGTGGGCGATCAGGTCCGGCACCAACGGCCCGGCAAAGGTGTAGAACAGGAAGATCGCGGCGATGATGGTCAGCGCCGGGCCGAGCACGCGGCGGGTCGCCTCCAGCAGCAGGATCAGGCCGATCCCGGCCATGACCAGGTCGAGCTCGGTGGGCGCGCCGGGGCGTGCGGCCAGTGCCTCGTGAAACAGATACAGGTATAACGCGCTGAACGCCGCGACTGCGGCAAATACCCAGTCGCCCAGCGGCACGCGATGGACCGGGTCATGGCCGCGCAGCAGCGGCCATGCCACGGCCACCAGGGCGACCCCCAGCGCCAGGTAGACTTCGGCCAGGCGTTCCAGTCCCAGGAACTGCCACAGGCCCAGCGCGATCAGGCCCAGCCCGCCTCCGGCGTAGAGGATGCCAAGGGTGTAGTGCCAGCCCTTGCCGCGGGCGGTCGGCCGCAGCGCAGGAAACAGCAGATAGCCGAGGAAGATCGCAAACGCCAGGTGGATCGAACGAGCCTCGGTCTCGGAGACGACGAAGAAGTCGATCCGGTCGGCAAGTGGCGCGGCGATCCAGATCTGGAACAGCGACCAGGCGACTGCGGTCAGCCAGATCAGGCTGCGGGTGGCGCGGCCCGGGTGGCGGCTTCCGGTCTCGAGTTCCTCGGTGGCGCCGTTCGTATCCGGTTGCCCCGGCTGGCTCGGGTTAGCGTTCATTGATCAGCCCTGCCTCGCGGAAGTAGCGTCGGGCCCCGGGGTGCATCGGTGCCGACAGGCCTTCGTCCACCATGCCCCTGCGTTCGAGACCGTCGAAGGCGGGGTGCAGGCTGCGGAAGGTCTCGAAGTTTTCGAATACCGCGCGGGTGAGCTCGTAGGCGGCGGTGTTCGAGGTGCGGTTGGAGGTCACGACCGTGGCGCCTACGCCATAGGTGTGAATGGCCTCGTCCTGACCGGGGTAGGTCCCGGCCGGGATTACGGCCGTCAGGTAGTACGGGGTGGCTTCGATCAGGGCCTCCACCGCTGCGCCTTCGATGGATACCAGACGGGCATCGCAGGTGGCGATAGGCTCCTGAATCGCGGCCGAGGGGTGGCCGACGGAGAACACGAAGGCGTCGATGCGGTTGTCGCAAAGCGCCTGGGACTGCTCGCGCGAGGGCAGTTCGGACACGCGGCGGAAGGTGTCGCGGTCCCAGCCCAGCGTCTCCATCAGGTGCTCCATCAGCGTGCGCTGGCCGGAACCGGGATTGCCGATATTGACGCGCTTGCCCGGCAGGTCATCCAGGCCTGCGATGTCCGTGTCCGGGCGCACCACCAGGGTCAGGGGTTCCGGGTGCAGGCTGAACATCGCGCGCAGGTGCGGGGCCGCACCGAAGTCCTCGAAACGACCGCTCCCGTGGTAGGCGTGGTACTGCAGGTCGGACTGGGCCACGCCGAAGTCCATGTCGCCGGAGCGCACCATGTTCAGGTTGAAGACCGAGCCGCCGGTGCTCTCTGCGGTGCAGCGCATGCCGTGTTCGGCACGGCGCGTGTTGAACAGCCGGCACAGGTGCTGCCCGGCCGGGTAGTAGACCCCGGTGACCCCGCCGGTTCCGATATTGATGAAGCGCGACTCTGCCGCCAGCGCGGGGGCCGCCAGCGCAAGCCCCAGGCCAAGCAGGCCGCTGAGCAGGCGGCGGCGTACGGAACAGCGGCGGTCGGGATGTGCTCGCATGCCTTCTCCGGGGAACGGGGGAACCGGAAGTTTAGGGAAACATGATTCAATGTACAGCGTATGGCGTCCATGATTGCCGGCGCGTAGTGTGAGGGACCCTTTTCCGGAGGCCCCGACCATGTGGCTGCAGACCCGCTGCGACTTCGAGTTCGAGATCGCCGTGCCCACGCCATTCGTGCTGATGCTGCGCCCGCGCAGTGGCCCGTTGCAGTGGATTGCGAGCGAGGAATACCGCCTGGTGCCCCATGCGCCGGTATCCGAGTTCGTGGATGTCTACGGCAATCTCTGCCAGCGCGTGATCGCGCCACCGGGTCCGTTCTCGATTCATACCGCGGCGGAGGTGAAGACGGCCGACGCCCTTGATCGGGCCCCGGGCGCCCCGTTCGTGGAGGTGCAGTCGCTGCCTGACGCGACCCTGGGCTATCTCCTGCCGAGTCGTTACTGCGAGTCCGATCGCTTCAACCGGATGGCCTGCGAGATCACCGCTGGTCAGGCGCTTGGTTACGATCAGGTGGCGGCGATCGAGCAGTGGTTGCGGGAGCGTATCCAGTACATTCCCGGCAGCAGCGACATTCCCATCTCTGCGGTGGAGGTCAACCAGCGCGGGAAGGGGGTGTGCCGCGACCTGGCGCATCTTGGCATCGCGCTCTGCCGCAGCCTCAGCATCCCGGCCCGCATGGTCGTCGGTTACCTGCATGGCCTGGAGCCAATGGACATGCATGCCTGGTTCGAGGCCTTTGTCGGCGGGCGCTGGTACAGCTTCGATGCGACCCAGGCCGAGCTGCGCGGCGGCTACGTGGTGGTGGGCTACGGGCGCGATGCGGCAGATGTGGCGATCTACACCCAGTTTGGCCTGCCGGTGTTTCCCATCCGGCACGAGGTCGATGTGCACCGGATCACGCCGCCGGGTCCGCGTCCGGCCGGCGTCGATTGATGCGCATGTCGCGGGATGGTGACCACCGGGCTTGAACGGCCTTGAGCTTGGCGGACGCTCGTTGCGAATCAGGTTTCCCGGTGGCCTGCGGGGGCTTCGCCCGGTTTCCTGTGTGGCCCGGGATCGCGCCGTAAACGTACTGATTTCAGAGGTTGAATCCGGCGTCGAAGCGGCGGCCGCCGGGAGCCCGGCCTGAAAAGAGGGGCGCAATGGCGTATGCTGTGCGGCCTTTTCGACGGCTGCGTCCCGGAGAGGACGCGGGTCCAGTCGCACCTCCGCGCGGGGATCGAGTTCCCGATCTGGCGTCCTGGGTGTGTCGGTCCGGCCTGGCTGCCTGACAGCGGCAGTGCCCGGACCGCCAGCCGCGCCGCGCGCGGACGCGCGACTGCATCTGTGCTTCCCGATGGCTGGCGCGCCGAAAATCCAGTATTCAAGGCTTTGAACGGGAGATCCGTATGTTTTCGATCGACATGAGTATCCACGGTTACGACGACGAACTCTGGGGTGCCATCAGCAAGGAGGCCCAGCGCCAGGAAGAGCACATCGAGCTGATTGCCTCCGAGAATTACACCAGCCCGCGCGTGATGGAGGCCCAGGGCTCCGTCCTGACCAACAAGTACGCCGAGGGCTATCCGGGCAAGCGCTACTATGGTGGCTGCGAGTACGTGGATATCGTCGAACAGCTTGCGATCGACCGTCTCAAGGCGCTCTACGGCGCCGACTACGCGAACGTGCAGCCGCATTCCGGCTCGCAGGCGAACGCAGCCGTGTACATGGCCCTGCTGCAGCCGCATGACACCGTGCTCGGCATGAGCCTGGACGCCGGTGGCCACCTGACCCACGGTGCCAAGCCGAACTTCTCCGGCAAGATCTACAACGCGGTGCAGTACGGCATCACCGACGAGGGCCTGATCGACTACGACGAGGTCCAGCGCCTGGCCACCGAGCACCAGCCGAAGATGATCGTCGCCGGCTTCTCCGCTTATTCGCGTGTGGTCGACTGGAAGCGCTTCCGCGAGATCGCCGATTCCGTGGGCGCCTACCTGATGGTGGACATGGCCCACGTCTCCGGCCTGATCGCCGCCGGCGAGTACCCGAACCCGATCGACTACGCCCACGTGGTCACCTCGACCACGCACAAGTCCCTGCGCGGGCCGCGTGGCGGCTTCATCATCACCAAGGGCCAGCCGGAGCTGAACAAGAAGTTCCAGTCGCTGATCTTCCCGGGCACCCAGGGCGGCCCGCTGATGCACGTGATCGCCGGCAAGGCGGTGGCGTTCAAGGAGGCCCTGGAGCCGGAATTCAAGACCTACCAGAAGCAGGTGATCGCCAACGCCCGCGCAATGGCCGAGGTCCTGGTCGAACGCGGCTACGACATCGTCTCCGGTGGCACCGACAACCACCTGTTCCTGCTGAGCCTGGTGTCCAAGGGCATGACCGGCAAGGCCGCGGACGCCGCCCTGGGCCGCGCCAACATCACGGTCAACAAGAACGCCGTGCCGAATGACCCGCAGTCCCCGTTTGTCACCTCCGGCATTCGCATCGGCACCGCCGCGCTGACCACCCGTGGCTTCACCGAGGCCGAGTCGCGCGAGCTGGCCGGCTGGATCGCCGACGTGCTGGATGACCACGAGAACGAGCAGGTGATCGACGCGACCCGCGACAAGGTCGTCGAGATCTGCCGCCGCTTCCCGGTCTACGGCGCCGTCGAATAACGCGGCATAGCGGCGGCCCGCCATGCGCTGCCCGGCCTGTGGCGCTCAGGAGACCCGCGTGGTCGACTCGCGGGTGGCCGGTCCCGAGCAGGAGCAGATTCGGCGTCGGCGTGAATGCCGCGCCTGCGGGGCACGCTTTACTACCTTCGAGCGGGCGGAGTTCAGCCTGCCGCGGGTGGTCAAGCGCTCCGGCGAGCGCGTCGCGTTCGACGAGGACAAGCTGCGCAGCGGGCTGCGCCGGGCCCTGCACAAGCGCCCGGTGAAGACGGAAGATGTCGAACGCGTGATCGACGACATCAAGCGCCAGCTTTCCGCCCTTACGGCCCCCGAGGTGAAGTCCGACCGTATCGGCGAGATGGTGCTGGCGGCCCTGCACGGGCTCGACCACGTGGCCTACATTCGGTTTGCCTCCATCTATCTCAGCTTCGCCAGCGTGCAGTCCTTCCGCGAGGCTATCGAGCGCCTGGAAGAGGACCTGAGCCCGGAAATGCGCCGGTCGCAGTTGCGCCTGATTGACGAAGAGGCGGCTGACGCGGCCGCGGATCGGGAGCTGACCGGGACCGGGCATGATGCGCAGGAGGAGGGTGCGTAATGGACACGCCGACCACGGAGCAGGCCACTCTCGACCGGCATTACATGGCGCGGGCACTGGGGCTGGCGGACTACGGCCGTTTCAGCACGGACCCGAACCCGCGTGTGGGCTGCGTACTGGTGCGTGACGGGCGCGAGGTGGGTGCCGGACTGCACTGGTTGGCGGGTGCCCCGCATGCCGAGGTGAACGCCCTGACGGCCGCTGGCGCCGCTGCTCGCGGCGCGACGGCCTATGTCACGCTGGAACCCTGCAGCCATCATGGACGGACCCCGCCTTGCACCGGGGAGCTGATCCGGGCGGGCGTGGCGCGGGTGGTGATCGCCATGCAGGACCCGAACCCGCGGGTCTGTGGCGGCGGCATCGCGGCACTGCGCGAGGCGGGTATCGAGGTGACTACCGGGGTCCTCGAAGAGGCGGCACGGGCCCTGAATCCGGGCTTTGTCCGGCGTATGGAACACGGGCGACCCTGGGTGCGCGTGAAGCTCGCGGCCAGTCTGGACGGGCGCACCGCGATGGCCTCCGGCGATTCGAGATGGATCACCGGCGAGGCGGCGCGGCGTGACGTGCAGCTTTGGCGTGCCCGCGCCGGTGCAATCCTGACCGGCAGCGGTACCGTGGTCACCGACGACCCGCGCCTGAACGTGCGTCTGCAGCCCGGCGCACTGGCGGCCCAGGCGGGTTTTCCCGAACTCCCTGAGGTACGCGACCTGTCGTCACGGCAACCGCTGCGCGTGATTCTGGATGCGCGTCTGCGCACGCCGCCGTCGGCGCAGATCCTGCGAACCGGACCGGTGTGGGTGCTTACCGCGCCCGGGATGGCGCAGACCCCGGCGGCGGACGCCCTGCGCGAGCGCGGGGCCGAGGTGCGCCCGGTGCCGCTGGCGCAGGGCAGGAGCGAGGGAGGTCTGGATCCGGGCACGGTACTGCAGGAGCTGGGGCGCGCGGAGATCAATGAGCTCCATGTCGAATCCGGTCCGGGCCTGGCCGGGGCCCTGGCGCGCGGTGGCTGGGTGGACGAGTGGCTGATCTATCAGGCGCCCCTGCTGCTGGGCTCGAATGCCCGTCCGCTGGTGGAATGGCCGCTGGCGCATATGGATGAACGCGCCGAACTGGAGATCCTCGAGAGCCGCTGGGTCGGCGACAGCCTGCGCCTGCGCGCCCGCCCGCGCCCCTGCCCGCGCCCCTGAGCGCCAGTTTCACGGTGCAGAAGGTCCGGGACGGTTTCACCGGAAGAGGGGCGGGTGGAAGGCCGGTTGGGTTGGAAAGGGCGCGCGCAATGGCTGTGCTGGGGCCGACCCCCACCATTCGTTTTGGTCCTTCACCGTAATGTCCCTGCCAGTCTTCCTGCCTTCCTGTGAATCGTCCCGGACGCCTCTGCGTATGCTGCGCGTTGAACCGGAGGCTTTCGGGAAGAACCGGGTAAAAGGCCGGGGCGTGGTGCGAAACCACCAGGGTTTCCCTATGATGGGCGCCTTTTCGCACCTCGTACCGGGGTTGCGCACCAAGAAAGCAAGGCCCATGTTTACCGGAATCATCGAGACCCTTGGCAGCCTGGATCGCCTGACCCCCAGCGGCGGTGATGTGCGCCTGCACGTGAATGCCCCCGGGATGGATCTGTCGGACACGCGCCTGGGCGACTCCATCGCGGTCAACGGCGTGTGCCTGACCGTGACCGATCTGACGGATACGGGGTTTGCCGCGGACGTCTCGCGCGAGTCCCTGAACGTGACCACGCTGGGCGGGCTGGGGCCGGGCGACCGGGTCAATCTGGAGCGGGCCCTGGCGCTGGGCGACCGCCTCGGTGGCCACATGGTCTCGGGCCACGTAGATGGTGTGGGCGAGGTGGTCGCGATGGAGGCGGATGCACGGTCGACCCGCGTGCGCTTCCGTGCCCCCGCCGCGCTGGCGCGCTACATCGCCGCAAAGGGCTCGATTACCATCGACGGGACCAGCCTGACCGTGAACCGGGTCGATGGCGCCGAGTTCGAGGTCAACATCATCCCGCACACCTGGTCGTTGACCCGTTTCTCCGTGTATGCCGCAGGCATGCCGGTGAACCTGGAGGTCGACCTGATCGCCCGCTACCTGGAACGCCTGATGCTGGGCGAGCGCGCGGCGGAGCCGGGCGGGGCGGGCGAGCTGTCCGAGGCCTGGCTCGCCGCACAGGGCTTTCCCAATCATTCCGGGTCGCGCGACTGAGCGCACGGCCCCCGACCGAAGGCACGCATGGAATTCTCCAACACCGAAACCATCCTTGAGGAACTGCAGGCCGGGCGCATGGTGGTCATCGTCGACGACGAGGACCGCGAGAACGAGGGCGACCTGCTGATGCTGGCCTCGCACGCGCGGCCCGAGGACATCAACTTCATGGCCAAGTACGGCCGCGGGCTGATCTGCCTGACGCTGACCCGCGAGCGCTGCAAGCAGCTGGCGCTGCCGCTGATGGTGACCGACACCAACGACGTGCACGGCACCAACTTCACGCTGTCCATTGAGGCCGCCGAGGGCGTGACCACCGGCATCTCCGCCTACGATCGTGCGCACACCATCCGGACCGCGGTCGCGCCCAACGCGAAGCCCGAGGATATCGTCCAGCCGGGGCACGTGTTCCCGTTGATGGCGCAGCCGGGCGGGGTCATCGTGCGCGCGGGCCATACCGAGGCCGGCTGCGATCTCGCGCGCCTGGCCGGCGCCGAGCCGGCTGCGGTGATTGTCGAGATCCTGAACGAGGACGGCAGCATGGCGCGGCGTCCGGATCTCGAGCGCTTCTGTGCCGAGCACGATCTGAAGATGGGCACCATCGAAGACCTGATCCGGTACCGGATTGAAAACGAAAAGACCGTGCGCCGGGTCTCGGAGCGTCCTTTCCCGACCGAGTACGGCGAGTTCCGCTTGCTGGCGTTCGAAGACGAGGTCGACCACCAGCTGCACTTTGCGCTGGTGCGGGGCGAGCCGAAGCCGAACACCGATGTGCTGGTGCGCGTGCACCTGGAAAGCACGTTGCATGACACCCTGGGGTATGCCGGCCCGGATCGTGGGTGGCCCCTGGATGATGCCCTGCGCCGGATTGATGCGGCCGGGGAAGGGGTGGTGGTGCTGCTGCGCAAGCACGAGAGCTCGGAGGCGCTGGCGCAGCGCCTGGAACAGCTCGGGCAGCCGTCGCAGGAGGAGCGCGGCGGGCGTGAGAACTCGGCGGAGTGGCGCATGTACGGTATCGGTGCTCAGATCCTGGCGGACTGTGGTGTCGGGCGCATGAAGCTGATGTCCGCGCCCAAGCGCTTTCATGGCCTCGGCGGCTTCGGCCTTGAGGTCGTGGACTACGTCCACGAGTAAGCGCACCGGGGGCCTTGAGTCCGGCCGCCTGCCTTGTTGTGGTTGGCCCTGGTTCGTCCTCGGGTGTTTACGGTGGCTCCGGTCCGCATAGTGCCCGGCGCTGACTCGCCAGCGCGCCGCGAGGTACTTCTTTGCTCGTGCAAAGAAGTACCCAAGAAACACGCCCGACTGCCGCGACCCCGGCCCGCTGCGCGGGCCGGGGTTTCCCTCGCTCCGAGGGTTTTCGCGGGCGGCGCTGAACTCGCTGCGCCTGCGGCTTCGCTCAAACATCCAGCGCCTCTGATCCCGCGAAAACCCTCTCCGCTCGGCGCGACGACAACGGGGGGTCAAGGTCACGATAACGGCGGTCCACAGGTTCGTGGTAATGGATGAAGGCTAGGTCTTCGAGCATCTTGGGCACGCTCGGCCTGCGGCCATGGCGTGCCGCGCCCGCGAGCGGGCGCCGGGGGCTTTCCGACGGCAGTGCGCATTGTGGTGTCGTGGGGCTGAGATACCTTCTGTCTTGACCTTCGCCTCCCGTATGGAGCCCCTTGCGGAAGGGTTCTCGGGCCGGCCCGTTTTCCATAAATTCGGGGCGCTGGATGTCTGAGCGAAGCGCAGCGTAGCGAGTTCAGCGCCGCCGGCCCGAGGGCCCTGGAGCGAGGTTCCCGGGCGAAATCCAGGTGCGCCTCGACGGGTCCTTTCTTGGGCAAGCAAAAAAGCCAGTTGTTGATCAAAAACGGGCGGGGCGCGCTGGCGAGTCAGCGCCTGGCAGGTGGCGGACCGGGGGCACCGTAAACACGAACGACGAACCATAGCCAGCCACAACAAGGCAGGCGGCTCGCTGCGCGATTCGTGCGGGCGCGCTCTACCGCGCGGGTTCGCGGTGCTACACTAGGCGGCCTTTGCAACTCGGCCCCGCGGGGCGGCCCCAAACGGCCGCCTCGTCTCCGTCTCAATCGGAATGAAACCATGCACGACATCAAGACCCTGGAAGGCGTATTCACCGACGCCGCCGACCATCGCTATGGCCTGCTGCTGGCGCGTTTTAACAGCCTGATCGTCGAGCGCCTGCTGGAAGGCGCGGTGGATACCCTGAAACGCCATGGCGTGCAGGAGAAGAATCTGACCATCGCGCGGGTGCCGGGGGCCTACGAGCTGCCGCTGGCGGCCCAGGCCATGGCCCGGTCCGGTCAGTACGATGGCGTGATCGCACTGGGTTGCGTGATCCGGGGGTCCACCCCGCATTTCGACTATGTTGCCGGCGAGGCGGCCAAGGGCCTGGCGCAGGTGCAGATGGCCGAGGACCTGCCGATCAGCTTTGGCGTGCTGACAACGGACTCCATCGAGCAGGCGATCGAACGGGCCGGTACCAAGGCGGGCAACAAGGGCGCGGATGCGGCCATGGGCGCGATCGAAATGGTCAGCCTGCTGCGTCAGTTGCGTGGCTGAGCCCGCGCCTTCCCGTGCCGTTTGCCGCTACCAACAGGCCTGCCGTGACTGAATCCTCCGACTCCCGCCCCGAGGGCCGCAGCCCGCGCAACAATAATGCCGGCGGCAAGCCCGGCCGTGCCCGGCGGCCCCGCAGTACGCCGGAGCAACGCGCCCGGCATGCGCGTTCCTTCGCGCGCCGGCGCGCGATGCAGGCGCTTTACTCCTGGCAGATGACCGGCGCTCACCCCAAGGACATCCTGGCCGAGTTCCGCGACGACGAGGAGCACGCCAAGGCAGATGCCGAGTACTTTCGCGAACTGCTGATCGGCGTGACCCGTGATCGCGAGGCCCTGGATGCGCGTATGGAACCCTACCTCGGGCGCCCGCTGGCGCAGCTCGACCCGGTGGAACACGCGCTGCTGTGGCTGGGGCAGTGGGAGCTGTCCGAGCGCGTCGATGTCCCCTATCGCGTCGTCATTAACGAGGCGGTGGATCTCGCCAAGCGCTACGGGGCCGAACAGTCGCACCGCTACATCAATGGCGTGCTGGACCGGCTGTCGGTCGATCTGCGCGGCGCGGAACGTTCCACACGGCGCTGACCCGGGCGGGTCAGCATCACGGCCATGGCTGGCCCCGATTCTGAATTCGACCTGATTCGGCGCTACTTTGACGCGCCGGCCGCGGCGCGTGTATCCGGCGCGGGTGTGCGCCTGGGGGTTGGTGATGACGCCGCGTTGCTGGCGCTGCGGGAAGGCCATGAGCTGGTGGCCAGCGTCGATACCCTGGTCGAGGGTACCCATTTCTTTCCCGATCACCCTGCGGCCAGTGTAGGCCACAAGGCCCTGGCCTCGAACCTCAGCGACCTGGCGGCGATGGGCGCCGAACCATCGGGCGCACTGCTGTCACTGACCCTGCCTCGGGTGGATCATGCGTGGCTGGCCGCTTTCAGCCAGGGGTTTCTGGCCCTGGCCTCGGCGGCGGACGTGCCGCTGGTGGGGGGCGATACCACCCGCGGACCGCTGGCGGTCAGCGTGACCGTGCTGGGGCAGGTGCCCGCTGGCCAGGCCCTGCGGCGCGCCGGGGCCCGGCCCGGTGATCGCCTGGTCGTGACCGGCGCGCTGGGCGGCGCCGCCTTCGGACTGGAGCAGGAGACCCGCCGCCGCGCCGCGGGTACGGGCGCGGCAAACGCGGATGCCCCTGCCTGCGAGCGCCTGTTCTGGCCCAACGCCCGACTGGAGGTCGGGCGCATGCTGCGCAATCGGGCGCGGGCCGTGATCGACGTCTCCGATGGCCTGCTGGCGGATCTTGGCCACCTGTGTGCCGCCTCCGGCTGCGGCGCCCGCATCGACTGGCCGGTCGTTCCGCTGGACCCGCTGCTGGCGCAGGCGCCACCGGCCGAGGCGCGTGCTGCGGCGCTGGGTGGCGGCGAGGACTACGAATTGCTGTTTGCCCTGCCGGCCGACGAATCACTGGACCTGCTGGCGTTCGGCGTGGATGCCCCGCTGACGGTGATCGGCGAGTTTACGGAGACTGCGGGGATTGTGGTGGTAGACGCAGCGGGCCAGCCACTGGACGTGGCCCGAGCGGGCCACGATCATTTCGCCGGGGCCGAGGCGAACAAACCAGAAGCCATGCCAACGGGACAGGGGACCGATGTCGAAGCCAGAGACTGACAAACCGAAGATGCCGCCGGCGAAGACCGTGTTCGGCGACCCGATTCACCTGCTCGCCTTTGGATTTGGCAGCGGGCTGTCGCGCTGGGCGCCGGGCACCACCGGTTCGCTGGGTGCGCTGGTGCTGTACTTCGCGATCATGAACTTCCCGGAATGGGCCTACATCGCCGTGACCGTGATCGTGGTCATGGCCGGCTTTCATATCTGTGGCGAGAGTGCCCGCAAGCTGGGCGTGCACGACCATCCCGGGATTGTCTGGGACGAGTGGGCGGGTATGCTGATCACGCTGGCTTTCGCCCCCGCCGGGCTCATCTGGGTCCTGATCGGTTTCCTGCTGTTCCGTCTCTTCGACATCCTCAAACCCTGGCCGGCGAATTATTTCGACCAGAAGTGGGAAGACGGCCACGGGATCATGATGGACGATGTGGTCGCCGGTTTGTACGCGGGGTTTGCCCTGGTGATCCTCGGCGGTCTCTACCAGCAAGGCTTCGGGGTCGCCCAGTAACCTGCGCACTCCCGGACTGACCCCGACCGCTTTCCGGGGAAAGACTGACCCGCGGGGCTGGGAATCTCTGGATTGCTGGGCCAGACTGGGCGGCATGACACGCACAATCGTTGGTGGCACCCCGTCGGCGCGCCCGGAGAGCCTGGCGCAAAAGCCGGTGCTGGTGGTGGACGACTTTCACAATATGCGCAGCACCCTGCGGCAGATGCTGCTGACCGCGGGGTACGAGACGATCGATGTGGCCGTGGATGGCGAAGATGCCATCGACAAGCTGACGCAGCGGCGTTACGAGATCGTGTTGTGTGACTACAACCTGGGCGAAGGGCTGGATGGCCAGCAGGTGCTGGACCTGGCCCGTGCACGGGGGCTCCTCGAGGTCTCGACGCTGTTCATCATGGTCACCGCGGAAACCACCAGCGACATGGTGATGGGTGCGGTCGAGAGCATGCCCGATGGTTATCTGTCCAAGCCCTTTAGCAAGGATCTGCTGGCAGTGCGACTGGACCGCGGATTGCGCCGCAAGCAATCCCTCAAGCGGCTGGACCCGTTCCTGCGTCGGGGCGATCTGGCCGGGGCCATTCAGGAAGCCGGACGGATGCTCGACGCGGGCGAGGGCCGCGAGTCGGACCTGATTCGCCTGCGCGCGTACTGGGCGTGGCAGACAGGGGACCTGGACCTGGCCCGGACGAGCGCCCGCACTGCGTGGGAGAACGTGCGTGTGGCCTGGGCGGGCAGCCTGCTGGCCGACCTGGATGCGCTGGCCGGCGAGGTGGCGGTGGCCGAGGCCGGTTATCGCGAGGTGATGCGGGAGACCCCGCAGTTCATGCCGGCTCATGATCACCTGGCCACCCTGCTGAAGGGTCAGGGTCGGGCTGCGGAGGCGCTGGAGATCCTGCGTGCGGCGGCGGAGCGTTCCCCCAAATCGCTGGGACGTCAGCGCGCCCTGGGCGAGCTGGCACAGGCGAACGGGGAGGCGGAACTGGCCCTGCAGGCCTGGCGGCGGGCGCTGCGCATCGCGCGTCAGCTCGGGCAGCCGCACCCGTCCGATGCGGTGGGCCGGATCGGGGCCCTGATCGCCAGCGGGGACACCCGCAAGGCGCGTCAGGCCGTGCGCGATCTGGACCGCGATTTCGCGAATCATCCGGAGCAGCCCTGGTACTCCGTGCTGGCACGCCTGCGCCTGGCGGCGGGTGGGGCGCGTGGCGAGATGGACGGCGCGCTGCGCGCACTGGAGGCCCTGCCGGCCGAGGGCATGCCGGAGCCGGTGCGTGAACCGCTCAATCACGTCCTGGCCGAACTGGGGCAGACCTGATGCCGGCCCGGGTTCGCGTTGCTCGCACGGGCTCGGTGCACGCGCCGGGTCGTGCGGCTGGCAGGGTTGCGTGCCAGCCGGGGCGGTCGTGATGAATCGGATGGATTTCAACACGTTGATGGCGATCGGCATTCACGACATGAAGGGATCGCTGAGTGAGGTCATCAGCACGATCTCGGAGCTGGTGGACCCGGTGACGGGCGAGTGCCGCTGCGAGCGCGACCGCCTGATCCATCTGCAGTACGAGGCGCAGCGGGTCAACGACACCCTGGTGCAGCTGCTGACCCTTTATCGTCGCAACGAGGGCTTTTATACCCCCCGGTTCGTGCCCACCACGGTCTATGACCTGCTGGAGGAACAGGCCCTGCGGCAGAAGCCGCTGATGGATTATCGCGGCGTGGTCTGCGAAATCGATTGCGATGAAGACCTGACCTGGCCCCTGGATGCCGAGTTGATGGGCGGTCTGCTGGAAAATGTGATCACCAACACCCTCCGCTATGCCGGCGGCCACATCCTGCTGACCGCGGCGCGTGACGGGGACTGGCTGCGGATTGCAGTGGAGGACGACGGTCCCGGGTTTCCCGAATCCATGCTGGGCCGGCGTGATGCGGACCAGCAGGGGGTTCTGGAGCGGTCCGAAGGGCGTACCGGGCTGGGCCTTTACTTCTGTGCGGTGGTTGCGCAGCTGCACGGCCGTCCGTTCCCCCGCGAAGCGGACGAAGACGCGCCGGCGTCGGAGCCAACCGGGTTTGTGGAACTGCGCAACAACGGCGTGCTGGGGGGCGGGGCGTTTGTAGTAAGGCTTCCCCGGATCGCATCGCGCTGAGGCGCACCCCCACGTTGCTTCCCCGGAGTGATTACACTGTGGCGCGCCTGGATTATGATCGCAGCGTACATTGATTCGGGGTGCCGACACACGGAGGCGAGATGGCATTCGACCCGGTAGTTCTGTTCTTTCTGTTGGGTGCGGTCGCAGGGCTTGCGAAGTCGGACCTGAAGATCCCGATGGCGATCTACGAGGCGCTGTCGATCTACCTGTTGCTGGCCATTGGCCTGATGGGCGGGGTCAAGCTGGCCGAGAGCGAACTGCTGCCGCTGTTGCTGCCCGGCCTCGCCGTGCTGGCGGTCGGGTCCCTGATTCCGCTGATCGCATTCCCGATTCTGCTCTGGCTGGGGCGCATGCCGCGTGCCGACTCCGCCTCCATCGCGGCGCATTACGGTTCGGTCTCGGTGGTGACCTTTTCTGTGGCGGTGGCGCTGCTGGCCTCGCGCGGGATCGACTACGAAGGTCACATGGTGGTCTTCCTGGTGCTGCTGGAGATGCCGGCCCTGATTATCGGCATCCTCCTGGCCCGCATGGGCAGCAAGGGGCCGACCCGCTGGGGCAAGACCATGCACGAGGTGTTCTTCGGCAAGAGCATCTTCCTGCTGGCCGGTGGTCTGGTGATCGGCTTTATTGCCGGTCCGGTGCATATCGAGCCGCTGGAGCCGATGTTCTTCGACCTGTTCAAGGGGGTGCTGGCACTGTTCCTGCTGGAGATGGGGCTGGTCGCCTCCAGCCGTATCGCCGACGTGCGTCAGTACGGGTTCTTCCTGGTGGCCTTTGCGATCGTGATGCCCATCGTCTCGGCTGTGCTGGGGACGCTGCTGGGCTACGCCCTGGGGATGTCGATGGGCGGCACGCTGCTCCTGGCCACCCTGTATGCCAGCGCGTCGTACATAGCGGCACCGGCGGCGATGCGCATTGCGGTCCCGCAGGCCAATCCGGCGCTTTCAATTGGCGCCTCGCTGGGTGTCACGTTCCCGTTCAATATCTTCGTGGGGGTTCCGCTCTATTTCTGGATGGCCCAGACCCTCTATTCGCTGGGAGGCTGATTCGATGCAATCCGATGACATGCACCTGTTGACCGTAGTGGCCGAGGCAATCCTCGAGGAGCTGCTGATCGACGAGGTGCGCGCCATGGGCGCGGCCGGTTATACCGTCACTGATGTGCGTGGCTGGGGCCGGCACGGCAAGCGCCGGGGCAACTGGCGAGCCGGCGGCAACATCAAGCTGGAGGTGGTGGGCTCGGCCGATTTGTGCGAACGGATCGCGGCCCGGTTCAAGGAGCAGTTCGAGGCCGATTACGGCCTGTTGATGTTCACGGTGCCGGTGGCGCTGAAGAACTGAGTCGGGATGGTGTGGAGTGAAATACTTCGCGAAATGAGCAGGAACTCGAGGCCATGATTTGAGGAACGCCGTTTGGACTGCTAGGCATGAGGGTCAAACGATCGGGCACCAGTGCCCGCAAGGAGGACCGGAATGACGCAGTTTCGTACAAGCGCACGGTTGCTCGCGCTGAGCTCCCTGTTCGTTGTGGGCGCGGCCCATGCCCAGGCACCGCAGCAGGGGGCAGAAGCGGGACCGGGTAGCATGGGGCAGGACACGCCGCCTGCTGAATGGGGTGCGCCACCGGCGCGCGGGCAGGAGGGTCCCGGGCAGGATGGCTTCGGGCCCGGCGCCCCCGGTGGACAGGGGGGCATGCCGGGTGGCCAGGGCGGCGCGCCGGCTCCGGAGAGTGGCCCGGAACACGGTCAGGGGGTGCCGCCCGGGCAACCACAGCAGGCACCCGGGCAGCCATCCGGGCAACCACCGGCACAGCCGCCGGCACAGCAACCTCCGGGGCAGCAACCTCCGGGGCAGCAACCTCCGGGGCAGCAACCTCCGGGGCAGCAACCTCCGGGGCAGCAACCTCCGGGGCAGCAACCTCCGGGGCAGCCACCGGGGCGGGTGGATCGAGAGCCCTCGCAGCCCCCGGCTTCGGATGGTATGCCGACCGAGCAGGAACGAGGCCAGGAGTGGGGCCAGCCGCGTCAGGATGCGCCACCACTGGGGCAGGACGGCCGCCCGGATGGCCAGGATGCACCGCCGCTGGGCGGGCAGCCGCCCGCAGCTCCTGACACCGGCGTCCCGCCGGACAGCCCCTTCAAACCGCCGGCCGCGGACGATGAATCACCGTTCGAGTAAGTCACCCGCCCGCGCCGCCCCCTGGAAAGGGGCTTCATAAGGCCATCCAGGTTTGTTCAGCGTTTCCAGAGCGGGCGGTGGGGGGCGTTTCATGTCCGGGCGAGGATGCGGTAACGGCCGGGGTGGCCGTTGCTGCCGGACTCGACCAGTACCACCGTAGCAGCTCGCCAGCACACGGGGGGGTCGATCCGGTCCTGTGAGGGCGGATCTGCGTGTCGGCGCAGGGATACATGAGGCCGGAACGGCTGAGCCGGACCCGTATCGATGCTGCAGTCATCACAAAGGGCCTGTGCCCGCTCCGCGAGAGTGGCCAGCGCCTGGGGCGGGGCGCTGGGGCCAATCCAGGTGATGCGCGGGCCGGAGAAGTGACCCAGTTGGTCCAGCGTCAGCTCGATGGTGTCCGTGGCGAGCTGCGTGATACCGGCAGACAGGCATTTCGCCCGGGTGGCGGGGATCGGGCCGGCAAAGGCGAGGGTCAGGTGCAGGTGCGCCGTGGGCACGGCGCGGCCGGGCCCGTCCAGGCGGGCGGCGACCCGGGCCAGCGCAGCACGGCTTTCGGTATCCGGCCACAGGGCCAGAAACACACGCTGCATATCGGTCTTGCTCGCCATGCCTGCGAAGCTCAGGTACGCGGGCGGGGCAGGTTTTCGCGCTGGCGGCGTTCCCAAAGGGTCTTGCGGCTGATCCCCAGGGCCCGTGCCAGCTCGGTTTCGGTCATCCGGTCCTGGTTTTCCTGGACGAACTGGCGGAAGTACGCGTTGAGGCTGGAGTTTCCGGGCGGGCGCCGGGTGGGGAAGGCCGGGTTGGGCACATCATCGCTACCCTCCGGACGGCCCGTTTCCAGGCCCATGTGTTCCGGTTCGATATGGCCGTCCGGACTGAGTACCCAGCCACGCTCCACGGCATTGGCGAGTTCCCGTACATTACCCGGCCATTCCTGGGCCTTGAGCGCGGCCTGCGCGGCCGGGGTGAACCGTGGGGTTGCCCCCGGTCCGGCGAGGCCCTGCAGGAAATGGTGCGCCAGGGGCAGGATGTCCTCGCGGCGTACGCGCAGCGGGGGAATGGAGAGCTCCAGCACGCGCAGGCGGTAGTAGAGGTCGGCACGGAAGGCCTGCTCCGCGATCATGCCCTCCAGGTCGCGGTGGGTCGCGGCGAGCAGGCGTACGTCCACCTTCAGGTTTTCGTTGGCCCCGACCGGGCGGATCTCGCCATCCTGCAGGACCCGCAGCAGACGGGCCTGTGCGGCGGGTGCGAGTTCGCCGATCTCGTCCAGGAACAGCGTGCCGCCGTGAGCGCTCTGGATCAGGCCAGTGCGGGCCTTGACCGCCCCGGTGTAGGCGCCCTGGGCGTGCCCGAACAGTTCGGCCTCGACCAGGCCCTCGGGGATGGTCGCGCAGTTGACGGCCACGAACGGTCCCCCGGCGCGCGGACTCAGCTCGTGCAGGGCGCGCGCTGCCAGCTCCTTGCCGGTGCCGGATTCACCGCGCAGGAGTACGGTCGACTGGGTGGCGGCCACGCGCTGGATCTGGTCGCGCAGCTGCTGCATGGCGGTGCTGTCGCCAACCATCCCCAGGCCCGGCGACGACGCGGCCGGCTCCGGCGTGCTGGGCGCCCCGGAGGGCCTGCGTTCGTGTTCTGCGCGTGCGCGCAGGGCGGCGCGCAGGGTCAGCAGCAGGGCGTCATGGTCGAAGGGCTTGGCGATGTAGTCGGCGGCCCCTTCCTTCATCGCGTTGACGGCCGACGGGACCGAGGCATAGCTGGTCATGATGACTGTTGGCGTGCCGGAGCACTCGGGCAGCAGCTCGATGCCTTCGCCGTCCGGCAGGCGCAGGTCGACCAGCCGCAGGTCGTAGGGCATTGCCGCCGCCAGTGCCCGCGCCGCGGCCAGGTCCTCGGCGACGTCCACTTCGAAGTCGTGGTGCTCCAGGAACCGGCGCACGGCGCGGCGGATCGGGGCTTCGTCGTCTACGAGCAGGATGCGGGTCATGAGTCTTGGCGTGGCAACATGAGCAGGAATCGGGCGCCACCCTCGGGGCGGTTGGCGGCCATCAGGGTACCACCGTGGTCGCGCACGATGCTGTAGGCAACCGGCAGGCCCAGGCCGGTGCCCTGACCCGCCGGTTTGGTGGTGAAAAAGGGCTCGAACAGGCGTTCCAGGCTGGATTCCTCGATCCCGGGGCCGGCATCGTCGATCGTGATCTGGATGTGGCGCCCATGCAGCCGCGCCGCGATGGCGACCGTGGAGGCCTCGGGTGCGGCCTGCTCCGCATTGGTCAGCAGGTTGATGAACACCTGCAGCAGGGTGGCGTGGGAGCCGCGAACGTGCAGCCCCTCCAGCCCCCGGGTGGAGAACTGCAGGTCCTTGCGTCCGGCCAGACGGGTCAGGCGGATGGCCTCGGCCACGAGATCATCCAGGGCGATGGTCTCGAAGCGTCCGGCGGACGGGCCTTCATCGGCGTGGGCAAAGGTGATCAGGGACTGGACGATGGCGTTGATGCGTCGCGTCTGCGCCAGGATGTCGTCGGCGATGCCGCGGATCTCCTCCGGGTCGTCTTCCAGTGGCACGGTCTGCGCCAGCGAGGCGATCCCGGTCAGGGGGTTGCCGATCTCGTGGGCGACCCCGGCGGCAAAGCGGCCGATGGAGGCCAGGCGGTCCCCGTGGGCAATCTCGGACTCGAGCTGGGCGCGTTCGGTCACATCCTCGATCAGGACCACACGCCCCTCCAGCTGGCCGTGGGCATCCTGCAGTTCCGAACGGTGCAGGTTCAGGCGCCGATTGCCGGCGGGCAAATCCACGTGCAGTTTGTACCACTGTCGGTCCGGGGCCTCGAGAAAGGCCGTCAGCAGGCCGCTCCAGGGGCTTTCCAGCTGGGTGATGTTCTGCCCCACGGCATCCTCCGTGGGTATGTCGGTCAGCCGCGCCAGCGCCTGGTTCCAGCCGGTGATCTCGCCGTTGTTGGTCAGGCTGGCCACCCCCAGCGGGAGTTCGTGCAGGATCTGGCGGTGAAAGCGGCGCAGGGCATCCAGCTCCGCGGCCAGCCCCGACAGCGGCAGGGCGCGGGTCTCGAGCTGTTCCTCGATGCGGCGCAGGCTCTCACTGAGGGTGTGGCGCCCGGCGGCATCCAGGCGCAGGTGCTGGTCGACGATCATGCGGGCCAGTACCGGCCCGAGCAGGCCGGACAGGTTGCGCTCGATGCGCTCGCGTAGCTGGCGCAGGTCGCCACGCGAGCGCGTGTGCCGCGGCAGTCCCAGCTCGTCCAGTGCCCGCTGTATCTCGTGATGGGCGGCACCGGGCCCCAGCGTTGCCGCCAGGGCGGTCTCCATCTCCGTCACGTCCCCGGCCAGGGGCAGGCCCGTGCCCGCGCCGCCGGCCTCGTTCGGGCAGCAGGCGCGTCCGGCCTCGGCCTCCTCGCGGTTCGGGTGGCTGAGCAGGGAACCGATGACAAACAGCAGGGCGTTGGCGCCCAGGCTCAGCATCAGGGCAAAGGACCAGGGGTCCAGTATCCCGGCGTGCAGCTGCTGCTGCGGGTCCGGGAGCCCGGTGGCGATGCCGGCATCCGACAGCAGCGGCATCACCAGTGTGAACGCCCAGCCGGCAATGCCGGCGGCCAGACCCAGCAGGAAGCCAACCCGGGTGGCCTGTTTCCACAGCATCAGACCGATCAGCCCCGGTAGCAGCTGGGCCACCGCGGCAAACGAGATCAGCCCCAGCTGCGCCAGGCCCTCGACCACCTGCAGCAGCCCGTAGAACGCGTAGCCCAGGCCGATGATGAACACGATCCAGATGCGGCGCCCCCACAGCAGGCGGGTGTAGATGTTGGCGCTGCGCTCTTCCTCGTGCAGTCGCGTCAGCGGGGACAGGTAGTTGGTCCCCATGTGGGCCAGCGCAAGGGTGGTCACGATCATCATGGCGCTGGCGGCCGACAGTCCCCCGATGAAGACCAGCAGGGCCAGGCCGGGGGATTGCAGGAGCCCGGCGATACCGATGGCGTAGTAGTTGGGCGAGATGTCCAGGGCCATCGCTTCGCCGGCCCAGTAGAGCACCGGCATGGGCAGGTTCAGCAACAGCAGGAAGACGGGGAAGGCCCAGGCCGCGGTGTTCAGGGCCTGCGGATTGATGTTTTCGGTGAACAGCATGTGGAACTGCCGCGGCAGCAGGAAAGCCGCGGCAAAGGCCAGGATCATCATTGCGAACCAGCCCCCCTCGCGTACCGGCGCGTACAGGGCATCGACTGCCTCGGGGTGCGCGGCCAGCCAGTCGTGGAGACCGCCGAAACCGCCGAACACCGCGTACAGGGCCACGCCGGCGATGCCGAGAATGGCGATCAACTTGACGATGGATTCGAAGGCGATGGCGAGTACCAGCCCGGTGTGTTTCTCGCGCGGGGCGATGTGGCGGGCGCCGAACAGGATCGCGAACAGCGCGATGGTCGCGCTGAAGGTCAGGGCCAGCAGGTGGGGCGGGGTTTCGGCGGTCAGGACCGCGGCCGATTCGGCAACCGCCTTGATCTGCAGCGCGATGTAGGGGAGCACCCCGGCCAGCATGAACAGGGCCACCACCGGACCGGTGAAGCGGCTGCGGTAGCGAAAGGCGAACAGGTCGGCCAGCGAGGTCAGTTGATGTTCGCGGGTCAGGCGCAGGATCGGGCGCAGTAGCCAGGGTGTGGCGGCAAAGGCGAGGGTGACCCCGAGGTAGATCGTCAGGTACAGGTAGCCCTGGTCGGCGATGAAGCCCAGGTTCCCGTAGAAGGTCCAGGAGGTTGCGTAGACCCCCAGCGACAGGCTGAAGACCCAGCCGTTCGCGGCGATGCGGCCGACCCGCGGCACGCGATCCGCGAGGAAGGCGATGCCGAACAACAGGGCCAGGTAGGCGACCCCGACGGCATAGATCAGACCGAGGCTAAGGGTCACGTCGGCCGCTCCGGCTGCAGGCCGCAATTGCCGCGACAAATCCCGCCCAGGCCACAAACGGCCACCACCAAGCGGGGCTCAGGTCGGCCACCCAGATCACCACCGGACTCAGGAACAGCAGGGCCCCGAGGAGGGTGACCAGGATCGCGCGCGGGGCGTCCACGATCAGACGCCCGGCCGCGCAGAACCGCCATGCGGCGCGAGCACCTGCGGGGCCTTTCGGATTGGCGCACGGCGGGTCAGCATGCGGCGAGTCTACACCGCGCCGGCCTCTCCGGGCAGCGTGGCCTGCGCGGGCAGGTATGCGGCCAGCGGCCTTTGCCGTAGCCGTTCCAGGGCCTCGCCCAGCTGACGATCGGGTCGGTCCGGGGCCTGCAGGTCGGCCGGTGCCAGGCCGATCCGCGCCAGGGTGTCGGCCAGCTGGCGGCGCGCCGCATCGCCCTGAATCGCGGCCGCGCCGGTGGCCTTGGCCAGCTTGTGACCGTCCGCGGCGACTAGGACCGGATGATGGGCATAGGCGGGTGGGGGCTGATGCAGCATCCGGTAGAGCTGCATCTGGCGGGGCGTGGAGCCCAGCAGGTCGATCCCGCGAACGACATGGGTCACTCCCAGCGCGAGGTCGTCGACCACCGTGGCGAGCTGATAGGCGACGACGCCATCGGCGCGGCGGATCACGAAGTCACTGCCCAGGGCCTCGAGATCAAAGGCGATGGCACCCAGGAAGCGGTCCTCGATGCTCCAGTAGCGGGTGTCGATACGGGCACGCAGGGCCCGGGGTTCGCGATCGGGCGGCAGACCGTCGCGACAGGTGCCCGGATACACCGGCCCCTCCCAGCCAGGCCGGCCGTGACGGGCGAGGTCCTTGCGGGTGCAGCCGCAGGGAAAGGCCCGGTCGTGGTCGCGCAGGGTCTGCAATGCGTGCCGGTAGGCGGGCTCGTGCTGGCTCTGCCGGGTGACGGTGCCATCCCAGGCCAGGCCGAAGGCCTCCAGCGCCCGCAGAATGGCGTCCGCCGCCCCGGGTTGCACCCGGGGGCGGTCACTGTCATCGAGGCGAAGGTGCCAGCGGCCGCCGCGGCTCCGGGCATCCAGCCAGGAGACGACGGCGGCGAGCAGGGAGCCCGCATGCAGCGGGCCGGAAGGGGTCGGGGCAAAGCGGCCAACGTAGGGCGTGGCCGCAGCGGTTGGTTCGGGCGTGTGGTTTGCCACCCGGCCGGTATCAGGCCCGCTGCTTTTCCTTGATCTCGTCGAGCTGCTTGCAGTCGATGCACATGGTGGCCGTGGGGCGGGCCTCCAGGCGGCGAATGCCGATTTCGACACCGCAGGCCTCGCAGTAGCCGTAGTCCTGCGTCTCGATCTTGCGCAGGGCCTCGTCAATCTTCTTCGACAGCTTGCGTTCTCGATCGCGGGCGCGCAGTTCCAGCCCGAATTCTTCTTCCTGCGTGGCACGATCGGCGGGATCGGCAAAATTGGCCGCGTCCTGGCGCATGTGGCCCACGGTGCGGTCGACTTCCTCGGCCAGTTCCTGACGCCATGCCCGCAGCAGGCTGCGGAAATGCTCCAGCTGGTCGGGATTCATGTACTCTTCGTCCGGCTTTGGCTGGTAGGGCGCAATGCCTCCGGCGACCATGTGCTGGGTGGAGGGCTTGTCGGACTTCTTGTCTGCAGCCATGCGGGGTTACTCCGGCTGGAAAAATGAGGCGCACTTAGTACCAGAGTCGGGCGAGCCGAGCAAGCCTTGTGCCATGAAACCAGCGTTCGTCCCGGGGCTGGCCGGGGTGTGCCACGTGCGGGGCGCCGCAGTCGCCCGTCACACGGGGAACGAACAATCGGGCAGGAAACAGGAATGACGCAATTGCAGGCACTGATCTTCGATGTCGATGGCACCCTTGCCGATACCGAGCGTGACGGGCACCGGGTGGCGTTCAACCGCGCGTTCGCGGAGGCCGGGCTGGACTGGGAGTGGAGCGTCGAGCGCTATGGCGAATTGTTGCGCGTAACCGGCGGCAAGGAGCGGATCCGCCAGTATCTGTCCGAGGACCATCCATCGGCGCTGGCGGAACCCGGCATCGACACGCGTATTCGCGAGCTGCATGCGGCCAAGACACGTCACTACGTGGCCATGCTGAAAACCGGCGCGATCCCGCTGCGTCCCGGGGTGCGCCGGCTGCTGGATGCGGCCCAGGCGGCGGGACTGCGTCTGGCGATTGCCACGACGACCACGCCGGAGAACGTGACCGCCCTGCTGGAGGCGACCCTGGGCAGCGCTGGTCCCGGTCGTTTCGAGGTCATCGCGGCCGGTGACGTGGTCCCGGCCAAGAAACCCGCGCCGGACATCTTTACGTACGCGCTGGAGGCGATGAACCTGCCCGCCAGCGCCTGCCTGGCGCTGGAGGATTCCGACAACGGGGTGCGTTCCGCGCGTGCAGCCGGGCTGGAGGTGGTGGTTACCACCAACGACTACACCCGTGCTCAGGATTTTACGGGTGCGCTGGCGGTGCTGGATGGCTTCGGTGAACCGGATCAGCCCGCCCGGGTGCTGGACGGGCCCTTGCTGGAAGGCCCGGTGGTCGATGTGGCGACACTGCGGGCCTGGTGCGCCGGGGCAGGGGCGTAGACTCCGGGGGATCCGGCGCGAAGGCGGATTCCGGCCGGGAGCCGGGGCGGCAATGCGCGAATTCATGGAATATTCGGGCCGGGGGCCTCGCGTGGTAGGATTTCCGCTTTAATCCCATTATCCAATCGGAACCGCATGAAAAGCGCCGACATTCGCCGGAGTTTCCTCGAATTCTTCGAAGGGCATGGTCATACGATTGTGCCGTCCAGCCCACTGGTACCGGGCAACGATCCCACGCTGCTGTTTACCAACGCGGGGATGGTGCAGTTCAAGGATGTGTTCCTCGGGCGCGAGAAGCGTCCGTACACCCGGGCGGTGTCCACGCAGCGCTGCGTGCGCGCGGGCGGCAAGCACAACGACCTCGAAAACGTCGGCTACACGGCGCGTCACCACACGTTCTTCGAGATGCTGGGCAATTTCAGCTTCGGCGACTACTTCAAGCGCGATGCGATCCACTATGCCTGGCAGTTCCTGACCGAAACCCTCGGCCTGCCGCCGGAAAAGCTGTGGGTCACGGTGTACGAGACCGACGACGACGCCTACAACGTCTGGGCCAACGAGATCCAGGTGCCGGCCGAGCGTATCATCCGCATCGGCGACGACCCCGATGGCGGTTCCGACAACTTCTGGCAGATGGGCGATACCGGCCCTTGCGGCCCCTGCACCGAGGTGTTCTACGACCACGGCCCGGCGGTCGCGGGCGGCCCGCCCGGCTCCCCGGACGAGGACGGCGATCGCTACATCGAGATCTGGAATCTCGTGTTCATGCAGTACGACCGCGACGCGGACGGCACGCTGAACCCGCTGCCGCGCCCCTCGGTGGATACCGGCATGGGTCTGGAACGCCTGGCCGCCGTGCTGCAGGGCGTGCACTCCAACTACGAGATCGACCTGTTCCAGGACCTGATCGCGGCCGCCGCGCGCGTGACCGGGGCGAAGGAGAGTGATTCCGCCTCGCTGCGCGTGATCGCCGACCACATCCGTTCCATCGCCTTCCTGATCACCGACGGCGTGCTGCCCTCGAACGAGGGCCGCGGCTACGTGCTGCGCCGTATCATCCGCCGCGGCGCGCGCCACGGATTCAAGATGGGCGCGCAGGACGCTTTCCTCTACCAGATGGTCGGCGACCTGGTGCATGCGATGGGCGAGGCCTTCCCGGAGCTGGCCGAGGCGCAGGCCCGGGTCGAACAGGTGCTGGAGAAGGAAGAGCGCAAGTTCCTGGAGACCCTCGACAAGGGCATGAAGATCCTCGAGGACGACCTGCGTGACCTGAAGGGCACGGTGATCCCGGGCGAGACCATCTTCCTGCTGTATGACACCTATGGCTTCCCGGTGGACCTGACCGGCGATATCGCGCGTGAGCGCGGGCTGGAGCTGGACATGGCGGGCTTCGAGTCCGCGATGGCAGCACAGCGCGCCCGGGCCCGAGCCGCCAGCCACTTCTCCATGGACGATGGCGGCCTGCCGCAGGTCGATGTCGAGACCACATTCTCCGGCTACGAGACCGTCGACGACGAGGGCCGTGTGGTCGCGCTGTACCAGAACGGCGAGCCGGTCGAACGACTGGAGGTCGGTGCCGAGGGCCTGGTGGTACTGGACCGCACGCCGTTCTACGGCGAGTCCGGTGGCCAGGTGGGCGATGTCGGCACGCTCAGTGGCTCCGGCGTGCGCTTCCAGGTCGCCGATACCCGCAAGCAGGGCGCGGCGCATATCCATGTCGGCCAGGTCCGCGCCGGGACGCTGGAGGTCGGCCAGACGCTGCAGGCCGCGGTCGAAGGCCCGCGCCGCGAGAACATCCGCCGCCACCACTCGGCGACCCACCTGCTGCACAAGGCCCTGCGCGACCAGCTGGGCGATCATGTCCAGCAGAAGGGTTCGCTGGTGGACCCTGATCGCCTGCGTTTCGACTTCACCCACATGGAGCCGCTGACCGACGCGCAGCTACGCTCTATCGAGGCCCAGGTGAACGCCGAGATTTTGGCTAACGAGGCCACCGATACCCGCGTGATGGACATCGAGTCAGCGATGGAGTCCGGTGCGGTCGCGCTGTTCGGCGAGAAGTACGGCGACCAGGTGCGGGTGCTGAAGATCGGCACCTCCGTCGAGCTGTGTGGTGGCACACATGTGGATCGTACCGGCGATATCGGGCTGTTCCGCATCACTTCCGAGGGCGGGGTGGCTGCCGGTATCCGGCGCATCGAGGCGGTGGCCGGCGAGGTCGCCCTGCACTGGGTCGACCAGCAGCTCGGGTATCTCGACGCGATTGCCGATCGCCTGCGCGCCGGGCGCGGCGAGGCGGCCGACAAGGTCGCTCAGCTGCAGGAGCGTTCGCGCGAACTGGAAAAGCAGATCGAACAGCTCAAGGGCAAGCTGGCCAGCCAGGCCGGCAGCGATCTGGCCTCGCAGGCGCAGGAGATCGGCGGCGTGCAAGTGCTGGCCGCGAAGGTGGACGGTGTGGAGCCCAAGGCCCTGCGCGATATGGTCGACCAGCTCAAGCAGAAACTCGGCAAGGCCGTGGTGGTCCTGGGGAGCGCCACCGGCGCGGGCAAGGTCAGCCTGGTGGCGGGTGTCACCAAGGCCGAGACCGGCCAGTTCAAGGCCGGTGACCTGGTCGGCCATGTCGCCGCGCAGGTGGACGGCAAGGGCGGCGGTCGCCCGGACATGGCAATGGCCGGCGGTCAGAGTCCGGACAAGCTGGAGGCCGCACTGGCCTCGGTTACGGATTGGGTGCGCGAACGCGCCTGACGGCTCCCGGGGGCGGGTGCTCCATCATCGCGAGGGGCAACGTACCGGGCGGATTGCCGGTGCCCGGGCGCCGGGCGGGCATGGCGGTTGCGGTCGGAAGGTTGCCGCGGGGTCTCGCAACGGCGCAGCTTTTGTTGTCTAATGGTCGGCTTTTCAGGAAACGCTAATGGATGGGGCGCGCCCTGTCCGGACGGCCGCAAGGGCCGGGCACGAAACGGAATCTTCAAATGGCGTTGCTGGTACTCAAATTTGGCGGCACCTCGGTGGGTTCGCCCGAACGCATCCAGGCAGTCGCGGAACGCGCCCTGAAACTGCGCGAGGAAGGGCACCGGCTGGTGATCGTCGTCTCCGCCATGAGCGGCGAGACCGATCGCCTGCTGGGGCTCGCGCACGCGCTGAACCCGCGGGCGGATGGCCGCGAGCTGGATGTGCTGCTGTCCACCGGCGAGCAGGTCACCATCGCCCTGCTGTCGATGGCGCTGGAGGCGCGCGGCTGCGAGGCACGTTCCTACACCGGCGCGCAGGTGACCATTCGCACCGACAGCGCGCATAACAAGGCGCGCATTCGCAGTATCGACGATGCGCGTGTGCGTGCCGACCTGGAGGCCGGTCGCGTTGTGGTGGTGGCCGGTTTTCAGGGTGTGGACGAACACGGCGCCATCACCACGCTGGGCCGCGGCGGCTCGGATACCACCGCGGTCGCGCTGGCCGCGGCGCTCAAGGCCGACGAGTGCCGGATCTACACGGATGTGGATGGTGTCTACACCACCGATCCGCGGCTGGTGCCCAGCGCCCGGCGCCTGGACAGCATCACCTTCGAGGAGATGCTGGAGATGGCCAGCCTGGGCTCCAAGGTGCTGCAGATCCGCGCGGTGGAATTTGCCGGAAAGTACAACGTCCCGTTGCGGGTGCTGTCTTCGTTCGAGGATGGCCCGGGAACCCTGATTACCACGGAGGAGGATGCGCAGGTGGAACAGGCGCTGGTTGCGGGCATCGCGTTCAATCAGAACGAAGCCCAGCTCACGGTTCAGGGCGTCCCCGATCAGCCGGGGGTCGCGCATCGCATCCTCGGCCCGATCGCGGATGCCAATATCGAGGTGGACATGATCGTGCAGAACGTCGGCGGGGATAACTCCACCGATTTCACGTTCACCGTCCATCGCAATGACTACGACAAGGGCCTGGAGATCCTGCAGGCGGCCGCCCGCGAACTGGGCGCGCGCGAGGTCTCCGGAGATACCCACATCGTGAAGATCTCGGTGGTGGGTGTCGGCATGCGTTCGCATGCGGGTATCGCCAGCAAGATGTTTGAGGCCCTGTCGCGCGAAACCATCAACATCCGGATGATTTCCACCTCGGAAATCAAGATCTCCGTGGTCGTGGATGAGAAGTATCTCGAACTGGCCGTGCGCGCATTGCACGACGCCTTTGAACTTGAACGGGAACCTGTCGGTCAATAGGGAACGGTTAGGGATGACAGACCGTAAAACGGTTACCGGACGACCGACTGCGTCCGACACAGGCACAGCGGAGAAGAGCATGCTCATTCTGACTCGACGTGTGGGCGAAACGCTCATGATCGGTGAAGACGTGTCCGTCACCGTCCTCGGGGTCAAGGGCAATCAGGTTCGTATCGGCATCAACGCGCCTCAGGACGTTGCCGTCCACCGCGAGGAGATTTTCCAGCGTATACAGCGGGAATCGAATGTTGCGGATGATGAGGAAGGGAGCGGCAGCTCCGGCGGGGGTCCCGCCGGCACCGGTGGTGCGGCAGCCTCTGCGCGCGACGACTGACCCTCCCGCCTGGTACGGAAAGGCCCGGAGGCATGCATTCCGCCTCCGGGCCTTTCATTTGGCGGCGCAAGATCGTATCCTGTGCCGCGTTTCGGAGAGTTGGCCGAGTGGTCGAAGGCGCTCCCCTGCTAAGGGAGTATGGGTCAAAAGCCCATCGAGGGTTCGAATCCCTCACTCTCCGCCAAATACTGTGAAGGGGCCCGAGAGGCCCCTTTTGCATGTCTGGCCCCCGCGGTCCGGGGATTCGAACCCGAGAGATAGAAAACGATGGTTCGACCGGTGGCGCGCAGCGACACCGGAACGCCGCAGCGTAGCGAAGGCGGCCCGCAGGGCGACCGGCGCAGCCGGGCGTAATCCCTCACTCTCCGCCAAATACTGTGAAGGGGCCCGAGAGGCCCCTTTTGCATGTCTGGCCCCCG
>NZ_KB907132.1 GCF_000381825.1 Thioalkalivibrio sp. ALJT
TGTCCAAGGAAAAGTTCGAGCGTAAGAAGCCGCATGTAAATGTGGGGACGATTGGTCATGTTGACCATGGTAAGACGACGCTGACGGCGGCGCTGACTGTGGTGCAGGGCAAGAAGTATGGCGGCGAGTCGCGCGCGTACGATCAGATCGACAACGCGCCGGAAGAGAAGGCGCGCGGGATCACGATTGCGACGGCGCACGTGGAGTACGAATCGGACGGTCGTCATTACGCGCATGTGGATTGCCCCGGGCACGCGGACTACGTGAAGAACATGATTACGGGAGCGGCGCAGATGGACGGCGCGATCCTGGTGGTATCGGCGGCCGATGGCCCGATGCCGCAGACGCGCGAGCACATTCTGCTGGCGCGTCAGGTAGGTGTGCCGCACATTGTGGTGTTCCTGAACAAGGCGGACATGGTGGATGATCCGGAGCTGCTGGAGCTGGTGGAGATGGAGGTTCGCGATCTGCTGTCCTCCTATGATTTCCCGGGCGACGACACGCCGGTGATCACGGGTTCTGCGCTGAAGGCGGTTGAGGGCGACGAGTCCGAGATTGGCGCGCAGGCGATTCAGAAGCTGATTGACGCGATGGACGAGTACATCCCCGAGCCGGAGCGCGCGGTGGACGGAGACTTCCTGATGCCGGTGGAAGACGTGTTCTCGATCTCGGGCCGCGGCACGGTGGTGACCGGTCGTATCGAGCGTGGTGTGGTCAAGGTGGGCGAGGAGATCGAGATTGTCGGTATCCGCGACACCCAGAAGACCACGGTCACGGGTGTCGAGATGTTCCGCAAGCTGCTTGACCAGGGCGAAGCGGGCGACAACGTGGGCATTCTGCTGCGTGGTACCAAGCGCGACGAGGTGCAGCGTGGTCAGGTGCTGTGCAAGCCGGGTTCGATCAACCCGCACACGCATTTCGAGGCCGAGGTGTACATCCTGGGCAAGGACGAGGGAGGCCGTCATACCCCGTTCTTCAACGGCTATCGCCCGCAGTTCTACTTCCGGACGACCGACGTGACGGGTTCGGTGGATCTCCCGGAGGGCACCGAGATGGTGATGCCGGGTGACAACGTGAAGATGACCGTGGCGCTGATCAGTCCGATCGCGATGGAAGATGGTCTGCGCTTCGCGATCCGCGAAGGTGGCCGCACCGTCGGTGCCGGCGTCGTCTCCAAGATTATTGAGTGACCCAGATGGCTAACCAGCGCATTCGAATTCGTCTCAAGGCCTTTGATCATCGACTGATCGACCGCTCCGCGGCCGAGATTGTCGAGACCGCCAAGCGGACCGGTGCCCGTGTAAAGGGCCCGATCCCGCTGCCGACCAAGCGTGAGGCGTACACCGTCCTGATTTCGCCGCATGTCAACAAAGATGCGCGTGACCAGTACGAGCTGCGTACGCACAAGCGCCTGATGGATATCCTCGATCCGACTGACAAGACCGTGGATGCCCTGATGAAGCTGGATCTGGCTGCAGGCGTAAATGTTCAGATCAGGCTTAACTAACGTTAAATTTTCTGCCATACTATTGGGCTTTCCGTGGCCCGGCGGAATCTTCGCCGGGCCACGGCTTTAGGGCGCTCGTGAGCGCCGTCTGATACGGAAGGGGTTTTGTAATGGCTCTTGGACTCATCGGTCGCAAGCTCGGCATGTCGCGCGTCTTTACCGACGACGGCGTGTCCGTGCCGGTTACGGTGCTGCAGGTGGACAACAATCGCGTGGTCCAGATCAAGCGCACTGATGGCGACGGCTACAACGCGGTCCAGGTGACGGCGGGCTCGCGCAAGCCGTCTCGGGTAAGCAAGCCGGAGGCCGGGCACTTTGCCGCGGCTTCGGTGGAGCCGGGGCATGGCTTGTGGGAGTTCCGTGTGGAAGCAGGTGAACTCGAAGGCCTAGCTGCAGGAGACGCGATCACCGTTGACCGGTTCGAGGAGGGTCAGATGGTGGATGTGACCGCTCAGAGCAAGGGCAAGGGTTTCCAGGGTGCAGTGAAGCGTCACAACTTCCGCACCCAGGACGCGACCCATGGCAACTCGCTGTCGCATCGTGCGCCGGGTTCTATCGGTCAGAACCAGAGCCCCGGCCGCGTGTTCAAGGGCAAGAAGATGGCCGGCCACATGGGCGCCGAGCGCAAGACCATTCAGAACCTGAAGGTCGTGCGCGTGGATGCCGATCGCAGCTTGGTCCTGGTTCAGGGTGCCGTGCCGGGCGCGCCGAGTTCCGACGTGATGATCCGTCCGGCCGTGAAGGCGAAGGGTTAAGACAATGCAAGTAACGACTGCCGATACCGGGGCCAGCGTCGAGCTGTCGCCCGCCTGCTTCGAGCGGGATTTTAACGAGTCGCTGGTGCACCAGAGTGTGGTAGCGCACCTGGCGGCGGCGCGCAGCGGTACGCGCGCCCAGAAGACGCGCGCCCAGGTGCGCGGTGGGGGCATCAAGCCGTTCCGCCAGAAAGGCACCGGGCGTGCGCGCGCCGGTACGATTCGCAGCCCGCTGTGGACCGGGGGCGGCAAGGTGTTTGCCTCTCGCACGCAGGACTTCTCGCAGAAGCTGAACAAGAAGATGTATCGCGCCGCGATGGCGTCGATCCTCTCCGAGCTGGTGCGTCAGGAGCGTCTGAAGGTCGTGGCAGGGTTCGCGGTCGAGTCGGGCAAGACTCGTGACGGCGTCGCCAGGCTGAAGGAGCTGGGCCTCGAGAAGGGTCTGGTGGTGCTCGCCGAGGAAGACGCGATGACCGCTCGTGCGCTGGCGAACGTGCCGCATGTGGACGTGATCGATGTGACCGGCGTCAATCCCGCTAACCTGGTTGGGGCCGATGCGGTCGTGATCACGGAAGGTGCCATCCGGAAGATCGAGGAGTGGCTGGCATGAACTCGCGTCTGATGCAGATTATTCAAGGTCCGGTGGTGTCTGAGAAGTCGACCAATGCCGGCGAAGTGGGGCAATACGTGTTTCGCGTTCTGCCCGACGCCGACAAGGCTGAGATCAAGGCCGCGATCGAGAAGTTGTTCGAGGTCCGGGTGCAGCAGGTGCGCACCCTGAATCAGCAGGGCAAGAACAAGCGCTTCGGGCGCCAGTTCGGTCGTCGTAACCACTGGAAGAAGGCCTATGTCTCCCTCGCTGAGGGCGAAAGCATTGATATGGGTGAAGGAGAACAGGTCTAGTCATGGCGATTATCAAGACCAATCCGACCTCGGCCGGGCGCCGGCATACGGTTCAGATCCGCGGTGAAAACCTGCACAAGGGCGCCCCGCACGCCGCGCTGGTGGAAAAGCAGACCCGCTCCGGGGGACGTAATAATTCCGGCCGGATTACCACGCGTCACGTGGGTGGCGGGCACAAGCAGCGTTATCGCATTGTAGATTTCAAGCGCCACAAGGACGGCGTGCCGGGCAAGGTCGAGCGCCTGGAATACGATCCTAACCGGAGCGCGCATTTGGCGCTGGTACTGTACGCGGACGGCGAACGTCGGTACATTATCGCCCCCCGTGGTCTGAAGCAGGGCGACGCGATCACCAGCGGCACCCAGGCCTCGATTCGGGTCGGCAATGCGATGCCCCTGCGTTCGATTCCGGTCGGTACGGTAATTCACTGCATCGAGATGAAGCCCGGTAAGGGTGCGCAGATTGCACGCTCCGCCGGCGCCTCGGCCCAGGTCGTGGCGCGAGAAGGCGCTCATGCGACGATTCGTCTGCGTTCCGGGGAGATGCGGCGCATCTCCTCCGAGTGTCGGGCGACCATCGGCGAGGTAGGCAATACCGAGCACAGCCTCAAGAAATTCGGGAAAGCGGGTGCCAAGCGCTGGGTGGGCGTACGTCCGACCGTCCGCGGCACTGCAATGAACCCGGTGGACCACCCGCATGGTGGTGGTGAAGGTCGCAATTTCGGGCGTCACCCGGTGACCCCGTGGGGCCGTCCGACCAAGGGTTACAAGACCCGTAATAACAAACGTACCGACGGCATGATTGTGCGTCGGCGCAAGAAGTAACGGAGTGCCAGCATGCCGCGTTCACTGAAAAAAGGCCCGTTCGTCGATCATCACCTGCGCAAGAAGGTGGAAGAGGCGCTCGAAAAGAACGATCGCCGTCCGATCAAGACCTGGTCGCGTCGCTCGATGATCATCCCGCAGATGGTCGGTCTGACCCTCGCGGTTCACAACGGGCGGCAGCATGTGCCGGTGCTGGTCAACGAGAACATGGTCGGCCACAAGCTGGGCGAGTTTGCGTTGACGCGGACCTTCAAGGGTCACATCGCCAACAAGAAGTCGCGCTGAGGACGAACGATGGAGACGATTGCAAAACTGCGCTACGCGCGCATCTCGCCGCAGAAGACGCGGCTGGTCGCCGATCAGGTTCGTGGTCTGCGTGTGGAAGAGGCCCTGAACGAGCTGACCTTCAGCCCGAAGAAGTCCGCCGCGATTGTGAAAAAGGTCCTGGAGTCCGCGATTGCGAACGCCGAGAACAATGACGGTGCCGATATTGACGAGCTGCGGATCTCCCGGATCCAGGTCGACGAAGGTCCCGTCCTGAAGCGCATGCAGGCCCGAGCGAAGGGTCGAGGCAACCGCATCATGAAGCGCACCAGTCACATCGTGGTGGGCGTGAGCGAGAAGGGAGCGAAGTAACCATGGGTCAGAAAGTACATCCAACCGGCATCCGGCTGGGCATTTCTCGCCCGTGGTCGGCCACCTGGTACGCCGATGGCCGCGAATTCGGCGAGACGCTGAATAACGACATCAGGCTGCGCGAGTTCCTGCAGAAGAAACTGGCTCATGCGTCGGTAAGCCGAATCACGATTGATCGGCCGGCAAAGGCGGCGCACATCACGATTCATACGGCGCGCCCGGGGATTGTGATCGGCAAGAAGGGCGAAGACATCGAAAAGCTGCGCCGTGAAGTGGCTGCGGAAACCGGCCTGGATCAGGGCAGCGTGAAGATCAATATCGAAGAAGTGCGCAAGCCCGAGACCGAGGCGCAGCTGGTGGCCGAAGGGATTGCTCAGCAGCTCGAACGTCGCATCATGTTTCGTCGTGCGATGAAGCGCGCGGTGGGTAACGCGATGCGTCTGGGGGCGCAGGGCATCAAGGTGCATGTCTCGGGGCGCCTGAACGGGGCCGAGATTGCCCGCTCCGAGTGGTACCGCGAGGGTCGCGTACCGCTGCATACCCTGCGCGCCGACATCGACTACGGCTTTGCCGAGGCCCGTACAACCTACGGGATCATCGGCGTGAAGGTGTGGATCTTCAAGGGCGAGGTCTTCGGTCTGGAGCCGGTCGAAGGGACGCGCGCTGCGGCCAACGCGAGCTAGGATACAGACCATGTTGCAGCCAAAACGAACGAAATTCCGCAAGCAGTTCAAAGGCCGGAACCGGGGCATGGCCTCGACGGGCGCCAAGGTCAGCTTTGGCGAATACGGCCTCCAGGCCGTCGAGCGTGGACGCATCACTGCGCGTCAGATTGAGGCCGCTCGGCGCGCGATGGTTCGTCACATCAAGCGTGGTGGCAAGATCTGGATTCGGGTATTCCCGGACGTGCCCGTGACGAAGAAGCCGCTTGAAGTGCGTATGGGTAAGGGTAAAGGCGGCGTTGAGTACTGGGTATGCAAGATCCAGCCCGGTCGCGTGCTCTACGAGATGGAAGGCGTGAACGAAGATGTCGCTCGTGAGGCGATGCGCCTGGCCGCCGCCAAGCTCCCGGTCAAGACGGTCTTCACCCGTCGGCAGGTGATGTAATGAAAGCAGAAGAACTCAGAAAGAAGTCGGACGACGACCTGAACCAGGAGCTGGAAGCGCTCTACAAGGAACAGTTCGGTCTCCGCATGCAGAAGGCGGTCGGGCAGCTCGCGCGTCCGGATCGCGTCGGCAAGGTGCGGCGCGAGATCGCGCAGATCAAGACGCTGATGAATGAACGCAGAAGGGCAGGCTAAAAGATGACCGAGGAAGGTTCCAAGACTCAGCGCTCTGTCGTGGGCCGCGTGGTGAGCGACAAGATGGACAAGACTCGTACAGTCCTGGTGGAACGCCGTGTGCGTCACCCGCTGTACGGCAAGTTCATTCGCCGCAGCACCAAGCTGCACGTCCATGACGAAGAAAATCGCTCGCGTATGGGTGATCGCGTCCGGATTCAGGAATGCCGGCCGATCTCCAAGCAGAAGCGCTTTGCCCTGATCGAAGTGGTCGGGCAGGACGCGCTCTGATCCGGCCCTCAGGAGATAAGTCATGATTCAAATGCAGACCGTGCTTGAGGCCGCCGACAACAGCGGCGCCCGACGCATTCAGTGCATCAAGGTCCTGGGTGGTTCGCACCGCCGTTACGCTCGTGTCGGTGATGTCATCAAGGTCAGCGTCAAGGACGCGATTCCGCGTGGCAAGGTCAAGAAGGGTGATGTCTACAATGCGGTGGTGGTGCGTACGGCCGCGGGCGTACGGCGTCCGGATGGCTCGATCATCCGCTTTGACCGCAACGCCGCGGTTCTGCTGAATAACCAGCACCAGCCGATCGGCACCCGAATCTTTGGGCCGGTGACGCGTGAACTGCGAGGGGAAAAGTACATGAAGATTATTTCCCTCGCCCCGGAAGTGCTGTGAGGACGTGATGAACAAGATTCGCAAGGGCGACGATGTCGTCGTGATCGCGGGCAAGGACAAGGGCCGCCGCGGGACCATCATCAAGGTCCTGGATGGCAAAGTGCTGGTCCAGAACATCAACATGGTTAAGAAGCATCAGAAGCCGAATCCGCAACAGGGTATCGGTGGCGGGATTATCGACAAGGAAATGCCCATCGATATCTCGAATGTGATGCTCTTCAACCCGGCAACCGACAAGGGTGATCGCGTGTCGTTCAAGACCCTGGAAGACGGTCGCAAGGTGCGCGTCTTTCGTTCGAACGGCGAGGTCGTGGACGCATAACGCGGGACGGACGGTTTATGGAACGCTTGAGAGAAAAATACGAATCCAACGTGAAGCAGGCACTGCGTGAGCAGTTCAGCTATGCAAACGTCATGGAGATCCCGCGCATCACCAAGGTTACCCTGAATATGGGGCTGGGCGATGCTGTGGCGGACAAGAAGGTGATCGAACACGCGGTCGGTGACATGACGGCGATTGCCGGCCAGAAGCCGGTGGTGACGAAGGCGCGCAAGTCGATCGCAGGCTTCAAGATCCGGGACGACTACCCAATCGGCTGCAAGGTGACCTTGCGCCGTCGGCAGATGTACGAGTTCCTGGACCGGCTGATCAACGTGGCCCTGCCGCGCGTACGTGACTTTCGCGGTTTCTCCGCGAAGGCGTTCGACGGGCGTGGCAACTACAGCCTCGGCATCAAGGAGCAGATCATCTTCCCCGAGATTGACTATGACCGTGTGGACAAGCTGCGCGGCATGGACATCACGATTACAACCAGCGCAAAGACGGACGCGGAAGCCAAGGCCCTTCTGGAGGCCTTCCGATTCCCGTTCCGGCAGTAACCGAGGTAGGCGCAGATGGCGAAGGTATCGATGCTCCAGCGCGAGAAGAAGCGCGAGAAACTGGTCAACAAGTATGCGGCGAAGCGGGCCGAATTGAAGGCAATCCTGGTGGACGAGACCAAGTCCTCGGAAGAACGCCTGGCGGCGATGCATGCGCTGCAGAAGCTCCCGCGGGATTCGGCGCGCGTACGTCAGACTAATCGCTGCGGTGTGACCGGCCGGCCCAAGGGGTACTACCGTCGGTTCGGGCTGGGGCGTAACAAGCTGCGTGAATACGCGATGAAGGGCGAGATCCCCGGCCTGCGCAAGGCGAGCTGGTAAGGAGATTTGAAGCAATGATGACCGATCCGATTTCCGACATGCTTACTCGCGTGCGCAATGCCCAGCGTGCGAACAAGGAGCAGGTCGCCATTCCCTACTCGAAGTCCAAGGAGCGAATCCTGAAGGTCTTCGCGGACGAGGGCTTCGTAGGTGACATCCAGGTCGAGGGTGAAGCGGCTACCAAGAAGCTGGTCGTGAAGCTTAAGTACTTCGAAGGGCGACCGGTCATCGAGACGGTCGAACGTATTTCCCGCCCCGGTCTGCGGATCTATCGCGGCAAGGACGAGCTGCCGCGTATCAACGCGGGCCTGGGCGTTGCGGTGATCTCCACGCCGCAGGGTGTCATGAGTGATCGCGCAGCCCGGGCCGCAGGCCAGGGCGGCGAGGTCCTCTGCAAGATTTACTGAGGAATCAGCCATGTCGCGCATTGCAAATCTGCCGATCAAACTGCCGAACGGGGTCTCCGTCGAGCAGGCCGCCGACGAGATCAAGGTCAAGGGTCCGAAGGGCGAACTGCAGCTTACGTGTCCCGAGACGGTGATTGTCACGGTCGAGGAAGGCGTCGTGCGGGTGCAGCCATCGGAGCACGCGAAAAACTCTGCAATGGCCGGCACTATCCGGGCGTTGCTGGGCAATCACGTTCATGGCGTCAGTGAAGGGTTTGAACGTGCCCTGGAACTGATCGGGGTCGGGTATCGGGCACAGATGCAGGGTTCCAGGCTCAATCTGACCCTCGGGTATTCACATCCGATCGACTTCGAGATTCCCGAAGGGGTCACGGTGGAAACGCCGAGCCCGACCGCGGTTGTGGTCAAGGGGACGGATCGCCAGAAGGTGGGCCAGGTGGCGGCGAATATTCGCGCCTTCCGTCCGCCTGAGCCTTACAAGGGCAAGGGCGTGAAGTACAAAGACGAGCGCATTGTGCGCAAAGAAGCCAAGAAGAAGTAGGTAGGCACCAGTGGACAAGAAAGAGGCCAGACTTAAGCGCGCGCGTCGCGCACGGTTCAAGATCCGTGAGCTGGGGGTGCATCGTCTCTGTATCCACCGCACACCGCGCCACATGTACGCACAGATCATCGCGCCGTCGGGTGATGCAGTCCTTGCGTCCGCCTCGACGGTGGAGAAGGCATTGAAGAACGCCGGTGGCTCGAATGGCAACGCGGAGGCTGCTGCTCGCGTCGGTCAGGCGATTGCCGAGCGCGCGCGCGAAGCCGGGATTGAAGAGGTCGCGTTTGACCGCGCGGGGTTCCGTTACCACGGTCGGGTGAAGGCGCTTGCCGATGCCGCTCGTGAGAACGGCCTGCAGTTCTAGTCAAACGGGATCGAGCGGAGAGAGATATGGCACGTAACGATGTAAGCGAAGCGCAAGACGGCCTGCAGGAAAAATTGATTGGCGTCAATCGTGTGGCCAAGGTGGTGAAGGGCGGCCGGCAGTTCCGGTTCGCCGCGCTGACCGTGGTGGGCGATGGCGAGGGCCGCGTCGGCTTCGGCTATGGCAAGGCCCGCGAGGTACCCCAGGCGATCCAGAAGGCAATGCAGCAGGCCCGCCAGGAGATGCGTGACGTATCCCTGACCGACGGCACCCTGCACTACGCAGTAAATGGGCGTCACGGGGCCGCGAATGTCTACATGCAGCCCGCCTCCGAGGGTACCGGCATTATCGCTGGTGGAGCCATGCGCGCGGTGCTCGAAGTGGCGGGCGTGCGTAATGTGCTGGCCAAGTGCGTGGGATCGCGTAACCCGATCAATGTCGTGCAGGCGACCATCGATGGCCTTACTGCGGTGAGTGCCCCGGAACGAGTCGCGGCGAAGCGCGGCAAGACCGTTGACGAAGTGACGAGCTAAGCCATGAGCAAGCTGAAACTGACCCTGGTACGCAGTACTGCCGGCCGAATCGCGTCGCATAAGGCGTGTGTGCGCGGGCTGGGACTGCGCAAGACCCACAGCACCTCGACGATCGAGGCCACCCCGGAGAACCTGGGCATGGTCAAGAAGGTGTCGTACCTGCTGAAGGTAGAGGAAGTCTGACAATGCGTCTGAATGAAATTGCAAGCGCCGATGGTGCCCGGAAGCCGGCCAAGCGAGTCGGCCGGGGTATCGGCTCCGGTCTGGGCAAGACCGGGGGTCGTGGTCATAAGGGCCAGAAATCCAGGTCCGGTGGATTCACCAAGGTGGGGTTCGAAGGCGGCCAGATGCCGTTGCAGCGGCGCTTGCCGAAGGTGGGTTTCCGTTCCCGGAAACAGCAGTTTTCGGCGGAGGTGCGCCTCAGCGAACTTGCCAAGGTCGATGGGGACGTGACGCTGGAAAGCCTTAAGGCCGCCGGGGTCGTGCGCAGTGATGCCGCAAGCGCGAAGATCTTTGCTTCGGGAGAGGTGTCGAAGGCCTGTTCCGTCAAGGGCGTGGGCGTGACCAAGGGCGCGCGGGCTGCGATCGAGGCGGCTGGCGGAAGCGTCGAGGCCTAAAAAATGGCGCGTGGAGCGACAGCACGTTCCGGTGGCGGGCTCACCGGCTTTACCGAGTTACGCCAACGCCTGTTGTTCGTGCTGGGCGCCCTGGTGGTATACCGGATCGGGACGTTCATCCCCGTTCCGGGTATCAACCCGGTTGCGGTCTCGCAGTTCTTCGAGCAGCAAAGCGGCACGATCCTGGACATGTTCAACATGTTTTCCGGGGGAGCACTTGAGCGTTTGTCGATTTTCGCGCTTGGGGTTATGCCGTACATCTCTGCGGCCATCATCATGCAGCTACTTGCCGCGACCGTACCGGCGTTGCAGCAGCTGAAGAAGGAAGGCGAGCAGGGGCGTCGAAAGATCACGCAATACACGCGCTACGGGACCGTGGCGCTGGCACTGTTTCAGAGTATCGGGATTGGCATTGCCCTGAATGGTCAGACCATTCAGGGCATGCCCATGGCCCTGAACCCGGGCCCGATCTTCATCTTTACGGTAGTGGTGTCGCTGGTGACCGGGACACTGTTCCTGATGTGGCTGGGTGAACAGATCACCGAGCGTGGCATCGGTAACGGGATTTCGATCATTATCTTCGCGGGGATCGTAGCCGGGTTGCCAGGTGCGATTGGCGGCACGCTGGAACTGGCCCGGACGGGCGAGCTGGCAGCCGCGTTCGTTGTGATCCTGATTGTACTTGCCCTCGCGGTGACGGCCTTCGTGGTGTTTGTCGAGCGCGGTCAACGGAGAGTCACGATCAATTATGCGAAGCGCCAGGTCGGGCGCAAGATGGTCGGCGGTCAGTCGTCGCATCTTCCGCTCAAGCTGAACATGGCGGGCGTGATTCCGCCGATCTTCGCGTCCAGTATCATTCTGTTCCCGGCGACACTGGGGCAGTGGTTTGGACAGGCGGAAGGGATGGGCTGGTTGCGGGAGATCTCGACGACTCTCGCTCCGGGGCAGCCCTTGTATGTGATGTTCTATGCGGCGGCGATCATCTTCTTCTGTTTCTTCTATACGGCGCTGGTGTTCAACTCGCGCGATACGGCGGAGAACCTGAAGAAGCAGGGCGCTTTCATTCCCGGTATTCGGCCGGGCGTGCAGACCGAACGGTTCATTGACGGGGTGATGACGCGCCTGACGTCGGTGGGCGCCGTGTACATCACGGCCGTATGTCTGCTACCGGAGTTCCTGATCCTGTACTGGAACGTGCCGTTCTACTTTGGTGGTACCTCGCTGCTGATCATCGTGATCGTGGTGATGGATTTCATGGCCCAGCTGCAGTCGCATCTGGTGTCCCACCAGTACGAAGGCTTGATGAAAAAAGCGAATCTGAAGGGTTTCGGCGGGACCGGGATCCGCTAGACCAGGAGAAACACCATGAAGGTACGTGCATCTGTTAAGCCGATCTGCCGCAACTGCAAGGTTATTCGGCGGAACGGTGTGGTTCGGGTGATCTGTTCGGACGCCCGGCACAAGCAGCGCCAGGGTTAACCCTTGGCGTAGTGTAAATTCGTTGCTACTATAGCCGGCTTTGCCGGATTTAGATGGAGAGGTTGGATGGCTCGCGTCGCTGGAATCAATATTCCTGACCAGAAGCATACGGTAATCGCGTTGACCGCGATCTATGGGATCGGCCCGACTCGGGCGGCCCAGATCTGCGATGCCGCGGGTGTGCGTCGGGACATCAAGGTGCGGGATCTGACCGATGCCGAAGTGGATGCTCTGCGGTCCCAGATCGACAAGATCCCCGTGGAGGGTGATCTGCGTCGTGAGGTCAGCATGAACATCAAGCGACTGATGGATCTGGGCTGCTACCGAGGCGTTCGTCATCGCCGCGGTCTGCCGCTGCGCGGTCAGCAGACGCAGACGAATGCGCGCACCCGAAAGGGTCCGCGGCGCCCGATTCGCAAGTAATCAGACTGGGATCTCAGGTACATGGCACAAGCGCAGAATCGGACCAAGAAAAAGGTCCGCAAAAACATCGCCGAGGGCGTGGCTCACGTGTACGCCACGTTCAATAACACGATCATCACGATCACCGACCGGCAGGGTAACACCATTAGCTGGGCCACCTCGGGTGGGTCCGGCTTCCGGGGTTCCCGCAAGTCCACGCCGTTCGCCGCCCAGATTGCGGCAGAGCGGGCGGGTACAACGGCTGCCGAGCACGGGGTGAAGAATCTGGATGTGATGGTCCGCGGGCCGGGTCCGGGTCGCGAGTCGGCGGTGCGTGCGCTGAACAATGCCGGGTTCAAGATCACCAATATCAGTGACGTGACCCCGATCCCCCACAACGGCTGCCGGCCGCCCAAGAAACGCCGCGTTTAAGGCTGGAGTTCGAGAATGGCTCGTTACATTGGACCGAAGTGCAAGCTGAGTCGCCGTGAAGGCGTGGACCTGGGGCTGAAAAGCCGGGCCCGTGCCCTGGAGACGAAGTGCAAACTGGATAAAGCGCCGGGGCAGCACGGGGAGCGCCGTACGCGCCTCTCCGATTATGCCGTTCAGCTGCGCGAGAAGCAGAAGCTCCGTCGCATCTACGGGGTGCTGGAAAAGCAGTTTCGCAACTATTACAAGAAGGCCGCCCAGCGCAAGGGTTCGACGGGTGAAAACCTGCTGAAGCTGCTGGAGGGACGGCTGGATAACGTCGTCTACCGCATGGGCTTTGGCGCCACACGGTCGGAGGCGCGGCAACTGGTGTCGCACCGGGCCATCCTGGTGAACGGGCAGGTCGTGAATATCGCCGCCTATCAGGTGCAGCCGTCCGACGTTGTTACCGTTCGGGAGAAGGCACGCAAACAGGTGCGTATTCAGGATGCAATGACGCTGGCCGAACAGAGTGGCTTCCCGAGCTGGGTGGAGGTCGATACCAGCAAGTTTGAAGGCACCTTCAAGGCGACCCCGGATCGTTCCGATCTGCCCGCTGACATCAACGAGTCGCTCGTCGTCGAGCTGTACTCGAAGTAATCGCTTTTCGGCCAGGTGCCAGGAGTCACAATGCAGTCGAACGAACTGGTCAAGAAACAGCAGATCGAGGTCGAGGCCGAGAATCGGAATCAGGCCAAGGTGGCACTGGAGCCGCTGGAGCGCGGTTTCGGGCATACGCTCGGCAATGCGCTGCGGCGGGTGCTGTTGTCGTCCATCCCGGGCGCGGCGATCGTGGAAGCGCGGATCGAGGGGGTGCTGCACGAGTACACCACCATCGAAGGGGTGCAGGAGGATGTCGTGGATATCCTGCTGAACCTGAAAGGCGTCGCTCTGCGGATGCACAGCCGCGAGGAATCGAGCCTTGGGCTGAAGAAGCAGGGTCCGTGTGTGGTGACTGCCGGTGATATCCAGGTCGACCACGATGTCGAGGTGGTAAACCCGGAACATGTGATCGCGACGATTACGAAAGACGTCGAGTTGGACATGACCCTGACGGCAAGGGCCGGTCGTGGGTATGAGCCGGTCAGTGCCCGCCGCCAGGCGGAGGGTGGTGACGAAACCGGGATCGGCCGCCTGTTGCTCGATGCGAGTTACAGCCCTATTCGGCGGGTGTCCTATCGGGTCGAGAGTGCGCGTCTGGCACAGCGAACCGACATGGATCGCCTGGTCCTCGAGCTCGAGACGAATGGTGCGATCGCGCCGGATGATGCGGTGCGGCAGGCAGCGACGATACTGCAGGGTCAGCTCGCTCCGTTCGTTGACCTGCAGGAAGAGGCCGGGGAGGTGGCCGGGGGTACCGGCGGAGCCGTCGATCCGGTGCTGCTGCGCCCGGTGGACGAACTCGAGCTCACCGTGCGCTCGGCCAATTGCCTGAAGGCCGAGAATCTGTACTACATCGGGGATCTGGTCCAGCGCACCGAGGTCGAGTTGCTGCGCGCGCCGAACCTCGGCAAGAAGTCGTTGACCGAGATCAAGGACACGCTGGCGACCCATGGGCTGTCGCTCGGCATGCGTCTCGAGAACTGGCCGCCGCCGGGTCTGCGCGACGACAACGAGTAATCACGGCGCTGCTGCGCCCACCGTTTTTCTAGAGGAAGCCTCTCATGCGTCATCGTCACTCTGGCCGTCAGCTTGGCCGTAACAGCTCGCACCGCAAGGCCACGTTTCAGGCGCTTTCCGTTGCCCTGTTCCGGCATGAACTGATCAAGACCACGCTGCCCAAGGCGAAAGAACTGCGCCGTGTCGCCGAGCCGCTGATCACGCTGGCGAAGGAAGACAGTGTGCACGGTCGTCGCCTGGCCTTTGCCCGGCTCCGTGACAAGGAAGTGGTTGGAAAGCTGTTCGATGAGCTGGGTCCGCGCTATCAGGAACGGCCGGGCGGGTATCTGCGCATCCTGAAGTGCGGTTTCCGTGCAGGTGACAATGCGCCTATGGCCTATGTTGAGCTGGTGGATCGTCCGGAAGGCGAGTCTGGCGAGGAAGAAGCCGCTTGAGGTTGGCAAGCGTGCGATGACTGGAGCAAGCCGAGGTTCGGCTTGGCTCGCAAGAAAGCCGGCCTTGTGCCGGCTTTCTTGTGTTTGGGGAGGGGAAAACTCGGCGGGTCGGCTGGCGGTGTCGAGCGTGGCGGGTGAACGACCTTTCGCGAGAGGCGCCCGCGGCGGGGATGGGGCGACGGTGGAGGCGGGTGTGGCAGGGTCACGACGGATTCGGGACGTGGTTGCTCGCGGAGCCTGGTGGTCTCGGATGATCGCTGCAAGGGTGGTGGGGACTGCGCCCCGTTCTTCGGTCCTGGGACGTGTCGGGCGGACATGATGGATCGGGAGGGAGCGTTACAGGGCCCGGGGTCCCGAACGCGTCTCAGCACGTGCGGAAATCCGGCAGGCGCCTTTGGTGGATGGGGTGGCGCGCGCAACGACGCTGAGCCACGTCCGGGGCCTCGCGGCGAATGTGCACGGGAGGGGGGGCACAACAGGGGCGGGAGTCGCGCCCAAGTGGTGTGGGTGCGAGAGGGTCGGGTAGCCAGTGTGCGAGGCGGTCAGGATGCCAGGATGGCGGATTGTGGAGCGGAATCCAGGAGCGGGGCGAGGAAGCGGCCGGTGTGGCTTTGGGTGGTGGCGGCGACGGCCTCCGGGGTGCCGGCAACCAGCAGTTCGCCGCCGCCGCTGCCACCTTCCGGACCGATGTCGATGAGCCAGTCGGCGGTCTTGATCACGTCCAGGTTGTGCTCGATCACGACGATGGTGTTGCCGTGGTCACGCAGCCGGTGGAGTACCCGCAGGAGCTGGGCAATGTCCTCGAAATGGAGGCCGGTGGTGGGCTCGTCGAGGATATACAGGGTGCGGCCGGTGTCCCTTTTGGAGAGTTCGCGCGCGAGCTTGATGCGCTGCGCTTCGCCACCGGAAAGGGTGGTGGCGTTCTGTCCGAGCTGGATGTAGGACAGGCCAACCTCCATCAGCATCTCCAGCTTGCGGTGGATCACAGGGACCGGCTGGAAGAACTCAAGGGCCTCCTCGACGGTCATCTCCAGCACCTCGTGGATGTTCTTCCCCTTGTAGCGGACCTCGAGGGTCTCGCGGTTGTAGCGCTGCCCCTTGCAGACGTCGCAGGGCACGAACACGTCGGGCAGGAAATGCATCTCCACCTTGATGACGCCGTCGCCCTGGCAGGCTTCGCAACGCCCGCCGCGGACGTTGAACGAAAAGCGCCCGGGCTTGTAGCCGCGGGAACGCGCCTCGGCGGTGGCGGCAAAGAGTTCACGGATCGGGGTAAACAGGCCAGTGTAAGTGGCAGGGTTGGAACGCGGGGTGCGGCCAATGGGGCTTTGGTCGATGTCCACGACCTTGTCGATCAGGTCGAGGCCGTCGATGCGGTCGTGGGGCGCGATCAGGTGACGGGCGCCGTGCAGGGCGGTGGCGACCGCCGGGTACAGGGTGTTGTTGACGAGGGTGGATTTGCCGGACCCGGAGACGCCGGTGACACAAGTCAGCACGCCGGTGGGGAAGGCGAAGTCCCCGCCTTTGAGGTTGTTGCCGCGGGCGCCGATCACGCGGATCTCGCGTTCCGGGTCGGGCGTGACGCGCTGTTCCGGCACCGGGATCATGCGGGTGCCGCGCAGGTAGGCGCCGGTCAGGGAGTCGGGGTGGTTTGCAACCTCCTCCGGGGTGCCTGACGCGACGATGTGGCCGCCGTGGCGGCCGGCGCCCGGCCCGATGTCGACGACGTGATCGGCCTGGCGGATGGCATCCTCGTCATGTTCGACGACAATGACGGTGTTCCCGAGGTCCCGCAGGTGACTGAGGGTGTTGAGCAGCCGCGTGTTGTCGCGCTGGTGCAGGCCGATGGAGGGCTCGTCAAGGATGTACATGACGCCGACCAGGGCCGAGCCGATCTGGGATGCAAGGCGGATGCGCTGGGCCTCGCCGCCGGACAGGGTATCGGCCGAGCGGTCGAGGGTGAGGTAGTCGAGCCCCACGTCGTTCAGGAACCCGAGGCGCGCGGCAATCTCGCGCACGATCTTTTCGGCAATCTGGGCGAAGCGGCCGGGCAGGTGCAGGTCGGCGAAAAACTGCTGGGCATGGGCCACGCTCATGCGCGTGACCTCGGGCAGGGTGTGGTGGTTGACGAACACGTGGCGGGCGGCCGAGTTCAGTCGCGTGCCGTGGCAGTCGGGGCAGGGCCGTTCGGCCAGGTAGCGCCCAAGTTCCTCGCGTACCGCGGCGGAGTCGGTCTCGCGGTAGCGGCGTTCCAGGTTCGGGATTACGCCTTCGAATACCCGCTCGTCGGTGCGCATGCGTCCGTTCGCCGCCGGCGTGGAGAGTTTCACCTTTTCGCGCCCGGAGCCGTGCAGCACCACCGCGCGTACTTCGGGCGGCAGGTCGGCCCAGGGGGTTTCGACATCGAACCCGTAGTGTCGGGCGAGGCTGGTCAGCAGGCTGAAATACCAGGCGTTGCGGCGGTCCCAGCCGCGCACGGCGCCGCCGGCCAGGCTCAACTCCGGCTGCGCGACGACGCGCTCGGGGTCGAAGAACTGATGCACGCCGAGGCCGTCGCAGGTGGGGCAGGCCCCGGCCGGGTTGTTGAAGGAGAACAGGCGTGGCTCCAGCTCGCGCAGCGCATAGCCGCAGACCGGGCAGGCGAAGCGGGCGGAGAAGATCATGGGTTCGCGTTCCGGCGCGTCCATCCAGGCCACCAGGGCCAGACCGTCGGCCAGTTCGGTCGCGGTCTCGAAGGACTCTGCCAGGCGCTGGCGCAGGTCTTCGCGCACGCGGAACCGGTCGATGACGATCTCGATATTGTGCTTGCGCTTCGGGTCCAGTGTCGGCAGGGCATCGAGGTCGTGGATCTCGCCATTGATGCGCGCACGCAGATAGCCCTGGGAACGCATGGCCTCCAGCATTTTGTGGTGTTCGCCCTTGCGCCCTCGAACCACCGGGGCCAGCAGCATCAGCTTGTCGCCCTCCGGCAGGGCCAGCACCTGGTCCACCATCTGCGAGATGGTCTGGGCGGCGAGGGTTTCGCCGTGCTCCGGGCAGCGCGGTTCGCCGGCGCGCGCATACAACAGGCGCAGGTAGTCGTAGATCTCGGTAATGGTGCCGACGGTGGATCGCGGGTTGTGCGAGGTGCTTTTCTGCTCGATGGAGATGGCCGGCGAGAGCCCCTCGATCTGGTCCACGTCCGGTTTTTCCATCATCGACAGGAACTGCCGGGCATAGGTGGACAGGCTCTCGACGTAGCGGCGCTGGCCTTCGGCGAACAGGGTGTCGAAGGCCAGCGACGACTTGCCCGAGCCGGAGACGCCGGTGATCACGATCAGGCGCTCGCGCGGCAGGTCGAGGTCGACGTTGTTCAGGTTGTGGGTGCGGGCGCCGCGTATGCGAATGCTGTCCATGGGTCAGGATCGGCTCTGCAGAGGTGTATCGAGCGCCGCGGCCAGGATTCTCCGGCGCGTGTCGCAAACCCGTGATGGTAACACCCGGCAAGCGCCGGCCATGGTTTCCGCGTCGGGGTTGGCGGTAAACTGCGCCCGCATGAACAGCCTCCCCTTTCTCTCCGGATGTCCATTGGCATGAGCCCCCGGGAGTTGCGTGCGACCACCGGACTGGCCGCCATCTATGGCGTGCGGATGGTCGGTCTGTTCATGGTGCTGCCGGTTTTCATGCTGCACGCCGACCGCATCGCGGGCGCCACCCCGTTCCTGATGGGGGTGGCGCTGGGCGTGTACGGTCTCACGCAGGCGATGCTGCAGATCCCATTCGGTCTTCTATCCGACCGAGTCGGTCGCAAGCCACTGATCCTGGCCGGCCTGCTGTTGTTCGTGGCAGGCAGCCTGGTGGCGGCAGTGGCGGAGTCGATCCATGGCATCATTCTCGGCCGTGCCTTGCAGGGTGCGGGCGCGGTGGCGGCCGTGGTCCTCGCGCTGACCGCGGATCTGGTTGGAGAGGAACGCCGGATGCGGGCGCTGGCGGTGATCGGTCTCACCATTGGCCTCACCTTTACCCTGGCGATGGCGCTGGGCCCGGTGGTGGATCGCGCCGCCGGCCTCGAGGGGATCTTTGGTTTGTCCGCTGCGCTCGGTGTGGTGGCCATTGCGATCCTGTACCTGTGGGTGCCACGCCCCGCCCGGATGCGTTCGCACCCGGACATGGTCCCGGTGTGGTCGGCCTTGCCCGGGGTTCTGCGGGCACCCGATCTGTTGCGACTCAACTTCGGGATCTTTGTGCTGCACGTGGTGCTCGCCGCGAATTTTCTGGTGATTCCCGTGTTCCTGCTGGAATCGGTGCAGTTGCCGGCCGCCAGTCACTGGCAGTTCTACGTGCCGGTGCTGCTGGCGGGATTCGCCCTGATGTTGCCGGGGATCATCTTCGGCGAACGGCGTCAGCAGGTGCACAGTGTCCTGCGTATGGCCATTGCGCTGCTGGCCGGGGTGCAGGTGCTGCTCGCCCTGCTGGTGCCGAGCGGCGGCGGACTGTGGTGGCTGGCCGGACTGATGATCCTGTTCTTCGCCGCGTTCAATCTGCTCGAGGCCGGCCTGCCGTCACTGGTGGCGCGTGCGGCCCCGGTCGCCCACAAGGGTTCCGCCATGGGTGGTTTTGCCACTGCCCAGTTCCTGGGCATCTTCGTCGGTGGCGTGCTCGGCGGTGCCGTGCTTGCGATCGCCGGCCCGGTGGGGGTGTTTCTGGTCGGCGTCCCGTTATTGCTGACCTGGTGGTGGGTCGTGCGTGACCTGCAACCGCGTTACGGGTCGAATCGGGTCGTGGCCGTACCGGCCCACTGGGCCGGGCGTGAGGCGGATCTGCGCGCGTGGGTTCTGGCGCTTCCGGGGGTGTGCGAGGCCGATCTTTCCCCCGATTCACGGTCGCTTTATCTCAAGGTTGCGCGTCTGGGGCCGGATGCAGCGGCACTGGGTGCCTGGCTGGCGCGGCGGCCGGACGAGCATCAGGGCGAAGGCGCCGGCCCGCCCGCCGGTTGATCAGGTCCGCAACGGCGGGCGCCGCGCTGTCGTCGCCGCATCGGGCTGGTACACTATCGGGCTTGTTCCTCCATGCCCGCTACGAAGGAGTTCCCATGGCCCGCGGCGTCAACAAAGTCATCCTGCTCGGCAATCTCGGGGCCGACCCGGAGAAGCGCGAGACCCCGAACGGGGTTACCGTGACCAATCTGCGTCTGGCGACCTCGGAGCAGTGGACCGACAAGAACTCCGGCGAAAAGCGCGAGAACACCGAGTGGCACCGCGTGGTGATGTTCGGGCGTCTGGCGGATATCGCCGCGCAGTATCTGTCCAAGGGCTCGCAGGTCTATCTCGAAGGGAAGATCCAGACCCGCAAATGGCAGGACCAGTCGGGTAATGACCGCTACACCACCGAGGTGGTCGCAAACGACATGCAGCTGATCGGCGGCCGCGGGGGCAGCGGTGGCGGTGGCGGGTACGACCAGGACCCGGGTTACGGCGGCGGTAATGCCTACGGCGGTGGCGGCCAGCAGGGCAGCAGTCGTGGCAGTGCGCCGGTCTCCGGCGGGTTCGACGATGACGATGTGCCGTTCTGACAAGCCTGCCGGGGCAGCCGGGCGGCCCCCGGTGCGCCAGTACCCCTGAATCCCTCTACCAGCGAAGTACCGACAGCATGATCCGCAAGGTCTACATCCAGACGCACGGCTGCCAGATGAACGAGTACGACTCCGATCGCATGCTCGATGCGTTGCGCGCGCTGCACGGCGCGGAGCGTACCGATGATCCGGAGCAGGCCGATGTCCTGTTGATGAACACCTGCTCCATCCGCGAAAAGGCACAGGAAAAGGTCTTCTCGCTGCTGGGGCGCTGGCGTCAGATCAAGGAGCGCCGACCGGAGGTGATCATCGGCGTGGGCGGCTGTGTCGCCAGTCAGGAGGGTGACGCCCTGCGCGAGCGGGCGCCGTACGTGGATCTGGTGTTCGGCCCACAGACCCTGCACCGCCTGCCGGCGATGATCCAGTCGGTGCGCCGCGAGCGGGCGCCGGTGGTGGATATCTCCTTCCCCGAGATCGAAAAGTTCGATCGGCTGCCCGAACCCAAGGCCGATGGCCCGACCGCCTTCGTCTCGGTGATGGAGGGCTGCTCCAAGTACTGCAGCTTCTGCGTGGTGCCGTATACCCGCGGCGACGAGATCAGCCGTCCGTTCGACGACGTGATCGCCGAGGTGGTGGCGCTGGCCGGGCAGGGGGTCAAGGAGATCAATCTGCTGGGGCAGAACGTGAATGCCTACCGCGGGCCGATGGAGGATGGCGATACCGCCGACCTCGCGCTGTTGATCCATTATGTGGCCGCGGTAGACGGCATCGAGCGTATCCGCTTTACCACCTCGCACCCGGTGGAGTTTTCCGATTCGCTGATCCAGGCCTATGCCGACGAGCCCAAGCTGGTCAGCCACCTGCACCTGCCGGTGCAAAGCGGTTCCGACCGCATCCTGGCGCAAATGAAACGCGGTCACACGATCCTGGAATACAAGTCCAAGATCCGCCGCCTGCGCGAGGCACGCCCGGATCTGGACCTGTCCTCCGACTTCATCGTCGGCTTCCCCGGCGAGACGGACGCCGACCACGCGGCGACCATGAAGCTGATCGAGGAGCTGCACTTCGACTTCTCGTTCAGCTTTATCTACAGCGCCCGTCCGGGCACGCCGGCCGCCGCGTTGCCGGATGACGTGCCGCTGGTCACCAAGAAGGCGCGCCTGGCCGAACTGCAGGCCCTGATCGAACAGCACGGGCGCGAACGCAATCAGGCCATGGTTGGCAACATCGAGTCGGTCCTGGTCGAGGGTCCGGCCAAACGTAATCCCGGCGAACTGGCCGGGCGCACAGCGAACAACCGCATCGTGAATTTCGCGGGCACCCCTGATCTGATCGGACAGATGATCCCGGTCGAGATTACCGAGGCCCTGGCGCATTCCCTGCGCGGGCGTGCGGTGGAGCGGACGATGCCTGCCGCCGTCGGCGCCTGATCCACGATGGCGAACCGCGCCGATTTCACCCTGGACCCGGGTGACCAGGAGACCCTCGCACGCCTGTCCGGTCCGCTGGATGCCCATCTGCGCCTGATCGAGTCGCGCCTGGGCGTGGCCGTGCACAACCGCGGTCCGCGCTTCAATCTGACCGGACCGAAGGCCGCGGTGCAGGCGGCGGATGCACTGATCCACGACCTGCATCGCATGGCCCAGGAAGAGCCGGTCAGCCTGGAGCAGGTGCATACCGCGCTGCAGACGGCGCATGTCGAGGGCCTGGCCGAACCCGATGGCAATGCGGGCGATCCATCGCTGCGCCTGAAGCGCGCGGTGATCCGCGGTCGCGGCCCGCGGCAGGCGAAGTACCTGGCCGCGATTGCGCAGCACGACCTCAGTTTCGGCATCGGGCCGGCCGGTACGGGCAAGACCTTCCTCGCCGTGGCCGCGGCGGTGGCCGCGCTGGAGCAGGACCGGGTGCAGCGCCTGGTGCTGGTGCGCCCGGCGGTGGAGGCCGGCGAGCGCCTGGGGTTCCTGCCCGGCGACCTGGCGCAGAAGATCGACCCCTACCTGCGTCCGATGTACGACGCCCTGTACGAGCTGATGGGCTTCGACCAGACTGCGCGCCTGATGGAACGTCAGGTGATCGAGGTGGCCCCGCTGGCCTACATGCGCGGGCGTACGCTGAACGAGGCCTTCATTATTCTCGACGAGGCGCAGAACACCACCGTCGAGCAGATGAAGATGTTTCTGACCCGCATCGGCTTCGGTTCCACGGCCGTGGTCAATGGCGATATCACTCAGGTCGACCTGCCGCGTGGCCAGCGCTCCGGGCTCAAGCATGCGATGCAGATCCTGAAGGATGTCGAGGGTGTGCATATCACCCGCTTCCAGGCCGGCGACGTGGTGCGCCACCCGCTGGTGCAGCGCATCGTGGAGGCCTACGACGCCCACGACAGCGCCTCCGGCAAGCCGGCTGTGGAGCCCGGGGCGGGCACTGGAACGGACGGACAGGCCGCCGATGGCGCTTGATGTTGCGGTGCAGTACGCGGTGCCGCGGGCGGGCCTGCCGGCTGCCACCACCCTGCACCGGGCGGCCCGCGCGGCCTGGCGCGGGGACGGTGAAGCGGGGGTGACACTGCGCTTGGTGGACACCGACGAGGGGCGGGCCCTGAATCACGCCTTTCGTGGACGCGACTACGCGACCAACGTGCTGTCGTTTCCTGCCCCGGACCTGCCGCCCGGTCTGCCGCCCGAGGCGAATGTCTATCTCGGCGACGTCATCCTGTGTGTGCCGGTGCTGGCGCGCGAGGCCGAGGAGCAGGGCAAGACCCTGGCGGCCCACTACCACCACATGGTGGTACACGGGATGCTGCATTTGCAGGGCATGGACCACCAGACCCGGGGCGAGGCCGAGCGGATGGAGGCCATTGAGTCATCGGTCCTGGCCGGGTTAGGCTACCCCGACCCCTACGCCGAGCAACCGGCACGCGCCCTGGTGCAGCACCCGGCCGGACATGCCCCCGATGCCTGAACCCGAACTCGACGAGCAACCGATCTGGCGGCGATGGCGCGCCCGCGCCGGCGAGTTTCTGCGTCCCCGTCGCGAGCCGGCGACCCGCCGCGAACTGGTCGAGATGCTGCGCGCGGCGCACGGCCGCGAACTCGTCGACCCCGAGGCCCTGACCATGCTGGAAGGCGTGCTCAACGTGGCCGACATGCAGGTGCGCGACATCATGATCCCGCGTGCGCAGATGGAGGTCGTCCGCCGCGATGCGTGCCTGTCCGAATTTCTGCCCGATGTGGTGGCCTCGGCCCATTCGCGTCTGCCCGTGGTCGGTGATCACCGCGACGAGGTGGTGGGCGTGCTGCTGGCCAAGGACCTGCTGCGCTTTTCTGGCGAGTCCGACGATAGCGCCTTTGACATGCAGGAGATCCTGCGCCCGGCCGTGTTCGTGCCCGAGAGCAAGCGCCTGAACGTGCTGCTGAAGGAGTTCCGCCTGAGCCGCAATCACATGGCGATCGTCGTGGATGAGTATGGCGGCGTGGCCGGGCTGGTGACCATCGAGGACGTGCTCGAGCAGATCGTCGGGGAGATCGAGGACGAACACGACGTCGAAGATTACCTGACCCAGATCATGCAGCACCCCGGCGGGCGCTACACCCTCAAGGCGCTGACGCCGATGGAGGAGTTCAACGCCTACTTTCAGACTGCGTACAGCGAGGCCGACTTCGACACCATCGGGGGGCTCGTACTGTCGCACTTCGGGCGTGTCCCGCGTCGGGGCGAGCAGATCGTGATCGACGGCATGCGTTTCCGTGTGCTGCGCGCGGACAACCGCCGCCTGCACCTGCTGGAGATGCTTCTGCCGGAGGCTGAAGCGGTCCCGGTGGCGGAGGGTGGCCAGAGCTTCGAGGGGCTCCCCGCCGATCCCGTCCGTCAGCGGGAGGACTGAGCGGTGGCGGATCGCCTGCCGCTCTGGGCGGTCGGCCTGTTGGCCCTGCTGGCCGGTGCGGGCGCGACTCTCGCCTTTGCCCCGGTCGGCTGGTTTCCGGCCGCGCCGCTTGCCCTGGCGGTCTGGTTTGCCCTGCTGGTTGGTGCCCCCTGGCGCCGCGCCGCCGTAACCGGCTATGCCTTCGGCCTCGGCTTCTTCGGGGTCGGGGTCACTTGGATCTTCAATTCCCTGCTGGTGTTCGGTCAGGCCCCACTGGTGGTGGCCTCGCTGATAACCATGCTTTTCGTGCTGGTAATGGCCCTGTATCCGGCAGTCCTGTCCGGGCTGGCCGCACGCTTTCTGACGCTGGAGCGGCCGGCCGGGCTGATCGCCCTGGCCGCCGGGGTGGTGCTGATGGAGCTGGCGCGCTCCTGGCTGTTCTCCGGGTTCCCCTGGCTGCTGTTCGGACACACCGTGCTGCAGACGCCGCTGCAGGGCTGGCTGCCGCTGGGCGGGGAACTGGCCGCCGGGCTGGTAGTGGCGCTGCTGGCGGCCGGGCTGGTGCTGGTGCTGCAGCGCGAACGCAGGTGGTCCGGTGCCGGCCTGGTGGCGGGGCTGTTTGTACTATCGCTGCCGCTGACGCTGGTCGAGTGGACCCAGCCCGAGGGCGAATCGCTGCGGGTGGCCATGGTGCAGGGCAATATCGAACAGGCGCGCAAGTGGGCCCCCGATGGCATCGATCATTCGCTGGAGGTCTACGCAACACTGACCCGGGAAGCCGCCGGGGCGGACCTGGTCGTCTGGCCGGAGACGGCGATCCCGGCCTTGCTGGCGGAGATACGCGGTGACCTGTCCCGCACCGCACTGGAGTTGCAGGAGACCGGGGGCGAACTGCTGGTCGGGATCTTTGACCACGATCCGCAGACCCGTTCGATCTTTAACTCGGTCGTGCATACGCGGTCCGGGGCGGGTTACAACAAGCGCCAGCTGGTGCCGTTCGGTGAATATATCCCGTTGCGTGAACGCCTGGCCTGGCTTGACCGGCTGCTGCAGATCCCGATGTCGGACCTGAGTCCCGGGACCGGCGACGGTGGGATGGAAGTCGCCGGGACGTATGCCGGGATCAGCATCTGCTACGAATCGGCCTACGCTCGGCACATCCGTGCGCCGCTGCCGGAGGCACGGTTCCTGGTCAATGTCAGTAACGATGCCTGGTTCGGTGACAGCCTCGCGCCGGCCCAGCATCTGCAGATCGCACGGGTGCGGGCGGTGGAGACCGGCCGCCCGATGGTGCGGGCCACCAACACCGGCGTCTCGGCCCTGATTGCGGCCGACGGGCGTTTGCTGGAGCGTTCCGGGCTGTTCAGTCGCGAGGTGGTGCAGGGCACGATCGAGCCGCGAACCGGGATGACCCCGGCAGCGGCCCTTGGCGAGGGGCCCGCCGTGCTGGCGGCCCTGGTGCTGGTGGTGCTTGGCGCGGCGCAGCGCCGGCGCAGCACCTGAGGGCGCAGTTCGGGACCGCTATTCGGCCTCGGTGCCCCCCGGGCCCCGGCGGAAGCTGGTGTTGTGGCATTGGGAGCAAGGCGGGACGCGTCCGACCCGGGTCATGTGCACGGCATGGCCACATTGCTTGCAAAGCAGTTCGCCCGGGCCGGTGATCTCGCCGGTGTGCCATTCGCCCATGACCTGGGCGCGGGCGGTCAGTTCGGTGATTTCCACACGGGTGCGATCGGCGATGCGTTCCAGGGCGTTGAGGATGCTCGCCTCGATCAGGCCGAGGTCAATCCGCAGCCAGCTGCGCCAGTCCTCGGTGCGCGAGTCCAGATAGGCGCCCAGATCCTGGAGGTCCCGGCGCAGGTAATCCATCACCTCATGCGCCTCCTCGCGGGTCAGGTCGCTGGCCTTTTGCACGCGGTCACGGGCGTTTTCCAGGGCCTCGGTGATGGCCTGGCTGGTCTTGTCCTCCAGCTTTTCGAGATCCTCGGTGACCTCGTGCAGCATGCGGTGGTAGGCATCGCTCAGGCGGTGCTCGCGTTCCTGGTCTACCTCGGCGGATGATTCCCTGGACTTGTCGTTCATGCGCGGTTCCTCGCGGCTTGCTCGTTGAACATCTGCCCCGCTGGGGCTCTGGGGCCCTTCTGTCTCCACGTTAGCACGATAAGCGGGCGCTGCCAGTGTTCCCCGGGAGGTGCACGCCGGGCCGTATCTGCTGCATGGTAGGGGCCAAAAGGAGACGGACATGACGCGACCCGCACCCCTGACCGAGAAGCAGGTCTATCAGCACTGCCCGCCGGAGTATCTGGATTTCGCAACCACCGAGTCGCTGGAGGCGCTGGAGCTGCCCTGCGGGCAGGAACGCCTGCTGCGCGCGCTGGAGTTCGGGGCGGCGATGCGTGGGCGTGGTTTCAATCTCTTCGTTCTGGGGCCGGACGGTAGCGGACGCCACGAGCTGGTGCGGCGCTTCCTGGAGCATCGTGCCGCCGAGGAGGCGGCCCCGCCGGACTGGGGGTACGTGTTCAACTTCGACAAGCCGGAGTGCCCGCGCGCCATTCGCCTGGAGGCCGGGGAGGGGCGCACGCTGCAGTCCGACCTGGAGCGGTTCATCGAGGATCTCCACACCAGTATCCCGGCGGTCTTCGAGGCGGAGGAATATCAGCGGCGCCTGCAGGAGCTCAAGGACGCGTCCGAGGAGGAGCAGAGCGAGGGTGTGCGCCGCGTGCAGGAAGAGGCCGAGGCGAACGACATCGCCCTGATTAATGCCCGGAAAACGTTCTCGTTCGCGCCGATGCGGGACGGAGAGATCCTCAAGCCGGAGGAATACGACGCGCTGTCCGAGGAACAGCGCGAGCAGATCGACGCGCAGGTCGAGGTGTTGCAGGAGAAACTGCGCCAGGCCCTGCGCCAGATCCCGCGCCTGCGCAAGGAGCTGGAAGAAAAGATTCGGGCATTGAATGCGGAGATGCTGCAGTCGGTGCTGGATGGCCCGGTTCGTGATCTGAAAGAGCGCTGGTCGCATCTGCCGGCGGTGGTCGCGCATCTGGAGGCCATCCTGAATGACGTGGTGCAGCATGCGGAGGCCTTTCGCAGCGGACAGGACCCGGCGCTGCCCGCGGGGCTGCTGGAGCGCTTTCGCATCAACCTGCTGGTGGATCACGCGGAGACCCGCGGTGCGCCGGTCCTCTACGAGGATTCGCCGAATCATCAGCACCTGACAGGCCAGATCGAGTACCAGGTGCACGAGGGCGATCTGGTGACCGATTTTTCGCTGGTTCGGGCCGGGGCCCTGCATCGGGCCAGCGGTGGCTACCTAATCCTGGACGCTCGTCGCGTGCTGCTGCAGCCGCTGGCCTGGGAAAGCCTCAAACGGGTGCTGTTCTCCGGCGAGGTCCGTATCGAGTCGCTGGAACGCCTGTTCGGCCTGGTCAGCACCGTGGCGCTGGAGCCGGAGCCGATCCCGGTCAACCCGAAGGTGGTGCTGATCGGGGACCGCCTGCTGTACTACCTGCTGTCGGCGTATGAGCCGGACTTTCTCGAGCTGTTCAAGGTCGAGGCGGACTTCGAGGATGACCTGGAGCGCGACGCAGCCAGTCTCGCGCTGTACGCGAGGATGCTGGCGACCATGGCGCGGCGTGCCGGGCTGCGGCCGCTGGACCGCGCCGCGGTCGCGCGCGTGATCGAACATGCCAGTCGCCTGGCCGGAGACCAGCGCAAGCTGTCGGCGCATGATCGCACCCTGCGTGATTTGCTGCTGGAGGCCGATCACTGGGCCGGCCAGGCCGGTGTCGAGGTCGTGGGTGTCGCGCAGGTCGACCAGGCCATCCGCGAACGCGAGGCTCGCGGCGCACGGCTGCAACGGCGCAGCCTGGAGCAGATCCGGCGCGGCGTGGTGCTGATCGCCACCCGGGGCACGCAGATCGCCCAGGTCAACGGGCTGTCGGTGCTGAATCTGGGTGACACGATGTTCGGACGGCCGATCCGGATTACCGCGACCGCGCGTTCGGGCAATGGCCAGGTGGTGGATATCGAGCGCGAGGCCAAGCTGGGCGGACCGGTGCACAGCAAGGCGGTAATGATCCTGTCGCGCTTCATCGCCAGCCACTACGCCGCGGACCGTGAGCTCTCGTTGTCTGCCAGTCTGGCCTTCGAGCAGTCCTACGGTGACATCGAGGGGGATTCCGCGTCGGTCGCCGAGGCCTGCGCCTTGTTGTCGGCGATTGCACGGGTCCCGCTGCGCCAGTCGCTGGCGGTGACCGGCTCGCTGAACCAGCATGGCGAGGTGCAGGCCGTCGGCGGGGTCAACGAAAAGATCGAGGGTTTCTTTGATGTCTGCCGCGACGCCGGGGAGCTGGACGGTCACGGGGTGCTGTTGCCCGCGAGCAACGTCGAGCACCTGATGCTGCGCGAGGATGTGCGCACGGCGATCGCGCAGGGGTGTTTCTTCGTGTACCCCGTCACCTCACTGGACGAGGCCATCGAGCTGCTGGCCGACATGCCGGCGGGCGAACGTGATGCCCGCGGTGGGTTCCCGGAGGGCAGCTTCAACCATGCGGTGGCGGAGCGCTTGCGGACGTTCGCCCGGCTGGGCGACCGGCGCGGCACATGCGGCCCCCGCGACGAGTCCGCGGAGGCCGCGCCGGAAGACCCGAACGGGGAGGGTGCCTGAGGAGGCGGATCCGCCCCTTCAGGCGGCCGCCGGGCTGCCCACCAGATCGCGATACCCGTGCCACATCGCGAACCCCAGCCACGGGAAGATCACGATCAGGGCCAGCAGCGCCGTGGCCAGCGAGACCATGAACAGTGCAGTGATGATCAGGCCCCACAGCATCAGGGGGCCGGGATTGTGGCTGAAGGCCTTCAGACTCACGCCGATGGATTCCACCAGTGACTTCTGCGGTGCGTCATCGCGCATGCGGTGATCCAGCAGGGCCGGGATGGTGGCAAGGCTCAGGGCAAAGACCACCAGGCCGAAGGCAATGGCGGCCACGACGACACCCGCCAGCGAGATAATGCCGGTGCCGCTGGTGAGCATGGCCCCGACCATGTGGTGCAGCTGGCCGGTCACGCCCAGCTCGCCGATATTGAGCACGGCGATCCACATCCATACGAAGCTGGCCCAGATCACGAACAGGACCGCGAGCAGGGCGGCAAATGCCCAGATCGAACCGCCCAGCGTCCCCAGCCATCGCAGACCGAGACCGCCCGGTTGGCCGCGCTCTTTCCGCAGGGCCAGATCGTTCACGCCGACCGCCAGAACCGGTCCCAGCAGCAGAAATCCGGCCAGCCAGGAGAAGGCCATCCACGGCTGGTTCCAGGACAGCCCCAGCAGCACCAGCCCGATCATGGTGATGACCAGGCCGTGTACCAGTGCAACAGGCATCTGCCAGAGATCACGCCAGCCCTTGCCCAGCCAGGTGCCGAGATCTTCGGGCGCGACCGTCCGGATCGCCGGAGAATCGGTCTCGGGCGTGTGTTGCTGTGCTACTTCAGCGAGGTCTTCGGGGTAGGCGCGCTGTGCGACGGGGATGGTGTCATTCTCGAAGCTCATTTCCTGCCTCCTGAACGCCGCGCGGACGTTTGCGGGTGCATGTACGCGTTAGAACGGGCATAAAAAGCATCTGTTCCGCAGGTTTTGTGACGGCCATCACGGCTGCGGGGCAGGCTGCGGGCTCCGTGTTTCGCTTGGAGGGGGTGGGGGCGGCTGGTATTCTGCGCAGTTCTTTGTTTTCCGCGATCAAGGCACAGGTGAGGCGCATGCAGGAGCACTATTCCCCCGAGGCGGTCGAGGCGCAGGTACAGCGCCAGTGGGAGGAGGCCGACTGCTTCCGCGCGCGCGAGGACGCACCCGGCGAGCCGTTCTACTGCCTGTCCATGTTCCCCTACCCCTCGGGCAAGCTGCACATGGGGCATGTGCGTAACTACACCATCGGGGACGTGATCGCCCGCTTCCAGCGCATGCAGGGCAGGAGCGTGCTGCAGCCGATGGGCTGGGACGCGTTCGGCCTGCCGGCGGAGAACGCCGCGATGCAGAACCACGTCCCGCCGGCCGCGTGGACGCGCCAGAACATCGAGCAGATGCGCACCCAGCTCAAGCGCCTGGGCTTTGCCTACGACTGGTCGCGCGAGTTCGCGACCTGCGATGCCGACTACTACCGCTGGGAACAGTGGCTGTTCGTGCGCCTGCTGAAGAAGGGCCTGGTCTACCGCAAGAAGGCGACCGTGAACTGGGACCCGGTGGACCAGACCGTGCTCGCCAACGAGCAGGTGATCGAGGGCCGTGGCTGGCGCTCCGGCGCGCTTGTCGAGCGCCGCGAGATGCCGCAGTGGTTCCTGCGCATCACCGACTACGCCGACGAGCTGCTGGAGGCCCTGGACGGGCTGGACGGCTGGCCGGACCAGGTGCGCACCATGCAGCGCAACTGGATCGGCCGTTCCGAGGGCGTGGAGCTGGAGTTTTCGGTGGATGGCGGCGAGCCGCTGACCGTCTACACCACGCGCCCGGATACCCTGTTCGGTGTTTCCTACATGGCGCTCGCGCCGGAGCACCCGCGGGTGCAGGCGCTGGCGCAGAACGATGCCGAACTGGCGGCGTTCGTCGCCGATTGCGCGCAGGGCGGGGTGGCCGAGGCCGATCTGGCGACCATGGAGAAGAAGGGCCGGTCGCTGGGCTTTACCGCCCGTCACCCGCTGACCGGTGCGGAGGTCCCGGTCTGGGTCGCCAACTTCGTGCTGATGGAATACGGCACCGGCGCGGTGATGGCGGTGCCGGCGCACGACGAACGCGACCACGAGTTCGCGACGCAATACGGTCTGCCGATCCGGCAGGTGATCGCCCCCGCCGACGGCGCCGAGTGCGACGTACAGGCCGCGGCCTTCACCGATCCCGGCGTACTGGTGAACTCCGGCGACTTCGACGGGCAGGCATCCGAGGCGGCCAAGGCCGCGATCGCCGAACACCTGGAGCAGGCCGGGCTGGGCCGGCGCCGGCGCAACTACCGCCTGCGCGACTGGGGCATTTCGCGCCAGCGCTACTGGGGCTGCCCGATCCCGGTGATCCACTGCGATGACTGCGGTGCGGTGCCGGTGCCGGAGGCGGACCTGCCGGTGCGTCTGCCGGAGGATGTGATCCCGGACGGCGCCGGCTCGCCGCTGGCGCGCATGCCGGAATTCTACGAGGCCACCTGCCCGGAATGCGGCAAGCCGGCGCGGCGCGAGACCGATACCTTCGACACCTTCTTCGAGTCCAGCTGGTACTTCGCCCGCTACGCCTGCGCGGATAACGACACCGCGATGCTGGATGCGCGCGCCGACCACTGGTTACCGGTGGACCAGTACGTCGGCGGCATCGAGCATGCGGTGCTGCATCTGCTGTATGCGCGCTTCTTCCACAAGCTGCTGCGCGACGAGGGCCTGTTGGCCTCGGACGAGCCGTTCACCCGGCTGCTGACCCAGGGCATGGTGATCGCCCCGACCTTCTACCGCGGACGCGGTGACGGCGGGAAGGACTGGATCAACCCGGCCGATGTCGAGCTGGAACGCGCGGAGGACGGCTCGGTGAAGGCCGCGCGCCATCGCGAAGACGGCCAGCCGGTGGTCGTGGGCGGCATGGAGAAGATGTCCAAGTCGAAGAACAACGGCGTGGATCCGCAGGCGCTGATCGAGCGCTTCGGTGCCGACACCGCGCGGCTGTTCACCATGTTCGCCGCGCCGCCGGACCTGTCGCTGGAGTGGTCCGACTCCGGCGTCGAGGGTGCGCAGCGCTTCATCAAGCGCCTGTGGCGGGCGGTGGACGAGCACGTGAACGGCGATAGCCCGGCTGCGCTGGACGTGGACGCGCTGGACGACGCCGGGCGCGAGCTGCGGCGCAAGCTGCACGACACCATCGCCAAGGTCACCGACGACATCGGCCGGCGCCAGACCTTCAACACGGCGGTGGCCGCGAACATGGAGCTGCTGAACGACCTCGGCAAATTGCCGAAAGATGGCGCGCAGGCCGCGGCCGTGCGTCAGGAGGCCCTGGAGGGCATCGTGCGCATGCTGGCGCCGATCATCCCGCATGTGACCGAGACCCTGTGGCGCGCGCTGGGCCATGACGAACTGGTCGCGACCACCGCCTGGCCGCAGGTCGACGCGGCCGCGCGCCAGGCCGCGCAGGAGACCCTGGCGGTGCAGGTGAACGGCAAGCGCCGCGCCGAGATCGCGGTCCCGGCCGGCGCCGATCGCGACGCGATCGAAGCCACCGCGCGCGGCGACGAGAATGTACAGCGGCATATCGAGGGACAGAACGTGATGAAGGTGATCGTGGTGCCCGGGCGTCTGGTGAACTTCGTGGTCAAACCGCAATGAGTCTGTTACTGCGCGCAGGCCTGGTGGTGTGGCTGGCGGTCTCCGTGGCCGCCTGTGGTTTTCAGCTGCGCGGCAGCATGGACTGGCCGGAGGTCCTCACGCCGGTGCAGATCACCGGCGTGAGCCCGCGTGATTCCCTCTACCGCGAGCTGGAGGTCGCCTTTGGTTCGGGCGGGGTCGAGATCGTCGAACAGCGCCCGGAGGGGCAGGGAGCGACACTGGAGATCCGTTCGGTCCGTGATGACCGGCGCACCCTGTCGGTGACCGAGACCGCCCGCGTATCGGAGTACGAACTGATCCGCACGGTCGAGGTCCGCCTGCGTCCGGTGCAGGGCGAGGCTGTCGAGCTCGGGCCGCTGCAGGCGAGTCGGGTGTACCTGTTTGATGGCTCGGCGGTGCTGAGCCGTTCCGAACGCGAGGAGACCCTGCGCACGGCGATGAACCGTGACCTGGTGGCGCAGTTACAGCGGCGCATGGCCGCGCGGATCGGGCCGGATGGTGAACTGCAAGAGGTCCGCGACCGCTGATGGCCCTGGACGTTGCGCGACTGGAGCAGGAGCTGAGTCGCGGTCTGGCGCCCGTCTATCTGCTGCTGGCGGAAGAGCCGTTGCAGGCCATCGAGGCGGCAGATGTCATCCGCGTGGCGGCGCGCGCCCAGGGTTTTCTGGAGCGGACGGTGCTGGATCTGACCGCGCAGTCCGACTGGGGGCCGTTCGAGGCCGCGGTGCGCGATCGTTCGCTGTTCGCCGAGCGGGCATTGCTGGATCTGCGTCTGGCCACCGGCAAGCCGGGCAAGACCGGGGGCGATCACCTTAAGGCCTATGCCGCCGATCCGCAGCCGGATCTGGTGCTGCTGCTGCAGTTGCCACGGCCGGACAGCGCCATGCGCCGGGCGGCCTGGTTCAAGGCGCTGGAGAGCCGTGCGGTGGTGATCCATGCACGCCCGGTCCCGCCGGCGCAGCTCGGGGGCTGGATCCGCGGGCGCCTGCACAAGTACGGCCTGCGCATTACCGATGACGCCCTGGCGCTGCTGGTCTCGCGCGTCGAGGGCAACCTGCTGGCCGCGCGTCAGGAGATCGAGAAGCTGGCCCTGGCGGGTGTGAGCGAGATCGACCTCGATGTCCTGGCCGCAGCCACGACGGACAGTGCCCGCTTCGAGCTGTTCGCCCTGGCCCCGGCGGCCCTGCGCGGTAACGTCCGCCATGCCTTGCGCATGCTGGAGGGGCTGCTGGATGAGGGGCAGCCGGAGCCGCTGATCCTGTGGGCACTGGCGCGCGAGTGCCGCCTGCTGGTGCAGGCGATGGAGCGCAAGGCGGCGGGGGCGCCGGATCGCGAGGCCTTCCAGGGCAGTTTCGGCGATGGTCAGAAGGCCCTGCGTCAGGCGATGTCGCGGCTGAACCTGGCGCAGGCACGGGCCCTGCTGGGCGCGGCCGCGCATGTGGATCGCGTCATCAAGGGTCAGGAAAACGGCAATGCCCGGCAGGGGTTGCTAGACTTGGTGGCCCGTATGGCGGGGCGTCCGCTGACGCTGGCCGAACCCGCTCTGAACCCGGAACGAGTCTGACTGCATGAACGCTGCCGTAAACCCCACCGAATCTGCCACTGCCGACGTGACTGCCCAGGTCGAGGTCCTCGGTCGTACTGCCCGTGCCGCCTCGCGGCGCATGGCCGAGGCCGAGCCGGGCGCGAAGAACGCAGCCCTGCAGGCGATCGCCGAGGGTATCGCCGCGCGCCGTGCCGAACTGGTGGAGGCGAACAGCCGGGACCTGGAGGCCGGGCGCGCACGCGGGCTGGACGCCGCGATGCTGGATCGCCTGGCGCTGACCGATGCGCGCATCGACACCATGATCGAGGGCTGCCGCCAGGTGGCGGGTTTGCCCGATCCGGTGGGCACGATCTCGGATATGGCCTATCAGCCGAGCGGCATCCAGGTCGGCCAGATGCGCGTGCCGCTGGGCGTGATCGGCATCATCTACGAGTCGCGCCCGAACGTGACCATCGACGCCGCCGCCCTGTGTCTGAAGTCCGGCAACGCCGCGATCCTGCGCGGTGGCTCCGAGGCCCTGCATTCGAATCAGGCCCTGGCCGCGATTATCCAGGCCGGGCTGGAGCAGGCCGGCCTGCCGCGCGAGGCGGTGCAGGTGGTGCCGACCACCGACCGTGCGGCGGTGGGCGCGCTGCTGCGCATGCCGCAGTACGTGGACGTGATCGTCCCGCGCGGCGGCAAGGGCCTGATCGAGCGGGTTAGCAATGAGTCGCAGATCCCGGTGATCAAGCACCTGGACGGCGTCTGCCACGTGTATGTGGACGGCAGGGCCGATCTCGACAAGGCGCTGGCGGTCGCGGTGAACGCCAAGACCCAGCGCTATGGCACCTGCAACACCATGGAGACGCTGCTGGTGCATGCGGACCAGGCCGAGGCCTTCCTGCCGCGCCTGGCGACGGCCCTGGGCGAGCACCAGGTGAGCCTGCGTGGCTGTGCGCGCACCCGGGCCATCCTCGCGAATGCCGGGACGGACATCGCCGAGGCCACCGAGGACGACTGGGTGGCCGAATACCTGGGGCCGATCCTCGCGATCCGCGTGGTGGACGATCTGGACGCGGCAATCGACCACATCAATACGTACGGTTCGCATCACACCGACACCATCATGACCGAGGACTACACCCGCGCCCGGCGTTTCCTGCGTGCGGTGGATTCCAGTTCGGTGATGGTGAATGCCTCCACCCGCTTCGCCGATGGCTTCGAATACGGCCTGGGCGCCGAGATCGGCATCTCCACCGACAAGCTGCACGCGCGCGGCCCGGTAGGCCTGCATGGCCTGACCACCCTCAAATACGTGGTGTTCGGCGACGGCCATGTGCGTGGCTGACCCGGCGTGATCGGGATCCTTGGCGGCACCTTCGATCCGATCCACTTCGGGCATCTGCGTCCGGCGCTGGAGATCCAGCAGCATCTGGGTCTGGAACGGGTACACTTCATCCCCTGCCACGTGCCGCCGCATCGCGCGAGCCCGGGCACCGGCAGCGATGACCGCCTGGCGATGGTGGAACGGGCAATCCGTGATGTGCCGGGCTTTGTGGCGGACCGCCGCGAGCTGGATCGTGCCGGGCCGTCCTATACCGTCGATACCCTGCTCAGCTTCCGCGAGGAGCTGGGGCCGGAGGCGCCGCTGGTGCTGATCATGGGCATGGACGCCTTCGCCGGACTGCCGTCGTGGAACCGCTGGAAGCAGATCTTCGAGCTGGCGCATATCGTCGTCTCGCACCGGCCCGGCAGCCCGGCCTCGCAGGACCTGGGAGGCTGGCTGGGGGATGCCGCCACGCATGATCCGGGGGCGTTGCGCAATGCCCCCGGCGGGCTGGTCTATTTCCAGCCGGTGACCCAGCTCGACATCTCCGCCACGGCCATCCGCGACGAGCTGCGCGCGGGGCGCAGCCCGCGCTTTCTGCTCCCCGAGGCCGTCAACCGCTACATTCAGGACCGCGGCCTGTACCGGGCCGGGTCGAACCGCAATCACGGGATATGACCGACAGCATGAACAGCGAACAACTCCTGGAGCTGGTGACCACCGCTCTGGATGACATGAAGGCCCAGAACATCCGCAGCATCGACGTGCGCGGCAAGACCACGCTGGCGGACTACATGGTGATCGCCTCCGGGACCTCCGGGCGGCATGTGCAGTCGGCCGCCGAATCGGTGGCGATGACGGCCAAGGAGGCCGGCATCCAGCCGCTGGGGGTCGAGGGCCAGGAGAGCCAGGAGTGGGTGCTGGTGGACCTGAACGACGTGATCATCCATGTGATGCTCCCGGAGACCCGCGACTTCTACAACCTGGAAAAGCTCTGGCTGGCCGAGGAGGCCGCGGATACGGAAAAGGCCGCCCCGGAAGACCCCAGCCTGGAACGCGTCCGCCGCCTGCGCGGCTGACCGGGGCGCGCCGCCATGCGCCTGGACCTGATCGCGATCGGCAAGCGCATGCCCGACTGGGTGGCGGCCGGGTTCGACGAGTACGCCGGTCGTCTGCCGCGCGAGCTCAACCTGAACCTGCAGGCCCTGGCCGGACCCTCCGGGGCCAGGTCCATGGATACGGCCACGCTGCTGCGGCGCGAGGGCGAGATCCTGCTGAAGGCCATCCCCGAGGGCGCCCGCGTGATCCTGCTGGACGAGCGCGGCAAGGGCGTGGACACCCAGGGCATCGCGCGGCGCCTGGCCGACTGGCAGCAGGACGGGCGCGATATCGCGCTGGTGATCGGCGGGGCGGCGGGACTGGATGAGGCCGTGCGCGCCCGCGCGGAATGGGCCTGGTCGCTGTCGCCGCTGACCTTCCCGCACATGCTGGTGCGGGTGCTCGTCGCCGAGCAGCTCTACCGCGCCTGGTCGCTGCTGAACAATCACCCCTACCACCGCGCGTGACCGCCGTGGCGCATCCGCTGCTGCTGGCCTCCGCCTCCCCGCGCCGCCGCGAACTGCTGGAGCAGATCCAGCTCGCCTTCGAGGTGGCCCCGATGGACGTGGACGAGACCCCGTTACCGGGCGAGTCACCGGAGGCGCTGGTCGAGCGCCTCGCCATCGCCAAGGCCGAAGCGGCCATTGCGTGCGGCATCCCGGGGCAGTGGGTGCTGGCCGCGGATACCGTCGTCGCGGCGGGCGACGAGGCCCTGGGAAAGCCCGCGGATTTCGCCGACGCCGAGGCCATGCTGCAACGCCTTTCCGGCGGGGAGCACCGGGTGGTATCCGGCATGGCGCTGGGCCGGCCCGGTGCATCCATGCGGGCATGCACCGTGACGACCCGCGTGCGGATGCGCCCGCTGACGTCATCCGACATCGAGGCCTACTGGGCGACCGGCGAGCCGCGTGGCAAGGCCGGCGCCTATGCCATCCAGGGCCGTGGCGCCGCGTTTGTCGAGTGGATCGAGGGCTCCTACACCAATGTGGTCGGCCTGCCGCTGTTCGAGCTGGAGGCCTGGCTGCGCGAGATCCCGGACCCGCCGCCGCGCGTCTGAACCGACCCCGTCAGCGCCCCCTTACTGGATGTTGTGGTGGTCCAGCGGGTAGCCGCGCTCCTTGAAGTAGCGGTAGCGGGCGCGGCCCGCCTCGCGTTCCGCTTCCTCGCCGCCGACGATATCCGCGACGCGCTCGAAGCGCCCGCAGTACTCCGGCACCTCCGGCGCCAGATTGATCAGCACGTCACAGCGCTCCGACGGGGCATGGGCCTCGTGCAGCGAGATCGGGACATCCATGTCGCGCACGTCGGTGCTGTGCGGCAGGAAGGCGGTGTCCTCGAAGGTCCACAGCCACTCGTCCAGGGTGCGCGTCAGCTCCGGCGAGCCGGTGTGGATGTGCACGCGCCGGCCCTGGCCGCTGGCCTTCTTCGCCAGGCGGCAGGTGAAGCGCAGGCGTGCCTCCGGGGCCGGGTCCTGCAGCAGGTAGAAGCTGACGTGGGTCATCCGCGCCCGACCCGGGTCAGGCCTGGTCGAGCAGGTAGCGCATCAGCATCGGCACCGGGCGGCCGGTCGCCCCCTTCTCCTTGCCGCTCTTCCAGGCCACGCCGGCGATGTCGACATGCGCCCAGGTGTAGTCCTCGGTATAGCGCGACAGGAAGCAGGCAGCGGTGATGGTGCCGGCCGGGCGCCCGCCGATGTTGGCCATGTCGGCGAAATTGCTCTTCAGCTGCTCCTGGTACTCCGGCCACAGCGGGAGCTGCCAGCCGCGATCGCCGGTCGCTTCGCCGGCGGACAGCAGGTCTTTCGCCAGGCGCTCGTTGTTGCCCAGGATCGCCGCGCCCTGATGGCCCAGCGCGATGATGCAGGCCCCGGTCAGGGTGGCGATGTCGATCACCGCCTTCGGCTTGTAGCGCTCGACCCAGGTCAGCGCATCGGCCAGCACCAGGCGGCCCTCGGCGTCGGTGTTCAGGATCTCGACGGTCTGCCCGGACAGCGTGGTGACGATGTCGCCGGGGCGGGTCGCGCGGCCGTCGGGCATGTTCTCGGCACTGGTGACGACGCCGACCACGTTAATCGGCAGCCCCAGCTCGCAGCAGGCCTCGATCACCCCGAACACGCTGGCCGCGCCGCACATGTCGTACTTCATCTCGTCCATCTCGGCGCCGGGCTTCAGCGAGATGCCACCGGTATCGAAGGTGATGCCCTTGCCGACCAGTACCACCGGGGCGTCGTCTTTCTTGCCCCCGGAGTATTCCATTGCGATCAGGCGCGGCGGGCGTTCGGAGCCCTTGCCCACCGCCAGGATGGCGCCGGCGCCGAGTTTCTCCAGGTCCTTCTCGTCCAGCACCGTGGCCTTCAGCGACTTGTACTGCTTCGCCATCTCGCGGGCGGTGTCGGCCAGGCTCTCCGGGTAGCAGACATTCGGCGGGGTGTTGCCCAGGTCCTTCGCGCGGTTCACCCCGGTGGCGATCGCCGTGGCCTCGGTGCAGGCCTTTTTCGCGGCCGCTGCGTCCCCGTGTTCCACGCACAACTGGATCTTGTCCAGCTTCACCGGTGTGGTCTCCTCCTTGCCCTTGAACGCGGTAAAGCGGTAGGCGGCATCCGAGATTGCCGCGACCAGACTGTGCACCACCCAGGCGATATCCTGGCCGCGTGGCTGGAAGTCCGCGACCGCAATCACCGCGCTGGTGGCCGGGCGCTCGACCAGCGCGGCGGCCAGGGTCTGCACCGCCTTGCGTGCGGCGCGGGTATCGAAGTCCTTCTTCGCCCCCAGACCGATCAGGAGTGCGCTACCCTTGGCACCACTGCCGGGCAGCAGTAACCGGCTGCCGGCCTCGCCGTCTATCTCGCCGGCCTTCAGCAGGGCCGCGATCTCGCCGTCGCGCGCGGCGTCGAGGGCGCTGGCGCCCGCGGCCGGCTTGCGTTTATGGGCGATCCCGGCGGCGCGGATGCTGACGCGGGGTTTGTCGAGGGTCGAGGTGGTGACGGAGAATTGCATGAATGCCTCCCGAAAATGAGTCGAGTTATGGTACCAGCGCCGAACGGCGCCCGACCACGCGCCCTGCGGGCAGCGGGGTGATGCGCGAATGATGCTGCGTCGCGCCGAGCGCTTGATTGCCCGTGAGCTGCTGGTCACCCAGACCGCAGTCACGATCGTTTTGCTGCTGGTCATTATCGGCGGCGTCCTCGGGCGGGTCCTGCGCGATGTCGCCGAAGGGACGATCCCGGTGGATTTCCTGCCGGGCATGGTGGCCTTTGGTGCCTTCAAGGGGATTGTCTTTCTGTGGCCCGTCGCCCTGTTCCTGGCGTTCATGCTGGTGCTGGGGCGCCTGCAACGCGACAGCGAACTGATCGCGCTGCAGGCCAGTGGCATGTCCTTCGCGGCGCTGTACCGGGCGTTGTTCTGGGTCGCGGCGCCGGCCGCCCTGTTCCTGTTGCTGTTGATGACCCTGGTGGTGCCGCGTACCGAGGCCAAGGTGGACCAGTTACGCGACCTGGCCGAGCAGCGCTCGGATCTGGTGGGGATTACACCCGGGCGGTTTCTGCGCTCGCGTGTCGGAGACCAGGTCTTCTTTGCCGAGCGCCTGAGCACGGATCGCGAGGCCCTGCTGGAGGTATTCATCTACCGCGAGGTGGATGGCGAGGTCCAGGTCACCGTGGCGGAACGTGCGATCCCCGATCCCGCGGACGAGGGCAGCGGCTTTCTGATCCTGGAGAACGGCTATCGCCACGTGGGGGTACCCGGTGAGGCCAGCTTCCGCATGCTTGAATTCGAGCGCCTGCGGACCCAGGTGACCGAACCGGACACCGGGGCGGGCCGGCAGTCGCTGAATGCGATGGCGACGCTGGCGCTGTGGGAGCAGCGTGACCGTCCGGGTCCCCGAGCCGAGCTGGAATGGCGCATCGCGATGCCCCTGTCGATCCTGGTGCTGACGCTGATTGCGCTGCCGCTGGCGCTGGTACCGCCCCGTAGCGGGCGCTATGCGCGTATCCCGGCGGCGATCGGGGTGTACGTGCTGTACGCGAATTTCCTGATCCTCGGGCAGGGCCAGTTGTCCGACGGGCGTACCCCGCTGGCACTGGGGCTGTGGTGGACGCATGGCCTGATGCTCGTGCTGTGGCTGCTGCTGGCCTGGCGCAAGGGCCTGCTGGCGCTGGGCCAGCGCGCGCCACGGCGCGCGGAACCGGCCGGGGCGCGACCATGACGACGGTGCTCGGGCGCTACATCATGCGCCAGGTGCTGATCGGGACTGTGCTGGCGGTCGTGCTGCTGGTGGCGCTGGACGCCGTGTTTGCCCTGATCGACGAACTGCGCGACACCGGCCGGGGTGACTATGGTCTGCGCGAGGCACTGCTGTATGTGGCCCTGACCCTGCCGCGCCGGATGTACGACATGCTGCCCTCGGCGGCCCTGCTTGGGGGGCTGCTGTGGCTGGGTAATCTGGCGGCCAACAGCGAGTTGACGGCGATGCGCGCGGCCGGGATGACCCTGGGGCGTTTTATCGGCTGGGTGATGCAGGCCGGGCTGGTCGTGGTAGTGGTCATGGTGGTGGTGGGCGAGTTGTTCGCTCCGGCCGCCGAGAGCCGGGCCCAGCATCTGAAGGCCAGCGCCTTCGATGAACAGTTGAGCGTGAGCCCGATCGGATTGTGGGCGCGGGATGGCAGTCGCATGGTGCAGGCGGATACCGTGCTGCACGGGAACCGTCTGATCGGCGTGCGCATCATCGAGATCGGTCCGGATCGCGAGCCGCGCGAAATCACGCGCGTGGAGAGTGCGCAATACCAGGACGGAGCCTGGCAGCTGCAGGGCGTGGAACGGTCGCGGCTGTCTCTGGAATCTGTAGAGACGGAGCACGTGGAAACCGAGACCATCGAGCGCCTGATCGCGCCCGAATACTTCGACGTGCTGGTGGTCGAACCCAACCAGATGGCAGCCCAGGACCTGGCGCGCTATATCGACTACCTGCGCGACAACCGTCTCGACGTGGCCCCCTATGAGGTCGCGTTCTGGCAGCGCATTACGCTGCCCGCCAGCACCTTTGTCATGCTGCTGCTGGCGATCCCGTTCCTGTTCGGTTCGCAGCGCGAAGGTGGCGCCGGACGCCGGCTGTTCATCGGCATCGCGATCGGCGTCTCCTTTGCCATCGTGATGCGCGCAATGACCCACCTGGGCCTGGTCTACGACCTGCCCCCGGTGCTGGCAGCCAGCCTGCCGGTGATCCTGTTCCTGGGGCTGGCCCTGCTGGCGCTGCACCGCATGGCGCAGCGCACATGATGCGATTCCTGCGCGGGCTGTTCCTGGTCGCGTTGCTGTTCCTGCTGGCCGCCTGTGGCGGGGCAGGGCCGGACGCGTTCGACCCGCTGCCCCGCCAGGCCACGGTGCTGGCATTCGGTGACAGCGTGACGCACGGGACCGGGGCCGGCCGGGGCGAGGACTATCCGGCGCGCCTGGCCACCATCACTGGCTGGACGGTCATCAACGACGGGGTGCCGGGGGACCGCGCCGGCAGCGCGCGCGAGCGTCTTGCCCCGAGCCTGCGCGAACACACGCCCGATCTGGTGCTGATCTGGCTGGGCGGCAACGACTTCCTGCGCCAGCGCGACCCGGCGGTGGTACAGGAGGATTTGCGTGGACTGGTGGAGACCGTTCGCGACCATGGGGCACAGCCCCTGTTGCTGGGGGTGCCGCGGGCCTCCGCCCTGGGCGCCGCCACCGGCCGCCTGCGGGATGACCCGATCTACCGTGAGCTGGCGCGTGAGGAGCAGGTGCCCCTGATCGAGGGGGTGCTCTCCGGGGTGCTGTCCGATCGCGCATTGCGAGCGGACCCGATCCACCCCAACGCGCGCGGCTACCGCCGCATCGCGACCGAGATTGCCGAGTCCCTGGACGATCTTGGCCTCTGGCTCGCTCCCTGATTCTTGCCGAGCGCTCAAGGAAACACTGTTCGGTGTTTCCTGATGCTCAAAAGCCATTCATGGGGGGCGTAAGCCGGGCAGGTTCCGGGACAGGGGCGGATGGGGAAAAACGGACCACCCATGGTGGCGCTGCATCTCCCGGCCGCCCGAGCGGGTGCTCTACAAGGCCTTCCTGTCTTCACAACCTTGCTGTTCGCCGCGCTTGATCCCGGGCCGGAGGCGGGTCAGGTCAGGTCTTGCGGTTCTGCTTCCAGCGCGGCCTGGCGAGGCCGGGGATGCGCACCAGCTCGGTGCCGGTCAGCCAGTCGTGCAGCATCCAGCGCCGCGGGTGGAGCTGCGACAGGGCAACGGCGAACAACGCGGCGGCGGTCACCAGGGTGATGGCGACGGCGCCGTATTCGCGCACCGCCCAGATCGCCATCAGGATGATCAGCCACTGGGCGACCGCGACCAGATAACGCAGGGTTGCCTGCCAGGCATTGATGGCCTGCCCCCCCTCGGTGCGCAGCTGGATATTCCAGGCCTGCATGCCGAGGGTCTGACCGGTACGGGTCCAGAACCAGTAGAAAAAGCCCCAGGCCACCACCAGGTTGAGCACGAAGTGCGCCCGCGGGGAATACAGCCCGGTGGTGTTGCCAAGAATGACCACCAGTAGCCCCAGGACCATCCAGATCGCCACCAGCAACAGGGTGTCGTAGACAATGGCGGCCAGGCGGCGCAGCAGGCTGGAGGGCTGACCGTCGAGGGAGGAAGCGGATTCGGACATGGGGTTCCCGGGTAGTTCTGGACTTGGCCGCGCATGCGGGGAGGGCGTAGTCTTGCGCTATGGAGCGACGCTTTCAACGTATACCCCTCGAATTCCGGGCTTCCCTGCTGACCGACCGTAATGCCTGCGGCGTCCGGGTGGAGGATCTCTCCCTCAAGGGCGCGCTCCTGGAGTCGGCGAACCTGCCGGCCCTGAACGACGGGGACGAGGTCAGTGTGGATATTCCCCTCGGCGACGACGCCCGCATCACCTTCGAGGGGTGGGTGCGCTGGCACGAAGGTCTGTGGCTGGGCGTGGAGATCAAGACCATGCCGCTGGATTCCGCTTCTCACCTGCGGCGTCTGGTGGAGCTCAACCTTGGCGACGAGGCCTTGCTGGAGCGCGAGTTTGCCGCGTTGATCCAGGCCGACTGACTCCGGTGTGTCGCCCCGGGGCGGTTTGCGCCCGGCCGACTGCTCCGGGCCATGGTCCTGGCGCCGGTTGCACCTCAGCAGGCCGGGAAGATCTCCCGAAACGGCAGCACTTCGACCCAGTCCCCGGCCCGGGCCCCGGAGGATTCCCGCGGCAGCACCATATAGGCGTTGGCATCGGCCATCGCGCGTAACTGGTGAGAGCTTTGCCCGCCGGCCGTTCGTACCACCCAGCCGCGTTCGTCGGTTTCCAGGCAGGCGCGCTGGAAGTCCTTGCGTCCCGGGGTCTTTTTCAGGTCCTCCAGCAGACGCGCATTCAGCGTTTGCGGTTCGGGTGCCGCTCGCCCGGCCAGCTGCAGCAGGGCCGGCCGAACCAGCAGGGCGAAGGTCGTCATCACCGCGACGGGGTTGCCGGGCAGGCCCAGGAAATGGGCGTTGCCAAAGCGTCCGAAGGCCAGCGGGCGACCGGGCTTGATCGCGATCTTCCAGAAGCCGACCTGGCCCGAGGCCTGCAATACGCGAGTCACGTGGTCGGCGTCGCCGACCGATACGCCTCCGGTGGTAATGATCAGGTCCGCCTCCTGTCCGGCCCGCTCCAGTGCCGCGCGCACCGCATCCTCGCTGTCGCGGATCACGCCGTAGTCCAGGACCTCGACCGGGTAGGCCGCCAGCAATGCGCGCAGCGTGTGGCGGTTGGAGTCGTGGATCTGGCCCGGTCCCGGGGTCTGCCCCAGGGGTACCAGCTCGTCGCCGGTGGAGAAGAAGGCGACCCGCGGCTTGCGCAGCACGCGCAGTTCGGCAATCCCCTGACTGGCCAGCACACCGATCTCGGCGGCCCCGATGAGCTGCCCGGGGGCGAACAGCGCCGTGCCGCTGGCGGTGTCCGTGCCCGGCCCGCGGATGTTGTGCCCGGGCGCCAGGCCGCCGTTGTTCAGGCGGATTCCGGACTCGCCGCTGCGCTCGGTCTGTTCCTGCATGATCACGACCTCGGCCCCGTCCGGCACGACGGCCCCGGTCAGGATGCGCACGCACTGGCCCGGTTCCACCGTGCCGTCCCAGAGGTGCCCGGCGGCCGCGGTCCCCGCCAGCTTCAGCTCGCGGCCGATGACGGCATCGTCGGCGCGCAGGGCATAGCCATCCATCGCGGAGACCGCGGCTGGCGGGACGTCCATGCGAGCGGCGATCGGCTCGGCCAGGGTGCGACCCAGCGCCGATTCCAGCGTCACCGTCTCGGCTTCGGTCAGTGCCTCGCAGGCCTGCAGGATGGCCGCCCGCGCCTGTTCCAGGGTCAGGGCATTGGGGTCGAATTCGTCGCAGCTGGGGGCGGACATGGTGCTCGGCGTCTCCGGGTCAGGGGTTCAGGTTGAAATGGGCAATGATGAAGCGGGCAACTGCATCGGGGTCGTTGACCGGCAGCAGAGGGCCGTCAAAGTCCAGATCGGCGGCATCGGTCGCGATCGCAATCACGCCGGGGATCTCCGGATACAGCGGCGGCTTGCCGACGGCCGGCCGGTGAACCTCGATCTTCGGCAGGTCGGCCTGCTTGAATCCCTCGACCAGGATGAGGTCTGCGCGTTCCGGGTCCAGACGCGAACAGAGCATGTCCAGGTCCGGTACGCGGCCATCGTCGGTCTCCGGGGTTTCCACCATCAGTGCATGGCGTCGGCAGGAGGCAACCAGCATCTGGTCCGCGCCGGCATGGCGCAGCTCGTAGCTGTCCTTGCCGGGGGTGTCCACGTCGAAGGCGTGATGGGCATGCTTGATCACGGCCGGGCGCTGGCCACGGGCGCGCAGCGCGGGGATCACCGCCTTGAGCAGGGTGGTCTTGCCGCTGCCGCTCCAGGCGGCAAAGCCAATGCGCGGGAGCTGGGTCGGGTTCGGGTTCATGGCAACCTGCTTGCGTTGTGCGCGCCCCGGGAGCCTGTCGGGTTCGGGTGATCGTCGCGGCCGTTGGGCAGGGCAAAACTTTTTTCGGTCTCTCGAGGCGCATAGTGGGGCGATGTAACGACAGGGAGCGGAAAATGGCCCGTTGTCCTGCACGCGCAGCCGATTCGACCCCAATCCGACGGGCTCCCAGTATAGCGATAACCGTCGGATCGGGAGGGGAGGGCGCTCAGCCCGTGAGGTCCTCGGGCGTGTTCAGGTTGATGAAGGCGTCGGGCTGGTCGGAAAAGTCGACCACCGTGGCGCCGATGTCGCGAAACCAGCGCCCGACGGCGAGCGACCCGTCTGCAAGATCCGCCTCCAGGCGCGCGGCGAGGACGGGCCGGAGCAGGGCGAAAAGCGGTTGCAGGCGCGCGCCGTCGTGGGCCATTGCGGCCGGCGCGGCGCTGACCGCCAGCGTTTGGTCCAGCCGTTCGGCCAGGTCCGGTGGCAGGCAGGGTGCATCCACCGGCACACTGAGCAGGGTGTGGCCGGGGTAATGTGCCCATGCCGCGGCGATCCCGGCCAGTGGCCCCGGATAATCCGGCCGGGTATCCGGCAGACAGGGAAACCCCAGCGCCCGATAACGGTCGATATCGGTGTTGGCGCTGATCACGATGGAGTCCACTTGCGGCCGCAGGCGTTCGAGTACCTGTTCCACCAGCGGGCGGCCCCGGTACTCCACCCAGCCCTTGTTGCGCCCGCCCATGCGGCGACCCTGCCCGCCGGCCAGGACCAGGCCGATCGGCGGATACGACGGGTTGGCTCCGGGGGCTTCGGGCATGGCGTCTGGGGTTTCGGGGCCGCAATGGCTTATGGTTCAGGACACGAGTACGTGATGGTATGGCCGTCGCGCAGTGTACGACGAAACAGGACCGACGGGAGAAGAAGCCCATGAAGCGAGGCGGCATGCGCCTCTGGCGAACCGCAATCTGGCTGGCCTTCCTGGTGCTGGGGGCCGGCTGGCTGGCGGTCGTCACGCTGGCGGACACCGGGCAACGGCATGCGCTGGTGCTGACCGTGGACGATGCCATTGGACCGGCCACCGGCGACTACATCCGCCGGGGCATCGAACGTGCGGAGGCCGAGGACGCCGAGATCATGGTCCTGATGCTGGACACCCCCGGCGGGCTGGACTCCAGCATGCGCAGCATCATCCGCAACATCCTCCAGTCAGATGTCCCGGTGGTGACCTACGTCCACCCCTCGGGCGCGCGTGCGGCCAGTGCCGGGACCTACATGCTGTACGGCTCGCATGTTGCCGCGATGAGCCCGGCCACCAATCTCGGCTCCGCCACGCCGGTGCAGATGGGTGGCGGTGGGCTGCCGGGCATGGAGCCGCCGGAGGGTACGGACGAGGACGCCGTCGATGAAGGCAGTGACAACGGGAACGGGAACGGGAACGGGAACGGGAACGGGAACGGGAACGGGAACGGGAACGGGAACGGGAACGGGAACGGGAACGGGAACGGGAACAATGACGAAGTTGCGCCGGCCACCGAGGAAGAGCTGCTGGACGAGGAGGCGACCGCGCCGCGTCGCGGCGGCGATGCGATGGAGCGCAAGATCCTGGAAGACGCCGTGTCCTATATCCGCGGTCTGGCCGAGCGCTACGATCGCAATGCCGACTGGGCCGAGGAGACGGTGCGCGAGGGTTCCAGCCTGACCGCCGCCGTAGCGCTGGAAGAGAACGTGATCGACTTCGTCGCGGACAATCTGGACGATCTGCTGGCACAGATCGACGGCCACAGCGTGCGCATGCACGACGGCGAGCGCACGCTGGCCACCGCGGGCCTTGAGATCATGCGCATGGATCCGGACTGGCGCACTCAGTTGCTGTCGTTGATCACCAATCCGAACATTGCCTATATCCTGATGTTGATCGGGATCTACGGCATTATCTTCGAACTGGCCAACCCGGGCGCGGTCTACCCCGGCGTGATCGGCTCGATCGCGCTGATTCTGGCGTTCTTCGCGTTGCAGGTGATGCCGGTGAACTACGCGGGTCTGGCGCTGATGTTGCTGGGCATGATCTTCATGATTGCAGAGGCCTTCGTACCCAGTTTCGGGGCGCTGGGCATAGGAGGAATCGTGGCCTTTACTGTTGGCTCCATCATCCTGTGGGACGACCCGCAGCTGAATGTGGCCCTCCCGCTGGTGATCGGGACCGCCATTGCCATCGCCATCCTGTCAATCTGGGTGCTGAGTCGGCTGTTCAGTCTGCGCGGCAAGAAGCCCGCTACCGGCCATGAAGAGATGATCGGCATGATCGGCGAGGCGCGTGAGGACTTTGCCCGCAGCGGTCGGATCTGGGTACACAGCGAGCAGTGGAACGCCGAGACCTCGGCCCCGGTACGTGAAGGACAGAAGGTGCGCGTGACCGCCATCGAAGGACTCAGACTTCAGGTCGAACCCGTGACCGAAGAAGACACCCCGGGTACGACCGCGGCCGGCTGACCGGTCGCGGTGGGGCCCATTAAAAGAAGGAGCAGGACATGAACGATCTCAGTTTCTTTGTCGTCCCTCTGGTCATCCTGATCGCCATCATCGTTATGTCGATCAAGGTGCTGCGCGAGTACGAACGCGGCGTCATCTTCTTCCTCGGCCGCTTCCAGTCGGTGAAGGGCCCGGGCCTGATCATCGTGATCCCGGGCATCCAGCAGATGGTGCGCATTGACCTGCGCATCATCACGCTCGACGTGCCCAGCCAGGACGTAATCTCGCAGGACAACGTGACGGTACGGGTGAACGCGGTGCTGTACTTCCGCGTAGTGGATTCCGCCAAGTCGGTGATCCAGGTCGAGGACTACTACGCCGCGACCAGCCAGCTCGCCCAGACCACGCTGCGTTCCGTGCTCGGCAAGCACGATCTGGACGAGATGCTCTCCGAACGCGACAAGCTCAACAACGACATCCAGGAAATCCTCGATTCACAGACCGATGCCTGGGGCATCAAGGTCACCAATGTCGAGATCAAGCATGTGGACCTGGACGACTCGATGATCCGCGCGATCGCGCGTCAGGCCGAAGCCGAGCGCGAACGCCGCGCCAAGGTCATCCACGCGGAAGGCGAACTGCAGGCCGCCGAGAAGCTGGTGCAGGCCGCGCAGCAGATGGAGGCGAGCCCGGCCGCGCTGCAACTGCGCTATCTGCAGACCATGGCCGACATGTCCACCAACGGCCAGGCCAATTCCATCTTCTTCCCGTTGCCGCTGGAGCTGACCAAGGTGTTCGAGAACCTGGCCGGCAAGTTCCGCGCGGAAAACCCCGAAGCCCCGGGCAATCCGCTGGGTGGTCTCGGTAATCCCGGCGATGCGGGTACCGCGAACCCGTCGGGGAACAACCCGTAGGCCGCACCCGGGCGGTGACTGCAGCGGCGGTCCAGTCCGACACCCTCGACCGCTTCCTGGACGAGCTCTGGGCGGTCGAGGGTCTGTCGGATCACACCTTGGCGGCCTATCGCCGCGACCTCGAGGGCCTGGCACGCTGGCTCATCGGGCGCGGAGTGGCCCTGGAGGCGGCCAGCCGCGCCGACCTCCTGGGGTTTGTCAGCGCCCGCATGCAGGCGGGGGCGCGTCCGAAGTCGATGACCCGCGCCCTGTCCAGTTTGCGGCGTTTCTATCGCTACCTGGTCCACCAGGGCGAGCGGGAAGACGACCCCAGCGCCGGGATCGAATCCCCGCGCGCCGGTCGCCCGTTGCCGGACAGCCTGTCCGAGGCCCAGGTGGAGGCCCTGCTGAGGGCCCCGGATCTCGCAGACGCGGTGGGCCTGCGCGACCGCGCGATGCTGGAGCTGATGTACGCCACTGGCCTGCGCGTGTCCGAACTGGTGGGGCTGGAACAATCGGAGATGAACACCCGCCAGGGCGTGGTGCGCATTACCGGCAAGGGTGACAAGGAACGCCTGGTGCCGCTGGGCGAGGAAGCGGCCCACTGGCTGGCCCGCTATCAGCGCGAGGCACGGCCGGAGCTGATGGACGGTCACCCGCCCTGCGAGGCGGTGTTTGTAACCCGTCGTGGCGGCGGGCTCACGCGGCAGGCCTTCTGGTACCGCATCAAGACCCACGCCCGGCGTGCCGGGATCGAGTCGCCGCTGTCGCCGCATACCCTGCGGCATGCATTTGCCACGCATCTGCTGGACCACGGAGCGGATCTGCGCGTGGTGCAGATGCTGCTGGGCCACAGCAGTCTGTCGACCACGCAGATCTATACCCATGTGGCCCGTGCGCGCCTGCAGAGCCTGCACGCGGAACACCACCCCCGCGGCTGACGTCTACTGCCGGACAGACGCCCCGGGACTTCCGTCGCGGGGCTGGTAGACTGGCGCCGCATTCCGGTTTCAACACGAGAGAATCCATGTTCCTGAAACGCGCTCTTCCCCTCGCCACGGCCCTGGCCGTGCTCGGCACCCCGCTCATGGCCACCGAGGCCATCGAGGAGTCCATGGCCCGGGTAATCCCGGGAGCCGAGATCGACAGCATCCAGTCCACCCCGGTCGACGGTATTTACGCGGTGCGCTACGGGACCGACATCTTCTATGTCTCCGCGGATGGCCGTTACCTGATGCAGGGCACGCTGATGGACCTCGAGACCCGCGAGAATCTGACCCAGGAGGCCTTGAGCGGTGTGCGCGCGGACATGTTCGCGGCGATCGAAGACCGTGAACTCGTGACCTACTCGCCGGACGGGGACACCCGTGGCGTGCTGAACATCTTCACCGATCCCAACTGCCCGTTCTGCCGCGACATCCACCAGGACCTCCCTGAGTACCTCGCGGCCGGTATCCAGGTGCGCTACCTGATGTTCCCGGTGCTCGGGCGGGATTCCCCGCAGATCATGAATCGCATCTGGTGTGCGGATGATCGCGAGGAGGCGATGGATCGGGCCAAGGAGGGCGACAAGCTGAACGACATCGATGGCAGCTGCGCGACGCCGCAGGATGAACACATGGCGCTGGGACAGCGGCTGGGGTTGCGCGGCACGCCGGCGCTGATTTCCGACACCGGGCAGCAGATGTCCGGCTACCAGGAGCCGCAGGCGGTGATTGAACGCATCCTCGGCCGCGATTGATCCCGCTGCCGGCCGCGCCGCGACCCGTAGCCCGGTTCTGTGCGGGGTGACGAAGCCGGGGCGCGGTGTCTGCCCGGGGGCTGTCGGACTGGGGGTGGATCTGCTGCCCCACGCCCGCGACGCTCGCCCAAACCCGGCAGGCCCCCGGGCGGCTGCGGGTCCGGCCCCGTTGAGTCGGGCGCGCCGGGGTGGTGGATCAGTACAGCAGCGCGGCCATCTGGCGGCGGTACTGCCCCACCAGCGGGTGGTCGCTGCCCAGGACCTCGAAGGCGGCCAGCAGGCCCTTCTGGCCGGCTCCGTCGTTGTAGGCACGGTGCTGCTTCATCAGTTGCAGGTACAGGCCCAGGGCCTCTTCGGCACGACCCGAGAGCATCGCGTAGGCGGCCATCTGTTCCAGCGCTTCGGGTCGCGGGTTGTCCTGCTGTAGTTCTTGCGCGATCGCCTGCGGGTCGATGCCCGCGGCGGTTTTGGCGAATACCAGCCGCGCCCGCAGTTCCTTTACCGCGTCCTGTTCGTGCTGGTCCATTGGCAGCTTGTTCAGCTCCGCTTCGGCGGCCTCGGCAGCGCCGGACTGAGCCAGGGCGCGGGCCAGCTCGATGCGCAGGTCGCCATTGTCGGGCTCTTCCGCGAGCGCAGCCTTGAGCACGGCCAGGGCCCCGTCGACGTCTCCGGTGCTGGCCTGTTCCCGCGCCTGTTCGATGATCTTGTCGGAGGGCTTTTCCAGATAGCGGTCGATCAGCGCGCGGATGTTCGGCTCCGGCTGCACGCCCATGAACTGATCCACCGGCTTGCCGTGGCGGAAGACCATCACGGTGGGCAGGCTGCGCACACCGTACTGCTGGGCCAGGGCCTGCTGCTCGTCGCTATTGACCTTGGCCAGGCGGAATTTGCCGGCGTACTGTGCGGCCAGTTGTTGCAGCAGCGGCATCAGTTGCTGGCAGGGCCCGCACCAGGCGGCCCAGAAATCGACCATCACCGGTCGGCGGTGGGACTCGTCCAGCACGGCTTGCTGGAAGCTCTCCTGGGTGACGTCGAGGATGTCGTCGCTGGTTGCGCTCGCGGCTGCGGTCATGGGAAACCTCCTGCAGAACTTGGATACGGAATCTGCTGTGCATTGTTGGGATCGCCCCCGGGAATGCAAGCAGCCTTTTCCCTGCAGGCTTTGGTACGCTGCGCACCAGGCCGCCCACCCGCTGCCGCGAGGCGCGCCGCATCGGCTGTGCATACGCGTGCCCTGTGGATTGCGCGGTGATTGCGAGGCGAGGCAGCCGAGAAGCCATCGGGCTGAACGCTGGCAGTCTGGTGCGGGGGCGGATCAGAAGCCTGCTTCGTCGCTTTGCCCCTCGCCATGACGGTGTCTTTCCGGTCGACGGGGCCGGCGGCGAGGGCATGATCCATAAAGGGGTTCCTGTGTGAGCTATTCCGCATCCGATATCGAGGTCCTCGAGGGGCTGGACCCGGTGCGCAAGCGCCCGGGCATGTACACCGACACCACCCGCCCGAACCATCTGGCGCAGGAGGTGATCGACAATTCGGTGGACGAGGCGATCAGCGGCCACGCGAAGCGGATCGACGTGGTCCTGCACAAGGACGACTCGGTCTCCGTGTCGGATGACGGCCGCGGCATGCCGGTGGATCTTCACCCGCGCGAGAACCGTCCGGGGGTCGAGGTGATCCTGTCCACGCTGCATGCGGGCGGGAAGTTCTCCGACAAGAACTACCAGTTCTCCGGCGGTCTGCACGGGGTGGGCGTCTCGGTGGTCAATGCGCTGTCGCAGCAGCTCGAGGTGCAGATCAAGCGCGACGGTCGCGAGTACCGCATGGCCTTCGCCGGCGGCCACAAGACGCAGGACCTGGAGACGGTAGGAGAGGTCGGCAAGCGCAATACCGGCACCACGCTGCACTTCTGGCCGGACCCGCAGTACTTCGACTCGGCGAAGTTCTCGGTGCCGAAGCTCAAGCACATCCTGCGCGCCAAGGCCGTGCTGTGCCCGGGTCTGACCGTCACCTTCCGCGACGCGATCACCGGCGAGGCCTGCGAGTGGTGCTATCAGGCGGGGCTTCGCGACTATCTGGTGGAGGCCCTGGATGGCCTGGAGTGCGTGCCCGAGGAGCCGTTCATGGGCTCGGTCTCCGGGGCCACCGAGGCCGCCGACTGGGCGGTCACCTGGTTGCCGGAGGGCGGCGAGGTGGTCAGCGAGAGCTACGTGAACCTGATCCCGACCACCCAGGGCGGGACGCATGTGAACGGCCTGCGCACGGGTTTGACCGACGCCGTGCGCGAGTTCTGCGAGTTTCGCAGCCTGCTGCCGCGCGGCATCAAGCTGGCGCCGGAGGATGTCTGGGAGCGGGTCGCCAGCGTGCTGTCGTTCAAGATGCAGGACCCGCAGTTTGCCGGGCAGACCAAGGAGCGCCTGTCCTCGCGCCAGGCCGCGCCGTTTGTCTCCGGCGTGGTCAAGGACGCGTTCAGCCTGTGGCTGAACCAGCACCCGCAGCAGGGCGAGCGCATCGCCGAGCTGGCGATCCAGAGCGCGCAGAAGCGCAGCCGCGCCGGGCGCAAGGTGGTGCGCAAGAAGGTCACCCAGGGCCCGACCCTGCCGGGCAAGCTGGCCGACTGCGCCAGCCAGGACCTGGAGCGCACCGAGCTGTTTCTGGTCGAGGGCGACTCCGCCGGTGGTTCCGCCAAGCAGGCGCGCGACCGCGAATTCCAGGCGATCATGCCCCTGCGCGGCAAGATCCTGAACTCCTGGGAGGTCGATCCCGACCAGGTGCTGGGTTCCCAGGAGATCCATGACATCTCCGTGGCCCTGGGGGTGGACCCGGGCCAGGCCAGCCTCGACGGGCTGCGTTACGGCAAGGTCTGCATCCTGGCCGACGCCGACTCCGACGGCGCGCACATCGCCACCCTCCTGTGCGCGCTGTTCCTGAAGCACTTCCGTCCGCTGGTGGAGCGCGGGCATATCTACATCGCGATGCCGCCGCTGTACCGCGTGGATGTCGGCAAGCAGACCTTCTACGCGCTGGACGACGCCGAGAAGGCCGGCGTGCTGGAACGCATCGAGGCGGAGAAGATGAAGGGCAAGGTCGCCGTGACCCGCTTCAAGGGCCTGGGCGAGATGAACCCGCTGCAACTGCGCGAGACCACCATGAATCCGGATACGCGGCGCCTGGTCCAGCTAACGCTGGATGCCGCCGACGACACCCAGCAACTGATGGACATGCTGCTCGGCAAGAAGCGCGCGGCTGAACGCCGTGCCTGGCTGGAAGGCAAGGGCCACCTGGCCGACGTCGCCGTCTGACGCCAGGCGCCCGGCCTCCCAGCTCAACGTCATCACGTACGAGCGCGTTCAGTGGAATGATGTTCAGTCCGGTGCGGATGGTGAATCGGTCGGGTGACGGGCCTCGACCAGAGTGCGGGTGCGCTCGGCGATGTAGCGCGCGGGGTGGGCCAGGGCTGCGTCCAGGGTGATGCTGCCGTCGCACAGGGCGCGGGCATCGCTTAGGCCAAGGGCGGCCAGTTCGGCCGGGTCGCAGGCGATGGAGCCGGCCACCGCCACGACCGGCACCTGCTGCGCGCGGGCGCGACGCAGCACTTCGGCGACGACCTTGCCGTGCGCGGTCTGCCCGTCGAGCCGGCCCTCGCCGGTGATGACCAGGTCGGCCTCCCGCAGTGCGGCAGCCAGTCCGATCAGCTCGGCCAGGTAGCCGGCGCCCATGCGGGCGCGACCGCCGAGGACGCAGTCCAGTGCGAAGCCGAGCCCGCCCGCGGCGCCGGCCCCCGGGGTGTCGACGGGCCGCTGCAACTGCCCGGCTGCCTCGATCGCGGCGGCCAGGCGCTCCATGTGGGCATCCATGGCCGGGATGTCCGCGGTCTCCAGACCCTTTTGCGGTCCGAACACGGCCGCCGCGCCATGCGGCCCGGTCAGCGGGTTGTCGACGTCGTTCAGGATGGTGATGTCGACGCGGGCCAGGCGCGGGTCCAGCCAGTCGAAGTCCGCCTGTTGGAGATCCGCGAGGGCCTCGGGGTGGGGCGGCAGGCGCCGCCCCTGGGCATCGAGGAAACGCACGCCCAGCGCGGCCAGCATGCCCGCGCCGCCGTCCACCGTGCCGCTGCCGCCGAGACCGATCAGCAGGTGTTCGGCGCCCGCGTCCAGAGCGGCCCGCATCAACTCGCCGACCCCGAAGCTGTGGAGTTGCCAGGGGTTGTGGCGATCGTCGGGGATCCGGTCCAGGCCGCAGGCGGAGGCGACATCGATCACCGCGCGCCGCTCGCGATGATCGCAGCCCCAGCCGGCGCTCAAGTGGGCACCGGTGGGGCTGGTCACGTCGGACAGGTGCCAGGCCCAGCCGAGGGTGTGGCTGACCAGGCGGGCCGTGCCCTCGCCACCATCGGCCATGGGCAGGGCGCGTACCCGGGCATCCGGGCGGGCCGCGTGCACGCCCCGGGCCATGGCGGCCGCTACGTTCTCGGCCTCGAGACTTCCCTTGTAGCTGTCCGGGCAGACGACGACCCGGAATGGGTCAGACACGGATCAGCCCCGGCATATAGATGATGCTCATCCGCATTCCCCTGGTGAGCGTCCTGGACGCAATGGCAACCTTACAATCAAAGGCGGGTGGGTAGCACCCGCACCCGCGGCCCAACGCGCTGGATGTCGGAAAACCGGGTATTCATCCCGCAACTTATCGAACCCAGCGCTCGGGCGGCCGCTGTGGATCCGAAACCGGTCTGGAACGGCGTGGCGGCTGCCGAAACGACCTGGGGTGATCCCGCGCTCCGAGGGCTACAATGCGAACCCTTTCCATTGTTGAGGAGTCTGCCATGGAGTGCGTATTCCGCTTTTCCGGGTGGCTGGTTGTGGGGCTTGCCCTGGTCGTTGCGGCGCCGGCTGCGGCCAATCCGTACTCCGAATTGCAGGCACGCGAGATCAAGGCACTCTCCGCGCAGGAGACCGAGGATCTGCTGGAAGGCCGGGGTATGGGCATGGCGCTGCCGGCCGAGCTGCATGACTATCCGGGGCCAATGCATGTGCTGGAGGTGGCCGATTCGCTGGAGCTGACGCCCGAGCAGCGGCGCGAGACCGAGCGCCTGTTCGTGGCGATGCGGGAGCAGGCGCGCGATATCGGCCGACGCATCGTGGAGCGGGAGCGGGAACTGGATGCGCGCTTCGCGGAGGGCGGGATCAGCAGCGCGACCATCGAGTCGCTGACCGTCGAGATCGGCGAGCTGCGTGGCCGCCTGCGCCACGTGCATCTGTCCTACCACCTGGAGATGGACGCGCTGCTCGACGCGGAGCAGAAGGCGCGCTATCGAGAGGCCCGTGGCTATCAGGGCGAGTCCGGTGGCTCGCCAGGGGCGCATTCCGGGGGCGGCCATCATAACCATCACGGTCATCATCCGGGGCATGAGGGGCACCACCACTGAGCGCCTGCTCCCTGTCCAGGAACTAACAGCGGGTCGCGTGTTCGACTGGGGAGGTGAACGGAGCGCGCGATGGAAGCCCTGAATCTGGATCTGCAACAGCCGGTGGTGGTGGAGACGGCCGCCATGTCGTGGAGCGGCAGCCGCGCCGAAGGCGTGGTGCGCAAGCCGCTGGAACGCGAGCTGGCGGAAGCGGGCCGCGCCACCAGCGTCGTGCAGTTCCAGCCCGCTTCCCGCCGCACACCCACGCGCTGGGCGAAGAGATCCTGGTGCTGGACGGCGTGTTCTCCGACGAGGACGGGGACTATCCCGCTGGCACCTACCTGCGCAACCCGCCCGGGTCCCGCCACGCGCCGCACTCGGACCCCGGCTGCACATTGTTCGTGAAGCTCGAGCAGTTCGCCCCGGAGGACCGCGACAAGGTGGTGGTGGATACCCGTTCGGCGCCGTTCCAGCCGGGTATTGGCGGGCTGCGGGTCCTGCATTTGCACAGCTTCGGGACCGAACACACCGCACTGGTGCACTGGCCGGTTGGCGAACATTTCCAGCCCCATCGGCATTGGGGCGGGGAGGAGATCCTGGTGCTGTCCGGCGAGTTCATTGACGAGCACGGACGCTACCCAGCCGGTACCTGGATGCGCAGCCCGCACCTCAGCGAACACAACCCCTGGGTGGAACAGGAGACCCTGATCTACGTGAAGACGGGGCATCTGTGACCCTGGGGCCCTCGGGGGTCCCGGGCGCGCCCGTCTATGCTTCCAGTCAGAGACCGGCGCCCGGTCGAGCCAACCCCGACACCGCAGGAGCAGGCCGATGACGCAGCCCCACACCCGCCCGCACCCGGCGCCCGATCCCCACCGTGCCCGCATCCGTGAGGCCTGCACGGCCGACGAGGCGGCCGTACTGCGGGAGTTGCGCGGCGGCATCCGGCTGGATGCCGAGGCCCGCGTGCGGATTGCCACCGAAGCCGCGCGCATCGTCGAGCGGGTACGCGCCGAGACCACGCCATCGATGATGGAGAGCTTCCTGGCCGAGTACGGCCTGTCCACCGAGGAGGGAGTTGGGCTGATGTGCCTGGCGGAGGCGCTGCTGCGGGTGCCGGATGCCGAGACCATCGACGAGCTGATCCAGGACAAGATCGAGCCCTCCGACTGGGCGGCCCACCTCGGGCATTCGTCGTCTCCGCTGGTGAATACCTCCACCTGGGCGCTGATGTTGACCGGCAAGATGCTGAACGACGATCCGCAGCGCCCGGCCGCCGCGCTGCGTGGCCTGATCCGGCGCGTCGGCGAGCCGCTGGTGCGCACGGCCGTCGCACAGTCGATGAAGCTGCTCGGTCGCCAGTTCGTGCTCGGCGAGACCATCGCCCGGGGCATGCGCAATGCCCGCGAGATGGAACGCGAGGGCTACACCTACTCCTACGACATGCTGGGCGAGGCCGCGCGCACCGATGCCGATGCCCGCCGCTATCACCAGGCCTATGCCACGGCGATCGCCGAGATCGCGAACCAGGCGCAGGGCGACGTGCGCTCCAGCCCCGGCATCTCGGTCAAGCTCTCCGCGCTGCACCCGCGCTACGAGTACACCCAGTGCGCGACGGTCATGGCGGAGCTGGTGCCGCGGGCGCGGGAGCTGGCGCGGCAGGCCGCGCGTGCCGGCATCGGGTTCAATATCGACGCCGAGGAGCAGGACCGTCTGGACCTGTCGCTGGATGTGATCGAGGCCCTGCTGGCGGACCCGGAGCTGGAGGGCTGGGACGGCTTCGGCGTGGTCGTGCAGGCCTACGGCCGCCGCGCGGCCCCGGTGATCGAGGCGCTGTATGCGCTGGCGCAGCGGCTGGACCGGCGCATCATGGTGCGTCTGGTCAAGGGCGCCTACTGGGATACCGAGATCAAGCAGGCCCAGGAGCTGGGCGTGGAGCGCTTCCCGGTCTTCACCCGCAAGGTCAACACGGATGTCAGCTACATCGCCTGTGCGCAGATGCTGCTGGACCGCCGCGACCGCATCTACCCGCAGTTCGCCACCCACAACGCGCACACCTGCGCGGCGGTGTTGGCGATGGCCGGCGACGCCCGCGAGAGCTTCGAATTCCAGCGTCTGCACGGCATGGGGGAATCGGTGCACGCGATCGTCAAGGCGACCGCCGGCACCCGCTGCCGCATCTACGCGCCGGTGGGGGCGCACCGCGACCTGCTGGCCTACCTGGTGCGGCGCCTGCTGGAGAATGGCGCCAACAGCTCGTTCGTCAACCAGGTGGTGGACAGCAGCATCCCGCCCGCGGAGATCGCGCGTGATCCACTCGCCGACCTCGACGCGCTGGGCGACGCCGTGGCCAACCCGGCCATCCGTGACCCGGTCGATCTCTACCGGCCACAGCGACAGAACTCGCGCGGATACCGCGTCAACGAGCCGGCCTCCATCCTGCCGCTGCTGACCGCGCGCGAGGCATTCGCGCAGACCCAGTGGCAGGCGGCGCCCATGCTGGTGGAGGGTCACGCGGCGCAGGGCGCGCCGCGCGCCGCGTTCTCCCCCGCCGATCCCGGTGCCGCGGTCGGTGAGGTCCGCGAGGCCACGGCGGAGGAGGTCGAACAGGCGCTGGGGGCGGCCCTGTCCGGGTTCGTCGACTGGTCGGCGCACCCGGTGAAGGCGCGCGCCGACCTGCTGCGGGCGATCGCGGATCGTTACGAGGAACACGCCCCGGAACTGATCGCACTGGCCAACCGCGAGGCCGGCAAAACCGTCTGGGACGGCATTGCCGAGGTGCGCGAGGCGGCCGATTTCCTGCGCTACTACGCGGGCGAGGCCGAACGCCTGGGGCAGGAGGCGGAGCTGGAGCCACGCGGCGTGTTCGTCTGCATCAGTCCGTGGAATTTCCCCCTGGCGATCTTCACCGGGCAGGTCGCCGCGGCCCTGGCCATGGGCAATACCGTGGTTGCCAAGCCGGCCGAGCAGACCCCGCTGATCGCCGCCCGCGCGGTCGAGCTGATGCGTGCGGCCGGTCTCCCGCAGTCGGCCCTGCAGCTGCTGCCGGGTGATGGCCCGACGGTGGGCGGGCCGCTGACCGCCGACCCGCGCATTGCCGGGGTCTGCTTTACCGGCTCCACCGAGGTCGCGCAGCGGATTCACCGCAGCCTGGCGGACAACGCCGGGCCGGATGCGGTCCTGATCGCCGAGACCGGCGGGTTGAACGCGATGATCGTGGACAGCTCGGCGCTGACCGAGCAGGCGGTACGCGACATCCTGGCCTCCGCCTTCCAGTCCGCCGGGCAGCGCTGCTCGGCGCTGCGCATGCTCTATGTGCAGGACGAGGCCCACGACCGCCTGCTGGAGATGCTGCAGGGCGCGATGGACGCGCTGAGCATCGGCGATCCCTGGCAGCTGGCGACCGACGTCTCGCCGGTGATCGATGCCGAGGCGCAGGCGGATATCCGTGACTACCTGCGGGCGCAGGAGGAGCAGGGGCGGCTGCTGAAGTCCCTGCCGGTGCCGGAGCAAGGCCGCTTTGTCGCACCGTCCATCGTCCGGCTGTCCGGGATTGGCGAGCTGGAACGCGAGGTGTTCGGACCGGTGCTGCACGTGGCGCGTTTTCGGGCCCGCGAGCTGGACGCGGTGGTGGATGCCATCAATGCCCGCGGCTACGGCCTGACCTTCGGTCTGCACACCCGCATCGACGACCGCGTGCAGCAGGTCGTGGAACGCCTGCGCGTGGGCAACCAGTACGTCAATCGCAACCAGATCGGCGCCATCGTCGGCTCGCAGCCGTTCGGCGGCGAGGGGCTCTCTGGCACCGGGCCGAAGGCGGGCGGGCCGCTGTACCTGACCCGTTTCGCCCGTCGCGCATCTGTTGCCACGGAGCTGCCGGAACCCCCGGGAGCGGGCGCGCCGGCGGGGTGGGTGGCCCCACAGCGCCTGCAGCAGGCCCTCGACGACCTGGACGGGAGCGATTGGGCCAAGCGCACCGACCGCATGCACCTGTTGCGCGAGGCGCTGCCCGAGCGCACGGGTCTGCTGCGCAAGGCTCTGGCGGAGACCGCGGCCTTCGACACGAGCCCGCAGACGCTGCCGGGCCCGACCGGCGAGAGCAATCGCCTGCGCCTGTATCCCCGCGGCCCGGTGCTCTGCCTGGGCCCGGGTGCGGAGATCGCGCTGGCGCAGGCGGTGCAGGCGCTGGGGGCGGGCTGCCCGGTGATCATGCTGGCGCCGGGGGCCGAGCGCGCGGCGCGCGCGCTGCGCGGGAAGGGCGTACCGCTGGTCGGGATCGACGGCGCGCTGGAACCGGACACACTGGCCGCGCTGGAGGGGCTGGTCGCGGTGGCCGCAGCCGGCGCGAGCGACTGGACCCGAGCGCTGCGTCAGGCGCTGGCACAGCGCGACGGACCGATCATTGCGCTGGAAACCGCCCTGATCGCGCCCGAACGCTTTGTGGTGGAGCGCCACCTGTGCATCGATACGACGGCCGCCGGCGGCAACGCCAGCCTGCTGGCGGCGGCCGACTGAGAGACACCTCGGGGGCACCGCCGAATGCGGATGCGTCCTCTACACTCGACCCAGACGCGAACGACACAACAAGGGCCTTCGGCCTGATACAAGGAGATGCTCCATGGATATCAACATGCCGATGCCTACCCTGGTGACCTTTGCCGCCTATCTGGCGGCCATGCTGGTCCTCGGGATCGCGGCCTACCGCACGACCACCACGCTCTCGGACTACGTACTTGGCGGGCGCCGCCTGGGACCGGGGGTGGCCGCGCTGAGTGCCGGGGCCTCGGACATGAGCGGGTGGCTGCTGCTGGGGCTCCCCGGTGCGATCTACGTGTCCGGCCTGTCCGAGTTATGGATCGGGGTGGGGCTGGTGGTCGGGGCGCTGCTGAACTGGCTGTTCGTGGCCGGGCGCCTGCGCCGCTTCACCGCGCTGGCGAAGGACTCCCTGACCATCCCGGATTTCCTCGAGAACCGCTTCGAGGACCGCACGCGTATCCTGCGCGTGGTCTCCGCGATCGTGATCCTGGTGTTCTTCACCCTGTACATCTCCGCCGGGCTGGTCGGGGGCGGGCTGCTGTTCCAGAGCTCGTTCGGCATGGACTACGAGACCGCCGTGTGGGTCGGCGCCATCGTGATCATCAGCTATACCTTCCTCGGCGGCTTCCTGGCGGTCAGCTGGACCGACTTCCTGCAGGGCATCCTGATGTTCCTGACGCTCCTGGTGGTGCCGATGTTCGCGGTGGTGCTGGTCGGTGGCTGGGGCAGTGTGCAGAGCGAGGTCGTCGCCGTGGATCCGACGCATGTGCAGGTGCTGCAGGGCATGACCTTCCTCGGCATGATCTCGCTGCTGGCCTGGGGGCTGGGCTATTTCGGCCAGCCGCATATCCTGGCGCGCTTCATGGCGCTGCGCTCCGAGCGCGACGTGCCGCGCGCCACGCTGATCGGCATGACCTGGATGGTCCTGGCCCTGATCGGCGCGGTGGCTACGGGCTACATGGGGATCGCCTACTTTGCCGACGCGCCGCTGGCGGACGGCGAGACCGTGCTGATCGAGCTGATCCGCGCGCTGTTCAATCCGTGGGTGGCGGGCATCCTGATGGCAGCGATCCTCGCCGCGATCATGAGCACCATCGACTCGCAGCTGATCGTCTCCGCCAGTGCGATCACCAACGACTTCTACCGCGGCATCCTGCGCACCGAGGCGGGGGCGACCGAGCTGGTGTGGATCAGCCGCGCCGCCGTGCTGGGCGTGTCGCTGGTGGCCCTGCTGCTGGCGATGGCGCCGGAGGCCGGGGTGCTGGACCTGGTGGCCTACGCCTGGGGCGGCTTTGGCGCGGCCTTCGGCCCGGTGATCATCCTCGCGCTGTACTGGTCGCGGATGACGCGCAACGGGGCGCTGGCCGGCATGGTGGTCGGCGCGGTTACCGTGATCCTCTGGAACCAGGCCGAGGGCGGGCTGTTCGACGTCTACGAACTGCTGCCCGGTTTCATCTTCGCGACCGTGGCCATCGTCGTGGTGAGCCTGCTGACCGGCAAGCCCTCCGCCTCGGTGCAGGAGCAGTTCCGGCACTCGCGCCAGCAGCCGCTGGAGTAGTCACGTCGCCGAGGGCAGCCGGCAGACGCTGGCGGCGTTCGCCCAGTCGCGGGCGAGGGCCCGCTTGGCGGCGGGGCTGTAGCGCTTGATGCGCAGTTCCATGCGCAGCGCCTCGCCACGGGAGCTGAAAGGCCGCGCGGCGAGCAGCTGCCGCGGGCGGTGCATCCGGGTGAAACGGGCACCGCGTCCGCTGCCATGGGCGACCATGCGGGCGGCCAGACGCGGTGTTACCCCGGTGTAGATGCGCCCACCCGCACATTCCAGCAGGTAGACGAACCAGGCCCCGGTGTAGCGGCCGGTCTCCCCGGGCGTGAGAGTGGGCGCGGGGGCGCAAGCCACGGGCACGGCTTCGGTCAGCGCCGCTTCTTGCGGCGCTTGCGGCCTACCTTGATGCGCTGCAGGGCGTGCTGCAGTTCGGATCTGGCCTCTCGGGGTATCGAGGCCGATCCGCGCAGTTGCAGCCCCTGCTGGCGGCGCACGGCGGTCAGGCGGCCCTGCTGGATGCCGTAGCGGCGAACCACGTCCCGCGCCGTGTGCTGGAAGGCCTTGGGCGGACCGCCGCGGCGGACCCGCGGTTGCCCGTCCTTGATCTCGATGCTGAAGATGATGCTGACCTGCCAGATCAGCACGGCACCGGCTGCCAGCAGCAGCGCGATCATCAATAGCAGGGCCAGCAGCATGCAGGTATCTCCTTCCTTTGCCCAAGTGGGCCGCGCGGTACGCGGTTTGCAGTCCTCGCGGTCATCTGCCGCGTGCCCATAGTGTCGGTCCCGGGCCGTCGGAACACCACCCCCGGCCCGGCACTGGGGCATACCCACGCAGCAGATCATCCCCGAATCCGACAGGCTCCCGGGAGCCTGTGTTGTGGTTGAACGCGGTGGCGGGTGTGTTCATGAATCGGTGTTCCCCCCGGGAGAACCCGGGGACGCGGGCGTGGTCATAATGTCATTCTTCAATCGGAGCATTGCGATGTCCCTGTCTGCGCGGTTGCTGGCCCTGGCGTTGTCCCCGCTGTGTGCGGCGGTTGCCGTTGCCACGGAGCCGGATCGGTCGGCCCTGTTCGAGCACGAAATCGGCCGCCTGCATTCGTCCGAGATCGTCAATCTGCAGGAGCGGTTCCAGGGCGAACCGCTGCTGATCGTTAACACGGCCAGCCACTGTGGTTACACCGATCAGTTCGGTGGCCTGGAACGGCTTCACCGCGATTACCGCGACCAGGGGCTGAAGGTGGTCGGCTTCCCCTCGCATGACTTCAACCAGGAGGCGGACGACGAGGCCGAGACTGCGCGGGTCTGTTTCCAGAACTTCGGCGTGACCTTCGACATGTTCCGGCCGATTGGCGTGCGCGGTCACGATGCGCACCCGATCTTTCGTGAGCTGGCGCGTCAGGCCGACGCCCCGCGCTGGAACTTCCACAAGTACGTGGTCGACCGGGAAGGTCGGGTGGTTGCGCACTTCCCCAGCCGGGTCGGCCCGGACTCCGGCGAACTCCGTGGTGCGATCGAGGGCATCCTCTAGGGAGACGCGATTGAATCGCACGTCCGCGCTCGACTCGCTTTTGCGTGCGTTTAATGCGCGGTGACGGCCGTGCAGTCATTCTGCTACAGGAGAACCGCAACGCCGTTCCCGCGCCCGTTTTGATCAACAACGGGCGGCCGAGCCCCTCCTTTCACTGGCTTGCGGGGCTGGTGCCCCCCGATTCTGAATGAATATGGCCCGATCCTGCGTTGCGCCCCGAATCCATCGAAAACGGGCGGGTAGAACCACTATCCGCTGCACGACGCGCCTTGTCTCGGACAACAGGGGGCACCCACGCGGACGTGCGATTCAATCAGCGTCTCCCCGGGGGCCTGTCGGCCTGCCATTGCGGGCGCCTGCCCGGCGCCGGGCGCGGTGTTCGAGGTCGGGCAGGGGCACGGGCCTTCTGCGCCCTCGGCCCGTCGCAGGAATACTGTGAACTGTGTCAGTTTTCTTAACAGTCGGTCCCGGCGGCGATCGTCGGTCGGTTTGTAAGTAGTGGATTTTTAAATAGAAACAGAATTTGGAATGGAGCTTGCTTTTGCTATAGGGCCACCAGGCAAACTATGGAGAAGGGATCATGATTCACACCAAGAGCAAGTTCCGCGCCCATGCGGCCACAGCACTGCTGTTCTCGGCCCTGGCTGTTGCACCGGCCCATGCATCGGTTATCGAGGCCGAAAGCGAGGCCTTCGTCATTTCGTCGAGCATCTCGGTGCTCGGTAACAATCTGCTGGATGTGGGGCCCACACCACTGGCTTCCGGTACGGCTCCGGGCACTTATGATGAAACCGCGCAAACTGCCGGGCTGAACGTCGACGCTTCGCCGTTGGCCAACCTGAGTACTGGCATCCTGAACGCCACTGCGAGTTCCGACGTTGACGGGGGCAGTGGTATCCGGACCACATCGGCCAGTGCCGAGGTCGCGGGTCTTGGCCTGAGCCTGGTGGATTTGCCGTTGCTTGACCCGCTGATTGGACTGTCCGCCTCTGCGCTCGGATCGGAGGCAACCGTCAGCGGAGAGCACGGATCGCTGGTGGCGACCGGTAGTTCGCACCTGGCTGATCTGGGCCTCCAGATCGCGGGCACTAACGTGGATCTCGACGTGTCCGCCTCTGGCGAAGTGGACCTGGCACTCCCGGCCGGCCTTGCCGGAATCTCGTTGTTCCTTGATGAGCAGACCGTAACGGGTGATGGTGTCGAGGAGAAAGGGATCGATGTCAATGTCCTGCGGCTGAGCCTGGAGGCGGTGAATATTGCTTCGCTGCTGGACTTCGCCGGTATCGGGACTGGTGGTCTCGTCGGTGGTTTGCTGGAAGGTCTGGGCCTCACCGGCGGGTCTGTCCTGGCGGGCGATCTCACGATCTCGAGTTCCAGCGCCTTCATGCGAGCGGATGCCCCCACTGCCGTGTCGGCACCGGCTACTGTGCTGCTGCTGACCGTGGGGCTGCTGGCCCTTGTTGCCCTGCGGCGTAGTGGTCGCCTGCAGGTCCGTTCGCGTCCGTCCGCGCAGGGGCTGGCGGCGTAAACCCCGTCCGCGGACGGATCACCCTTCGGGCCAACAGCCGGTGCCACGTCGCCATCGTGCGGCGTGGCACCGGATTGTCCGCGGTTCGCAGTAATCCTCAGCAAGCGGTTCATCCGGGAAGCCCCGAACTCATACGCTCCGGTCGTTTTGAGGGGCCCCGGATGGACCGCCTGATCCGGTCCCATTTCCTGTGTTTGATTCCGCCCTGCGCGTCCATCGGCGGATAACCGAGGGCCTGCGCGGCCTGTTCGCGCCCTTCATGACCGGGATTCGTCTGCCCAGTATCCGGGATATTGCGCGGCGGTTCCTTTGATCAGGGTGCAGTGGACAGGTCCGACCTGCTCGGGGCATCCGTGCGTCCAGTCCGGGCGCAGATTCGCTCTCTTTCCGCACACCGCACACCGCACACCGCACACCGCGGAGGGGATCCCCGTAGGTGCCTGCGCGGTGGCATTCGAGCAACCCTTGCGCCCGTTCCCTCGCGCCGGTCCCGACGCGGCGTTATCCGGTCGCGCGCATGCCGCCGCCACCTCCGCCGCCCGGTGGTGGTGTCCACACATTGCGAAAGGCCTGGTGTGTCTTCTCCGGAATCTCACGGGAGAAGCGCAACTGCACACCCGTGCCGGTGCGCACGGCAGTGATTCGCCCCCGAGTTAGCCCGAATTGACGCGCGACGTCTGCGCAGCCACGCACGAATGCAGTCGGTGGCTTGCCGCTTCGCACGCGGGCCGCACCATCGCGCAGTTCTATCGCAAACACCTGCCGTGCATGCCAGAGCATCAGTGCCAGGCCAAGGCCCAGCAGCACAAACAGGATCAATAAGGTCAGCAGCATAACGGACAGGACTATTGGTCGGGAGAACAATAGGCACCCAGTGTAGCGCACGCCACGGCCGATCCTGCCTCCGGGCGTTGGTGGGCACTGGCTTCAGTGCTTTAAAAGCGTCTCCAGCGGACGTCGAGGCGTGGGGCGGGGTGTGCCATCCGGTCGGCCCAGCGCGAACAACAGTTGTGGCGGTCCCCCGCCCAGTAGCTGGGCGAGTTTCGGACGCCATTCGTTCTGCTGGATCGGTTGATTCAGATAGCGGGCGCAGAGCCCGTGGCGTGTCGCCTCCAGCAGTACGCGTTGCAGCGCCTGCCCGGTCATCAGCCACTGCATCGGGCCCTCGATCCGGGTGCCCAGCACCAGCAGCAATGGGGCGGCGCGGGCAGCGCGGGCTTCGCTGCCGGCCATGGCCCGGGCGGATACCAGATGGCGCATGCTCCAGCGGATCAGACCGCCGCCGAACCGGCTGACTGGCAGACCGTCGCCGTGGGAGGGCGCACGCATCCAGTACGCCAGTTCGTTGCGCCAGGCTGGGTCCTTCCACTGTGCCGCCGTCGCCGCCCGGACCTGTTCGACGACGGCCCTGCGGGCTTCGGGCTCCGTGATCGGGACCAGCCAGGCCCCTTCCTGGTAGGCGGCCTGTACGAGTGAGGTGACGATCTCCGCGGAGGGTGAGGCCGGGTGAAACCGGCCGCGCCAGGAATGGCGCACGTCGATCCAGTCCCTCAGGTGTGCCAGGCCCTGCCGGTCGGCACCGCCGCGGTGGCCGGTCAGCAGGCGTATGAACGGGCCATCCCCCGCCTGTTCCATGCGCAGGTTCAACCCCTGACCCTCTGCAGCGGCGGCTGTGCGCAGGTTCAGCACCGCACAGCCACAACTGATGATGCGCTCGCGCCCGGCCGGGTCGTTCACCGGCAGCGAACGCGCTGGATCGGTCCAGACCTCGATCCCCGCGCGGTGCACGCGGAACCGCCAGGGCTGGGTGTTATGCGAAGAGGGCGCCTGCCCGGCCAGACGCAGCCACTCGCGGATAACCGGGTCGATATCCATGTCGCTAACATACCGCCACTCTCCCACGCTCGCAGCCGCTTCGAGCGCGACAGGCTTCGGGTCTGATCCCCAGTCCGTTCGGTGGTGCGGTCGCGTTGGTCGATGCGGGACCTGCCGGAATGGATGGATCTATACTCGGGTCAGATGTACCGATATCCGCGATCGCGCAAGGAGGCGGGCATGTCCAGGCGAGGTTACGGGCCGGCGGCCCAGTGGCAACCGAATGGACCTGCCGCGCCCCCCGCTGGCAGGCGTGCGCAAGTCTCCGACAGGCCCGGGGCCTCGCCTCCGGGAGAGGAAACGCCAGTGGATGGGCTGCTTGAGTTCGAGCAGGTATCGCCGATTGAGCTGCTCCCGATTCTTGGCGCAAAGGCGGGCAGCATCGCGGAACTTCGGCAGTTCGGAACCTCGATCGCTCGTCTAGCCCGTCCGTCTGGCGGCTTTTTTGCCTGGTTCGGCAAGCCGGAGCTGCACTTTACCACCACACGCATGTATATGACTGCTTCGCCAGACGAGCGATTTTTCACGAAACTTCAGCACCATATCGCTTTTCTGGGGATGCCGCGGCGCCAGAAGCGCTGGCGCGCCGGTGCCGGCACGGTCACGCTGATCGAGGAGACCAGCACGGACCGCAAGACGTTGAGCGGGCTGTTCAGTTACCGCGACGAGCACTATCAGCTTAATGGCCAACGTGCCGACTGGAGCCGGCTATTCGACTATACCCTCCGGGACCGCCGTGACCTGGTCGCGACCTTTCGCCCCAAGGAGGGAATCGCCACGACAGGCGGCTGGTTTGTGGAAATGGTCCATCCGCGCCCGCTCGGGGCCATCGCCATTGCCTGCCACATGGCCCTGTGGCTGGAGGAAAGTGTTCGCAAAGGGGGTACCGGCGGCGGAGGGGGCCCGGCCGGCGGTGGAGGCGGTTGCTGATCTCGTATCGTGCCTGCCCCGCGACGGGAGTCCTGATGCTTGCCCCCTTGCGGCGTCATGGCAAGGAACGTCCTTGGTCCCTGCTCGCATCAGGACGCCCCGATACCCGCAGGAGCCTGCAAGCAGGTTCCTGCGGCATTGGGGGTTGTCGAACGGGTGTGATGCCGGAAACCACGCCGCGGTTATCCGGGATCTCGGGCGTCCGGGGCGGGGTGGCCGGTGAGGCGGCGGTAGAGGGCGAAGCCGGTGTCGCGGTCGGCGCTGCGCAGGATGGCGGATCGGCCCGGGGTTGAGGGATCGGGCTTCAGGTCGACTCCAGCGTCTTCGGCGGCGCGGAAATCGGCGTCCTCCAGTTCGATCCCGCCGAATACCGAGATGACGAAACCGCCGGGGATCGGCGGGGGCGGGGTGAAGGGTTCGCCGTCTGCCAGTGCGACCCAGGCGGGGATGAACGCCGGGCCGTAGAAGTCGAAGAAGCCGTTGGAGCCGCGCAGGTGGGCCTCGATCGGTCGCCCGCCGATCAGCTCGATGTTGCAGATGCCGCTGTAGCCGGTCAGGTTGCGCCGCACCCAGTCGGCGATCCACGGCTCCACCTCGGGCACGGCGGCACCGACCTCCCAGTAGATCGGGCGCGCGGCGTCCTTTTCGTCCGAGCCGCGGGTGTGGGCGAACCAGCGCACCTCGCCGTCCTCCACCAGGCAGTCGGTGCTGGTGTGGGCGCCCTCCAGGCGCTGGCACCAGAAGCTGCCGGGCTCGGCCGGCACCTCGCCGGCGGGAAGGGCACGCGCATCCAGCCCCATGCCGGCGAGGTTGGTGATCGGCTTCACGAACACCGTGTCCGCCGCGTCCAGCCCCACGTCCGTGGGCGCGACCCCGCAGGGCGCGGCCGTCAGGCCCGCATCCAGGGCCAGGCGCAGCTTGTCATAGACATGCCGATGCCCGGGGTTCAGGCGCCAGGCGGCGGCATCGGATACCGCCACCTCGCGGCGCGGCTCGGGCCGGAAGATGTGTCGACGCTCGGGGAGGACGCCGACGAAGGGCAAGGTCAGCCCGCCTCCGGCAGGCGTTGTTCGTGCCCGGCGCGCAGGCGTTCCACCTCGCACAGCAGCGACTTGAACGCGGGGAAGCCGCTGATCGGGTCGAGCTTGCGATCGTCGGTCAGCTCGTTGACGTTGGCGTGATTCCAGCCGTGCTGGCAGTGCGCCACGCCGGGCTTGATGCGATCGGTGACCTTCGCCACGAAGGCGACCCGCCCGCGCGGCGAGCGCACCTCCACGGTGTCGCCATCGGCGATACCGCGCGCCGCGGCGTCCTGCGGGTGCAGCTCCACCAGCGGCTCCGGCATCGCCCGGCGCATGCGCTCCAGGTACTGGTGCTGCGAGTGGGTGGCGTGCTTGTGGCGCGCGCCGCTGGTCAGCACCAGCGGATAGTCGCGCGCCAGTTCCGGCGTGGAAACCGGGCTCTCCGCCGGCTCGCGCCAGAGCGGCAGGCCGTCGTGCCCGGCCTCGCGTAGCTCGGCGGCATCGAATTCCACCTTGCCGCTGACGGTGCGGAAGCCGTGCAGGCGGTACTGGCGATCACTCTCCTCGAAGCCGTGCTCGACCATGTCGTCCAGGGCCTTCGCGAACACGGTCACTCCGTCCGGGTCGTTGTACACCTGCTCGCGGATGGTCTCGGGGATGCCCTCGGCCGCCTCGGCCCAGCTGGCTTCCAGCTCGCCGTTCCAGAACGGGTCCGCCATCCCGAGGCGCACGCCCAGCTCGAGGAACACCTCGGCGTCGGCGCGTGCCTCGCCACGCGGGGCCACCGCCTGATGCCGGTAGCGCAGCTCGCCGCGGAAGCTGCAGCCGGGATAGGCGATCAGCGCCGGGCGCTCGAGGCTGGTGGCGGCCGGCAGCACGATGTCCGCCATGCGCGTGGCCGGGTTGTGGAAGAAGTCCGACACGGCGAAAAAATCCAGCGCGCCCAGCGCCTGCTCCATGCGCTTCGAGTTCGGCCACATCGCGGTGTTGATGCCCATCGCCAGAAGCGCGCGCACCGGCTGCGGCTGGCCGTCGAGGATCGCGTTGGGCAGCAGCATGCTCTGCGCCGCCGGCCAGTGGGCCGTCCACACCGGGAAGGTCTCGTCGCCGATGCGCGGCGGAAGATTCTGTTTGCAGTGGTCGAACAGGTCGATCGGCTTCGGCGTGACCTTGTCGTTGAAGAAGCGGTTGCCACCCTCGCGGTCGATGTTGCCGGTGACCGCCGCCAGCAGGGTCACCGCGCGGTGATTCTGGAAGCCGTTGGAATGCTGCACGGTGGCGGTGGGCGAGAGCATGATCTGCGCCGGGGCGCGGGTCGCGTAGAGCTCGGCGGCGCGCTGCAGGTCGGCCTCCTCGATGCCGCAGATCGCCGCCACCCGCTGCGGCGGGAATTCGGCCACGTATTCGCGGAAGGCCTCCACCCCGTTGCCCCATTCGTCGAGGAAGGCCTGGTCCTGCCAGCCGTTCTCGAAGATCAGGTAGTGCATGCCCAGCGCCAGCGCCCCGTCGGTGCCCGGGCGGATCTGCAGATGCACCTCCGCCTGCTCCGCCAGCGGGGTCACCCGCGGGTCCACCACCACGGTGGCGCAGCCGGGGCGCGCCGCGGCCAGCGCATGCTGATGGAACGGCGGGATGGACCCGCGCGGGTTGGTGGACCACACCAGCAGGCAGCGGGTCGCATCCGAGGCCACGGTGGAGGAGGTCTTGATCTTGGTGCCGAAGGTCACCTCCTCCGCCACCTTGGTGGCGGAGAAGCAGCAGCCGCTCTCGGTCAGGTAGTTGGGCGAGCCGAAGGCATGCGCCAGGCGCTGCAGTTGCGGCCGCGCCTCCTTGGTGTAGCCGGCGAAGAACGCCGCCGCCGGGGCGCCGTGCGCGTCGCGGGTCGCGCGCAGGCGCTCGGCGATGGTATCCAGCGCCTCGTCCCAGGAGATGCGCTCGAACTCGCCGCTGCCGCGCGGTCCGGTGCGCCGCAACGGGTACAGCAGGCGTTCGGGATGGTTGCGCCGATCCAGCTGGACGTAGCACCGCGGACAGTCGGGGCCGTCGATCTTCACCGGATCGCCGGCGTTGTCCAGGGTCACGTCGATCGCGCAGTTGGCGTCGCATTCGTAGCAGGTGCTTTTCACGGTCGCCATCGCCGGAGGCCTCTCGTCTGCACATTCGGGAAAGAAGATAGAGCATATGCAAGGCCCCCGGGGGGCTGGCGAACAACGTCACGAACCCCGGGGGTGTCTGCAGGTTGTCAGGACATTGGAAACTCGGGCAGGGGGCAGGGCCTTCTGCGCTTGTGGTGGCCGCGAACAATGCCGTTGCAGCAATCCTCGAGCGGATACAGCGAGGTGCATCGCAATGCGTACAACATGTTGTCGCAGGACCTCGCGAGCCTGCGTCTGCAGCGGTCGGGATAATGCTTGTTCAACAGGAGGTCGAGATTGCCCGGCATTGATCGGGGGCGGCCATGGTCAAGCGTCGGGTGCAGGGATTACACGGCGGACCAATGTGGCCACCCGGAGGGCGGCTGTCCGCAACGCAGGCGAGCGCCTGGATCCGACCGATCCGGGCCGCAATCAGGGTTGGGGGCGCCCGGACGCCGGGGGTCCCGGAATCCGGCCGCTCCGAACCGGCGAGGGTGCGCCAGATTCAGAAATTAACGCCCACCTTGACCTGACCCAGAAGGTTGTCGGCATCGCCGCCACGAGTGAACTGCTGGCGCACGCTCGCGCCCGCAAACAGGGCGCCCTGGCGATATTCCACATCCGTCCCCAGCTGGAAGGCCCACATGCTGTCGGACGCGTCGTCCTCGGGGTTGGCCCGGACGTAACCAAAGCCGGGGCCAACGCCGTAGGTGAGGTTGCCGCTGCCGGCATACCAGCGCGGATTTACCTCAAAGGTCTGAAGTTTGAGGCCATCGTTGTCGAAACGGTTAAAGTTGAACTGTTGCCGGATGTTGCCCGCCGGCGGCGTGAACCAGGGGCAGTTCAGCGACAGCTGTGCACCCAGGGCGGTATCAGAACCCACCTCGGACACATCCACATTCATGGGCCCGGCGGTCGCCGCCAGCGTAAAATCGGGCGACCAGTCCGGATCCTGAACGGGCATCATGGACCAGCCGTCGGCCTGCGCTGTGCCCATCAGTCCCGCGCACAGCACCGCCATGGTGAAAGCCGTCTTCATATCGTCTCCTCGTTATGTTCTTGTCGTGGGGCTGGTTGTTCCAACCCCATGCGCGGCGATTATGGACAAGACCTGACGCGGTCGTCATCCGCAGTGCCCCGGCCTGCCCCGAACCCGGGCACCTCCGTCCTGCGTGACCGGAACGATATCCCGGTTGGGAACCCGGGTCCCCGTTGGGCTACCACAGTCCCGCAGGAGCCTGCTTGCAGGCGAACGCCCTTGCCAGAGTCGGACGCGGGCAGGGGCTTCGCCTGCAAGCAGGCTCCTGCGGTATGAGGGGTGCCGAACGGGGTGTCATTCGGGAAGCCGCGCAGCGGTTATCCGGGAACCCGGATGCCGGGGGCGCGACGGACGCTGGAGATCCCGGCTCTTCGCTGCGCTGCGGCCGGGATGACCGTGTGGCGGTTCGGAAGGGGCGGGTAGTCCCGTTCGACCGCTTCGAAAAATAAATCTGTCCCCGTTTTTGTTTTAGCCCTTCAATGCGGCAATGGCCCGGACCGTGTCCTCCTTGACCGGGCGCGGGCGCTCCGGGCGAAAGCGGCGGATGTATTCCACCAGTTCGGGTCCCTTCAGTACCGGCACGGAGAGCTCGGACGACCGCCCCAACGACGCCTCCGGGTGCGTGAACAGAACGATCGGCTGAATCCAGCGCTTGGCTTTGCGGCCCTTCAAGTATTCGCTCAGCAGCCACACCTGTTTCTTCACTTGCCGCACTGGGTTGCGCATCTGCTTGGTGTAGCGGCTGCCGCGACGCCCGGTCTTGTTCACGGTCCATTGCGCCGCCTGTTCGTCGCAGTCGATCGCCCCGCTGTTGTGTTTTACCTCGATCACGAACAGGGCCTCCGGCCCCGCTACCACCAGATCCGCCTCCGCCACGCCCGTGCGTGAGCGCTCGTCCGGAAGGTCGACCTGATTGAAGACCGTGAACGAGTCGGGAAGCTTCGCCAGGTATGCCAGCGCCGCATCTTCGCCCCGCGCGCCCGCCTCGATGACCGCACTGCCGCCAATGCTGGTGACCAGCGCCGCCAGAAATCCCAGCGCGACCAGCCCCGCCAGCGGATGCAGGAAAAACGCACCGAGCGCCACCGGCAGCCCCAGAATGAGCGCGAGGTTGCGGCCGCGTGTCTGGATCGCCTTCGACTCTTCAGTCAAACGGTTTGCGGTGACGTAGCGCGTATCGGCCATTTGTGCTGAACCTTTTCGGTATGTCCGGATTCGGGGGGCTGTCGGGTTCGGGGTGGCTTGGCCGCAGCGGGTGGGAGTGTGGCCCGTTTTCCCGGCCTATGGTTACATATCCGGCGTGGCCCTGAAGACAAGGCGGTATCCACTTTTCGCTCGGATGCCCATGTCGGGATTCGACAGCTTTGCAGGAGCCTGCTTGCAGGCGAAGCCCCTGCCCGTGTCCGGCCCAGGCAAAGGCATTCGTCTGCAAGCAGGCTCCTGCGGTATGGGGGTGCCGAGCGGTCGGAAAGCTAGTCTGTCCCCGATTTGGCTGTTTTGGGGTCCAGGGGTAATCGCACGCGGGCCTCGATCCCGCCGCCGGTACGCGGGATCAGGGAGACCGTCCAGCCGTTGCCTTCGGCGAGCTGGCGCGTGATGGCAAGACCGAGGCCGCTGCCACCCGTCTGTACGCTGCGTGAGGCCTCGAGCCTGTGGAATGGCTGGAATACGCTCTCGAGTTCGTCTTCGGGGATGCCGGGCCCGCGATCCAGGATGCGAATGGTGACGGCAGCCCCGCATTCCAGCGCGACCTCGATCGCTTCTTCGCCCGCGTAGCGCACGGCGTTCTCCAGAAGATTCGACAGGATGCGTTGCAGGGCGACCGAGTTCACCCGGCGGGTGCAGGAGTCGGGGGCGCTGCGGTACAGGATTCGGGCCTCTTCGCCACCGGCGTCGGCGATGACCTGTTCCAGCAGGGCATTGATGTCGACCGTCTGTTCTTCCCGAGTCTCGAGGTCCCGGCTCAGGGCCAGGGACTGGTGGATGATCCGGTCCATCGCCTGCAGATCGTTGCAGATACCTTCGATCAGTTCGGGATCAGGGCGCTCGCGCAGGATCTCGAGGGAGAGGCGGATTCGGGTGAGGGGGGTCCGCAGGTCGTGCGAGATGCCGGCCAGCAGGGTGGTTCGATTCGCCAGCAACTGATGAACCTTGAGGGCCATATTGTTGAAATTGCGAGCCAGAAGACGGACTTCACGCGGGCCTTTCTCGGGAATGGGCTCGGGTATCTGACCCTGCCCCACGCTGGAGACGGCGGTATAGAGGCGTCGAATGCGGCGCGTGGTGCCACCGGCCATGAACAGGGCGGTCAGCAGTACGAGCAGAAAGGTAATGAGCGCAACCGACAGGGCCCCTTCGACACGTTGAGTGGCCACCCGGTCATGGGCAAAGCCGATGCGCAGGTTCTGGTTGCCCAGTGCAAGATCAACCCAGTACCAGCGTTCCCCGTCGATGTCCTGTGGTCGCAGCGGGACATCGAAGCCAACCCGTTCCGACAGCGATTGCTGCACGAACCGGAGATACGGCAGGCGCAGTTTTTCCGCCGGGTCCAGGGGTTCGCTGGACTGGGTGATCCGGAGCCCGTGCTCACGTCGCAGGCGTTCGTTGAAGCCCCTGCGTGCGGGTGGGGGGATCTCGGCCCAGCTCCGGCCCGACAGCAACATCAATGCAGCCGTGTCGTCGGCCGCACTGCGCGCCAGGGGGAGAATGGTGAAGTGGGCGACGACACCAAGCGTCAGGATGGCGAAGGTCAGGAACGCCACGAGCAGGATGCTCGTGGTCCGTATGAAGATCGAGCTCGGCGCAAGCGACGTCAGCCACCTCATGCATTTGCCTCGGCGCCGTCCGGCGCGAACAGGTACCCGCGCCCCCAGACGGTGCGGATATAACGGGGCTGGCTCGGGTCGTCCTCGATCTTGCGGCGCAGCCGCGCGACGCGGACGTCGATGCTGCGATCGAATGGCTGGTGTTCATAACCCTTGATCAAGTCCAGCAGCGTGTTGCGGTCAAGGACCCGGCGGGGATGCTCCACCAGTACCCGCAGCAGCGTGAATTCGCCGGTTGTGAGCGGGACTTCCTCCTCGCCCCGAAGCAGGCATTGCGCACGGGTATGCAGCTCGAAGGGGCCAAAACGGCCAACATCGTCCTCTTCCGCAGAGGCCTGGTCTTCATGGACCGCACCGTGGCGTCTCAGGACCGCCCGTACCCGGGCCAGCATTTCCCGCGGATTGAAGGGCTTGGCGATATAATCATCCGCGCCGACCTCGAGCCCGACAATGCGGTCGATGTCCTCGCCACGTGCCGACACCATGATGACCGGCAGGCGGGTCTTGTTCACGATGCGGCGTAACAGCGACAGACCGTCTTCACCGGGCAGCATCACGTCCAGGATCAGCAGATCAAACGAGGCCTGTTCCAGCGCCGCGTCCATGCCGGTGCCGTCCGGAACCGCCGTCACGCTGTACCCCTGTTCTTCGAGGTAGCGCTGCAGCAGATCCCGCAGACCGGGATCGTCGTCAACCACAAGGATTTTCGGCGGGGCTGTTGTCTCCATGAGCGCTTCTGTAGACCTAACGGAAGTAGGGGTGAAACATCTTGTTACAAAGTTAGCAGATTAGGAAATCCTCATGTAACAGGCCATCCGTATCGTGAAGGCTGTGCAAGGTTCGGTACCAGCTGATCGTTGCACATATCGCGACATCGGCCCGTTACAGGAGATACACCATGCATTTTGATCATATTACTCTGATTGGCGTTGCTGCAGCGCTCGCAGTGGCCGCCGTTGTGGTCCGCTTGATGGCACAGGAGCCGCGGCGCGCTCGGGTTCATCAGCATCGACCGGGCATCAAGCCCAGCGAGATGAGCAACCAGCACTGATCTTCGCAGCCACTCCCACGCGCCTCACCCGTCCCTGTGGACCGGGGCGTGGCGCCCTCTTCGTCTCATTTTCTTCCGCGCTCCGGGGTACGCAATCGCGCGTTGCCCCGGAGCCGCTTCCTGCATGCCTCACTGCCCGGGTGGCCGTAACGTAACGGCGCCGGGCAGGCGCAAGGCGGACCAGTCCGGTCCCGCAGATGCCGTACCAGGCCGGACCAGGGGCATCTTCAAGCGCACCCTGAGTCCCGTGGCAAAACAAGGTGGGGCCTCGATAGCTCATATGGTCATCCCGGAGACCGCGCAGCGGTTATCCGCGATCTCGGCCGGCGGGGCAGGAGCGGATGTCGGAGATCCCGGCTCTCCGCTGCGCGGCGGCCGGGATGACTATATCAGGCGGATGCGCCTGCCAGAGCCGGGCGCGGGCAGGGGCGTCGCCTGCAAGCAGGCTCCTGCGGCATCGAGGTGCCGGTTGGGTTTTCATCCCGGATAACCGCTGCGGCTGAGATGATGGCTTGGTGCCCGGAACAGGATGAATGGTTTCATCTTTCTGGCCCGGAAAACCAGTCTCCCCTTTTTCACGCTTGTCAGAGGCCCCTCCAGTCGGTCAGGCTTGTCTCTCGTCCCGTTCGGAGCGATTGTCCATGCGCCTAAAGCACCTCGCGCGCCCATTGTTCGTAATGGCCCTCGTGCTGCCCCTGACCAGCGGCTGCACCGTCATCGGTGCCACCACAGCCGCGACCAGCGCTGCCGTCAGCGTCACAACCAGTACGGTCAAGGCCACCGGGCGCACCGCCGCAGCCGTCGGCCGCACCATCACCCCCAGCGGCAAGGACGACGAAGAAGAATAACCCCCCGTTCCAGACAGGCGTACCTTGCTGCCATCCCCCGGCTGCTCAGAGGCGAAAAGCAGGGCCAGCCCCCGACGCCGCCTGGAGCCATCCCGAAAGCCGCCCAGCGGTTATCCGGGCACTCGGCCAGTGAAGCAGGCACGAACCCGGGGTTCCCATGCCCCTCCATCCAATCCCAATACCTCCAGAGCGATCCGGTCCCGCAGGTGCTTGTTGCAAGCGAAGCCCCCGCCAGAGCCGGATGTTGCCCCCCCCTCGTACGGGGGCGAGTGTTCGAGGCAGTCGCCATCCCCGATAACCGCTGCGCTCCGGCCAGGATCGCTGTGTGGCGTCTGGAAGAGGGGGGATGCCCTCTCTTCTCCTGGCATTCGGTGCGCGGTCTCTCCCGCACGCGCAACCGATCCGCCCCGAATCCGACAGGCTCCGCGCCACGGTGACGATCGCCCCGCTGAGTGTGATAGCGTCCGGTCATCGGGTCCATACGTGGCCTGGTACTTTTGCAAACATCAATGAAAACGATTGCCTTCTACAATCTGAAGGGCGGGGTAGGGAAGACCTCGGCAGCCGTCAATTGTGCCTGGTTGGCTGCCGCTTCCGGCCTGCGCACGCTCTTCTGGGACCTTGATCCCCAGGGCGCAGGGGGCTGGTATCTGGCGCCGCAGGCGACGGGCAGCGGGGAGATCAAAAAGATCCTGCGCGGGAAGGTTCCCGTCGGGCACCTGGTCCGGCGCACGCCCTACGAGAAGCTGGACCTGATCCCGTCGGATCTCGCCTATCGCAACCTGGATGTGGCCATCAAGCGTCACGCGGATGGCGATCAGACCCTGGCCAGGCTCATTTCGCCATTCGGGGAGGACTACTCGCTGGTGGTGCTGGACTGTCCACCCAGCCTCTCCGAGCTCGCCCGGCAGGTCTTTGCCGCAACCGACGCGGTCCTGGTCCCGTTGATTCCGTCCTCGTTGTCCGTGCGCTCCTTCGATCAGGTCCGGTCCTTCATGAAGGACCGGGGGCTGGGGCACAAGCAGCTATATCCCTTTTTCTGCCAGGTCGATCGACGCCGCAGGCTCCACAGAACCTTGCGCGATCAACCGCCCGTCTCGCTCAAGCGTCTGTTGACCGCCGAGATTCCTTACGCCGCCATCGTGGAGCGCATGGGCGAGCAGATGCAGCCGTTGCCCGCGTTCGCCCCGCATGCCCCGGTCACGCGGGACTATGCCGCGCTGTGGAGCGAGATCGAAAAAAAGGTGAAGATTTCCTGACCGATTGGCTTTGAGGCCGGAACATGGCATTCGCATTCAAGCGCAAGGAATCCGTCTCGGCCGGCCTCCGCCGTGTAGTGCGCGAGGAGATGTCCAGCGGTGAGGCGGAGCTTCTGGACGCCGGGATTCCTGATGACCGGGTGGTCCACGAGACCCGAAAGCGGCTCAAACGGCTACGGGCGTTGCTGCGCCTGGTCGAGCCGCAGTTGCCCCGCAAGGATTTTCGCGACAGGAACCGGGCGCTGCGGGATCTGGGTCGGGCACTGTCCGGCGCCCGCGATGCAGCGGTCATCCTGACGACGCTGCGCACCCTGGCAGACGCGCCCGGGATGCCCTCCGTAGAACCGCTGCATCGCTATCTCTCCGAGCAGTATGGCGCAGCGCAGGCAGGAGACGATCAACTGAAGGCGCAGCGTCATGCAGTCGCTGCGGCGTTGCGGGAACGCCGGGCCGAGATGGTTGCCCTGCCATCGCGGGGAAAGGGGTTTGCACGGATCGCGCCCGGGCTCGAACGGACCTATCGGCGTGGGCGAGAGGCGCTGGGAGTGGCGCTTGTGGACGGAGATGACGAGCTCTGGCACACATGGCGCAAGCGGACCAAGGAGCACTGGATCCAGATGCGCCTGCTGCGGCCCGTCTGGCCGGAGATGATGAAAGCGCAGGCCCGGGCCCTGGGAACACTGTCCGATCTGCTCGGCGACGACCATGACCTGACCGTTGTGGACACGGTGCTGGTCGGTCTGCCGGAGGGGGTGATGGAACCCTCGGCCATCGCCAGACTGCGTGCCCAGGTGGCCGAGCAGAAGGGCTCTCTACGGGCGCGCGGCCTGTCGCTGGGTCAGCGCGTGTACGCCGAAAAGCCGAAGGCCTTGCAAAAACGACTGCACGCCTACTGGCGCGCATGGCGCCCCTGATCCGCGCCCGCGCTGCCTGGCGTTCGGGGTATCGATGGCAGCGGGGTGCCGATGCCTGCAACGACCTCGGGCCACGGGGCAGGCGTTGGCGCCGGAGATCCCGCTCCTCCGCGTTGCCCCGGCCAGGATGACGTTCTGGCCGCAGAAAAATAAATCTGTCCCCGTTTCTTGTTTCTTTGTAGCCGGGTTACTCGTAGTGGCTCCATAAACGAATCACTTTGACCACTTTCTCGTCTTCAAGCACCTGGTACACAAGCCGGTGCTGAATATTGATGCGCCGCGAGTACGCGCCGGAGAGATCACCCACCAGCTTCTCGCAAGGTGGGGGCGTTTGATACGGATCTTCCGCGATCAGCGACAGCAGTGCCTGTGCCTTTGGCTTAAGGCCGCTGGCAGCCAGCTTTTTCGCATCCTTTTGAGCCTGTCGGGTGTAGACCAACTTCCATGTCACCAATCAAGCTCCTCATGGCATTCATCCGCCGGAGTATCCATGCCCTCGCGGATCGACTCGCGCATACCCGGCACCGATAGCAGGTACAGGGTCTCCTGAATGGCCGACCAGTCCGACTCGGATAGCAGGACTGCGTTGTTCCGTTTGCCGGTGATCACAATCGGCTCATGGGATTCCGCCGTTTCGTCGATCAGCCGGTAGAGGTTGCTGCGCGCCTCTGTAGCCGTAATTCCCGTCATGGCGCACCTCGCAAGTGTGTGGGCTTCGACCAAGAGTACGCCTTGGCGTACGTCCCGTAAACCGTACGGTTTTCCCGTCATTGCCAGATACCGCAGCAACTGCGGCAACGGCTCGGATCGTTCCAGTAATCATCCTTTCGCCCAGCCTGGACGCTCATTCCGGAAACCGCACCGGGCGGCGCGCGGACGGGGGGTGTCAGCTGGGAGAGTGGAGGTGGCCGTCGACAAGGAATCGCGCCAGGGTGAAGTCATGAAAGTAGCCCTGCGCAGCCCGGTTCGAGCTCAGCCGATCAAGCAGGCCAATCGCACGAACGAAACCGCGCAATGCCGCATACTACATACCACTCCCGCAACCGGACCCGATGTGCATGAGCGATCCAAGCGAAAACGCCCCAGGCCTGCCCCTGGAGCCGCCACTGGAGCCTGAAGAGGCCCGCGTGCTGGGCTGTCTGATCGAGAAGGCAGCGGCCACGCCGGAGAGCTACCCGCTGACCCTGAATGCCACGGTCACGGCGGCCAACCAGAAAACCAGCCGGCACCCGGTAATGAAGCTTGAGCCGGGCCAGGTCGGTCAGGCGCTGCGCAAGCTGGAGCAGCGCGGCCTGGTCAAAAGTGATGTCGGCGCCCGCGCGACGCGCTACGCACACAAGGCCAACCACGTACTGGAGCTGACGCCGGGGCAGTCCGCGATCATCGGGCTGCTGCTGTTACGGGGCCCGCAAACGGTGGCCGAGCTGTATACGCGGGCCGAGCGCCTGCATGGTTTTGATGACCAGGAAGGGGTGCGCGACAACCTTCAGAGTCTGGCCGGGCGCGAAGCGCCTCTGATCACGGACCTGGGCCGTGCCCCTGGCCAGCGCGAGGACCGCTACATGCACCGGCTGTGTGGTGAGATCGACGGCGAACGGCTGCAACGGTCGGTTGCCAGCGCGAGCCGAGCAGCCACTCCCGACAGCCCGGCCGTGACCGACCGGCTCAAGGCACTGGAAGCCCGGGTGGCCGAACTGGAGGCGCATCTGGGGTTGAAGAGCAGTGGTGCGGATGGGGCTGAGGACTGACCAGGGAGACTCTCAATTCGATGTCGCCCAGGCCACTAGGCCGTGCTGTGCGCCGCTGCCTTATCCGGCACGGCCGCACGCCAGTGGGTTTAGGTCGTGTCCTTTGAGCGAGAGTCCTCGAAAAAGGCAAGTTCAGAGCCCTGCGGTTTCTTGATTGGTGGTTGCCGCGGCCCCTGGGGGTTCGCAACGACGGGGGGATGTGTTGTGGGCGGGCAGCCTCTGGCCGATCCAGCGCCAGCCACGCCCCTTGGCCAGAGGGCCGGCCTCCCACAGCAGGGTGGGATGGGGCGGTAATTCATCGGTGGTCGGGATGCTGGCTGGTAGACTACCCCCTTCAGGGAGCGCAGCGTGCGGCGTCTCCTTAAGCCGAGTCCGGGTCTGATTGCCATTCCGTGAGAACCATCGCTCATCTCGATATGGATGCGTTTTATGCATCCGTGGATCTGCTCCGCTATCCGGAGCTGCGGGGGCGGCCCGCGGTGATCGGAGGGCGACGTCTCTCCGTGCCGGAGCGAGGGGCAGATTGGCGGTATCGGTTCGAACGGCTCGGCGATTATCGAGGGCGCGGTGTGGTGACGACGGCGACCTACGAGGCGCGGGCGTTTGGGGTGCATTCCGGGATGGGGCTGATGAAGGCGGGGCAGCTGGCGCCGGATGCGGTTTTGTTGCCGGCGGATTTCGATGCCTATCGCGCCTGTTCGCGTCAGTTCAAGCAGGTGGTCCGGGCGCGAGCCGATAAGGTCGAGGATCGCGGCATCGACGAGGTGTTTATCGATCTGACCGATGTGAAGGGCGATCCGGTGGAGACGGCGCGAGGGATTCGCGATGCGGTGCAGGCCGAGACGGGGCTGTCTTGTTCCATCGGCCTGGCCGCTAACAAGCTGCTGGCCAAGATCGCCTCGGATCTGGAGAAGCCGGCGGGGATGACGGTGCTGGGCGAAGGCGACCTCGAGGCGCGCATCTGGGCGCTGGAGGTGGGGAAGGTGAACGGTATAGGGCCAAAGGCGACCAAGCGCCTGAAAGCGCTGGGGATCGTCTCGATTGGCGATCTGGCGAAGGCCGATCTATATCGGTTGCGCCAGCATTTTGGCGAGACCTATGCCTGGTGGCTGTATGAGGTGGCCCATGGCCGGGACGACAGCCCCGTAATCACCGAGCGGGAGCCTAAATCCATCAGCCGAGAATCCACCTTCGAGCGGGACCTGCATCCACGGGCGGATCGCGACGAGCTGACTCGCATACTGGTGGCCCTGTGCGAACGGGTTGCCGGGGATCTCCATAGCAAGGGCTACTTGGGCCGGACGGTCGGGATCAAGTTGCGCTATAGCGATTTCCGCACGGTTACCCGCGACCTTACGCTGGACACGTGGACGGACGACCCTCAGGCGATTCTGGCCGCGTCCCGTGACTGCTTGCGTCGGATCGACCTGGGTCAACCGCTGCGGCTGCTGGGCGTGCGCGTCACCAAGCTGGCCTCGGCGGCGCGGAACACCCGGTTGAAAGCCAGCCGACAAACGACGTTGCCCCTGTAGATTCTCGCGGAGCACATTGCTGCTGCCACGTGGCGCGCGAGCACCTTGAGGGGATGATGTCGAAGAACGACGAGTCCGGTATGCGCGGTTCGTGGAGCAGGGCGTCCCGGAACAGGGGCTGTCGCTGATGCGCGAGGCGCTGCAGCGCGGCCAACTCACCGGCAACTGGCGTTTTGTGGATGGGGTGGAGGAGGTCATCGGCTGTTGCATTGAGCGGCGGCGTCCAGGCCGTCCGCCGTCACGTCAGGCATGAGAAATCAATCTGTCCCCGTTTTTCCCGCCCGTCATTCGCCGCCAAAATAGTCGTCCTCGCGCTGGTGCCGAAACGCCAGCAGGGTGACCGTCTCGGCATCGTCGATCTCGAACAGGGCAACATAACCCGAGCGCCCAAACGGAATCAGGAGTTCGCGGATGCGGGGGTGGTAGGCGTCGGCCATGCGGCAGCTCAGCGGAAAGCGCTCCAGGAGCGCCACTGCCTCGCCGATGGCGGCTCGGGCATGCGCCTCGGCCGTCGGTTACCTTGGTCCGACCCCGTCTTTCTGCCCGGCCGGGATAACAGTGTGACGCTTCGAAGAAGATGGGTGTCCACTTCCTCCGTCTTCTTCCGCAGGGTGCTCTCCATAGCCCTTTTAACAGGTGCTATAGTCCGCCCTAACGGCGGCTTATGATGGAGCGGATTGCGATGATCAAATTTTCCGAAGACCTGGTCCCCCTGACCGACCTGAAGACGAATCCCGGACGGGTTATGAAACACGTGGCCGAGGTTCACCGGCCCGTACTGCTGACTAGCCGGGGCAGGGGTGTTGCCGTGGTTCAGTCGGTGGCGGATTTCGAAAAGGCTGAGGAAGAGCGGGACTTCATGCGGGCCGTCGTCGCGGGTCTGGCGGACCTGGAGGCTGGTAGGGAAGTCTCGCTGGACGAGGCCAGGAAGCAGCTCGGTCTCAAATAGGGAAACACTGATTAATGTACACACTCGCGTTGGTACCCCAGGTTTTCCGAGACAAGGCGCGGAGCGCAGCCGGTAGTGGTTCTACCGGCAAGGGCCGCAACGCAGGATCGGGGAACCTGGGGTACCAACCCCACCAACCATTCAATGCAGGGGCTCGGCCGCCCGTTGTTATCAAAAACGGGCGCGCACACGGCGTTGCGGTTCACCTGTAGCAGAATGACTGCACGGCAGTCACCGCGCCTTGTTCGCACGCAAAAGCGACTCGAGCGCGAGCGTGTACATTAATCAGTGTTTCCCTAGTGTGCTTTAACATTAGTTCGTTATACAATATAGGCCATGGGTTGATCTCCATTTGAGAGGGGGCGTTATGGCTCAACGTGGTCGCAAACCGATCAAGCTGGACCTGTCGGATGCTGAGCGTGCCGAGTTGCAGCAGTGGGTGCGGCGCCGCAAAACGCCAGCGGCCGAAAAGCAACGCGCGGAGCTGATTCTGGACAGTTCCGAGGGCCTTTCCGGGCGAGACATCGCGGCCCGGCACCAGGTGTCGGTGCAAACGGTTTCCAAATGGCGAAGGCGTTTTGAGCGTTATCGGCTT
>NZ_KB907133.1 GCF_000381825.1 Thioalkalivibrio sp. ALJT
CTGGACGGGGCGCTGAATCAGGTGAACAGCCTGCGCGCGGAGCTGGGTGCGGTGCAGGTGCGGTTCGAGGCCACGATTGACAACCTGGGTGTGAGTGCGGAGAACCTGTCGGATGCGCGCTCGCGGATTCGGGATGCGGACTTCGCGGCGGAGACGGCGGAGCTGACGCGTGCCCAGGTGCTGCAGCAGGCGGGTACCTCGGTGCTGTCGCAGGCCAACGCGGTTCCGCAGAACGTGCTGGCGCTGCTGCAGTAAGCTCGGCCCCTCGAGCTTCCGCGTAGATGGTGGATGACGGGGGACGCGACCCGTCATCCATCCTTTCGGACGAGGACTGTGACATGAGTGATGGTATCGGCAATATCGGTTCGCCACTGGCCACGCTGGGGGGGCGTGGGGCTCCGGTTGGTGAGCGTGCCCCCGCCGCCGGGGTGGGGCAAGACCCTCGTGAGAAGGTCCCGGTGGCCCTGCCGGGAAGCAGCGCGAGCGCGTCGACCCGTCCGGCCGAGCCAGCGGCGCCAGCCGGTGCAGAACGGAGTCCGTCGGTTGATCCGGTTGATGCGTCGGATATGGATCGCGTCGTGGAGTCGATCAATGCCTACCTGCAAACGACTCGGCGAGCACTCGAATTCAGCGTCGATGATGTCAGCGGGCGGACCGTGATCACGGTGATGGATGCTGATCGCGAGAATGTGATCCGACAGATTCCGCCGGAGCAGATGCTGGCCCTGGCCGAGCAGCTGCGCGACGAGCAGACCCTGGACGCGACCGGTCTGGTGGACAAGGCCTGACCAGACAAGTCACGAGCGTCCGCCACTCGCCGGGTCGTGGGGCCGTAGGATGGGATGCGCTCGGCGCCGGTATGTCCATGGGGCCATGGGGCGCGGTGGTGGATGGATGCCGGTCCGGGCGCAAACACCCCCAGGACGGGCTGAACGTCGTTTTAGATCAAGAAGTCTGAAGCGACGGGTCATGCAGGATCCGGCGACGTTCGGAACCCACGACCAGAGTTGAGCCGCATCCCCCGAGGTGCGGCTTTTTTCGTTGATGAGACGAAATTTTTCGCCGTTGGGGATCAAGATTTACGCTAGGCTGTCGTTATAGAAACTGTACCTGCAAAGCGGCGGCCAGGGCGGCGACCTGCGAGGAGCAACACAATGGCAATCAGTGCAATGGGTGTCGGGTCCGGGCTCGATCTGAATCAGATCGTAGGGGACCTGCTGAACGCCGAACGCGTTCCTCGGGAGCAGCGTTTCAACCAGCGCGAAGAGCGCATCGAAGCGCAGATATCGGCTTTCGGGAACCTGCGCAACGGGGTTGAGCAGTTGCAAGGCTCGCTGGGCACGCTCTCCGGATTCGAGCTGAATCAGACCACCAGCATCTCTGATGAGAGCGTGGCGAGCGTGACGGCAGACGGCAGTGCAGCCAACGGTTCCTTTTCGCTACAGGTGAATCAGCTGGCCCAGTCTCAGGCGCTGGCGACGGCGCCCGGCGAATTCAGCGATGTGGACGCCGTGGTGGGTGCCGGGCAGCTGGAACTGCAGGTGGGTAACGCATCGGCAGTGACCATCAATGTCGACGCGGGCGATACGTTGCGCGATGTTCGCGATGCGATCAACGAAGCCGGTGCGGGTGCGACCGCCTCCATCATCAACGATGGCAACGGTGCCCGCCTGGTTCTGAATGCGAACGAGACCGGGGCGGACAACACGATCTCCCTGTCGGCAACCGAAGACCCGGCCGGTAGCGGGCTGGCGCGTCTGGACGCGAGTAACCTGGTTGAAACGCGTGCGGCACAGGATGCCGAGGCCGTGATCGACGGAATCACGGTCACCAGTGCGAGCAATACGCTCGACGATGCGATTGAAGGGGTCAGTATCCAGTTGCAGGGGACGTCTACGGCGCCGGCCACGGTTTCCGTGCAAGAGGATCAGGGCCAGCTCCGGGAGGCCTTGCAGGGTTTTGTGGAGCAGTTCAACGCGCTGGTAGGACAGACCCGCGAGCTGACTTCATTTGATGCCGAGGAAAACCAACCTTCGGTGCTCACCGGCGACAGCACCGTGCGCGGTATCCGTAGCCGCCTCAGCGAGGCCCTGCTGCAACAGGCCGGGGTGCCCGATTCCGGCGTGCAGACCCTGTCCGAGCTCGGCATCGTGTCGAATCGCGACGGCACGCTCAACTTCGATACCAGCCGTTTCAATCAAGCCATGGATAACAATGGTTTCGAGAATATTTCTGAAGTGGTGAGAGAAGTTGGCGGACGCATGGAAGAGGTTGCCAACACCTTCGTGGGGCCAGACGGATTGATCGGCACGCGTACGGATGGGCTGCGGGGCGACCTGGAGCGGATCGAACAGCAAAGGGAGCGGCTGGATGTCCGCCTTGAACGGATGGAAAGTCGGCTCGTCGGGCAGTTCTCGCGCATGGATTCGGCAGTGGCCCAGTTGCAGAGCACCGGCGACTTCCTCACCAACCAGCTGGCGAACATGCCGCTGGCCAGTAACCGCTCTCGTCAGTAACCACCGCCAGGCGGTGACGATATAACGGAGACAGACAGATGTACGGACCGGCAATGAATCGAGGAGTGAACCAGTATCGGCAGTCGGGCGCACTGGCCGAGGCTCAGGTGGCGGATCCGCACCGTTTGATCCAGATGTTGTTCGAAGGCGCCCTGGAACGTATCGCGGTTGCGAAGGGCGCGATGGAACAGGGGAACGTGAGTCTCAAGGGTGAAAAGATCAGCAAAGCCATTGATATTGTCGAGTCCCTGCGAGCGGTCCTGGATCACAAGCCCAACCCGGAGTTGTCGGGGAATCTGGACGCTCTCTACGAGTACATGTCCCGGCGGCTGCTGGAGGCGAACGCGCGCAACGACTCGGCGGCGCTGGACGAGGTTGCCAAACTCCTGCGCCAGGTCAAGTCCGGCTGGGACGAGATCCCGCATGACGTGCGTCAGCGGGCGAGTTGAGGCCGGCGCGTTTGACCACGTGCGTCGGGCGTGATGGGGTGCAGGCATCATGAGCGCACTCGATGCGGATAACGCCCACCCCGACGCAACGCTGGAGGCCGCGGTGGATGCGGTACAGGGATTGATGGAACAGGCGATCCGCGAGGAGGACTGGGATCGCCTGGAACAACTCGACCTGCAGGCGCGAGTCCTGGTGGAGCGCGCGTTCGGCGACGAGCCGGTGCCGCTTCGCGATGACAGTGGTCAGGCTCTGCGCGGGGCACTGGAGCGTTTGTCTGCATTCTATCAGCAGACCGTCCCCTTGCTGGCCGAACGTCGCAGCGATGCCAGTCGCCAGTTGCGCGACCTGCGTGCCGGGCGCAAGGCCACCAACGCCTACGAAAACACACGCCGTCACACGATGCGCTCCGGACCGCTGAAACGCGGCGGCTGATTCGCACGCACGCACCGCAAGCCGTCGGGCGCGGATGCGGCCATTGCGCCCCTCTTTTTTCCACGTCGTTTATTCCACCTCCCGCCATCACGGAAACCGCGTAGCGGTTATCCGACGCCATCCACGCGCAGGAGCCTGCTTGCAGGCGAACCGTTCGCTGCCCACAAATCCGGCTCTGGCAGGAGTTTCGCCTGCAAGCTGGCTCCCTACATGGCCATGGGGGCATTATTCCGGGGACCGCAGAGCGGTTGTTCGGGGTTTCGGCGGTGAGACTCAGAGCTCTCGCCGGGGCATGCCGGGCGCCGGAGGTCCCGTTTTTTCTGTGCTGCGGGCGGGACGAGGGGGGCGGTTGCAGGGCGCGTCAGGATGAGGGGTTGGGGGCGCGGCGCACGGTCTGCACGCTGCTGAGGGCCTGGAGCCGGTCAAAGAGGGCGCTCAGTTCGCCGAGATCGCTGAACTCGGCTTCCAGCTCCATGCTCACGCTGCGATCCTCGCGATTGGTCTGGGTGTTGACGCGCAACAGGTTGATACCGCATTCGGAGAAGGCGTTGCCAACCTCGCCCAGGAGGCCGGGGCGGTCGTGGGCCTCGACCGTGAGGGTGATGATTTCGCGTTCCGGTTCCTCGCCCCACGAGACGGGGATCAGGCGGCCGCGCTTTTCTTCCGGCAAGTGCAGGATGTTGACGCAATCGCTGCGGTGAACGGAGACGCCGGCCCCGCGGGTGATGAACCCGATGATCGGGTCCCCGGGCTGCGGGTTGCAGCAGCGCGCGCGTGTGGTGAGCAGCCCGCCTACGCCGCGAATCTTGATGTCGCCGCTGGCGTCGTCGGTGCGGCGCGGGCGCTGTGCCACGGGGGTTGTGGCGGGCGGGGCCTTCGGTTTGGCCGCGCGGATCTGCTGCGAGATGCGCCCGGCGATCTGTGCGGTGGTGATGTCGCCGCTGCCGAGGGCGATCAGAAGCTCGTCGAAGGTCTGGTATTTCATGGCCTCGGCGAGGGCGGTGCGATTGAGGTCCTGCCCGCAGCCCAGCCGCTGGCACTCGCGATCGAACATCTGTTTCCCGGTCGCGAGGTGTTCCTCCTGGTGTTGTTGACGGAACCAGGTACGCACCTTGGAGCGGGCGCGGGCGGTATTGAGATAGCCCAGGTTGGGGTTGAGCCAGTCGCGGCTGGGGCCGCCCTCGCGGGTTGTCAGTACTTCGACGCGTTCGCCGGATTTGAGCCGGTAGGTGAGCGGCACGATATGGCCATCCACCTTGGCCCCGCGACACCGATGGCCGACCTCGGTATGGACCGCATAGGCAAAATCCAGTGGGGTGGCACCCTGGGACAGGTCCAGCACTTCGCCCTGTGGCGTCAGTACGAAGACGCGCTGGTGCAGGGGTTCGCTCTGGATTTCGTCCAGGAGGTTCTGGTCGGAACTGTCGGCCTCCAGCAGCTGGCGCAGGCTGGCGATGGCTCGGTTGAGGGCCTGGTCTTCGCGGCCGCCTTCCTTGTAACGCCAGTGTGCTGCGACCCCGAGTTCGGCGAATTCGTCCATTTCCCGGGTGCGGATCTGGACCTCGACAACCTTGCCTTCGGGGCCCACCACGGCCGTATGCAACGACTGGTAGCCGTTGTCTTTGGGATTGGCAATGTAGTCGTCGAACTCGCTGGGCAGGTGGCGCCAGTCGTTGTGGACGATCCCCAGGATGGTGTAGCAGGAGGCCAGCTGGTCCACGATGACGCGTGTGGCCCGGAGATCGTACAGCTCCGACAGCGAGGTGCGCTTGCGCTGCATCTTTTTCCAGATGCTGTAGATGTGCTTGGGTCGGCCGAATACGCGGGCCTCGATGCCTTCCTGCTGCAGGCGCCGCTGGAGGGTACGGGCGAAGGCCTCGACGTAGGTCTCGCGCTCGGTGCGGTTTTCTTCCAGGCCGCGTGCGATCTCGCGGTAGGTGTCCGGTTCGAGGATGCGCAGGGCGAGATCTTCCATCTCCCATTTGAGCTGGCCGACACCCAGACGATTGGCCAGCGGCGCGATTACGTCCAGGGTCTCCTGAGCCAGCACGCGTGCGGACTCGTCCGGATCTCGTGCCACCAGGCGCAGGTGCTGAACGCGGAACGCCAGCTTGATCAGGACTGCTCGCACGTCATCCACCATCGCCATCAACATGCGCCGGAGACGCTCGGCCTGCTCGGGGCGGCCCGCGGGCGTTTCGAAACGACGGCGCACGAGGGCCGCGACATTGGTGGTCAGCCGTGCGGTCGCTGCACCGAAGCGGCTCTCGATCGCGGCTGGAGTCAGGTGTTCCGCCAGGTAGGCGGGCACCAGCAGGGTGGCGATCAGGGTCTGGCGGTCGACGTTCAGATGCCGGAGGGTCTCGGCTACGTCGAGCGGATGAGACTCGAGCCCGCTGGCTTCGAGCGCCGCCAGCGCAAGCCCGAGCGCATCCCGTAGCGGCTCTTCCGCCGCGCTGTCCAGCGCCTCGTTACCCGCGAAATGTTGCAACAACGCGTCGCGGTCGAGGCCCTGGAGGTTGGTATTGGTCAACAGCGAATGGCGCATGCGGGCAGTTGTTCGGACAGTGCGTGGTCACTATTGTACGGGAGCTCGGGTTCGGGGTAGAGGCTTGCGTGCGGAGGACGGCCGCAGTCAGGATCAAGGTATGGCCAATCTGTTCAAGATCGCGATGATACTGGGGCTGGGGTATGCCCTCGTGGTGGGCATGATATTCGTCACCCAGGACCGCCTGATCTACATGCCCTCGGGAACGCTGACCCAGACGCCCGAACGCATTGGCCTCGCATATGAGGATGTGGAACTGACCACCCAAGACGGGGTGCGTCTGCATGGCTGGTTCCTGCCGGGCCCGCAAGAGGATGCCCCGGTGATGCTGTTCCTGCACGGAAATGCCGGCAATATCGGTCACCGCCTGCATTCGCTGCAGCAGTTCCACGCGATGGGTCTGGCCGTTCTGATCATCGACTACCGCGGCTATGGACGCAGTGCGGGGCGCCCGGACGAGGCAGGAACCTACGCGGATGCGCGCGCTGCCTGGCGCCATCTGGTTACAGATCGCGGATTCGCGCCGGAGGATATCGTGATCTTCGGGCGCTCCCTGGGTGCAGCGGTCGCGGCCGAACTGGCCACTGCGGTCGAGCCCGGCGCGGTTATCCTCGAGGCGGCATTCACCTCGGCCGCCGACCTGGGGGTGGAGATCTATCCCTGGTTGCCGGTACGCGCACTGTTGCGCCACGAGTACGACACCCTCGGGCGTATCGGCGACATTGCGTCGCCGATTTTGCTGGCGCACAGTCCGGCGGACGAGATCGTGCCCTTTGCCCATGCCGAACGGCTGCAAGCCGCGGCTAAGGACGCGCAGTTGCTGCGCATGGAAGGTGGGCACAATGACGGCCCGTTGGTCACCGGGGAGGCCTACACCGACGGTTTGCGGGCGTTTCTGGATGCCGCGGGGCCTGGCGGCGCCGGATAATGCGGCCGGGGTACAGGGGGGCTTGTGGCCCCGGAGTCGGGACAGGCGCGGCGCAGGGGAAATTGGTAGGCTTGCCCGAAATTTCGCCGTGCCGCGAGGCGCCTGGCAGGCTCGTGCAACGCGATCAGCGGCTGGATGGGCGACAGCAGCGAAGGCGCCCTGTGCCGCGCGTCATCCTGAACGCGTACCACTTACCAGGGCTCGGCTCTGCCTGCGCCCGCGACCACAGGATCTGCCGATGAACCGCTTGACCTTGACCCGCCCCGATGACTGGCATCTGCATCTGCGCGACGGAGACGTGCTCGCCAGCGTGTTGCCCGATACCGCGCGGCGTTTCCGGCGGGCCATCATCATGCCCAACCTGAAACCGCCGGTCACAACGGTGGAAGCGGCCGGGGAATATCGCGACCGCATCCTTGCGGCGCTGCCCCAGGAAGCGGATTTCGAGCCACTGATGACCCTGTATCTCACCGAGAGCACGACGCCCGAGACCATTGCGGCGGCGAAGGCCTCCGGTTTCGTGCACGGGGTCAAGCTGTATCCGGCGGGCGCGACTACGAATGCGGACAGCGGGGTCCGCGATATCCGCCGTTGCTACCCGGTGTTCGAGGCGATGCAGCGGGTGGATCTGCCCCTGCTGATTCACGGCGAGGTGACCGACCCCGAGGTGGATATCTTCGATCGCGAGGCAGCCTTCATCGAGCGCCATCTGACACCGTTGCTGCGGGACTTCCCTCAGCTGCGCATCGTGCTCGAGCACATTACCACCGAGGCTGCGGTGCAGTTCGTGCAAGACGGGCCGGAGACCGTTGCCTCTACCGTCACGCCGCAGCACCTGTTGTACAACCGGAATGCCTTGTTTGCGGGCGGGATGCGGCCGCATCATTTCTGCCTGCCCATCCTCAAGCGGGAACGTCATCGCAAGGCCCTGGTCGAAGCGGCGACCAGCGGCCATCCGCGTTTCTTTCTGGGGACGGATAGCGCGCCGCATCCGCGCCACGCCAAGGAATCGTCCTGTGGCTGCGCCGGGATTTATTCGGCACATGCGGCGATCGAGCTCTACGCCGAGGTCTTTGCCGCGGTGGATGCACTGGATCGGCTGGAGGGCTTCGCCAGCCATTTCGGACCGGATTTCTACGGCCTGCCGAGAAACACGGACACGCTGACGCTGGAACAATCACCCTGGACGGTCCCTGATGCCGTTCTGTTCGGTCACGACCCCGGGGTACCACTGCGTGCGGGTGAGAGCATCGCCTGGAAGCTCGCGGGCTGAACATGCAGGCTTGTGGCAGGTCGGGAAGTGAACATAAAACGGAGGAAAAATATGACAGAACCGAACGTGCAACGTGGGACCCTCTGGTTCTGGATGCTCATCAGCCTGGGCGTGGCACTGTTGATCGTGGCCCTTGGAGTCGGGCTTGAACCGGCCGGGGCGGCCATTCTGCGCGCGCCGTTGAGTTCGCCGGCGGCCGGGGCGCTTGGCTTCGGACTGCTGATGATCTGGGCGGCCTATGCGTATGGCCTGTCGGCCGGTCGTGCCGCTGGCAGCCAGGAGATGGGCGTGGTGCTCCTGAACCTCGGATTGCCAGTTGCGTTGATCCTGTTGTGGAGCGCCGAGCTGAACGCCCTGGCGTTCTTTGTAGCGATCGGCTGGGCCATGACGCTTGTGGGGATGGGCGTGAGGCTGTTTCGGCGCGAGCCGCTGGCGGGGCTGATGCTTCTGCCGCTGATGGGGGTGAGCGTGACGGCGATTCTGATGTCTCTGACGTTCTGGATGGTGCCGGCAGCGCAGACGGCATAACGCCTTCCGAGGCATACACGCCGATGTGGTTCGACCGCCTGCGTTCGCGTACGGAAGGGCGCGGGTGGACCTCGGGCCCGGGCGGTTCCGAACCTTTGTTCGAGTGCAGGGGGTGCGCGAGGTGACGGGGCCATTGCCCGGGCCGCTGCGTGGTCGCGGTGCCACGATGGACCCCGGCGCTCGCTTTGAACCGACGCAGAGCGAGCCATTGGACGATGGGTGGGCAGGTGATGGCGAAGCGCCGCCCGTGCTGCGCACCGAGGTGACCGACGAGCACCCGCGCACGGTGCTTTCGTGGAATCGATCGCCCGATGTGCCGTTCGAGCTGTCCCTGAATCCCTATCGCGGTTGTGAGCATGGCTGCGCCTATTGCTTTGCGCGTCCCGCCCACGCCTATATGGGCCTGTCCCCGGGGCTGGACTTCGAAAGTCGCCTGTTTGCGAAGGTCGGGGCCGCCGAGTGTCTGCGACGCGAGCTGGCACGGCCTTCGCACCGGGTGGCCCCGGTTGCGCTGGGTATCAACACCGACGCCTATCAGCCGATCGAGCGGGAGCGGCGGATCACACGAGCCATCCTCGAGGTGCTTGCCGAGACTGCACACCCGGTTTCCATCGTGACCAAGTCCGCGCTGGTGGAACGCGATCTGGACCTGCTCGCGCCGATGGCCGAACGCGGCCTGGCCCAGGTTGCGATCTCGATGACCACGCTGGACCGTCGCCTTTCGCGCCAGCTCGAGCCGCGTGCCGCGGCTCCGGCGCGGCGGCTGGAGACGGTGGCGCGGCTGAGCGAGGCGGGCGTACCGGTCAGCCTGCTGGTCGCGCCGCTGATCCCGGTCCTGACCGATGCGGAACTGGAAGTCCTGCTGGATGCCGGTGCGGCGGCGGGAGCCGTAGCCGCCGGTTACGTGTTGCTGCGCCTGCCGCGCGAGGTTGCCCCGTTGTTCGAGGACTGGCTGCGGACATACGAACCGCTGAAGGCGGAGCATGTGCTGCAGCGGCTGCGCGAGGCCCATGGCGGGCGGCTTTATGACTCGACCTTCGGCCACCGCATGCGCGGGGCCGGGCCATACGCGGATCTGCTGCGTCAACGCTTCCGGCTCGCGCGGCGGCGTGCCGGGCTCGAGGGGCATCTGGTGGAACTGGATTGCAGTCAGTTTGTGCCCCCCGTCGGGGGTGCCTGCGGGGGCGACTCGGCCCAGCTAGATTTGTTCTGACTCGGACCCGGCGAGTTGGTTTACAGTGTTTCCCGGGTCACCGGAAATACAACGAATGTCCACGAGTACCATCCAACCTCCGTCTGCCGCCTGGTGGGGGCCGCGCAAGCTGGCCCCGGGGCAGCACGCACGCTGGTCTGTCGGGCCGCTGGATCTGTGGCTCGCCCATGGTGCGCAGGAATGGCAGATGGTCTTGCAGCGCCCGCGGGAGCCGGCAGATGCGACCCTGGCCGTGGAGATTCCCTGCCGTGACCCGTTTCCCGCGGACGGTTCCGATCGGGTTCGCTTTGCCGGAGCCGCGGCCTCGGCCCGACCGGCACTGCGTGTGGCGCTGGCCGATCGTCCCATGGTCAGCCGGCCGCAGAACCCCTTTTACGTCCCGGCCAGGGGGCAGGTCACGCTTTACCTGAGTTCCCCGGTCTGGGTGCAGTTGCTGATCGGTGCGGCGCAGGTGCAGGAGTTTCCGGTGTATGTGCCCTCCGATACCTGGTTCGGAACCAATACCGTTGACGGCGAGCTGTGCTACGCGACACGAAGCCAGGCACGCCTGGACCTGGCGGACGTGCCGCGACGTCCTCACCGGGTGGTTACGCCCCTGACGATTGTGAACAAGGCCCCTGATGCGCTGTTTCTGGAACGGGTGAACCTCCCGGTTCCACGCCTGCCGGTGTATGCCGACGAGCAGCACCGCCTGTGGACCCCGGCGGTGCGCATGGAACGGGAGGAGGATCGCGATCTGGCAACGATGAAGATCGACCCCGCCCCGCCGGGCTTGGCGCGCGGGGCCAGGCGGGTAGCAGAACCACGCCAGGCGGGCGCGCGACACGTGATGATCCGGGCGTTCAGCGCCCTGTTCCAGTAGAGAAACACTATGAGCGAATGGCTGCAGACGGTGGTGTCCTTTGTGACCAGCGAGGCATTCCTCGCCGCGGTCCGGGCAGCGGTGTATCTGCTGGTCGGGCTGCTGGTGGCACGGCTGGTCTCGCGCGGGCTTGCACGCGCGCTGGGACAACAACTGGATGCCCAGCAGGTGATGCTGGTCCGGCGCATCAGCTTTTACTTGATCATGCTGCTGGTGCTGGCCTCGGCGTTGCGCGAACTGGGGTTCGACCTGACCGTATTGCTGGGAGCGGCGGGGATTCTGACCGTGGCCCTGGGCTTCGCTTCGCAGACCTCGGCATCCAATCTGATCTCCGGTCTGTTCCTGATTGGCGAACGCCCGTTTTCGGTGGGAGATGTCATCAAGGTGGGGGATGCCACGGGCGAGGTGCTGGCCATCGACCCGCTGTCGGTGAAGCTGCGCACCTTCGACAACTTGATGGTGCGCGTGCCGAACGAGACCCTGGTGAAGAGCCAGCTGACCAACCTCAGTCGTTTCCCGATCCGGCGTCTGGATATGCAAATCGGGGTCGCGTACCACACCGACCTGAAACAGCTGCGGGACATCCTGATGGAGGTGGCCGAGCGTAATCCGGTCTGTCTGGAGGAGCCGAAACCGCTGTTCATCTTCCTCGAATACGGTGATTCGGCATTGAAGATCCAGTTCTCGGTGTGGGCGCGGCGGGAGAAATTTCTGGACCTGCGCAATTCGATGCACGAGGGCATCAAGGTGGCGCTGGACGAAGCCGGCATCGAAATCCCGTTCCCGCAACGTACGCTGGGTGGACTGGCGGGGAGTGCGCCACTCCCGGTGCGCATCGTGGACAACGTGCCAGCTGCAGAGGCGCCGCCGGTGGAGACCGGCGATGCCTCTGCAGCCACGGATACCCGGCCGCAGAAACCGGGAAACGCGGATTGATCAGCGGCGTTGGCCGGTCGAACGTTGCAGATCGGCCCAGACCGGGTCGTGGTCGGAGGCGCGCCAGGGACCATCGGCCGGGAGGCGGCCGTCATAGCCGAGGAACACGGGCTCGTCGGCGTTGACCGCCCAGCTCCCCCCGCGCTGCACCCGCTCGCGCAGATCCGGCGGGCCCAGCAGATAATCCAGCTGCCCGGCCTGACCGCGAAAAACGTAGGTATAGGCCTGCGCGGCATCCGCATGGACGAGATCCTGTTTGCCGGCCTTGCGCAGGTACTGCAGCGGGTCTTCCGCGGCATAGGCGTTGAGGTCGCCCAGGATCAGCACTGGTGTATCGGCAAACTTACCCTGACGCTGTTCCCCGATCCATTCGACCAGCCGCTGGGCCTGTTCGCTGCGAAGCATGTTCCAGCAGCCCTGACCACGATCCACGTCCCCGTGCTCGGGGCAGCCCACCTTGGCCTTGAAGTGGACCACCACGGCACCCAGACGCAGGGAGCTCTCACGGTCCTCGAACCAGCCCAGTAGCGGTGGGCGGTTGTGGACCGGGTCGGTATCGGTGCGCGTCTCGATCAGATGCAGACGCTCGGGACGGTACAGAAGTCCCACCTTGATCGCGTCACCGCCTGCGTCGGGGTGTTCCGGCGCGGCGTACGGACCACGCGCGCCCGGTGTGCGGTTCAGGCGTTGCACCAGAGCGCTGCGCGCCTGCGCGCTGTTTTCCAGTTCGACTGCGCCGATCAGATCGGCGTCCAGTCGGCTCAACAGGGCGTCGATCTTCGCGGTCTGGCGGTCGCGTTCTGCAGCGGTTTGTGCACCGCGTTGGCCCAGAGTGACGAAGTCGTTCTCCAGGTTTGCCGTGGCGATGCGCAACTGCGTTTCCGTCGGGGCGGGCGGTGGCTCCGGGCGTTCCCCGTCCTGCCACTCGAGTGGCGCGGTTGGGTGGATGCGGTGCCGCCCGAAGGCGTGGGTCAGAATCCCGGTCAGGCCCGTCGTGGTACTGCCGACGCGGCGGGTCCCGGAGGTATCGAGATAGGGCACCGGATCGGGATTGGCCCGGTAGCTGGCGTCGTCCAGTTCAATGCTGCGGGCGGAGGCGTCGTGCGCTGCGGCATCACCGGTCTGGCCCGGGTGGCGCAGGCGGCCGTCCGCAGCCAGGGTCAGAGTGCCATAACGCCCGAGGTCGCGATTGGCGGTAACCGTCAGGGTCTGTGGCAGGTGCACCAGCAGATCCGGGTAATGGTCCAGCCGTGCGGCATCGGCGGGCAGACGCAGCTCCAGCGGTTGCGGCAGGCGGGCGGGGCCACAATCGTGCACGCTGCGCAGTCGGGAGATCTGCAGACGGCCGCGGTGCCGGGTGAGCTCCCCGTGGACCTGGAGCTGCCGCGCCGGTGCCGGCGGGGTCTCGCGCGGGGCATACACGAAGATGCCGGCCGCGTCCCTGCCGGCGCCCTGTTGCAAATAGAAGCCACCGAGCTGATCAGGCTCCATGAATACGCCTGTGGTGACGGCCTCGACCACCACGGTATCGCCTTCGGCTACGGCCTGGCTGCGCAGATCGTGCAGGCTGGAAACGGGCGCGCCGGGGTCAGGGCAGGACTCCCGTGCGGCCAGCGGGCCGGCCAGCAGCAAGGGGATCAGGAGCAGCGCGTACACGCGGCGGGGGGTGATGCCGCGGGCGCGCCGCGACTGGCGATTGCAGGGTAACCATTCCATGGTCGGGTCCTCTCGGGTTGCGTCCTTTCGGGGCTAGGGGAAGGCCGGTGAATCCAGCAGGTCGCTTGAATTTGTCAGGCCCTAAGTATCAAAAAAAACGGTTACTTACTACGCAGTCTTTCCAAGTTGAAGCAAGTGATGTAGCTGGTCCGGGGTCTGGGTGAGGTCGGCGATCGAGCAGTCATCGAGCACTGCCATGAAGGCATCGCGCGCAGAATCCAGCACGCCACGCAGTTGGCAGCCGGGCCGCACCGGGCAGACCTGGGTTTCACAGTCAATGATATCCAGCCTGGGTTCCATGTCGCGCACGACGCTGCCAACCCGGATCTCGCCGGGTTCGCGGGCCAGGGAGATCCCGCCGCCCTTGCCGCGGCGCGTGATGATGTAGCCCTTCTGCCCGAGCTGGTGAACGATCTTCACCAGATGATTGCGCGGGATGTTGAACCGTTCGGAAATGTCACTGACGGTGACACGCTGCTCCTGCGGTTGCACGGCGAGGTAGATCAGCACACGGATGGAGAAGTCGGTGTAGCGGGTAAGTTGCATGGTTGGATTGCCGCCGATTCCGGTTTTCGAGGATAAGGTTTTAAGCGAACACTGATTAATGTACACGCTCGCAACGATCGCCCAAAGCCGGCAGGCTTCCGGATCAACGCAATCGCGGCGGGCCATGCACGTCCCCGAATGGGCCCCGCCGCTGGCGGAGGCCCCTTGCTAAGCAGGAACCGGGATGGCCGGATGCAGCGCGCCCTTGGCAGATTTCCGTATACTGCGGCCCGCCTCGAGGACATGGAGCCACGTCAGTCATGACAATATGGGTCGCCACCCTGCTCGGGATCGTGCAGGGCATTTTCATGTTTCTCCCCGTGAGTTCGACAGCGCATCTGGTGCTGACTCAGCACTGGCTGATCGGGCAGGGCGAGCCGCTGCCGCCGCCGGAAAGTGCCGAGATGATCCTGTTCGACCTGGTGGTGCATGTGGGAACCCTGGTTTCGATTGTGTACGTGTTTCGCCAGAGCCTGACGCGCCTGAGCGGCGGTATCGTGCGCGAGAGCTGGCAGTGGGCATCGGCCCGCGGGACGGCCGGCCGCGAGATGCTGTTCCTGCGTCTGGCCCTGCTGTGCGGACTGTCGGTGTTCGCCACCGCGGTGGTCGGGTTTACGCTGAAGGCCAGTTTCGAGCACGTGTTTGCACACCCCACGCTGATCGCCGGGACCCTGACCCTGACCGGCATCCTGCTGTGGTGGACCGATCGCCTGCAGCGGCGCCCGCTCGGGTTGCGGCAACTGAGTCCGAAGATTGCGACCGTGATCGGGGTCGCTCAGGGCTTTGCCCTGGTCCCGGGCCTTTCGCGCAGCGGCATGACCATCGTGTTTGCCCTGTTTACCGGCCTGAAACGGCGCTGGGCGGCGGAATACAGCTTTTTCCTGGCGATCCCGACCATTCTGGCCGCGACGGCCGTTCAGTCCCTGGATGTATTGAACGGCGACGGCCTGGGCGAACTCACCTGGACGGTGCTCGCGGTTGGCTTCGTGGTCTCGGCCGTGGTTGGGATCATCTCGTTGAAGATGGTGCTGTTCTTTCTGTATCGCGCCAACCTCAAGGTGTTCTCGTTCTATCTGTGGGCGCTGGCGACCCTGGTGCTGTTCGGATTCCTGGACGTGGACATCATGTACGGCTGATCGCGGGCCGGATTATTCCGGCCCGCGCAGCACCGCCAGCGGGGCCTGATTCAGTACCCGTCGCGTCCCCAGCCAGCCGGCCAGGGCAATGCCCAGCGTGCCCCCGCCGATGCCGTAGATGAAGGTCCACGGATTCAGGTGATAATCGAACTCGAACACCTGCCATGCGAGCAATGCCCCCACCGCGGTGGCAATGATCGCCGCCAGCAGTCCCGCGAGCAGCCCGAGGGTGCCGAATTCCGCCAGCAGCCCGTTGCGGATGTGTTCGCGGCGTGCCCCCAGGGCCCGCAGCAGGGCGGCCTCGCGGCGGCGCACGTCGCGCGTGGCCTGGACCGCTGCAAACAACACCGTCAGACCCGCCACCAGGGTGAACAGGAACACGTATTCCACGGCGCGGGTCGCCTGATCCATGACCTCGCGCACCTGCACCAGGATGGCGCTGACATCAATGGCCGAGGCCGCGGGGAACTCGCGCAGCCACTGGTTCTGCGCGGAGCGCTGCGCCTCGGGCACATGCATGGCGGTGATGAACGTGCGTGGCTGCTCGTCCAGTAGTGCTGGCGGGCCGATTACGAAGAAGTTGACCTGGAAACTGTCCCAGTCCACCTCGCGCACGCTGGTAATGGGGCTTTGCACGGCCTGGCCGCCGACCCGGAAGGTCACGGTATCGCCCAGGGCCAGGTCGAAGCGTTCCATCAGACCGGCCTCGACGGACCAGCCGGTGTCCGCGTCCTGCTCGCCCGCGCCGAACCAGTGCCCGGCGACGATGCGGTTGTGTCCCGGTGGTTCCTCGGCGTAGGACAAGTTGAATTCGCGATCCACCAGGCGGCGGTCGCGATCATCGGCGAAGTCGTCCGGGTGCACGCGTTCGCCGTTGATCTCGATCAGACGCCCGCGAATCATCGGGTCCAGTTGCGGGCGCTCCAGCCCCGCTTCCTCCACGCGATCGGCAAAGGCCGTCTCCTGACCGGGCTGGATATTGATAAAGAACTGATTCGGGGCGTCCTCCGGGATGCTTGCATCCCAGGCATTCAGCAGATCCACGCGCACAATGGCCAGCAATAGCAGGGCCAGGATGCCGACGCTGAATGCCACCAGCTGCACCGCGCTGAGCCCGCCGCGCCGCGAGAGATTGGCCAGGCCAAACCGTAAGGCCATCCCCCCGCGGTTGCGCAGGGGCCGCAAGGCCCAGACCAGCCCGATCCCGAGCAGTGCCAGCACACTGATGGCAACGGCCGTTCCCAAAAGCACCCAGGCGGCCAGCCCGGGATCGGCGGCCTGCCAGTACAGCAGGCCCCCGAAGGCCAGCAATGCGAGCAGGCCGGACAGCCACACCGAGGTCGGCGGCAGGCCGAGATCGCGGCGCAACACGCGCAGGGGCGAGACCTGGCCGATGCGCAACAGCGCGGGCAGGGCAAAGCCCACCGCGGTGACCAGGCCCACCCCCATACCGGCCACGGCCGGCCGCGTGCCGGGCGGCGGCAGATCGCCGGCCAGCCACTCGCCCAGCATGGAAGCCAGTACGAACTGGGCCGCATAGCCGATGGCAAGACCGATGCCACTGGCGATCACGGCGACCAGCAGTACCCGGCCGAAGTAGGTCAGCAGCACGTGGCGGGCGCTGGCACCCAGCGCCCGCATCACGGCGGCGGGGTCGGCCCTGCGCTGCGCAAAGTGATGCGCGGCCACCGCAATCGCGGCGCCCGCCAGTAGTACCGCCATCAACGAAGCGAGACCCAGAAAGCGTTCCGCCCGCTCGATGGCGGTGCGCAGCTCGGGGTTGGCATCCTCCAGCCCCAGCAGGCGCTGGCCGGGCTCCAGTTCGCCCTCCAGCCAGTCGCGAAAACGGGCGCTATCGGCGCTGTTGCCGGCCGCGAAGAACTCATAGCGCACACGGCTGCCGGGGCCGATCAGGCCGCTGGCGTCCAGATCCTCGAAGGCGAGCATCAGCCGGGGCGCGATATCCAGAAGATTGGAGCCGCGATCGGGCTCGTGGCTAATGATCGCGGTGATCTCCAGATCCAGATCACCCACCTCGACCCGATCACCGACCTCCAGATGCAGCGCCTCCAGCAACGGGGCCTCCAGCCAGGCCGTGCCGGATTCCGGCCCGTGCTCGCGCGGCGCCTCCGCGGCCGCCCGCGAGGGCCGGGTGCGGGCCTCGCCATGCAGTGGCCAGCCCGGTTCCACGGCCCGCAACGCCGCCAGGCGGGATGCGTCGTCCGCGCTGAATACCACGCTGGGCAGCGAGGCGGTGCGCACCGTCTCCAGCCCGAACGTGGCAGCCTCGTCGCTCCACGCCTCCGGGAGCGGGTTATCGCTGACCACGGCCAGATCGCCACCCAGCAGCGCGGTGGCCTGCTGCGCCATGCCCCGGTCCACGCGGTCGGTGAAAAAGCCCACCGCCGCGACCGCAGCCACGGCCACCACTAGCGCTGCTGCGAGCACACGCAGCTCCGCGGAGCGCCATTCGCGCCAGGCCCCGCGCAGGAAGCCGCCCACGCGACTGCGTCCATGCGAGCGGCTCATGCGAGCACACCGTCCTGGATCGAGATCACACGGTCACACTGTGCCGCCAGCTCGGGGTCGTGGGTGACCAGGACCAGGGCGGTCGCAGGGGCATCGGCACCGGGATCGCGCGCCAGCCCGAACAGCAGCTCGATGATGCGCTGCCCGGTGCGGCCATCCAGATTGCCGGTGGGCTCGTCTGCGAACAGGATGGCGGGGTGATCGACAATGGCGCGCGCAATGGCTACGCGCTGCTGTTCGCCCCCCGACAGCTGGTGCGGGTAGTGGTCCGCGCGTGGAGTCAGGCCCACTCGGTCCAGGGCCTCGTTTGCGCGCTGATTCAGCTCGGCCTGGCTGGCCGCGGCATGGGTGGGGTTCAGTTCCAGCGGCAGCAGGGTGTTCTCGAGGGCAGTCAGCGCCGGCAATAGCTGGAACGACTGGAACACGAATCCAACGCGGCCGGCGCGCAAGGCCGCGCGGCCGTCCTCGTCCAGCTCGCTGATGACTTGGTCAAGCAGGCGAACTTCTCCGGCGCTCGGGGCGTCCAGACCTGCAAGAAGGCCGAGCAGGGTGGACTTGCCCGATCCGGACGCACCGAGGATCGCGACCGTCTCGCCTGCCTGGACCGCAAGCGAGATGCCACGCAGGATATCCAGCGGGCCGCTGGGCCCATTGATTCGCTGCTCGAGGTCGCGGGCCTCCAGTACATACGACGAGGTTGTATCCATGTTCCGTGTTCCGTTGGTCGTGATCGGCTTGATTGCCTTGCTATGGAGTCCCTGCGCGCTCGCAAATTCCCCGGAGGCGGAAAATCCGCCGGAAGTGCCACCGCGCATCCTGGTGTACGGCGATTCCTTGAGTGCGGCCTACGGCATGCCGGATGCATCCGGTTGGCCGGCATTACTGCAGGCGCGACTGGACGATCGCCCCATGCAGTGGGAGGTGGTGAACGTCTCGATCAGCGGCGAGACCACGGCGGGTGGGCTCAACCGTTTGCCGCAGGTACTGGAGCGCGAGGAGCCGATTCTGGTGATCCTGGCCTTGGGGGGCAACGACGGCCTGCGCGGCCTGCCGCCGCAGGCCATGCGCGACAACCTGGAGGGCATGGTGGATGCGATCCGCGCCGCCAGCGCCGAACCACTATTGCTGGGCGTTCGCATCCCGCCCAACTACGGGCGCCGCTACACCGAACGCTTCGAGGCGGTCTATGCCGATCTAGCGGAGGAGCGGGGCCTCGTCTTCGAGCCCGGCTTTCTGGATGATTTCGTGCTGGAGGAGGGAATGCTGATGGACGACGGTATCCACCCCAGTGAGCGCGCCCAGCCCCGACTGCTGGATGCGATCTGGCCGCATCTGGAACCGATGATTGAAGATGTGGAGGACGCTGCGGACCCGCGGCCATCCGCCGCGAATTGAAAACGCAATGCCGGCGTCAGCGACTGAGCAGGCTACGCAGTTCGCTCACGACGTCTTCCGGCAACAAATGACGCAGTACCGGGTGCAGGTCGCGCTCGACCTCCGACAGCACGGCCAGGGTGCGAATACGGGACTGGCGACAAAGCGGATTCCCGTACTGGTTCGCCTGGATCGCGCGGGCGGCACCCATCTCCATCAACGCCACCCCGGGGAGACCGCGCGGCCCTTCGTCCAGCACTTCGACGAGCTCCACCATGCAGCCGTCCACCTCGCCCTGAATCCCGATCAGGGGGGCAAGCGTATCGATCATGTGCCGGGACTGTTCGGTTGTCAGCATGTCCATCCGTCTACCTTACGGCCGATCCCGACGCGATGCCAGCGTGGGGCATGGGTGCGGGGCGCGCCAGGAGCTGCAGGATCGGGGACGGATCGGCTGCGCGTGCAGGACAACGGACCCTTTTCCCGCTTTCCCTCGTACATCGCCCCCGCCATGCGCCTCGCGAGGCCGAAAGAGGGGCTCACTCTCCTGCCACGCTGGCGAGGATCACCCGCACCCGACAGGCTCATGGGCCTCGTCGCGCGTTGAGGTCGCGTCCATTAGCGGCCACACTGAAATGCGCCATCCCGCGCCGGTATCCGCGCCTGTGCGCCGCAAATCGGGTAGCGCGGTGGCGTCAGAGCGTTTGGAGGAAACTATGTCATCACTATCCATTGCGATCGGAGCGACCACCCCGGCGGCGGTTGTGGCGTACGGGCTTTTGATGGGCCTGGGCCGCTGGATCGAACGGTACCTGGCGCGCCGCACGTAGAGCGCTGTGCCGCTAGCCCCGGGCGGACGGTTGCGTATCGAACGCACAGGCGCCCGGTTGCGGCAACCGAGACAAAAGGACAGGGGAGTCGCGCTTGAACACGGAAAGTCATTCGGAAGCCGCTGCGTGGATCTGGTCGGTAGCCGATCTGCTGCGGGGGGACTTCAGGCAATCGCAGTATGGCCGGATCATTCTGCCGTTCACGCTGGTGCGGCGGCTGGAGTGCGTGCTGGAGCCAACCCGGGACACGGTGCTCGCGGCGGCCCGCGAACATGCGCAAAAACCCGATGCCGTGCGCGAAAAGCTGCTCCTGCGCGCGGCGGAGCAGCCGTTCTTCAACGCATCGCCGCTGTCGCTGGCCAGCCTGTCGGATACGCAGACGGCCGGGGACCTGATGAGCTACATCGAGTCCTTCAGCAAGGACGCGCGCGAGATCTTCGACCACTTCCACTTCGAGGACTACGTCGAGCAGCTCGCCAGCAACAACCTGCTGTACCAGGTGGTGCAGCGTTTCGCCGCCATCGATCTGCGCCCCGCGCGGCTGTCCAACTTCGGCATGGGCTGGTGTTCGAGGAGTTGATACGCAAGTTCGCGGAGAGCTCCAATGACACCGCCGGGGAGCACTTCACCCCGCGTGACGTGGTGCACCTCACCACCTCGCTGGTGCTCACCGGGCAGGACCACAAGCTCCAGCCGCACGGCATCGTCACCGTCTACGACCCGACCTGCGGTACCGGCGGATTTCTGTCCGAGAGCGAGGAGTACATCCAGCAGATCAGCCAGGATGTCAGCGTGTCCCTGCACGGGCAGGAGCTGAACCCCGAGTCCTACGCCATCTGCAAGGCGGACATGCTGATCAAGGGCCAGGACGTCGAGAACATCAAGCTTGGCAACACCCTGTCCGACGATCAGCACGCCGACGAGCACTTCGACTACATGCTCGCCAATCCGCCGTTCGGCGTGGAGTGGAAGAAGGTCCAGAAGCAGGTGGTGGACGAGCACCAGCACAAGGGCTTCAACGGCCGCTTCGGCCCCGGCCTGCCGCGCGTGTCCGACGGCTCGCTGCTGTTCCTGCTGCACCTGGTCAGCAAGATGCGCGACCCGCGCAAGGGCGGCTCGCCGCTGTTCACCGGCGGGGCCGGCAGGGGCGAGTCCGAGATCCGCCGCTACCTGCTGCAGCACGACATGGTGGAGGCCATCATCGGCCTGCCCACCGACATGTTCTACAACACCGGCATCGCCACCTACATCTGGGTGCTGAACAACAAAAAGCCGGCCGAGCGCCGCGGCCATGTGCAGCTCATCGACGCCACCGACCGCTACGCCAAGATGCGCAAGTCGCTCGGCTCCAAGCGCCAGTACATCGACGACGCCAACATCGACGCCATCGTACGCAGCTACGGCGCCTTCGAGGAGAGCGACAAGAGCAAGTTCTTCCCCAACGAGGCCTTCGGCTACCGCCGTATCACGGTGGAACGCCCGCTGCGCCTGAACTTCCAGGCCAGCCCCGAACGCATCGAACGCATGCTGGCCGAAAAGCCGATCCAGAAGCTGGACGAGACCACCCGCCTGGGCGTCCAGGCCGCCTGCGAGCGGCTGGACGCCGAGCGCGTATACACCCACCGCGAGGCTTTCCTGACCGACCTGAAGGCCCAGTTGAAGGCGCTGGACGTGAAGCTGCCCGCCGCCGCGCTGAAGGCCGTGTGGAACGGCCTGAGCGAACGCGACCCGGAAGCCGACCTCTGCACCGACAAAAAGGGCAACCCGGAACCGGACAGCGACCTGCGCGATACCGAGAACGTCCCGCTGGGCGAGGACGTATTCGAATACTTCGAACGCGAGGTGAAGCCGCACGTCCCCGACGCCTGGATCGACCAGGACAAGCGCGACGAACAGGACGGCGAGATCGGCATCGTCGGCTTCGAGATCCCCTTCAACCGCCACTTCTACGTGTTCCAGCCCCCGCGCCCGCTGGAAGAGATCGACGCCGACCTGAAGGCCGTCACCACCCGCATCAAGCAGATGATCGAGGAGCTGTCGGGGTGAAGCGGGCTGGCCTGCTGGTACCAGGCCGTAAGCCGTGAAGGAGAGGCACGGCCGCTACGTGCTTGCAAATTGCACACAGATTCCGTAGCTTCAGATTCAACAATACCCCCCAGGCGTATTGCGCAGTGTTTCGCGTCGACGCCCAAACCGGGGGGTTGCTCATTGGACAAACCCGCCATGCCTCTCTCGGAAGCACACTTTGGCGGGTGTTTTTTTGTCGGGGGAGGTGCTCATGAGCGAATTCCTCAGCCCCCAACTGGTTGGGGAACGCTTCCGGCAGCACACCATCCCCTTGGAGCTGCTCAAGGATTTGGCGGTTCTGGAAGAGTTGGTGGTGGAGATCGCGAAGCATTGCTATCGCGAAGCGCACCCCGGCCGCCAGCGTATCCCCAGAGGCTTCACCGATGGAATCTCTCTGCACCTAAGGGCGATCGACACGGGCAGCGCCATTGCGCGAATTGACCTTAAGACCCCAGATGGTGAGTTGCTTCCACCGGCAGCCGTAATTTTCTTTGAACAGGCCCGCGAACGACTTGTACAAGCGATCGCTGCTGCTGGTAGCGGTGGGTCCGTCGAGGCCCATCTGCCCGCTTCTCTACTGGGTTACTTCGACCGGATTGGCCGCGGGCTGCGCGAAGGAGAGTACGTCGATTTCCGTCCAGAGCACCCCGAGCTCCGCTCCCATCTATCGCAGGAGACGCGGCATGAACTGCTCTGGGCCTCGGGGCGTGTCGAGGCGGTAAGTGAAGAAGTTGCGTTGCGAGGCACGATTCCCGAAATGGATCAGCAAAGACGGACGTTTTCGCTCCAGATCGTGAACGGACCGCGGGTTGTTGCGCCACTGGAGGAACAGCATGGTGATACCGTTCGTGCAGCCTTCAATCGTTACGAAGAAGGCCAGCGAGTGCTGCTTCAGGGAATTGGCCGCCGTAAGCGCGATGGAAAGCTTCAGGACATCGAATCAGTGGAGCATGTCAGTCTGCTCGATCCGCTGGATGTGCCGGCTCGGCTCGACGAGTTTCGTGCGCTCAGAGACGGCTGGCTGGACGGCACGGAAGGCCGGGCACCCTTGGAGTCGGGGCTCGATTGGCTGGCGCGTCAGTTCGAATGGCATTACCCGGATGATCTCCGGCTGCCCTGGGTGTTCCCCACGGCAGAAGGGGGCGTTCAGGCCGAATGGAAATCCGGTGATCAGGAGATCACCTTGGACATTGATCTGTCGGCGCAGACCGGCGAATGGCATCTGCTCGACCTGAATTCCGGGCGCGAAGTGTTCGACGACATTGAGCTTTCGAGCTCGGGCGGGTGGGCCGAACTGGCTCGCCGCCTGCGTGAGGTGGGTGGGGTGGATGAATGAATGCCGAGACCCTGCTCTTGCGCCAAGTGCATCCATCCTTTGTCCAGAGCGGAAGAGTCTCCTCACAGGCGTTTCGTCCTACACCCAAGGACGGAGCCCAGTTGTCCGTATACGACGGGGATCAGATTAGCCCCCTGGCGGCCCATGCTCATTACACCGGTACGCTGGGCCACCTCTCCATCGGCGTGATGGGCGTCTACGTGCGGGAATGTGCGGAGCTGGAGCTGCCTGTATGCCCAGATCCAGATCCATTTCCGGAACACGCCGTCATCGATTTCAGCGACCTTGGGCGCAAGGCTATCGAGCGCAAGGCCAAACAGCTACGCGCCCGGGCCGAGCAGCACGACTGGCTGCATCGAGAATCCCTCACCGGCTGAACCAGCCGCGTTCGTGCGTTGCCCGTGTGGCATAGACAAGGCCCCATTAATGACCTTTCCGAAGTATCCCGAGTACAAGGACTCCGGCGTCGAATGGCTGGGCGAGGTGCCGGCGCATTGGTTTGTTGGAAAGCTCAAGTGGCACGCGTCGGTTTCTAGTGGAACTGATGGGAGGGCCGATCGTGGAGACGTCCCGCTTTACGGTGCTAACGGTGTTATCGGTTTCTCAGATGGTTTCTCGTATAGCAGCCCAAAAGTGCTTGTAGGCCGGGTAGGGTCTTCAGGCGCGGTGAATTTTGCGAGCGGAAGGTTTTCGGTGTCCGACAACGCACTGGTTGTTGATGAGGCTCAAGCAATTGACGTCCGCTACTTGCACTTTTGGGCGACTACACAAGATTTTTCGATCGACGTGTCGACCACGGCTCAGCCTCTTTTGACGGCTTCTCAAGTCAAAGACTTCTGCTTGCCATTGCCTCCGCCGGAGGAGCAAGGTGAGATTGCCGCCTTCCTCGACCACGAGACCGGGAAGATCGATGCGCTGATCGAGGAGCAGCGGCGGCTGATCGAACTGCTGAAGGAGAAGCGGCAGGCGGTGATCTCCCACGCGATCAACGACCATGGAAGCAATACCCAAGGTCGTCTCGGATATTACATTGATCTGCTACCTGGATACGCGTTTTCCAGTCAAGGATTCCGTATTGATGGTGGTATACGTCTCTTGAGGGGCATCAATGTCGGAGTCGGTAAAATTAGCTGGAATGAAGCTGTATTTTGGCCAAAGGAGGAGATCGCTGGTTTAGAAGAATATTTTCTTCGTGAGGGGGATTTGGTTCTGGGGATGGACCGCCCGTGGATTGGAGGGGGTGCTCGTGTCGCTAAGGTTTCTCGGGAAGATTTGCCGGCACTACTGTTGCAGCGCGTCGCCCGGATTCGACCAAAAAACGGGCTTGATCAGGAGTTTCTCTGGCTCGTTCTCGCCAGCCAAGAGTTCAAACGAACATTGGAAGCTGAGCTCACTGGCGTAAGTGTTCCACACGTCAGCTCTGACCAGATTCGGTCTTTCCGGATTTCGCTGCCTGATATTGAGAGTCAATCGAAGATTCTTATGACCGTTCGGACAGAGCTAGAAAAAATCGGGAGCTTGACTGAGCAATGCGAGCGCGGCGTTGAATTGATGGAGGAGAGGAAAACTTCTCTCATCTCCGCTGCCGTCACCGGCAGAATCGACGTGCGCGGCTGGTCGGCCGGAGCCGAGCCGTACGAGCCGGAGTGGGCGATGGCTGCCGAGGAGCCGGCCGGGTATTCGGCGCAAGGCGGTGCGGCATGACGCAGGGGCGCAGCATCCGCCTGTTCCTGGTGGACGGCACGCCGCACGGGCTGCTGACGGCGGAGATCATGAACTGGACCGGGCATGTGCTCACCGGGCCGCGCGGCAAGCTGAGCGAGCTGGTGCAGCGCCCGGAGTGCGGGCGCACCGGCGTGTATTTTCTGGTGGGGCCGGATGCGGAGAACAGCGCCCGCCCGCAGGTGTACATCGGCGAGTCGGATGATGTCGGCAAGCGTCTCAAGCAGCACAACCGCACCGAGGAACAGGGCGGCAAGGACTTCTGGGAGAAGGTCTGCCTGATCACCAGCAAGGACCAGAACCTGACCAAGGCCCACGTGAAGTACCTGGAGAGCCTGCTGATCCAGCAGGCCCAGCGCGTGGGCCGCTGCACCCTGGTTAACGGCACCCGCCACGAGTACATCGGCCTGCCCGAAGCCGACCAGGCCGACATGGCCTTCTTCCTGGAACAGATCCGCACCGTCCTCCCGGTCCTTGGCTTCGAGTTCCTGCGCGATTCCAGTCGGCCCCTATCGAAGGATATGGTCGCAGGGCCTGCGCCGGTGTCCAGCCCGGACGAGGCCTCACCGCGCTTCCGCATGTCGCTCCCCAAGAACGGCATTACGGCCTACGGTCAGGAAACGGACGGCGAGTTCTTCGTTCTGGAAGGATCGCAGGCTCGCGAGGCGTGGGTGGGCCCTACGCCCCACGGGTATCAACGCCTGTTCGAGCAACTGGTGGAGGAGGGTGTGCTGGTCCCGGACGGCAATGGCCCCATGCGGTTTTCACGTGACTACGCATTCTCCAGCCCCAGTGCGGCGGCTGCTATGGTGGTGGGTAGAACCTCCAATGGCCGCAAGGAGTGGCAGCGTGAGGACACCGGCCAAACCTACGGCGAATGGCAGGAGCAGTTGGTCAGCGAAGCCGCCGAAAGCAGCGCTGAAGTGCTGTGATCCGCCGCTGTAGGTACCGGTGACCGATCGATTTCGCACGCGATTGGCGAGTTTCTGCTCCCGGCTGAACACGCGCATGTTCAACCGATCGGCGGCGCGGTACTCAATGGCGGTTGGCGGTGTCGCGCCTACCCCTTTCCTTCTAGTTGAGCAAAAAAGGTATAATTAAAGCTCATGGATGAGTTTCAGTTTGACGAGGCCAAAAGCAGGGCCAATCTGGAAAAGCACGGTATCGATTTCGAGACCGCCCAGGCGCTGTGGGAAGACCCGAACTTGCTGGAGATCCGTGCAAGGTCCGAGGGCGAGCCGCGATTCCTGCTGATTGGGAAGATTGCTGGAAAGCACTGGTCGGCTGTCGTCACCTACAGGGAAGGCCTTATTCGCCTGATCTCCGTCAGGCGCTCCCGCAGGAAGGAGGTGGAGCTCTATGAAAGCTAAAGACTTCGACAGGAAATTCCACGAAGGGCAGGAAGACGTCGTTGGCGATCTCGACCTCTCGTCGGCGCGCCGCGTCAATCAGGAACAGAAGCGCATCAACGTCGACTTTCCCGCCTGGGTGGTGGAGTTGCTGGACCGCGAGGCGGCGCGCATCGGCGTGACCCGTCAGTCCATCATCAAGGTGTGGCTGGTCGAGCGCCTCCAGGAAGAAGCCGCCAGGAACCCGCTGAAAGGTGACGCCGCAGGCGATGCACATTAGCCAGGCGCCGGGCGCGTTTTGGAACCGCATTACCGTTCTCCATAAGGACTCTGGGGCAGGCCACGGGAATGGCGGTTTGCCGTTGCGCGCATAACCCTGCAAATTGGGAGCCATCGGAGGTGGTAACCACCCGGAAAGGAAGTGTTGATGGCGGACAGCAGGGAAGCCCAGTTCCAGCAAGACATCATCGACGGGATGACCGCCGATGGCTGGCTGACCAGTCCGGCCAGCGGGTATGACGCCGCCCATGCGCTGTACACCGAGGATCTGGTTGTCTACCTGCAGGACGCCTGGCCGGAGCGCTGGGAGAAGTTCGCCGCGAAGAACCCGCAAGACCCGCAGAAGGCCCTGGTGCGCGCGGTCACCCGCGAGCTGGAGCGCGACGGCACGCTGGAGGTGCTGCGCCACGGGGTGAAGACCCCGGGGATGAAGCTGGAGCTGTGCAGCTTCAAGCCCGATCACGAGATGAACCCCGAGTCCTTGGCGCGCTACCGCGCCAACCGCCTGCGGGTGGTACCGGAGGTTTCGTATTCCCCGCACGCGCTCAGCGGCGAGTACAACCCGCGGCTGGATCTGGTGCTGTTCGTCAACGGCATCCCCACCGCCACGCTGGAGCTGAAGAGCGAGTTCAAGCAGTCGGTGGAGAACGCCAAGCGCCAGTACCGGCGCGACCGCCCGCTGAAGGACCCGGTCACCCGCAAGCCCGAGCCGCTGCTGACCTTCAAGCGCGGGGCGCTGGTGCACTTCGCGGTCAGTCAGGACCAGGTGGCGATGACCACGCGCCTGAACGGCAAGGACACCTTCTTCCTGCCCTTCAACCAGGGCACCGAGGAGGGCGGGGCCGGCAACCCCGCACCCCCGGACGCAGACAGCTATGCCACCGGCTACCTCTGGCAGCGCGTGTTCCAGCCGGATGCCTGGCTCCGGATCATCGGCCGCTTCCTGCATCTGGAGCAGAAGACCGAGGAGGACTTCCACGGCAAGCGGCAGAAGAAGGAGGCGCTGATCTTCCCGCGCTTCCACCAGTGGGATGTGGTGAACCGCCTGATCGAGGCTACCCGCGAGGAAGGGGCCGGGCGGCGCTACCTGATCCAGCACAGCGCCGGCTCCGGCAAATCCAACTCCATCGCCTGGATCGCACACCAGCTCGCCGCACTCTACGACGAGGCAGGCGGCAAGCTGTTCAACTCCGTGGTGGTGGTCACCGACCGCACGGTGCTGGACGACCAGCTCCAGGACACCATCTACCAGTTCGATCATGCGCACGGCGTGGTGCGGCCGATCACCCGCGATGTCGGTAGCCAGAGCAAGTCGGAGCAACTGGCCGAGGCGCTGGCCGAGCAGACCCGCATTATCATCGTGACCATTCAGACCTTCCCGGCGCTGTTCGACGCGCTGGACAAGCGCCCGGACCTGGCCGCCGGGCGCTACGCGGTGATCGCCGACGAGGCGCATTCCTCGCAGACCGGGTCCTCCGCCACCAAGCTCAAGGCGATCCTGGGAACGGACAAGCCGGAGGACGAGGAGATCAGCGCCGAGGAGCTGCTGGACGCGGCCGTGGCCGCGCGCAAGCCGGCCGAGCGCATCAGCTACTACGCCTTCACCGCCACCCCCAAGGCGAAGACCCTGGAGCTGTTCGGCCGCCCGCCGAACCCGGAGCGGCCGGCATCCAAGGACAACAAGCCCGAGCCGTTCCACCTGTACTCGATGCGCCAGGCCATCGAGGAAGGCTTCATCCTCGATGTGCTGAAGAACTACACCACGTACTCCACCGCCTGGAAGCTCGTGCACCCGCACGCCGACGAGCAGGAGGTGGAGTCGCGCAAGGCCTCGACGAAGATCGCCCGCTGGGTGCGTCTGCACCCCTACAACATCTCGCAGAGGGTGGAGGTGATCGTCGAGCACTTCCGCGCCAACGTGCGCCACCTGCTGGACGGCCAGGCCAAGGCCATGGTGGTGACCGGCAGCCGCCAGGAGGCCGTGCGCTACGCGCTGGCCATGCGCGCGTACATCCAGGACAAGGGCTACACCGACGTGCACGCGCTGGTCGCCTTCTCCGGCTCCGTGCTGCCGGACGAAGTGATCCCCGAGGAGGTGACCGAGACCAGCTCGCTGCTGAACCCGGGACTGAAGGGCCGCGACCTGGCCGAGGCGTTCGACACCGACGAATACAACGTGATGATCGTCGCCAACAAGTTCCAGACCGGGTTCGACCAGCCCCGGCTCTGCGCGATGTACGTGGACAAGAAGCTGCAGGGCGTGGAGTGCGTGCAGACCCTCTCGCGCCTGAACCGCACCTTCCCGGGCAAGGAGGATACTTTCGTCCTCGACTTCTTCAACGATGCCGAAGACATCCTCGAGGCCTTCCGCCCGTACTACAACAAGGCCGAGCTGGCCGACGTCTCCGACCCGCAGATCGTCTACGACCTGCAGAAGAGCCTGGACGCCGCCGGCATCTACCACTGGGACGAGGTCGAGAACTTCGCCCGCGCCTTCTTCGATCCGAAGGCCGGCGCCAGCCAGCTCAGCTACTACTGCCAGCCCGCGAAGGAGCGCTACCATACCCGCTACAAGGCGGTGCTGGAGCAGATCCAGACCTGGAAGGCCGCCCACGCCGAAGCCGAACGCAATGGCGACAAGCCGGGCCTGCACCGCGCCGAGCAGTAGCTGAGGGACGCCCACATCACCCGCGACGAGCTCGACCTGTTCCGCAAGAACCTGCAGAGCTTCGTACGCAGCTACGAGTTCCTGTCACAGATCGTCGACTTCGAGGACCGCGAGCTGGAACAGCTCAACGTGTACGCTCGCGCCCTGCACCCGCTGCTGCGCATCGAAAACATCGAAGAAGACGCCATCGACGTCGACGAGCTGGAGCTGACCCACTACCGACTGAACAAGCGCGCCGAACAGCGCCTGAGCCTCGCCGAGGAGGGCGCCGACTACGACGGCCTCAAACCCGTCTCCGACGTCGGCTCCGGCAAGCCCCACGACCCGGAAAAGAAACGCCTCTCCGAGATCATCGACCAGCTCAACGAACTGTTCGGCGCCGAGGTGAGCGACGCAGACAAGCTCCAGTTCGCCAATGGCATCGCCGACCGCATCCGCCGCGACGACGCCGTAATGGCCCAAGTCGAGAACCACGGCCCCGACCAAGTGATGCACGGCCTGTTCCCCAAACGCGTCACCGACACCGTCCTCGACGCCATGACCGACCACGAAAAACTGTCCATGCAGGTCCTGGACGACCCGGACCGCCAACGAGACTTCGCCCTCCTGATCCTGCGACTGTTGACCGCCGGGACAAGCGACCAACGCCCGACACCCACGAGGCCCGCTCCATGAACAAGCGTCTCAGGGCATTGGCACTCATTTCGGCAACCCGGGGGGGCTGAAACGCACAACACCTCCACTTCGCAGCTCGGTTGCCAAGCGGTCTCCCATCTGCGCGTTGGTAACCGGACGGTATGGACCGCTTTGCTTGCGTCATACCACGGCCATGTCGGTGTTATCCAGAATCTGTATAGCGCCAATATCCCAGATTCTGTCTAATACACTGTTAAATTTCTAAGGAGAAATAGTGCCAAGTCCCAAAATATTTATTTCGTCTACTTGCTATGACCTTGGCATGGCCAGGGAGCAGCTGAGATCATTTCTGCTGAGACTCGGTTATGAGCCTGTTTTGAGCGAATACTCGGATGTTCTGTATGATCCAAGAGCTCATACGCACACAAGCTGTCTTCAGGAAGTGCCAAATGCTGACATGATAGTGGTGCTAATAGGGTCACGATTTGGAGGAAGGATAATTCCTGAAGCACTTTCTAATGTAGATCTTGAGAATCTTATAAATTCAAGTTTTGATGTGACCGTATTAGATAAACCTGAAAAACTTTCCATCACACAGCTTGAAGTATTAAAGGCCATTGATTCCTCAGTCCCTGTATTTGCCTTTGTGGATGAGAAAGTAATGCATGATCATTTCGTATATCAAAAGAATAAAGAGTTGGTAGATAAAATTAAATTCCCTTCAATCGAAAAGCCAGAAAGCGCGAAATATATATTTGAATTTATTAGCTTCCTGAGCCACCGGAATAAAGGTAATAGTGTTATTTCTTTTGGAAAGCTGGAGGATATTGAAAACCATTTAAAGAAACAATGGGGCGCACTATTCCAAAGACTGCTTAGAGAACAAAGAGAACAGCAAGTTGAAGCTAGAAAGTTATTTACAATTGCAGAGCAAATTGAAGATCTGAAAACAGCCGTTATCTCTACAATTGGGAATGCACAAAATCGCGAGGTGGCTAGGGGAGTAATAAAGTATCGTCGATTATCAGATTTTTTAGCTGGCTTAAATCTTCCAGATTTTTCAATTGTTACTGAAAGTAATGCGTCTTTTGAGGAGTTGCTTAATATGGTAGATATTGTTGAGGTGAGAGATATACCTGCTAGAAACACCTTTGGTCGTTCGGCGCTAGTTCGATCTGACGGAACTTTTTATGAACTACGTTTTGGCCAGGAGTTTTTGAATAGAGTGAGTATAGATTGGCAAAGCTTTGCGTCCTTATCACCAGAGGTTCGTCAGGTTATATTCGAAGCCATTTCGGATATGGAGAGATTGGGGCCTCGAATCCTTAGGTATCGTGACGAACAGTTCGATGATTACTTCAAGGAGTACCTTGAAAAGCAGGAATCAAGAACAATAAGCATTGAAGAGTTCATGCGCGATGAATCTGATAAAAATGAAGACGAAAGTTAACAAAGCATTGCAGCGGACAAGCCGCTGAATGCGGCGTTATGCGCAATAAGAGGAGTTCTTGTGGATCCTGTCCTGGCTGACCTGATTCGTACGATAGCGCTAGAAGGCATAAAGGTCCTCGGGCCGGCCGCTGTCGCCGCATTCGCCACGTATAAGGTTGCGAATGCGCAATATCGCGCTCGCTTAGTTGAGATTTCCCAGACGAACGAGTTCGGCGCTAGGCAGCACCTCTTCGACTACTACAAGGGGAGGCAGGCGAAGTTGGCCGAAGGTCAGCGGGAGCTAAACGAAGCGCTTGGGCAGCTTCTTGGCGTGATGGCCGCGTACGATGCTGAATCTGATAGTGCTCGCCATCCCCTCGTTGACACCTATGCTGGAATGGTTGATATGCACATCGGTCTCGCGCCCTTTGATGTCGACATTACGCGGCGCGACATGAAAACAAAGGGGCTGGGCGATTCCGAAGAATACGGTCGGCTTGAACAATATGCGAAGGTTGTTGTTGAGCTCTCGCCGAGTAGGGACGCAGAGACAATAAAGAAGAATGCGTTCGCTCTGCTTGAAGTCTACGGCTTCCTTGAAAGATGCAATCAAGTCCTGCTGGAGGCGCAGATGGAAGGGCTTTTCGATAAGTACCTGAAGAGTGCATAACGAGACGTTCGAGCCGACCCCCTGTCTGTCAACCTGAAGCCATACAACCCTTTCATGGGTTAATGTAGATTTCAGGGCGACGACAGCAGGAGCAGACCGATGCCCAAGGCACCGAGTGAGTTACCCGAGGCCCAGGTGAGTCCGGACCCCAAGCAGGAGCGGCGGACACGCCGCAACTTCAGCACCGAGTACAAGTTACAGATCATCGCCGAGGCCGACCAGTGCCGGCGAGGTGAGATCGGTGAGATGCTTCGGCGTGAGGGCCTGTACAGCAGTCAGCTCAACCAGTGGCGCC
>NZ_KB907134.1 GCF_000381825.1 Thioalkalivibrio sp. ALJT
CGCTCAAAACGCCTTCGCCATTTGGAAACCGTTTGCACCGACACCTGGTGCCGGGCCGCGATGTCTCGCCCGGAAAGGCCCTCGGAACTGTCCAGAATCAGCTCCGCGCGTTGCTTTTCGGCCGCTGGCGTTTTGCGGCGCCGCACCCACTGCTGCAACTCGGCACGCTCAGCATCCGACAGGTCCAGCTTGATCGGTTTGCGACCACGTTGAGCCATAACGCCCCCTCTCAAATGGAGATCAACCCATGGCCTATATTGTATAACGAACTAATGTTAAAGCACACTAGCAGATACGCGGCAACTGTTCGCCAGCGATCCAGTCCACCTTGCGGCGCCCACCGAAAGCAGTCTCCATCTCCACGAAGCCGTTGGGATCTTCCACAATCTCCCCGATCCGGGCCGCATCCCGCCCGTGAGGGTGCGCACGCATGGCCTGCAAGAGTGCGTCAGCAGAAGCGGCCGGGCAGACCACCACCATCTTCCCCTCGTTGGCGACATACAAAGGGTCCAGGCCCAGCAATTCGCACGCGGCGTCGACTTCCTCTCGCACCGGGATGTCCGACTCCCGAATGGTGACCCCGACACCGGACTGGCGGGCAATCTCGTTCAGCGTCGCGGCCAGTCCGCCGCGGGTGGGATCACGCAGGCAGTGGACATCGGGCGCGGCGGCCACCATCGCCGCAACCAGCCCGTGCAACGCCGCCGAATCGGAGCGGATCGAGGTGCTGAACTCCAGATTCTCCCGCGACGCCATGATCGCGACGCCATGATCACCGATGAAACCACTGACCAGGACCGCATCACCGGGGCGAGCGCGACTTCCGGACAGATCGAGCCCCTCCGCCACGACTCCGACACCCGTGGTGTTGATAAAGACGCCGTCGCCGTGACCGCGCTCCACCACCTTGGTGTCGCCGGTCACGATCGCAATGCCCGCCTCCAGGGCTGCGGCCGCCATGGAATCCACAATGCGTTTGAGGTCGGCCAGAGGAAATCCTTCCTCGAGGATGAAACCGACCGTCATCCACAACGGACGCCCGCCACTGGTAATCACATCGTTGATCGTCCCGTGTACTGCGAGGCTGCCGATGTCACCGCCGGGGAAGAACAGGGGCGAGACGACATGGCTGTCGGTGGCCATGACGAGACGCCCCTCAGGACGGTCCAGGACCGCGCAATCATCGCCCTGTTGCAGCGCCGGGTGGTCGAACGCAGCCTGAAACAGCTCGTCGATCAATTGCGACATCGCACGCCCGCCCCCACCATGGGACATCTCGATGCGCCCGCGCCGGATATCCAGCGGGCGAAGGTGGGCGTGCTTGCCCGCGCGTTGGCCGCTCATGCCCCGGCGGCCACGGCCTGGCCCCTGTCGCGCTCGACCTCAAGACGTCCGTAGGTGTAGTGGGCAGCACAGGCGCCCTCCGCCGACACCATGCAGGACCCAAGCGGGTTGTCCGGTGTGCAGGCCGTGCCGAACACCTTGCAGTCCTGTGGCGCCTTCACCCCGCGCAGGATGGCCGCGCATTCACATGCCTTGTGATCGGGCACCGAACGATAGGGGAGATCGAACTTGCGTTCCGCATCGAAGGCGCCGAATTCGTCACGGATGCGCAGGGCGCTGTGCGCCACCTGCCCCAGGCCCCGCCATTCGAAGGCATCCCGCATTTCCATTGCCTTCGCCACCACTGCCTGAGCCTTCCGGTTGCCCTCGCGAGTGACGGCACGTGTAAACTGGTTTTCGACACCGGCTTCGCCGCGATTGATGCGCCGCAACAGCATCAGGACCGACTGCAACACGTCCAGGGGTTCGAAACCCGAAATCACGATTGGCTTGTAAAACTTCTCCGCAACCGGTTCGTAAGGGCGGCTGCCGATCACCGTCGACACGTGCGAGGGCCCGATAAACCCGTCCAGCGGAACACCACCGCCGTCATCCGTTTCCGGAGCCGTCAGGATGGCCTCCATGGCGGCGGGGGTCAGCACGTGATTGCAGAACACACTGAAATTGTGCAGGCCGGCAGCCTGCGCCATCTGCAGCGCCACCGCCGTCGGCGGCGTGGTCGTCTCGAAGCCGATCGCAAAGAATACGACCTCCCGCTGTGGGTTCGCTCGGGCGACTTCGAGCGCGTCCGTGCTCGAGTACACCATGCGAATATCGGCACCATCCGCCTTGGCACGCAGCAGGCTCATGCGTTCGGACGCCGGGACACGCAGGGTGTCCCCATAGCTGCAGAGGATGACACCATGATCGCGGGCCAGCTCGATGGCGCTGTCAATGCGCCCGATCGGGAGGACGCAGACCGGGCATCCCGGCCCATGGATGAACTGAATGTTATCGGGCACCAGATCGCGCAAACCATAGCGAGAAATCGCGTGCGTGTGACCGCCACAAAACTCCATGAGACGGTACATGCGATCGTGCCGCACCTCAGCGGCGATAGCAGCCGCGAGCTCACGCGCCAGTTTGCCGTCGCGAAACTCGTTGATGTATTTCATGTGTGCGCCTCCGTACCCGCCATTTCGCGAAACAACTCCAGCGTCCTTTCGGCTTCGGCCTGATCGAGCCGGTTGATGGCGAACCCCACATGCAGGATCACGTAGTCGCCCTCTTCCAGGTCATCGACGAGGCTGATATTCACGACCTTCTGCACCCCGCCGACATCCACGCGGGCCTGGTCATCATCGACGACCTCAACAACTCTTACCGGTAATGCCAAGCACATGATTGCTCTCCTGCAGGGGCACCGGGCACGTCTCTCGCCCCCGCGCCTAGATGTACGTTCATCCGTCCCGATCGGTGCAACACGCGACCCACGCCTGGCCGAGGCTCAGACCGCCATCATTGGGGGGCACCTGCCGCGGCCAGTGGACCCGCATCCCCATTGACTCGAGTTGCCTGTCGAGATCCCGGGCCAGCACCTGATTGCTGGCGCACCCGCCTCCAATGACAAGATCCCGGACATCCTGTTCGCGTGCAACTAACCCAAGCCAGGTTGCCAGAGCCTCCGCAAGCGTCGCATGGAACACGGCTGCTGCATGGGCGCGTGTGGCAGCAGTCGCCTTCACATCAAAACCCGCCAGCCACTCCAGCAAGGGCGTGAGGCACAGCACCCGGTCGGCGCCAATGTACCAGCCGCCCTGCAGGGGGTCGGCCCGGCCATGGAATTGCGCGAGGCCCTCCAGCTCCATGGCGGCCTGACCCTCGTAGTGCGACACGGCGCGCACGCCCAGCAGTCCGGACGCCGCATCAAAATAGCGCCCCAGACTGGTGGTCGGGGGGCTGAGGCTCTCGCGCTGCAGAAGGTCGACCAGACCCCGTGCCCGGGGCTGCTCCGAAAAACGGTGCGGGATCGCGTCCGCATCACCCAGGTCATGCAGCACCGACGCGGCCATGCGCCATGGCTCGCGCGCCGCGCGATCCCCGCCCGGGAGCGCCAGGGGCGCGAGGTGACCCAGACGCGTAAAGCGGTCCGCATCCAGCCGCAACAGCTCGCCACCCCAGGGCGTGTGGTCCGTACCCAGCCCGACGCCATCCATCGCGATACCGAGAACCGGGCCGGAGAGCCCATGCTCGGCCTGCACCGCCGCCAGGTGCGCATGGTGATGTTGAACCTGAATCAATGGCACACCCAGCCGCCCCGCCAGATCTGCTGCCAGCCGCGAGCTGTGGAAATCCGGGTGCAGATCACAAGCGACACGCTCGGGACGAATCGCGAACAGCCGCTGGAGATGATCCACGACCTCTTCCAGCATGCGACAGCTCGCCGGACTGTCGAGGTCTCCCACGTGCTGGGAGACAAACGCACGGTCGCCACGGGTCACGCAGGCCGTATTCTTGAACCAGCCTCCGAGGGCCAGCACCGCAGGTCCGGAATGCGGCAAACGGATCGGCGTTGGCACATAGCCACGCGCCCTCCGCACCAGGCTCGGCCCACGCACCCCGTGGCGCACCACCGAGTCGTCGCAGGCCGTCACGATCTCGCGGTCGTGAGCCAGGTAGGCATCGGCCAGACCCGCCAGTCGCCGCACGGCCTCGGTGTTATCCGTCACCAGTGGCTCGCCACCGGGATTCGCGGACGTGTAAACGAGTGGCCAACCCGGCGCTTCCGGACCTCGTTCCCGTAACCACTGCGTACCCGCAGGGCGCCCCGCCATCTCGTGAAACAGGAGGTAGTGCAGCGGGCTGCAGGGCAGCATGACCCCGAGCCACGCCAGTCCCGGAGCCACGCCGGGCAACAGCGCGTCGCACGCCGCCCGCTTGTGCAACAGCACAATCGGCCGTGCGGCCGATGTCAGCAACTGATGCTCGTCGGTATCGATCTCGACCACCGGGTCCAGTTCCGCCGGGCTGGCCACCATCACCGCCAGGGGCTTCGCGTCCCGCTGCTTGCGCTGACGCAGACGCGCGACCGCCGCCGGGTGATCCGCCCGGCACACCAGATGAAACCCCCCGATCCCCTTCACCGCCACGATCTCGCCGTTGGCCAGGCGCGCGACCGTTGCAGCGATCGGATCTTCGTCATCAAGCTCGCTGCCGTCGGCGTCCAGGAGTTGCAGGCGCGGCCCGCATACGGCACAGGCATTTGGCTGCGCGTGGAAACGCCGGTCTTCGGGGTTGTCGTACTCGCACTGACAATCCCCGCATTGGGTGAAGACACCCATGCTGGTGCGGTGGCGATCGTAAGGAAGCGAGCGAGCGATCGTGTAGCGCGGGCCGCAATGGGTGCAATTGATGAAGGGATAGCGGTAGCGACGGTCGGCGGGATCAAAGAGCTCCGCCAGACAGGCCTCGCAGACCATCGCGTCCGGCACCATCTCGGTGTCGACCGAACCGCCCGCAGACGGCAGAATGCGGAACGCATCTGCACACGAGCGCGCCGCAATACGTTCCACCCTCACATTGTCGATCTTCGCCAGCGGGGGGTGCGTCTCATGCAAAAGGCGCGCAAACGCGTCCAGCTCGACGGCAGGACCATACACCTCGATCTCCACCCCGTGCCCTGCATTGCGTACCCAGCCGCTCAGGCCGAGGCGCCGCGCCAGACCGTACACAAAGGGGCGAAAGCCGACACCCTGCACCTGCCCCGAGACCCGCACCCGATGCCCGGCCAGGCCGCCCTGATCGCCGCCAGAGGTGCCGACAAGGCCGGCCAGCGCATCCGTACGCGGGGTGCAATCGCCTCTCACTGCCCGGCTGAAAATCGGCATCGGAGGGGACCGCCGCGCACACACATATCAGGTGCCATCCAGGCAGGGGGTGCGAGGCCCGCACACCCGAAAGCGGAAAGACCCCGGCAGGCCTTTCGGATCACGCGACTGGAGAGCACGCCGCCGCCGGCACGCAGTCATCGGACACCAGACCGGTAACAACAACGCCCGGTCACGCCGTATCGTGCTGACGCGCGGCACGCTCGGCCGCGAGCTCACGTTCCAGTTCAGCCACCCGTCGCCGCAGCGCCTCAAGCTCGCCCGGCGCCTGCACCGCACCGCGAGCGCGGTCGATCCATTCGAGCCAGGGTTCCATACCTTCACCGCGCAAGGCCGACATCTGTATGACGTCGATATCAGGATTGATCCTGCGTGCGTATTCGATGCAACGCTCGACGTCGAATTCAAGGTATGGCAGGAGATCGGACTTGTTGAGGATCATCAAATCTGCCTCGTGGAACATGTCCGGATACTTAAGCGGTTTGTCTTCACCTTCCGTCACGGACAGGATCACTACCTTGTGGGCCTCACCCAGATCAAAAGAGGACGGGCACACCAGGTTCCCCACGTTCTCGATCAACAGGACCGCATGTTGCGGCGGCTCCAGGTGTTCCACCGCATGGCCAATCATATGGGCATCGAGATGGCAGCCCTTGCCGGTATTCACCTGCACCGCAGGCACACCCGTCGCACGAATACGATCCGCGTCGTTACTCGTCTGCTGATCGCCCTCGATCACATAAACCGGGTATCGCCCCTGGAGCTGATTGATCGTCGCCGTCAACAGGCTCGTCTTCCCCGAACCGGGACTGGAAACCAGATTCAGGGCCAGGATCCCGCGCTCGCGGAACAGATCGCGATTCTGGGTTGCATACTCGTTGTTGTAACCGAGGATGTCCTGCTCGATTCGAACCATTCGCTCCTGGGTCATACCCGGAACGTGGGCATGAGCCGGGCCCTCGCCGAAGTGCACATTGCCTCCCTCGACCGGTGGGAGGGACTCGGCGTTCGCGGCTGCACCATCGGCATGGGCGTGCTCGTGACCATGCTGATGTTCGTGATCATGGGAGTGCCCATGATCATGGGAGTGCCCATGATCATGGGAATGCTCGTGATCATGAGAGTGCTCGTGATCGTGGAAATGCTCGTGATCATGAGCGAGCTCGCCGCCCTGCTCGCGCGCGCCTGGCACCTTGCCGTCGATTCGCGTCTCACCCTCGCCGCAGCCACACACTGTACACATCGTCATCCCACTCCCGGTTCCGTCGTGCCCCTCAAGGAGACACTGATTGAATTGCACGTCCGCGCTCGAGTCGCTTGCGGGTGCGAACCAAGGCACGGTGGCGGCCCTGCAAACCCTGCCCAGGGGCCGGCTACGCCGGAGGCCGACGCGAACGGCGATTCGGATCGTCCGCCGTGTCCCCGTCGACCTCAATATCGATCACACGCATGTCCATCCCACCCGAGGCCCTCACCCGAGCCCCGCCACAGAGCGGACAGTCGGCATACAGCGCGGCAATGGGCACCGTTGTCCCGCAATCCATGCACCAGCCTTCACCGCGCGCGGTGCTAATTTCAAGAACCGCCTGCGAGGCAATGCCATTGGCCTTCACTGCATCGAAGGCAAAACGCAGGGCCTCGATCTCGACACCTGCCAGCTCCCCGATCTCCAGCCGCACACGCAAGACGCACCGGAACCCACGGGTTGCGGCCTGATCATCAATGATACGCAGTATGCCCTCGGCCAGGGACATCTCATGCACCGGACACCTCCAGCTGGTAGCGAACACAGGGATCCAGCGCCATCACATGGTGCTGCACACGGGTGCGCAACACCCCTTCCCCCGTCGCTTCCATCCCCTCCAGGCCCTGTTGACAAGCACCGCGCGGGTGGAAGTTCCATTCGGTGGGCGCAACGATCCGGTACGCTGCAATCTTGCCAGCATCCAGCCGTGCCCAGTGCACCAGCGTCCCACGGGCCATCTCCACCGCCACCAGCACCGCATCGCCATCGACCCGGACAGCCAGATGTCCCGTTGCGGGCTGACCGCGCGCCAGTTCCCCCAGCAATCGATGCAGTTCCTCCACCCGAGCCGTGACCCTTGTCCAGGCGTCGATTACATCCGTTGCGCCGGGTCCGACCCCTTGTCGGCCTCCCTCTGCGCGTGCAGCCGGCCCCATCTCAAAAACCTGCCCACTCCAGTCGGGACGCCAATGATAGTCCGGGTCTTCACGCAGACGACCGCTCAACTCGCGCAACAGGTCGCTCGAAGCACCGGTCGGCATGGGGTTAAAACGGCCGCGACCCAGACCCACGAGGCGGGACGACAAGGCCTGCAGGAGTCCTGACAGGGGCGTCCCGGAGGCCCTGATCCACGCCTGCAACGCATCCGGATCGAATGCGTCACTGGTTTCCAGCCCGGCCCCCCGGTACAACTGTCGCTGAACCTGCCGCGCCCACTGGGCACTTGCGTCCGCATCCCGAAGAAAACGTTCGCGCTCGTGCAGCAGGGTCCTCACCCATTCGGACCAGGGCTCCTGTCCCGTCGCCTGGGTCCAGTCCAGACCCAAACGCCACAGATGCTCTCGAACCGTCTCCAGCCGCAGCCGTTCTTGCCACGTGCGCACCCTGGCGGCATCCAGTTCACCTGCACTCGCCAGCGCCTGGGCGGCTACCCCCTGAGCCTCGCCACAAACGCTGTACAGGCGCGGCAAAATCACCGCTGCTGCAGGCAGATCCCGACCCTGCAGCAGGGATTGCGGCTGAGGACGTCGCGACACCACACGCGCCCCGAGCACGCGCATGCCGTCCCACTCGACCCGCAACCGCACACGCCCCTCAACCGGACCCTCACTCCCCATGGCGCCGCCATGCCCCCCGCAGGAATCGCCGTCGATCAATGACGCTATCCACGTCCACCGGCCCACTCGCCCGCCCGCCCGGCGACCGCGCCGCGGCGTGCCCGGACGTCCCCTCCGCACTGGAGGTCTCGCCCAGGATCAGGCCCAGCGCCTCGTTCGCAACTGCGCGCGCCGTCAATGCATCCGGGAACTCCAGCACCGGCGAGAACAGAGAACAAGCCTCGTAGGCGCCGAATGCTTCTTCATAGGCGCCGACAAAATCGACCTCCCCTGCCGGCAGCTCGCGGCGCCCGACCATACCCTCGGTCAGTGCCTCGCCCACCGGCAGGTGAATCAGGTTCATGGACCAGGGCGTGATCAGAACGCCAAGTCGACCACCTTGGCCGGGCGTCTCCCCGAACCCCAGGGCCTCCACCTGAAGCGCTGCGTTGCACAGGGCCATGCCATGCATTCGTTCCCGCTGAATGTGCTCGAACAGCACCTCCAGCTGATCCCGGATCTCAACCGCCCGCGCATCCATGAATGCTAGCGTGGCGGACCCATTTCGGAAGGCAGCTCCACGTCCTCGAAAAAGGCATCGATATCACGTTCTCCGCGCTGCAGGGCCTCCAGACCGCACACCGCACGGTCCACCCGGTCCGCCTCTTCCGGGCTCAACACCTCGCGGGCGTGATCCACGACCGCCAGCACCCAGGTTCCCACCGGCTGCGGGCCGACCAGGAGCATGTTCAGTTGGCGACGTTCGCCGCGCCGCTCACAAAGCGCCACGAACTCTCCCGCTTCGACCACTTGCATGGGTATTCCCAGACACATCAACTGATTCCTTCTTCTGTCACCTGGCGACATAACGCTACTTATACGATTTACATGGCGTTATTCACTCGACGGAACACCATGCCGGATTGCCGCATGAACGTCAGAATACCCGATTATTCTGCACAGTTACGTCAGGGAATCGAATGCGTTAGAGTCGATCTAACCGGCTTTCACCGAGCATAATCCAGGCACCGTTGGACGACCGAAGTCTCCGCAAGCGAGGACCCTGCAATGACCGCCAGCGTCCATTCAGAGCCAGGCCCCCCGCAACCCCGCACCGGGGCCGTGATGGAGCCGGCACTCATTCTTGGCATCGGCAACGTCCTCCTCACCGACGAGGGTGTCGGCGTCCACGTAATCCGACAGCTGACCCACCGTTACGCCACGCGGCCCCACGTGGAGTGCATGGATGGGGGCACCATCAGCTTCATGCTCTCCAGCGCGATCGTCAGCACCAACCATCTCATCATCGTGGACACCGCCGCACTGGATGCCGCACCCGGCACCGTCAGGACATTCGAGGGCAATGACATGGACGAATTCATTGCGCATGGCGGCAAGACCAGCGTTCATGAAGTCAGCATCGCTGACCTCCTGACGATGGCTGTACTCGAGGGCCGGCTGCCTCGCCAGCGCGCACTCGTGGGGATTCAGCCGGAAACCCTCGACTGGGGGGATTACCCGAGCCCCGCCGTCGCCGCATCGATTCCCGTCGCGTGCGAGGCCGTCGACAACATCCTCCAAAGGTGGCAGTCATGAGTCTGGGCGATATCCCCATCAAGGTCGACTTCGATGCAGGACCGCAGCCCGACGCCGGCCTGAACACCGCGATGGTCATGGCCCTCCTGCAGGAAATCGCCACCCACCTGAATGACGTCGCCAATGGCGGGGAACGGCAGGTTGTCGAGCTGGGCAATCTGCCGCTGAGCGATGCGGATATCGTGCTGCTCGAACAGAAGCTGGGTCGGGGCGAGGTCCATGCAACCGTCAGCGCTGCCGGACCCTCGGAGATCTACGAGACGACATTCCCCGGCTTATGGTGGGTCAAGTATTTCAACGACGCGGAGTCCCTCGTCAGCCAGCAACTTGAAATCGGGCCAGCCCCCATGATCCTGGAGGCCCATCGAGTCGATATTGAAGACAGCGCACAGCGCTTTCCGGCGTTGTTTGACTCGCCGGAGCTGTTTGCATCACCGGAAACCGAATCACCGTAACCACCCGCAATCCCTGCGACGAAACATTAGAGCATCGAGAGCGAAGCACTCCGAAGGGGACCAGAATGAAAGAGCAAGAACTCACACTAGGCGAGGAGCTGCGTCGCCAGGGTATCAGTCGGCGCTCGTTCCTGAAATTTTGCGCCGCCGTTGCATCTTCGATGGCGATCCCGGCCAGCATGGTGCCGGCCATGGCCGAATCACTGGCCAAGGCACGGCGGCAATCGGTGATCTGGATGTCGTATCAGGAGTGCACGGGGTGCATCGAATCCCTCACCCGGTCCTACACGCCGACCCTGGAATCCATGCTGTTCAACTTCATCTCCCTGGACTATCAGCACGCCCTGCAGGCAGCCGCCGGCCGCCAGGCCGAGGATGCCCTGCATCAGGCCATGGAGGACAACTGGGGCGAATACCTGGTGATCGCGGATGGCTCGATCCCGCTCAAGGATGACGGTGTCTATTCAACGGTCGATGGCCATACCAACCTCGAGTCCATCAAGGAGGTCGCGGAGGGCGCGGCCGCCATCATTGCCATTGGCACCTGTGCGGCTTACGGCGGCGTCGGGGCCGCCAAACCGAATCCGACCGGTGCTGTCGGCGTGGACCAGATCATCACGGACAAGCCCATCCTCAATGTACCGGGCTGCCCGCCAATGCCCGAAGTGATGACAGGCGTCCTGACCAGCTACCTGGCGTTCGGTCGCCTCCCCGATGTTGACAGCAAGAAACGGCCGCTCGCCTTCTTTGGCGACACGATCCACGACCGCTGCTACCGACGGCCGTACTACGACCTCGGCCTGTACGCCAAATCCTTCGACGATGAAGGCGCTCGCAAGGGCTGGTGTCTCTACGAACTCGGCTGCAAGGGTCCGATCACCTACAACGCCTGCGCGACCACCAAGTGGAACCAGGGCACCAGCTGGCCCGTACAGTCGGGGCATGGCTGCATCGGCTGCTCGGAACCCAATTTCTGGGACAAGGACAGCTTCTACAAACCGCTCTCGGCCGGCCAGTGGGGTTCCGCCGAAGGCATCGCCATTGCTGCCGCCGCCGGCGTCGCAGCCGGTGCCGCCGCGGCAGTCGTATCGCGCAAACACCAGGACAATCTCGCGGGAGGCAACAAGTCATGACCTTGCTCGATTTTGCTCGCGGACCGGCGATGCAGTTCGCCATCTTCATATTTGTCTTCGGTATCGTCTTTCGCCTGGTTGGTGTCTGGGCCATGCGGCACAAGCGCGACCTTTCCGAACCAAGACAACCGAGCGCCTGGAAAGGCGGCATCCATGGACTGATCCAGCACGCGTGGCCCTACAAGCCGTTTCGCGACAAGCTGATGACCGATTACGTCATCGGTTACGTCATCCACCTGGGGCTGCTCTTTGTCATCTTTTTCTACAAGCCGCACATCCTGTTCTTTCAGGACATCTTCGGGTTTGGCTGGCCGGCCCTGCCGAACGGGGTCATCACGGCGATCTCGATCATTACGATCGGGGCACTGGTTATCGCACTGGTCAAACGGCTCACGGACCCGGTACGCCGCCTGATTTCGAATTTCGATGACTATTTCACCTGGTTCGTCACCACCCTGCCTTTCGTAACCGGGCTCGCCACGGCCGGCAATGTCTGGTGGCACTATGAAACCGGTCTGGCCATTCATTTGCTGAGTGTATGGCTGCTGCTGATTTACTTCCCGTTCGGCAAGCTGATGCACGCATTCTGGTTCGGGGTCTCCCGCTACACGACGGGTTCCCGATTCGCACGCAGAGGGGGCATGGCATGAGTGACGCAACCACCACCGATATCCCGGTTGATCTCGAATCGAAGCGGCTTACGGTCACCCGGCCCGATATCCGGTTCGACAAACAGGGCGAGCTTGGCGATGACGAGCGCGTGCAGAAGGCGATGCAGCACTTCGCAAAGGATTTCGGGTACATCGCCGCCAACTACATGGAGGCATGCGTGCACTGTGGAGCCTGTGCCCAGGCATGCCCTTTCTACGAGGCCAACCCGGATCCGAAATTGACCCCGATCTGGAAGCTTGAACCCTTCAAGCAGGCGTACAAGCGCGAGGCCGGTCCGCTTTCGTTCTTCTACAAGACGCTCAATCTGAAATCGAAGGTGACGATCGAACAGCTCGAAGAATGGCAGGAACTGCTGTACGACACCTGCACCATGTGCGGCCGCTGCACCCTCGTGTGCCCGATGAGCATCGACATCGCCACCCTGGTCGGGATGGCTCGCCACGGGATGTTCCACGCAGGCCTCGTGCCGCACGAACTCTACACCGTCACCGAAAAGGCCGAACGCGAGGGCAGCCCGCTGGGCGCCACGCCCAAGGTATTTGCCGATCGCGTCGAGTGGATGGAGGACGAACACGAAGTCGATATGCCCCTGGATGCGGACAAGGCCGATGTATTGGTCCTGATGTCTTCCATCGAGATTCAGAAATATCCTGAATCCATGGCCGCCACGGGCAAGATTCTGAACCAGATGGGTAAATCCTGGACCTTCCACACCGAGGGTTACGAGGCCACCAACTTCGGCATGCTCTCGGGCAACACCCAGTGGCAGAAAGACATGACCATGAAGATCATCAGTACTGCCGAGAAGATCGGCGCGGAACTGGTGATCCTCCCGGAATGCGGCCATGCCTATCAGGCGCTGCGCTGGCAAGGAGCCAACATGCTGGGACGGCCGCTGCCGTTCAAGGTGCAGCACATCTCGGAATTCCTGGCCGAGGCCGTGGAATCGGGGGCCATCCGCGTCAACAAGGTTGACAAGAGCGTCGCCTTCCATGATCCCTGCCAGGTCTCGCGTCGCGGCGGCGCAACGCCAGCCCCGCGCAAGATCCTGGAGGCACTGGGCGTGGAACTGCGCGAGCCGGAAAGCACCGGCAACCTGAACTTCTGCTGCGGCGGGGGTGGCGGGGTCATCACGATCCACAGAGCGGATTCCCTGCGCTACAAGATCATGGGAAACAAGCTCGAACAACTCGATGCGACGGGTGCCGAGATGATGGTCACGAGCTGCTCCAACTGCCGTCAGAACTTCGACGACAGTGGGGAAAAACTGCATTGGGACAAGCAGATGAACAGCCTGCTCGAGCTGGTCGCCGAAAACCTTGTTGAGGACACCAAGTCATGAGTGCAGAACGAATTGTTGTCGACCCGGTTACACGGATCGAGGGCCATTTGCGTATCGAGGCCGAGACCGACGCCGATGGCAAGATTACCGATGCCTACAGCTCGGGAACCATGGTGCGTGGCCTTGAAGTCGTCATGCAGGGACGGGACCCTCGCGATGCCTGGGCATTCGCCCAGCGCATCTGCGGCGTCTGCACGCTGGTCCATGGCATGGCGTCGATCCGATCGGTGGAAGATGCACTCAACTATCCGATCCCGCCGAATGCCCAGTTAATTCGCAACTTGATGACGGGTGCGCAATTCATCCACGACCACGTGATGCATTTCTACCACTTGCATGCGCTGGACTGGGTGGATGTGGTGTCCGCCCTGGATGCGGATCCGAAGGCGACTTCGGAGCTGGCGCAGTCAATTTCCTCCTACCGTAACTCCTCGCCCGGTTACTTCGCGGATGTAAAAAAGAAGGTGAAGGAACTGGTGGAGTCGGGCCAGCTTGGGATCTTCGCCAATGGCTACTGGGGTCACCCGGCCTACAAGCTGCCCCCGGAGGCGAATCTGATGGCCGTCGCGCACTACCTGGACGCCCTCGCCTGGCAGCGTGACGTCACGAAACTGCACGCAGTATTCGGCGGCAAGAACCCGCATCCGAACTTTGTGGTGGGAGGAGCCCCCACCGCCTTCAGCGGTGGCCCGGAAGGCGGCGGTCAGACAACCCTGAATGACACGGGGCTGAGCATCGTTCGCGACGCCATCATCCAGATGCAAGAGTTTGTCGAACAGGTGTATCTGCCGGACACCCTCGCCATCGCCGGCTTCTACAAGGAATGGTTCGAGCGTGGCGAGGGCGTTGGCAATTTCCTGACCGTTGGCGATTTCCCCGCAAAGGGATACGGTGATCCATCGAGCTTCCTCATCCCTGGCGGGGTGATCCTGGATCGCGACCTGACGAAGATTCATTCAATCGATGTTCTGGATCCTGAACAGATCCAGGAATTCGTCGCGCATGCCTGGTACGACTATGAGGCAGGGAAGGACGTGGGTCTGCACCCGCATGAGGGTGAAACGACGTTGAACTATACCGGCCCCAAGCCGCCCTACAACCACCTTGACGTGGATGGCGACTATTCCTGGATCAAGTCGCCGCGCTGGCGTGGCAAGCCGATGGAAGTCGGGCCACTCGCACGCGTACTGATGCTCTACGCCTCGGGACACGAGCCCACGAAGGAACTCGCCGACAAGGCACTTTCGGACCTGGACCTGCCGATCGAGGCGATGTTCTCCACCATGGGGCGAACCGCCGCACGCACGCTGGAAACCAAGATCATTGCCGACAACATGATGATCTGGTTCGACAACCTCATGGACAACTTCCGCGCGGGCGATCTCCAGACCTTCAATGAGGACCTGTGGAACCCCCGCAGCTGGCCAGGCCATGCGAAGGGAGTCGGCCTGATGGAGGCCCCTCGGGGTGCGCTGACCCATTACACCGTGATCGACAATGGCAAATTGTCCAACTACCAGGCCGTGGTACCAACAACCTGGAATGCTGGACCCCGCGATGCCGAAGGCCAGGTCGGGCCGTATGAAGCCGCCCTGATGGACAACCACACGATGCATGATGTGGAACAGCCACTGGAGATCCTGCGTACCCTGCACAGCTTCGACCCGTGTCTGGCCTGCGCCGTCCACATGGTCGGCCCCGGCGGGGAAAACGGCGTCACCGTACAGGTGAAATGACCACCGCGGGCTGGCAACGCACCCTCCGTGTTGCCAGCCCCGCTTCCAGATGCAGCGGCACACCGGCCGCTTACACGGCACCTTCGTGCCCTCTGTCGCTAACCGTTTCCGCTATGCACCCTGCAAGAGCGCAAAGCGTCTCACTCTGCCCACCGCGCTCGCCACGATCACCCGAATTCGACAGGCACCTGGCAGACCCGCCAGCACCGCCGGGTGATGCGCCTTGTGCCCTCGACCGGCATACTGGCATGCAGGCTCCAGGAAACCGAACGGCACCACCACGTCGACCACGAACCAAACCCGATGATCCTCCAGCAGCGTATCATTCATATACGGGGCAACAGATTCCCCATCTGAAGGTCAAACGGGATGCAGTAATCGGCGGGGCAAGGATCCGGTAACCTTGCGAAACAGCACCGACTCCTCGTGGAGCATACGAAAACCCGAGAGGCTGCCAACCCGAAATGTTTCCTGAATTGCACTCGCTCACGCTTGTCTATTGCCCGTGCCGGGCATTTTCCTCAGTCGGCCGTATGGCTCGATACCGCGCTCCATTGCAACATCCCCGGTACGGCCAATACTCTGCGCGCTCACCGCACAACTTGATGAAATATAAAGGTTAAAAAAGCACTCTCTCATGCCCATGGCACCACATCACCGAATTCCGGCCAGGACTCTCCACCGCGTATGGGCGCCCTTTGCCAGAGATGTGCAGGCACGCCTGGGAGACTTCCTGAACGAACTGGATGACCGTCTGCTGGACGCCGCCGAGCGTGCCACCGACTCACAGCGTGCGGGCCGGCACCTGACCCTGTCCCGCCAGATTCGCATGGCGCGCGACTCGATCCTGCACCACTTCCGCGATCGCCTGAGCAACGCTACCCCGGACGAACATGCCCCCGCATCCGACCTGGAAGACGAGCTCAGACTGATGGACGAAGCCGACACCGAGCGCGAGGTCGCGCTGCGCAAGCTGGTCCAGGGGGCATACGCCGTCATGACGGCCGAGGTCGACGCCCTGGAGACCGTCACCCGCGACTACCAGCTCGCCACGACTCCGGAGGAGGCCCACTGGCATCCACACGCCCTGGGCGAGGCCTTCCTGGAGGCGCTGGAGGCGGAAGATCTGCCACCGGAAGACAACCTCATGCTGCTGCACTGGTTCGACCGCGACGTGGTACGCACCCTGCAGCCGCAGATGCAGGCGCTGCTGCAGGCGTTCCGCGACGCCGGCTTTGTCGCACCCGACATCCCGACCGCCACCGGTCGTAGCCGGCAAGGTGGCGGCCCGGCCGCGCCAGCGGCTGCTAGCGGCCCCGCGACCGGCGCACCCGAACCGCCCCCGGCGCCAACCGCCAACTGGGCACAATTCGGCTACCAGGTGCCGGTTGCCGGACAGGTGGTCGCCACAACCGGAGCCAGCCAGGGCTCACCAGTGGAGGCGATCACCACCCTGCTCAGCCAGGCATCACCGAGCACGCTGGAGCCGTTCATCATGGATCTGCTCCAGGGGCTCTTCGACATGATCCTGAAGCGGCGCGACCTCAACCCCGCGCTGCGCGAGTCGTTGTCCGATCTCCAGCTCCCGCTGGTCCGGATTGCGATGCATGAAACCGATTTCTTCCGCGACCGCGGCCACCCGGCCCGGCAGATGACCGGCTTGCTGCTGAACATCGCATTGCGGATCGATCCCGACCTGCCACTGGACGAGGCCCGGGAACTGCCCCTCAGCCAGCTGGTATTCGAGAACGTCGAACGCGTGCGCAATGGCGGCCTGGATGACCGGGAGGCCTTTGCCGAGGCACTGACGCGGCTGCAGGACGACCTGGCCAGGGCCGAGGAACGCATCAGCGCCCAGGCCGCTGACGCGCAGGCGGAGGCCCAGCAGGCAGAACGAACCCTGGAAATCAGCCACGACGTCGAATCCACGGTGGAACGCACCGTCATCACCCGGGGGCAGGACATCCCGGACGCGGCCCGCGAGCAGCTGATGGATGCCTGGGTGCCGCTGATGACCGCCCAGAAAACCGCCGAAGCCGCGGCAGAACCCGGAAACACGCCGCCCGGCTCTCCCGATACCGGGACGGATCCCGGGGCCGACGCCGACACCTCCCCCGACACCGACGGCATGGCGCTGCTGCAGGAGCTTCTCGACCTGATGCGGCAGGAACCCGACTTCCAGAAATCCGCCCCGCTGCTGGCCCGCATCCGTGCGTTCCTCGACCGCGCACCACTGTCACCAGAGGAACGCACCCGGATCAAGCAGGATCTGGTGTCCGCCCATCTGGTGGCGGCGGGCAAACGACGACCCACGGCCCCCGAGCAAGGCCCCGAGGCGACCTCCGAGGTCGAGAGCCAGAGCCAGACCGAAACCGCCACCGCAACCGGCCCGGACAAGCCGCGCGAGCGCAGCAGCAGACGACCGCACTCCCTGTTTGGCGATACACCCCGCCACGCAGACGACGACCCGTCCCTGATGCGCGATCATGACGATGAACATGTGGAGCGCGCCGAGCACCTGGCCTCCGGGACCTGGATCCAGTTCACATCCCCGGCCGGCACCAGGGTGACCCGCATGAAGCTGGTCTGGCGCGGCACCCATTCCGGCCGCCTGTTGTTTGCGGACGCGACCGGACGCAGTAAGCGCCAGCACAGCATCCAGGGGCTCGCTCACGAATTCCGCACCGGCCGCGCCCAAATCATTCCCGAGGACTCCCTGTTCGACCACCTGATGGAGCAGCGCCTCGGCCAGTCGGCCTGACGCGGCCTGCCGCGACCCGACCGGGCCCGCCCGTACCGGTCGCGGCGCGAGGATCACCGGGGGTTCCACTGTCAGCCACACACGGGGCCAGCAGACCGCGGCATCGACGGACCTTTTTCGCCCCGCCGGGGTCCATGGTTCGTAACCCACCCAATCCCGGATACTCCAATGACACGCAGACTCGCAGGCCTGATGGCCGGCCTGGTACTGGGGGGACTCGTGACCGCATGCAGCGCACCACAAAAGATGCCGACGGTCGATCAGGTCGACCTCGAACGCTACATGGGCGACTGGTACGTGATTGCGAATATCCCGACCTTCCTGGAACGCGACGCTTACAACGCCCTGGAGCAGTACGCGCTGAATGACGACGGCAGCATCGACACCACGTTCTCCTTCAACAAGGGGGACTTCGATGGCCCACGCCGCGAATACAACCCCACCGGCTTCGTCCGCAGCGAAAACAACGCCGAATGGGGCATGCGCTTCCTGTGGCCGTTCCAGGCGGAGTTCCTGATCGTCTATCTGGACGAGGATTACAGCCAGACGGTCATCGGCCGCAGTAAACGCGACTATGTCTGGATCATGGCGCGCGAGCCGGAGATGCCGGAAGACGACTACCAGGCCATCGTCGCCTACCTGGACGAACTCGGCTACGACACCGACGCCATCCAGCGCGTACCCCAGCGCTGGGACTGACCCACCCGGCCAGCACCCCGCGCACCGGACGCGCAGGGATCGCGGACCGCCTTCACGCCCGGCCGTAGCCGCCACCGCCCGGCGTGCGGATCTCCACCGCGTCGCCGGGGGCCACCTGGCAGCGATCGCAGCCCGCCAGCGCCTCGCGGCGGCCGTCGGCGCGCAGGATGGCATCCTCGCCAGTCGCCCCCGGCGTACCCCCGTCGAGGCCGAATGGCGGTACCCGACGGCGGTTGGCCAGTAGCACCACCTCCATCGCCTGATCGAATCCCAGGCGCCGGATCACCCCGTCGCCACCGCGCTGCTGCCCGGCCCCGCCGGAGCCCCGGCGGATCCCGAAGTGCTCCACGCGCACCGGGAACCGGCTTTCCAGCACCTCCGGGTCAGTCAGGCGCGAATTGGTCATGTGGGTCTGCACGGCGCTGGCGCCGGCGTAGTCCGGGCCGGCCCCGGCGCCCCCGGCGATGGTCTCGTAGTACTGGTATTCGGCATTGCCGAAGGTCAGGTTATTCATCGTTCCCTGCGCCGCCGCCTGCACCCCCAGCGCCCCGAACAGCGCGTCGGTGACTACCTGTGAGGTCTCCACATTGCCGGCCACCACCGCCGCCGGCGGGCGCGGGTTCAGCAGGCAGCCCTCGGGGATCGCCAGCTCCACCGCCTCGAGACAGCCATCGTTCAACGGAATCGTGTCCTCCAGCAGGGTGCGCAGCACATACAGCACCGCCGCACGCACGATCGAGGCCGGCGCGTTGAAGTTGTCCGCGCGCACCGGCGAGGTCCCGTCGAAGTCGATGCGCAGGCGCGCCCCGGCCCGCGTCACCAAGACCCGCACCTCGGCGCCATTGTCCAGCGCATAGGCAAACCGCCCCGGCTGCAGCCGCGGGATCAGTCGCTCCACCGCCTCGCGGGCATTGTCCAGCACGTGGCGCATGTAGGCCGTGACCACCGGCTGTCCGTACTCGTCCAGCAGGCGCCCGAGCTCCTCCAGCCCCTTGCGGTTGGCGGCGACCTGCGCCTGCATATCAGCCAGGTTCTGCTCCGGGTTGCGCGCCGGCCAAGCACCCGCGGCCAGCAGCCCGCGCAGGGGCTCGGCGACAAATTGCCCGCCGCGCAGCAGCCGGGTCGGCGGGATCAGCACGCCCTCCTCGGCAAGCGTCGTGGAAAACGCCGGCATCGAGCCCGGGGTGATGCCGCCGACATCGGCGTGATGCCCGCGCGAGGCGACAAAGAACGCCAGTGCAGCTCCCCGATCAACCGGGTCCTCCGTGACCTGCCCGGCCGCATCCACGAAGACCGGGGTCACCACGGTGATGTCCGGCAGGTGGGTACCACCGTTGTAGGGGTCGTTCAGGACATAGGCATCGCCCGGGCGCAGGTCGGCGGCGAAGGCCGCGACCACCGCGCGCACACTGGCCCCCATCGAACCCAGATGCACCGGCATATGCGGCGCATTCGCGACCAGGCGGCCATCGGCGTCGAACAGCGCGCAGGAAAAATCCAGACGCTCCTTGATATTCACCGAATGCGCGGTGTTGCGCAGCGTATACCCCATCTGATCGGCGATCGCCATGAAGCGGTTGTTGAACACCTCCAGCAATACCGGATCACGCGCAGCACCCGCCGCTCGCCGCTCGGGCGCCGCCGCGGCGGCTTCACGCGCCCGGTCCAGGCGCAGGGTGCCGTCGGCCGCGATCCGCCCGCGCCACCCGGGCTCCAGTACCAGGGTCGCCGTGGACTCGATCACCAGCGCGGGGCCGGCCAGCTCCATGCCCGGGCGCAACTGTTCGCGCCGATAAAGGGGGACATCACGCGGGGTGCCGGCGATGGTCACGGCCACGGTCGTGGCCTCCGGGGCGGCGCCCGCCGGGGCCGGGGCCGCAAGGGTCTGCGGGGTCGCCTCGGCCCCGGCGATTGCCTCTGCCGCGACAATCGCGACCACCAGCTCCCGGTCCGGCGGGGCAAAGCCGTAGCGATCGCGGTAGGCCCGTGCAAAGGCCTGCATCACGGCATCCACGGGCCCGGCCGGCACCTCCAGCGCGGTATCCGACCCCGCCAGACGCAGATGCAGCCGGCGTTCCAGCCGAATCGCCGCCGGCGCGACCCCCTGCGCCTCCAGCGCCTGCCGGGCTGCCCCGGCCTGTTCTTCCAGAACCTGCTCCAGCGCCTCCAGCCGCTCGCGGGTCAGCGGCCACTCCAGGCTGCGCTCGCGCAGTTCACGCAGCTCGCCCAGACCCATGCCGTAGGCCGAGAGAACCCCGCCCAGCGGATGGAACAGGATGTGCCGCATGCCCAGCCGCTCGGCCACCCGGCAGGCGTGCTGCCCCCCGGCCCCGCCGAAACAGACCAGGGCATAGCGCGAGACATCATGGCCGCGCTGCACCGAGATGGTCTTGATCGCCTGAGCCATATGCTCCACCGCGATCTGCAACAGGCCCTCGGCCAGCGCCGCCGGCGTCGGACGCTCCTCCCCCGCCGCGGTCACCGCCTGCGCCAGCTGGTCAAACTGGCGCTGCACCGACACCGGGTCCAGCGGACGGTCGCGATTCGGCCCGAACACGGCGGGGAAGTATTCCGGCCGCAGGCGCCCCAGCAGCAGGTTGCAGTCGGTCACCGTCAACGGCCCGCCCTGACCGTAGCAGGCCGGCCCCGGCTGCGCCCCGGCGGACTCCGGACCCACCCGCAGGCGCATCCCGTCGAAGCGACAGATCGAGCCACCACCGGCCGCGACGGTGTGGATATCCAGCATCGGCACCCGCAGGCGCGCACCGGCGACCTCGCTCTCCTGGCGCCGCTCCAGTGCCCCGGCCAGATGCGCGACATCCGTGGAAGTGCCGCCCATGTCGAAGGTAATCAAACGTTCGAAACCCAGCGGCCGTGCCGTCTCCAGCGCACCCACAATGCCCCCGGCCGGGCCCGAAAGGATTGCATCACGGCCGCGAAAACGGGCCGCATCCACCAGCCCGCCGTGCGACTGCATGAAACGCAGCGGCACCGCGCCCAGCGCGCCGACGACCTGCTGCACATAACGGCCCAGCACCGGCGAGAGATAGGCATCCACAACGGCAGTCTCGCCACGTGGCACCAGCTTGATCAGCGGGCTGGCCTCGTGGCTGGTTACCACCTCCTCGAACCCGAGCGCGCGGGCCAGGGCGGCGATCGCCTGCTCGTGGGCCGGGTAGCGATAGCCGTGCAGGCACACCACCGCCACCGCGCGCAGCCCGTCCGCGCGCGCCGCTGCCAGCCGCGGGCGCAGGTCGTCCAGGTCCGGCGGCTGCAGCACCTGGCCGGCGGCATTCACGCGTTCCCGCACCGGCTCCACACGGGCGTAGACCGGTGCAGGGGGCCGGATTGCCCGGGCAAACAGATCCGGACGCGCCTGATGACCGATCAGCAGCGCATCCTCCAGTCCGGCCGTGATCACCAGCACGGTCGGCTCGCCCTTGCGCTCCAGCAGTGCATTGGTGGCAACCGTGGTCCCCATGCGCACCTCGTGGATCGCATCCGGCGGAATGGCCGCGTCCGGCGCCAGTCCGAGCAGATCGCGGATACCCTGCACCGCGGCATCGGCATAGGCCTCCGGGTTCTCGGACAGGAGCTTGCGGGTATGCAGCCGGCCCTGCGGGTCGCGTCCGACCAGGTCGGTGAAGGTCCCGCCGCGGTCGACCCAGAAATCCCATCCTGTCAGGCTGTCACTCGCCATGCGTCTCCACACTCCTCACATCGAACGAACCTGACCGGCGGGTGGCGGTCACAGGCTCGATCGCTCGACATTCACCCATGTAAGGAATTCGATCCCGTATGGATCCTGTTACCCACGCCAGTCTGGGCGCGGTCGTCGGCGGGCTGGTGCTTGGCTCCCGCCTGGGCCGCAAGGCCATAGTACTGGGCGCCGCCGTGGCACTGCTGCCGGATCTCGATATCCTGATAGCTTACGGCGACGACCTCTCCGATTTCATCTATCACCGCGGCTTCACGCACTCGGTGCTGGTGCATCTGCTGGTCGCCACCGGGGTTGCGGGGCTGCTGGCCCGGCTGCCTCATACGGCACCGATCGGCTTCGCCCGCTGGTGGTGGTTCTTCTTCCTGGTGCTGGCCACACATGCGCTGAACGACCTGCTGACCACCTACGGCACCCAGATCCTCTGGCCCCTACCGGTGGGCGCGTTGTCCACGGCCTCGATGTTCGTGATCGACCCGTTCTATACCCTGCCCCTGCTGATCGCCGCGCTCGGCGCCCTGTTCTGGCGCTTTGCCCCAAGGCTGCTGGTCGCAGGGCTGGTCATCTCCACCGCCTACGCCGGTTCCGGTCTGGCCCTCAAGGCCTGGATCGACCACCGCATCCAGCCAACCCTGACGGCCATGGAGCTGGACACTCGGCCCCGGCTGGTACAGCCAACGCCGTTCAACCTGCTCCTGTGGCGGGTAACCGTTGTTCACGACGACACCTTCCTGGAGGCCTGGGTCGGCATCTTCGACCAGCCGATCCGTCCCGACTTCGAGCGCTTCGAACGTGGCGACCGCGAGCTGCGTCGCGCGGCCCTAGCCCTGGAGGATGGCCAGCGCCTGCAGGGCTTCTCCGGGGACTTCCTGCGCTTTCACCGCGACGAGCGCGAAGACGGCCCGGACCGCCTGATCGCCACCGACATCCGGCTGGGTGCCCCGGGGTATTTCCCGTTTGGTTTCGAACTGGCCGAAAAGGCGGACGACGCATGGCAGCCAATCCCGCCTCGCCGCGTCGAGGAGTCCAGGCGTGGCGAACGCCTGGAGGCCGTTCAGGCGATCCTGCGCCGCATCGCCGATCCGGCTGGCGCGCCCTGCCTGATGGACCTCGCCAGGCCCGACTACGCCATCCAGCACCCACCACCGCGCTGCCGCATGCCAGCACAGCCGGAACCCGGCCATCCGGAGCCCGCGGCGCCATGAACGATCCTGCTCGCAAGCCCGGAGCACTGCCGTCCGCCTGCGAGCTGTGCGCCCGCCCGATGGAGGGACTGACCCGCCACCACCTCATCCCGCGCAAACAGCATCGGCGCAAGCGGATTCGGCGGCGGTTCAGCCGCGCCGAGCGCGAGGGGCGCATCCTGTACCTCTGCCCGCCCTGCCACCGGCACATCCATCGCCAGTTCGACGAACAAACCCTGGCCGAGCGCCTGAACACCCGCGACGCCTTGCTGGCCGAACCGGTGATACGCGACTTCGTCGCGTGGATCGCACGCCACCCACCCGGATTCAAGCCACGGTACTAAGGCCCGGGCCCGCCGAGGCCACACCCCCGTCGAACCATCGTTTCTGATTTCTCGGGTTCGAATCCTCGTACCTCGCGGGCCAGACATGCAAAAGGGGCCACATGGGCCCCTTTGCTGAATCTGGCGGAGAGGGAGGGAT
>NZ_KB907135.1 GCF_000381825.1 Thioalkalivibrio sp. ALJT
CAGCCCGGCAAGCCGATAACGCTCAAAACGCCTTCGCCATTTGGAAACCGTTTGCACCGACACCTGGTGCCGGGCCGCGATGTCTCGCCCGGAAAGGCCCTCGGAACTGTCCAGAATCAGCTCCGCGCGTTGCTTTTCGGCCGCTGGCGTTTTGCGGCGCCGCACCCACTGCTGCAACTCGGCACGCTCAGCATCCGACAGGTCCAGCTTGATCGGTTTGCGACCACGTTGAGCCATAACGCCCCCTCTCAAATGGAGATCAACCCATGGCCTATATTGTATAACGCACTAATGTTAAATCACACTAGAAGTCGTAGCGGAAGGTCGCGATGGCCTGGCGGCCGGCGCCGGGGATCCCCTGTGCACCACCCTCGGCCAGCTGCGAGATGTAGTCCTCGTCGGTCAGGTTGTACACGTTCATGCGGATCTGGGCGTTGTTGGTGATGCGATAGGACGCCGAGGCATTAAAGACGGTGTACGAATCGATCTCGACCTGGCGCCTGCGCGACCCCGGCTCGTTGGGCACATTGTTGACCTGACCGGAGACGTACTCCATCCCCCCACCAACGGTCCAGCGGGGCGTAATGTCATAGGTCGTGTAGAGCGCCAGCGAGTTCTTCGGCGTGCCGCCCAGACGTTCGCCCACTTCCCAGGGCTTGTTGGAATTCAGCACCTTGGCTTCGCCCAGGTACGTATAGCTGCCGTACAGATTCCATTCCGGCGTGATCCGGCCCACCGCATTGAGCTCGAACCCGCGGATCCGCTGCCGGCCTTCCAGAACATCCAGCAGATCCCCTCCGCCCTGGGCCGGAGTGCGGGCGTTGGTCTTTTCGGTCTGGAACACCGCCGCATTCACATTCAGGCCGTCCAGCACCTGCCACTTGGTCCCGACCTCGAACGCACGGGTCTCTTCGGGATCGGTGTCGAAGGCATCGAGATCGACGATGTCCTCGCCGCGCGGCTGACCGGTGCCACCCCCCGCCAGCTGGACCAGACCACGATCGAAGGTCCCGGTCACGTCGAACGAGTTGCCATAGGAGGCGTAGATCGAGCCCTCTGGGACCGGCTTGTAGACCACCCCGAGGTTGTAGCTCCATTCGCGATCCGTCCGCGAGATCGGGCCAATCGGGTCATCCCAGCCGTAGTCGGTGGCCGTGGACTTTACGTGGTCGTAACGCAATCCACCGTGCAGGTCCCATTGCGGCGAAAGCGCAATAGTGTTGAGCGCATACACCGCCGCCTGCTCGGACTCCAGACGATGGCGCGTGCCGTCGTACGGCACCTCCGGACGCGTCCGCAAACTCGGGTTGTACAGATCTGTGCGCGGCCCGTTCACGTCCGGGCGGCGTCGGTTCTCGATATCGACGTAACCAAACTCGGTCCCCAGCACCAGATCATGTGTCAGCGGGCCCGTATCGAAATTCAGCAGCAGGTCCGACTGCACGAAGATGGATTCATCCCTTTGGTCACGGGGTTTCAAATCGCCCTGAACCTCAGCCGCGTCCCAGTCCCCACTGCCCCAGGCATCCTCCGGGATCTTGATACGCGGAGAGGACGTAACGGAATCGTTGGAGACCCGGCTGTAGCGGACATGGTTACGCCAGCTGACCTGGTCGCTGAAGATGTGATCGACCACGAGCCCCACCTGATCGACATCGATCTTCTGGTAGTCGTCGGTGTGGCCATAGTAGTTGGAGAAGTCCAGGGCGGGGGGCAGCTTGCCAGTGTAGTAGCCGTCACCCGCGCGCTGGCCGCCCGGCGTCCGCGAATTGTTGTTCTCCGTCAGCTCGGATGTATCACCCGTAAAGCCTTCGCGATCCAGCGGAATCCCCTGGTCCGGGGTGTTGTTCTGTCGCGTGTGCAGATAGTTGACCTCCACCATCGTGTCGCTCTGGAAGCCCCAGGTGTAGGCACCGAAGAACCCGTGGCGGCGCTGATCCACGACGTCTCGGCCCGGCACGTCCTGGGAGTGCGTCATCAGGTTGATGCGAAAGGCGCTGTTGTCGTCGATGACCTTGTTGAAATCGCCGGTGGAACGGAAGTAGGAATCCGTGCCCACCGAGGTTTCGATGCGATTTCGGTCCTCCAGCATCGGCTTCTTGGTGACGAAGTTAATCGTCCCACCTGCGGAGCCGCGCCCGGAGAAGGCCGAGTTCGGCCCCTTGATGACCTCGATCTGGTCGACATAGAACGGATCGCGGAAGTAGTTGCCCAGATCCCGGAACCCGTCGACGTTGATGTCGTCACGTGCATTGAAACCACGGATCTTCAACTGGTCGCCACCCGGCGGGTTCCCTTCCCCGGCCTGCAGACTGATCCCGGACACATTGCGCATGGCGTCACGCAGTTCGGTCACGTTCTGTTCTTCCAGCAGATCGCTGGAGAGGATCGTGATGATCCGGGGGGTGTCCTGCAGATCCCGGCTGTATTTCGGGCTGCTCATCCGCTCGCCACGAAAATCGATCAGCACCGGGTCCAGTTCCGCAGCGCCGGTCTCTTCCGGGTCATCGGCATGGGCAACGGATGCGCCCGCCATGCCCAGTATCGCCAGCACAATCGCACGTCTTTGCCATGGCCCCGTACTGCTTGCGTGCCCTTGAGAAACCGTGCCATTGCATGTCCCAGTATTTTTGCCAGCCATTTCTTTCTCCCTTCAATGTGCACGACAAACACACCGCCACGACCGGTGAGATGCCGTAGTTCGATTGACAACAAAATGGCTGGCTGAGGGAGCAGGTCCCCTGGCTGGCGGGTGCCGTGAAGATACGCACGGCCTCTGTGATATTTGGTGTTACTTGGTCAGGATCAGCTTCTTGCTGGCCGTCACCCGCAAGGTGTAACACTGCCCTTCATGGCGGATAAACAGGCGATCGGCATCGTGAAGCAGTTCGCTCGAAGCGACCTCGCGGGGCATGCGGGCTGGACCATCATGCCCGTCGGGGCGCTCCGGAAAGGTCGCGGTAGATGCCGGGGTACGCCCGCCTTCGCTGGAATTCATACTGGCCTCCCCGACCGCCCCGAGGGGCGGTCGCACTCGAAACAACTACGCCGCGGAACCTGCCTGGCTTTGCTCGTAGTTCTGCAGACCAATGCGATCGATGAGCTGCAGTTGGGTCTCCAGCCAGTCGATGTGGCTCTCCTCGCTGTCCAGAATCTTCTGCAACAGATCCCGGGTCACGAAATCGCGCACCTGCTCGCAGTGAGCGATCGCCTCGCGATAGACAGGGGTGCCCGTGTGTTCAAGCGCCAGGTCCGCTTCCAGGATCTCGCGGGTGTTCTCGCCAATGTTCAGCGTGCCCAGGTCCTGCAAGTTGGGCAGCCCTTCGAGAAACAGGATGCGGTTGATCAGCTCGTCCGCGTGTTTCATTTCGTCGATGGATTCTTCGTATTCGGCCGCGGCCAGCTTCTCCAGCCCCCAATCCTTGAACATGCGGGAATGGAGGAAATACTGGTTGATCGCGGTCAACTCGCCCTTGAGGGCCTGGTTGAGGTAGCGGATTACATCTTTGTCGCCTTGCATCAGAACGCTCCTGAATAAGTTCTTTGAACACTTCGGCAAACCAGCCGACCGGTGTCAGACCCTGGAAACAACCGTTCACGGGCCTGAACGTACAATTCCACCAGACCCGAGCGAGGCGCAAGAACGCCCTCAAAGCGGAAGAACAATATCGCAAATACGAACGATTTGCAACATCATTACGTTACGAGGCGTCATCGAATGCAGGCGGGCGGTTCTGCCCACGCACAACGCGCCCCGATCGGTTCAACGAATCAAGGGCACATCCGCCAGACTCTCGACCTGCACGCGATCGGCACAGCCCCCGATCGTTCCCTCTGGCCCCTCGCAGGCGGCGACGTCATTGACCAGGATGCGCCCGACGCGATCGCAGGCCGTGTCCGTCATACGAAAGGCCCGCACCGCGGTACTTCCCGCCCGTAACGGGGCCATCTCGACCACCGTACGCCGATGGATAATGCCGTCCCTGTCGAACACCACCAGATCCAGCTGGAACGACTCCACGGCCTCGTCCAGACCGTTCTCCAGCACCAGATGTGCGCGACAGTCGTCGCCGTCGGCCTCGAGCTTGTTCAGTTGGACGCCGATCGCGCCGGGATCGCCGGGGGCGGAGTCATCCGCAACGACCGCGCCTGGCAGCAGCAGTATCAGAAGTAGCACCATCACGGCGCCGAGAGCCTTATCCCGCATATGCATGAGACCTCCCAAATACATCATTAACGGACAGAAAATGTGACCGGCACTACGAGTTCGAATTCGTCACGGCCGATCGCACTCGGGGCCGGGAACGGATCTGCCCGCTCGACCATGTCCTCGACCGCGCGGTCGAGAATGCGGCTTCCAGAACTGTCTTCGATCCGATACTCGATCACGTTCCCGTCGCGGTCCAGATGCAGCCAGACGGAGGCCGTCCCCTCCAGTCGACGCCGCTGAGCCTGCCGCGGGTAACTCTTGTGGCGCTCTATCCACGCCTGCAGTTCGGCCAGGTAGCCCGGATCCACGCCGGGCGTACCGCCACCCGCCGCATCGGAGGGGCTGTCTCCGGCCTCGGCATCGGCTGCACCCCGTTCGTCAGCCGGCATCTCGGCATCGGCGCTGTCGCCGGGCTCGGCCGCCCTGTCCACCTCGTCCACTGGGTCAACTTCGGACTCGGCCGGCTCCGGCTCCGGCTCCGGCTCCGGCTCCGGCTCGGGTTCGGGTTCGGGTTCGGGTTCGGGTTCGGGTTCGGGTTCGACGAACTCGGCCTCTTCCACCGGCTGGCGTTCCGGCTCCACAGATTCGGCGGCCTCCACTTCCGTGGGTTCAGGCTCCACGGGCTCAGCTTGCATCGCCTCGACCGGCTCGGGTTCCACGACCTCGGCCGGTTCAGGCGCCACGGCATCCACGGGCTCCGCCCGTTCGGCCGGTACCGGCCGCGGCGCACCACCCGCCGCCGCCATGGAGATTTCCAGCCCGCCCACGCCCGCCTGCTCGGCGCCAACCGGCGGCTCGCGCAGCAGCAAGGCCGCCGCCACCAGCAGATGCAGCGCGACCGCCAGTACCAGGGCAACGATCCAGTGTCGAAACGTCGGCTGCATCAGGCTTCCGGCACGGTCAACAGGTCAATGCGTTCAATCCCCGCCTCACGCAAGCGCTCGAGTATCCCGACGACCTCCACCGCTTCCGCCCGTCCGTCCGACTTCACGCGGACCCGGGCCTCATCGCCATGTCGCTCGACATGTCCACGCACCAGCGGCGCCAGGTCATCCAGCTCGATTTCATCCTGATTGACCGCCAGCCGGCCCCCGGTTCCGATGATCACCATGAACTCGTCCGGACCGGGCTGACCATCCACGGCCGACTCCACCGGTTCAACCTCAAACGGATCGATCGCACTCAACTGCCCGGCCACCATAAAAAAGATCAGCAACAAGAAGACGATGTTGATCAGCGGCAGGATGCTCTCGTCGTCGTTACGCGGACGATGCGCAACCTGAAAGTGACGGCGTTGCCCGATCATGGCTGCGCCTGCCGAATCACCGAAAGATTGTGCGCCACGACATCGGCCAGGCCTTCCAGCACCTGCACCGTGTCCTGCATGCTGACGCCCGGGGCCGGCATGACCAGCACCCGCGTGTCCGCCTCATCACGCAGGCGCGTACCGATCCGGTTGCGCAGGTCGCCCTCTGTCATCATCTCTCCCGCCATCCGCAGTCCGTCCGGTCGGATCTCGACCAGCATGGCGCCCTCCATCGACCCGGCCCCACCCGCCTCGGCCGGCGCCTCCAGTTGCACGGCACGCCACTCGAGAAAACTCGAGGCCAGCATAAAGAACACAAGCAGGATGAAGACGACGTCAATCAGCGGCGTCAGGCTGATCAGATTGCGCCGGCGTGGGCGGCTAGTGTCCAGCATCGGCCGTTCGAGGCAGCGCGCCGCCAGGACCGTTCGTTGCGTCCGCTCCGGGATGCATGGGCCTGGCCGGCTTCCTGGAGGCCAGGGGAACCGCCGCATACTGCCCCCCCGTAAACAGGCGAGTCACGGCATCGTCCATGCGATGGGCCGCCCGCTCCACCCGCGTCTCCAGCCAGTTGAGTGCCGCGACCACCGGGATCGCGACCGCCAGCCCGACCGCGGTCGTCAGCAGGGCCTCCCAGATGCCTCCGGACAAGACCGCCGGGTCCACTTGACTGCCGGCCTCTTCCATCGCCCGGAAGGCACGGATCATCCCCATCACGGTGCCCAGCAGCCCCAGCAGGGGAGCCAGTGCGCCGATCACCTCCAGCGGCCGCAGGCCCTGGCGCAAGGACTGGATCGTCGCATTTCCATAACGCACGACCTCTTCGCGAACGATGGATTCCGACGCGCCGGCCTGCAAACCGCGGATACCACGAGCCACCGCGCACGCGGCCGGATTCGGACTCGCCTCGGCACACTGGATCGCACCCTGGACATCCCCTTGATGGAAGCGCTCGAGTGCCTCGTCCGCTGCGCGCACATCGGTGACCCGCATGCGCCAAAGCTGCCACAGCTTGACCAGCACAAAGGCCAGCGCGACCACCGAGGCCCCCAGCAGGATCAGGACAACGGGGCCACCCGCATCCAGAAACCCCGCCAGACGCTCCGACGGAATCCATTGATCAAAATTCATCGTTCAACTCCGAACATTTCGAAAGCAGACGCCGCGGCCGGCACTGCGGCAGCACCGCATCCCATGGTCCTTGGTGACCCTGGGAACCCCTGACGAAGGCAGGCACGCGCGCTGCCCCCGATATTCCGCGACCGGGCCCGGCACGCAGCGGGTCATGGTTCTACCCGCAACGCAGTGCGCCCGCAAAAACGACTCGAGTGCGAGCGTGGACGTAAGTCAGTCCGTGCTTCCTGGTCCGCACACGGGAACGCAGCGGAAACGGCTCAACCGCACAGCCACGATACAGCCCTGGAAGATAGAAAACCGTGTCTTACAGAGCCACGGTGGGTTCGGACCAGACGACGGGCGCAGACTGCCCGGTTGCCGCGCGTTTACCGGAGACCGCATGCGCGTTCGCGGTCTGCGCCCCAACGCTGGCTTTCAGCAGACAATGCGCTCGACGTGCACACTTGCCGCACTCGGAGCTCACACCCAGCCGATCGCGAAGGTCCCGCATACGCAGGGCGCCATCACTGGAATCCACCAAATTCCGGATATCGCGTTCACGCACCGATTTGCAGATACAGACGATCATCGCCTTCCTCGACCACCTTTGCACTGAAACCCGACAATACTGGTAGTGAGAATGGTTTGCAACACCATTACCAATACGGCGGGTTATAGGCGCAACGGCAGATACCGGTACTACCGGGAGCGAGCCTGTCGGATTCGCAACCGATTGGCTGCGCGCGGGCCGGAGAATGGCCACGTTCGCGACGATCGCCCAAACCCGACAGGCTCCCAAGAAGAATGATGTGCCCATCACCAAAAAGCCCCGCAAAAGCGGGGCCCTGGAATATCGGGATCAGACCGAACCGCGCACTGTCGTGCGCGCTCCGGCAACCGATTCAGTGCTGCTGGCCGCCCACCCCGTGGGCGTGACCATGATCCAGCTCTTCGGCAGAGGCCTCGCGCACCTCGACGATCTCGACGTCGAAGTTCAGGGTCTCGCCAGCCAGCGGGTGGTTGCCGTCGACCGTGGCGGTATCGCCCTCGACCTTGGTCACCGTGACCGTCAGCGGGCCATTCTCCGTCTGGGCCTGGAACTGCATACCCGGCTCGACCGATTCCACGCCCTGGAAGGCCTCCATCGGGATCTCCTGGACCATGGCATCGATTTTCTCGCCATAGCCCTCTTCCGGGGAAACCCTGGCCTGGACCTTGTCACCAGCGGCCTTGCCTTCCAGCTCTTTCTCCAGCCCCGGGACGATCTGGCCGTTCCCGTGCAGGTAGGCCAGCGGCTCGCGGCCTTCGGAGCTGTCGATCTTCTCGCCAGCGTCGTTGGTCAGGGTGTAGTGAATGGCCACAACGGCATTCTGCGCGACTTGCATGGGCTCTGCCCTCTTGATACGTGAACGCGTCAGGGTAACGCGGAACGGGCGCCTGCGTCAGGTCACCCGCCACACACATGGTTTCCGGCGGGTGACCGGCCCGCTCAGGCGGCCTGTTGCAGCAACAGCCGGTTCAATCGGGCAACAAAGCCGGCCGGGTCCTCCAGTTGCCCGCCTTCCGCCAGCAGCGACTGGTCGAACAGCAACGAGGCCAGATCCCCGAAGTCATCCCCTTCGGCGGCGCGCAGCCGCTCGACCAGCGGGTGCTGCGGGTTGATCTCGAGTACCGGCTTGCCGGAGAAGGTCTCCTGCCCGGCCTGCTTCAGCAGCTCCTGCAGGTACAGCGCCATTTCGTGCTCGCCGAGCACGATGCAGGCCGGCGAATCGACCAGGCGCTTCGAGGCGCGCACGGATTCGACGCGCTCGCCCAGCGCGGCCTGGATGCGTTCCGGCAGATCGCCCAGGTCCTGATCGGCTTTCGTGCCGGCCTCCGCGGCATCCTCTTTCTCGGCACCCTCGCCAATAATCTTGTCCAGATCGAGATCACCCTTGGCCACATTCCTGATCGGCTTGCCGTCGAACTCGCGCAGGTGCGACAGCAGCCACTCGTCGACCCGGTCGGACAGCAGCAGCACCTCGATCCCGTGTTTGCGGAAGATCTCCAGGTGCGGGCTGTTACGTGCCGCGCTGGCGCTATCCGCAGTGATTACGTAGATCGCATCCTGGCCGTCCTTCATCCGGCCCATGTAGTCGGCCAGCGAGACGTTCTGGCTGTCGTCGTCGTGCTGTGTACTGGCGAAACGCAGCAGGCCCGCGATCTGCTCGCGGTTCGCGTAGTCTTCGCCGGGGCCCTCCTTCAGTACGCGCCCGAAGTTCTGCCAGATCTCGGCGTATTTCTCCGGCTCGTTCTTCGCGGTGCTCTCCAGCAGTCCAAGGATCTTCTTCACCGAGCCGGAACGGATAGAGTCCACCAGGCGGTTGTCCTGCAGGATCTCGCGCGAGACGTTCAGGGGCAGATCGGCCGAGTCCACCACCCCGCGCACAAAGCGCAGATAATTCGGCAGCAATTTCTCGGCATCGTCCATGATGAACACGCGCTTCACGTAGAGCTTGACGCCATGGCGCGCGTCGCGGTCCCACAGATCGAACGGGGCCCGCTTCGGGATATAGAACAGCGTGGTGTACTCCTGGCGCCCCTCCACATGGTTATGCGTCCAGACAGCCGGGTCCTCGAAGTCGTGGGCAACGTGCTTGTAGAACTCGCGGTATTCATCGTCGCTGATCTCGCTCTTCGACCGCGTCCACAACGCGCTGGCTCGGTTGACGGTTTCCCACTCGTCGGTCGGGTTGTCGTCGTCGGCCTTGCGCATGCGGATCGGAAACGCCACGTGATCGGAATAGCGGCTGATGATGTGACGCAGACGGAAGGACTCGAGGAATTCGTCGGCGTCCTCCTTCAGCGTCAGCGTGATTTCGGTACCGGCCTCGGGGCGCTCGCAGTCTCCCAGGGTGTATTCGCCATCGCCGCGCGATTCCCAGCGCGTACCGGCATCCTCGGGCGTCCCCGCGCGACGCGTCTCCAGGCGGACATGGTCGGCCACGATGAACGATGAATAAAACCCGACACCGAACTGGCCAATCAGCTGCGAGTCCTTCTTCTGGTCACCGGTCAGCTTCTCGAGGAAGGCCTTCGTGCCGGAACGCGCAATGGTGCCGATGTGCTCGACGACCTCATCGCGCGACATGCCGATGCCGTTGTCGCGCACGGTGACGGTGCGGGCCTCCCGGTCGACCTCCACCGCGATCGCCAGCTCCGCCGGCTGCGGGATCGCGTCGGGCCGGGCCAGCGCCTCGAAACGCAGCTTGTCGCAGGCGTCGGCACCGTTGGAGATCAGTTCGCGCAGGAAGATCTCGCGGTTTGAATAAAGCGAGTGGATCATCAGCTGCAGTAGCTGGCTGACCTCGGTCTCGAAGCGGCGGGTCTCGGTGTTCGGGTCGGTCTGGGTCTCGCTCATGTCCGGCTCGTCCTTCAATTGGTTTCGACAGGCCGCAACGTGGGGTCACCCGCCCCGTTTTCAAGGGCCGTTGCCTGATAGAGACCACCTTGCTGATCCGGATCCAGCAGCCGCCATGCCGGCAACAGACACTCGGGCAAGCGCTCTTCGAACTGCCACGGTGGCCGTAGCACCAGCATGCCGGAGCCTGCCAGCCCCAGATGGCGGTCCGGCTCGCGTACGAGGCGCAGTTCACTCAACAGCCAGGGGTCGTCCAGTTCCGCTCGAATCTGCTCGCGCATGGCGTGATCCGGCCGCCCCGCCAGTACCGGATACCAGACCAGGATCGTGCCCGTGTTCCAGCGCTGCCGGATGCTGGCCACCATCTCGGCCACTTCACGGTATTCCGCCTTGCGCTCGTAGGACGGGTCCAGCAGGGCCAACCCGCGCCGGGGCGTCGGCGGAAACAGGGCGCGCGCGGCCTCGCGGGCGTCACGCCGGTGCACGTGACAGCGGGCATCCCCCGCGAGGCCGGTCCGCAGGCGCGCATGTGCCTCCGGATGCAGCTCGCAGGCAATCAGGCGGTCACGTTCGCGCAGCCGCGCGCGGACCAGCAGCGGGGAACCGGGGTAAAGCGTCAGGCGTGGGGCATGCGGCTGGAACCCGCGCAATGTCTCCATGAATGCCCGCAGGCACGCAGGCGGGTCCGACATGTCTGCAGACCACAGCCGCCTGATGCCGGCGACCGCCTCGCCAGTCTTGTGCGCGCGGGCACCGGCAAGATCATACCCCCCGGCGCCAGCATGCAGGTCGAGGACCGCGAACGGTTTGTCGCGCCCACGCATCGCCTCCAGCACCTGCCAGAGCACCAGATGCTTGTGGACATCGGCAAAGTTGCCGGCGTGATAGTCGTGTTGATAGCTGAGCATGCGTTCCTCTGCGCAAACACCGATCAATGTACCCACTTTGGCACGCAAACTGCCCAAGTGTACGCGCGAGGTTCTGTGTACGCCCACGGTTCGCTGCCTGCTCGCACCGGTGTGCTACGCCGTGCCCGCCACGCGGTACAAGTGCTCGGATTTATGCTCAAAGGGGGGGGGATGGAACCTCGCTTTCAGTGCAGCGCGATACCAGGGGCTGTCGAATTTGGGACGGATCTGCTGCGCGCGGGCGGAAGAGCGGCCCCGCGCTCGCGGCGATCGCCCAAACCCGACCCGTTCCCGGAGGAACACGGGTCAACGAGACCCGCAGGCACAAAAAAAGGGCAGCCTTTTCAGGCTGCCCTCCGCTCGAACGCGGTTTACTGATTGTTAACCGGCGACTCCGGATCCAGCAGGTACGCCATGATGTGGCTGATCTGCTCATCAGTCAGGAGCTGATGACGGTCGGAATTGAAGCGCGGCATCTCCGTGCACGGGAAATACTGGTGAGGATTCGAAATGATCTCGTGCACATAGTTCAGGATGGCTTCGCTGGTGCCACGGGTGGCGCCGTAATTCTCCAGGCTCGGACCAACGGTACCCTGCACCGAAACCCGCGAATCGAACACATGGCAGTTGTAGCAGTTGCCACCCGGCTCACGCTGGCCATGGTCATCCGTGTTGTGCCCCTGACGGTATCCGAAGCCGGAATCCGCCAGCACAGCACCCTTGCGCCAGTCACCCAGCTGCACACCGCCCTCCGGACGCTCGTAGCTGGCACGCGCCAGGGCCACGACACGACCGGCGGTTTCACCGTCCGGACTGCCTTCCATGGAGCAGGCCTTCTGGATGTCGTCCTGGGTCATGCGGTCACGCCAACCGCCGCCTTCCTGCATCTCCTGATCGCGGAAGCTGTCGGTTTCGAAAATGAGATATTCGGCCAGTTCTTCGGCGCTCATCGCAGTGATGTCGACATCGGCATCTTTGCTCCCGTCGGCAACGGCGAAGCCGGCGGCGAGCGACAGGGATGCGAACGCGACCATGCCGGCCGCAACAGCATTCTTTTTAAACATACTTGGTGTCTCCTATTGCGTCCGTAGATTACCGCTTCAGGTCAGGCAGGATGGCCGGTTCGCCACGCGCCGCATCGTTCCAGAACGAGATCAGCGCGGTGTTGACCGGGGTGTCCGGCTTGATACCGGCGTGACGCATCTGCCACACACAACCGCGGATACGGTGGTTCTGGCTACGCACGTTGTCATGACCGGCACGATGAGCCGGCCAGGAGACAGCCTTGGTCCATTCCTGGCCATCGCGCATCTCGGGCAGGACGGAGGCGCGGATCTGTTTGCCGGAGTCGCCATGGCAGCTGGCGCAATTGAAGTCCATCGCACCACCGCGACGGAAGAAGAGGACCTCACCGGCGTCACGCATGGCCTGTTCTTTCGGGTGATCCAGCGGCGGATTCCACGCCATGCCGGAGGACTGATGCGCGATGTAGGTTGTAAGCTTCATGATGTCGGAGCCGTTCCCGTGACGCTGAGCCACGGCGGCGTCATCGCTGCTGAAGCCCTGCAGCTCTTTCATGCAGTGCACCAGTCGCATTTCGAAGTCCATCACCTTGCCGGTGTCCTCGAAATAGCGCGGCAATTCGACATAGGCACCGTCCAACTCGCCCGGACCCTTGCCGAAATCGCAGCCTTCCAGGGAGACATTGTTCGGGCCACGCTCGGCATAGAACAGATCTTCCCCTTCCTCGACCAGCCACAGGGCGGGATTATCCGGCATCATCATGATGTTCATTTCACTCTGATGCAGGTACTTCGAATCGGGATTGTTCTGCAGCAGGTTCTGCAGCACATCATTGGGGTCCTGCCACTCGCCGGCCTGAGCCGCAGCCCCAACAGCCATTGCTACGGGCAACGCAAGCAATGCTTTCTTGAACATGGAAACCTCCATCACACGAGTTTTTTTTCAGTGCGGTCCGGGACTTCTCGGGCCCGGGCCTGGATAGCAGAGTGCTGAACCCGGCTGAACGCTGTCAACGAAAAAAACCTATATTAGACTTTCCTAAAAGTCTGTTTTTCAAAGGTTCTTGGCTATCAGCACCGTCTGGAAGACGCGGCATGACCGCGCTCTATTCCCAGTTCGAGTGGAGTTTTTTCCGAGCAACTGCCTTCCGGCGGGCAGGACCGTACACACCACGGAACCGGCTACAACCGCCAAGGGCCTGGTGAGGGGCTGCCAGCAGGGAAGCAGCGGACGCACAGTCGCGACAGGAGGGATCAATCCGGAAGGAATTCACAGGGGCGGCCGCCCCTGCCGGGCCGTCACCGGCCCGCGAGTACGCCCTCGCGGGCCAGCAACAAGCGCTTGACCCGGGCCAGCTCCCCGACCTGGTCACCGGCGTAGCCACCCACATCGCAGGAGGTACGGAAGCGGGCGGATACCACCCGGTGACAGGGAATGAACAGGGGCCAGGGGTTCGCACGACAGGCCTGCCCCACCGCGCGCGGGGCCGAACCGACCTCCGCAGCGATCTGGGCGTACGTCCGCACCTCGCCCACCGGGATCGCCGCGAGCGCCGCCCAGACACGACGGGCGTGGGCGCTCCCGGGCGGCACCGCCGAGGTGGGCCGCCAGGCCGTGGCATCGCGGGCGTAGACGGCAGGATTAAAGGCAGGGGGCTGCAGATCGGCGCCAGGAATATCCGCCAGGGGACGCAACTCACCGGGCGCTTGCGGGTCCTGCCACTCACAGGCCAGCAGCTCGCCGCGAGCGGATTCCAGCCACACAAAAGCCAGCGCCACCCCCGGCAGGAGGCAGCGCTGGCTTTTGTGTGGCGTCGAAGCCGCCGACATCCGTGGCGTAGCGCCAGCAAGGCGGGACGCGGCCGACCGCCGCGCCCCGCCCGACCGCATTACTTTGCGGCCTTGATGTCTTCCTTGATACGGGCGGCCTTGCCGGTACGATCGCGCAGGTAGTACAGCTTGGCGCGACGCACCTTGCCGCGGCGCTTCACCTTGATTTCGGCAATCTGCGGGCTATGGGTCTGGAAAGTCCGTTCCACCCCATTGCCGTAAGAGACCTTGCGCAGGGTGAAGGCCGAGTTGAGGCCACGGTTGCGCACCGCAATCACAGCGCCCTCAAAGGCCTGCAGGCGCTCGCGGTCGCCCTCGCGCACCTTCACCTGCACTACCACGGTATCGCCGGGGCCGAAGTCGGGCACATCCGACTTCATCTGCTCGGCTTCCAGTTCCTGAATGACCTTGTTCATTGCTCGACCTCAATCATCGCTTTCGGTGTGCGGGCCGCCCTTATGGCCACCCACACGGTATTCGTCCAACAGGGCCGCATCCTCGGCCCCGAGCTCCATCCGGGCCAGAAGGTCCGGCCGCCGGCTCCAGGTCCTGCCCAGCGCCTCGCGCCGCCGCCAGCGCCGGATAGCGCCGTGGTCACCCCCGAGCAGCACCGGCGGTACTGTCCGCCCGGCGACAGTCTCCGGGCGGGTGTAGTGCGGGCAATCCAGCAGCCCGGCACTGAAGGAATCCTGTTCGGCGGAGTCCGCATGTCCCAGGACCCCCGGGAGCAGACGGGCGCAGCCATCGACGACCGCCATGGCCGCGAGCTCGCCGCCCGAGAGGACGAAGTCGCCGAGCGACCATTCCTCATCGACCCGCGCCTCGATGAAGCGTTCGTCGATGCCCTCGTACCGACCGCAGACCAGCGCTACCCGGGGGCGCACCGCCAGCTCGCGCAGCATCACCTGCCGGATCGGCCGCCCCTGCGGGGTCAGCGCGATCACATGCAGGGGGCCATCGGCGTCGGCCCGTGCCGCCGCCAGCGCGGAGGCCAGCGGCGCGTACTGCATCACCATGCCGGGACCACCGCCATAGGGCCGGTCATCCACCGCCTGGTGGAATCCTGCACCCCAGGTACGCGGATTCCAGTATTTCAGCTCCAGTCTGCCGCGCTGCACGGCGCGGCCGGTCACGCCGGATTCGCCAACCGCCGCGACCAGCTCGGGAAACAGCGAGATGACGTCGAAACGCATCCTCGCGGCTTCAGAATTCCGGATCCCAGTCGACCCGCACCCGGCGAGCCTCGAGGTCCACGTCCAGCACGTACTGGTTGCGCACCCAGGGGATCAAACGCTCCCGGTCACCGCGCACTACCAGCACGTCGTTGGCGCCCGTCTCGATAAAACCTGAGATGGTCCCCAGCGGTGTCCCGTTAACGTTCTCCACGGCCATGCCCAGGAGATCGGCCCAGTAATAGGCACCCTCCTCGGCCGGCGGCAGCCAGTCACGCTCGATGGCCAGCTCCGCACCGATCAGACCGTAGGCCGCGTCCCGGTCCGCCGCCTCGCGGAATTTCATCACCACGCCGGCGCCGTGGGCGCGGCCACCTTCGACATCGACCAGACGCCAATCTCCGCCAAACTGCATCCACAACTGCGGAAACTCGGCGATAGCAGCGCGCGGGTCGGTCTCGGAAAACACCCGGACCCAGCCCTTGACCCCATAGACCCCGGAAACACGCCCGACGCGGATACGCTCACCCGCCTCGTTCATGACCGCAGCCAAGGCTCGATCCGTCCGCAGAACGGCCTCAGGCCGCTGCGGACTGCTGCTGCTTGCGGTAGCCCTTGACCAGATGGTCCACGCGTTCCGACATGCTGGCGCCGTGGCCCAGCCAGTAGTCCACGCGTTCCAGGTCGATGCGCAGCGGCTCTTCCTGGCCGCGGGCAACCGGGTTGTAGAAACCAATCTGTTCCTTGTAACCGCTGTCCCGACGCTTGCGCGAATCGGTGACCACGAGCGAGTAGAACGGGCGCTTTTTGGCGCCGCGGCGAAGCAGGCGAATCGTAACCATATGTTCTGTTGAACCCCGTTTGAGTCCGTTTTCTCGAGAAAACGCGCGATTATAACGAATCCGGCCGCCAGCACAAGGTGCGAACGGCCGATGCAGCGGTGGCTAGCGGAACGGCATGCCCCCTCCGGGGCCACCCATTCCACCCATACCGCCCATTTTCCCACCGAGGGCGCGCACCATCTTCGACGCGCCCCCCTTGGAGAATTTCTTCATCGTCTTGCTCATCTGCGCGTGCTGCTTGAGCAGGCGGTTCACGTCCTGAATCCGGGTACCGGAACCCGCCGCGATGCGGCGCTTGCGCGAACCCTTGATGATGTCCGGGTGGCGGCGCTCGTGCTCGGTCATCGACGAGATCACCGCCATCATGCGACCAATCTCCTTGTCGTTAGCCTGATTCTTCACCGCGTCCTGCAACTTGCCACCCCCGGGCAGCTTTTCCAGCATCGAACCGATCCCGCCCATCTTCTGCATCTGGCCGAGCTGCTCGCGCAGATCGTTCAGATCAAAGCCGCGGCCCTTCTTCAGCTTGCGAGTGAGCTTGGCGGCCTTGTCCTGATCGACCTGGCGGCTGGCCTCCTCGACCAGGGACAGGACATCGCCCTTGCCGAGGATGCGCGAGGCGATACGTTCGGGGTGGAACGGTTCGAGCGCATCCGGGCGTTCGCCCATACCAATGAACTTGATCGGAACGCCGGTGATCTGGCGTACCGACAACGCGGCGCCGCCACGGGCATCGCCGTCGGCCTTGGTCAGTACCACGCCCGTCAGCGGCAGGGCCTCACCAAAGGCGCGAGCGGTGTTCGCCGCGTCCTGGCCGGTCATGGAATCCACCACGAACAGGGTCTCGATCGGGTCGATCGCCTGATGCAGGGCCTGTACCTCGGACATCATGTCTTCGTCGACATGCAGACGGCCGGCGGTATCCACCAGCAGCACCTCGGTGCCGTCGCGGCGCGCCTGTTCCACTGCTGCGCTCGCGATCGACTCGGGCTTCTGGCTGGTGTCGCTGGGATAGAACGTGACACCAACCTGCCCGGCGAGCGTCTCCAGCTGCTGGATCGCCGCCGGCCGGTAGACGTCGCAGCTGACCACGGCAACCTTCTTCTTCTCGCGCTCGCGCAACAGGCGGGCGAGCTTGCCGATACTGGTGGTCTTGCCCGCACCCTGCAGACCAGCCACCAGCACCACGGCCGGCGGCTGCACGGCAAGGTTCAGCGCGGCGTTTTCGCCCCCCATCGTCGCGATAAGCTCGTCGTGGACGACCTTGATCAGGGCCTGCCCCGGGGTCAGGCTGCCGATGACCTCCTTGCCCAGGGCCTTTTCCTTGACGTCCTTGACGAACTCGCGCACCACCGGCAGGGCCACGTCGGCCTCCAGCAAGGCCATGCGCACCTCGCGCAGCGCTTCCTGAATATTGTCCTCGGTGAGCCGCGCCTGACCTTTCAGGCGCTTCATGGTCCCCTGGAGGCGGCTGGAAAGGCCGTCGAACATGATCTGTCCCCGTAATCGCTGCGAGGCCCCGCAACCGCGAGGCGTAAATGCACAGTATAGCGAGCCGCCCTGCCCCGCTGCACGGCGCCCCCGCCTCGGGCCGGGTTGCACCCCGTCGCCCGTCAAATCGGGCGCAACCGGGCCATGTGCATTCAGGCCCGCGAGCGGGGATAATCACCACCCATGACCTCCGCCGCTGGATTGCTCGCCGTCGCCCTGTATCTCGCCTCGACGGGATACTTGCTTATTGCCTCCCGTTCGCAGCCCCTGGCCGCCGGCCGGCCACGCATCCCGCTGCTGCTGTGGCTGGCCGGCCTGCTGGCGCACCTCGGGGCCCTGATTCCGCTCGTCGTGACCGAGGCAGGGCTGAATCTGTGCCTGGGCAACGCGCTGTCGGCCTCGATGTGGCTGGTCGCAGGCCTGCTGTGGCTGACGGCGCTGCGCCATCCGCTGGCCATACTCGGCGTGGTGATCCTGCCCCTGACCGCGCTGGCCACGCTGACCGCCGTGCTGTGCGACGGCGACACGCACTACGCGACCTCGGCCGGGATCGATCTGCACATCCTGTTCTCCGCGCTGGGCTGGGCCTTTCTCGCGCTCTCCACGGCCCAGGCCGCGGTCATGACCGCTCAGCACCGCGCGCTGCACAACCACCACACGGCCGGGATCGTGCGCTACCTGCCGCCGCTGTTCTCGATGGAGATCTGGCTGTTCCGCATGATCTTCATCGGCTGGCTGTTCCTCGGCCTCAGCCTGCTCTCCGGGCTTGTCTTCGTGGATGACCTGTTCGCCCAGCATCTGGTGCACAAGACGATCCTGTCGCTACTGGCCTGGCTGATCTTCTCGATCCTGCTGCTCGGGCGCTGGCGCTTTGGCTGGCGTGGTACCCGCGCCCTGGCATGGACCACGGGCGGCTTTGTCGCCCTGGTCCTGGCGTATTTCGGCTCCAAGCTGGTTCTGGAGATCATCCTCGGGCGTGTGTAAGCGAGGCCGCCGGGCGCTTGACAGGCCGGCGGCGCTTGCCTGAAATGTTTCTCCACCAGGCAGCCCCGCCAGCCCGCCCACATCTGACCGCAGGTCATCCCGTTGCAAGAGATCCCGCTGTCCGTCCTGTTCGGCGCCCTGCTCGTGCTGTTCCTGCTGTCGGCGTTCTTCTCCGGGTCGGAAACGGCATTGATGGCGCTGAACCGCTATCGCATGCGTCACCGCGCCCAGACCGGGCATCGCGGCGCCGCGATTGCCGCCCGCCTGCTGGAACGCCCCGACCGCCTGATCGGGCTGATCCTGCTCGGCAACAACTTCGTCAACATCCTGATCGCACAGATCGCCACCTTTATCGGCTGGCGTCTGTTCGGCGATACCGGCGTGGCCATCGCCACCGGGGTACTGACGCTGACCCTGCTGATCTTCGCCGAGACCGCCCCCAAGACGCTCGCCGCATTGCACAGCGAGCGCGTCGCCTATCCCGCTGCCTGGGTCTACTCCGGGCTGCTGAAGGTGCTCTGGCCCGTGGTCTGGATGATCAATGTCCTCGCCAACGGCGTGCTGCGCCTGTTCGGGGTGCACATGAAGCCCGGCCAGCGCTCGGCCCTGAATACCGACGAGCTGCGCAGTGTGGTCTCCGAGGCCGGCGCCCTGATCCCGGCCAACCATCAGCGCATGCTACTGAACCTCCTGGATCTGGAACGCACCACGGTCGAGGACATCATGATCCCGCGCAACGAGATCGTAGTGCTGGACTTGAACGAACCCTGGAACGAGGTCCTCGAGCAACTGGTGCACGGCAGCTTCACCCGCCTGCCAGTGGTCGAGGGCGAACTGGACCGCATCGTCGGCTTCCTGCACCGGCGCGACGTAATCCCGCTGATCGAGCGCGACGAGTTCGCCGCTGAAGACCTGCGCCAGATCTTGAGCCCGCCCTACTTCATCCCCGAGGGCACCGCACTGAACCGCCAGCTGATCAACTTCCAGCAGCAGAAGAAGCGGATCGGCCTGGTGGTGGATGAATACGGCGATATCGAAGGCCTGATCACGCTGGAAGACCTGCTGGAGGAGATCGTCGGCGAATTCACCACCGACTCCCCGACCATGAGCGACGACGTACTGCGCCAGGAGGATGGCTCGGCGATGGTCGATGGCGGCATCCACCTGCGCGAACTGAACCGTTCACTGGGCCTGGGACTCCCGGTGGATGGCCCCAAGACCCTGAGCGGCCTGATCGTTGAACACCTCGAAAGCATCCCGGAGGCAGCAGCCAGCGTGCGCATCAACGGCGTGGTGATGGACATCGTACAGATCAAGAACAACACCATCCGCACCGTGCGCGTGGTCGCCCCGGACCTGCCCGCCACGCCCGACCACAAGGAAGCCTGATGGCGAAGGCAAAGACCCAGTACGTCTGCCGGGATTGCGGCGCGGTCAGCCCCAAATGGGCTGGCCAGTGCGGCGACTGCGGCGCCTGGAACACCCTCGAGGAGGCCACACCCGCCGCCAGCGCCGGCCCGCGCGGCGGCTACGCCGGCGAGGCCGCCGGCATCACCCGGCTGGGCGAGGTCGAGGTGGCCGAGGTCCCGCGTACCAGCACCGGGCTATCGGAACTGGACCGCGCCCTGGGCGGCGGACTGGTGCACGGATCCGTCGTCCTTCTGGGGGGCGACCCCGGTATCGGCAAGTCCACATTGCTCCTGCAGACCCTGGCCATGCTGCCGGTCGGCGACACGCTCTACGTGACCGGCGAGGAATCCGCCCAGCAGATCGGCATGCGGGCCCGACGCCTCGGCCTGGAGGTCGATGGCCTGCGCCTGTTGACCGAGACCCAGGTGGAGAACGTGATCGCCACCTGCGAGCGCGAACGCCCGCGCGTGCTGGTGATCGACTCCATCCAGACCCTCTACACCGCCGCGCTGCAATCCGCGCCCGGCTCGGTCGGGCAAGTACGCGAGAGCGCGGCGGCCCTGGTGCGCCTGGCCAAGCAGCGCGGCATCACCGTGATCCTGGTGGGGCACGTGACCAAGGACGGCCAGCTCGCTGGCCCGCGCGTGCTGGAACACATGGTGGACACGGTGCTGTATTTCGAGGGCGACCCGGACGGGCGCTACCGCATGCTGCGCGCGGTGAAGAACCGCTTCGGCGCCGTCAACGAACTGGGCGTGTTCGCCATGCTGGAGAACGGCCTGAAGGCCGTATCCAACCCATCCGCGATCTTCCTCTCGCGCCACCAGGGCCCGGTGCCCGGCAGCGTAGTCATGGTCACTCGTGAGGGCACGCGGCCGCTGCTGGTCGAAGTTCAGGCCCTGGTCGCCGAGAGCCATGCCCCGCAGCCGCGGCGTATCACCGTCGGGCTGGAGCAGAACCGCCTGACCATGCTGCTCGCCGTGCTTCACCGGCACGGGGGCGTAGCCCTGTTCGACCAGGATGTCTTCATCAATGTGGTCGGCGGCGTGCGCGTCACCGAGACGGCCGCCGACCTACCGATGCTCGCGGCCGCACTGTCGAGCTTTCGCGACCGGCCGCTGCCGCAGGAGATGCTCGCCTTTGGCGAGGTCGGGCTGGCCGGCGAGATCCGGCCGGTCCCCAACGGCGAGGAACGCCTGCGCGAGGCGGCCAAGCATGGCTACACCCGGGCGATCGCGCCGGCGGCCAATGCGCCGCGCAAGCCCATCAAGGGCATGGAGGTGGTCGCGGTCTCCCGCCTCTCGGAAGTCCTCGACGCCCTTTAGCGGCCAGCCCCCCTTCCCGGCTGCTCCTGGCCCGTCGGTCGCGCCCGAACTTCAGCAGAAACTCCTGCTTATGGCACCCGTGCGTGATACGCCAGACATGGCCCGGCAAGTGGTGGCGATTCGCCCGTGGCATGGCTTCCCTCCCTGGAAGACCCATTTCCTGGCCAAAATGGCCGCGATAAGCGCAAATGACACCCTCTATAGACCATTTTCCTCGGATCGTTCAGAGGCTTACCGTGGTCCGACCCCGTTCTTGTCTCCCCGTTCTTGTTCCCCGAGGTCGAAAACAGGATCCACCCGAACCCCAAATGCCCCTGCGGCTGAGGGCCGCGTAAGTGGGACAGCAGTGGTGCTTCCCCCACCGGTACTCCGCTCTCATGCAGGGGAAGCAGGTAGTCAGGCCTTGCGATCCGCCGAAGTGTTGCACGAGGAACTGTCTCGCCAAGTCGGCATATTCCGCTTTCCAGTGAAAACGCATGGGCGAACCTCGAAGAAACCTAACGCCAAAGCTCAGCCGACGGCTGCTCGCGCAGCGAGTAGCCGGTCGGCTGGAGCGCTTGGTTGGGCGTCATTCTGGATTTACCATACGCTGCCGGGCCTGGGCTGACGCCACACGCTCTCTATGCTCGTCCGAAAGCGGTGCAACGATTACTTCGATTCCAAAGTGCTTAACCGCAGCAGCAACCCAAGACTGTCCTGTAACGTAGGCAGCTGCTTCTTCCGATGCGAAGCAAAGAATTCGACGCCAGTCGGGGCCGGCTTGCTGCCCAATCAGTGCCAATTTGAGAACATCGCCTTTGATCTTGTGAAGCTGCGCGCCCTTTACCGGACCAACCCGGGCATAAACCTCAACGATGATCTTTTTCACCGGATCGATCGCATCCGGTTGTACTCGAGAAGAAATGGGTAGCCGTGCGGCCGGATCGAAGGTGGCACTCAACTCTGCTTCGAGTGACAGGAGAATGTACGTTTCTGCGTCTCTCTGCTCGGTTGAGTCAGATTTGTGCATAGCAGACTCCATGTAACGCCCAACGCCCGGCACACGCGCCGATTTGGAGCCGCAAAACGGCGGAAAATCGGTCGCCGTGATGCCGCTTGTTATGAATTCTCCACGCCGAGCATCTTTTTAAAATCTGTGATTGCTTGAGAAAGATTCTCGACAATTGATTCCGCTGCTTCAATTTCTCTCTTTGACGGCCTGTAATCAGGAGTTTCAGCCATTGATGCACCCCAGTGATTTTCATTACATTCAAATATAACGCCTCTAATATTATCCAAAACTGACTCTGGAAGGGCATAGCTATATTTTTTTAGAAAAGCATCTAGTTAGTCTATAAGGCCTGACATTCCAAATACAATTTCTTCACTGGCCTTATATGAATCATATTCTCTGCTAGGCCAAGCGGTAGGAGTAAGTCCATGATTTATTATTGATAGCTCAGTTAGTGCTTCGGGCTGATAACCGTAGACCTTTTCCTTCTTACGCACCTCGAATTCTATATCAACTTTTTCAAGCTCGGCTTTATTCCTTTGCTCTTCGCTTCTTAAGTTAGCCCAATTAGAGATTACTCCACCCATGATTGCCAAAAAACCCGAAACCAAAGCGATAATAGCTGGGCTTTCGTACCACGCTTTATCAGCAGTAAATGCTGAAATAGCGGAGATCAGTTCACTTTGTAAGTTTATATCCAGTTCCAATGAAGCCTCCTTGATTCATAACAGTAGATTAGACAGAATCTGTCATATTAGTGATATACAGAATCTGTATATCACCTGATCCTCGCGGCACCGCCCCTTTCTCTGGTGGCTTCTGCTCCGACAGTTTAGCCATGATGGAATCATGGCTAAACACGGAGAGGGAACTCATGGCGACAGAAAGCCGTGCCGGAAGGGGATGCGGTTTGGCGGAGAGGCACCGGAACGTGCCTGTTTTCATGGAGTTAACCGACAGGTGGGCCACCGATAAGCTGTCCGGGCGGAACGGTTTATCACTTCGCTACCAGGGCGTTGCCTGGCGGACCCTGGGGCGGGGGGCATTGCTCAGCACCGGATTAGCGCGAGGCAGAAATCGTCGGTACAGGGTTGGCAATTCGGGTGGGGCCGGAGATGCTATAGGGAATCTGTATAACGTCGTGAACCCAGAATGGATAGCACGTCCGGCTCGGAGTTCTGGCGAGGTTTGGCACGCGCGCGTCGGACGGGAACCTGAACCCGCCGCGGTCCGGATCGACCGGGCCTGCACCAAAAAAAGGCGCCCGGAGGCGCCTTTTTCATTGCTGCGTGCGGGAGTCCGCCCTGTCTGTCAACCTGAAGCCATACAACCCTTTCATGGGTTAATGTAGATTTCAGGGCGACGACAGCAGGAGCAGACCGATGCCCAAGGCACCGAGTGAGTTACCCGAGGCCCAGGTGAGTCCGGACCCCAAGCAGGAGCGGCGGACACGCCGCAACTTCAGCACCGAGTACAAGTTACAGATCATCGCCGAGGCCGACCAGTGCCGGCGAGGTGAGATCGGTGAGATGCTTCGGCGTGAGGGCCTGTACAGCAG
>NZ_KB907136.1 GCF_000381825.1 Thioalkalivibrio sp. ALJT
CGCAGCGACACCGGAACGCCGCAGCGTAGCGAAGGCGGCCCGCAGGGCGACCGGCGCAGCCGGGCGTAATCCCTCACTCTCCGCCAAATACTGTGAAGGGGCCCGAGAGGCCCCTTTTGCATGTCTGGCCCCCGCGGTCCGGGGATTCGAACCCGAGAGATAGAAAACGATGGTTCGACCGGTGGCGCGCAGCGACACCGGAACGCCGCAGCGTAGCGAAGGCGGCCCGCAGGGCGACCGGCGCAGCCGGGCGTAATCCCTCACGTTCTGTTGTATTCAACAGCACCCGTGGATTCGGCCACAACACTGGAGGTCGGCGGGATATCGATCCCCTGATGGGTCCCCCAACCTGGCATCCATGACCTCGACCTTCGGCGCGCTCTTCCAGTTGGTTATGAGGCCATCGACGGATGCCTGCACCTCGGAAACAGAAAGCCCGGCGCGGGCCCGGGCTTCGGGGGTGGGTTTGGGCTGCCGGGTTCGGGCTAGCCTTTCTCCATCGCCCGGAGTTCGGCTGCCCGCTCGGCGCCCCTCTTCTTGTCGTTCTGCAAGGATTTGATCTCGGCGGGGGTCAGTCGACGGTACGCGGCCGCGCGCGAGGTATCGGCGCCCGGATCGCGTGAGTCGGTCGAGCGGATATCCGAGTGCTTGTTGCCAGCCTTCGGCGAAGTCCTGGTCATGTCGTTCGTGAACCTCTTGCAGCGTTTCAAAGTGGGGCCGATCCGGTCACTCGACATCGGCGACCGGCGCTGGGGCATCATCCCCGCGCCGCGAGGGCTTGCGAGTCGGTGCTGGAGGCAGGGACAGGCCGTGACAATTCCAGCCGTTCCCAGTGCGGCGGCAGGGCGTCGGGGGCATGGGTAACCAGGACGCATTGCCGCCGGTCCAGCCAGGGCTGCAGGCGTTGCAGAATACGCTGGATGGTGGCGCTATCGAGTCCGGAAAAGGGCTCGTCCAGCAACACGATCGGCCGATCCTGCAGGATCAGGGCCGCAAGGGCCAGGCGCTGACGCTGGCCACCGGACAGGTGCTGCCCGCCCTCGCCGATGCGGGCGTCCAGCCCGTCTGCATCTGCGCCCACCCGGTCGGCCAGGTCGACCTGGTGCAGCGCATCCCACAGGGCCGCGTCGGGGTGGTCATCATGCGCACCGGGGGCGAGGATCTCGCGGATGCGGGTGTCCGGCAGGTGCAGCGTCTGCGGGAGATAGCTGATCCGGGCATAGCGGGCATCGACGGGCAGGGCGTCGAGGGGTGTCGAGCCGAGCCGGACCGATCCGCCCAGCGGCGCCTGTTCGCCAGCGAGGGTGTCCAGCAGGGTGCTTTTCCCGCGCCCGCTCGGGGCGGTCACGATCAGAGGCGTTCCGGGTGCGGGCGCCAGGTCCAGCGGGCCGGACAGCGGGCGGCGGCTCTCGAAGCCCGTCACCAGCGCCTGCGTGGACAGCTGTGGGGGTGCCGCCGGGTCAGGCTGTTCGGGGTGGTCGGTCCGGGTGGATCCCTGCGCGATGACATGCCGCACGCGGCGTGCGGCGGCCAGGCTTTCGCCGGCCCGCCACCAGGCGCCGGGCAGGCTGCCCAGCACCTCGCCCAGGCCCAGGGTCATCAGGGGCAACAGGACGGCCACCGGGGCGGAGATCTGCCCGTGGGCGTACCAGTGCAGGGCCAGCAGGAGCATCAGCAGTGAGGAGGCGGCGACCACGGCCTGCACCACGGGCTCGGTCAGTGTGCCCACGGATTCCTGTCGTGTCAGTTGCCGCGCGTGGTCGCGGTTTTGTCGCGCAAGTGTCTGTTCGGTGTCGTGTGCCCGGTGGAAGGCGATCAGCTCGGCCAGGCCTCCGATGTAGTCGGCCAGTGCAATGCGCTCACGGGCCCGGGCGCGCACCAGCTGCCGACTGTCACGCTGCCCGATCCAGGCAAGCAGCAGGGATACCAGCAGGGTCAGGATGCCGGCGGCCAGCAGCAGCGCCGTGGCCGGCCAGGGGGCAAGCCAGGACGCGAGGACCAGTGTGACCAGGAGGCTCAGCGCGGCCGCGACGATCGGGCCGACCACGCGCAATGGCATCGCATCCAGGGTGTCGATGTCGCCGGTCAGTCGGGTCTGCAGATCGCCACTGCGGTAGGCGCGAATCCAGCGGGCGGGGCGGGCCGCCAGGCCACGGAACGTGCGGCCTCGCAGGTCGGCGAGGCTGCGCAGCACCGCCTCGTGGCTGACCAGCCGCTCGGAATATCGCGCCAGCGTGCGCGCGATCGCCGCCGTTCGGATGCCGCCCGAGGGGACGTAGATGTCCAGGGTCGCCAGCAGGCCGGCCCCGGCCAGGGCCGTGGCGGTAATGAACCAGCCCGACAGCGCCAGCAGCACGATCCCGGCGACCCAGGTCAGGGCCAGCAGTGCCCAGGCACCCCAGTACCACAGCTGCCGCTGGCGGAAGACCGCGTGCAGGAAGCGCAGATCGCGCAAGCCGTGCCTATGCATCCGGAGGCCCTCCGAGGTCCAGGGTTCGCCGGCAGCGTGCCTGCACCGCGGTGTGATGCGTGGCCACGACCAGCGTGAGTGCATGTTCCCGCGCCAGGTCGAACAGGGTGTCGAGCAGCGCCTGTTCGGTCTCTGCATCGAGGGCACTGGTGGGTTCGTCCAGCAGCCACAGTCGGTAGCCGGAGAGCAGGCCGCGGGCGATGGCGACGCGCTGGGCCTGGCCCCCGGAGAGACCGCGGCGCTGTTCGCTGATGGCGGTTTCCAGTCCGTCCGGCAGCTCGGCTGCCTGCAGTGGCAGCCCGGCCTGTGCCAGCGCCGATGCCATCTCGGCATCGGGGATGGTCTCGCGTCTGGCCAGTTGCAGATTCTCGCGCAGGGTCCCGTGGAACAGGTGCGCCTGTTGTCCGATCCACACGAACGATTGCGCATCGCCGTGGCGCTGTACGCGCCCCGTGTCCGGTTGCAGGAAGCCCGCACACAGGGCGAGCAGGGTGGATTTCCCGGCGCCACTGGGGCCGGTGATCGCAATGGATTCGCCGGGCTGGATGGTCAGCGTGGTTCGGGGCAGGGCGGGGGCGTCCTGCCCCGGATAGCGCAGGCTGACGGCCTCCAGTTCGAGCAGCGGGCCGCTGCGCGCGGCCGGATCATTCGTGGCCTGATCGACGACCGGGGCCGGGGCCGGGGCCGGGGCCGGGGGCGCGGCTGCGGCCGGGTCGGCGCCGGCAGCGAGGGGTTCGGCGGGCGCGGTCAGCGGGACCAGGGCCTCGGCCGCCGCGAGCGCACCGGCGCGGTCGTGATAGCTCTGCGCGAACTGGCGCAGCGGCAGGAAATATTCCGGGGCCAGCAGCAGGATGAACAGGCCAGTGAACAGGGTCAGCTCCAGCGCCGGTCCGTAATCCAGGGCTCCGAACAGGGCGAAGCCGATATAGATCGCCACCATTCCGATGGCCACGGCACTGAAGAACTCCATCACGGCCGAGGACAGGAAGGCGACCCGCAGGGTCCGCATGGTGAGGCGGCGTTGATGGTGGCTGCGCTCCACCACCTCGGACTGGGTGGCTTCGATTGCTCGGGCGCGGCGCAGCCAGTCGAGGGCGCGGATGCGATCCAGGAAGTGCCCGGCGAGGCGGTCCTGCTCGGCCTGTTGCTGGCGGTGGATCTGTTCGGCCCCCATGCCGACGATGGCCATGAAGGCCGGGATCAGCGGCGCCGCGAACAGCAGCAGCAGGCCCGCCAGCCAGTCCAGCCAGAATACCGTGATCAGGATGGCTACCGGGATCAGGATGACCGCCTGCAGCGCAGGCAGGTAGCGCACGTAGTAGCCGGTCAGGTCCTCGCCGCGGGCCTGAAAGCGTTCGATCCACTCGCCAGTGGTGGCCGCGGTCGCCAGGCGCGCCGGCCCGGCCTCGCGGGCGCGTCGCAAGAGTTCGCTGCGCAGGGCGCCCTTGACCTCGTGAGCCAGGCGCTGGCCGGCCAGATCACGCAGCCCCTGAGCCAGATAGCGCAGTACGATCAGCGCAAGCCCGCCCCCCAGGACCACGGCCACCTCCAGATGCTCCGGCGTGAACAGGGCCCGGTGCACGGCCAGCGCGATGATGGCGGATACGCCGATCGTCGCCCCGGCCGCGACCAGGGAGCCCGCCGCGGACAGCCATAGCCAGTGGCGGTGCGGGCGGGCGCGCTGGCGCAACCACTGCCTTGGGGTGGCATTCATCGTACGCGGACGAACGGCTGTCGGGCGTGCGGTAGCAACGGCCCGGACGCGAGAGTCAACATCACGTGGCGTATCCTTAGCGCAAGTAGCGTCCGCCCAGCATATTGAAGTAAAGCGGCTTGATCATGTGCACCTTCAGGCGCCACCACATCCAGCTCGGTTCACCCTGGTCGATGAAGCGAAAGGTCGGCACCTCCTGCAGGCTGTAGTCGAACTCCACCAGCGCCGCCTTGCCCATCTCGGTGATCAGCGGGCAGGAGGTGTAGCCGTCGAACTCGCGGGAAGGCTCGCGATCCTGGAGGACATCCACGAGGTTGTCCGGCAGTACTGCGCCGTGGGAGCGCACGGTGGAGGCGGTCTTGCCGATCGCGGTGGCGACCACATCGCCGGCACCGAAGATGTTCGGATACCGGGTGTGCTGGAGCGTACGATCGTCCACTGCCAGCCAGCCGCCATCGGCCAGCGCGCCATCCTCCACGGACAGACCAGCCTCGCGTACGAAGCCGTGTGCCCGCATGGGCGGTGTCACATGCAGATAGTCGTAGTCGACGGTCTCCTCGGCACCGTTGGCTGCGCGGAAGGTGGCCTGTCGGGCGTCCACATCCACCGCGCTCAGGAAGCCGCCATCGTTGATTGCGATGCCGCGTTCGGCATAGAGATCCCGTACCATCGTGTCGAAGCGCTGCACGCTGAACAGCTGGTCCGCGCCGGTGTGATAGTGGAACGCGGTATCCCGGCGCTGGCCGGCCCGCTGCAGCAGGCTCTCGGCGATGAAGGTCGCCTTGATCGGGGCACCGGCACACTTGATCGGGGTCCCCGGGATGGTGAAACGCGCTACGCCGCCGCGCTCACCAAAGGCGCGGATCTGGTCATAGGCATCGCGGGCCGCCTCGGCGCTGGCGTAGATACTGGTCAGTCCGGGACGGCCGATGTCCTCGCGGCGCAGGCCGTCGATCGCCTCGAAGTCCAGGTGCAGGCCGGTTGCGACCACCAGGAAGTCGTAATCCAGGTGCCCGCCATCGGCGGTCTCGACACGTTGAGATTCCGGATCGATCGCGGCCACGGCGGAGTGCACCCAGTCCACCCCGCGCGGGATGTAGCGTTCAGTGCGCCGCTGTACCTCACCGATGGCATAGACACCCGCTGCAACCAGGGTCCAGCCGGGCTGGTAATCATGGATCTCGCTGGGCTCCACCACGGTAATGCGGGCGCCGTGCAGCAAGTCGCGCAGGCGCGCAGCCATGGTCAGGCCGGCGGCACCTCCCCCGAGCACGACGATGCGCGCCCGGGTCGAGACGGCGGCCTGGGCGGGTGCGGCCTGGACCCCGGTCGTGGAGGCCAGGCCGGCCGCCCCGGCGATCTTCAGGAAATCGCGGCGGGACAGGCTGCTGCGCTCCATGGCCGCGGCAAGCGCTTCGGTAGACTGACAATGGCGGCTGCTATGTTCGGGCTGAGACATGCTGGATCTCCTCGTCCGGCACCGCGGGTCCTGCGGTGCACTCTCATAAAGAAAAAGCGCGCGTCGGTTGCGCCCCTGTCGCGGCCTCCTTACAAGTTACATGCCAAGTTGCGGAAGGCGGCCATGGCTGCCGTTGGCGGCGGCGTATGCCATAAATGGGCTGCCATTTTTGGCAGAAACAGCGGGCGGGCTGCCACATTGGCAGTCTTCAGGGCGAAGTGGAGGGTTGTTGCCGGCAAGTCCTGGCTTGGCAGGGCGCCAACTACTGCGCCCGGGTGGCGTGGACGGAGGGACTGGCACAGTTTTTGTTAGGAACCCGATCGATGCGTCGCGACGGCGCACGTTAACAATGGAGGAACGCCATGGAGCTCGACCCCATACTGCTATCGCGAATTCAGTTTGCATTCGTGGTCTCGTTTCACGCCATATTCCCGGTCTTCACGATCGGACTGGCGTCCTTTATCGCCTTCCTGGAGTTTCGCGCCTGGAAGACCGGCGATGCGATCTATACCCAGATTTCGAAATTCTGGATCAAGATCTTCGCGGTCGTATTCGGGATGGGCGTGGTCTCCGGTCTGGTGATGTCGTTCCAGTTCGGGACGAACTGGAGCGCCTTCTCTTATGCGACGGCCAACTTCCTTGGACCGGTGCTTTCCTACGAGGTGCTGACGGCCTTTTTCCTGGAGGCGGCCTTCCTCGGTGTGCTGCTGTTCGGGCGTGACCGGGTACCCCAGGGCGTGCACCTGTTCTCCGCGTTGATGGTGGCGCTGGGCACGTTCATCTCCTCGTTCTGGATTCTGGTTGCGAACAGCTGGATGCAGACGCCGGCAGGCTACGAGTTGCAGGAGGGGATCTTTCACGTGACCTCCTGGATCGCGGCGATGTTCAACCCGAGCTTCTGGCCACGTTTCTTCCATATGGGGCTGGCCTCTCTGCTGACGGCGGGCTTTGTGGTTGCCGGGGTCTCGGCCTGGTACCTGCTGCGCCAGCGCGAGGTGGAGCTGAACCGCAAGGCGCTGGGTGTGACCCTTTGGGTGCTGCTGTTCGCGGCTCCGGCTCAGTTGGTCGTGGGTGATATCCACGGTCTCAACACCTTCGAGCATCAGCCGACCAAGGTGGCGGCGATGGAAGGTGTGTGGGAGACCGAACGCGGTGCCCCGCTGTTGTTGTTCGCCATCCCCGATGCGGCCAACGAGACCAACCACTTCGAGATCGGTCTCCCGAAGATGGCCAGCCTCATTCTGACCCATGAGCTGGACGGCGAAGTGCCGGGTCTGCTGGAGGTTCCCGCCGAGGAGCGTCCGCCGGTGGGCATCACCTTCTGGGCGTTCCGCATCATGATCGGGATTGGACTGGTGATGATCGGGTTCGCACTGGTTGGTGGCTGGCTGCGCTTCCGGCGCCGGTTGTTTGACTCCCCGCGCTTCCTCAAAGGGCTTTCGTGGATGATTCCGGCCCCCTTCTTGGCGGTGGTCGCGGGCTGGTTCGTGACCGAGGTCGGGCGTGCACCCTGGCTGGTCTACGGCGTGATGGATCACGCCCAGGGCATAACACCGGCCCTGACCGGCGGCATGGCCCTGTTCACGCTGATTGGCTATGTCGTGGTGTACGCCGCGGTGTTTACCGCAGGGGTCTACTACCTGGTGCGGATCGTGCGCCAGGGTCCGGAACCGGCTGATGCCATGCACGCGCCGGCGCACGCCAAGCGTCCGCTGTCGGCAGCCGACACCTCGATCGACGATGCCGCGATCAGCGGTGAAAGGAGCTAAGTGATGGAAACTACACTTGATATCACACTGATCTGGGTAGTCATCATCGCCGTGGGCGTGATTGCCTACGTGCTGATGGACGGGTTCGACCTCGGGGTGGGGATCCTCTTCCCCTTTGCCCCGGGGGAGACCTCGCGCGATGTGATGATGAACTCGGTCGCCCCGGTCTGGGACGGTAACGAGACCTGGCTGATCCTCGGGGGTGCCGGTTTGCTGGCTGCCTTCCCGCTGGTCTACGCGGTATTCCTGCCCGCGCTTTACATCGGGGTGTTCCTGATGCTGGCGGGGCTGATCTTCCGCGGAGTCGCGTTCGAGTTCCGCTTCAAGGCGCATCGGTCCAGGGGGCTGTGGAACGCCGCCTTTGCGATTGGCTCGGCGGTGGCGGCCTTCGCCCAGGGTGCCGTGGTGGGTGCCTATATCCAGGGCTTCGAGATGGACGGCTTCAGCTTTGCCGGCGGTCCGCTCGACTGGCTGACGCCCTTTACCGTTCTGACGGGTATCGGGCTGCTGGCCGGCTACGCTCTGCTGGGCGCGACCTGGCTGATCCTCAAGACCGAGGGCGAGACCCAGGCCTTTGCCTATCGGGTGACCCCGTGGATGCTGGGCATCGTGCTGCTGGTGTTTGGCGCGGTGAGCCTGATTACGCCGCTTATCGATCCGAAGGTCATGGAGCGCTGGATGGGCACCTGGCAGTATCTCTGGGTACTCCCGGCACTGGCATTGTTCTCTGCCTGGGTGCTGATCCGGGCGGTGCGGCGCCGTGACGAGGGGATCCCGTTCGTTGCCACCATCTTCCTGTTCATCTCGACCTACCTGGGCCTGCTGGTGAGCAAGTGGCCGTACGTGGTCCCGCCGGACTACACCTTCTGGGATGCCGCTTCCTCGCCGGATGCACAGTTGTTCACCCTGATGGGGGCGCTGTTCGTGATCCCGATCGTCCTGGGGTACACGGCGTGGACGTACTGGGTGTTTCGTGGCAAGGTCACGCCCGAGTCCGGGTACCACTAGGCTGGAACGGGAGCACGTCGTGAGACGGCTGAACGTACCTCGCCTGAGTGTGTCTATCGGGCAAAGCCATCGGGGGGCGGCGCGTGCGCCGCCCCCGCTTGATTACGGGCCCATGCGAGAAGACGTGACCATTACCCAATCGGTGCCTGCGGCTCGAGAAGAACCCGATATCCTGATTATCCGGCAAGTGCTGGAAGCCTTCCGCGAACCGGCCATTCTGCTGAGTCGCGATTACCGTATCCTGGCCGCCAACGCGGCCTATCAGCGCGTGTATGGAACCGATGCCCAGGGTTCCTCAAGGACCTGCTATGCGGCATCGCACGGATACAAGCGCCCATGTGATGAGGCGGGCGAGGCCTGCCCTCTGCAGGCGGCCCTGACCAGTCGCCGCCGAGAACGGGTATTGCACGTGCACCACACCGCGCAAGGGCGCGAGCATGTGGATGTCGAGCTGACCCCGATCCTGGGGGCCGACGGCGAGGTTCTGTATCTGATCGAGCATTTGCACCACCTGCCCACATCCAGCCCCCAGCAGGGGAGGACGAGCCTCGTCGGTCGATCGCGTGCGTTCAACGCGATGCTGTCCATGATCAGTCGAGTGGCCCCGAGCAATGCCTCGGCGCTGTTACTGGGCGAGTCCGGTACGGGCAAGGAACTGATTGCCCGCGCCATTCACGAAGACAGCCCACGCCGGGACAAGCCGTTTGTCGCGGTCGAGTGTTCCGGCCTGACCGAGACCCTGTTCGAGAGCGAACTCTTCGGACACGAGAAGGGTGCATTCACCGGCGCCGGGTCTGCCAAGATCGGGCTGGTGGAGGCGGCGGCCGGTGGCACGCTGTTTTTGGACGAAGTGGGTGATATCCCGCTCGGCCAGCAGGTAAAGCTGCTGCGACTGCTGGAGACCCACGCCTACCGAAGGGTGGGGGGGATCGAATCGCGCCGGGCCGATTTTCGTCTGGTCTGTGCGACCCACCGCGATCTGGAGGCCATGGTCCGCTCCGGCGAGTTTCGCGAGGACCTCTTTTATCGCATCAACACCTTTCCGATCGAGATACCCAGCCTGCGCCAGCGCAGCGAAGACATCCCGCTGCTGGTTGAGGCCATGCTGGATCGCTCCGAGCTCAAGCCGCGTCCTGCCGTGGCGGAAGAAACCCTGCGACACCTGCAGCGCTACACCTTCCCCGGCAATGTCCGCGAGCTGCGGAACATCCTCGAGCGCGCCGCGTTGCTGGCGGACGGCGGGCCGATTCGGCCGGAACACCTGCCGGAAGCAGTGCGGGCACAGTGCGCCGGACAGCCGACGAAAGAGCCGGGCAGTGACGACCTGGTACACCCCCTGGAGCTGCGTCCGCTGGAAGAAATCGAGCGTGAGTACCTGCGCCACGCCCTGACCGTACACGACGGCGATCGCCGTAGCCTTGCACAGCGCCTGGGAATGAGCGAGCGCAGCCTGTACCGGCGGCTGCGGGACCTGGACGCGAGCGAGTGATCCCCTGAGAGACAACCCATGCGCCGTTTTCCTGGAAAGGGGCCGGCTCTTCGTTAGATACAGACTATTAATAAGTTAGAAAAATAGTAATAGCTAATGAAGGTGCCCCGCGTTAGATTGGTTTCCACGCGGAGCCGAACAGCCCCCGCGACTTTCAAACCACTGAATGACAGTCATTAAAGGAGAACCTCATGGCACTTCGTCTGGGTGATACCACACCGAATTTTCAGATTGACACCACCAAGGGCAAGATCGATTTCCACGAGTGGATCGGCGACTCCTGGTGCTTCTTCTTCAGTCATCCGGCCGACTTCACCCCGGTGTGCACCACCGAAATGGGTCGTACCGCGCAGCTCGCCAAGCAGTTCGCGGACCGCAACGTGAAGCCGCTGGGTCTGTCGACCGATACCGTCGACGAACACAACAAGTGGATCGAGGACGTCAACGATACCCAGAACACCACGCTGGAGTTCCCGATCGTTGCGGACGCCGACAAGAAGATCTCCGAGCTCTACGAGATGATCCACCCCGGCGAGAGCGAGACCGCCGCCGTGCGTTCGGTCTACATCATCGACCCGAACAAGAAGATCCGGCTGATGATGACCTACCCGATGTCGGTAGGCCGCAACTTCGACGAGATCCTGCGCGTGATCGATGCGCTGCAGACCGGTGACAAGCACGGCATCGCGACGCCGGCCGACTGGACCCCGGGTGCTCGCGTGATCATCCCGCCGACGGTCAGCAACGAAGACGCGGAGAAGAAGTTCCCGCAGGGTTTCGAAGAGATCCGCTCCTACCTGCGCTACACCCAGGTCTGATCGGACCGGACACCCGTACCGGCCGAGCACCGCCCGGCGGTACGGGTTTGTCATTACCAGAAAAGGCCCCGATTCGGGGCCTTTTCTGCGTTCGCGTGGGGCTCAGTTGCCGAGACTGGCCAGGCGGTTGGGCTCGAGGATCTCGATCCAGTAACCGTCCACGTCCTTCACGAAGGCGATGTCCTTCAGGCCGCCTTCATCCGGCCGTTTCACGAACGCCACGTCATTCTGGTCGAACCAGCGCACGGCCGCGTCCAGGTCCGGGACCGAAAAGCAGATGTGGCCGAAGCCCTGCGGGTCCGCGTTGCCGTCGTGGTAGTGGAAGTCCGCATCCTTCTCGGTGCCGTAGTTGTAGGTCAACTCCAGGATGCCGCGCTGGTTGAACATCCACCGGGTAGCCTCGCGACCATCCCTGGGCGGCTGCGGTTCGTCCTCGCCGAGCTGCGCCAGAAAATAGAGCGTGAACTCGAACTCCGGGAAATCCAGCGTCTTGACCAGCTGCATGCCGAACACACGCTGGTAGAAATCCAGCGCCTTCTGTGGATCCTTTACCCGCAGCATGGTGTGGTTGAAACGAAAACCGGCGGTCGGGTTGTCACTCATGGCGCGTCCTTGTATTCCGGAAAGGGGTACGTCGGAGACTGGAACACGGCCGTCCGGGTTCCCTCAAGTGTCGTTGTCACGTCGCCCACGCTCCCCACGACACGACACGACACGACACGACACGACACGACAAACACTGCCAGGCCCGGCACGGCCGGAACCCCCGCCCGCGAGCCCCTCACACCCCACGCGGCATCGGAATGGTCCTGTAGGAGCCACCTCGGCGGCGAAGCCCCTGCCGGGGTTTGGGTCTGACGCGGGCGGGGACTTCGCCTGCAAGCAGGCTCCAACGGTATGGGGGATGAACGGGTCGTCTTTCAGGCTGCAGCGCAGCGGAGAGCCGGGGTTTCCCGGGGCTCGCGAGGTGTGCGGCGGCATGGTTACTGCCGGCAGAAGGGCCCGACCTGATAGAACCGGCGGCAGCGGAACTCGGATTCACAGCTCGCCAATTGCGACTCGTACCGGGCAGCGCGCTGCGCGACCTGGCGCGCCGCGGCCTGCACTTGCGGCTTGTTCCTATAGCTGCCGCGGCTATAGCCGCCCTGACCCTCGTGGTAGGCCAGGTACAGGTGCTCGGCATTGTGCAGGGAGACCCCCGTCATCCGCTGAGTGCGCGCGTTGTACCACCCGATAAAGTCGGTCGCGTGCTTCATGTGCGTGCGCCGCGCCATGCGGCTGCCGGCCTCTTCGCGGTATTCGCCCCATACCGGGTCCTGCGCCTGTGCGTAGCCATAGGCAGAGGACGGCCGACGCCACGGAATGACGCCCAGCAGACGCTCGCGCTCCGGTCGGACATGGCTCCGGAAAGACGACTCCTGCTGGATGAACGCCATCTGCGTGGCGATAGGCGTGCCCCATTCGCGTTCGGAGTCGCGCGCGTGATCGTACCAGCGCGGTTGCTCGCGGAAGATCTCGCAAATATTGCTCTGATCCGACGGCGGCGATGGCGCCAGCGTCGCACAGCCTGCCGTGATCGCGGCCAGCGCCACTAGCGTCCCGGCGCGCACGCCGGCAGCCGTTCTGCCGCGCCATTGGCTCCGCTTTGCCTTGTCCACCCAAATCTCCCGCCCGGTTCGCTCTGTGCCCGGGGAAACCATGATTAATGCCTCCTCAGCAGTATAAGACACCGCCGCCGGCCAGAAAGTAGCGCAAACAGACCCCATACCCCCATGCGGGATGGGCATGGCCCTCTGGGAGCCGCCTTGGCGGCGAAGCCCCTGCCGGGGTTTGGTCTGGCGCGGGCGGGGGCTTCGCCTGCAAGCAGGCTCCTGCGGGGCCGTGCGGGGCGGGATGGTTTTGTAGGAGCCGCCTCGGCGGCGAAGCCCCTGCCGGGGTCTGGTCTGATGCGGGCGGGGGCTTCGCCTGCAAGCAGGCTCCTACGGGGCCGTGCGGGCCGGGATGGTTTTGCAGGAGCCGCCTTGGCGGCGAAGCCCCTGCCAGAGCCAGCCAACCACGAGAGCCTGATATCCTCGTGCGTGAAACGGGATACAGAAGGAGGCCCCATGCCACGGAAGGCACACGGGCACCGGCTGCGACATGGTCGCTTCAGCGAGCCGGGCCGCGTCTATCTGGTCACTGCGGTTTGCGCCGCACGGCAGCCATGGTTTGCCGATCTCGCCCGAGGGCGATGTTGTGTGCGTGCGTTGCGCGAGGCCGACGCTATCGCGCACACCTTGTGCTTCGTCATCATGCCGGACCACATGCACTGGCTGGTACAGCTGGATCATGGCGACCTCTCGACGGTCGTGCAGAAGGTCAAGGCGTCCACCACGCGCCGCATCGCGGGCATGCAGGGTGTGCGCTGCAGGGTATGGCAGAGGGGATTCCATGATCGCGCCCTGCGCCGGGAAGAGGACCTGAAGGTGATGGCTCGTTATGTGGTCGCCAACCCATTGCGTGCGGGATTGGTCCACAATTTGGGTGATTACCCGTTATGGGACGCGGTCTGGCTGTAGCAAGATGAGGCGGGTAGGGGCATTCGCCTGCAAGCAGGCTCCTACGGGGCCGTGCGGGCCGGGATGGTTTTGTGGGAGCCGCCTTGGCGGCGAAGCGCCCGCTGGCTCAGCCACTTGCAGGCACAAAATAGCGCTTCGAGCACGAGTGCGCACGTTAATCAGTGTTTCCTTGAGACTACGAATGAAAAAGAGGCGCTTTAGAGCATGCTGAATTGGGGGCTGAACAGGCTTCTTGAGCTTCCGCGTGCGTACAAGCGCTGGTTGATGGTGCTGGCGGACGTCATCATGCTGCCCCTCGCGCTCTGGTCCGGTTTCGCGATTCGGCTCGCTGAACCGTTTCCGCCGATCATGCTTCAGACCTGGTGGCTTTTCCCGCTGGTCGTCGTGGTGGGCGTCCCGCTGTTCGTGAAGCTGGGGCTGTACCGGGCGGTGATCCGGTTCATGGGGTCGCGCACGATTTGGGCTGTAGGCTCCGGCGTTGTTGTGCTCGCGCTCGTACTGTGGGCTGCGGCGGCGATCGGGAAGGTGGACGACTTTCCTCGATCCGTGCCGGTTAATTTTGCGATCGTCGCCTTCATCTACGTTGGTGGTAGCCGTTTCTTGATGCGTGCGCTGTACCGTTCGGTACTGGCGCATGATGCGGGCGCGGAGCCTGTGGTGATTTACGGGGCGGGTGAGGCAGGGGTTCAGCTATTGTCGGGGCTTAAATCCGGGGGACGCTTTCGGGTGGTGGCCTTTCTGGATGATGACGAAACCCTGCAAGGCAGCTCAATAGACGGTATTCCGGTTCGGGACCTGTCGGCACTGGATCATTTGATAAAACGCTGGGGCCTGCGGCGCCTGTTGCTTGCAATCCCATCTGCGAGCCGGGCAGAGCGCCGCGATCTTCTGGAGCGCCTCGAAGCGTGCCCCCTGTACATTCAGACAGTGCCGTCGATGAATGCGGTGGTATCCGGCCGGGCCCGACTCGACCAACTGGAAGATATCGACATCGCCGACTTGCTCGGGCGCGACCCGGTTCCACCGGATCATGCTCTGTTAAAAGCCAGTATCGAAGACCATGTGGTGATGGTTACTGGGGCGGGGGGGTCGATCGGGTCAGAGCTTTGTCGCCGAATCCTACGCTTGAAACCGCGTTTGCTCGTGCTGTACGAGCGCAACGAATATTTGCTCTATCGCATTGAGCGCGACCTGGAAGTGCTGGCCGACCAGAAAGGACTGGATGTACCGCTGGTGGCCCTGTTGGGCTCGGTTGCAAATCCACGGCGGGTGCACACTGTGCTGGAGGAGTATCGTGTGCAGACGCTTTATCACGCTGCAGCATACAAACACGTGCCGATTGTGGAGTTCAACATGATCGAGGGCGTGCGAAACAATGTCTTTGGTACGGCGATCCTTGCCGACGCAGCGATCAGGGTGGGGGTCGAGCGCTTCATCCTCATCTCCACCGACAAGGCCGTGCGGCCGACCAACGTGATGGGGGCGACCAAGCGCCTGGCCGAGATGGTCCTGCAGGATCGCGCGCGCCAGCAGACAGGCACCATCTTCAGTATGGTGCGCTTCGGGAATGTGCTGGGTTCCTCGGGCTCAGTGGTGCCGCTGTTTCATCAGCAGATCCGCGATGGCGGACCGGTTACGGTCACCCACCCGGAGATCACCCGCTATTTCATGTCCATCCCGGAGGCTGCAGAACTCGTCATCCAGGCAGGGGCCATGGCTGAAGGAGGGGAGGTCTTCGTGCTGGATATGGGCAGCCCCGTGCGTATCGTGGATCTGGCTCACCGCATGATTCGGCTTCATGGCTATCAGGTGAAACAGAACGGAGAACCCGAGGACGGGATCGAGGTCGTCTACACCGGTTTGCGGCCGGGTGAAAAACTCTACGAAGAGCTCCTGATCGGGGACAATGTCGTCGGTACATCGCACCCCAAGATCATGCGTGCACACGAATCCTGCGTCGACTCAGGGGAAGTACAGTACGCGCTGGATGCCCTGGACCTGGCCGAGCGCGAAATGAGTACGGAGATTGCCTTTCGGGTGCTCAAACGGGTTGTGGTGGAATACGCACCCATTCCGGCAGGGCGCGAATCGTCGCAGAGCCCCGCGGGGATACGAGCGAACATCAACAATGACTAATGAAGGATGCAGGGATGAAGATCGCAGTTGCCGGAACCGGATACGTCGGGCTTTCCAATGCCGTCCTGCTCGCGCAGAACCACGAGGTCGTAGCGCTGGATCTGGTGCCGGAAAAGGTGGAACAGATCAATCGTCGACAGTCGCCCATTGTCGATGCGGAGATTCAGGATTTCCTCGAAAACCGCGAGCTGAACCTCAAGGCCACGCTGGACAAGCAAGAGGCTTACGAAGGGGCAGAGTTCGTGATCATTGCCACACCCACAGACTACGACCCGCAGACCAATTACTTCAATACGTCTACCGTGGAATCGGTGATTCGCGATGTCAATGCGATTAATTCGCATGCGGTGATGGTGATCAAGTCCACCGTACCCGTTGGTTACACGCTCGAGATCAGGGCGCGGATGTCCACCGACAACATCCTGTTCTCGCCGGAGTTCCTGCGAGAGGGCCGGGCGCTTTACGACAACCTACACCCGTCGCGCATTATCGTTGGTGAGCAGTCCGAGCGCGCCGAGACCTTCGCCGGGCTCCTGGCCGAAGGCGCGATCACGACGGACATACCGATCCTGTTTACAAGCCCGACCGAAGCCGAAGCGATCAAGCTGTTTGCCAACACCTACCTGGCCATGCGTGTTGCGTACTTCAACGAGCTCGATTCCTATGCGGAAACCCATGCGCTCGACACCCGCCAGATCATCGATGGCGTATGCCTGGACCCACGTATCGGGAGTCATTACAACAACCCGTCTTTCGGCTACGGCGGATATTGTTTGCCCAAAGATACCAAGCAGTTGCTGGCCAATTATGATGAGGTTCCGAACAACCTGATCGGGGCAATCGTCGAGGCCAATCGAACGCGCAAGGACTTCATTGCAGACGCTGTTATTGGGCGGAACCCCAAGACCGTGGGCATTTATCGTCTGGTGATGAAGAGCGGCTCTGACAATTTCCGGGCCTCCGCGATACAGGGCGTGATGAAACGCATCAAGGCCAAGGGCATCGAGGTGATCGTCTACGAACCCGAACTTGCGGAAGACGAATTTTACCGTTCCCGAGTCATCCGCGACCTCGACAAGTTCAAGCGGGAGGCCGACGTGATCCTGGCCAACCGCATCACCGATGACATCCGAGACCAGGTCGAGAAGATCTACACTCGGGACCTCTTTAACAGCGATTGAGCCGTTCCGCTCCGCCAGGAGGCCGTCGCTGAAGAGTGCCCGCGTGCGAGGCCGACGGGGCCCTGTCGCCTCCCGAGTACGAAAAAATAGCCGAGTAAGTCGCCAGGTGTTCTGTATTTTAGTTTTTTTCCATCAGGATAATCTTTTGAACGGTACGATATCGGCTTTCAAGTCCCATGGAAAAGTTCTTGAGGAATAAGGGTATGAGTAAGAGTGAGGCCAGAGCAGGTCGGGAAGGCGGTGCGGAAAGAACCCCTGCCATCCTGTTTCTGGCGAATCTATCCGACAAGCCGCTGGATTCTTGGCTGAAAGCGGCGGCACTCGAAGCAGAGCAGCCCTGGTCCGAGTCGGTTGTGAGTAATATTGCCGGTGTCAAGAAAGTCCTGGAGCAGTACCCGTTCGCGCATGTGGTGGTGAGTTACACGTCTCCCGACGAATGGATTGCCCGTTTGCTTACGGCGGGCTTGGCGCCCTCGCGTGCCTTGGAAAGCTGGCGTAACGACATGGATCAGCTTCTGGCGCTTTATGGACAGCACCATAGCCGCCTCACGCTTGTACGGTGGGAATTGTTGCTGGAGCGTTCAGCATGGTTCATGGAGCAGCTCAGCGAGCGCAGCGGGATCCATTTGCGTGAGCCCGGTGCCGTGACCGTTCCCCCGTTGGAAGAAGCCCAGGGGGAGTCTCGCCTGCGAGTTGTCATGCATCGGCTTTTGGCGCTGCAGGCTTTGGATCAGGGGCAGGCGTTTGAGCTAGTCAAGGAGGTTGAGGCGTGTTCTCTGCCTTTGGATAAAAAGGCTGCTGGACTGGACGCCCTGGATCAGTGGTATGACGAGCTGGAAGACCTCCGCGAAGAGATGCTGAGTGTGGTCGTTGAAAATAAACATGGGGAATCCGAGTCTGAGCTAGAGCGCGTGCGTGAGGAAAACGCAATATTGCTTGAACAGCTTCACCAGGTTCAGGAAACGCTTGAACGCAACGTGCGGGCCAAGAACGAACAAGTGGGTCGCATCAAAAACCTGGAAGCGGATATTTATAGCAAGAAAGCGAAGCTGAAGGAGATTTATGGCTCCAGGTCCTGGAAAATCACGGCTCCGCTGCGTAAGACCTTGAATGTATTCCGCGGCAGGAAATCGACCTAATGAATGAAGCGATCAGGAATGTTGTTCATATTGGCGCTGGTGAAGCCCGTGATCTCGATGAGCTTCTGCAGCACCAGCCCGAGAGTATTCACCTGCTGGAACCCAATCCAGAATACCGTGCACATCTGGAGCGACTCTCTGCGAAGTACGACAACGTATACTTTTATCCTTGGGCAGTCTCCGAGTTTGGGGGAACCCGGAACCTGAACATATTCAACCTTCCTTATCTGTCGAGTCTGCACCAACCCAGCGGCATTCAGCGGATCTTCCCCGGATTGAAGCAAACACAGGCTGTCCCTGTAGAAAGCTATACGGCCAGTGAGCTGATTGAGCTGCTTGGGTGGGCCGACCAGGAAGACAATTTCCTGTTGCTGGAGGTTGCGGGAGAAGAGTTTAACGTGCTCAAGGAGCTCGCAGAACAGGGCTTGTTGCGTGGCTTTAGTCGTTTGGACGTATGGATTGGCACGAGCCCACTATACGTCAACGCTGCCAGTCAGGATGAACTGCAAGAGTGGCTGGAAGGGCAAGGCTACGACCTTGCCAGTAGTGGCGAGACTGACGAGCCGAGTCAGCCGCGATTGAGTTTCCGACTCAATCGCCATCGCCTGCGTCAGGAGGCAGTGGAAGAAGAGCTGGAGGAAAGCAAGGGGCAACTTCGGTCGTTGGCAAGTGAACACGAAGCCCTCAAGGAGCTTCAAGCTTCTCTGGAGCAGGCATACGAGCAGCTCAAGCGGGAACACGAAGAGGA
>NZ_KB907137.1 GCF_000381825.1 Thioalkalivibrio sp. ALJT
TCAGTCCGATCGCGATGGAAGATGGTCTGCGCTTCGCGATCCGCGAAGGTGGCCGCACCGTCGGTGCCGGCGTCGTCTCCAAGATTATTGAGTGATACAGTAACCAAGTAGGCACATGATGGATCGCGAGAGGCGGCGCCGAGCGCGTCGTCTCTCGTATCTGTTTCATGCCGATCCGTTTTCTAGGCCAGTAGCTCAATTGGCAGAGCAGCGGTCTCCAAAACCGCAGGTTGGGGGTTCGAGTCCCTCCTGGCCTGCCATCTTCCGGATGGCGGCTGCACCGGGTGACACGTATTCATGAGTGAACAATCGGAACAGACCGGCGTGCTTGATACCGTCAAGCTCGCGGTGGCTGTGGCGCTGCTGATTGCAGGCGTCATGGGCTTCTATTGGTTCTCGGAAGAATCCACTCTGATCCGGGTCCTCGGCTTGCTTGCCGTCGTCGCCGTGGCCGTGGGGATTGGTCTGACCACCGCCAAGGGCAGTCAGCTCGCGGGCTTCATGGGTAACGCGCGTACCGAGGTCCGCAAAATGGTGTGGCCCACCCGCGTCGAGACGACCCAGACCACACTGATCGTCATTGCCGTCGTGATCCTGGTGGGGATCTTCCTCTGGCTCCTGGACATGCTCCTGGGCTGGGTGATTAGTCGGTTCATCGGATAAGCATCAGGACTCTTCCCCATGGCATTACGCTGGTACGTCGTACAGGCATTCTCGGGATTCGAGGCGCAGGTGAAGCGTTCCCTCGAGGAGCGCATCGAGCGCTTCGGTATGCAGGATCATTTTGGCGAGATCCTGGTGCCGACCGAGGAAGTCGTCGAGATGAAGGACGGTCAGAAGCGTCGCAGCGAGCGCAAGTTCTTCCCGGGTTACGTCCTGGTGCAGATGGATCTGAATGACGAGGCCTGGCACCTGGTCAAGGCCGTGCCGCGCGTGCTGGGTTTTATTGGTGGCACCGCCGATCGACCGGCCCCCATCAGCGACAAGGAAGCCGAGGCGATCCTGCAGCGCATGCTGGAAGGCGCCGAAAAGCCGCGACCCAAGGTCCTGTTCGAGGTCGGCGAGATGGTGCGGGTGATCGATGGCCCGTTCAACGACTTCAATGGCGTGGTCGAGGAAGTGAACTACGACAAGAGCCGCCTGCTGGTGGCGGTACAGATTTTTGGCCGCTCGACGCCCGTGGAGCTGGAGTTCCACCAAGTCGAGAAAACCTGAGACGCGCACGCGTCATTACCTGTTAATCGGGGAGCCGCAAGGCGTTCGCACCCGAGGGAGTCCTCATGGCAAAGAAGATTGAAGCCTATATCAAGCTTCAGGTACCGGCCGGCAAGGCCAACCCGAGTCCGCCCGTCGGCCCTGCGCTGGGTCAGCGTGGCGTAAACATCATGGAGTTCTGCAAGGCGTTCAACGCGCAGACGCAGGAGATGGAGCCCGGGCTGCCGGTGCCGGTGGTGATCACCGTGTACGCCGATCGCAGCTTTACCTTCATCACCAAGACCCCGCCTGCCGCCATCCTGCTGAAGAAGGCCGCGGGTGTGCAGAAGGGCTCGGGCGAGCCGAATACCAAGAAGGTCGGCACCGTGACCCGTGCGCAGCTCGAAGAGATTGCGAAGACCAAGGAACCGGACCTGACCGCCGCCGACCTCGATGCGGCAGTGCGGACCATTGCCGGCAGCGCCCGCAGTATGGGCCTTGACGTGGAGGGCCTCTGATCATGGCAAAGCTTTCCAAACGTATGCAGGCGATCCGTGAGAAGGTCGAGCCGGGCCGTTTGTACCCGGTGGCCGAAGCCTTTGACATGCTTCGCGACCTGCCCAAGGCCAGGTTCCGCGAGTCGGTCGACGTGGCGGTCAACCTCGGCGTGGACCCGCGGAAGTCCGATCAGGTAGTGCGTGGTTCCACCGTGCTGCCGCATGGCAACGGCAAGACCGTGCGCGTGGCGGTGTTTACCCAGGGGGCCAATGCCGACGCCGCGAAGGAAGCGGGTGCCGACGTGGTCGGGATGGACGATCTCGCGGAACAGGTGAAGGCCGGCCAGATGGACTTCGATGTGGTCATTGCTTCCCCGGATGCGATGCGCGTGGTTGGCCAGCTGGGCCAGATTCTCGGTCCGCGCGGCCTGATGCCGAACCCCAAGGTCGGCACGGTGACCCCTGATGTCGCGACGGCGGTGACCAACGCCAAGGGCGGCCAGGTGCGCTACCGCACCGACAAGGGTGGCATTGTCCATTGCACGATCGGGGCGGCCGACTTCGACACGAATGCCCTCACCGACAACCTGAACGCTCTGCTGGCCGATCTGCTGAAGATGAAGCCCGCTACCTCCAAGGGTCAGTACGTCAAGGGTGTGGTCGTCTCGACCACGATGGGCCCGGGCGTGAAGGTCGATCAGGGCTCGCTGAGCCTGTAAGCAACAACATACGGTTTTTGGTCGGCTGTCGCGCAAGCGGCACGCCATCCAAGACCGCAGGCGCCGGGCCTTCGGGCCCGGCTTAATACCCCAGCCTGCGCAGATGGTGTCACCCGATTCAGGAAGTACCTGCGACGGGAGCACCGCAGTACCGGGCTTGCCCGGTTTCACACGACCGCCTCCGGGTGGTCTTACTAGAGGAGAGTCAGCGTGGCTTTGAATCTCGATGACAAGAAGGTGATTGTCTCGGAACTGGCTACGGTTGCTGCCTCCGCACATTCCGCGGTCGCCGCGGAATATCGGGGTCTCTCGGTAGCGCAGATGACGGCACTGCGTCAGCAGGCGCGGTCTTCCGGTGTCTATCTGCGAGTGGTGAAGAACAATCTCGCCAAGCGTGCCATTGAAGGGACGGATTTCGAGTGCATGCAGCCCGAGTTGCATGGGCCGTTGATCCTGGCCTTCAGTGAAGAGGAGCCCAGCTCCGCCGCGCGTCTGGTGAAGAACTTCGCCAAGGAAAACGAACAGCTGAAGGTCCGGATGGTGTCCTTTGGTGGGCAGCTCATGGGTGCGAGTGATCTGGATCGCCTCGCGAGCCTGCCGACGCGAGAAGAGGCGCTCGCCACGCTTCTCGCCACCATGAAGGCGCCGCTCGACAAGTTCGCCCGTACGGTGAACGAAGTCCCCGGCAAGCTGGTGCGTACCGTTGCAGCAATCCGTGACCAGAAACAGGCAGCTTGAACCTTTTTCGCCTTTTTCTGTAGCAAGTACTGAATGAATTCGGGTGCGACCCGTTTAGGAGAGTTAGAAATGGCCGTTTCGAAAGAAGATATCCTGGAAGCCATCGGCAACATGACGGTCCTGGAGATCGTGGACCTCATCAGCGAGATGGAAGAGAAGTTCGGCGTGTCCGCCGCTGCCGCCGTTGCGGCCGCCCCGGCTGCCGCCGGTGGTGGTGAAGCCGCCGCTGCCGAAGCCAAGGACGACTTCGATGTCGTCATGTCCAGCTTCGGCGAGAACAAGGTTGGCGTGATCAAGGTCGTTCGCGGTCTGACCGGTCTGGGCCTGAAGGAAGCCAAGGAAATGGTCGAAGGCGTCCCGGCGACCGTGAAGGAAGGCGCGCCGAAGGAAGAGGCCGAGAAGATGAAGACGGAACTGGAAGAAGCGGGCGCCACCGTCGAACTGAAGTAAGAAGGCGCTTGCGCCTGTTGTTTTCGTGTACATCACGAAGCCCTGAGGCTGGCGGCCGTTTGGTCGTCAGCCTCAGCCCGTGGTGGCGCGGGTTTTGTTCCGCGTTGTTCAGCTAGCCTCCGAGGTAAGCCATGGCCCTCAGTTATACCGAAAAGAAACGCATCCGCAAGGACTTCGGGAAGCGTCCCCAGATCCTCGACGTCCCGTACCTGCTCGAGACCCAGTTGACGTCCTATCGGGATTTCCTGCAGGCGGAGCAAACGCCGGACGGGCGCGATTCCCTGGGTCTGCACGCCGCGTTTCAGTCGGTATTCCCCATTGTAAGTTATTCCGGTCATGTCCAGCTCGAATACGTGAGCTACCGTCTGGGCGAACCGATGTTCGACGTCAAGGAATGTCAGATCCGTGGCGTGACCTACGCGGCCCCGCTGCGCGTCCTCCTGCGCCTGGTGATCCACGACAAGGAAGCCCCGGCGGGCTCCGTTGTCGTCAAGGAGGTGAAGGAGCAGGAGGTCTACATGGGCGAAATGCCGCTCATGACCGAGAATGGCACCTTCGTGATCAACGGAACCGAACGCGTGATTGTGTCGCAGTTGCATCGGTCGCCGGGCGTATTCTTTGACAGTGACAAGGGCAAGACGCAGGGCAGTGCACAGAAACTGCTCTACAACGCCCGCATTATTCCGTACCGCGGTTCCTGGCTGGACTTCGAGTTCGATGCCAAGGACGGGGTATACGTGCGCATCGACCGTCGCCGCAAGCTGCCGGCCTCGATCCTGCTGCGCGCGCTGGGCATGGATACCGAAGAGATCCTGGCCACGTTCTTTGATTTTAACCAGCTTACCCTCGATGAAGACGGCGGTGAGCTCGAGCTGATCCCCGAGCGCATGCGCGGCGAGACGGCGGTCATCGACATCACCGCCGGTGACAAGGTGATCGTCGAGGCCGGGCGCCGGATTACACCGCGTCATATTCGGGAGATCGAGAAGGCCGGTATCACCACCTTGCGGGTGCCGGATGAATACCTGCTGGGTCGCGTGCTGGCGAAGGGGGTGGTCGACGAGTCCACCGGCGAGTTGATCGCTCAGGCGAATGATGCGCTGACCCAGGAGCTGCTGGACAAGCTGCGCGCCGAGGGTGTCCAGAGCCTGGAGACCATCTACACCAACGATTACGATCATGGTCCGTACATGTCGGACACGTTGCGTCTGGATCCGACCAAGACCCAGCTGGAGGCCCAGGTCGAGATCTATCGCGTGATGCGCCCCGGCGAGCCGCCGACCAAGGACGCCGCCGAGAACCTGTTCTCCAACCTGTTCTTCTCCGAGGACCGATACGACCTCTCGGCGGTGGGACGCATGAAGTTCAATCGCCGTGTCGGCCGCGAAACCGACGAGGGTCCGGGCGTACTGTCACCCGCGGATATCCTCGATGTGCTGAAGGTCCTGATCGACCTGCGCAACGGCAATGGCCGCACCGATGACATTGACCACCTTGGTAACCGCCGCATCCGCAGTGTGGGCGAGATGGCCGAGAACCAGTTCCGTCTGGGGCTGGTGCGCGTCGAGCGCGCGGTCAAGGAGCGTCTGACGGTCGCCGAGAGCGAAGGCCTGATGCCACAGGAGCTGATCAACGCGAAGCCGGTGGCGGCCGCGGTGAAGGAATTCTTCGGTTCCAGCCAACTGTCGCAGTTCATGGACCAGAACAATCCGTTGTCGGAGGTGACCCACAAGCGTCGAATCTCCGCGCTGGGTCCGGGCGGCCTGACGCGGGAACGCGCGGGCTTCGAGGTGCGCGACGTGCACCCGACCCACTACGGCCGTGTCTGTCCGATCGAGACGCCGGAAGGCCCGAACATCGGTCTTATCAACTCGCTGGCCGTGTACGCCCGCACTAACCGGTATGGCTTCCTCGAGACCCCGTACCGCAAGGTCGAAGACGGCCAGGTCACGGACGAGATCGTGTATCTGTCGGCGATCGAAGAGAGCCAGTACGTGATCGCCCAGGCGAACGCGGCGATGGACGCGGAAGGTCGTCTGAGCGATGACCTGGTGTCCTGCCGCTACCAGGAGGAGTTCACGATCTCCTCGCCGGACAAGATCCAGTTCATGGATATCTCGCCGAAGCAGATTGTGTCCGTGGCGGCGGCGCTGCTGCCCTTCCTGGAGCATGATGATGCGAACCGCGCGCTGATGGGCGCGAACATGCAGCGTCAGGCCGTTCCCTGCCTGCGGGCGAACAAGCCGCTGGTGGGTACCGGGATCGAACGCGCTGTGGCGATCGATTCCGGTTCTGCGATTGTCGCCAAGCGCGGCGGCACGGTGGATTCCGTGGATGCCGCTCGCGTGGTGGTCCGGGTGAACGATGACGAGACCGTGCCGGGCGAGCCGGGTGTCGACATCTACAACCTCACGAAGTACTCGCGTTCCAACCAGAACACCTCCATCAACCAGCGTCCGCTGGTGGCGGTGGGCGACGAGATCGCCCGTGGCGATGCGATCGCCGACGGTTCCTCCACGGACATGGGTGAACTCGCGCTCGGCCAGAACATGATGGTCGCGTTCATGCCGTGGAATGGCTACAACTTCGAGGACTCGATTCTGATCTCGGAGCGGGTGGTGCAGGAAGACCGTTACACCACCATCCATATCGAGGAGCTGAACTGTGTCGCCCGCGACACCAAGCTGGGTCAGGAGGAGATCACCGCGGACATCCCGAATGTCTCCGAGTCCCTGCTGAACAAGCTCGACGAGTCCGGTGTGGTTTACGTGGGTGCCGAGGTGCGTCCGGGCGACATCCTGGTCGGGAAGGTTACGCCGAAGGGCGAGACCCAGCTGACGCCGGAAGAGAAACTGCTGCGGGCCATCTTCGGCGAGAAGGCGTCCGATGTGAAAGACACCTCCCTGCGTGTGCCGTCCGGCATCGAGGGCACGGTGATCGACGTGCGCGTGTTCACCCGTGACGGTGTTGAGAAGGATGCCCGTGCCAAGTCGATCGAGGCCGATGATCTGGCGGCGGTGCAGAAGGATCTGAAAGATCAGCTGCGCATTTACGAGGACGATATCTACGCCCGTGTCGAACGCCTGCTGGTCAACAAGACGGCGGCCGGTGGGCCGGAAGGACTGGGTGACGGCTCCAAGGTTACCAAGAAATACCTGCAGGGCCTGTCCCGGGACAAGTGGTTCGAGGTGCGTCTGAATGATGACGCGGTCAACAGCCAGCTCGAGGACCTGGGTCGGCAGATCAAGGACCAGCACGAGGCCTTCGAGAAGCGGTTCGAACACCAGAAGGCGAAGCTGGCCGCGGGCGACGATCTGCCGCCGGGCGTCCAGAAGATGGTCAAGGTGTACGTGGCCGTCAAACGTCGCCTGCAGCCGGGTGACAAGATGGCCGGCCGCCACGGGAACAAGGGCGTGATCTCGATGATCGTCCCGGAAGAGGACATGCCGTTCCTTGAAGACGGGACTCCGGTCGACGTGGTGCTGAATCCGCTGGGCGTGCCCTCGCGCATGAACGTCGGCCAGGTGCTGGAGGTCCATCTGGGCTGGGCCGCGAAGGGCCTGGGTGACAAGATCAACCGCATGCTGGAGGCGCAGGCGGAGATCGTGAAGCTGCGGGAGTTCCTCGATCAGGTCTACAACCATCGCGAGAAAAAGGTGGATCTCGATTCGATGTCGGATACCGAGATCATGGTCCTGTGCCGGAACCTGCGCGGTGGTGTGCCGATGGCGACGCCGGTGTTCGACGGCGCCGAAGAGGCCGAGATCAAGGAAATGCTGCGGCTCGCGGATCTGCCCGAGACCGGTCAGGCCGAGCTCTACGACGGGCGTACGGGTGATCGCTTCGACCGCCCGGTGACGGTCGGCTACATGCACATGCTGAAGCTGAACCACCTGGTCGACGACAAGATGCATGCGCGTTCCACCGGCCCGTACTCGCTGGTCACCCAGCAGCCGCTGGGTGGCAAGGCCCAGTTCGGGGGACAACGCTTCGGGGAAATGGAGGTCTGGGCGCTGGAGGCCTACGGCGCAGCCTACACCCTGCAGGAGATGCTGACGGTGAAGGCGGACGACGTACAGGGCCGAAACAAGATGTACAAGAATATCGTCGATGGCGAGCACCACATGGAGGCCAACGTGCCCGAATCGTTCAACGTGCTCATGAAGGAGATCAAGGCGCTCGGCATCAATATCGAGCTGGAGCAGGACTGATCTCCTCCGATCCGAATGTGATCCGAAGGGGTGCCAGGCACCCCTCGACCCAATGCTTTGTGAGGCATAGCGAATGAAAGACCTCCTGAATCTGTTCAAGCAGCAGACCCAGCCGGAAGAATTCGATGCGATTCGCATCGGCCTGGCCTCGCCCGACCAGATCCGTTCCTGGTCCTTCGGCGAAGTGAAGAAGCCGGAGACCATCAACTACCGGACGTTCAAGCCGGAACGTGACGGGTTGTTCTGCGCCAAGATCTTCGGGCCGGTGAAGGACTACGAGTGCCTGTGCGGCAAGTACAAGCGCCTGAAGCACCGTGGTGTGGTCTGCGAGAAATGCGGCGTCGAGGTCACCCAGACCAAGGTCCGGCGCGAGCGCATGGGCCATATTGACCTGGCGTCGCCGGTCGCCCATATCTGGTATCTGAAGAGTCTGCCGTCCCGCATCGGGCTGCTGCTGGACATGACCCTGAAGGACATCGAAAAGGTGCTCTATTTCGAGTCCTTCATCGTCACCGATCCCGGTTTTACCACGCTGGAAAAGCGGCAGCTGCTCACCGACGAGGAATACCTCGAGGCCCTGGAAGAGCATGGGGACGACTTCACCGCCCTGATGGGTGCGGAGGCCGTGCTGAGTCTGCTGAAGGAGATGGATCTGCAGGCGGAGGCGGCCAAACTCCGCCAGGAGCTCGCCGAGACCGGATCGGAGACCAAGATCAAGCGGTTCGGCAAGCGGCTCAAGCTGGTGGAGTCGTTCCTCGAGTCCGGCAACAAGCCGGAGTGGATGATCATGAAGGTACTGCCGGTGCTGCCGCCGGACCTGCGTCCGCTGGTCCCGCTGGACGGTGGCCGCTTTGCCACCTCCGACCTGAATGACCTCTATCGCCGGGTGATTAACCGCAACAACCGTCTGCGTCGTCTGCTGGAGCTGAATGCGCCGGACATCATCGTGCGCAACGAAAAGCGCATGCTGCAGGAGTCCGTCGACGCGCTGCTGGATAATGGTCGACGTGGGCGGGCGATTACCGGTACCAACAAGCGTCCGTTGAAGTCCCTTGCCGACATGATCAAGGGCAAGCAGGGCCGCTTCCGCCAGAACCTCCTCGGCAAGCGTGTCGACTACTCCGGCCGGTCGGTGATCGTGGTCGGCCCGACCCTGCGGCTGCACCAGTGTGGTCTGCCCAAGCGGATGGCGCTGGAACTGTTCAAGCCGTTCATCTTCGGCAAGCTGCAGCGCCGTGGGCTGGCCACCACCATCAAGGCCGCCAAGAAGGCGGTGGAGAAGGAAGGCGCGGAGGTCTGGGATATCCTGGAAGAGGTGATCCGCGAGCATCCGGTGATGCTGAACCGTGCGCCGACCCTGCACCGCCTTGGCATCCAGGCCTTCGAGCCGGTGTTGATCGAGGGCAAGGCCATCCAGTTGCACCCGCTGGTGTGCGCCGCTTTCAACGCTGACTTCGACGGCGACCAGATGGCCGTACATGTGCCGCTGTCGCTGGAGGCACAGCTGGAGGCGCGCACGCTGATGCTGTCCTCCAACAATGTGCTCTCGCCGGCTAACGGCGAACCGATTATCGTACCGTCGCAGGATATCGTCCTCGGGCTGTATTACCTGTCGCGCGAGAAGGTGAACGCGAAGGGCGAGGGCATGACCTTCTCCGACGTGGACGAGGTGCACCGTGCGTACGAGCACAAGCGGGTTGATTTGCATGCGCGCGTGACCGTGCGCATCGCTGATACCATGGCGGAAGTCGGCGAGGGCGAGGCGCTGCCGAGCCTGCGTGTCGAGACGACCGTGGGGCGCGCGATCCTGTCGCGCATCATGCCCAAGGGTCTGCCCTTCGAGCTGATTGACCGCGAGCTCAACAAGAAGGCGATCTCCGGTCTGATCAACTCCTGCTACCGCCGCCTGGGCCTGAAGGACACGGTCGTGTTCGCGGACCAGTTGATGTATGCGGGCTTCTACTACTCGACCCGCGCCGGTGTCTCGTTCTGTGCCGATGACATGGTCATCCCCGACGAGAAGCACCCGATCCTAAAAGGCGCCGAGGATCAGGTGAAAGAGATCGAGGATCAGTACGCCTCGGGTCTGGTGACCAAGGGTGAACGCTACAACAAGGTCGTGGATATCTGGTCGCACTGTAACGACCAGGTCGCCAAGGCCATGATGGAGCGGCTTGGCAAGGAGCAGGTCACCAACGCCGAAGGCGAGACGGTCGAACAGAACTCGTTCAACTCCATCTTCATGATGGCGGATTCCGGGGCGCGTGGTTCTGCGGCACAGATCCGTCAGCTGGCCGGGATGCGGGGCCTGATGGCCAAGCCGGACGGCTCCATCATCGAGACGCCGATCACCGCGAACTTCCGTGAGGGCCTGAACGTCCTGCAGTACTTCATCTCCACTCATGGAGCGCGCAAGGGTCTGGCCGATACCGCGCTGAAGACCGCGAACTCCGGGTATCTGACGCGGCGCCTGGTGGATGTCTCCCAGGACGTGGTGGTCACCGAGCCGGATTGCGGCACGCAGCAAGGTCTGCTGATGAAACCCATCATCGAGGGCGGTGATGTCGTCGAGCCGCTGCGGGACCGGGTGCTCGGCCGTACCACGGCCGTGGACGTGTACCGTCCGGGTACCGACGAGGTGCTGGTGCCCGCCGGGACATTGCTGGATGAGGCCCTGGTGGATGAACTCGACGCCAACTCGGTGGATGAGGTGCTGGTGCGCTCCGCGATCACCTGCGAAACGCGCCAGGGGATTTGTGCCAAGTGCTACGGCCGAGACCTGGCGCGTGGGCACGAGGTCAACGCCGGCGAGGCGGTGGGCGTGATCGCCGCGCAGTCGATCGGTGAACCGGGCACACAGCTGACCATGCGTACCTTCCACATCGGCGGGGCCGCGAGCCGTGCCGTGACGGTCAGTGCCATACAGGTGAAGAACTCGGGTGCTGCGCGTCTGCACAACCTGAAGACGGTGACCAACAAGGCCGGCAATCTGGTGGCCGTGTCGCGTTCCGGCGAGCTGGGCGTGATCGACGATCAGGGTCGCGAGCGCGAGCGTTACAAGATCCCGTACGGCGCGACCATCACGGTTCATGACGGGGACACCGTCGAGGCCGGCCAGGAGGTGGCGACCTGGGATCCGCATACCCACCCGATCGTCACCGAGGTGGCCGGTAACATCCGTCTGGCGGATTTCGTCGAGAACGTCACCGTCACCAAGGAGACCGACGAGTTCACCGGGCTGTCGTCCAACGTGGTTCTGGATCCGAAGAGCCGCTCGTCGGCCGGCAAGGACCTGCGCCCGACGGTCAAGCTTCTCGACGACGCCGGCAACGAGGTGTACATCCCGGGTACCGACATGCCCGCACAGTACATGCTGCCGGCCAACGCGATCTTTAACCTGGAGGACAATGCGCGGGTCGAGGTTGGTGACGTGATCGCACGCCTGCCGCAGGAATCCTCCAAGACCCGCGACATCACCGGGGGTCTGCCCCGCGTGGCCGATCTGTTCGAGGCGCGGCGCCCGAAGGAGCCGGCGGTGCTGGCGGAGATCTCGGGTACCGTGTCCTTCGGCAAGGAGACCAAGGGCAAGCAGCGACTGGTCATCACCCCGGACAAGGGTGACCCCGTCGAGATGCTGATTCCCAAACTACGCACCGTGAACGTCTTCGAGGGCGAGCGCGTGGAGCGGGGTGAAGTCGTGGTCGACGGCGAGCTGGATCCGCATGACATCCTGCGCCTGCGCGGCGTGACCACGCTGGCCGAATATCAGGTTCAGGAAATTCAGGATGTGTACCGCCTGCAGGGCGTGAAGATCAATGACAAGCACATCGAGGTGATCGTGCGCCAGATGATGCGCAAGGTGAATATTGTGCATGCGGGCGATACAAAGTTCCTCGCCGGTGACCAGGTGGATCGCACCCGCGTGCTGGAAGAGAACGAAAAGCTGGGACCGGACCAGGAGCCCGCCACCTACGAGCGGGTGTTGCTGGGGATCACCAAGGCCTCGCTGGTCACCGAGTCGTTCATCTCGGCGGCCTCCTTCCAGGAGACCACGCGTGTGCTGACCGAGGCCTCTACCCGCGGGGCACGCGACGATCTGCGCGGCCTGAAGGAAAACGTGATTGTCGGACGCCTCATCCCGGCCGGGACCGGGCTCGCCTATCACAAGGAACGCCGCCGCAAACGCGCACTGGAAATGCCGGAGTTCGACACGGTGGAAGAAGGGCCGACGGTTACCGCCGACCCCGAAGCTGCCACGGCCGATCCGGGTACGACGGAGGGCGGGTCCGAGTGACCCGACCCACCTTGACACACGTGGGAGTGGCGATTAGAATTCCGCTCCCTCGACAGGCCGGTCTCGGCGCCGGCCTGTCGTTATTTTTAGGCTAGGAGAAAGGGTTTCATGGCCACGATCAACCAGTTGGTACGCAAGCCCCGCAAGCGCCCCGTCGAAAAGAGCGATGTGCCGGCGCTGCAGGGTTCCCCGCAAAAGCGCGGGGTCTGCACCCGTGTCTACACGACCACCCCGAAAAAGCCGAACTCGGCGCTGCGCAAGGTTGCGCGCGTCCGGCTCACGAATGGCTACGAAGTCAGTAGCTACATTGGTGGTGAGGGGCACAACCTGCAGGAGCACTCGGTGGTCCTGATTCGCGGCGGTCGTGTAAAGGACCTTCCGGGTGTGCGTTATCACACGGTGCGTGGCTCCCTGGATACTCAGGGCGTACAGAACCGGGCCCAGGGCCGGTCCAAGTACGGCACCAAGCGTCCCAAGAAATCCTAACCGTGATCCAGTCCGGGAACTGAAACATGTCTAGAAGAGCAGCTGCCCCCAAGCGTCACATCCTTCCTGATCCGAAATTCGGAAGCGAGCGCCTGGCCAAGTTCATCAATACGGTCATGCGCGATGGCAAGAAGTCCGTCGCGGAACAGGTCCTGTATGGCGCCCTGGATCAGATTGAATCCAAGCAGGGCGATGGCATGGGTGCGCTCGAGCGCGCGCTGGACAACGTGCGTCCCCGTGTCGAGGTGAAGTCCCGTCGCGTCGGTGGCGCGACGTATCAGGTCCCGGTGGAAGTGCGTTCCGTGCGCCAGGATGCGCTGGCCATGCGCTGGGTTGTCGAAGCGGCCCGCAAGCGCGGCGAGCGCACGATGGCCCTGAAGCTTGCGGGCGAACTGATGGACGCATCCGACAGCAAGGGCTCCGCCGTCAAGAAGCGCGAAGACACTCACCGCATGGCGGAGGCGAACAAGGCGTTCGCCCACTTCCGCTGGTAAACCTGTTTAGAGAGGCTCAACGTGGCACGCAAGACCCCACTTAAGCGCTACCGGAATATCGGGATCAGCGCGCACATCGACGCCGGCAAGACGACGACGACCGAGCGCATCCTGTTCTACACCGGTCTGTCGCACAAGATCGGCGAGGTCCATGAAGGCGCCGCCACGATGGACTGGATGGAGCAGGAGCAGGAGCGAGGTATCACCATTACCTCGGCTGCAACGACCTGTTTCTGGCAGGGCATGGCCCAGCAGTTCGATGAGCATCGCGTGAATATCATCGACACCCCCGGGCACGTAGACTTTACCATCGAGGTGGAGCGTTCCATGCGTGTACTCGACGGCGCGGTGATGGTGTACTGCGCGGTCGGCGGGGTGCAGCCCCAGTCCGAGACGGTGTGGCGGCAGGCCACCAAGTATGCGGTCCCGCGGATGGCGTTCGTGAATAAAATGGACCGCGCCGGGGCCGATTTCCTGCGTGTCTACGAACAGATGCGGGAGCGGCTGCGCGCGAACCCGGTGCCGATTCAGTTGCCGATCGGTGCCGAGGATAATTTCCGCGGCGTAATCGACCTGGTGAAGATGCAGGCCGTCTTCTGGGACGACAGCAACTACGGCATCTCGTTCGAATATCAGGACATCCCGGAAGAGCTGAAGGCCGAAGCCGAAAAGTGGCGTGAGAATATGGTCGAGGCGGCGGCCGAGGCTAATGAAGAGTTGATGGACAAGTATCTCAACGAGGGGGATCTGTCCGAAGAGGAAATCAAGTCCGCCTTGCGCCAGCGCACCATCGATCTCGAAATCTTCCCGATGCTGTGCGGTTCGGCGTTCAAGAACAAGGGTGTCCAGGCGATGCTCGACGCGGTGGTGGAGTACCTGCCGTCGCCGCAAGAAGTCAAGGCGATCAAGGGTGTGAAGGCCGGAACGGAAGATGCGGTCGAGAAGCCCGCATCCGACGACGAGCCCTTTGCCGCACTGGCGTTCAAGATCATGACCGACCCCTATGTCGGGTCTCTGACATTCGTGCGTGTCTATTCCGGCGTGCTCAGTGCGGGCGATACGGTGCTGAATACGCAGAACAACCGTCGTGAGCGGATCGGCCGGATCCTGCAGATGCATTCCAACTCCCGCGAGGAGATCAAGGAGCTGCGCGCAGGTGATATTGGCGCAGTCGTGGGGCTGAAGGACCTGTACACCGGGAGCACGCTGTGTGACCCGAACGATGCGGTCGAACTCGAGCGGATGGAATTCCCCGATCCGGTGATTTCCATTGCCGTGGAGCCGAAGACCAAGACCGACCAGGAAAAGATGGGAATCGCGCTGAACAAGCTGGCGCAGGAAGACCCGTCCTTCCGGGTGCATACGGATGAAGAGTCCGGCCAGACCATTATCTCGGGCATGGGGGAGCTCCATCTCGAGGTGCTCGTGGACCGCATGAAACGCGAGTTCAAGGTTGAGGCGAACGTCGGTGCGCCACAGGTCGCTTACCGTGAGACCGTTCGGAAGACGGTGGAGTCCGAAGGCAAGTTCGTACGTCAGTCCGGCGGTCGTGGTCAATATGGTCACGTCTGGATTCGTATCGAACCGCTGGAGCCGGGCGAAGGCTACAAGTTCGAGAACGCGATCGTCGGCGGGGTCGTGCCCAAGGACTACATCCCGGCCGTTTCGAAAGGCATCGAGGAACAGATGGCCAACGGCGTGCTGGCGGGCTACCCGGTCGAGGACGTAAAGGTCACCCTGTTCGACGGCTCGTACCACGATGTGGACTCCAACGAAATGGCGTTCAAGGTTGCGGGTTCCATGGCATTCAAGGAAGGCGCACTGAAGGCCGGCGCGGTCCTGCTTGAGCCGATGATGAAGGTTGAGGTGGAGACGCCGGAAGAATACATGGGTGACGTGATGGGCGATCTCAATCGTCGCCGCGGGCTGGTGAAGGGCATGGACGATGTCGCCGGGCAGAAGCTGCTGAGGGCCGAAGTCCCGCTGTCCGAGATGTTTGGCTATTCGACGCAGCTTCGTTCGATGAGCCAGGGCCGCGCTACGTATTCGATGGAGTTCGAAAAGTACTCCGAGGCGCCGGCCCAGGTGGCCGAAGCCGTGGCCGCGAAGGCGTCCTGAAGCCAATAGCGTAATTCGAAAGAACTGTTTAAAGAGGTTTGAGCTGTGTCCAAGGAAAAGTTCGAGCGTAAGAAGCCGCATGTAAATGTGGGGACGATTGGTCATGTTGACCATGGTAAGACGACGCTGACGGCGGCGCTG
>NZ_KB907138.1 GCF_000381825.1 Thioalkalivibrio sp. ALJT
CCTCAAGGCGCGTCAGGCCTCTCTGGAGCAGGCATACGAACAGCTCAAGCGGGAACGCGAAGAGGAAGGCGCCGAGGCGCAGCAACAGAGGCAGGCGCTGGAGCAGGAACGTGATGCCCTCAAGGAGAAGCTCGGACACCTCCAGGGACTAGAGGCGCTTGAGGCGCATATGGAGCGGCTTTTCGAGCAGCAGACCCGGAAACTGGAACAGACGGCCAACGCCCTCGGTCAGCACATCACGCGCACCAGCAAGAACACCACCGAACACCTCGAGGCGACTGTCCGGCTTCAGCAAAGTCTTGGCAGTAATCGGACGACTCTGCAATACCAGGGGCAGAAGCTTTCTCCCGGCATTGCGCTGCAGCTACAGCACCAGCTGGAGGGCAACAGTTACGACCTGGTGCTCGATCTGGGTGCCGGCGTTACGACCCTGTTTCTCGCCGGCCAGCTGCAGACGAGTCATGAGGCCCGCAAACAGCGTCTCCTGAATAGCCGCCAGCAGGATGAAACCACGGAAACCCTCGTTGAAGGGGGGGATGTGCCGAAAAGGATCCTGGCTTTCACCAGCCATCGTAACGACTGCAACGAGCTGGGCGAGTGCCTGAGCCAGCAGGGGCTGGAACCCATGGTGGGCTTGTATCACGCGCCCTTGATCGATTGTCCGTACGGGCCCCGCCGCGGGCTTTACTATGACCTCGACAAGTCGCTGGCACGTATTGCCGAGCTGTACGAGCTCCGCGTCGCTCGACTGCTTGTTGTGATAAACCGTGACCAGCAGCCAGACAATCTCGCATCGGACGCAGCGTTGCCTGTGCTCCTGCAGCACTTGGGCCGGCATCAGCTCGATATCTTCATGTTCCCGCAGGCACGTGGCCCCAGGAGCTCAGCCCCCGGCGCGACCGTGACCCAATGGGAGGAGTTACTGGACGAACGCGGCATCGAGTATCAGGTCCGTGAGTCCGCTGAAGTCGGTGATGCTCAGATTATGCGTATCAACCCCTGAACTCCATTGTTTCATCTAGCGGAATTCAACCATGGCAACTGACACCTTGATTCGCCGCGCCGCCGAGCATTTTCAGCGGCAGGACTACCAGCAAGCCCTGGACTTGTATCGCGAGGCTGCCACCCTGCTGGGTGAAGGACAGGTCAGGGCCAACATCCAGCTTTGCGAGCGGCGACTGGACACCGCAGCATCGATGCGGCCAGTGGAAGAGGCGTCTCGGCCCGCAGTCCCCACCGTCGAAGAGCAACTGGAGCAGACTCAAGCTCGACTGGAGTATTACTACCAGCGTTATCAAGAACTGAAATGGGAGACGGCAGGACTCGAGAATGGTAGACAAAAATGGTAATCGGGCATTGGACAAAAAGCGCATCTTGACCGTCTTTGGCACCCGGCCCGAAGGGATCAAGATGGCCCCCCTGGCCCTGCAACTAGCCGCAGACCCGCGGTTTGAATCGAAGGTTTGTATCACCTCGCAGCATCGAGAAATGCTCGATCAGGTCATGAGCCTGTTCGAACTGGAAGCTGACTATGATCTGGCCCTGATGAAACCCGGCCAGGGCCTGGTCGATATCACCAGCGGCATCCTTCAGGGGCTGACACCGGTACTAAGAGAGTTCAAACCCGACGTGGTGTTGGTACACGGCGACACCGCAACCACCTTCGCTACGACCCTGGCGGCGTACTACGAGCAGATTGCGGTCGGCCATGTAGAGGCCGGGTTGCGCACTGGCAACCTCTATTCCCCGTGGCCGGAAGAGGGCAACCGGAAACTGACGGGCGCTCTGGCCAACGTCCATTTTGCTCCCACCGAGGGTTCGCGGGATAACCTGGTCCGTGAAGGCGTGGCACCAGAGGCTATCCATATTACGGGTAATACCGTAATTGATGCGCTGCTGGAGGTGGTAGACAGGCTTGAGCGCGACGCCGCATTGCGTGAGGCCCAAGCCCGACAGTTCCCGTTTCTGGACGCGGGGCATAAGCTCCTGCTGGTCACCGGCCACCGTCGCGAGAGTTTCGGGGACGGGTTCGAACGGATTTGTCGGGCCCTGGAGCAGACGGCTCGACGTCACCCCGAATTGCAGATTGTCTACCCGGTTCACCTCAACCCCAATGTGCAGGGGCCGGTGAACAGCCGACTGGCCGGTATCGACAACATCCATCTGATCGAGCCGCAGGATTACCTGCCATTTGTCTATTTGATGCACCGAGCCACGCTGATCCTCACCGATTCCGGCGGCGTTCAGGAAGAGGCCCCATCACTGGGCAAGCCGGTTCTGGTGATGCGGGACACCACCGAGCGGCCCGAAGCCGTCGAGGCTGGTACTGTCAGGCTGGTAGGGACAGACGTCGACAGGATCACGCACCACCTCGACGAACTGTTGACCGACCCGACGGCATACAACGCCATGAGCCGCGCTCATAACCCCTACGGTGACGGTTGCGCCTGCCAGCGCATCCGTGAGGCCCTCGCCTGAAGCCAGCGGACTACGAACAACCATCATAAGGACATCCGGGAATATTCATGTCATTCAACACCATCTCCGTCATCGGTCTGGGTTACATCGGCCTGCCCACCGCCGCCGTATTTGCCTCCCGTAAGCATCAAGTCATCGGCGTCGACATCGACACCCACGCTGTCGACACCATCAACCGCGGTGATATCCACATCGTCGAGCCGGAACTGGATATCGTGGTCCATGCCGCTGTGCATGAGGGCTACCTGCGCGCCACCACCACCCCCGAGCCGGCCGATGCCTTCATGGTCGCGGTGCCGACCCCGTTCATCCACGACGAAAACGGGGGCAGCCACAAAGCGGATCTGCGCTACATCAAAGCCGCCAGCCAGGCCATTGCCCCGGTTCTGAAACAGGGCGATCTGGTTGTCCTGGAATCCACAAGTCCCGTGGGCGCCACGGAGCAAATGGCGGAGTGGCTGGCTGAGGCGCGACCGGACCTGAGCTTCCCGCAGACCCACGGCGAGGGCTCCGACATTCGTATAGCCCATTGCCCGGAACGGGTACTGCCCGGCCATGTGATTCGTGAGCTCGTGGAAAACGACCGCGTCATAGGGGGCATGACACCCCAGTGCTCCAGTCGCGCGGTGGAACTCTACCGACTGATCGTCCAGGGCCAGTGCATCGTCACCACCGCCCGCACTGCCGAGATGGCCAAACTGACGGAGAACGCTTTTCGAGACGTCAACATCGCCTTCGCTAACGAGCTCTCCACGATCTGCCAGCGGCTGGAAATCAACGTCTGGGAATTGATTGCCCTGGCGAACCGCCATCCGCGTGTCGACATCCTGCAGCCGGGAGCCGGCGTTGGCGGCCATTGTATTGCCGTTGACCCCTGGTTCATCGTCGACTCCTGCCCGGAGGAGGCGCGGCTGATCAAGACCGCCCGCCAGGTCAACGACCACAAGCCCCAGTGGGTGCTCGAGCGCATCAAGGCCCAGCTGGACCGGCTCCACCAGCAGCAGCCCGAGCGCCCGCGCGCGGCGCTCAAGGTCGCCTGCCTCGGGATCGCCTTCAAGCCGGACATCGACGACCTGCGGGAAAGCCCCGCCCTCGGGATCGCCGAACAGGTGGCCCAGTTCGGCTGCGACACCCTGATCGTCGAGCCCCACATCGAACAGCTTCCGGCCGGCCTCGAAGCCGCCGGCGCCCGGCTGGTGAGCCTCGACGAGGCCCTGACCCAGGCCGATGTGGTCGTCGTGCTGGTCAGGCACACGGCCTTCGGCGCCGAAGTCGACAAACTGGCCGAGCATGCCGCCGTGGTCGACGCCGTGGGTCTGCTGAACCGCTGAAGGAGGAGGTGAGCGCCATGGATGCACTGCTGCAACACGCCCAGCGGCTGGCCCGGAAGGCGGCGCCGCGTTATCGCCCCATCGAGGGGCGCGTGGCCTATGTGATCGGTGAAGGGCTGAGCCATGTCAGCAATGACAATACCGCGCGCAGCCAGGGTATCGCCCAGGCCCTGAATGAGCAGGGTCTTGAAACCCTCTGCTTTGTTCGCCCGGGTTGGCCCTGGGAGGAGGGAGCGTCATCCGGCGAACTGCAACCCGAAGTGGTGGTGGACGGGGTGCGCTATTTCCACGCCCCCTTGCCGGGGCGGCCCGCCACCGAAAGGACGCAGCTGGAGGCCGGTGTTGAGGCCCTGCTCGAGCAATTCCAGGTCTACCGTCCGCAGGCTGTAGTTGCCGCTGGCGATTGGACTCTCGGCCTGCCTGCCTGGGTCGTCGCTGAACGTCTTGGTTTGCCTTTCCACAATGAGGTGCGAGACTTTCCAGAGCTTTCGCGCGATGCCGAGGCACCGGGCCATTGCGACAGCACTGCGTTTCGTATCCAGGCGGAGCGGGACACGTTTGTCGCACAAAAGGCCCGCCAGTTATTCACCCTGAATCAGCCCATGAAGCGCGAACTTGTCCAGCGCGGAGCCGAACCGACACGCATTCACATCGTCCCGCATGCGGTAGTCTGCATGCCCGAGCCTCGCCCAACCGCCACGACGCTCAAGCACCGACTCGGCATAACCGACCAGGACAGGGTGATCGGCTATATCGGCAGCGGCCCTTCTCATGACGATCTCGAAATCCTGATTGAGGCTTGTGAAGCCCTGATACAACAGGGCCAAACACTCAAGTTGCTGCTGGTCGGGGAAAACGCTCCACCGGCGTCGGCACAACCGGGTGGTCCATCTCTCCTGACACCTGGTCAACGCCTCCCGGACTTGCCTCTGTGGGCGATTCAGACCAGTCGGTTGCCCCAAGAGCCGCTCGCGGACTACTACACGTTGCTGGATGCAGTGGTGATACCCCGTAAAGCCGTTGCGGCGGCCCAACTTGTTCCGCCCGCGAGGGTCGCTGAAGCCCTTGCCTATGGCAAACGCCTGGTGGTGTCGGATGTGCAACCACTGCTCGAATACGCCGCTCAGCACGAAGGAGTCGTCAGCTTCGAGGCCGGCAGTGCCGAAAGCCTGGCCAAAACCCTTCAGCGCTCGGTACACGACCCGACACCCAAGCCTTCGAATGCACCCCTGTTCTCCATGCACCTCGGACCCTTGGTGTGTGCGCTGAACGGTGGATCCTACGCTTCCGCCGCCCAGCTACCCGCCGACCCGGTGCCACAGCCTGCAGACGCACCTGCCCTGATAGCACCCCTCAAACACCCAAAGCCTATAAACCTTCAGCCTCAAGACCCGGCCTGGTTCACCTTTGAAGTGGCCGAGGGTCAACAGCTCGCGATTTCGGCCGAGGTGGAGTACCACAATATTCCCGACGGCCAGACGCGCAAGGCGGTTTTGCTAATGCAAGCAAAGGATGCCAGCGGCAATCCTGTTGACCGAGCCTTGGGGAAGCTAGCCAAGTCGGGCCACTTGAACTCCCATTTTATGTATTTGGTGCCATCTGTCGGCAAGCCCTGCCGACAGCACCAGTTCACTGTGCCAAGTGGTATCGCCCGGGTTTCGTTCGGCCTGTGTGGGTTTAACCTGCGCGAAGGTGAAGAGGTTGTTGTCCGACACCTTGATATTCAGGAACTCGGTATAAAAGAGGCCGAACCCGTTCAGGCAACTCCCGGAAAGATTGAATTGACCGATATCCCACATTGGGGCCACTTTCCTGTCGATGAGCTGGTGCCTCACCGTGTGACGGCCAGACTAGGTTTCGAGCAGCCGGAAAGTCAACATGCCAAATCGGCCATCGTGAGAGTTGTTTATTACGATAAAGACAAGCAAGAAATCGCGCCCCCGTACCCCGGATTGCCACTCTCCAAAACAGTGGGCGCATTTTCATATGTTTGCGTCGAAGGGGAGAGAATCGTCCAGCTTATCCCACCAAGAGGGGCGATAGAGGTTGCGCTCGGACTGCAGCGCTGGAGCGCCAAAGGAAATGTGTGGCTTGAGGGGAGCCTGACTTGTGAATCCGAGATTCCACCAAGGGAGACGCTGGCCCGTTCGGTAATTTACCCAAGCGAACGCCCCGATGAGCCTGTCCGCAAACTCTCCGATATAAAAGTGGCGGCTATTCTCGATGAGTTCACGATGGAATGCTTCAGGATGGAGGTCGCGTTGACCGCCATCAGCCCCGAGAACTGGGAGAAGGAGCTGGAGGAAACCCAGCCAGACTTCTTGTTTGTCGAGAGTTGCTGGTTCGGAAACAGCAATACTTGGAGCGGCTTGATATATGGCTATAACTCCAATGGTCCTAACAGAATGGATGAATTGCTAAAAGTTGTTCGTTACTGTCGGAAAAAAGGGATACCAACGGTCTTTTGGTCAAAAGAGGACCCTGTTCACTTCAGCCGCTTTGGTCCTACCGCGAAGCTCTTTGACTACGTTTACACGACTGATGCGAATATGGTTCCTGAATATCGCAGAGCATTTGGAATCGACGCGGAACCACTCTGCTTCTTCTGTCAACCACAGGTACACAACCCGATACCCAGGATCGCACGAAAGGATAAAGCCGCGTTTGCTGGATCTTATTACAGCGACAAGATCGAACGCTGTGAGAACTTTCACGCCATTATGGAAGGGCTGGAAAATGCAGGCGTGGATTATGATATCTATGACCGGTGTCTTAAACGCGGTGTCGCGCACTTGGAATTCCCCGAGCATTTCAAGAAGCACGTAGTCGGGTACCTGGAGCCTCATGAGATGTGGAAAGCCTACAAGGGCTACCGGTACACGATAAATCTCAACACCGTTAAAAATAGTCCCACAATGTTCGCACGAAGGGTCTATGAATCACTCGCATCCGGAACGCCCGTAATCAGTAATTATTCGGAAGGGGTCATTACCCAGTTTGGGGGGATCGTCTGTGCCAGTGACCGGCAGGAGGACATTGTGGAGTATCTCGAGCGATTGAGCGACCCCACAGTGTATGCCGAAGTCAGTGCTCAGGGGGTCCGGGAGACGTTGGGGCGACACACCCTCGCCGACCGGCTGGAACAGGTTTGCGCAAGGGTGGGAATCTTCGTCTCGCCACACCTGCCGCGCACGAACGCGGTCTATACCGCGACCACCGAGCAGGAGGTTGAACAAGCGAGGCACCATTTCCGAGCGCAGACCTACCATCGCAAGCGATTAGTAGTGAACCTCGAGAACAGCAATGTCTTGTATCCGTACCTCAATCGAAACTCCGATGAGGAAGTCTTCCGTGTGCTTACTGAGTTCGCAAAGCCCCTTGAAGGGCTCGAGGTACCCATGAGCCTCGCTAAGCAGTATCCGGAGACACACCTGGAGGATGCCGCCATTGCCACGCTGTACGAATACAACGCCCCAGCCGACCTAAAGGAGGTAGCGGGATGAAACGGCTCAAACTGCTGGTGTACGGCGATGTCAATCTAAACATCATGGATGGCTCCTCGGTATGGCTGGCCGAGCTGCTGCGGCTGCTGGCCAGCGATCCGCGAGTCGAGCTGGATTTTCTGCACAAGGCACCGGACCAGGGTGGCCCCCTCAACGAACAGGTGAGAGCCATTCCAGGTATCAACCGAATCGAGAAGCACCCGCGACCCATGAAGCCCGAGCAGGGGGTCGAGGCCATTCACTCACTGGATGCCGAGCATCGCTATGATCGAGTCTTCGTGCGTGGCAATATCGCTATGGGCAAGGCGCTGATCAAGCGGCTGCCCGGGCGGCTGGCCTACTACACGCTTGAGCCCTTCCAGCGCCTGGGGGAGCTGACCGGCCAGGAAAAGGCCGAGATTGGTGAGATGCTCAATCAGACGGCCTTTGCCGTGGTGCAGAGCGAGCGGATGCGGGCGAGCTACAGTCGCGAGTTCGGCATTCCAGAAGAGCACCTCTATATTCTGCCGCCGCTGATTCCTCCCATCCTCAAGAATCCTAGCTTTCGCAACCGCCTGAACAGTCTCTGCTACACGGGGAAGTTCTCGGAGGAGTGGGGCACGCCCGGCCTGGTCGATACCTTCAAGCGGCTCAAGGAGCGGCTGCCCTATGCCAAGCTGAACATTGCCGGCAACAAGTTCCATGGTGACCTGGGAGGACGCAAGAACGAGATCGAGGCATTCTTCGCCCACGACGAAAGCGTCAACTGGGTGGGGGTGGTATCTCGCCAGGAAAGCATCCAGCTGTCGCGTGACTCCGATATCGGCTTTGCGCTGCGCTCCAGCCTGATCGACAACGATGATTCCCAGGAGCTCTCCACCAAGCTCTTCGAGTACATGAGTGCAGGCAAGCCGGTGATCCTGCGTGCCACCAGGGTGCACAGAGCCTTGATGGGGGAGGATTACCCGCTATTTGCCGAAACCCCGGAGCAGGCCGCCGAGAGGTGTGCTGCGGCACTGACCGACGTGGCGCTGTATAGCCGGGCGGCCAGAATGTCCTATGAGGCCTATAAACGCTTTGCGAAAACCGTGAACCATGGAGAGATTGTCGAGCGCTTGCTTCAAGCAAAAAAGACCACCATCCTCTTTGCCGGGCACGACCTGAAGTTCCTGACCGATACCATCAATGCCTATCAGGAAGATGATAAGTTCGAGGTGTTGATCGACCAGTGGCACGGGCATGCCAAGCACAATGAGGCAGAAAGCCTAGCCAAGCTGGAACAAGCGGATATTATCTTTTGCGAGTGGGGACTGGGTAATATCCGCTGGTACTCACACCACAAGAAGGCGGGCCAACGACTGGTCGCCCGCATCCATCTTCAGGAAAACCGCCAGCCCCAGTACCTGCGGGAAGCCGATAGGGAAAAGATCGACCGCTATATCTTCATCGCCCCGTATCGCTACGAAGAGTTTGTGGAGATGCATGACCTGCCACGCGATCGTGCCAAGCTGGTGTTTAATACCGTCGATGTCGACAAGTTTAACCTTCCCAAAGCCCCGGAAGCCCAGTATACGCTGGGGTTTGTAGGGATCGTGCCCTGGCGCAAGCGTTTCGACAAGGCGCTGGAGCTGTTCGATAAGCTTTGGCATAAGGACAACCGCTTTACCCTCAGGGTCAAAGGTAAGCTTCCCGAAGACTTCCCGTGGATGAAAAACAACCCCAAATTTAGGAAAGAACTCGCGCTGTATGACGAGCTTTATAAAAAAATCGAGCAGGCGCCTTGGAGAGGTAGCGTCTTCTTTGATGGGCATGGCAACGATATGCCGGAGTGGTATCAAAAGATTGGCTACATCGTGTCTACCAGTGACTTTGAAGGAAGTCACCAAGCGGTTGCGGAGGGCATGGCCTCAGGTGCTACCCCTTTAATGTTGCCGTGGGCGGGCGCTGAAACCGTATATCCCAAAGAGTTTGTTTTCAAGAGAGTTGAATCCATGGCTGAGTATGCTCTCAATGGTTGTAAAAGCTCTGAGTTGTCAGGCTATGCTAGGGAGCACTTTCAGGCATCAGTTGTAGTAAGGGCGATTAGGTCAATAGCTGGCTAGTTCCTCATCCTTTTCATGCTTTGTGTTTTTATGGTCGTTATCACGAGGGAGCTGGTGTGTTAAATTATTTTCTATATAGCTCTTTTGGCAAGAGTGAGCTGTCATCCCACTTTAGCGGATTTGCGTATAATTCACGATCCTTAATACTGGACAAGGAAGGAGCTGAGGGGTTTGTAGAAAAATATGGTTTTGAAGAGCTTGCAAAGTTACAAGGTCAATTTTGCTCGCTGGTCAAAGAAAAAGATAGTTTTTATTTGATAACAGATATTCTCGGCAGCGAGCCTGTTTTCTATTATTCTTCCTCTCAAGGTTGGGCTTTTTCTAATTCCCTATATCATTTGGCGCAGCACCTGATAGATAATAAAGTTTCCTTGTCTATAAATGACTCTGTGGCTGAATATTTCGGCCTTAAATACTCGTTATGCGAGCAGCTTATAGGGCCGCAAACTTTTGTGCGTGAGATCTTCTTGATGATGCAAGGAGAGATGCTGCAGATTGATACTGACTCTTCACTAAATGCTGTTGCGGTAAGTTTGATAAAGACACCTAATAAAAAAAGCTATAAAAAAAAATCATATTCAGGGTGTGTCGTCGATGGCGTTAGGGAAGTTGGGAATGTTTTACATACTCTTGAGAAACTATATCCAGGGTCTATTTCAATTGACCTGACTGGCGGGGTAGATTCTAGAGTAGTGTTTGGGATCGCTAGTCGGGCATTGGAAAGTATTGACAAGATTCATGTCACTTCATCAGTTAATCAAAAGAGAGACTATGAGGTGGCAAAAAAAATAACAAAATACTTTGATATTAAACTAGATAATAGAAAGCCCAGTGTCATCAAGAACGACGAACTGTCATATAAAACCTGGAAAGCCTTCAATTTGGGTGTATATGCCCCGATATCTAAGCCTGTTTTATCACCAAATAGACATGAATGGTTTCACGTGCATGGAGGCGCAGGTGAAGTATTAAGAAGCTTTTACCCTAATTCACCTAGCAAGACAGTAGATGTTTTAGAGAAGAAGTTTGGCTGTGATTTGCAGGGCCTCAGGATGATCATGAAAGAGTTTTGCGAGCTAAGAGGTCTTGATTTTAATTGTAAGTCTAGCATGTCCAGCATATACCTTGAATCTCGATCAAGAATTCATTTTGGCAGGCCTAGTTTTTGTCATTCGCTTCACCGTGTTTTTATGCCGTTGGCAAATGTCAACTTCATGGAGGCTGCTCAGAAGTTATCGCACGAAGAGTTGTCGCGCTCTAAAGTTCTTTTTGACATTTTAAGTGCTACGGCTCCAGAGCTGCTAGGTTTTGATTATGACGATGACAGAAAGACCTTGAAAGGGAGAGTTGATAGAGGTTTAAGTGCACTGGTTTCTTTGATAAATTTCAAACCTCTGAAGATTTATGGTTCTGGCAAAAAAGATCATTGTTCATTTGTCAGTAAGCATGATAAATCCTTCAGTTCCTTTTTGGTTTCTGATCTTGAGCTGTGTGAGCGTTTCGTTGATTTTCCTGATTTGAGTGTCGCTAATAATTTGAAATCCGATTACAATCGGGGCATCATGATGAGAAAAGAAATTCATTGCTGTTTGTTTAGTAAGCTTTTTTATGCTGTAGATTGATTTTAAATTGTTTTTAGTTTCTAGGTGTGTGTATGCCTTATGAAGTGGTTGGCTCTAGGTGCTGTGGCTTTATTTCTTATGATACTGACGTTTATTTTTCCAATTTAAAGCCCATGGATTTTTCTCTAAATAGTTGGGTGGAAGCATCCGGGGAGCTACGGGTTTTTCCCTTAAGTGACTCATTTTATGAGTTTGAGAGTTCGCTGGTTTACCAGGCTTGTGAAAGTGTTTTTTTGCAGGGTGGGTGTTGGGAGGATACTGAGTACTTTAAAAAAATCTTGAAAAAGATAGAAGGTGGGAGGGTCTTGTGGAATTGCCAGAATAGGGATGATCTTGTTCGACGGTTTTATGTGGATATTCAAGGGATATACGATTCCATGAAGCTGAACGGATTTCTTCTGCAAGAGGAAATTATTAGCGAAAAAAAACCTCATGAAAGAATGCTGGGGGTTTGGAATAAAGGTTCTGGGGAAAGGCATCGCTTAAGCAAAAGGCATGAGGTGCAAATTGGAATAGGACAGTCCGGAAAAGTGCTTTTCTTTGATGGGAGGCACAGGTTGGCGATCGCAAAAATATTAAAAATAGGAAAAATACCTGTTGACTGTATAGTTGTACATAATGAAATGGTAGATCGCTTGGCGGATTTAGGGTTTTGCAAATCTGTCTGATGTGGCTGTTTCTATGGTTGCTGTTGTCGGCATGAATAATTTTGGTTGCCTCATCAGGAAAAGGCATCTGGAAAATCGAGTGTAGTATTGAATGTGTGGCTTAGATCCAGCTTTTAAGTGCAACACCCACCCCGTTCACGGGGCAGGATCGCCCAGTGTCAAAGTAGTGGGACCTCGCTTCGCCCCCCCCTGTTCATTTTTTAATTCTAACACCAGGTGAGTTCCAACTTGTCTGACACTGGGGGGGCTAAACTTATAGTGTTTTTATATGTAAGGCATCTATTCGTCTAATTTGTTAGCTAAGGCGCCTTGTGTTCCTTTTTGGCCCTTTCGCGGATCGTGTGGGTAACGGGGCCTTACGGCGGGGGTAGCGCCGAGGCGGTCACCCCACTGCTGTCCCACATACGCGGCCCTCAGCCGCAGGGGCATTTGGGGTTCGGGTGGATCCTGTTTTCGACCTCGGAGGAGATCGGCCAAGGGTCTGCGCTGGAACAGATTCAATTGCACCAGCCGCAGGACGGCCTGGATGCCCATCGCAGAACGGGAGACAAACTTCTGGAAGGCCACCAGCAGGTAGACACACAGCGCCACGAAGATCTGCGAGGCGACGGCATTCATGCTGTGACCGAGGAAGCTGCGGATCTTCAGGTTCTGCTTGATCCACTTGAAGAACAGCTCGACCTCCCAGCGGGACTTGTAGATGTCGGCCACG
>NZ_KB907139.1 GCF_000381825.1 Thioalkalivibrio sp. ALJT
ACCCTTGGCCGATCTCCTCCGAGGTCGAAAACAGGATCCACCCGAACCCCAAATGCCCCTGCGGCTGAGGGCCGCGTAAGTGGGACAGCAGTGGGCGGATGCCCTGCCACTCGACGCGACGCACACTACCATGATAAACGCATGGTTTGCCTGTAGTGGTGTGCCGCCGAGAGGAGGACGCCGGGATGATATGCAGAATCTGTATATCACCAATATGACAGATTCTGTCTAATCGACTGTTAGACATATGAGGTAGCTAATGAGACAACAAAAAATGTGCTTGGAGTCCTTCGATGGAGAGTCTTTTGGAGCTCTTGTAAGCGGGTTGGAGAATGAAGGCTATGTAATAGATGGTCGAGAAGTTCGTGGCATAACGTTCTCTAGCACTCAGATTGAGCATATAAATCAAGACATATTCAATCAGCTGTGCGCGCGATTTCAGGTGAACGCAGAAGTTGAAGTTGGGGTAGCAGGCAAATTTTTTAGTTCTCAGGGGGCTTTTTATATCCTTTACGACACAAGCATTCATGATCATGCAGGTGCTCAGAAGGTTCTCGAAAAATATGTTGATACGTTGGCAGAATTCTGAGCCATTAAAGTCTAACTACAGCGTCAACGCGGACACCCGACTGCGCTGCGCTTCGTCGGGCGCCGGTTACGCTGGCCGTTATCCACGCAGGTAGGGTTCGGAGAATGACAACACTCATACCGTCGCTGAACAGCTGCCTCCCGCGGATGACGTCAGGCGAGAAGCGCTTTGCGCGGCGGCTGGAGGACGACTACCTGTGCTGGTACGACTTACCGGTGGGCGAGCGGTCGGGATGTGATCACGGGGGCGGACCACGATAACGAACGGATTTGATACGGGTTTATCCATTTTCGGGACGGATTTAAGTCCTTAAAGGGGGCATTTGAGGCCTCGAAACGATTGGAAAACCCTGCCTTGTGCACCGCGGTGTGCCGACTGTTGAAACATTCCGCCATGCGATCGGTGATAGGCGACACGAACCATTCCCCATCGCCACTGGGGTCACCTTTGACTGTTGCAATCACGGGGTTAGCGTCAAAGGAAAGGGGCAGGGAACGGCCCCGGCAAACCCGTTGCAACCTCGCGGGATCGCGAAGGAGGCACACCATGCGCAGCGTAGACAACATGCCGGCGCTGGAGGACATCGCGAAGGCCTGCGACTACTCCAGTTCCCGCGTGGACATCGACGCCGCCGGTCCGGCCCGCGCTGCATCCGGCAGCGGTGCGCGATGGCGGTGATCCACCACGAGATGGAGATCGATGCCGCTCCGGATGCGGTGTTCGACCTGATGGCCCGGGTGGAGGCGTTCGCCGCATACAGCGAGGCCATCGAGTCCATCACCCGTGTCGGGCCCGATCGCTACCGCTGGCGTGTGCGGGTGGCCGGGGTGCCGCTGGTCTTCGATGTGGAGGTGCTGGTCGCGGTCCCGCCGCGTCTGCTCGGCTGGCGCACGCTGGCCGGGCTGTCCTGTGAGGGCTGCTACCGGCTGTCGGCGTGCGGGCGTGGCACGCATCTGCAGCTGGCCGTGCGCTGCGGCGGCGAGAACCCCCTGACCGACGGCCTGCTTGGCCTGGCCGCCCATCCGTTGCTGGACCAACTGGGGGCCGAGGTGGTCCGCAATGCCCGGCCGGTCCTGCACCGGGCGTGAGGCTTATGCTTCTGCGTGGAACTCGCGGTATTCCTCGACGAAGGCCAAGCGGGTGGTGTCGGTCACCCGGTGGATGAACAGGGTGCCGTCGAGTGAGGGGGGGCTGATAGTCAGCCTGGCGCCTCGGTTACCTGACGGGGACGGAGCCAGCGATTCATGCAGGAAAGGACAAACATCGGTGAAAACAACGAAATACTTCCGGGCGACTCGGGGCAGGCCGGACCGTGCGAGAATCAAGGACGAATGGATCCAGTACGTGATGCAGCATCCTGAGAGAGAGCACGTGCAGGCAGATGGCCGAATAAGGCGCTGGGCCAGGATCGAGGCAATGGAAGGCCGGTACCTGCGGGTGATTCTGCTGGACGATGGCGAGACTATTCACAATGCATTTTTTGATCGGGGGTTCCGGCCATGAAAGTCAGCTATTTCGATGACAGCGATACTCTGTACATCGAGTTCCGCAGCAGCGACATTGCGGAATCGAAAGACCTGGACGAAAACACCATCCTGGATGTGGATGCCAGCGGCAATGTCTGCGCAATCACTTTTGAACATGCAAGCCAGCGTACCGACGTTAGCCATCTCATTGTCGAGGGTATTGCGGCATAAGCTCTCCTTTTTGTCGACGCCATAAAGCGCCCGGCGCCGTAAGCTGCACCGGGCGTGAGGCTTATGCTTCTGCGTGGAACTCGCGGTATTCCTCGAGGAAGGCGAGGTGGGTGGTGTCGGTTACCCGGTCGATGAACAGGGTGCCGTCGAGGTGGTCGATCTCGAGACGCCCAAGCCTTGAAAATGCGAGAGGGATGTTCAGACCTTGCCTTTTGCCTCCGTATAACGGGAGGCGCAAAAGGCAAGGTCTGACCCTCGATCCCGTGCGGACCCCCTGTCTGTCAACCTGAAGCCATACAACCCTTTCATGGGTTAATGTAGATTTCAGGGCGACGACAGCAGGAGCAGACCGATGCCCAAGGC
>NZ_KB907140.1 GCF_000381825.1 Thioalkalivibrio sp. ALJT
TGAATTTCCCGACCATGGGCGCAGCCAGGGCGAGGACGGAAAATACATTATCCTCCGTGTGAGGCGTCCGAAACAGGTTGACAGGTTCCGGACCCTCGATCCCGTGCGCTTGTGGGCCGCCCGGCCTATACTTGTACAAGTCAAGGTACAGGAGAGCGCCATGAAGATTGTTTCATTCACCGAGGCTCGCAACAGTCTCAAGGCCGTACTGGATGGGGTGGTCAACGATGCTGACACCACGGTGATTACGCGCCGTGATTCGGAGGATGCGGTGGTCATGTCGCTTGATCACTACAACAGCCTGATGGAGACGGTGCATCTTTTGCGTTCCCCTGCCAATGCAGAGCACCTCAACAGGTCCATTACGCAATACAAGGCCGGAAAGGCAACCGAGCGTGCGTTGGTAGGTGGGGATGAGTAGTCGGTTGCTTTGCTGGACCGACGAAGCATGGAATGACTACCTCTACTGGCAACGCCAGGACAAGAAGACCCTGAAGCGTATCAACAAGTTGATAGAAGACGCGAAACGGTCCCCATTGGAAGGCATCGGCAAGCCGGAAGCCCTCAAGGAGAACCTGGCGGGTTTCTGGTCGCGTCGGATTGATGACACCAACCGTCTTGTGTATGCGGTGGATGATTCGTCTATCACGATCATCTCGTGCAGATACCACTATTGAGCGCAATGCTGTCACCCCAAGCCGCCTGAGTCGGCGTTCGACGGACCGGTCCTCGTGGCCGGATGCTGCCCAAAGACAGGCCAATTCCGATAGCCCGCAGGGAGTCGTTTACGAGGGCGCCTGCAAGGCGGTGGCGTGGAACTCGCGGTATTCGTCGAGGAAGGCGAGGCGGGTGGTGTCGGTGACGCGGTCAACGAACAGGGTGCCGTCGAGGTGGTCGATCTCGTGCTGGAACACGGTGGCGAGGAAGCCTTCGGGTTTCAGGTGGCGGGGCGTGCCGTCGGGCTCGTGGTAATCAACGGCGATGTGGCGCGGCCGGGCGACTTCGCCGCGCAGGCCGGGCACGGACAGGCAGCCTTCCCAGTAGCGTTGCGGCGTAGGGTCCAGCACGGTGGCCACCGGGTTCACCAGCACCAGGCGGCCGGTGGGTACGGCATCGGGGTAGCGCGTGTTGCCGGGCTGGATCTCGATCACCGCCACGCGTCGGGTGTCGCCGATCTGGGCGGCGGCGAGGCCGAGCCCTTCGCTGGCGTGCATGGTGTCCACCAGGTCGTCCACCAGAGCCTGCAGCCCCGGGCTGCCGAAGTCGCTATCGGCCACCGGGTCGCATACGCGACGCAGGTCGGGGTGGCCCAAACGCAGGATACGACGAACGCTCATGGCATCGATGGTGCCACAGCGAAGAAGAACGTTCGCAACCTGGCACCTGTCGAGGCTCCGGCATCTTCGGCCTGCAGGGGTTGCGGCACATTCAAGGCTTCAACGATTGGCCCTGACCGGACCTGGAAGGCCCGTCCTGATTGGCAACGAGCGTCCGCCAGGCTCAAGGCCGTTCGGGCCTGGGTCCCCGGCCGCCCCTTCTCGGTCCTCCCGGAAGCCGCGTAGCGGTGATGCGGGATCCGCATTCTCATCCTGCGCCCCGGCGAGTGGCGGACACTCGTTGCCAATCAGGTGCTGTGTTGCCCTTGTCTATGCCGCGCCTCCGCGCGCAGGCGCCAGACGTTCGGCGCCAGGAGCACGAGCCTGGCACGGGCGCCGGATCCGGGAAGTCACGGGTGGAGTGTCGCGTTGGAACGGTGGAATGGCGCGGCAATCCAGTCTATACCGGTTCGGGTGCCACATGGACCGAAGGACGCCGGGAACACAGCCAGGGCGCAAGCCGGCAGGACCATGCAATAAAAGCATGCCCCCTGCGTCCCATGTGGACAGCGACATGACCGGAACCCTGATACTCGAGCAACCTTCTTAGCCACCACAGGAGACCATTATGAACAATTGCTGGTGTAATCCCGCGCCGTCCGAGCAAGGTCCCGGAGTGCGCATACGGCCCCCTCTTCTGGCTGTATGTGTACTCGCACTGACGTTTACCGTGCCGGCCTGGGCGGATGAACCCGGCAAAGCCCCGGACTCTCCCGACACTGCGGAGCTGGACCGCTCCGTTGATGAACTACAGGAACGCAAGGCCAGCCTGAAAGAATCCCTGAGCCAGGCCGACTCCGAACTCCAGCGTACGCAAGACACCCTCGCCGAAACCGAGGAGGCCCGCGACAGCGCCCGGGCCGAGGTCGCCGAACAGGCCGACCGGATCGCCGGCCT
>NZ_KB907141.1 GCF_000381825.1 Thioalkalivibrio sp. ALJT
GAAGGCGCTTGGGCACCGGACACCGGTGGAAACCCTCAAGGCCTGGCACCATGAACGCCCCGATTTATTTCGAAAACGTGTATATGACCAGGCGAGACCTGACACCTAAGCTAAGCGGCGCGGCGTTAGCCGCGTCCGGTGGAGCGCGCAGCGCGGAACGAACTTGAGTGAATTGTTGGCCACTATTTGCTTCGCCGCCAGAACTTGGCTCGTTTTCTAATTTCTTTTAGTATGAAGTCAATAAGTTCTTGGGCGAACGACCCGAAGCCAGGAATAGCTCCAGCAAGGCTTCCCAATATCACACTTCCTTTGTCTAGTGTCTGCTCTAGGTTATCTATTCCGCCATTTAATTCTAAGTCCATCAAGCTAGATTCAAAAGATTCTAACTTAAGATATAATTGATTTCCGGTCAATCCTGCAGCATGCATTTCAGGAAATTCGTCAGGATGCTGTAATTGTTCATGCTTCTTATTTTTATCGAGCAACGAGCATACCTCCTCAAAGGTTCTCCTGAAATTTTCTCGGAAGTTGATGCTAAAAAGAAGAAGCCCGCCACGATCAACTTCCTTTAACAGTTCAATCATCTGATCAATGAATATCCCCAAATCATGTTCTGGGTTGGAAATCATGATGACTCCTTATTGGTAGTGCTAACGCCTGAGCTTAGGTGCGTTTGAGGCGATGGCCGTTTTTACGGCAGCAAAAAGGGACAGCGGGTCAAACGTCACCTGCAGCGATTTGTTATGCGTCAGCTCTTCGGCGCGTCCGGAGCAATTCTTCTATCGCTTCATCCGCCATACATGCACCTATTTGCTTAGGTGTCCATTTGGAGGAACGCCGACGATCTTGTTCAGTCAGTCGGGGAAACAGCTCCGCCTTGAACTGTTCAAATGATCGGTACGTCTTGGTTTGCTCTTTAGCCGCCATTGGTAACTCCACGAAAATAGTTTGCAAAGAAATGTTGATTTAAGTCAGCAGGAAAATAATGTTTTCTCTTGACCCAGATAAGCCCATCCCCTTTGGAAATTACGGCAACGTCAATCGGTCCACCAACGGTCTCCATAGATTCCGTAATTCTTCTTTTAAATGCCGTGAGATTTACCAACGCTTCAGCCATAGCTGCCAACTCATCTTTTGGCAGTACCGTGACCATTCTCAGAACGGGATGAGACTGTTCGTCACGCAAATGGTCGCCAAGTTCTTCAAAAAACCCACGCAGCAATTTGTCCACTTGCGACTTGAAGCGCCTCCTTTCCTCAGGTGGATTCCACTTCGGATCAAGCAACTCTGGCAGTCGATTGAAAGCTTTCGATAAGTAGCTTTGGAGGAAATATAGAACTTGCGGATTGATGCCGTTCATAAACGTTGCGACCATGTCTTCCTGCGCAAAGGCGATGATCCTACACTCATTACCAGTACTGATGCTGTGCGATTTATCCAGATTGCGCCGGTACTTCAGCTTGTTCTCAATCACACCTTCGACATCAAAGGTAATCACTGTCGGGTAGATTTCATGTTCACCGTAGCCCGCAATAACTAGGCCAGACACGCCGGTGGAGAAAACTTGACGCGTATGGATAAAGGTAGCTATGTCGTACAGCTTGGAAGCCAACACTCCTGTAATTCGGACTTTTTCAAAAACGCCTTCCCGGATCCCTGTCTGTCAACCTGAAGCCATACAACCCTTTCATGGGTTAATGTAGATTTCAGGGCGACGACAGCAGGAGCAGACCGATGCCCAAGGCACCG